>NZ_SJCY01000001.1:0-618458 GCF_004354365.1 Pedobacter changchengzhani
CATTCAATTCAAAAATAAAACTATTCAGAGCTAATTTAAGAGGCGTAACCGATCCCAAATTTTTCCTGTTTAGACTTGGAAAATTGTTTGCTTAGAGCCAGCACTCCCCAGCTTTTACGGTTGACCCCATTTTTCCCCGCAGATTTAAAGTGATAAATTCCGCAAATTAAGTGGATTTTTTAAATCGCTGAGCGAAAAAATCATTCGAAATCTGCGTTTCTTTTCTGCGCAATCTGGTTGCAAGTAATTTAAGACCGTTGCAACGCAAATTTCTTCAAAATGCGTGTGAATAATTCTATAATTATTATTTGATTGGACACCGCCATACATTCATAAAATAACCAGCTAAACAAAAAAAAATATCGATATAAACTCAAATATTAAGATTTTTTGTAAGAGAGTTACTTTTTTTTTTGAATAAAATTTAACAATAATAACGCTATAAGGTAGCGAGACAAATAACACTAAGAAAACAGTGAAACTTTCATAAAAGAACCAGCTAAACAAAAAAAATGTCGATATAGACTGAAATATTAGGATTTTTTGTAAGAGAGTTACTTTTCTTTTTGAATAAAATTTAACAATAATAACGCTATAAGGTAGCGAGACAAATAACACTAAGATAACAGTGACAACTATAAAAAACTGTGAATCTAACTAACGCAAAAAAATACTCAAGCAATCCTTGATCTCTAAAGAAATCATTGCCATTTATCAAAATTGTTAGGATGTTTTTATTTGTGAGGGTATGCTGGAAAGCACATCCGAGTCTGAAATTTTTTAAGTAAGGTAACATAGGAATAACGGGATTATATTTATAAATTCGGCAAACTGAACCTTACTATTTTGATGGACAATGGGGTGTACAATGAATCTACTTTAATTCAAGGACTCAGGGACGGGGATGAGCAATCGTATGCTGCAATTTATGAGAAATACGCTCCGGATTTAACAAACTATGCGGCCTCCAAACTTCCTTCGCTGGAAGAAGCGAGAGATATCATCCAGGATATTTTTGTTTACTTATGGGAAGAAAGATCCGAGCTGAAAATCACACATTCTTTAAACGCTTTTTTATTTACTGTGGCCAAATACAGAATTATCGATTTTTTCAGGCATAAGGTCATAATTGAAAAATATGCAGATAAATTAGGGTCCCTGCCGCAGGGAGTAGTAAATGATGTTGAAGATGCAATAACTACAAAAGAACTAGATGCCACCCTTCAAAGTGCTGTAAATAAATTGACACCGAAGGTTAAAGAAGTTTATAAGTTAAGCCGCGAAGGCCAACTCTCTATTAAAGAAATTGCCAATCAGACGAATGTCTCCCCTCAAACTGTAAAAAACCAGCTAACAACTGCACTGAATTTTCTACGTTCCTGTACAGATAAATGAAAAATGTATTTGTGGCTGTAATAAAGAGCTGACTATTTTAGTTTTTTTTTCAATTTCAATAGTACTATTTGCTTTCTAAAACGACTTGTATAATATCAAGGCTATTTTCATGAATGTAAATGAAATCAAAAATTTATTGGACAAGTACCTCTCTGGTAATTGTAATGAAGAAGAACTCAGGCGCGTAGAAGAGTGGCTGGACAGAGAAAATCAGAGTGAAAATGAATGGACTAGGCTTAGTCCAGTAAAAAAAGAAGAATGGCTTAGCTCTTTATTTAAAAGTATAAAAACCAAAACTAAACATACTACGGTGGTGACAATAGAGCTGGCCAAAGTTCTACCAATATATAAAAAGGTCTGGTTTAAGTGTGCTTCTATTGCTGCAGTATTACTAATAGGACTTATCATAGGCTATAATCAGTTTACACAAAAACCTACTCTAATTGTTTTAGGGGTTGAGAAAGTAAACAATCCATCCCTTAGTGATAACAAAGCCATGCTCACCTTATCGGATGGATCAAGCATCATTTTAGATAGTGCATCAGATGGAAAATTAGCTAGTCAGGGTAATTCCAGCATAACAAAATCGAAGGGTAAACTAACTTATTCCGCCGTTGGAAAAAATGGTGGCGTTGTGTTCAATACCATCAGCACCTTACGTGGCGGGCAATACCATTTAGTCTTGCCAGATGGTACTAAAGTTTGGCTGAATGCCGCTTCCTCTCTGCACTTCCCCACTAGGTTTTCCGGTAAAGAAAGAAACGTAAGGCTTACCGGTGAAGCTTATTTTGAAGTAGCCAAAAATGGGGCAATGCCTTTCAAAGTAGATGTTGCCGGTAAAGGAGAAGTGAAAGTTTTGGGTACGCATTTTAATGTGAATGCCTATGCAGATGAACCCACTATCAATACTACTTTACTTGAAGGAAGTGTGCAGTTTTCAATCCCCTCTTCTCGCCGAGGAGGGCTGGGAGTGAGGATTACTCCAGGGGAGCAAGTGCAGTTGACAAAAGAACGAAAGCTTTCTGTAAATAAAAGGGTAGATGTGGAAACGGTGATGGCTTGGAAGAATGATAAATTTATATTTAACAGTACAGACCTTGAAACAATTATGCGGCAGTTGGAAAGATGGTATGATGTAACTGTCTACTACAAAAATGGCATACCAAAAGATGAATTTGTGGGCATAATATCACGGAATGTAAAAATATCTGAGATTTTAAAAATGCTGGAAACCACTGGGTCAGTAAAATTTGAAATAAAAGGAAAAACAATTATAGTACAATAAAAAAAGCAAACTAACATACCGGCATTGCCACGAACATTACAGGCGGTTTGTGGCTCAGTAAAATAATTAAAAATCTTCATGTATCATTTATTCTTAAACCAAAACACTAAAAATGTATGAACTTACTAATCCTTAATAAGCGAAGTATTTTTGCCCTACCAAAAAGCAAAACTATTTTGAAACTGCGTACTCCTCAACTAGAGAAAGTGATGAAATTGACTTTAATTTTACTAATTGCTTTTTTTCTGCCTGTATCAGCTGCTAGTTCGGCACAAAACGTAACTATCTTGGTGAAGAATGCACCAGTAGAAAAAGTATTCCGGGAAATAGAAAAACAGACGGGTATGGGGTTTTTATATAGTAAGAGAATTTTGTTAGAAGCTGGCAAAGTGAGTATTGATGTAAAAAACGTGCCCATCACTGTTGTGTTAAAACAATGTTTTGTAGGTCAACTATTGGATTATGCCATTCAGGAAAATACTATCATAATCACTAAAAAACCTGGGGTTATTTTAAAAGTGCAGATACCAGATCCTGCAATCCATACAGCCCTGCTCATAAACGTACATGGCAAAGCTGTAAATGAAAACAACGAGCCCATGGAAGGAATTACTATAACAGTCAAAGGTACACGTAGGGGCACGAGCACGGGCAAAAACGGAGAATTTAGGTTGACAGGTATAGATGGGGATGCTACTTTAGTTTTTACCGGAATAGGTGTAGAGCAATTGGAAATAAAAGTAAATGGTCGAAGCGAAATACCTGATGTAAGGCTGAAAATCAAAGTAAATTATATGGCAGAAGCTGTAGTGGTAGGGTACGGTTCTACAAAGAGGAAAGACTTGACAGGTTCGGTAGTTAGTGTTAATGTAAATGAAATAAAAGACGTACCCTATGCGAGTATAGATCAGGCATTATCCGGAAAAGCCGCCGGGGTACAGGTTGTACAGGGAGATGGCTCGCCAGGTGGCGTGGCTAGTATTCGTATAAGAGGGGGTACATCTATACTCGGAGGAAACGATCCGTTGTATATAATTGATGGAGTGCAGGTAACACCACTAGACCGATATATAACAACCCCCGGCGAAGTAGTGGATCCAATTGCGCAGTCTGCAGGTAATTCGTCAGCAAACGGCGCACTATCAGGCTCATTTGCCCGTGGCTTGAATAGCTTGGCTGGTCTTAATATAAATGATATTGCAACTATCGATATCTTGAAAGATGCATCTGGTACAGCGATTTATGGATCCAAGGCTGCGAATGGCGTGGTGATAATTACAACCAAAAAAGGAAGCTTTAATGAGAAACCAATTTTTGAGTTTAATAATTATACAGGTGTCTCGAAACCAATTAAAGCAAAACTTCTCAATGCAGATCAATATAGAAGTGTACTTAAAGAAGCCGCTCAAAATTTGGTGGATGCTCAAACTGCTGCTGGTGATGATGTAAGTACGATACCTAACAAAATACTAACGGATCCTAATTTTCTAGGAAACGCAAATACAGATTGGCTAGGCCTTGTTTTGCGTAATGGCATTTCTCAAAACACTGATATTTCTATAAGAGGTGGCAGTAAATCTTCACGATACTATACGTCCTTATCCTATACGAACCAAACAGGTGTGGTACTCGGAACTGATTTTAAGCGCATTTCAGGGAAAATAAATTTTGATAATGACATTACAGATAAAATTAAGTTTATTACCAATATCAATTATGGGTTTACCCGTAATAATATTACAAATGGTGCATATTCTCAGGCGCTATATGCGCCGCCGACGAAACAACCTTACAATGATGATGGTACCTTAGCAAGATTAAATGGAAGCGCCGTTGGAAGTTTAAATGCTTCTGGTTTTCAAAATCCTTTGGCACTATTAAACGGTATTAACGAAGGGAAGAATGGTTCATTTCTTGGTTCTTTAGCCCTTGAATATAACATCGCCAAAGGCCTTAAATTTAGAAGTCAGGCTTCGATTAATTATAATTCCTATCATCAGCGAAATTTTACACCTTCAAATAGTTTAGTTAAAGTAGCGAGCGGAGCTGGAGGAAGTTCCCAGGGTGGCATTGGATCTCAGGGTCAAACTGAATCTACATCCTCTTTGTATGAGAACACATTGAATTATATTCATCAATTTAATAGTAACCACCGTTTAGATGCAGTGATTGGTACATCTTGGCAGCTAGATAAAAGTAACACTTTCCAAGCATCTGGGCAGGGTTATCCGGATGATATAATACTAAATAACATTGGTTCTGCAGTTTTAGCGCTTCCCAATATTTCTGGATCGACTCAAAACTCTCTCTTGAGTTTTTATGCGAGGGTAAATTACGCTTACCAAGACAAATACCTTTTAACTGTCACCGGCCGTTCTGATGCATCTTCTAAATTTCCTTCGAATAATCAGGTTGGGTATTTCCCATCAGCAGGTATAGGTTGGAGAATTTCGCAAGAAAATTTTTTAAAAAATGTTTCATGGGTGGATGATATCAAGTTAAGAGCAAGTATGGGCTATACAGGAACACAAAATATTGGTGATAATTCATTCCGTACCTTATATACCACTGGCTCCTATAATGGCAGCAACGCAACAATACCCACCCAATTAGGAAACAGTACTATTAAATGGGAATCTACCTTGCAAAAAGATGCCGGAATCGATTTCTCTTTTTTCAAATCTAGGCTTGTAGGAGGTATTGGTATATACGAAAAAAAATCGTCTGGTCTGCTATATACAGTACCTTTAGCCCCGAGTTCATCTTATTCTACACTTATAGCTAACCTTGCTGACATAAGAAACAGAGGGTTGGAAATCCAACTAAATATAGACATCATAAGAGGCAAAACTTTTTCATGGAATACTAGCATCAATACATCTTTTAACAGGAGTCTGGTTACCAATCTAAATTCAATTTTTGCCGACCCTAACCATGGAAATGTTGTTACTGCCGATGGTGTTAACTATATTTCTGCTAATTCAGTGTTGATTTCTGGCTCTCCGGTAGGACAGTTTGTTGGCTTAAATTTTCTTGGGATCATACAATCAAAGGCCCAGTTAGATAGTTATTTATCTACACAACCATATTATACTTACTTCACTCCTTACATAAATATTGGTGATCCTATGTACAGTTTGATGGGAGATTTTCCAGATAATGGTCAATTTATAGGCACCGCCTCTCCAAAATATTATGGGGGTATCACAAATAATATAAGTTATAAAAATTTCTCATTATCAGCATTACTCAACTATTCTGTTGGTGGCCATATTTTATACCTTGCTGAAATCAGCAATCATTCCGTAAATGATCTTACGAATAAAAGTACCGCTATTTTAAATCATTGGACGCCTACAAATACAACGTCTGATCGACCACGTTTGATTTATGGTTATAATGCAAGCGGTACTGCCAATAATAATATTTATAGCTCCTCTTATCTAAAACTTAAATCTATTACACTTAATTATCGGTTTCCAAAAGAATTAATAAAAAGAGCGAACATTGAAAATTTATCTATATATTTTTCTGCAACAAACCTCTTTACTATTACTAGGTATCCGGGGCAAGATCCGGAAGTAAGTAACGATCCTTACAGCCTTGTAGACGGTTATACTGATTCTAATAATTACCCCACTATTAAGCAGTATGTTTTGGGATTGAGGTTATCTTTTTAAAAAAAGTCAATTAAAAATTTATAAAATGAAAAAATATTTAAGTTTATTAATCATTACTTTAATTGCAGCGTTGCAATTTGGGTGTAAGAAGCAATTGGATGCCTTACCTAAAGATTCATTGGTGGAAGGGAATGTAATTACAAATGAACAAACGGCTAGGACAGCGCTAAACGGCGTCTATTATCGTTTTGCAAATGCATCTCGTACCAATACAGATTGGTTAAAAAATGAAATTTATGCAGGATTTCTAACCGGTTTTATGGACAATGGATATAATTCCCTTGATGAAACTGAAAATAAATTGGCAAAAAGTTATTTGATCGGTCAGGAATGGAATACAGATTACGCGATCATCAATAGCGCCAATGGTATTATTGAAGGAGTAAGTAAGGCAAATCCTTCTTCTTTTTCCGCCAATGCTCAAGCCAACATTAAAGCAGAAGCTAAATTTATGCGGGCATGGGCTACTTATAAATTACTATCATGGTATGGCCAATGGTGGGATATAAACAGTAGCTACGGCGCGCTACTTCGTGACAAATTTGTAACTTCAACTAATGTCCTCCAAGCGAGGGCGAGTGTAAAAAGTAGTTACGATTTTATTTTAAATGATATTAATTATGCTATCGATAGCGCAGTTGTGAGCAGTAGCAATGTGTATGTAAATAAATATACAGCCATGGCGCTAAAAATGAGGGTTTTACTTAATCGTGGCGAAGCCGGGGATTATCCACAAGTAATTAGTTTAGCTGATAATATTATAGCTAACAGCCCTTATCTTTTAGAACCTAATCTTAAAGATATATTTTATACAAAGGGCTTAAGTAGTAAAGAAGTAATGTTAGGCGTAAAACCACAGGCCGGTCAGGATAAATATTATTATAATATGGGTGGATATTTTGTAGATCCCAGTTATGTAGCCACCTCAGCCCTTAAAAGCTTGCTAAACAACGATCCACGTCAATCTTGGATTATAGGCCCGGATGGTGATGGCGGTAAGGGATTTTATTTTATAAAATATGTAACGAGTGATTTAATCACAACACAAACTTCAGAAGTTAGTTATGCATTTCGTTTAACAGAAGTTTACTTAATGAAAGCTGAAGCCATAGCACGATCAGGCGGCGATTTGAACGCAGCAAAGAATATTCTAAAAAACATTATGAGCCATGCGGGAGTTACTAATTTCACTACTGTAGATGCTGCAATATCACCGTTGGATGTGCAAAAGCAAATTTATTACGAATGGATAAGAAACTTTGTTGGCGAAGATGATATGAATTATTGGGCATTGCTGCGTTTCCCATTGGCTACCGTAACACAATTGAGGCCAACCATTACTACCACTGAGCAATATATTTTGCCTATTCCGCATAGTGAATTTTTGAACAATCCATCTATTGGAAAACAAAACCCGGGCTATCCTGAATAAGAAATATGTTTACTCAATGGAGGGCACTAAAGCAATAATAGTCTTAGAGAACTACCATCCACAGGGTTTTAATTTCGACTTCGTTCTTTTTTAAATACCGTATATTAACGCAGAATTTGAAATTGTTAGGCAAAAAAATTATTTCAAATCTGCGTTTCTTCTTTGCGTAATCTGCGGGGAAATTGTATCAACAGCGCAGCTTAAAATACATCGCAAAAGAAGCAAAAAAAAGTCCCAACCGTAAAGTTGAGACTTATATATAAATTAGCGTCGTGAATTATTTTCTGCCCATTGGCATTTTAGGCATATTCTTCATCATGGCTGCGGCTGCAGCGGGATTAGAGAACTGTTTCATCACTTTACGCATATCATCAAACTGCTTAATCAGCTTATTTACCTCTTCAATTTTGCTTCCCGATCCATTTGCAATACGCAACCTTCTACTTTGTTGTATGCTATCTGGATTTGCTTTTTCAAAAGGTGTCATGCTTTGGATTATTGCTTCAATTGCTTTAAATGCATCATCTTGAACATCTACATCTTTCATCATTTTGCCCACGCCAGGTATCATGCCCATCAAATCTTTCATGTTACCCATTTTTTTGATCTGTTGAATCTGATTGTAGAAATCGTTGAAATCAAATTTATTTTTGCGGATTTTCTTCTGTAATTCTGCGGCTTCTTTTTCATCGAACTGCATTTGCGCACGTTCTACAAGCGAAACCACATCACCCATACCCAAAATACGCGATGCCATACGATCTGGATAGAAAACATCCAACGCATCCATCTTTTCGCCAGTACCGATAAATTTAATAGGCTTATCAACTACCGATTTTATGGAAAGTGCAGCTCCACCTCGCGTATCTCCATCTAACTTAGTTAAAACAACGCCGGTAAAATCTAAGCGATCGTTAAATATTTTGGCGGTATTTACAGCATCCTGCCCCGTCATCGAATCCACAACAAATAAAATTTCGTGTGGTTGCGTTTTGGCTTTTACTTCAGATATTTCATTCATTAACGATTCATCGATGGCCAAACGACCAGCGGTATCGATAATAATTACATTATTGCCATTTTGTTTACCATGTGCTATACCTTCTAAAGCAATGGCAACAGGATCTTTAGATTCGCGATTTGAATAAACCGAAACCCCAACAGATGTGGCCAAAACCTCCAACTGATCTACTGCTGCGGGGCGGTACATATCGCCAGCAACCAATAATGGGTTTTTGCCTTTTCCTTTTAAATGATTGGCTAATTTACCAGCAAAAGTAGTTTTACCAGCACCGTTTAAACCTGCTATTAAAATAATGGTTGGGTTGGCTTTTAAATTTAACTCTGCAGCTTCACCACCCATTAAAATGGCCAGCTCATCGTTCATTATTTTAGTAAGCAATTGGCCCGGAGAAACTGCTGTTAATACATTTTGACCTAAAGCTTTTTGTCTTACCTCATCAGTAAACGCTTTGGCAGTTTTGTAGTTAACATCGGCATCCAATAAAGCTTTACGAATTTCTTTCATGGTTTCGGCCACGTTTATTTCCGTAATGTTTCCTTGTCCTTTTAAAACCTTAAATGCCCGGTCTAGCTTGTCCTGTAAATTATCAAACATGTTTATTTATACTGATAAAAGCCTTGCTCTACGCAAAAGCCTTGTGTTATTACTAAAAATACAAATATATTAAAAATAGACTGTAATTTTTCTGAACTGAAACTCAAAAAAATTGCGTCGAAAGTATCATCAGTTGAGGGGGCAGAAATATGGATTTGTTACACCGCTATTTTATTGCCGTTAGCTTAACCTATCTCGGAAAAACAAAAGAAAACCCTAGCGCTAATGTTTGACTGGCCTGCACTTTTGCGTCGGTATCCTTATCAAACAGCACAACTCCAGTTAAACTGGTGTTCATAAATCGATTAATTTTTGCCGTTAAACCCACATCTAAACGATGATCTATTTGTAGCCAGCCGATATTTTCGTACGGAATAAACATGGCATACCTCGATTTTAGATTAACGTTTTGGAATATTTCTTTTTCGAAGGCACTTACAATCTGGAAAGCCAATTCGTTGCGAAACCGTTTACCTATTGTTACACCAAAGTTTTTGGCATTGGTTTTATAAAGTGTAGTATCTAAAACAAAAGTTTGCCTGGCCGTACCTGTACCAATTCGTGTAGAGAAATATTTGTTTGGCTTATACTCAAAACCGATCGATTCAGTTAAATAACCGGGGTTCATAAACTTCGAAATAATGGTTTCTTGTTCCGACCCGTCGGCATTTTTACTATAAGAAAAACCTTTATCAAATTGCGATTCGAAATTCACAGAACCAAAGAAATACCAGTTTTTAGACAATTGGAAAGATGCTTTGTTATCCCAATAAATTCTGTCGTTCGTTTTCTTTTGCAATTGGTCTTTGTTTTTTACTTTACCATATTGTAAAATCACTTCACTTACATAATTGTAACTGTTTTTACTATACTCGGCCTTATAATTTAGTAAACCACCAACAGCAATTGAGTTCGTACCGCCACCTTTCCAGTTGTCGCTAAATGATGCCTGATTGATATTGAAGCCGACATTGGTTTGCGTTTTCCAGTAATTTACTTTAGCATTTACAATGGCCGGATTAAGTTTCACAGGCTCGAAAGATAACGGGAGCAAGCGACTCGGCAAAGGACTTCTTTTAAGCTTAATATTTAATCCTTTTGTATTTATAGGCACGGTATCAATTTCTTGAGCAAATAAACTGGTACAGCAAATACAGGTAATAAATAAAAAATTGACTAAAAACTTGTTCATTGCTACAAAGAAAATGAAAATTTGTTAGAGATTAAACTGTTTATCAAAATGTTACACGTAATGAAGGTTTCAAACTCCTTATTTTTTATCTATATTTTAACCAAGCATAACTTTTTCTCGTGGATAAATACTTTAAATTAAAATCATGTTGATACGCTTCTTGCTCAAAAACAATGTGTCTGTATGCTTCATCGTGGCTGTTATATTTTAATCTGTTAACTAAATAATTAACAATATACAGTACATAAAAAGGTAATATTAACATTTCTAATTGCTGGCGCAGATGAATCTTTTCATGGTTGATAATAACTTTATCGTTTTTAAGATTCGCATTATTTAATAAAATAAAAGGAAATAAGGCCATGCCCAATGCCGGAAGCTTTTTTACAATTACAATGGGCGTTTTCAAAGTTTATCGAAATTTATGGTAGGCAAAGGTTTTAAACGCAAAGCACTCGGGTTTAGTTTATAACTTTTGTAGGCATTTTTAATAAAAAGGTTAAAAGCATAATCGGTTGCATCCAACACAAACTGATAGGTTGGCCGATATTGAAGCATAAAATCTTCCAGTTCAGCATCTTTAATTCTCAAAACCTGACTTACCAAACTCGGCCTAAAGCGATAATCGATCAAATCTTCCCGGTAATCTTTTTCCAATATTTTTTGCAAATAGCGGGCGTTTTTACCCTGGCGACTTAGTAGGTTGTAAATCGCATCAATACCTAATCCCGCTCCATTATTGCTTAGGTTTAATAAATCTTTACTGCTTCCTCTTATCGTTGCATATTTAAATTCCTCTTTAGTTTGCTCATATTTTTCTTTGGGCGTTAGGCGCTTTTGTTGAATCACAACATCTCTTAAACGTATGCCTAAAGATTTTAATTGGAAATAAGCGGCAGCCTGGCCTTTAAATATAATGGTATCAACGCCATAGCCACTCAATGCGGCAACCAAAGTATCGCCCGGGAGTGCATTAGTGGTGAATTCTCCTTTGGTATTGTTATATAAACCATCGCCCGTTCGGGTGTTAAAAATATAAACTTTTGCCAAGCGCTGCTTCGTCTCTTTATCTATAACAAGCCCTTGCACCGGCTGATGTTGCGCCAAAAGCATTGTGGTTGGTAAAAGAAAAAGAATTATAGCAAAAATAAATTTCATCGGATAACAAAATTACAATTACGCACTGTTATAAAAAGTGTGTTAACATTATTTAACCTTAATTACCTGGCCAAGTTTTATGCCATCATCTGCAATATTATTTAAAACCTTTAGTTGATCTACCGTGAGGTTAAAGCGTTTGGAAATATTGTACAAAGTATCGCCCTTGACAACAGTATAAGTTCCGTCGGCTAAAATAGGTTTTGCGCCAGCAGGGGGCGTTTCGACTGGTTTAAATTTTTTATTTTCTACTGGGATATTGGCATTAATTTGCGTAAACACACGATCCTCGCGAACTAATTTTTGTTTTTCGGTTTCTGATTGGTCGTATTGATCGAGCCTATATTTTTCAATCGTGTTGATCAGCATATCTGGATACCGTGGATTAGTGGCATAGCCTGCAGTTTTTAAACCTTGAGCCCAGCTTTTGTAATCGTTTTTATCCAATTGAAATAGAAAACTGTAACGTTTGCGTTTTAAAAATTCAGAGTGATCTCTAAAAGATTCGCGCGCATCTTTATATACCCTAAAACAATCATTTTTTTGATCATCGTCTCTAAAGTAGTTTTTGCCTTTCCAATCGGATGTACATTTTATTCCAAAGTGATTATTTGCGTATTTTGCCAAATCACTATTGCCACTGCCAGATTCTAAAATGCCCTGCGCAAGGGTAATACTTGCTGGGATTCCAGACGCATTCATTTCTTCTATTGCAACAGCCTTAAATTCATCTATATAACTTAAAGTGTTGTAGCTTTTAAAAGTGTTGTTATTGTTTTTGCTGGCTTGCTTTTCTATTTGTTTGTTGTTTTGTGCAAATTTTCGAGTTTTACAAGCACTAAAAAAAACAACAGAGACGAGCAGAAATATTAAACGGATAGATAAACGCATGGGTTTTTTAAAAATAATTGAAACTTAAAACTTTAATCTTTGGCCGGGTTTAATGGCTATACTTTTTAAGCCATTTTTTTGCATAATGGCTTTAGCGCTTGTTCCTTTTTTATCGGCTATTTTATTTAGGTTGTCGCCACTTTTTACAGTATAATAATGCGACGATTTGCGCTTGGCCGATTTTTTATGGTTAACAATTGGCGCATAAACAGGTTCTTCATAATCATCAGGGCGCTCATCGTATTTATAAAGTTCGTATTTGTTCACAATAGCAATAACTTGGCTCGCCCAAGTTCGGCTGTGTGCATAACCGCAGCGCTGAATTCCTCTGGCCCAGCCTTTATAATCAAATTGGTCATATTTATCAAAAAGCCCTTTAAATGGCGATCTAGTTTGCATAATTTCTGCAAAATGATTGTAAGATTCATCTGCGCTGGCATAATCCCGATAGGCAGAACGGATATCGGTATTGCTATTTGAGCCTTTTACACCAAAATGGTTGTTTAGGTGTTTTGCAATTTTGCTGTTGCCCGCTGCAGACTCGTGTATCGCGATAGCTAAAATTAAACTTGCAGGCATTTTGTATTCATGCATCAATTCTTTAGCGATATCTACGTGTTCTGAAATATACGACGCAATGGTTTCGGCTCGGGTAAATACAGATATCAGCAAGAAAACGATTAAAGTAAATATTTTCTTCATCTTTTATTTTTTATGTGAGTAATGGTTAGCCCTGTCACTAGCTTAAAATTATCAATTTATTTTAAAGTTTTATGCTATTTTTCTAATGATGAATAAACCGTCTCTAACCGGTAAAATCAGCTTTTCTACACGGTTATCATGTGCAATTTTATGGTTAAAATTGGAAATATTCTGAGTGTCTTTATCTTGTTTTGTTTCGAGCACTTTCCCGCTCCACAGTACATTGTCCACTATAATTAGTCCACCAGGGCGCACCCGGTCGAAAATTAAATCATAGTAAGTGCCATTATTTTTTTTATCAGCATCAATAAAAACAAGGTCGAAAACTTCATCTAAATCATTAATGGTTTGTGTGGCATTGCCAATAATATAGTTAATTTTGGCGTTTAACGGAGATTTTTTGAAGTGATTTCTTGCCATATCTTCCAATTCTGCGTTAATATCTAAGGTATAGATAATGCCATCCTCAGTTAATCCTTCAGCTAAGCACAGTGTGGCATAGCCCGTAAATGTGCCAATCTCTAAAATTCGTTTGGGGGCAATCATTTTACTGAGCATACTCAAAACTCTGCCTTGGTAATGGCCGGAAAGCATGCGAGGCATCAAAACCTTCAAATTAGTTTCACGATCTATTTCTTGCAATAGTTCGCTTTCGGGTTCGCAGTAATTTAAGAGTAAGGTTTGTAAATCTTCGCTAATCATTGTGTCTATAAACGGCGGTAATCAATAACTTATTATAAAAATTTTGCTTTTTAGGGTCTCCATCTGTAGGTTTCTACCAATAAATCGCATACTAATTTGCAATAATCTTTATCCATCACTCCCAGTTTTTTAATAAACCTAACTTTATCTAAACTTCTCATTTGCTCAACCATTAATTGTCCATTTCTCTCTTTAAAAATACAATCTACTCTTGTTGGGTAGGATTTAATGGTGCTTGTTAATGGTATTACCGAAATGGTGGCTAAATGATTATTTATAACATTTGGTGATATAACCAAACATGGTCTTGCCTTCTTTACTTCGCTTCCTTTCGTGGGGTCTAGCTCAATCAACCAAACCTCAAATTGTTTAATTACCATGTCCAGTCACTGTCATCAATACTGTTTGCAATTCCTTCAAAAAAGTCGTTTTCAGGCTTTTCATTACTTTTTTCGGCTTGTTGAAATAATAATTCCCAAGTTTCTATAGATGGAATACTTGATAGGCTTTTAATTTTAATTCCATCAGTCTCTATTAGAATTTCTATTTTGCCTTTATCTAAATCGAATTGTTCTATATAGTTTTTAGGAATTCTAATCCCCTTAGAATTCCCAATTTGAATAAGTTTAGTTTGCATATTGTAATTATAAAGTAATTACAAATATAGATAATTTTTAAGAATGATTCGCTTCCATAAAATATTGTAAAATAATGGTGGCAGCAATGGTATCTACACGGTTTTTATCTCTCCTGTCCATTTTTTTTAAACCGCTTTGCATAATCGTTTGATGCGCCATTTTTGAAGTGAAGCGTTCATCAACCCAATGTTGAGGAATGGTAGGAAAAGATTTTTTTAATAGCGTTGAAAAACCCTTTACATGTTGTTTAGATTCAGAATCTGATCCATCCATTTGTTTTGGATCGCCTAATACGAAGGCTTCAACCTGCTCGGTTGAAATATATTTCTTGATGTATTCAATAATATCTTTGGGATGAATGGTATCTAATCCCGTTGCAATAATTTGCAATGGGTCGGTAACAGCAATGCCGATGCGTTTTGTTCCATAATCAAATGCAAGTATCCTAGCCATAGAAATTTTAAAGCCTCAAAGATAGGCTTTTTTGATTTTACGGCATCTCGCACAAATATGAGACGCTAAAACGCATAATTTTTGAATTTATTGTAGGTTAGGAATTTTTTTCGTTATATATTTATTGATTATTCTTTAAAGTTGTAAAATATGAATCTAAATCTCAAAAAATTAGGCTTAACCTTTGTAATTGGTTTAGGTTGCCTTCAAGTTTGTTTAGCGCAAACCAATGAAAACAGTGCTGTTGCCGATGGAGCGAATTTAATTAAGCTCAATTTGCCATCGTTGGCATTAAAAACATTAAATGTTCAGTATGAAAGAGCCATTTATGGCAAAACGAGCGTTGGGCTTGGCATTAGGGTAATGCCAAAAGGATCTTTGCCTTTTAGTTCGTTATTTAATGATATTGATGATCAGCTTGGTAGTTTAGAATTGGGCAACGTAGCCATCACACCAGAAATAAAATTTTATTTAGGCAAAGGTGTGTTTAAGGGATTCTACATTGCCCCATATTTAAGGTATGCAAATTATAATGCTTCAATCAATTATGAATTCACATCTAATAACAAAACTGAAATAATCCCGCTTAGCGGTAAATTGAATACTTACACTGCTGGGGTTTTATTTGGTGCGCAATGGGAAATAGCCAATAAATTATACCTCGATTGGTCAATTTTTGGCCCTCAATATGGTATTTCTCAAGGCAGCTTAATTGGTAAGAAGACCTTAGATACACAGGAACAAAAGGATTTGAGAGATGAGCTGGATGGTATTGATTTGCCAGTTGGTAAAGTTACTTACACAGTTGATGGTAATGGAGCATCTGTTAATTTAAAAGGGCCATGGGCAGGTATTCGCGCCAATATTGGTATTGGTTATCGTTTTTAATGTTTTTGCTTTTGAAGAAGTCAAGTTTTTAAAAACTTGACTTCTTTTGTTAACAACCTGAGTGTAATATAAAAGCCCAAAAACTTCACTTTTTTACAAATTTTGATTTAAAATAAACCAACAAATTTTCCCTTTTAAGCTCAATAATTCTAATTTCTTAGCTCACATATCTTACATCTCGTATCTATTTCTTATTTTGCACAAAATGCAGTTTAAAGAAATCATCGGACAAGAAAAGATAAAGCAACAGTTGATTCAAACGGTTAAGGAAAACCGTTTGAGCCATGCGCAATTGTTTTTATCTCCAACAGGTTCGGGCGCTTTAGCACTTGCTATTGCCTATGCACAGTATATAAATTGTGTTGATAAATTGGAAAATGAAAGTTGTGGCATTTGTTCCAGTTGCCGTAAATACGAGCGTTATATCCATCCAGATTTACACTTTTCTTATCCGTTTTTTCCAAAAGGGAAGGAAGATGTTGCGCAAAATTACATCGAAGAATGGCGTAATATGTTGTTGCACGATCCGTATTTCGACATGGATATTTGGCGATCAAAACTTGATGCAGGAAACAAACAGCCTAATTTACCGATTGCAGAATGCCACGATATTATAAAAAAGTTAAGCTATAAAGCCTTTGAAGGTGGCACAAAAGTTTTAATTATGTGGTTGCCCGAATACTTGGATAAAGCGGGCAATGCCTTGTTGAAATTGATCGAAGAACCGCCAGAAAATACACTTTTTATTTTAGTTTCTCAAAATCAAGAACAGATTTTAACCACCATCATCTCTCGGACGCAAATTGTTAAAATACCAAAATTGAGTAATGTTGAGGTTTCGAACTATTTATTAGCGCATGGAGACTTGAACGAGGAACAAGCGGTTGAATATTCGTTTTTAGCAGATGGAAATTTGATTGAGGCGAAGGCTTTGGCAAATGATAAACAGACGGATGGTTCTGGTACATTTACCAACTGGCTTAGGTTAGGTTTTGGAAATAAAGTGCCCGATTTAATTACTTTTACAGATGAGGCAGCGAAGTGGGGGCGAGAAAATCAAAAGAATTTTTTGCGGTATGGCATAAATTATCTCAGAGCATGTTGCCTAATAATAAGCGGTGCAGATGAGTTGGTTAAATTACCTCCCCTAACATTGGAAACGGCAAAAAAGTTGAGCGAAAAAGTACTTAGTTTGCCAATGGCTGAGGCGATAATTGCAGAGTTGGAGAAAGCACATTACCATATAGAACGTAATGCGAATCCAAAAATTCTGTTTTTAGATGTATCTTTACAATTGGTTAAAATTATAAAGTTTAAAACACTCCCCGCGGGGATTCAATATATATACAATTAATTATGGGATGTGGAAGTTGTTCGACAGGTGGTGGTTGCACCCCTAATGGATGCAAAAGTAATGGCTCATGTGGCACCGGTGGTTGCCAAACAATGGAAGTTCATGATTGGTTAGCCAATTTGGATATGCCTTCAAATTATAAACCTTTTCAGGTTACAGAAATAAAATTTAAAGGTTCTAGAAAGGAATTCTTTTTAAATAGTGATAATATTTACTTAGAAATTGGCGAGCTTGTTGCCGTTGAAGGGCCAACAGGTGGCTTTGATGTAGGGCATGTATCACTAACTGGTGAGTTGGTTCGTATCCAAATGAAACGGAGAAAAACCAGCTTAGACCAAGTAACTAAGAAAATATATCGTAAGGCATCAGAGGCTGATGTAGAAAAGTGGAATTCGGCAAAAGAGATGGAGTGGGAAACCATGCATAAAGCCCGTAAAATGGCTTTGGATTTGCGTTTGTCGATGAAAATTAGCGATGTAGATTACCAAGCTGATAAAACCAAAGCCACATTTTTTTATACTGCAGAAGGTCGGGTAGATTTTAGAGAGCTGATTAAAAAAATGGCCGAAAATTTTAGGGTGCGGATCGAAATGCGCCAAATTGGGATGCGTCAAGAAGCTGGCCGTTTAGGCGGAATAGGCTCTTGTGGTAGAGAACTTTGCTGCTCCACGTGGTTAACAAATTTTAAAACCGTTTCTACAGCTGCGGCCAGATATCAAAACTTATCATTAAACACTTTAAAGTTAGCAGGCCAGTGTGGTAAGCTAAAATGTTGTTTAAATTATGAATTGGATACTTATTTAGATGCTTTAAAAGATATTCCGGATCGCATTGAAAGTTTGGATACTGAGATTGGGTACGCCCGTCATCAAAAAACGGATATTTTTAAGAAAATTATGTGGTTCAGCTATCCGAATGATGAAAATTGGATTCCGATTGCGGCTGCCCGTGTAAAAGAAATTATGGCTATGAATAAGGCCGGCAAAAAGGCACCTAATTTAAAAGAAGAAGCTATAAAAGTGGCAACTCCGCTTGTTGTAGAAAAAACTTTCGATTACGAAAATGTAGTTGGGCAGGATAGTTTAACCCGTTTAGATGAGCGTAAAAACAAGAATAATAATCAAAATCGTAATCCAAACCAAAAAGCAAATCCAAACCGCAATCAAAATAGAAATAGGCCAGCGCCGGGAGATAAACCTTTAGCGCAAAAACCTACGCAAAAACCACAATCGGCAAAGCCACAAAGCGCACCAGTTGCTAAGTTAAATCCAAATCAAGAGGGAACTGCCGAAGGTGGGCAATTGCCCGAGCAGAACCGCAACAGAAATAGAAATAATAGAAAGAAAAACAATAACCGCCTAAACAACAATGGTTCAGAAATTAAGCCTTCTGGCGAGTAAAAAAGCGGCTTTATTAGTCGGGATATTTTTTGCAATTTCCCTTCTATCAAGTTGTGCGAGCAATATTGCTGATGTGAATGTGGAAATTCCTGACCATGCTTGGAGTTACAGAAATCATATTAAAGCCAGTTTCGAGATAAAAGACTATACAAAAGCCTACAACATCTATTTTAAATTAAGGCATACTGCCGATTATAGGTATGCCAATATTTTTATTCTCGCGCATTTTAAAAATGATAAATCAACGGCAACAAAACGCTTTGAATTTAAATTGGCTAAAAACGATGGAGAATGGTTGGGCAGTGGATCGGGCAATCTTTTTACCTACAACTTGCCTTTACTTAGCAATTATCACTTCGAAAAAAATGGTAAACATGAAATTGATTTGGAGCAAAACATGAGGGATAATCCATTGATGGAAATAAGTGACGTTGGTATTTTGGTTGAGGAAGTAAAGTAGTAATGGTTAATCATCTTGGTTAGGTAAAGTATTGAGCGTTACGCTAAAATAATTTGCTAAAAGCTTTTCTTTGTAAAATATTTGTTATAATTGTGAAACTAAATTAACAATTATGATAAAAAAATTACTCAAATTATTTCTAGTATTTGCTTTTTTTGTATGCTCAAATCAAGTAGTTGCACAAAGTTTACAAGGAAAAGTTGCTGACTCTTCAGGAGTTGTAATTCCTGGTGCAAGCGTACAAATTGTAGGGCAGAAGTTGGGTACATCAACTAATGCCAACGGTGTGTATTCGATAAAATTACCTGCTGCAGGTTCTTATAAGGTTAGGGTAACTTTTACAGGTTATGTTAACAATGAGCAGGCTGTTGCGGTAGGCAAAACAGTAACTACATTAGATTTTAGATTAGACGAAACGAAAGCCGATTTGGGCGATGTTGTTGTGATCGGATCAAGATCTACACCAAGAACGAACATTGAAAGTGTAGTTCCTGTAGATTTAATTTCTACTAAAGATATTAAAGTTTTTGCTCAAACAGATTTAACGCAAATTTTAAATTTCGTTGCACCATCTTTCAGTTCTAATAGGCAAACCGTTGCCGATGGTACGGATCATATAGATCCTGCATCTTTGCGTGGGTTAGGTCCTGATCAAGTATTAGTTTTGGTAAATGGAAAACGCCGACACACTACTGCTTTAGTTAATATTAATGGTACTTTCGGGCGTGGTTCGGTAGGTACGGATTTAAATTCTATTCCCGTTGCTGCAATTGAGCGTATCGAGGTTTTGCGTGATGGCGCTGCAGCCCAATACGGTTCTGACGCGATTGCTGGTGTAATTAACATCGTACTTAAAAAAGTAACACCTTATAGCTTCTCAACTTCATTCGGTCAATCAAACTCTAAAGCTTTAGGTCGCGAGTTTTTGGATGGACGTACTTTCCAAGCAGACTTTAGTAAAGGATGGGCTTTTAATAACGATAAAGGATTTATAAATTTTGCAGTACAATATCTAAAAAGAGACAACACCAATCGTGGTGGATTAGATACCCGTCCGCTTTTGTATGCTGCAAACCCAACCAAAGGCGCATTAGAAAGTGAAGCAGCTTTCCAAGCACGTTTTGCGGGCATAAAGGCTGCAGATGACGCTAGGGCGGCTGCCAATGGATTAGACAGAAACAACATGCAAGTTGGTCAGTCAGATTCTCAAAATGCTGGCGGTTTTTTAAACGGACAATTTAATTTAGGTAAAACTGCAGAATTGTATTTTGCGGGTGGTATAACACATAAAACAGGTAGCGCCGCTGGTTTCTACCGCTTGCCAACCCAAACTACTCAGGTAGATTTAAGTATCTATCCGAATGGATTTTTACCTTTAATCGATACGAAAATTAACGATTACTCTTTCTCTTTAGGTTTAAGAGGTAAATTAGGTACTTGGGATTATGATTTGAGTAATACAAGTGGCGAAAACACCATTAAGTTTAATATTAACAATACTGTAAATGCATCTCTGCCAACAGGAACAAGCCCTACTTCGTTTTACGCAGGCGAACTGTTGTTTAGACAAAATACTAGTAATTTCGATTTGAATAAAAAACACACTTTTGACGGTGGTTTTTTAACCTCCTTAAATACTGCTTTTGGTGCTGAGTTTAGAATAGACAATTATCAAATTAAGCAAGGTGAGCCATTGTCTTATTCAAATGGTGGAAGAATGATTGGTACCTCGCCAACAGCTTCAGGATCGCAAGTTTTTCCGGGATTTAAACCTGCTAATGCTTTAGATAAATCGAGAAATAACGTTGGTGCTTATGCAGATTTTGAAGCAGAATTTGGCAAACGTTTAACTTTGGAGGCTGCGGGTCGTTATGAGAACTTTAGTGATTTTGGTTCTAACTTTTCTTATAAATTTACAGGTAAGGTTAAGCTTTTTGGCGATGTATCTTTACGTGGTGCTTATGCAACTGGATTTAGAGCACCGTCTTTACACCAACAATATTTTAACAATGAGAGCACGCAATTTGTAGGCACTAATGCCACACAGGTATTAACCGTAAACAATGCAAACCCAATTGTTGCTCAATTTGGTGTTGGTGCTTTAAAACCAGAAATTTCTAAATCTGGTAGTTTAGGTTTGGCTGGCAGAATTGCTAAAACATTTACGTTTACAATTGATGCGTATAATATTGATATAAAAGACCGTATCGTTTTCTCAAGTCAATATGCTCGAGAACGTTCGGGAGGCGTTTTGGTTCCAACAGGTGTTGTAAATCAGATTTTAAATACAGTTGATCCAACGGCACAAGTTAATAGTGTGCAGTTTTTTACCAATGCAATTACTACAAATACTGCTGGTATTGATGTTGTGTTAACCAACAAATTTACGTTTAGCAGCAAAAGCAATTTAATTTTAAGCGTTGCGGGTAATGTAAATAAAACTGTGGTAAGAAGCATTCAAGGGTCGCCAAAAATTGAAAGTGATCCAAACCTAAAAGCAAAGTTGTTCGATCGTTTAGAGCGCTCTCGATTTGAAAGCTCAGTACCTAAAAATAAATTAAACCTTACTGCTACTTTAAATATCGAAAAATTATCATTTGTTGCTAGAACGGTGCGTTTTGGGGAAGTAACTTTTTTAAACGCAGTTGATCCAAATATTCCTGCAAATGGCTTACCTGTTCAGTTAGATCAAACATTTTCTCCTAAATGGGTGAGTGATTTTTCTGTAAGTTACCAAGCAAGCAAAGTGTGGTCGGTTACTGTTGGTGCAAACAATATTTTTGATGTTTATCCAGATAAGTTATATATCGATCCTCGAGACAATGCAAATAATTTGAGCGGAACGCCAGGAAATACTTATTCCGGTAGCCTTGATAATACTTCAAACGGAAGATTTTTATATCCTAGAGCGGTTAGCCAATTTGGATTTAACGGCCGTTACGTTTATGGAAAAATTGCTTGTACATTTTAAAGAACAAAGCAATTCATAAAAAAAGCGCTGTATGTTATGTACAGCGCTTTTTTTTTATAATAGTAATTTTTCTGGCTTCACTTCAAAAACGATGTTACAAATACTGCAATAAGTTTTCCAATTTCATCCCCCGGGATCCTTTTAGCAATATTAAATGGTCTTTTATAGGGTTTTGTTGAAGATAAGTTACTGCTTCTGCAGGGGTTTTAAAAAAAATGGCGTTAAAATCATCCTTAAAAAGGTAGAAACTATTGCCAATTAAAATAATTTTTTCTGGGTCACTTTTTACAGCTTGCATGGCAATTAAACGATGTTGTGCTTCAGATTCATCCCCAAGCTCAAACATATCACCTAAAATAACAATTTTTTTATCGGCAGTTAAAACAGAAATATTATCAATTGCAGCGCTCATACTGCTCGGGTTTGCGTTATAGAAATCGCAGATTACGGTATTATGTTCAGTTTTTGTCAATTGCGAACGGTTATTTTTCGGTACATAATTAGCTAAACCGCAATTTATTTCCGCTGGTGATAAATCAAAAAAATCGCCGATACAAATTGCTGATAGAATGTTCTCGAAATTATAACTTCCCGTTAAGTTTGTTTTTACCGAAGTACTTTCTTCATGATTTGTCCAGTCGATTTCAATGAATGGATCGCTTGTTTTTAAAGTGCCTTTGATGGTATTGCCGTTTTCGGAGCCATAATAAATGAGTTTATTTAAGTGCTTAGACGCGCACATTTCCATCAAAAAAGCATTATCTCTATTGATAAAAACATAGCCATTGGCTACCTTTAAATAGGCATATAATTCTGCTTTGCCTTTTTTTACGCCTTCAAAACCGCCAAATCCTTCTAAATGTGCCATGCCAACATTTGTAATTATGCCATGAGTGGGCTGCACAATACTGCAAAGAAATTCGATTTCTTTTTGATGGTTCGCACCCATTTCAATAACCGCAATTTCTACATCGCTTTTAATTGCCAAAATGGATAATGGAACACCAATGTGATTATTTAAATTGCCAAAAGTAGCAAAGGTTTTAAATCGCTCGGATAAAACAGCATTAATTAATTCCTTGCTTGTTGTTTTGCCATTGCTGCCAGTTAAGCCCACCACTGGAATATTTAGTTGCATTCGGTGGTGGCGTGCTAAATCTTGTAGCGTGGTTAGCACATCATCAACCAATAAACAACGCTCATTTATCGAATGAGCCACTTCATCTACTATCGAATATGACGCACCTTTTTCTATGGCTTGCACTGCAAATTCGTTGGCATTAAAATTATCGCCCTTTAATGCAAAGAAAATACAACCCGGAGTAATGTTTCGGGTATCGGTAGAGATTTGGCTATTTCCTAAATAATAATTATAAAGTTCTTCTATCGCAATCATGTTTTGGTATTATTTCTATTGTAAAATTAAGCTTTAGCTCCAATAAAAAACAAAATTAGTACATTAGATGAAAAATTTGCTTTAAAAAGTTTTCTAACGAAGCCGAACTGAAATTCATATCTCTTACCAACAAGATCATTATAAATGAAAAAGACATTTACCTTCTTGATAGCCATCTTATTTACATCCTTACTGGTTCGTGGCCAAGTCCAATCTCCCGATCAATTTTTGGGATATGAATTGGGTAGTCATTTTACCCCTCATTACAAAGTGGTTGATTATTTTAGGCAGACCGCTTCGGTTGCATCGAAAAATGTAAAGCTTATTGAATATGGTAAAACCAATGAGGGCAGGCCATTAATGGTGGCGGTAGTTTCATCTGCAGATAACATTGCTAAAATTGAACAAATAAGAAAAAATAATTTAGCGTTAACTTCTGGAAAAGCTACTCAAGTAGATTTAGCAAGTCAACCTGTTATTGTTTGGCTAAGTTATAATGTACATGGAAATGAAGCGAATTCGACAGAAACCTCAATGAAAACCCTGTACACATTGGCTTCTGGCTTAAATAACGAGGCAAATCAATGGCTAAAAAATACAGTTGTTGTGATCGATCCATGTCTTAATCCAGATGGTAGAGATCGATATGTGAATTATTTTAATAGCGTGGTGGGTAATAAGCCAAATTCAAACCCTCAATCTAGAGAACATATAGAACCTTGGCCCGGGGGAAGACCTAATCATTATTATTTCGATTTGAATAGAGATTGGGCATGGCAAACGCAAATTGAAAGTACACAAAGGTTAGCGTTGTATAACAATTGGATGCCAGAAGTGCACGTAGATTTTCATGAGCAAGGCTATAACGAACCTTATTACTTCGCGCCAGCAGCAGAGCCTGTGCACCAAAACATTACGGCATGGCAAAAGAGTTTTCAAGTGGTGGTGGGTAAAAATAATGCCAAATACTTTGATGCAGAAGGTTGGCAATACTTTACAAAAGAAAGGTTCGATTTACTCTATCCATCGTATGGAGATACCTACCCTTTATATAACGGCGCCATTGGGATGACTTATGAGCAAGGTGGCATAAGAGCAGGGCTATCTGTGGTAACTAAAGATGGTGATACGCTAACCTTAAAAGATAGAATTGCGCATCATTTCGCTACGAGCATGTCAACCATCGAAGTAAGTTCGTTAAACCATAACCAGTTGCTTCAAGAATTTAAAAAATACTTTCAGCAAGAAATTAATGCTTCACCAGGGATTTATAAAAGCTATGTAATTAAGCCAACCAACCTATCACGGTTAAAAAAACTTGCCGAATTACTTACTAAAAATAAAATTGAATTTGCTTACGGCGGGGAAAAAACAGCTCGAGGCTACAATTATGATACCCAGAAAGAAGAAAACTTCAGTATTGGCCGTAACGATTTAATTGTGAATGTACAACAATCAAAAGCGGTGTTGGCTAACGTTCTTTTCGAACCTCAAACCTTTGTAACCGATTCTAACACTTACGACATTACCGCTTGGGCTTTACCCTATGTATATGGATTAGCAGCCTACGCAAGTAAGGAAAGTATCAGTGGAAAATTTTCAACCTTGGAGGAAATTAAACAACCCGGTAATGATGTCGATAAACCGCTAGCATGGATTTTTAATTGGGGGAGTAGTAATAATGTACAAGTATTAATCGCCTTACAAAATCAAAATATTAAAGTTAGGCAAGCCGATCAGCCGTTTACCGTTAATGGAAAGGATTTCGCATCGGGCACTTTAATTGTGTTAAGAAACGAGAATGAACGATTGGTAAAGGATTTAAAAACGAAAGTTGTGAACATTGCTGCACAACTAAATCAACCTATCCAAACTACTATGATTGGTTTTGTAGAGAAGGGTAAAGACTTTGGATCGAATGTTTACCCAATTTTAAAAGCACCAAAAATTGCCATCGTCTCCGGTTCCGAAACTTCTTCGTTGGCTTTTGGCGAAGTTTGGTTTTATTTGGAGCACGACCTCAATCTTTCTCCAGTAATCATCAACCAAAACGATTTAAATAGATTGGATTACGATAAAATTAATACGCTAATTCTGCCTAATGGCGATTACAGCTCCTTTATTGGCGATGGACTTACCGCGTGGATTAATAAAGGCGGGAAGTTAATTTTAATGGAAGATGCCATTGAGAGTGTGTTGGATAAGAAAGGCTTTGAAATTAAGAAAAAAGATTTCGCCATAAAAAAAGACGAAAAGCTGGAACCCAACAAATTACTTTTTAAGAACAAGGATAAAGATGATTACGATGTTTCCATTCCCGGCGCAATCTATCGCATTAATTTAGACGATTCACATCCATTTTCTTATGGTTTGGGCAAAGCTTATTATAGCTTAAAAACCGATAGAAAAATTTACGAACCTTTTGTTAATGGCTGGAATATTGGCGCTGTTAATGATAAAAGTTTAATTGCAGGTGTTGTGGGCAAAAAAGCTAGAGAAGAACTCAAATCAGGATTGCTAATCGGTACGCAAGACTTTGGCAGAGGCCAAGTAGTTTACCTCGCAATCGACCCACTTTTTAGAAATTTTTGGGAAGGCGGAAAAACCTTATTTAGTAATGTTATTTTTTGCAGTTATTAGCCCAAAAATTTAACAAAAGAAAAGGCCGCGAAACCTAAAAAAAGTGTTAGGTGCTCCTTTTTAAGAAGAATACTATGTTCGCATAACAACCAAAATAGGCCAAAGTGTATCAAATACACCAGTTAATTATACCAAAATTCGATCCTAATTTGTGCCTAAATATCTATAAATCAATAATATAAGATGTTTTACAGTTTTATGTTAAAAAATGTTAAATAAAATTTGCGCGTTAAAATTTCTACAGTTACTTTAGAAGATTATTATAAATTATTAACTAACCTATTTTTTAATTATGAAAAAACTTCTACAAAGTTTGTTCATTTTGTTGTTTGTTGCAAGTGCTGCAATGGCTCAAGATAGAACAATTACTGGTACGGTAACATCACAAGAAGATGGATTACCTATTCCGGGTGCTACAGTGCGGGTAAAAGAAATCCCTAATTTAGGCGCTCAAACAAGTGCTAATGGTAAATTTTCGCTGAAAGTGCCAGCAATTGGTAAGACTTTAGTCATATCGTTTTTGGGATACGATGCTAAAGAAATTGCTATTCCTGCAAGCAACGTTGTTACTGTTGCGCTAAAATCTAATTCAAATAATTTAGATGAAGTTGTTATCACAGCTGGTGGTGTAAGTATTAAACGTAGGCAACAAGGTAATCAAGCAACTACTGTTAAAGCAGAGGAATTAACGCAAGGGAAAGCATTTAATGTGGCAAGTGCCTTAACTGGTAAAGTTGCAGGTTTGCAAGTAAATGCTGTTGGTTCGGGTGTAAACCCAGATGTTCGTTTGGTGCTTCGTGGTAACAGATCATTAACGGGAAATAACCAGGCTTTAGTTGTGGTTGATAACGTTATTGTTCCTACAGCTGTTTTGGGAAATTTGAATCCTGAAGATATCGAAAATGTTGAGGTTTTGAATGGAGCCGGCGCGGCAGCACTTTATGGTTCTGATGCATCTAACGGTGCGATTATCGTTACAACTAAGAAAGGAAAAGCTGGTGTACCTGTTATTAAGGTTGGGCAAACTACAACCTTTGAAACCATTGCTTTTTTGCCTAAACTTCAAAAAAGGTTTGGTTCGGGAACATCACCCGATGATGTGCCGAGCTATACGCCTTTCGAGAATCAACAATATGGCCCTGCATTTGACGGTGTGCCAAGAATTATTGGTAAGCCTACAGTGGATGGTTCTATTCAAACAGTTCCTTATTCATTTGACGAAAAGACGGGTAAAAATAATTTCTGGGATACAGGATTAAATAATCAGACAGATTTTAGTGTATCTTCTGGAGATGAAAAAAGTAGATATTTCCTATCGTCTCAATATTTTGACCAAAAGGGAACTGTTCCCGGAGACAAATACAATCGCTTCTCAATCCGTATAAATGGAAGCAGACAGTTTACAGATAAGTTTGATTTTGATTTTAACGCCAATTATGTTCAAAACAGATATAACTTAGGTAATGCAGGCCAAGCGTTTTTTACAGTTTTGCAAACTCCAGGTCAGATTCCTTTAGCAACTTACGCAAATTATAAAACAGATAAATTTTCCACTCCTGATGGTTACTACAACGAGTACTTTGATAACCCGTATTTCGTTTTAGGCAACGAAAGAAATTTAACGAGAAACGATTACTTAACAGGTAGTGCACAGTTAAGATATAAGCCAATTACAGATTTAACTATTTTATTTAGGGTTAGCATTGCGACCAGAAATGGATCTAATAAATCTCATGTTGATAAATACACTTATTCTGCTTACAGAAAAGGTTTAAGTGGTACATCTATTGCGGTTGATAGACCGGGGAGCGTTGGCGACGGTGCTTTTTACACCACGCAATTAAATCCTGAATTTCAAGTTCAATATATTAAAAAAATTAGCAAAGATTTTTCTTTAAATGCCCTTTTAGGCGCGAGTTCAAGAGACAATATAGGGAAAAATATAAACGCGTCATCTTCTGTATTTGTAATACCCGGATTATATAATGTGTCCAACACAACGGGGAACACTTTTGGATCTGAAAACAATTATAGAGTTCGCCAATATGGTATTTATGGAGATGTGCGTTTAGGTTTTAGAGATTATTTATACTTACACGTAACTGGACGAAATGATTGGCGATCTATATTGCCTGTTCAAAATCAGTCTTTATTCTATCCTGCAGCAGATATTTCATTTATTGCTTCTGATGCGATTTCTTTTCTAAAAGAATCTAAAACAATTTCTAGTTTAAAAATCAGAGCAGGTATATCTCAAGTAGGACAGATCAATCTTGGGGATTTTAATTTGGGTGCTTATGCACTTACTCCTACTTTCAATCAGCAATACGGCTATCCTTATGCAGGTGTACCAAGTTTTGGTGTTGGTAATACAGTAGTTGCACCAAACATAAAGCCAGAAATTACAAAACAAGTTGAAGGTGGTTTTGATTTAGAAATGTATAAATCTAGAGTGACACTTAGCTTTACAATGTATCAATCAAATACCGTTGATCAGACTATCCCGGTTCAAGTATCGCAAACCTCAGGCTTTACCAGATATATTACAAATACTGGTGAAGTTAGAAATAGAGGCGTAGAGACATCTTTAAGATTGGTCCCAGTTAAAACTGACGATTGGGAAGTAAGCGTTGGGGGTAATTTTACGTATAATAAAAATAAGGTATTGTCTCTTGGCAATAATTCCGACGAACTGAGATTAGGAACTTTTGGTAATGCTTCCTTATTTGCTAAGATTGGCGAATCTTTCCCATTACTAACAGGAACTACATATAAAACAGATGATAAAGGAAGGATTATTGTTGATGCAATCACAGGATATCCAAGCGCAACTGAAAGTCAAAGTGCACTTGGTGTTACTGAGCCTAAGTATCGTTTAGGATTAGATATGTCTGCAACTTATAAAGGATTCAGATTTTCTACAGTGTTCGAATACCGTTCTGGTAACGTGATTTATGCAGGTACTGGACCTGATTTTGATTTTTCTGGAACTGGTATCAGAACTACTTATTTTAATAGGGAGCGTTTCGTAGTGCCAAATTCATCATATCTAGATCCTATTACAAATACGTACGTGGCTAATACGAACATCACTACACGTAGTGGTGGAACAGAATTTTACACGAACGATCGCAATAGTGGCGTGGCAGCTAATTACGTTTATTCGGCAGCTTTTTGGAAATTGAGGGAAGTTGCGTTGTCTTATAATTTGCCACAAAATCTGATCAATAGAGTTAAATATATAAAAGGAGCAACAATTAGTGCTCAAGGTAGAAATCTATTCCTTTTTGTACCAAAGTCTAATGTATATACAGATCCAGAATATAGTGCATTTTCTTCAACGAGTAATGCAATAGGTTTTAACGGTTTGAGCCAAACGCCTCCAGGAAGATATTATGGTTTAAGTTTAACAGTTACTTTATAACAACAATATGAAAAAACATTTTAAATATATAGTGTTAAGTGTTTTGGTTATTGGCGCAAGTTCTTGTAAAAAGTACTTGGACGTTAATACCAATCCAAACAGCTTAACAGCAGCAACACCTAATTTAGTGTTGCCACAAGCCATTGTAGGCGCAGCGACTATTGCGAGTAATACGAACATAAATTTTGCAGATTTTTCTGGAGCGAGAGCAAACGCAGGAGGATTTGGAGGATTTGGCGTTACGGTAACTTATGATTTTGGTAATCTCGCTTATCAAGGTGTTTGGTTGGATAGTTACGATAACGCAAATGATTTTCAATACGTAATCGACAATACCTCTGCAGATGCGACTTTGATTTTTTCAACGTCAATTGGTCGTATTATGAAATCCCTAACTTTTGAGCGGTTGGTTAATCAATTTAATGATGTGCCTTATAGCGAAGCATTAAAGGGCGCGGGTAATTTTACGCCGAAGTATGATAAGGGAGAAGATGTTTATAAGGGTTGTATTGCCGACTTGGATAAAGCTATAAAAGACATCCAAACGGGAATTAGCGCTGCAACTACAATTGCAATAACTAAAGCTGGTGATCCATTATTCGGTGGCGATATGAACCGTTGGTTAAAGTTTGCAAATACCGTTCGATTACGTATGTTAATTAAAATGGCTGGCGTGCCTGCTTTGCAAGCTTATACTACTACCGCTTTTGCAGCAACCGTAAATTCTATTGGTTTTTTAGTAGACGATGCACTTGTAAATCCTGGTTATGAGAAAGTGAATAAGCCTAGTCCGATATATAACAGTATTGGATTCGGAACAGATGGTAGCAATACCACTACAAGTAGAATTCCAACTAGATGGATTTACAGTTTTTACAGTGGATCTAAATTAACTGATCCAGGTCGTGGGGAAGTTATTTATAGAGGTTTTCCTTCTTCAATAATTAACCAATTAGGCGATGAATCAGCAGGTGTGGCTCCCGCATCGGCAGACGGCTCTGCTTGGATTACTGGAGATAAGAACGGCACCTACCTTGGTGTAGTGAAAGGTCCTACTCAAGGAACAGTATTAATTTTAGCGGCGGAGAGTAATTTCTTACAGGCGGAAGCCTATGCGCGTGGATATCTTACCGGTGTTGCCTCTACGGCTTTTAATGAAGGAATTAAACAATCATTTAAATATCTGTATAAAACGGTAGATAATACAGTAGATCCAACTAAAGATGTGGATGCAGATGTAGCCACTTATTTATCTGATAATTCTGGTTCTTATTTGGTTAATTTTGCTTTGGCAGCTACTCCAGATCAAAAAATTGAAGCAATTATTACTCAAAAATACATAGCTTTAAACATGATCAATAACGATGAGGCATTTAGCGAATTTAGACGTACAACCTATCCGAAAATAGTAAACGGGTCTTCTGACCCTATTCAAACATTTGCTTCAAAGCAATCTGCTTCCACCCATATTGATAAATTACCTACACGGGTCCTTTATCCAGCGCAAGAGTTTAGTTTGAACAAAGCAAATGTGCCTACCGGGATCAATAAATTTGGTTCACTAATTTTTTGGGACTTAAATTAAAAAAGAAAAAATGAAAAATATTTTTAAAATTGTAGCACTTTTGCTCATTATAGTATCCTTTAGTTCATGTTTGAAAGACAATAGCGTAAAATTGGATCCTGACAAAGGTGTTAACGTAATCGAGTTTAGCAATCCTTCAGACATTGTTGCAAGTGGAACGCCACATCCTCTTTACTCTTTTTCTTACGCGGCAACTTCCACACCCTCAATTCCAATAACAATTAGTTATTCTGGGCCACAAGCTACAGCACCACAAGATATTATTGTGAAGTTTGCTGTTGGCGATGTGAGTAATATTAATGAGTATAATACAGCTACTAGTAATAGTTTTGTACTGTTAAACCCAGCGGGATATACGTTGCCAGTTACTGAGGTTGTGATTAAAGCGGGCACAAGTAAAGCGACATTTAACGTAATGCTAAAACCATCTGCCTTTGATTTTTCTAAATCTGAGGTCTTACCCCTTACAATTAAATCTGTATCTTTCGGTACTATAAGCGGAAATTTTAATACTATTCTACTTAGTGTATCTGCTAAGAATAAGTATGACGGCACTTATTCGGTTACAGGTACAATGGTTGACATAATAAATCCAGCACTCACTCACATTAATGATGCTTTAGGGAGCGATGGCCCTGTGCATTATCAGCTAAGAACAGTATCTGCAACTAAGTGTGCAGTATATGACGCTGATGTTTTTGGGGGTTTTTACGCATTGATCTCAAATGGTGGCGCACTCTCAAATTACGGTGGTTTTTCTGCTATTTTTGAGTTTGACCCTGCTACGGATAAAGTTATTGGTGTAACAAATAGAGCTGGTCAGCCGAATCCTGCTAATACAAGAGGTGGAAGATTAGATCCCTCAGGTGCAAATGCAAGAGTTAGTGCAACTGTTTTTAACGTGAAGTATAACTTGACTCAACCAAGTGTAGTACCTGCTGCACCTAATGTAAGAACAACGTTCGACGAGGTTTGGACTCGTATCGGAGATAGATAATTATCTGAATATATTACAGGCCTTTCAGAATTATCTGGAAGGCCTTTTTTGTAAAAGAAGCATTGTTAATTTCTCCATTTTAAGTTATCTTTACAAGCAGATATAAAGTTTAAAGTATGAAAAATATTAAAATGCCTTTCCTTTTATTGTTACTTACATTTTGTTGCGCATTTAGAGGTGTAGCACAAACTCAAAAAACAGGTAACCTTAGTGATGATTCTAAAGTTGTTTACAACTTAAATGAAGCAAAAAAGTTAAATGGTGCTTACATAATTACAAGATCTGGAGATGAAAAGATAACCTTGCGCGGATCTTATAAAGATGGTAATCGTATTGGAAATTGGTACGCTTTTAATGATGATGGTAATTTATTTTTACGTTACAATTATGATCAAAAAAAGTTGTTGTTTTTGGATACAATGAGTATAAATCGTTTAAGTGTAGAGGTTATTACTAAAAACCAAGATAATAAGGAGAAAGCAACTATTCCTGTTCCTATTGTGTCTATAGATGAATATATATCTTTACTTGGAACAGAAGCTAGACGACTGATATTGGCGGAGAATAAAAATGCTGAAGGGATTTTAGATGTAGACCTTAATTCTAAGATCGATGCGAAAGGTAATGTTAGTTACGAGGTTGCTTATAAAGCAGATGGTATTCCGGTCAAAAAAAGATTAATAATTTCAGAAAAAAACTTTGATATAGATTGGATTCCAGCAAATTATAAAGGTGAAACCTACCCATCTGTATTTAGTGTAAAGGCAAAAATAAATTTTAGTGAAAGAGCGTCTGGAGAAAAGCGTTTTACTTGGATGTTCTAAATTAACCATCTTCAGAATTTTAATCTATTCAGTTATTCAATTTTTTGGTAACGTCTTTGCCCCATAATTTTTAATAATTACCCCATTATCCTTAAAAATGGAAATATTTGAATGGTAAATAATTGCTTGTTGCCGAATATTCACTCTCTATTGGTAACAATTTATATTATTTTCGCGTTCAACTTCGATATTTGGCTAAAAAAGGCACAGAATTAGCCTTTTTACTAATACCATCTTTTATTTCTTTTTTATTGCCCCATAAATACTTAAAGTAAACAAAGCTTCAAGTAAAAAAGAACAATATTTTACTGTAATTAAATTCAACAAAATATAGTGAAATGTAAATTTTACGCGTAAAATCGAAGTTATCGGCTGTGTATGGTACCCTTAGCGTATTATGTACGCCACTATTTCCCCCTCTAAACGGCTTTTATTTATTGCCAAATTATTGGTAATGAGACTATTAAGTCATTTGTAATATCTTTGATATATTATTTTGAAAATTATTTTTATTATGCTGCCATAACATTATATTAGCAGATTATTATAAACCATTAACAAACCTATTTTAATTATGAAAAAACTTCTACAAAGTTTGTTCATTTTGTTGTTCGTTGCAGGTGCTGCAATGGCTCAAGATAGAACAATTACTGGTAAGGTAACGTCGAATGATGGCTTACCAATTCCAGGTGTATCAATTAAACCTGTTGGTTCTACAGGCGGCACTAGTTCAGGAGCCGATGGACGGTACACTTTAAAAATCTCTAGTCAGGCGAAAACGATACAGTTTTCATCGATTGGATATTTAACTCAAACATTAACTGCCCCTAGTTCGGGTAATTTAAATGTGATGTTAATCGGCGATGCAAAATCTTTAACAGATGTTGTTGTTGTTGGATACGGATCGGTTCAAAGAAAAGACGTAACGGGATCCGTTGGTAGTGTTTCTGGTGCTGAGTTGGCAAATCTTCCTGTTCCGAGTTTCGATCAAGCATTGGCTGGTCGGGTTACTGGGGTACAAGTTACGGTTTCTAACGGAATTTTGGGTTCGCCTCCAAGGATAAGAATTAGAGGTACTAATAGTATTTCTAATGGTTCGGATCCACTTTATGTGGTTGATGGTTTGCCAATTGTTACTGGAAATCAGAGTGGTGTTACAGCTACCAATCCACTGGGCGATATCAATCCAAACGATATTCAAAGCGTTGATGTATTAAAAGATGGTGCCGCTACTGCAATTTATGGTTCAAGGGCATCTGGTGGTGTAATAATCATCACAACGAAAAAAGGTGTTGCGGGTAAACCTAAGGTTAATTATAATTCTTGGTTCAGTTCTTCTAACGCTGCAAAACGTTTTAATCTATTGTCATCATCAGAATTTGTAACCATTGCAAATGAAAAGCTGACAAATTCTTCGGCTGCGATTGGAGCAGTAGATGACGGTACTAATACAAATTGGCAAGATGTAGTTTTTAGAAAAGATGCCTTTCAGCATAATCAAGCGCTTTCGTATAGCGGAGCTACAGAACAATCTAATTACTATTTCTCGTTAAACTATGCAGATTACGATGGTATTTTAAAGGCGAATAACCAAACTAAATATCAGTTTTTTTCTAAGTTAGAGCAAAAGACGTTGAACAATCACCTTACCTTTGGTGCAAGCGCAAACATTACTTATACACGTAATTTTGGCTTAAACGTAAATACAAATGGTTTATCTGGCAATGTTGGAAATGTGATAAGAGCATTACCAAACTCTACACCATTTAACCCAGATGGAAGTTACAATTTTAGCGCCGACTTAAGTAGGTTAGGTAAAGGACCAAACATTAGAGACATTGATGACGGTTATACCAATGTTCAGTTCATTCTAGATAATAATATATTTAGGAATCAAACCTTAAACTTAATTGGTGGCGCTTTTATTAATATCAACATATTATCAGGGTTAGACGTAAAATCGCAATTGTCAACCAACGCAAATTACGGTGAAGATTATCAGTACTACAGCCCGTTACATGGAGATGGACGTGGTAATGGTGGATATTCTTTTCAGCAATATCTTCCCACTTTCAGATACGTGTGGACAAATACCGCCTCATATAACAAAACCTTTGGCGAACATAAAATTGGCTTAATCGGGGGTTTAGAATTTCAAAAGTCTAAGTATCGTTCATTTTATGCTGAAGGCACAAAAATTTCTAGTACATTTTTTGGTGGTGAAAATATCATCTCAAGTTCATTCCCTCAAGCTACATTTGGCTTAGGTGGTGGTGTTTCTGAAAATGCTTACAAATCTTACTTCGCAAGGGCTACTTATGGATATATGGATAAGTACTTGTTAAGTGCAACTTTTAGGTCAGATAAGATATCATCTTTACCTATTGGTAATCAAACGGCTAATTTACCAGGTGCATCAATTGCATGGAGATTATCTAAAGAGGCATTTTTTGCAAATGCTTCGGGTTTAAAGTTTATAAATGATTTGAAAATTAGAGGCGGTTATGCAAAAGTTGGTAATACGGATATTGGAAATTATCCTTTCGCTGGTACTTTTGGGGCATCAACCTATGGCAGTCAGAGTGGATTAATTTACAATCAGGCGGGTAACTCTTCATTGAAATTCGAAACCAGCAAGAAATATAATGTAGGTATCGATTTGGCAATGTTTGATAGTAGAGTAACTTTTACTGCAGACTATTTTAAAAACAATATTGATAATTTAATCCTTTTTGCGCCAACCGCACCTTCATTGGGTGTACCAGGAAATGGTATCAACCAAAACGTAGGTAAGATGACTAACAAAGGTTTTGAATTTTCTGTAAATACAGTCAATATTAAAAATAAAAATTTTACTTGGACATCTGATGTTAATTTAACATTGGTGAAGAACAAAATAACTCAATTAGCTAACAATAATGCAGATGTACTTCAGGCATTAGGTTACAATATCAACAGAGTAGGAGAATCTATCGGATCATTGTACGGATTCCAATTTGCAGGCGTTAATCCTGCCAATGGAAACCCACTATATGAGCGAGGTAATGGACAGATTATTCAAGGAAATATTGCCAGTCAGTCTTATTTTGCATACGACCCGGCAAACCCTTTGCCAACAGTTGCAGTATCACCGTTAGGTGCATCTGATAAGCGACTTTTGGGTGGTGTAAATCCAACCTATTATGGTGGATTAAACAATACGGTAAGTTACAAAGATTTCGACTTCAGTATTTATTTAGTATTTTCTGGGGGTAATAAAATTCTTAACCTTACACGTCAAGAAAGCTTGCTTAATCAAAAATTCTTAAATAACGGTACAGAGATACTACAGAGATGGACACCTACAAATACAGTAACTGATGTTCCAAAAGTTTACTATGGTAGAGAAGGTTTTATCAACTTAACTGCAAATGCTGTGTCTAGATTTGTGGAGGATGGTAAATTTATTCGTGGTCAGAACATGACTTTAGGTTATACCCTTAAAGACAATTTAGTAAGTAAAGTAAACTTAAGCAGAGTTAGGGTTTATGCACAAGTGCAGAACGCCTTTGTAATTACAAATTATTCTGGTTTAGATCCAGAATTGAATCAATCCGTTACCACAAATAGTCAAGCAGGTTTAGATTTTAATACAAATCCTAAATCACGCACTTTTGTTGTCGGTATAAATGTTGGATTTTAATAGCTACAGATATGAAAATGATAAATAATAATATTTTAAGGAGCGGGGCAGTTGCTGTATGCATTTTTTCTCTGTTAACGATTTCTTCATGCCAAAAGTACACAGAATTAAACCCGAGAAGTTCACTATCAGAATCTACAGCATTTTCTACAGCGGCGAACATTGAGCTTGCTATGGTTGGCGTTTACAATGCCGCAACTGTAGGCACGTACAACGGTGGTGCAGGTCGCGGCTATCCTTTTGGAGCGGCTTCAATTGAGCAGTCAGAAATGCGTGGAGAAGATATGGTAAACATTGCTACATTTTATCAGCTGACTTATGAGAGCATTATAACCTCATCATCAGCAAATAATGTAAACATGTGGACCAATCTTTATGCTGTAGTTAATCAATGCAATATTGTAATTGATGGTGTTTCTAAAGCACTTGCATCAGGTACTTTAGCGCCGGCAGTTGCGAATAGGTATATTGGCGAATCTAGATTTTTAAGAGCACTTGCTTATCACGAATTGGTGATAGATTTTTGCAGACCTTATGTTGATGGAAGCGGTTCTAATCCTGGTGTGCCTTTGAGGTTAGTGGCAGTTAATTCTGCTGACGCGGTGGCGACGCAGTTGGCCGTTCCTCGTGGTACTGTTGCACAAGATTATACTCAAATATTAGCCGATTTGGACTTTGCAGAAGCAAACCTGCCAGTTAACATTTCATCTAAAGGTTTTACAAGAGCTACAAAAGGTGCGGCAATTGCATTAAAAACACGTGTAAAACTGCACATGAATGATTTTCCAGGTGTTATAGCCGAAGGTACAAAATTAGGCACATCTGCTGCAGCTAGCCCATATACTGGCGCACCTGCAAATGGCAATTATATGTTAACTAGTAGTGTTGATGGCCCTTTCGCATCATTTGCAAATAACACCGAATCGATTTTTTCTATAGAAAATGGATCGGCTTCAAACGGTGGCACTAACGGTGCATTGCCTTCTATGTTTGGCCCAGCAGCAAATGCCCTAACTGCCGAAGTAGGAAGGAATCTTGTGGCTACAAACCCTAACCTGTACAACGCTGCTTTTTGGGTTACTGGAGATACACGTAGATCTTTGCTACAAATTCAACAAACCACTTCTACAGCCAAGTATTTTTTCAATTATAAGTATAGAGACGTAACGACAAAGACTGATTTTGCACCAATCATTAGATATGCAGAGGTTCTTCTAAACGTTGCTGAAGCGTATTCAAGAACTTCAGCTTTAGATACTAAAGCTTTAAGTTTATTGAATGCAGTTAGAAACAGAGCTGTGCCAGTTTCCAATCAATTTACAATTGCGAATTTCTTAACTCAAAATTCTTTAACACAAGCTATTTTAGATGAACGTAGAATTGAATTTGCTGGTGAAGGAAGAAGATGGCCAGACATCACTCGATTATCTCAAGATCCTGTTTTCAAGGTTTTGGGAGGTGGTGTGCCAGCAAAAGTTTTAAATACTTCGCTTGCTGCAAATGGTTCTAATTATGATGTAGTTCTCAGACCAGTTACGCCAGCTAATAAAGCTGCCGTACCTTATACAGACCCACGTTACATTTGGCCAATAGCTCAGGATGAAATTAATTCTAATCCGAACATTACGCAAAACCCAGGTTACTAACGCATAATTTTTAACAATAAAAAAAGTCGGGTATTGTGCCCGACTTTTTTTATTTATTGAAAGCTATACCTACTTCCCATCCACACTGTACTTCCCAGGCCCAATTAAAACTAAACTAAAAAATAATATCCCCAATTCAATAGGGTGAGTGGCTACCAACAAACCATCGCCATTTTTAAGGTGATGCAAGGTTGCAATTACCATCGTAAAAAGAAGCATCAAATTTACCGGCCTAAATAAAAAACCGATTACCAATAAAGACCCACCAAAAGTTTCAGTTGCGGCAGCCATAAAGCCCCAAAACGCAGGTAAAAAATCGATTCCCAAAACTTTCATATCTCCGCCAATGGCAGTCCATGTTTTTACGCCACCTGCAATTTTTGGTAAACCATGTACAATCATCATCGCACCAATGCCTACTCTTAAAATAAGTAAACCAGTATTGCGGTATTTGTTCAATCGCTCTAATAATGCCATTTTAAATATATTTTAAGTTTACGTTATGTGTTTCAATTTGTAATTTTACGTTAGCGCCAACAATCATGGTTAGGTTGTTATCGATATGTCCGGTTGGGAAGTTAAAACAAATAGGATAATTATATGCTTTAACGATATCAAAAATGACTTCTTCGGCAGTTTGTCCAAAAGGAATTTTTTCTTCGCTTATATCGCTGAAAGCACCAATAATTAATCCACTCAAATTCTTAAGTTTACCAGCTCTTTTCAGCATTCGTAACATTCTATCAATTGAATATTCATGTTCGCCAACATCCTCTAAAAATAAAATTCTATCCGTAAAATCCATTTCCGAAACCGAACCCTGCAGCATGCACAATAAAGTAAGGTTTCCGCCAATTAATATGCCGGAGCAGTTGCCAGCTTTATTTTCAAATTTGCTTTTGTAACTATATTCTTGTTTGGTGCCAAAAAGTGCTTTTTGTAGAGACAATAGCGATTCGGGCGTTGCATCATCAAAAGTATAGGGCATTTGCGCATGGAGGCACTGTGTATTTAATTGCGCTATGGCATGAGATAAAAGTACTGTAACATCGCTAAAACCGACGATCCATTTAGGGTTTTTTTCAAAATGGCTGAAATCCAAATCGTCAATAATTCTAACGGTTCCATAACCTCCACGACCACAAATTATCGCTTTTATAGAAGGATTATCTAAATATTGTTGTAAATCTGCAGCACGAAGTTCATCGCTTCCGGCAAATTGATTGTAGCTTGCAGTTACACTTTTACCGATTACAACTTCCAATCCCCAATCTTTTAAAACGGTTATGGCATGGTCAATCGGTTTTAATAGCTTCTTCGCCGGACAAACAATTGCAATTTTGTCGCCTTTTTTTAAATATGGTGGTTGTGTTGTGTTCATGTCTTTATTGGTTGTTTAGCTTTTATCCCCAAACCCCAAAGGGGCTTTTTATTACGGCACAAATAGCTTTGGTCTTTTCGCTTTAGTCTTTATTCTTTATTCCTTGCTCTTTATTCTTTTCTTATATTTGACAAAATAATTAAATGTTTTGGATAATAGTAAAATAAAAAGATATACCGTTACGGCGGCGCTTCCATACACCAACGGGCCAGTGCATATTGGCCATTTGGCTGGCGTTTACATACCTGCAGATATTTACGCACGCTTTTTACGCTCGAATAGAAGAGATGTGAAATTTGTTTGTGGATCTGACGAGAATGGCGTGCCCATCACTTTAAAGGCCAAGCGCGAAGGCATTACGCCACAAGAAGTGGTAGATAAATACCATAAAATAATAGGCGATTCTTTTAAAGAGTTCGGGGTTTCTTTCGATATTTATCACCGTACATCGTCATTAACACACCACCAAACAGCTTCAGATTTTTTCGAAAACCTTTACGATAAAGGCGTTTTTACCGAAGAAGTAACTGAACAATATTACGATGAAGAGGCAAAGCAATTTTTGGCAGATCGCTATATTACAGGCACTTGCCCAAAATGCGGTAACGAAAATGCGTACGGCGATCAATGCGAAAATTGTGGCTCTACTTTAAATGCAACAGATTTAATCAATCCAAAATCTACATTATCAGGTAATAAGCCCATTCTAAAAGAGACCAAAAACTGGTTTTTACCTTTAGATAAATACGAAGATCAGTTAAGAACGTATATCGAAAGCCATAAAGAGTGGCGTCCAAATGTTTACGGCCAATGCCAAAGTTGGCTAAACGCAGGTTTACAGCCTAGGGCAATGACGAGAGATTTAGATTGGGGCATTAAAGTTCCGGTTAAAGGTGCAGAAGGCAAGGTTTTATACGTTTGGTTTGATGCGCCAATAGGTTATATTTCTGCCACCAAAGAGCTTTGTAATTACGCAAAGCTTGATGTTTGGAATCCGATGGCAGAGGAATATTACATTCGTACTGTAGAATCTGATAAATGCGGTTGGGAAGAGTATTGGAAAGAAGAAGACACCAAATTGGTGCATTTTATCGGGAAAGATAACATTGTATTCCACTGTATTATTTTTCCAGCGGTGCTGATGGCGCATGGCGGTTATATACTTCCTGATAATGTACCCGCGAACGAATTTTTGAATTTAGAGGGACAAAAAATATCTACATCGAAAAACTGGGCGGTTTGGTTAAATGAATACCTGCGAGATTTTGAGGGGAAACAAGATGTTTTACGTTATGTGTTAACGGCTACAGCACCCGAAACCAAAGACAATGATTTTACTTGGAAAGATTTTCAGGCGAGAAATAACAATGAGCTGGTTGCAATATTGGGCAACTTTGTAAATAGGGTAATGGTGCTTACCCATAAGTATTTTAATGGTGTGGTGCCAACCTGTATGGAAATTACAGCCCAAGATCAATCGGTGATTGACGAGTTGGCATTGTTCCCCGATAAGATTGCATTTTCGATAGAGAATTACCGTTTTAGAGAAGCTTTAAGTGAGGTAATGAATGTTGCCCGCTTGGGAAATAAATATTTGGCAGAAACCGAACCTTGGAAACTGATTAAAACAGATGAAGATAGAGTGCGGACCATTTTATTTGTTTCTTTACAAATTTGCGTAAACCTGCAAATTTTGATGGAACCATTTATGCCGTTTACTTCAGAGAAATTGATGAATATGCTACAAAGTGGCGGACATATTTGGGAGGAAGCAGGATCGGCAAAATTAATTAAGCGTGGTCATAAAATTTGCGAAGCCGCTTTGCTTTTCGATAAAATTGAAGACGCAGCAATTGATTTCCAAATAGAAAAATTAAACCAAAGTAAAGCCACGAATGCGCTGGTAACCGAGGTTGTGCCAGCAAAAGAAAATATAAATTTCGATCAATTTGGCGAAATGGATATTCGGGTGGCAACTATAACTGCTGCCGTAAAAGTTGAAAAAACAAAGAAGCTGCTAAAACTTACCGTAAATACCGGATTGGATGAAAGAACGGTTGTTTCTGGCATTGCCGAGCATTACAAGCCCGAAGATATAATTGGGCAACAAGTAAGTTTATTGGTTAATTTGGCACCAAGAGAAATTAAAGGAATTGTATCGCAAGGAATGATTTTAATGGCCGAAAATGCAGCAGGAAAATTGGTTTTTGTGGCACCAACTACAAATTTCGATAATGGAAGTGTAGTGAGGTAGGTGATGAGCTTTTTATCATTTCTTTTGTATTAATCTTAACACAACTATTAAATCTGTCTTTGTCATTCCGGCTTTGGAGGAATCTATTTAGCTTTAGTTCGATATTTGTTTTGTTGGAGATTATGCTCAATTGGTGTTAAACTTAGGCTCATCGTCATGCTGTCCCGATTTTCGGGATCAGCATCTTTCTTTCAATAAAGACCCTGAACTGAATTCAGGGTGACGCCCAAGCTGACCAAAACGTTCTTTAGCCCATTAAAAATGAATATTAATAATCGAACTCAGGTTATTAAATCTGACTTTGTCTTTGTCATTCCGACTTTGGAGGAATCGATTAAGGAAAAGGTTTTCAAAATAGATTCTTCTCTATGCGCTGCCTGAGAAAATTTTTAGTAAATATTAGCCTTTAGGAAAATCTCCTAAAGGCTATTTTTTTACGTATTTAGCTAAAATGTATTTTGTTACTGGTTTCAAAACCTTATTGGTATCTAATGGATATTCTCCCCTCGAAGTATAAAATTCTGCACTATCCACATTCACTTTTACATACCAAACTTTGCCCAAAGCGTTTTCTGTCAACGTATCTGGTTGAGTAATTTTTTTTAAGTGCTTTGCTTTAAAGTGATCGATTTCCAAAATAGGCGTATCGCCAACCTTTTTGTAAAAAGCCATGGTTTCGTAACGGTCAACTTTCCAATACATGTATTTTGGTTTAGCAATAAAATAAATAATAATGCCCATAATAGTTATTGAGACCAAAGCCAAAATAAGCTTGTTAAACTTAATTTTAGGCCTGGCATTCGCTTCAGGTTCAGTGATAAAATTATTACCACCTAGCTTTTTTTCTTCTCCGCTATGTACAGGTAAATTGGGCTTTTCTGATTGATTGGAGGTTAAAGATTTTTCGCCAACCGATGAAACTGCATAAGCATCTTTTAGTTGATAAGGGCGAGGTTGAAAATCAATTAGCCATGCCAAAAGTTCGATATATTTGGATCCAATTTTAATATCTTTCCCATTTAAAACTTTAACAAGTTGTTTAAATCCGTCGATACCATAATGCTCAATCCCTTTGGTATAATCTTTATCCCGAACGGTAAAAAATAATCTCAGTATTTCATCATCTTTTATGGATGGTCTTTCGCTATAAACGATAGCACATTCTGCCTTTAATTTAGCACCTGTCGGCGAGGTTAAATTTGGCGATAATTTACCTGATATTTTTCTGTTTTGATAGGCTTGGAGAACTTCTTTTCTATATGCTTCAGACATTTGAGCGTATTAATTTTTTCATATTTAATGGAATTTCCAGAACACTAAAAGGAATTACTGGAATCATCGGAATTTCCGGAATTCATGCTTTATTAATCCTGTAAGCCCCTATACATTTGTTTCGCAATCAGTAATTAAGCCAATCGCGATTTGGGTTAAATGTACAAAAAACTGATTTCAAAATGAGTAACGGATGTGGCTGTTCATCATTGATTTGGGATTTAATTTTTAGCGCCCATATTCGACAACTCAAAAAAATCCCAAAAATTTCAGAAGGCCTTCTGATTTACAAATGTAGCAAGCGCTGTGAAACGGTTCGCGGTGCCCTACCATGTATTTCTATTCTAAATTTTTAACGATGTTTTTTCAAATCTTTTTTGCGCTTTTGTTAACTTTTTCAAGTCCGAAACAAACCAATATTAACAACAACACAGCCACAGCTAATCGCAGTAATGTGGATGAATCAGATAACGGGCCAAAACCTGTTAGTGGTGAAAATGGACAAATTAATCCGCCAAGGCGACAAGATTAAATTTTCCTTATTTTATAAAGCGGTAATTCTAAAACAAAGAATTACCGCTTTAATTGGCCAATAATGTTGTAATAATTTTTAACTTAGTTTAAAAATTCAACGTGAATCGTCTCACTCCATTAATAGCCTTATTGTTTTTAATAGCCTGTAAAAAAACCTCGGTTGTTGCTTGGAGAAGTGACGGTGATATTTATAATAAAGCATTTGATTTTAAAGATGAGAACAAAATGGATAGTGCTTTTTTTTACTTCGATAAGGCCAAAATTGGATTTATAAAAGCGAAAGATAGTTTAGGCACGGCTAAATGCCTCCTTAATATGGGCATTATTTCTACAGAAAATGGCGATTATTTTGGTGGGCAGGAGTCGGCACTAAATGCAATCCAATATTTCAATGCCTCTAAGAAGGAACAGTATCCCTATATTGAGAGTAATTATAACAACCTGGGCCTCGCCTCGCACTATTTAACCAATTATAGCAAGGCAATTTATTTTTACGAAAAATCGCTTTTATATGCGTCAAATGAGGAAGCCAAATGCGTTGTAAAAAATAATATCGCAAACATATACCGAGGCCAGCTTGCTTATAACAAAGCAATAGCGATATATGAACCTTTGCTAAAACAACCAATAAACAAGGTAGAATTTGCCAGAATATTATCCAATTTGGCTTTTACAAAGTGGCTGCAAAAGCCAGGATATAACGCGCTACCACAATTGCAAATTGCCCTTAAAATGCGGGTTAATGCGAAAGATTTATCGGGACAGAACGCCAGTTTTGCCCACTTGGCAGATTACTACGCTAATAAAAATCCAGATTCCGCCTTGCGGTATGCACGAAAAATGTATGCTACATCGAAGAGGTTAAAAAGTGCCAACGATCAAATTCAAGCTTTGCAAAAAATGATTAGGCTTGGTAAGTTGGATGAGATAAAGCCCTATTTTATACTTTACGCCAAGTTAGATGATAGCGTGCAAAATGCGCATACGAAAGCGAAAAATCAGTTTGCCGTAATCCGCTATGAAACAGAAAAACACAAAGCAGAATTTTTAAAATCGGAGGCAGAAAATGCAGAGAAGCAAAGCAGTATATTTATGCAATGGTTTATGCTGGCTATTTTAGCAATCGGTATTATTTTTACGGTGTTGTGGTTTAAGAAGAGAAATAAGCTATTGAAGCAACAGAAAGACCTCGAGGTAAAAGATACGGAGTTAAAATATGTGAAGAAAATTCATGACCGTGTTGCCAATAAAGTTTATCAGGTGATGACGGAAGTTGAAAATGTGCCACACCTTACTAAAGATGATATTTTAGATAAGTTGGAAGTGATTTACGATATTTCGCGTGATATTTCTTATGAAACCATTGAAGCAGGAACGCAAGATATTTTTTCCGAACAACTTAATGTAATGCTAAAATCTTACGCTTCGGCAACCACCAAAGTAGTAGTAAAGGATAACGAAGAAACGATTTGGAAAGGTGTAAACTTAGTTTGCAAATTGGAGATATTTTGTGTTTTGCAAGAGCTAATGACCAACATGAATAAGCACAGCCATGCCAAAGAAGTGGAAATAAATTTTAAAAGAGAAAATAATAATATAAAAATTAACTATAAAGATGACGGTGTAGGCATCGCCAAGGCACTTCAGTGTAAAAATGGACTTACCAATACGGGAACCCGTATAAATACTATTAATGGTACAATTACCTTTGATACCGAAATAGAGAAAGGACTAAAGATTAATATTTCTTTCCCTGTTTTATAAATTAAAGGAACATGTTTAAAAAAGTATTAATTGTAGAAGACCACGAAAGCGTAAGTATTTCTGTACAAAAATCGTTAACAGATTTAGGTATTCCTTACGACAGTAGGGATTATGTTTACTATTGTGATGATGCCATAAAACGTATTGAAAAAGCAATAGCCGAGAACGAACCGTACGAATTATTGATAACTGATTTATCATTTGAAGAAGATACACCACAATTGCTAAAAACCGGTGTAGATTTAATTAAAGCCGTGAAGGAAATTCAGCCAAAAATGAAAACTTTGGTATTTTCGATAGAAAACAGAGCGCATGTTGCACAATTACTGTTGAAGGAGTTAGATATTGATGCATTTATACCCAAAGCCAGGCACGATGCAAAGGATCTTAAATTAGCTATTGAAGCTTTGGCCAATGGCAAGAAATATTTTTCTAATAACTTGAAACAAACGGTAAAAGACGAAACCCCTTTTAAATTTACCGATTACGATACGGTATTGCTGAAACTGCTTGCTAACGGAACCGCGCAAAAAGATATTCCTATTTATTTTAAAAAGCACAATGTTGTGCCCGCCGGCTTAAGTAGTATAGAGAAACGCTTAAGTCAAATTAAAACGACCCTAAATCTATCTAGCAACGAGCATTTAATTGCTTATGTTAAGGATAGAAAAGTAATCTGATTTAAAAAACTATCATTATTCGCCCCACTTTGAAAGGGGAAAATTAAAATTTTAGAAAGAATTTAGGTTTCGCTTGCAAGGGCGCGCTTAAGCAAAAAGGCAATATTTGGCAGAATATCCCCGACATTACGGTTTCCCGTAACGTTTAGGGTTTTTGATGTATTATCTTTGGTTTTGTACATCGAAACAGGTCATATTAATGCTAAAACTCATATCAATTTAAAATAATTTTAACCCTTTAAAAAATGAAAACTATAATACTTTCCGTTTTATTAACTTTAGCTTACATCATTTCATTTGGGCAGGCCCATTTAGGTTTAAGTGAATCTGAAATAAAAAGCTTGCACCCTGATAATGTTTGGACTAGAAATAGCACAAATAAGGGTATAAAATATATAGTCTCCGATTTTTTTTATGGAACCTTTGCATATTATTTTGATAGTGAATCATCGCTTTCGGATTGGGTGATACAGATACCATTTAACAATATTAAATTAAATGGACAGGTAGAAGAGTACAATAAGAAGTATGTAATTACTTCAGACACCACTTGGACTGCTTATTTGGATGGAGGAACGAGACTGTACATCAGTTTACTTTATGATGAGGACAATAAGAATTCCTATTTTTCATATTCGGATACAAAATAGATTCGGCAAGCTAAAGCGTTGTTAACCTTACGTCTGAATATTTTAAAATAAAAATAATTTCAATAGTACGGTTTCCCGTAAGTTTTGTATTTTTTGATGTGTTATCTTTGGTTATTATTAAGATATGAGGGTATTTTAAGTAATTATTGAGGTGTTATGCGGATGAGAATACGTGTGTATGCTTCCTAAAAATATTTAAATAGAAAAGAAAACTAATTAGATCAAAAAAAATATACTGTTAACGCTTGCTCTCAATTTAAAATGTGGGGATTGTTCCTATTCTTGGGATGGAGGAGGGCAATCTCCCGTTTTTGAGGAAAAACTAAAAAATTTTATTAGATTCGTTTATTAGATAATTTCCTGGTAAATATAAAAAACACGTCACTAATACTGAATATGATTAAAAAATTAAGGCTCCTCAAATTTTGGATATTTATTCCATGTACTTTCGCTAAACCAAAAATTCAAGATTTTGATCATGTTTCGTTTCGTAAAAGAGAAAAGAGCAGACACTTCTTTTTGGGAAATTAGGACACTTAAACAGCAACTTCGGCATAGTGAAATATGTAATTGCTTATACTTAATTCAATTTATTAAAATGAATAAAAATGCTCACAATTTTAAATAACCCATATCGAACAGTTGGTCTGCTTGTTGGAGCGACAGCAAGAGAACAGGAACGGCAAACGAAGCGACTGAAACAATTTATGGAAGCAGAACAAGAGCCAGAAGATGACTTTAGTTTCCCTGCACTTGGCAAAATAGTTAGAACAGCTGAGAGTGTAACAGATGCAGCGTCTAAACTAAATCTTGATGGCGACAAAATGAACGCAGCACTTTTTTGGTTTTATAATGGTAATTCTATTACAGATGAGCCTGCGTTTGATGCGTTGAAAGATGGGCTGATAAAAGAAGCTGCTCAAATTTGGGGTAAACATGTAGAAAATAAAGAAATAGCTAAAAAAAATGCTTCTGCTTTTTTTAACTGGTCGACTTTGTTTCTAAATTCTGCTTTCTCTAAAAATTTAGTTGTTGATGGTCATTTGGAAAAAGGCATTTCACTAAAACTAAAATTTCTTGAGAGTGATTTTATAAAGGACTTCAAAGAGCTAGCAACTTACGAAACTTATAAAACAACCAAAAAAGAATTACAAGTTATTTTTTTAAATCAAATACTAGTAGAAATTGAAAAAAGCAATAAAATAAACATCGATCAATTTCTAAAAATAATTATTAAGCAAGTATTTTCTGCAAAAGAAGATTTTCTAAAAGATTTTGTTGAAAAACCCATTGCACAAATTGAAAAGCTAATTGAAGAGACAAGGAAAAAACAAAATGCAAACCCAGCAAAAGCAGGAGATTATGGGAATGAATTGTATAACAATATAGAGCCTTTATTAACTTCAATCGTTTCAATTCTTGGCAAAACTAACATTAAGGTAATTTCAGTATCAGACAAAGTTGCAAATGAAGTTTTGCAATGTAGTATTAATCTTTTTAATCATTTTCACGAGACAGGAACAGAGGTTGGAGAAATTGCTTTAGACTTAAATAAAAAAGCAAAAATTATTGTGCTCGGAAGCGTTGTAAAGGAGAGAATTAATGAAAGCACACCGATTGTTGAACGATATATTAGAGAAAGACCGGAAAGAGAAAAGTTAAATAAAATTAAAGAAGAATTTGAATTTATTGGAAATAGACTTGAAAACTTTCAATCCTCGAATGATACAGTAAATAATGCCAATTCATTAATTACAATATGCAAACCCAAGCTTTTAAAAATAAAACAGGCAATTGGAGCAAGTGATGATTTTTACATTAATTTAAGTAGCTCTGTTGTTCAAAATTCACAAAATATGCTTGTAGCTGCTGTAAACAAAAAACTAGAAGAACATTCAGCAAGTGCATCACTTGAAAGTTTAATTACAGAAGCATTAGATGTGTCCTTTAAACTTGGCACTTTCGATATGAATGCTGCCTTAAAAATCCATTATCAAAAAAATTTAGATGGAATTAAATCAATAGCAAATCAAATTGGAATTTCTACGTTATCTCCAAAAGAAAAACTACAAAATGATTTACGAAGAGCAGAAATTAATTTAAAGGACACCCAAAATACAACTTTTTTTAAATCTGAAATATCAAATGCAAAAACTGAAATGGATCGGATAAAAGAATGGCAATTTTTAAGAAGTGATTCTGATAGAGAAAAGCAAATAAATGCCCAGCAACAGAAAATCACTACTATAGAAAGAAGAAGTGGTACAGAGAAGATTTCGCAATTAAATAATAAGCAGAAGATAGTAAATGACATAAAATTGAAAATACAAAATGCAGAATACTAATATGAAAATCAAAATAACACTCACAATACTCTTGTTTTCTTCGATTAGTGCATTTGCACAGATAACGAAAGAAGATTTAGATAAAGAAATTAAGCCTTTAAATGAAAAGCTTAAAATACTTCAATTGGAAAATAATAAACTAAAGATTCAGTTAGAGACAACAAATATTAAACTAAAAACTGTCAATAAAAATATTGATAGTTTGAGAAATGAAACTAAAACCAATGGCGATGCAATAACTCAAACTGCAAATGAATTAGGATTAAAAATAAAAGAAACAGGTGACCAAAATGCTGGAAACATTTCTAAAATTTCTAAATCCTTAAGTAAAAACTCACTCTTTGGAATTATTGGTGTTCTTTTAGCCATTCTTCTTTCATGTGTGTTGTATTGGTTTTTAAGTAAAAAACAAAAAATAGATAAAATTGAAGTTGAAGAAAAATTTGCTGATAATAAAGCCTCATTAAAAATAGATGTTGTTTCTGAAATAGAAAAATCAAAAAAAGAACAGCAAGAAGTGAATGTAAAATTGGAACAGAAACTTATTGAAATTTTAGAAAATCAAATCAAAAGAATAGAAAGTACAGACATCAACATTGGCGAAATTGATGTAAAGCCCATTGATCATACTATGCCACTGAAAGTAGCTGATGAAATCACACGAATTAATGCTTATGCCAATTCGCTCGATCCCAATAGTCAAGATTCAAAAGCACTAAAAAGCTCAGTAAAACGACTTGTAAGTACATTTAGAGCTGAACAGTACGAAATTGTAGACTTACTTGGACAAAAATATGATGATGGGATGAAAGTTACAGTTGTTGGCTATGTCCCTAATGCAAAACTATCCAAAGGTGAAGAGATAATTTCAAGAATTATAAAACCACAAGTTAAGTTCAAAGGCGAGCAAATACAAGCAGCGCAGGTAGATGTTTCAATTGGAGAATAATAAATCATAAAATAGAATTACAAATGAGAAATAAAATAGATTATGGTATTGATTTGGGTACAACCAATTCGGCAATTGCCAGAATGGAAAATGGCAAACCAAAAATTATTCAAACTGATTTACAAAAAGATACAATGCCTTCAAGCGTAGCAGTTAATCCAAGGAAAAATATCATCGTCGGAGACGCGGCCTATGCAGCAAACATTAAAGATAAACTTCGATTATTGAAGACATTTGGTAAGGATGATTCAAGTAGTTATATAGAGTTTAAAAGAACAATGGGTAAAGATGTAAAATACCGTAGTTCTTTACTCGATAAAGATTTTACTTCTGAAGAACTGTCAGCAGAAGTACTTAAAAAACTAAAATCATTTGTAACTGATGAGCAAATTAAATCAATTGTAATTACTGTTCCTGCAATGTTTACAATGGCACAAAACGAAGCTACGATGAATGCTGCTCGTTTAGCTGGTTTTGAAGTTATTGAACTATTGCAAGAACCAATAGCCGCATCTATTGCCTACGGATTAGATTCTAAAGAAAAAAATGGTAAATGGTTGGTTTTTGACTTTGGCGGTGGCACTTTTGATGCTGCACTTGTAACTGTTGATGAAGGTATAATGAAGGTGTTAGACACGGATGGCAACAATGAACTAGGTGGTAAAGACTTAGATTTAGCCATTGTGGACGCAATAATTTTACCATATTTAAAAGAAAATTATTCTATAGAAGGTATACTTGCAGATAAAGACAAAAGAGAAATTTTGAGAAATGCAATGAAATCATTTGCAGAAAAGGCAAAAATTGATTTGTCTTTTAATTCTTCAACAGATATCACTTGTTTTCCGGATGAGATAGGTGCCAATGACGAAGATGGTAATGAATTGGCTTTGAGCATAGATATTAATCAAGAAGATTTAGAACCGGTTTTTCAACCTATTTTTCAAAAAGCAATAGACATAACAAAAGAAGTATTATTAAAGAAAAATCTAAAAGGTAAAGATATTGATTGTATAATATTGGTTGGTGGGCCAACTTATTCGCCAATATTGCAACAAATGTTAAAAGATCAAATTACAGACAAAGTAATTGCTAAAAATCAAATGACTTCAGTGGCTACAGGAGCAGCAATTTATGCTTCTACAAAAGATATTGGTATGGCACAACCGGCACCACCTTCTGGAACCATAGCATTAGATTTAAAATATGAGTCTGCAACTGTAGATGAAGATACCTTAATCAATATTAAAATTAATTCAGCATTAACTACTTTTAATATCCCCGAAAAAGTATTTGCAACCATAGAAAGAGGAGACAAAGCATATTCAAGTAACAAAACACTTATTAGCGATAAAAAAGCAACGTTAATTGAGGTTTTGTTAAATCAAAACGATTCAAATTATTTTTCAATTATTTTAACTGACGAAAAAGGTGATAGAATACCTTGTGAACCAAATAATTTAACTATAACAGATATTCACATTCCTTCTGCACCTCTACCTTACCATATTGGCGTGCAGGTTTGGGATAGTAAAAAGGAAATAACTGTATTTAAAGGCTTGAAAGGTCTTGAAAAAAATCAAATTTTAAAAGGAGCAGTCGGCATTACGCCACAAGGTTTAAAAACACCAAAGCAACTCACAGCAGGTAAAGTTTCCGACGTGTTGAGAATACCAATTTTTCAAGGATCAGACGGTGCAGAAGGTAAAAATTCATTTCAGAGTAACTTTGTTACTGAGGTGGTAATTACAGGCGAATCAATACCGAGAGTTGTTCCTGCAAATTCAGATGTAGAAATTACTTTGACATTTGACTCATCTGGCGCAAAGCCAATTTGTTCAGTATTTTTTCCAGTTATTGATTATACTGAGGAGGTCGATGTAGAATTTACAGTTGAACAAAAAGTGGCCGAGAAATGGCTTCATTCTGAGATTAATTCAGATATTAAAAGAGCGGAAGTACTTCTAGGGGATAATCATATTGCAGAATTAGACAAATGTTTATCAGATTTAGAATTGCTAAAAGCAGATCTAAAAAATGAGAGTGGTAGTGAAGACGGTAAAATGAAGATATTAAATAGTTTAAGGAAAATACGTAATATTTTAGATAATTATGAAGCTGACATTGAATGGCCAAAAGCTGAGTCTGAATTGAAGACAGCCTATTATGATGCTGAAGAATTAATTGAAAAAATTGATGAAGGTAATTTATGGGGAAATATAAACGAAGACAGGGTTAGAAGGCAGTTAAATGAATTTAAAGTTTATATCGAAACGATTCTAAAAGAAAAAGATATTAAATTAGCTAATGAAGTAAAAGAAAATATCAACAATTTAATGATTGTTCTATTTGACCAATTTAGAGATGAGGGTGATAGAGAGAAAGGATATATTGAATATATCGATGAGAATTTTTCGGACCTTCCTTGGAAGGATGCTAATAAAGCGAGGCAATTAACCAATCAAGCATTAACAAATATTAATACTGGTGGCAGTTTATCGCAATTAGAACAATTATGTGTTCAAATCAACAATATACGAGATCGGAACAATCCAAATCAGCCTGACGGGATACCAAAAATTTAAAAAGTCATTGGTGCCGCCGATTGATATCGAATAATTAAAACTAAATAAGACAGTTAGCTAATGAAACTTAAATTAAATATGAAATATATATTGGCAATAGTACTACTACTTTTTCTGTCTGCCGGAGTTAATGCTCAGGCAAGGCTCACAATTGAAAATAACTCAATGCGTTCTATGACTGTAAAAGTGATGAAGTCGTTTGGGACAACAGGAACGTTGCACGAGACTGTCACTATCGGCCCTTATGATACTCAAGTAGTAGGCTTTTCGGAAAGTGGATATTATTTTACAAAAACAAAAGCTGTATTGAATGGAAAAGATCCAGTTTACAGAAAAGGCCAATCCTTTGAGGTTACAAATAACGCAAGATCCTATTCGGTATTGAAATTGACTTTCTCTATTAAAGAATCTAGAATTCCGCAAGCTACCGGCGGGAAACAGATTTCCAAGACAGAGTTTGATCAAAATTAAATCGAGGCTATCATCTCAGACATTATTACATCGTTTATTTATACTAAATGAGTAAGGCAAAGAAAATGCAAGTAGAGGGGAAAGAAATAACAATTCTTGTTCAAAATGAACAAGAATATATTTCTATTACTGACATGCTGAAAGCTAAAGATGGCGATTTTTTTGTTTCGGACTGGCTTCGTAATAGGAATACAGTTGAATATTTAGGAATTTGGGAATCAATTTATAATCCTGATTTTAATTATGGCGAATTCGCCACAATTAAAAGTCAAGTGGGTTTAAATAGTTATAAATTAAGCATTAAAGATTGGGTTGAAAATACAAATGCCATTGGCTTAAAAGCCACAGCTGGCCGTTACGGTGGCACTTATGCTCATCCCGATATTGCTTTTGAATTTGGCATGTGGATAAGCCCGAAATTTAAGATTTATTTGGTTAAAGAATTCCAACGCTTAAAAGCCGATGAGAACAGCCGTTTACAATTAGAATGGAATTTACAACGCACCATTTCTAAAATAAACTATCGAATTCATACCGATGCTATCAAAGAAAATTTGATACCCAAAGAAATTACAAACCAACAATCGAGTTTGGTTTACGCCAATGAAGCCGACTTATTAAATGTAGCATTTTTTGGAATAACTGCAAAAGAATGGAGATATACCAACCGTGCCAAAGCGGGTAACATAAGAGATGATGCGAGTTTGGAACAATTGGTAGTATTGAGTAATATGGAAAGTATAAACGCCTTACTAATTCAACAAGGTTTATCACAAGTGAAGGCTTTTTTCAGCTAAACAAAGTTGCAATTACTCTAATGAGATCGTTGGTTGAAAGTAGCGCAATAAAAAAAATGAAGTAATGGACGTAAATTACAAAGGCATATTACCAAAGAACTTTTTAGTAAATGAAAGGTATTCTGTTATGTTCTTTATAAAGCAAGGTAGTAATGCTGAAACCTATCGGGTGAAAGGGAAAGATGGAAAATTGTATTTTCTAAAATTGTTTAATTATGCGAAATTGCATCGCTCTGCATTTGATAGCGAACAAAATTTATTAGAAATCGAGTTTTTAAAATCTATCGATAATCAGAACATTGTCAACTACGAGGATAATGGAGAACTGATATATGAAGGGAAAAAATCTGGTTACTTAGTGCTTAATTTTATTACTGGAGAAACTTTAGCAGAAAGAATTATAAGAGAACCAATTTCATCATTATATGATTTAAGGCAAATTGTTTTAGGGATATTGAACGGATTAAATTATTTACATAGTTTACCCGATCCAATAATTCATAATGAGATTACGCCTCAAAATATTATGCTTGATTTATCAGAAGATATTGTACAAGCAAAAATCATAGACTTTGGCTATGCTCGTTCATTTCATCAATCTTCTAAATCGTTTTCAAAAGAAGGTTTAAATTTGAACTATGTGGCTTCAGAATGTTTCAATAATTTTTATTCACCACAGTCTGATTTATTTTCTTTAGGTGCAGTAATTTATCATTTGCTTTTTGGAACACCACCTTGGTTTAAGGATATATCGAGGTTTAAAGCTGATAGAACAAAAGCTGAAGATGTAATTTTAGAAGAACGTCAAAAAAAGCTTCCGTTTCCTAACGTCTCAAAAAATATTGTTGATTTTGAAGAATCGTTTTTGAATATCATAAAAAAGGCTTTGCAAGATGACCCTGAAGATCGGTTTCAATCTGCCAAAGAATTCATTCGAGCTTTAAATGGAGAGATAGAAGTTGAAGATGTAGACACCGTTCAAAAAGTAAAATCAGACGATAAACCACTAAATAAAATACAAAACCAAAAAGCCAAAGGAAAAGGGTTTGACGCTATCGCTGGTTTGGACGATTTGAAGAGCGAGATGAGGAGGTCTGTAATTGATATTCTTCAGAATCCTGAAAAAGCAGAGAGATACGGCGCCAAGTTGCCAAATGGAATGGTTTTATATGGTCCCCCTGGTTGTGGTAAAACTTATTTTGCAAAATGTTTTGCGGAAGAAGTAGGGTTCAATTTTATCATGGCAACCCCATCAACTCTGAAAAGCCGGTATGTAAATGCTACTCAAGAAAACATTGCAACGATGTTTGAAGATGCAGAGAAAAATGCACCTACCATCATATTTATAGATGAAATTAACGAACTACTTCCAAATCGCGATAGTGATTCTCATGAAATGGCTAAAAGTGCAGTAAATGAGATGCTAGCTCAAATGGATCGAACTGGTGAAAAAGGAATTTTTATCATCGGCGCAACAAATTATCCCAATATGATAGACCCAGCCATGCTTAGGTCAGGACGATTAGAAAAAAAGTTTTATTTGCCTCCGCCTGATTCTAAGCTTAGAAAATCTCTTTTTGAAATGAGCTTAAGTGCTAGAAAAAAGGTTTTAGATTTTGGAATTGATTATGGCATTTTATCTAAACTAACAGAAAATTATGTTAGCTCCGACATTGAATCCATAGTTAACGAAACTACTTCAATAGCTATGGCAGAGAACACTAGGATAACGATGGCTTTGCTAGAAAAAGTAATTAAATCATTCCAACCATTTCCAAAAAGCGAATTAGAGAAATATGAAGTTATAAAGGCTAAAATGGACGGAGAAAATACTGTACGAAAGAATAGCCGAAATAGCATCGGTTTCAAAATTTAAAAGAAAAAAAAATGGAAACAATTACATTCGACAAACTTTTACTTAACACAGCTTTTTGCTGTATGGCTTCTGATGGGAATATTGATAAAAAAGAAATTGCTTTGATAAAGTCAATGTGTGAAAATTCACCATTGTTTAAAGAGTTTAACTTCCAAGAAGAAATCAATTTACTTGTAAATGAAATAAACTTAAGAGGAAAGGAATTTATTTCGAGCTATTTTAACTTATTAGACAAAACCTCACTAACCGAAGAAGAAGAACTAATTTTAATCGCCTTTGCAATTCAGACTATCAAAGCTGATGATCACATTGAGTATTCTGAAATAAAGTTTTTCAAAAATATTAGGCATAGATTACAAATAAACGATGAAAATATTTTGACAGTTTATCCAGACATTGAACAGTTTCTAGAAAAAGATATTATTACAGAATCATTCCTTGATAAAATCACTAATCAATACCTCGAAACTGCCGATTTGCCACAATTTGAGTTAATTAACGTTGATAAAAATTCATTGCTCGATTGAAAAAAGATGAATAACCTCATTTAAATTTTCATTAAAATTCTTGAATTTTAAAAATGCTTTATGATGACTATAAATTGCTGTAGTTGCCAAAAAGCAAAAGCCTTCGCCATCAATGCAAACAACTTTCAGAAACATTCTAATCATAATCGCTCCTTTTCTGATCATGATTTTGGTTAACGAAATATCTAGAAAGTATATTAGCGCTAAAGGAGATACAAAAAACGGTATTACAGCAATCAACTCCTCAACTACATTTGCAAACAAGTGTTCTTGGCAATGCCATAACAATACTGCTTATTGTATGCAGCATCATGTAAAATCACCAAAATACTTGGTCAACATAATTAAGCCGTTTTATTTTGGAATGATATCGGCATTAGGCGCAACAGGGGGATATGCTTTGGCTAATATTGTATTTTTAGTTCTACTTTGGCCTATTTTTATGTTTGTATTGTTTATAAAAGTTTTGGATAATCGTAAAAAATTAAGTCGGTTACGATGAGGTATATATTGGAAATAGTCAATTGGATGTACGTCTATTGTACAGATTTTGTTATTAACGTGGCGAACCTTACAAAACTCTCGTATTTCGAAATCAATGCATTTTTATTTTGTGTGCTGTGGCCAGCAACTACTGTTATTTTAATCCTTATTTACATCAAGCAGAATATAAAATTAAAAAAGAAACTGTAATTTAAAATGATGATTAGCATTATTATTTCAGCCATTTTTTAAAATTAATTATGAAAAGCATCTCTTATTATGCTAATTAGTGTGTTTCTCAATTATGTAAAACTATGGCAAAAATCAACGTAAACGACAAAGAAATTACGATTATAACAATTGAGGAGCGAGATTACATATCGCTTACCGACATGGCAAACGCAAAAGAAAACGAAAGCCGTGCGGCAGACATTATTAAAAATTGGATAAGAACCCGTTATACGCTTGAATTTTTGGGGACTTGGGAGCAAATTAATAATCCTAATTTTAAAGTGGTCGAATTTGACCACTTTAAAATGCAGGACGGTTTACCAAGCTTCGTGCTAAGTATTTCAGAATGGATTGAGAAAACCGAAGCCATTGGAATAATTGTTAAGAAAGGTAAATACGGTGGAACTTATGCTCACAAAGACATTGCTTTTGAGTTTGGTTCGGCTATTCGGAATTACAGCTAAACAATGGCGAGAAGGCAATCCAGATCTAAAAGGAAATGTTCGAGATTATGCAAATATGAACGAACTGATTTGTCTTTCAAATATGGAAAGTCTAAACTCAGTTTTCATTAACGAAACGATGTCACAATCAGAGCAACTCATTAAGTTGAATAAAATAGCCATTCACCAAATGAGTATATTACAGGAAATTGAAAAACGTAAATTATTGAAATAGTAATTATTCTTAACGCTACATGCCCAAGCTCGTCAAAACCATTCTTGCAATCCTCCTATTCCTTTGCCTATTAAACATGCCTTACGGTTATTATGAATTAGTAAGGTTTGTGGCGATGATTGCCTTCGCCTATTTGGCTTATGAAGCGAATAGAGGAAAGAAGCAAACAGAAGTAATCGTATATATTGGTTTAGCCTTATTGTTCCAGCCGTTTTTTAAAATTGCTTTGGGCCGAGGTTTGTGGAATGTTTTAGATGTAATTGTAGGGGTGGGATTAGTCACTTCACTTTTTATAAAGCCAAAGCAACAGGATGACCTTAAAAATAATTCAGACCATTTATAAGATATGACAACCAAAATAATCGACGTATCATCGCATAATGGCATCATTGATTGGAAAAAAGTTGCCAATTACGGCGTTTCTGACGTGATTATTCGATTATCGTTAGGTTATGGAGATAAAGATGTGATGGCTCGTAGATATGCTATAGAAGCAAGCGAAGCTGGACTAAATGTAAGTTATTATCATTTAGCATTTCCCGATACTAGAGAAGGAACTATTTCTGTTGATGCAACTCAAGAAGCCAATTATTTCACGAGTCTATTTCAGGAAGGGAAAATGCCAACTCCTAAATGGCTTGCTGTAGATTTAGAACAAATGAATAATGGCTGGGATACGCCATTGAATAAAACTGAGTATTTGAGCTGGGTTAAGATTTTTATTCGTCAGGTTTATTCAAATACAGGATTAATTTGTTTCATATATTCAAACCAACCATATTTGGATGCCCATCTACCCGCAGACCATGGGCTTGGATCTATCCCGTTATGGATAGCGAACTACAATAATGTATCTTCGCCACGTTTACCCAAAGGGTGGTCTCAATATTTTTTATGGCAATATGCTGAAACAGGCGCTGTTAAAGGTATAAAAGGTCATGTCGATTTGAATATTGTTAGGCGGAAGGATAATTAAAACCTCTATTACTAATCCTTAAATAAATCAATACTCAAATAACTTAATCCAAAAAATGAAATCCCTCACCACACTTTTCTTCTTTTTGATAACCTCTACTGCAACTACTAAAGTTTATATTTGCAAAAGTAATGGTGCAACGAAATACCACCTCAAAACTAATTGTAGGGGTTTGAGCAGTTGCAATTATAAAACGATGGAAATCACTTTAGAAAAAGCAAAAAAGGAGGGCAAGAAATTATGCGCATGGGAAGATTAACAATACTTTTTTTATATTTTTTCTTCAATTTAAGCGAAGCTAAAACCGCAGTTTTCGATTTTCAAGTGCAAGTAAATTTGAAAAATCAAACGTTTACGGCAAAGGTAATTCGAATTTTAGACGGCGATACAATGGAAGTACTTTACCAAAATACACCTATTAAAATTCGTTTGGCACATATCGATTGTCCGGAGAAACGCGGTTCGCAACCTTTTGGTAACAATGCAAAAATTGCCTTATCAGATTTATGTTTCGGACAAATCGTAACCGTGCAGGGCGAAAAGTACGACCGTTATAAACGATTAATTGCGGTAATCATAAACGTTAAAAAGCAGGTGGTGAATCAAGAAATGATTAAGCAAGGCATGGCTTGGCATTTTAAAAAATATTCTACCAACCAAGTTTATGCCAATTTAGAAATAGAAGCGAGGCGTAAGAAGATCGGTCTTTGGCAAGATTCAAATGCGGTAGCACCTTGGGCGTGGCGCAAAGTGAAGCATAAAAAGAAATTTTAATTTGGTTATCCGAAGCTCTAAAGAGTTGGTAGTGTTCACTACATTTCTCGGTTGATCGACTAGAAAAATAAAATATTCAAATCAGCATAATCAAAAACATCAAAAACCTTTCTTTATTTTAGTGATAACCGTCACTAATTACTTTCTGGCATTTCGCTATATTTATGCTTTAGATAGCCTATTTACAAACCATAAATAGTATTTAAAGTTGAACCCATAATTAATATTGAAATGCTTGGAGATTTAAGTAAAAGAGAAATAATCGATTTATTAACCAAACAAGTTATTGGTAGAATAGGATGCAGTGCTGACGGAGAAACCTATATTGTGCCAATAAATTATGTGTATAAAGACAACGCCATTTATGGTCATTCTGCTTTAGGTAAAAAGATAGAAATGATGCGTGCCAATCCTACTGTTTGCTTTCAGGTTGATGAAATTACAGACACATTTAGGTGGAAAAGTGTGATCATATCTGGTAAATATTCTGAACTGAGCGAGGAAGTTAGGCAACAGGCCATGCAAGGAATTATCCACAGAATTATGCCTTTAACAGATAAACCAACAGAGGATCCATCGCACGGAATAAAGCCAGAAGAGCGTGATCATATTATCGTGTTTAAGATTGAACTTACCGATGTTTCGGGGAAGTTTGAGGATCACGATTAATGGTTTCTATTTTTGAACAATAAGGATAGATATAAAAAACGTAATTTATTTAGCTAAAATATAGGCTGTTTTAGCCACCTACGAAATAGAAAACCCCAACAAACAAATTGTTTGCTGGGGTTTTTGTATTTAAGCCGTGGTCCCGGTGAGAATCCCTGTCCGCCGTTAGGCAGAGAACTCGTATCTAAAAATTAAAAAGGCCAACATATTGCTGGCCTTTCTGTGGTCCCGGTGAGAATCCCTGTCCGCCGTTAGGCAGAGAACTCGTATCTAAAAATTAAAAAGGCCAACATATTGCTGGCCTTTCTGTGGTCCCGGTGAGAATCCCTGTCCGCCGTTAGGCAGAGAACTCGTATCTAAAAATTAAAAAAGGCCAACATATTGCTGGCCTTTCTGTGGTCCCGGTGAGAATCGAACTCGCATCTAAAGTTTAGGAAACTTCTATTCTATCCGTTGAACTACGGGACCAATGTGCGCTTTAACTAAATAAAATCGTTTGTTAAAGACTTATTATCAATTAATTATAGGCTCAGTAAAAATATTTTTTAAAAAAAGACAAATAATTATTTGTGCAAATATAATAAAAGTTTCCACCTCGAAAGGGTTAATTAAAGCAAGTAGATGCACATTTTTTATTATTCAGCGCTAAAGTAAGCACCTAGAAACTCCTCGCTAACTGATTAAAAATCCCCTCACTACGGTTACCCGTAATGCAAAGTGCCAACAAACTCATAAATTTGTACTATTGAATTATTTCTTTATGCTGATTGGAGCATAAGGAATTTATTTACTGTGGTTTTACTATTTATAAAAAAGAATAATAATGGATGATCGTTTAAAAGTTTTGCTTCTTTCTTTCATCATATCTTTATTATTTGCCGTAGTAAACCTGCTCGACAAAAAAAGTAGGCAAAAATATAATGAGGATTAAACCGTGTTTTTAAAGATTTGATTGCTACTTTTATTTTATACTTAAAACAAGTAAATTACGTCTTTACAATTACGCAAACATGACTTTTTCAGATTATCCCATATTAATTGCACTCTTATTATTGTTGTTTTATCTTTTTGGGAGGAAGAAAAAGGAAACAAAGGAAGTTGCATCGCCAGAAATACCGTTTAGTAATACCGGAATTAATTATGCTGTTGAAACAGATTTAGAATTTACAGATCGATGCTATAATTTTTTAACGGAATGGTTTGCGCAAAATAACATCGTTGTTTATATTTCACCAAATAGAAAGGTATTTCGAATAACTTTTCAGTATGAAGATGGTTTTAACACAGATTATTTTGTTGAATCGTGTTATGCGCCGAACAAAAAGGTGCTCATTTTCTGCACCAACCTAAGCGGGCAAATACCCGACCATAAACTCAGTGAAATTTCTGAACTTATTAATCGGATGAACGAGTTTTTACTAGTCGGTTGTTTATATCTCAATTACGAAAAAAGAAGAGTGGAAAGCCAGCTTTTGTATTACGTTGGTACTGCTGACCTAAATGCCGAGTACCTTGCTTTTAATTACGGGATGATGGTTGGTTTAGAAATTAGAAATGCCGTTCATAAAATAGTCGAATACAATGAGCTTCCTGCAATTGTTGCTATGGATTGGCCCAATTAACGTTAAATTATTTCAGCAAACTGCCGATTATTAAAAGCATTCTACTTCCCAATATCTTTCCCAATTGCAACTTGTTGCGAGTTTGTTTATGCCCTCTTTAACATTTAGTTGTTGGTTATGATTTATTGAGTCTGCAATACCACACCATGGCTCTAAACATATAAATGATGCATCTTTTGCTGCCCAAATACCGAAGTACGGAAAATCTTCGAAATGAAAATGTAAACCGAAATCATTTTTTGTGTTCAACAAGCTAATGCAATTGCTTTGCATCGTTTTAAAAACCAAAGCGTCGTCATAAAACAAATCGTGCTTTAGCTTTAATTTATGCCTACTCAAATTCAAAGTTTCGCGCTCATTGGTTATTAAGCCATTCTCTAATTTCCAATGAATAAGCTTTTCATCTTCATTAAAGGCCAAAAAGTAATCGCTATAATTTGTGTCGGCCGTATTTGGAACTGCAAATGCAGGATGTGCACCCAACGAAAATAGGAGTTCTTGTTCGCCAGTATTTTTAACTTTGTAAGTTACGTTTAACTTATGTTCAATTAATTTATATCGAAGTTGCAATTCGAAACAAAATGGATAACTTTTTAAAGTTTCATCGTTTTCAGTTAAAGTAAAAACGGCTTCGTGAGCGCTAATCTGCTCAACTTTAAAATCATAATCCCTCGCAAAACCATGCCTACTCATTTTATAGGTTTTATCTTGGTAGATATATTCATCATTTTTTAAAGCTCCAACAATCGGAAAAAGCACTGGGCTATGCTTGCCCCAGTAATTTTTATCACCATTCCACAAATATGAAATATTGGTATCTTTGCTAAAAAGAGCTTGTAATTCTGCTCCTTTTGTAGCAATTTCGGCCTTTATAAAATTATTCTCGAGCGCTATCATTTCAATTTAAATGTAAAGGATTTAAGTGATTTTATTGTTTTTTTTAAGAATTATTTTTGTTAGCTATTTTCTTCCCAAATACAAGCAATGTTCACGATCGTTTCAACTGCTTTTTCCATATCCTGTACACTTACCCATTCTTTTTTACTATGAAAAGCATGTTCACCTGCGAAAATATTTGGGCAGGGTAAGCCCATAAATGATAGCCTCGAACCATCTGTTCCGCCTCTAATACTTTGTGGCTTAGCTACAATTCCAGCTCGTTCAATCGCCTCAATACCGTATTTAACTATTTTAGGGTATTTATCCAACACCTCTTTCATATTTCGGTATTGTGGTTTAATGGTAAGTTTATAAGTAGAGTTGGGGTATTTGGTTAATATACTTTTTACGGTCGATTCTAATAATTCGCCATGTGCTTTAAGTTTTTCATTGTTAAAATCACGGATAATAAACTGCGCTTCGGCGTGCTCCACCTGTCCTTTAATGCCTACCGGATGAATAAATCCTTCCTTTTGTTGTGTGGTTTCTGGGGATAGTTTATCTTTAGGAAGTTGCTCTATTATTTCTGAAACGATTTTAATTGCATTTTCCATTTTACCTTTTGCAAAACCTGGGTGTGTACTTACGCCGTTAATAGTTAGGGTGGCTCCATCTGCAGAAAATGTTTCATCTTCTATTGATCCCAACGTTTCCCCATCTATCGTGTAAGCGAAATCGGCACCTAATTTTGTTAAATTTGCTTTATCAACACCCCTGCCAATCTCTTCATCTGGCGTAAACAGAATTTTGATTTCGCCGTGCTTAATTTCGCTGTTTTTTATTAAGAAATTGGCAGCCTCCATAATCTCTGCAACGCCAGCTTTATTATCGGCACCAAGCAAAGTAGTACCGCTAGCTGTAATCACATCGTTGCCAATTTGATGCTCTAAATCTCTATGTTCATTCATTTTTAAGATGACAGCATGATCATCTGGTAAGATTAAATCTTCACCTTGATAGTTTTTATGAATGATGGGTTTTACATTTTCGCCACTACAATCTGGCGAAGTATCCATGTGTGAGCAAAAGCAAATAACTGGCACTTTTTTGAGCGTCGTTGCGGGTATGGTACCGTAAATATAGCCGTTATCGTCCATTTCAGCATCAGCAATGCCCATTTCCAACAGTTCTTCAACCAAAATTAAACCTAAGTTCTTTTGTTTTAAGGTAGAGGGACAGGTAGGAGAAGAAGCATCAGACTGCGTGTCGATTTTAGTATATTTTATAAACCTATTTTCTAAATTATTATTTATATTTTTATATCCGCTCATTTAACAAAGGTAAATGTTATACATATTGAATAAAGATTTTATTTTTGAAAAAAAATGCTATGAATTTTAAACCATTAAAGTTTTCGGTATTGCTGATCGCATTTTTATTGTTGGTTAGCTTTTCTTATGCCCAATCTAACTATTTCAAGTTTTCTGGAGGGATTGGTTTAGGCCCAAATTATTCATTTACCGATGTGTACAAAGGCAAACGGGGCTTTACCACGTATGGTACTTTAGATTATCATATTACTCCTTTTGTAACGGCTGGGTTAGAAGCACAGTTCGGAAGCATCCGTGGTGGTAGCATTACCGATGATCGCTACAATAGGCAGTTCACAAATCATTACGCCTCTATTTCTGCAAATGCGAAGATTATGTTAGGCGAGTTTGTAGATTATGATAAAAATGACTTTCTGTATAACATTAGAGGGTTGTATGGTGGTTTGGGTATTGGCGTAGTAAATAATAACATTGTTGATATTGTTCGGTTTAGACCATCCTACTCTGATGATCCTGGTTTTGGCCCATTCCCAGGGAGGGATAAAAGTTTAAATTTATTGGTGCCGATTAATCTAGGTATAAACTTTTTTATAAATGATGATTATGGCTATATGCGATATGTAATCAATGTAAACGCACAAAGTAATGTAACCTTTGGCGAAGGTTTAGATGGTTATAACGATCCTCCATCTAAGTATAGAAATGATGCTCCCGATATTTTCAATACATATACCATAGGTGTTAAATACTTTTTTGGCTCAATTAGGTCTTACCGTAAAACGCTTTAGCTTTTCTTAATTTTTTATATCAATGGAATATCTAAATGTAGCCCCAGTGGCTTCGATAATTCTTTTATTTACGGTTGTAACCAGCTTATATGCGTTTTATGACAATAGCGTATATGGAAAATTTATGTTACATCCGTACAGTGTGGCAAAAGGGAAAAACGTGTTTACTTTGTTAACCAGTGGATTAATACATGCAGATTATATGCACATGTTTTTTAATCTATTTACATTTTTTGCTTTTGCATTTACGCTAGAGCAAATGATGGGACACTGGCAATTTGGTTTAATGTATGTTCTGTCGTTAATTTTGAGTGATCTTCCTACTGTTTTCAAAAATAAGGATAATTTCCATTACCATAGTTTGGGTGCATCTGGGGCGATAAGTGCTGTGTTATTTAGTTTTATACTTTTTAAACCTTTCTCTGAAATAGGTATTTTATTTATTCCCTTTGGCATACCAGCAATTGTTTTCGGCGTTTTATACTTAGTGTACTGCGTATATGCTTCTAAAAATTCGAGAGATAATATAAACCACGACGCACACTTTTTCGGTGCAATATCTGGCTTATTAATAACCATTATTCTTGTTCCAGGTATTGTGCCTAATTTTATTTCGGCACTTACGGCAAAGCTTTTACATTAATTTTAACCTGCTACAGGTAGATTTGGGTTTTCGAAAAAACTCATAGGTTGATCGGGATTTTTAATTATTTCGAACAAAACGTAGCCCCAAGGTTTCCAAAAATTTTCTAAAACTTGCCCGTATGTTTTGTTTTGCCAAACATCAAAAAGTGGCTTAGTCATATTGCCACGTAAGGGCATATCTTCTATATAAATTGTGCCATCAACTGGCATAAAGGTATATTCTGGTAATCGATTGAATAAGTATGCAGAGTAATAAAACCGAGCGCTTAGCTCTTCAAATTGCTCGGCTGTTAATGCTTTTCCTTCAACTTCTTCAACAATATTTTTGTGATAGCGTTTATTGGTGCCATTATCCTGCATGCAGGCAATTATTCCAAAATCTTTCATTTTTATGGAGAAAGTTAAGGTGTTGATTTCATCGCGAAAGCTAAATGGTGTTTCAACATCTTCTAATTTTACAATAACGATACTCCATGGCGAAAACTCCTCAAAAACAACGTTTGTATATAAATTTTGAAGCATGAAATTTAAGTTTGCAAACTTCATCATCAACGATTGCGACATGTTTAAGCCGTGCGCTGTCATTTCTTTACGTAGAGCAGCGTGCATTTCTGTATAAATAAATCCGTACAGAAACTTTCCAATCCAATTAAATAAATCTTGCTCAGGCAGTGCCATAACACTTTCGAAACCATTTGTAAAAGCACGCTTAATTGTATCTTCTAGTGGCGTTAAAAACTGCTCATTAACCTCACTATTTATGGGGATTATCAAACTGTTGTAAGTACGGATGGTTTCATCTAAAAACTGAATTCTTTCCTCTCCGGTTAAACCAGCTAAATCCATTAACCATTTTGGGATAAGTGGTATTTGAACAACTTCAGACTGGAATGTTTTGCCACTTAAAAAGCAGTTTTTATATAAAAAATCGAAATTTTTAAAAGGATCGTAAAGATTCGTATTCATCGTTACAATATTAGCTATTATATTTTAAGTGCTTAGAAACGATAATTTTTTTTAACTTTTGGATTACTAAGCGATGACGGATAAAGGATGAAAGATAGTTAATGATGTACTCGGCATGAAGTGTCACCCCTTCGGGGTTAAATTACGAAGGGGACGTTTATTTATAATAATATCAGCCCTTCGGGCTTGAATGAAAATCATTTCAATTTTGTATTTTTTTTCGAAATCTGCTGTGGAAGTAATAGATTTTTTATTTTGTTTAGTTCAAAGAATGGTTTTAATTAACTAACCATTAAGGAATTAAGAAAATTAAGTGGGATTATATTGTGGTATAATTGATATACTGGCCAATTATTGAAGGGATGAAATTATTGCTGAATAGTTAATGATGTACTCGGCATGAAGTATCACCCCTTCGGGGTTAAATTACGAAGGGGACGTTTATTTATAATAATATCAGCCCTTCGGGCTTGAATGAGAATCATTTCAAATTTGTATTTTTTTTCGAAATCTGCTGTGGAAGTAATAGATTTTCTATTTTGTGTAGTTCAAAGAATGGTTTTAATTAACTAACCATTAAGGAATTAAGAAAATTAAGTGGGATTATATTGTGGTATAATTAATATACTGGCCAATTACTGAAGGGATAAAATTATTGCTGAATAGTGAATGACGTACTCGGCATGAAGTGTCACCCCTTCGGGGTTAAATTAATGGCAGATTTTTATAATAATATCAGCCCTTCGGGCTTGAATGAGAATCATTTCAAATTTGTGTTTTTTTTCGAAATCTGCTGGGAAAGTAATAGATTTTTTATTTTATTTAGATCAAAGAATGGTTTTAATTAACTAACCATTAAGGAATTAAGAAAATTAGGGGGGATTATATTGTGGTATAGTTAATGATGTACTCGGCATGAAGTGTCACCCCTTCGGGGTTAAATTACGAAGGGAACGTTTATTTATAATAATATCAGCCCTTCAGGCTTGAATGAGAATCATTTCAAATTTGTATTTTTTTTCGAAATCTGCTGGGGAAGTAATAGATTTTTTATTTTATTTAGATCAAAGAATGGTTTTAATTAACTAACCATTAAGGAATTAAGAAAATTAAGTGGGATTATATTGTGGTATAGTTAATATACTGGCCAATTACTGAAGGGATAAAATTATTGCTGAATAGTTAATGATGTACTCGGCATAAATAGTGTTACCTCTTCGGGGTTAAATTAATGGCAGATTTTTTAGAATAATATCAGCCCTTCGGGCTTGAATGAGAATTATTTCAAATTTGCATTTCTTTGCGAAATATGCTAGGAAAGTAATAGATTTTTGATTTTATTTAGTTCAAAGAATGGTTTTAATTAACTAACCACTAAGGAATTAAGAAAATTAAGTTGGATTATATTGTGGCATAAGTAACTAACCATTAAGGGGATTAAGAAAATTAAGTGGGACTATATTGTGGTATAATTAATATACTGGCAAAACCCAAATCCCGAAGGGATGAAATTATTATTGAATACATAATCAAATAATTAAACCCCGAAGGTGGTGGCATAAAACCGAAAAGTACTAGGGTTTAACCTAATAATTTGCATAAAAATAACTAATATCATTAACCAGCTGCGTATATATCGGTTTGGTAAATTCTAAAAACAACGTCGATGGTGGCGGTGGCAATAGCTGTCTGTGGTTGCACAATGCTAAATCTTGATTACTCAACGCGCGGTCGTCTCCTTTATAACTTGCCCAACGATCTTGCCATACATAAGTGCCAGGAAATTTTTGATTTCTTAACACCTGCTTTGTTTTCCAATCTGTAATCGTTAAGCCCAATAATCCCGACGAAGAAATTGTTTTTTCAAACACACTTAAAGTTGCTTTCACCGTACCATAAATTGTTTTTCGATCTCTCGTTTCACCAATTGCAACACTATCGCGTCTTAAATTCTCTACCTTTTCTTTTATATAGGTTTGGCCAACCACAAAATCATCAAAATTTAAACTCAGCACTTGGTCAGGCGTTATTCTTTGATTAGTAGCCTGCTCTTCTGAATAAAAAATAATAAATTTATTTCGTTGGTAATTGGCAACAAACTGATTAATCTGGTCTTGAAAATAATCGTTACTCAACTTATATCTACTGCTGTTTACCAAAACCGGTTGTATCACCACCCTCGCTACAGCCGCCCAATATGCCTCATCCATTTTATTTTTTACATCTTTAAAATTTGGATCATATTTTTGAGCCTGTTCAAATTCGTAATATGCTTTTTTGGCACTTGTCCGGTTTTTCTGATTGAGTAAGTTTAAGCCTGATGCAAATCTAGCCGCCGCCGCATAATATTTGCTATCATTTAACTCCGTAATGTATGAAACGGGTTTTGGAACCAATAACAAACATGCAGGACAACTGTTTATGTTTTCAGCAAGCTCATTTATCTTTTGATAATCATACATTATCGATTCCCATTTAAAAGGATAAGTAGATAATTTTGCATCGGCAATTTTTCTTAAATGATCTTGCAATGCTAAATTATAGCCTGTTGATAATACTTCCATTGCCTCTGCATTTTTTGGCGAATTTTGCAACCGACTTACAGCTTTCAGTACCGAAGCATCATAATCGCCCTTTTGCAAAGCTTTTTTACCGGTAGTACAACTTATTACAGCGACTATAACCGTTAAAATAAAATATTTAATAATGGCGTTAGTTTTCATGCGATGAATGTTAATTTATGAACTGAATATAGGCATAATGATTATATTCAACCCATTATTATATTTAAATAGACGATTAATAATGAAAATAAGTTGCAAGCCCTACGAGTTAAAATTAAAATATCCTTTTTCGATAGCTAAATATACCCGTACCAGCACACCATTGATGTTGGTAAGAATGGAGCATGAAGGTATATTTGGTTATGGAGAAGCCAGTATGGTGCCGTATATGGGCGAAAGTTATGATAGTGCGACCAAGTTTTTGAGCGGGATAGATTGGAAGAAAATTGCTTACCCATTCAATTTTGAAAATATTATAAACTACCTAGATGAAATTGCGCCCGGACAACCTGCGATTAAGGCTGCAATTGATATTGCATTAAATGATTTACAAGGGAAGATTTTGAATAAACCTTGTTACGAAATTTATGGTGCAGATCCATCAAAAATGCCCGTAACCTCCTATACAATTGGTATTGATACGCCAGAAGTAATCAGAGAGAAATTAAGAGATGCGGAAGCATTTAAGGTAATTAAAGTGAAACTTGGTAGAGATAATGACAAAGAAATTATCAATACGATAAGGAATTTTACCAATGCGCCACTTTATGTAGATGCGAACCAAGGGTGGAATGATCCTTTGCAAGCCATCGATTTAATTTATTGGTTGCATGAAAAGGGTGTGGTATTAATTGAACAACCAATGGATAAAAATGACTTGGATGGAAATGCATGGTTAACAGAACGGAGTCCGATACCGCTTTTAGCCGATGAAGCTGTACAGCGGTTGAAAGATTTGGATAGTTTAAAAGGTGCTTATCATGGTATTAATGTAAAGCTGATGAAAAGTTGTGGCATGTACGAAGGCCATCAAATGATTATGAAAGCAAAATCGTTTGGAATGAAAGTGTTAATTGGTTGTATGAGCGAAACCAGTTGCGCAACTTTGGCAGCTGCTACTTTAGCACCGCTCTGTAATTGGGCAGATTTAGACGGTCCTTGGCTCACAAAAAATAATCCATTTACCAATCCGCAGTTCGAAAACGGAAAATATATTTTAGAAAACTTACCCGGTTTGGGCCTAACGGGAATTAAGGACGATCTTTTTCTTTAAAATCTTTTTTAATATCGCGCATTAAAAGAATTTTAAAATAGAGCAATGCACCACCTGCACCAACTAAAAAAGCACCTTGCAAATACTTTCCGTTTTTGTAACACCAAATTACACCAAAAAAGCAAAGCATAATGCCTAAACTGTAAAATATATTTAAAATGAATTTTTTAGCCACGGGTTGAGGATTTATCTGGTAATTAAATTTATTGATTAATAACCAAAGAACAATAACCAATTATCAAACTTTGTCTAAAAATATTAAAAAATTATTTCCGGAACTTGTAGTGTTTGATAATTGGAATTTATTTATTGGTTTTTCTTAATATACCGGCATATCTGGCTCGTAAGCTTCTTGCCAAGCAATAATGCCACCCTTTAAATTATATAAGTTATCAAAACCATATTGTTGCTCTAACTGCATTACGGCGGCAGCACTTCTTTTACCGCTTCGGCACTGAACAATTACAGGTTTATCTTTTGCAATTTTATCGGCTTCAATTAAAATGCCACCCAATGGAATGTTTTCGCCTTCTAAGTTAGATACTTCATATTCAAATGGTTCTCTAACATCTATTAACTGAAAATCTTCTTTATTATCGATTTTTGCTTTTAAATCTTGTACTGATACTTCTTTCATCGTCTTCGAAATTATATGTGGCACAAACTTACACATAAAAAAATAGCCGAGAAAATTTTTCCCGGCTAAACAGATACCGTGTAAATAAACAAAAACTATAATTCAAGGATGGTAAACTCCACCCTACGGTTTAAGGCTCTGCCCTCATCTGTATCGTTTGTGGCCACAGGCAAAGTTTTTCCATATCCCCTAAAGGTTATACGGGTTGCGCTAATGCCTTGGCTCACTAAATATTGCTGTACTGATTTTGCCCTATCGGTCGATAATTTATTATTACTCTCATCAGAACCAACATTATCTGTATGACCACCCATTTCTATTTTTACGGATGGTTTTTGCTTTAAATAAGAAGCGATGCGGTTTAATTCAGAGAAAGATTCTTTTTTAAGTTCTGATTTTCCAAACTCGAAAAAAACATTATTTACTCGAATAACCTGCCCTACAATTTCTGGCACTAAGTACAAATCGCGGGTTATTTCTTTATAATCAGATATTTTTGTCAAATCTAAATGATCAGAGATCGGAATATATTTTGGTGCAAGTGCATTAAAGCCGTAATCTTTTCCGTATGGAAGCGCAATTTGATAACCGCCCGTTGTTGGATCGCTAATTGCAACACCTTCGTTTTTTCCGGTTTTTAAATCTTCATAACTTACTGTGGCTTGGATGGGAAGGTTGGTTACTTTATCAAATACTTTTCCTTTTACCAAAACAACAGGCTGTGGCTTCTGCGCATCGGTCAGTTTAATTTTTACCAAGTCGCCCGAAGCAGACATATATCCATATTCTGCCTTCGCATCTAAAGTAAAATAGGCTTCCCATTTATCGCTGTTAATACCCGGCCCCATATTTACAGGTTCTGACCAGTTTTGCCAAGTATCGTCTAAACGTGTACTTTTCCAAATATCGTGATCGCCCAAAGTTCCTTTTCTATCGCTCGAAAAATAAAGGGTTCTATTATCCGAAGCCACAAAAGGCGTAGTTTCATCAAACTGACTATTTAATGATTTAATGTAAGATGGTTCAGTAAAAGTACCATCATCTTTACGTGCCGAGTAATATAAATCGCAATTGCTGCCGCCTTTAGATTCGCTAAAGTAAAGAATCAATCCTTTACCATCTGGCAATAAGCAAGCACCGCTATATTTTCCTATCGACATTTTGTCATAATTAGGAATTACAATACCCATAGGATCCTTAAAACCGTTCAATCCTCTATTTAAAAATGAAAAACCGTCTTTGTTTTGTGAATCGCCATTCACAAAAAAGCCTCGAATTAAAAGCGTGTTATTATCAGGTGAGACAAAAAATACTGCCGATTGTGTGTTACCGATATTAAAAGGTGATGGTAAATACCTTGCGGTAGTCCATATTCCTTTATCATTAAGTGTAGAATACCACAATCCTTGTACCTCTTTGTTGGCATCTTTTTTAAATATCGATCGCCAAAAGTACATTTCTTTACCATCAGCAGATAGCATTGGGTGGCCTTCGCTAAATTTGGTGTTAACACCAGGGCCTAAATTTATTGCGTTGGTTTCAGTTTGGGCAGATGTTATGAAGCCATATAGCACCAGTATTAAAACCAAAAATCTTTTTATCATGATATAAAATATTAACTGTGCGTTAAAAATGAGGGTGTACTGTAAATAATTCTGTAAAAATTGTCATCCTGAGCTTGTCGAAGGACTGTCGCACTTCTAGTGCGTTTCGACAAGCTCAACGTGACAAAATTATGGAGCGACTGATTTATGAGACAACATTCAATGCCTTAATTTTTTAAATCCAAACGAGAAATCAACACCTTATCGCCTCTTTCGGTTTCGCTAAACATAAAAGTGTAATTGCCCATTTTGGCGGTATTTGCATTTTTAAATAAATAGAATTTCTTCCTTTCACTTTCACCCAGCGTTTTGAAATCAGATAGTGTTCCGTCGGCTGTATTTATCGCGCCGTATTCCATGTTAAAAAGTGGTTCCCAAGTTGTTGTGGTGGTTTTAGTATTAAAGCCAAAATCTACGTTCACTTCTTTGTGTATAGATTTTGCCATTCTCATTAGCCAATAAACGCTCCTCTTATCACCCGATTCTTGGATGTAACTGGTTGTTTTGATCATATCAGATGTTAATGGAGAAGTATTAAAGAAGCCAGAAGTTTTACTTTGGTCTAAAAATATACCGTAGTTGCGTTTTAGGTTTCCGGTTGGATCAAATTGAAACATGTAAACCCCTTTATAGCTTCTTCCTCTGTTTTTGCTGAGGGTTTTAAAATCTTGACCATTTACTAAAATATCGCCAGCACTGGTAAAGAAAATTCCATTAATTACAAATTTCTTTCCATCAAATTCTACAAATTTCTTCTGATCAGCCGGTTTGGCTTGCACTTTTTCAAAATCAGCTATTGATGGAGAATTCAAAAATTCGAATTTACCACCGCTAATTTTACCGATTTGGAAGTTGGTGTATTTTAATTCATCTAGCCCAGCATCAACAATATCTTGGTTTATACCAAAATCTGCAGTGCCGCCCAACATGGAAATTCCTTTACCCAAACCACCAAGCCCTAATTTTCCAATTCCACCGCCTGAAGATTCTTTTTGTTCTTCTGCATCTGCAGAGGTTGTTGCTACTAAAGGTGTTTTATATACTTGATTAATGTATTTAGACTCAGGATCCTTTGTGGTCGCAGAGCCATAAACATAAACGCCACCCTCTTTTTCATAGGCACCCAAAACTCGCCATCCGTTGGTTGGAGAATTAAAATTAAATTTTTCGACAATCTGTCCTTGAGGACTTACCCTAACGTAAGTATAGTTTGTAGGTTTAGGATCGGCTAATTTACCAATGCCAGATCCACCTTGGGGTGCGAAAACTAAAATCCAATCTCTAGGAAAATCATCATTTGTAAGCTCCTCGTTATCGTCTTCCAGCGGACCAGAATAAATCGGCGCATTGGGAAAATCGAAATCTAAACTGCTCGCTGTTTTGATGTTTACATTATTATCACAACTTAAAATATCGTAATGTTTTAACGAGCCAACATAATCACCTTTCTTTTCTTGCTTGCCTGCAACTACTAAAACCGTGCTGTCCGATTCTACTTCGTAAGCACCGCCTCTAAAGAAATATTGCTCGGCATTACTAGTGGGCTTAACTTTTTCTAATTGCTTTACCGATTTGTTGTAATTACCCAATAGCCACATATATTTCCAAGTAATTTCCTTCTTTCTGAAAACCAATTTACCCGTTAAATTGGCCGATGCATTTAAACTGTGCGAAACATAGCTATCGCCCTTAAAGTTAAACCATTTGTATCTGGTTTTCATTTTCTCTATTGCCTGCTCATCTTTCACGGTATTTAAAAGATTCAAATCTTTATCAAAAGTATATACTTCGCGTTTTACCATCCTTTTGGTTGAAGAACGCAAAACGAAAACCATATCCATGGTTTGCTTTTCGCTATTAATATCGATACCGCCCAAATATCCGTTTTTGGCTTTTCTAGAAATATCAAACTCTTTCTCGATAATTGGTACCTGTGCCAACGCACACATGGTAGAAAGTAAGATTATGCATATTAATCCTACTGATGAAATGTAATTTTTGTTCATGGTCTAGTTTTTTGTTTGTTTACTTATCAAAAGTGGCAGATTACTAGGCAATTATAAATACCTTATAGAGGGTATTTTTATATACCCATTGGTACGGATGCAACTAAAAATTTACGCTCAACCTGTAACATATATCACCCTCGGGCGTTTAACTATAAATCGTTACGATGGATAAGTTGAACCGTTTCTTTTGGTTTTGTTCTGGCGCTCATTTAGGTACGCTTGAGAAATATCCTACCGAGCAAAATAAATATACTGGTATTGGTGCAACAATCTTTTTTACAGGATTATTTGCTATGCTATCTGGCGGTTATGCAATTTATTTCGTTTTTAAGGGTGATGATTTTGCACTTATATTTGCCATTATTTTTGGCTTTTTATGGGGTGCGGCTATTTTTAATATGGATAGATATATTGTATCGAGCATTAATAAAAGTGCCGCCACAAGTAAGCAACTTTTACAAACAATGCCACGTATTTTACTTGCCGTTATGATTGGTATTGTAATTTCGCGACCGATAGAGCTTAAAATTTTTGATAAGGAAATAAAACAACGTTTAAAAGTGAGTTATTTGAACGGGCAACGATCAAAAATTGATACTTTAAACAAAGCTTTCGAGAATAAGTATGTGGTAGAATTCGGACGATTAAATCAGCAGAAGGCCACCCGAGATTCTTTAGAAAGTGGCATTAAAAATGATCGGCAAAAGCTTAATTTTGAAATTTTTGGAAATAAAACTGCAGAAACCTCGGGTGTTTTAGGTTATGGCCCTTATGCTAAACGAAAAGAGGAAGCACTTAAACTGCGCCAAACTGAGCTCGATTCCTTAAAAATTAACATTGTAAAAGCCGAACATTTTATCGATCAACGAAGAAATTTTGATGGATTATTTAGCGAAAGACTTTTTACCAACAAAGAATTAGATAGCTTAGCAAGCGTAGCTGGTTTTGCAGACCGCAATAAAGCGTTAGGGCAATTAAAGTTTAATACCGATGGCACAAAGGATAGCAATACCGCATGGGCGATTACTTTTATTGGTTTATTGTTTATCTTTTTTGAGTGTTTACCCGTTTTTGTGAAACTAATGAGCGCCCGTGGTGCTTATGATTTTGCCATTGCAGATGGTGATGAGGTTGCTATCTATCAATCTAAAATGGATAGAAAATTTCACTTGCAAGTTGGGGATAATATTCAAGAAACGAGAGTAGATGCCGAAACAGCTAAGCTTAAAGAAATTATAAAAGGAAAAGCACACAACGATTTGCAAAAACAGAATTGGAATGAAAATAATTGATAGTTTTGTTTATCACTTTACATGAAATAATATGAAAAAAATATTTTTACTTTTTGTTGGTAGTGCGCTCGCTTTTCAAGTTGGTGCGCAAACGATAGATAAAATAATTACGAGAGAATATACCGATCATTTAATTAAAACTTTGAGTAGTGATGATATGCAAGGCCGGGGAACTTTTACACCTGGAATTGATAAGGCAGCAAGTTTTATAGAAGCAGAGTTTAAGATGATAGGGCTGAAACCTTTAAGTGGCGAAAACAGCTTTAGACAAACTTTTTACAAATATCAGGTTACCGTTAATAAATCGATAGTTAAAATTGATGGCGATGAGGTAGCTGAAGATAACTTGATGGTAAGCGGTGTAAATAATGAAAAAGTAAATTTAGACTTGACCAATACAACAGTTGTTAATTTTGATAATGATAAACCATTTGTGGCCCAACTTAGGGCTGTAATGGCATCAAAAAGCAGTCAATTGATTTTAGTTGATGTAAAATTTGCCGAATATTTTAACCGGTACAAACCCTATATTAATAAGCCGAGCACCTTAGATGAGAAAGATATGAATGCGAAGGGCGATGTTAAAATTTTTGTTTTGGGAAAAACTGAAGTCAACAATTTTAGTGCGGAAATTAATTCGACAGTAGATAAAATGCCGTTATTTAATGTTGCAGGTATGATCCCTGGTAAATCAAAAGCAAAAGAATTTGTGATTTTTTCAGGTCATTACGATCACTTAGGAATTATAAAAAGTGTTGATGGCGATAGTATTGCCAACGGCGCAGATGATGATGCATCTGGAACAACAGCGATGATTGCCTTAGCGAAATATTACAAAGCAAAAAACAACAACGAGCGCACTTTAATTTTTGTTGCCTTTACGGCAGAGGAGATTGGTGGTTTTGGTGCTAAATACTTTTCAGAGAAATTAAATCCTGATGAAGTGGTTGCCATGTTTAACATAGAAATGATTGGTAAGGATTCGAAATTTGGTAAAAACACAGCTTTCATAACCGGTTACGATCGCTCTAATTTTGGTGAGATTTTGCAGAAAAATTTAAAGGGAACAGCATTTACTTTTCATCCAGACCCTTATCCAGATCAAAATTTGTTTTACCGAAGTGATAATGCAACCTTGGCGGCGTTAGGTGTTCCTGCGCATACTATAAGCACCGATCAAATTGATATTGATAAATTATATCACAGTGTGAAGGATGAGTACAGTAGTTTGGATGTAGATAATATTTTATCAACCATTAAAGCAATTGCTAAAAGCGCAACAACAATTGTTAACGGCACTGATACGCCAACTAGAATTCCGAAGTTGGAGAAATAATGTTTTTTGAATTTTGAGGGATGTTTTGACGTTTAGCCTAATGTGTGTGATCGCCATTAGCCTAAGGTTTTAGAAACATTAAGGGATTAGCCCAAGGTTGGTGTTATCACCAACCTTTATTTTTTTGGAGTGAGCGCAAAATTTCGTCATGCTGAATTTATTTCAGCATCTATCCTGCACTAAAGATCCGATTTGCTTAATGTGATATTGTCCTCGTTTGTAACGAGGACGATTCAGTAAGGAGTTGATTCAAAAGATTGTTACCTTTATTTTAGAAACATTAAGGGATTAAGAAAAATTAAGTTTTCAATGGGTGTACTTGTTAAGGCGATAAAATCGCCATTCTCGGTCATCCTCGTTACAAACGAGGACGATTGCTTTTATTTAGCCTAAGGTTGGTGTTATCACCAACCTTTATTTTTTGGAGTGAGCGCAAAACTTCGTCATGCTGAATTTATTTCAGCATCTATCCTGCACTAAAGATCCGATTTGTTTAATGTGATATTGTCCTCGTTTGTAACGAGAACGATTCAGTAAGGAGTTGGTTCAAAAGATTGTTACCTTTATTTTAGAAACATTAAGGGATTAAGAAAAATTAAGTTTTCAATGGGTGTACTTGTTAAGGCGATAAAATCGCCATTCTCGGTCATCCTCGTTACAAACGAGGCTGATTGCTTTTATTTAGCCCAAGGTTGGTGTTATCACCAACCTTTATTTTTTGGAGTGAGCGCAAAATTTCGTCATGCTGAATTTATTTCAGCATCTATCCTGCACTAAAGATCCGATTTGCTTTTATTCAAATACATATTCCATTACATAATCATCCATCACAAAACCGTTTCCAATATCTATCTTAACCGATTCCTTTTCTATAAAGCCCGCTTTATGGTAAAAATTTTTTGCGTTATTACCCTTATTTACGCAAAGTTGTAGTGCTTTTGCACCGGCATTTTTAACCTGATTAAACACCTCGTTAATTAAAATTTTGCCAACGCCTTTTCCGTGTGCAGATGGTAAAACGTAAAGTTTATGCAATTTGTAAATTCGTTCTTCGTGGTTAGTAATGGAGTAGCTTGCAAAGCCATAATGTTTTTGTCCATCTTCGGCAATTAAGAAAACCCAGCCATCCATTAGTTCTTTCAGTAGTTCGCCTCGGTTGTACATTTTCTCTAGCATGTAATCAATTTGTGCTTGGCCAATTAACTCCAAATAAGTTTCTGGCCATGTTGCTATTGCAATATCACGGATGATTTCTAAATCTTCTTCCTTCGCTATTTTTAATGTGATCATATCGGTTCGCTTATAAAGATAGATTTTCCTGCGAAGTTGAATATTACAAAACCATCTTTTTCTACCTCAAAAATTCTTTCATTAATTTCTTTCACGTTGCTCATCTCTACATCAGCATTGCCAAAAATTTGAAACTCAATTCCGGCAGGTTTCCAAACCGAAAAACCTGATTTTATGGTATAATGCTTTGATTTTGCTGTAAAAACAACCAAATTTATTTTATCGCTAAAACAACCAAATCTTTCTATCTCGAAAGTATTGGTAATAACATTTACAGCTGGATATTTCTCTGCTACTAAATAATTAATGGCAACTATTAATGGTTCAAATTTAGCTTGAATTACTTTGGTGTTTTCTTGAGTGTTTTGCGGATCTCCATTTACTAAAACATCCACTTTTAAACCTAGCGAAAGTACTTTATCGTAACCTTCTGCATTAACTAAAAGCGTTGGGCTCCACTCTAAAAGCTGACCTAAAAGCTCTTCGTCAAAATCGCCTAATTCATCTATATATAAGGCGGGCTCTTGTTTTTCTTTTACAATATGATGTGATGACATATAGCGAAGATAAGCTAATTTGAGATTTTAGAATGACGATTTTAGATTTTAATGAAAAGCATTGATAAATACACTTTCCAACTCGCTTAAAATTTCATAAGAGCTAAATAACCATAACTTGGCCTTAACCTCGGCCTCAATCTCAACCTCGGTCTCAGCCTCAACCTTATCCTCAATCTCAACCTATTTTACAACTACTTCATAAAAATCTGCGTACGCATCTTCCATATTTGTTGCTTGGTTAATGGCTGAAGAAACCGCAATACCGTAAACACCTGTTTCGAGCAAAGCATCAACATCATTTAAAGTAACGCCACCAACTGCTAAAAAAGGCATTTTAATATTAAGTAATTCAATTTCTTTAACTGCATTTGCATATCCATTAATCCCAATTAGCGGGGCATTATTAGGTTTTGTTGTCGTTATTGTAAAAGGTCCGAAGCCAGCATAATCTGCGCCTTCATTTGCTAAACGGATTAAATTTTCTACGGTATTTGACGATCCACCCAATGTAAATTCATCACCTAATTGTTTGCGCAGTGCGATAAAATCTGCATCCATATCTTCTATATGAAAACCTTGAATATCGGCTTTGCCTTTTAAATGAACGTGGTCGGTTACAATTAAGGTAGCGCCCCAATCATCGCAAATGCTGGCAATTTCGTTTATGTCTGTTAAAAGTTCTTCATCACATTTGGTTAAGCAACGGTATTGAATCCATTTTGCGCCAGCTTCGCAAGCAATTTGTGCTTGCTCAACATGTGTATGCTGCGGAATATCGTGTGTAATAAATTGCAGTTTTTCGATGTATTTTTTCATATTCTATTTTTCGTCATTGCTAGGAGGAACGACGAAGCAATCTTGCCTATAAGACAGATTGCTTCGCAATTTAAAGCCCCTTTAGGGGTTTGGAGTTTAAAACTTCAAATTCAAATTTAACATAAAATTAGTTCCTGCTTGTGGAAAGTAAAAATTCTCAGTAGTTAAAGCACCGCCGCCGAAGTAACCATAAGTATAGCCATTGCTTTCGTACTTTTTATTGAAAACATTATTTACCAATAACGCAATGTTAATGTTCTTTACTCCATTAAACTTCAAATCGTAAGCTAAACGTACATTATTTACCCAATAGCTCTTTAATCTACGGTCGTTACTTTGGGTATTATCTAAATATTGTTTACCCACATATTTACTTTGAAAACCCAATGCCAAAGCTTTAATCGGATTGTAAACTAACTCGCCAGATACCACAGAATTTGGCGAGAAAGATATATCGGTATTAGAATAATTATTTACAATCTGTCCGCCATTGTCGTAATCATCAATAAATTCGGTAAAGTTTTTAATTTTATTTTTACTAAAAGCTGCGTTTGTTAACAGCGAGAACTGCTTATTTATTTGATAAGCAAAATCTAACTCTACCCCAGCGCGGTAACTTTTAGCTACATTTTGACGGAAATATTCACCTACATCATTAATTTTTCCAGTAACAACCAATTGGTCTTTGTACCACATTCCGTACATATTTAAACCAGCAGAAATCGCCTCGTTTTTAAAGCGGTATCCTGCTTCAACATTGTTCAGACGCTCAGATTTTGGCAAAGTTCCAGCTACTACATTGATATAGTCATCTCTGCCAGGCTCTTTATTGGCCACACTAAAAGAAGCATAAAGGTTAGCCTGTGCATTTAAAAAATAACTCGCACCAAACTTCGGATTGAAAAAGTTTAATTTGTCTTGAATGTTAAGCTGATTTAGATTTTTTTCTGTTCCCAAAACATCATAGTATATTCTTCTATACTGCAAATCTGCAAAAATATTTAGCTTTTCAATTGGGATGTAAGTAGCTTTTAAAAAAGTGTTAAAATCAGTTTTAAAGCCATCATTGTCGTAATAGTGGCGATCGTTATTTCCATTACTGGCGTATTGCGCATAAATAACCTGGCCAAAATGTGCACCTTTATATTCATTGTATCCGCCACCTAATGTCAAATTAAGTTTTGTAGCAGGTTTATAATTAAAAGCGTAAGTAAAGCCGTAGAAGTCGTTATCTAACCAACGGCGACGCACTAAATCTGTTTTACTAATGGTAGTGGTGCCAATTACAACAGGCTGTAAACCGTAATTCGCCAGCTTTTGGGCATTTTTAGCTTCTTCATAATAACCTTTTCCGGCGGTATAGTGTAAGGCACCGTTGAAGGAAAATTTATCACTAAACTGTTTCGCATATAATAACTGATAATGATCTTGCGAATAGTTATCAGTCTGGTCTTTGTAAGTGAAACTGTTGTAGGTTCTGCTGCCCGAGTTTAACAAGTTAGCGGCATCCGTAGCATTTAACCCATTGCGATCAATATAAGCGTTCATGCCTGCAACATCTCCATTTAACCTCGATTCGGGGATGCCGTTCCATGCTTGATAGGTTTTTTCGGTGCCAGAAAACACATTAATTCTAATTAAATCAGTTTTGCCGTGGTAAGCACCAGAAAGGAAATAAGATTTTAAGTTTGATGCTGCCCTGTCTATAAATCCATCCGATTTAATACGAGATAAGCGCGCATCGAAAGTAAATTTATCGTTGATTAATCCAGTACCCACTTTAACTGTATTTTTCCAAGTATTAAAAGAACCGTAGGTATTATTAAGTTCTGCGTACGGTTCGGTTTCGCCTGAAGTAGTTTGGATGTTTAAACTGCCGCCAAAAGCACCTGCACCATTTGTTGAGGTGCCAACACCTCGCTGAATTTGAATGTTATCAACAGATGAAGCAAAATCGGGCATATTTACCCAGAATGTTCCTTGGCTCTCGCTATCATTATACGGAATGCCGTTTAGCGTTACATTTACTCTTGTTGCATCGCTTCCGCGGATACGAATCCCGGTGTAACCAACACCTGCGCCAGCATCAGATGTAACCACAACACCCGGCGTATTGTCCAGGATAAACGGCAAATCTTGTCCGAAGTTGTTTTTTTGAATCGTTTCTTTATCGATGTTCTTGTACGTACTTGCAGAATTTGCGGAAGCTCGTGTTGCGCTAACCACGATTTCATTTGCTAAAAAAGCAAGTTGGTTCAATTTAAAATCTACCTCAGCATTTGCTTGAAGATTTATTGTTTTCTCTTGCATTTGATAGCCTAGAAAGCTTACTACAATTTCGTAATCGCCTGCTGGAAGATTTTTAAATTCGTATTTTCCATTTGCATTGCTTGCCACACTAATGGATTTCCCTTTTAGCTTAACTGTTGCACCAGATAAATTTACATTGTTGTTTTTTTCGGAAATAGTTCCAGAAAGATTGAATTGAGCCATCGCGAAGATTGGGCACAAAAGTGTAGCGAAAGCTACCATCATTAATTTTTTCAATTTGTTTTTTACTTTTAGTTAAACCTGTCGAAAGTAGGGGTACTCCCGACGTTAGTTAAACTCCATAAACCATTCCCTACGCCAGCATTATCTGGATCAGGTGCATTTAAAGGTTTAGGGTTTAGAGGTTTAGGGTTTAGGGTTTTTGCTTTTCGCTTCAAACCTTTCGCCTTTCACCTTTTACCTTTCACCTGTAAAATGGGTATGTTCTCAGCCCTTATTTGCGTTTTTTACAAAACAAGGCACCCCTTATTGATGGCGCAAAGGTAAGGCAAAAGGATTGAGATAAAAAGTAGAATTTCAAAATTAATTTAAGATTTCATTAGAAAGCTTATCGATAAACATTTTAAATACAGGGCATTTTTTGACTAAGATATTGACGTCAAGTGTTTTAAATATTTCTGGGCAGTCAGATTCGCTGTATTTTCTTCTAAGTTTTCTGGTGGTTAAATAGAGTAATTCCTTTGGCTCAAATATATCCATTGGATTTAATTCTTCTTTTAAATCAGAGTCATATAGAGAATTGAAAGCTTCATGGTCAGCTAAAATTAGGGCCTCAATTTCATATATATTTAAAAGAAAAATACCCTTTTTATTAACTACAGTATTAAAATCCGCAAAATAGTCTTTTCGTTTTTTTAATTGAATCGTATCAGAATAAAGAGAATCCAAATCCCTTATAAAAATAACAATATCTGGTTTTTGCGTTTGATACTCAATTCTTAAAAAATGTTTTGTTTTTTGATTATCTAACATACTTCCACGAATATTTTCTATTAAATTAAAGAAATGAACGTTTTCGAAATTTCTTGATAAAAGATTACCTATCGCAAAAGTATCATTTGGGGCTTCGCCGATTAGACCTACTCTCATACGATATCGGTAGATTCAAGGTTAGAGAAACGCCAATAATCACTTAAGAAGCCACTCTCCATATATAATTTAGCTTTAGCTATTTGGGAAATACTTAGATGTCTAAATTTAGTTCCTTTAAATTCATCGTAATAACAAATAATAATTCTATCTAATTCATTATCATCTAACAAGTCTAATACTTGAGGCGAGTGAGTTGTAATGACAATTTGTTTTGATTGAGATTGTTCCTTTATAAAAAGCATTAATTTATGAAGTTGATGAGGGTGAATCCCTAATTCTGGTTCTTCAAGTAATTCAATAAAAATTGATTCTTCATCAGCTTCATTTTCTTCTAAACCTACTAATTCCGACAACAAGTAAAATAACCTTTTGGTCCCATCAGATAATAGATTGAATGGAATCCAATTATTATTAATGTTAAATTCTAAGATGTAGTTAGTTAAAGTTATACGATTTGAGTTCTTATCTTCAATCAAATTGAAATCCTCATTAACTCTAATCCTTTTTATCGGTGAATATTTAAATAAAATGGAATTTAACAAAGAAAAGTAGTTTTCAGAATTTTTTGTAAGAACATTTCTGATATCGTTCACAGATAACTCAGTTTTAATCTTGTTTTGTTGTCTGGCCGCAAGAACCCTAAATAGTCTGAAAAAATATTTTCCTAAAAAGCTAGTGTATTTATTTGATCTTCTGTATAATTCATTAGAGATTTTTCCATTGTTAACAATCATGGCCGAAAATGGAATAGCGACGAATTCCATCAAATTATAGGGATGACCGTGTTCAATTAGGTTGCTTGCGATAAAATATTTGTTATTCCAAAGGCTGACATTTATATCACTATCATCAAGTTCTATATTTTTACCACTTATAGTAAGAGAGTACGCAATATTATTTTTATCGAAAGCTAATTCATCTGGCTTATCAAAATCTGCAAATTGTGTTGTATTAGGACTAGAAGAAATGTCAATTTCTTCATTTCTGCCTATTAACTTAATTTTCGATGAAGTATCTGATGGTGCGTCGGAAAAGTTTAATATCTCATCTAAGCAAGAAATAAAATTAGTTTTGCCACTGCTATTATTCCCAATTATAATATTCAAGCCAGGTTTAAGAATAACCTCAGCCAGCTGTATTGACTTATAGTTCTCAATCAAAACATTTTTTAAGTACAGGTTGTATTTTTCTTTTTTCTTGTTGGCCATTACAGCAATATTTTAAACTTATCAAATGTAATTATAAAATAATAAAGATGTTTGCTTTATAATTCAAGCAGTGCTAATAAAGAAACCCATCAATCGCTTTAACTGCGTTTTTCAAACGAGTTTCAATGCCGTTTATAACTACATAATTTGCATTTAAAGCCTTTAGTTCCTTATGCCAAACGGCCATAAAATGTTCTCGCTTATGCGGAAAATCTCTCAATGGATCTTCCTCCCAAGGTAAATCTATATCCAATAAAAGGTATAAATCATACGGCGATTTCTCTAAGCCATCCAAAACAATTTGTGGCGTTTCACCAAGCATTTCGTCACTCCAAATTTTTACGGTTAAAAAAGTGGTATCGCAAATAATAAAATCTTTATCTGTTGTTTCTAATACCGAATCTTCTAAAGCAACTTGCCCATGAAACATGTTAATTTCATCTTGCAACGTACAATCTCCAGTTAATGCTGCGCAATAATAACGTGCATATTCTGGTACCCAAGCCACATTATAATGTTTTGCTAACGCGATGGAGATGGTCGATTTTCCGGTACTTTCGGGGCCGACAATGGCTATTTTTTTAATTCGTTTGTTCACGGTAAATCTTCTTCCAATCAATAAATCCCATTAGGGCAATAATTACATATAAAGCATACATTAGGCCAGTTGCGTATAAATCTTTCGAGAAATAAACACCAACATAAATAACATCCACAAAAATCCAAATTAGCCAATTTTGTAAAACCCTTCTGGCTAAAAATATTTGGCCTATCAAGCTACAGGCCGTACAAAAACTATCTATAAAAGGAAATGAAGCATCGGTGTTTTTATGTAAAATGAAACCTAAAATAATGGTAAATACAATTACTCCAAGAATAGAAAATAGAATTTCTTTTTGTGTGATCTGGGTTATAGGGCGTTCTTTTGTGCCATTATTCTTTTGCTTGCTCCAATAATACCATCCATAAATATTCATTCCGAAAAAGTAAAATTGCAAGCCCATATCGGCATATAATTTACTGTCAAAAAAAATGATGATATATATTAACACGCTTACAATAGCAATTGGCCAATTCCAAATGTTGTTTTTTGCAGCCAACCAAACACATAAAATGCCGGTAAATACGCCACACCATTCTAGCCAGCCTGTACCAAAAATAAACTGCAACAAACTTTCCTTTAGGGCATCTGCAAATAGTAACATGTGCCAAAAGTATAAATTAGATTTGGGTTTTGAGAGGTGAGCTAGGCGAGAATATTTAGTGTTAACAAAAAAAGGCTTAAAAGAAAAATCCGGTAAGGAAAGAAATTCCATTACCGGATAATAAACCAAACAAACTATTTATGAAGAATCTCACGCGGTTAACTACTCCTCGTGAAAAATTTTAAATCAATTTACTAAAGAACGTGTATTTTGTACACTTATTGCAACTTTATTGCCAATATCTGGTTAAGTATTATTTCGTGACGAAGCCGTGACTTCTCTGTCTTTATACAGTCAGCAACCGCATCGATTTAACTATTTTTAACAAAATAGGTAGGTAAAACGATTCTTTAATCTTTTCGATAAATGTACAATATCTCAACAAAAATCGCCAGCGTGCTGAATAATGAACACTAAGTTCAGCATTGCATACATTAAGAAAAAGTTGTCTTGGTAAATATGTACGCTATTAACGGTTGTTGCCTTCCAAAATGTTTCTATCTTTATTCCTTATCTCAATCCTAAAGTTAATCATTGCTATGAAAACGCGTTTAATTTTTTGTGCTGTTGCCGTAATTGCTTTCGGTCTATATGCTTTTAATACAATAAAGTTAGGCGCAATTATGGGGCAGGTAGCGCCGGTAGCATCGGTAAATTCAGCGTTGCTGGTTTCTGGGGCGGATACTTTAAAAGTTTTGCCAGTACAAGGTATATTCAAGTTTACAAACCTAAAGCAGGGTGTTTACAGTTTAATAATAAAAGGAAATGCACCATATAAAGACTTTGTGTTAAAAAATGTTGCCGTTAAGGATAGTGCTACAACAAACGTTGGAAAAATAGTGATGCAACCGTAAATCCGTTTTGCAACCTTCAAAGTGCCCATAAAACTAAAGGTAATTTTATTTTAAAAAAAGAGTTAAAAAACGCTGTAAAATTATATCTTTGCATCCCGACAGAACAGTTGGGATTTTTCTTCTTACAAGCACAAAATCTCGTTGCTTTCAGGGCTTTACAAAAAGCCTCACACTTTAGAATTTTAATAATTTTTTTAAGCTTTATCATGCCTAAAGACACATCAATACGTTCAGTACTTATCATCGGATCGGGACCAATTATTATTGGCCAAGCCTGCGAATTTGATTATGCGGGTTCGCAAGCGGCACTTTCTTTAAAAGAAGAAGGCATTACCGTTTCTATTATCAACTCTAATCCGGCCACCATCATGACGGATAAAGTTATTGGCGATCATGTTTATCTTCGCCCATTAACTGTAGATTCGATAGAAGTTATTTTACAAGAACATATCGATTCTCCAGATTTGCCTAAAATTGATGCTGTTTTACCTACAATGGGTGGTCAAACTGCATTAAACCTTTGCGTAGAAGCTTCTGAGCGCGGTGTTTGGGAAAAATATGGTGTTAAAGTGATTGGAGTTGATGTAGCTGCAATCGAAAAAACTGAAAACCGCGAATGTTTCCGCCAGTTAATGGTTGATATAGGTGTTGGCGTAGCGCCATCTAAAATTGCAAACTCGTTTTTAGAAGGTAAAGAAGCTGCGCAAGATATAGGTTATCCATTGGTAATTCGCCCTTCATATACTTTAGGTGGTTCTGGTGGTGGATTTGTGCACAAAAAAGAAGAATTTGATGCTGCTTTAAAACGTGGATTAGAAGCTTCGCCAACGCATGAAGTGCTGGTAGAAAAAGCTGTTTTAGGTTGGAAAGAATACGAATTGGAGTTATTAAGAGATAGTAACGATAACGTAATTATCATTTGCTCTATCGAGAACTTTGATCCGATGGGTATTCATACTGGAGATTCTATCACCGTTGCGCCGGCAATGACGTTGTCTGATCGTTGTTATCAGGAAATGCGCAACCAGGCGATTAAAATGATGCGTGCCATTGGTACTTTTGCCGGGGGTTGTAATGTGCAGTTTTCTGTTAATCCAGATAACGATGATATTATCGCAATCGAAATTAATCCTCGTGTTTCGCGTTCATCAGCGTTAGCAAGTAAAGCAACGGGTTATCCAATTGCAAAAATTGCTGCCAAGTTAGCAATCGGTTATAACTTAGATGAAATCGAAAATCAGATTACTAAAACAACTTCTGCATATTTCGAACCTACTTTAGATTACGTTATTGTAAAAGTTCCACGTTGGAATTTCGATAAATTTAAAGGCGCTAACAAAGAGTTGGGCTTACAAATGAAATCGGTTGGCGAGGTAATGGCAATTGGTCGTACCTTTATCGAAGCGCTACAAAAAGCTTGTCAGAGTTTAGAAATTGGTCGTGCTGGTTTAGGTGCCGATGGCAGACAGAACCGTAATATAAATGAAATAATGGATGGTTTGGAGCATGCTTCATGGAACCGTTTATTTTTAATAAAAGATGCCATGACAATGGGCGTGCCTTTGGAATCTATCCGTAAGGTTACCAAAATTGATAAATGGTTTTTAACTCAAATTCAAGAGTTAGTTGCTTTAGAAGTTGAATTGAAAAGATATTCGCTAAACAACATTCCTCAAGATTTCTTCATGACTTTAAAGCAAAAAGGTTTCTCTGATATTCAGATTGCTTGGTTGTTGGGCAATGTTACCGAAGATGAAGTTTACGATCGCCGTAAAGCATTGGGTATAAATAGAGTGTATAAAATGGTTGATACTTGCGCTGCAGAATTTCCCGCACAAACACCATACTATTACTCAACGTTTGAAGAAGAAAACGAATCTATCCCATCGGATAAGAAGAAAGTAATTGTTTTGGGTTCTGGCCCGAACAGAATTGGTCAAGGTATTGAGTTTGATTACTCTTGTGTACACGGTTTGTTGGCCGCAAAAGAATCGGGTATCGAAGCCATTATGATTAACTGTAATCCCGAAACGGTTTCTACAGATTTTAACATGGCCGATAAATTATATTTCGAGCCTGTTTTTTGGGAGCATGTACGCGAAATTATAGAGCTTGAAAAACCAATGGGCGTAATTGTTCAATTGGGTGGTCAAACGGCATTAAAAATGGCCGAAAAGCTTAGCGAACGTGGTATCAAAATTATCGGGACGTCTTTCGAGAATATGGATATTGCCGAAGATAGAGGTCGCTTTTCTGATTTATTAAAAGAATTGGAAATCCCTTACCCACGCTATGGTGTTGCCGAAAATGCGGAAGAAGCAATTGTGGTTGCTAACGAAGTGGGTTATCCAGTTTTAGTGCGCCCGAGTTACGTTTTAGGCGGACAAGGCATGAGCATTGTAATTAACGATGAAGATCTTGAAAAAGCAGTTGTAAAATTACTGGGCGATTTGCCGGGCAACCGCGTATTAATTGATCACTTTTTAGATCGAGCAGAAGAAGCCGAATCGGATTCCATCTCTGATGGTGAGGATGTGCATATTGTTGGTATGATGGAACATATTGAGCCTGCAGGTATTCATTCTGGAGATTCATTTGCAGTATTGCCAACTTTCAGTCTGCCAGAAAAAGTAACTGCAGCTATGGAAGAATATTCGATTAAAATTGCCAAAGCTTTAAATGTGATTGGCTTATTGAACATTCAATTTGCCATTAAAGATGAAAAAGTTTATGTAATTGAAGCCAATCCAAGAGCTTCTAGAACAGTTCCTTTTATCGCTAAAGCTTATGATGTGCCATACATTAATATTGCTGCCAAAATTATGTTGGGTGTAGCGAAGCTGAAAGACTTCACAATTGTGCGCAAGCTTAAAGGCTATGCAATTAAAGAACCTGTTTTCTCTTACGATAAGTTTCCTGAGGTTGCGAAAGAATTAGGTCCTGAAATGAAATCGACTGGTGAAGCCATTCGCTTTATTAAAGATTTGGAAGATCCTTACTTCCGTCAGCTTTACAAAGATAAATCGATGTATTTAAGTAAATAAATAACAAAAAATGCGGTGAATTTCACCGCATTTTTTGTTTATATAAGAGTTCCCTTTTAATCGCTGTCAATACTTAATTTTTCATTCTGTTTTGTTCTTCTTCTGTACCGGTAGCACGACGGCGGGCAGGCTTGATCTCATTTTTACCAAACCGATAAGTAAAAGTAATTCTACCAATCCGGCTCTCGTTTTTTTGGCGAACATCGTATTTTAAACCTGGATAGGCACTCGATATGTCATTTCGGTAGGTGTTAAAAATATCCGACAGGGCGAATTTTAAACTTGCTCTCCTGTTCATTAACGATTTACTAAATCCTGCATCGATAGAATAGCGCGCTTTTAAATTTAATGTTCCGTAGGCTATTGGCGATTCGTAATTGCCATTCAATTCTCCTGTAAACCCAGTTGCAATGGTAAAACTTTGTTGCGATTTAAACTGAAAAGATGTTTTACCAGTTTTTAGCGCTTGACCTGCCAAATTGGGCGCTTCGAAAATGAGGTAAAAAACATTTAAGTTATTGTTCATACTCCACCATTTGGCAACCGTAACCGGGATATTTAAATTTGCGCTGTAACTGATGTTTTTAGCTATATTTTCATTGGTAACATACAATGCTTTTTGTGCTTCATCTGGCAACAAAACATCCGCAATTACATCTTTAGTATGGCTGTAACCAACGGTTAAGGCATATTTCTCCATAAATGTGTAGCTCAATTCTAAGTTATTAGTGTACTGAGGATTTAAAAATGGATTGCCTTTTTGATAGGTATATTGATCAAGATAATAAATAAATGGGTTCAAAGCATCATAACTCGGCCGGTCGATTCTTCGACTATAAGAAAAACCCAATTGATGATTTTTTGAGAGTTTTTGTTGAACGAATAACGTTGGAAAGAAATCCCAATAACTTCTTTCTACAACTTTATTTGTGGTAATTAAATTTCCTTTAGAATTTGTTTGTTCTACCCTCAAACCAAGCTGAAAACTTGTGTTTTTAAATTCTTTATTGATATTGGTATATGCCGCATTCACATTTTCATTGTAAACAAACTGGTTGCTTCTGCGGGTATCATTTTGCCAAATATTGTTTACCAGTTCCTCTGCCTGCAAGTCGTTATCTGTTTTAACCCAACTGCTTTTTAACCCCGCCTCTAACTTTATCGATTTGCTTAAAGATGTATTATAATCTACTTTAAAGGCTTTTATGTCTATAATCGAGGGTGTGCTATTTCGGGTGTAGCTAATGGGCCGTATTCTATTTCCATCTGCATAGAAGTAATCATTTATGTAATTAGAACCGTCATTACCATTGTATCTTGAATAGTCGAGATCTGCAGAAATTTCTGAACCTGCTGTATCTAAAACTGATTTGTAGTTTAGGTTGTATGCAATGTTATTGTACCTGTTGGTTTGTAAACTGTTTGATTTTAATGTTGAATCTACTTTTTGAAACGACGGACCAATTAAAGTGTTATTTGCAGATGCTTCGGTGCCGTGGTTGGAATATCCATTTAACAAAAGTCCGATGGTATTTTTATTGTCGAGAAAAAAATCTAAGCCTGCTTTAAAATTATTATTTTGCTGTTTCTCCTTGTTGGTACTGGCTTGCATAAAATAGGTATCTGGTGTTCCGTTAGAGATGCGGTCTATACCAATAGTGTTTTCAAGCTGTTGATTTCCATAGTTATAGTTGCCAAAAACATTTATTTTTTTTGTTCTATGGTTTAGGTTTATACCTGTGTTACCTTGAAAATTTTTACCACATCCAATAGTGGCATTTGCACTTCCATTAGTGCCGCCTGCCCTACTTTTTTTTGTTTTAATATTGATAATACCCGAGTTGCCAGATGCATCATATTTTGAGGAAGGATTCGTGATTAATTCTATCGTCTCTATCTCAGCGCTTTGCATATTTCGAAGTAGATTTGCCACATCCGCACTGCTCATATAGGTTTGTTTACCATCTAGTTGAATGAGTACGCCCTGCTTTCCCTGCATCGAAATGTTATCGTTTTGATCTACGGAAACACCTGGCGCTTTTTGTAATACTTCTAACGCATTAGAGCCAGTAAGTACCGCACTGCTGGCAACATTCATAATTACTTTATCCATTCTTCTTTCAATCAATGGCTTAATAACAGCAACAGTAACTTCTTTTAAATTTTCGGCAGTTGGTACCAGTTGAACCGCACCGAAATCTACTTTTTGGTTGTTTTCATCAAGTACAATCAATTTGCTTTTTGTGGTTTTGTAACCCATGTTGCTGGCTTTGTAATAGTAGCTGCCTTTAATTGCAACAGCAAAACCGAATGCGCCATTTTGATCTGTAAAACCCGTTTTTACCACGCTCGAATCGGCGGCTTTATAAAGTATAACAGTTGCATAATTTATAGGCTTTTTATTTTCATCGAGGATAATACCAGTAATATTTGCGTTGGTGAGCATCTGCGCAAAAAGATTTCCTGTAGAGGCTAGCAAAATGAATATTAACGGTAATTTGTAAAGAGTTTTCATTATTTTCTTTGTTATTATTTTGAAAAAAATTCGGCAAAAAGATTTCTACAACGCATGTACATACGTTTTCAATTTTTTACATTAAGTTTTGTGTGGAAACGAACCGATTCCGTTGCTTAGTTATGAGTAAGACGACGATATTTTTAAAACGTTACAAGATTTGAAAAAAACAATGAATTATTCGAATTAAACAAAACGTGCCCGAGTTAGAATAGGCAATATGATTGAGCTACTTGTGTATTAAATTAACTCAGAATGAACGGCTTTAGAGAAATTAAACAAGATGAAAAATTGAAATTCTAAAAAATCAACGCGTTGGCGAGTTTAGAAAAATTAAGCTACACAAAACTTAGAGAATAAAAAAAATCCGTTTATTTGCAGGTTTGGCAACCTGTAAATAAACGGATTTTGTTAAATATTGTATTTCTACTTCACTCCTAAAACATCTACACCTTGTTCAAAAACTACATCAACAGGAATATTCTTTTTGGTTAAACGATCTAAATCGGCTTGTAAATCTTTAGAAATTACAGCACTTTTTTGTGCTTTTTCTACGGCAACTTTGTCGCCATTTCCTTGCAGGGTAATGATAAAGGCACTTAAATCATTCATCGCTGTTGCAAATTTATCGAAATTTACTTTATAAACACCTTGAGGAGAACGCTCGAATGCGCCCTTTGCTTCAAAATAGTTGAAGCATTGCATATTTGCTTTACCATGTGCTTCAGCAACTCCAAAACGTACCGAGCGCAAAATGCCTGCCATAAAAGTGGTGTAATAATCTTTTACATCGCCTTTTAATTCTCCTTTTTTTAGTAATCCAGTAACCATATACAAGCCTAAAATATCGGCTTTGCCTTCTTCTAACCAACTATATTGCTCTTTTAAAGCTTCTCTAACAAAGCCTTTACCTGTGATGGTTTTTTTAATACCTAAACCGTGGGCAACCTCATGAAACATAATATTGGCAAAAAAAGCATCAAACGTGATGTATTTCTGTTGGTCGGCATCTATTAATTCTTTCGCTATTGGCACCATAATTTTATCAAATTTGGCCTTCATTGCATTTTTCAACTGCGAGCGTCGAGTCCCTTTTTCTTGCTGTATTTTCTCATCATTAGGTAAATTAACGGCAATTGTTTTTGATCCAGCATTGCAATTACCCGCATAATAAACTACATCGTACGCGTTCAATTCAGAATCAGTACCAGGCGTTTCTGTTTTGTATTTAGCTTCAACCGGCAAATTTCTCTGCAAGTCTGGCAACATTTTTACATACTTGGCCAGTCTTTTACTCCATTCTTTATCTTTTACCAACACGTATGCTTCGTAGCCAGTACGGGCGTTAAAAAGTTTATCTTCGTAATTTTCTATCGGCCCGATAATTATATCTAAACCATTGGTTTTCATATCCAGCCAAGCGTAATCGCTGGCGGTAAAGTTATCGCTAACCAAGGCATCTGCTCTTAAGTTCAAATATTTTTTAAGTCCAGCATCATCTGCAATTAAGGCGGCTTGTTTTAATAGTGAAGATGCATTTTGTAATTCTTTAGCATATAAAACATGATATGGAATGGTGCTTAATTTACCAGTACTATCTTTTCGAATAACAGAATATGCGCCAAATTTATCAGGAAGGTTTGATTTTTCTATGGCACTTTTCGTTAAGCCAGCTGGATAAAAAAATAGTCCATCGGGTCTGTTACCAACGCCCGCTACAAAAGGTTTATCGTTATTCAACCTATCCCAAGGGCCATAATTTATATTTACAAAATCTCGGGTTTTTTCATCTTTAATGGTTGCCAACAAACTGTCGCGTTGCGGATAACTTTGCTTCCAAAAAAGTCCGTCCATAATTTCTGCAGCCTGTATTAGCAATGGCAAAACTTTGCGGTCGTTTACGGTTAAAAGATTAAGGTTTGTGGTAAGCTTTACTTTTTCGTAAATTGGAAGTCTCTGCGCCACATAATCAATTAACGAATCTTTTTGGACAGCGTTTACATTGGAAGCTGATTTTTTTTGGGAATTTGTACACCCCGAAAGTGCTATAAATCCTGATATTGCCACGTAGAACAACGCTGGCTTTAATAATTTCTTCATATTTTATTTATCTCTTTTCAAAAGTAACAAAATCTAAAGGTTTTGTATAAACATTGATAGGAATGCTTAAATTTCGTGTAAATGTTTAACTTCAACTTTCGATCTATTAAATCATGTTTACATTTAAATTTAGGGCACTTTTTCTTTTAATACCCATAATTCTTTTTTCTGCGTGTAAAACTAAAAAATATGCCGCTACTGAGAAAATTTATAAAATAAAGGCGAAAGAATTTGCAAATATTATAGCAACTACGCCACCTTTAGCACAGTTTTACGATTCTATAGAAATTTCTAATCAAGAATGGGTTGGTTCGGTAAACTTTGGTATCCGAAAGCCTAACTTCGTTGTAATACACCATACAGCACAAGATAGTTTGGCCCAAACCATTAAAACTTTTCAATCTGTAAAAGCAGGTACAAGTGCGCATTATGTAATTAGTCGGGATGGAAAAGTTGTACACATGGTGAACGATTATTTGAGGGCAAACCATGCCGGAGTAAGTAAATGGGGAAAAGATACCGACTTAAATTCATCATCGATAGGCATTGAATTGGATAATAATGGTATTGGTGATGTGTGGCAAGATGCCCAAATTAATAGCTTAATAAAGTTATTGGCTACGCTGAAAAAAAAATATAATATACCTACCGGCAATTTTATTGGTCATTCGGACATTGCACCGGGTAGAAAAGTTGATCCACTAAATTTCCCTTGGAAAAAGCTTGCAGATAAAGGTTTTGGATTTTGGTATGATGAGGTATTGCAAAATCCACCTGCCGATTTTGATACCGAGAAAGCGCTGAGATATATTGGTTATAATACCGAAAACTTGCCCGCAGCCATAGGGGCATTTAAGTTGCATTTTATACAAAGTGATGTGACTAAAAAGTTAACGCCAGTTGATATTTTAGTATTGTACAATATTTATATGAAGTATTAGAAATTAGTATTAGTTCGTCGTCGTTCCTACAAAAGCGGGGATTTCATATAGACAAAAAATTATCCATCAAAATAAAAAGTTCCATTAACTTATTCCGAATTTTGTTTGGAAGGTTATAAGGAACTGCTTGCACATAAAATAAAAAAAACACGGATAATCTTTGGTTAGCCGTGTTTTTTTGTGATTAAAAAATAATAGACTTCTTTAGTTTGGTTTCTTAAACGTATCTTTTAGTGTAACGGTACGGTTAAAAACTAATTTATCTGCTGTAGAATCTCTATCTAAACAGTAATATCCTTTCCGAATAAATTGGTACCTGTCCTCTAAATTTGCATTAGCCAAGGCTGGTTCTATATAAACGTTTGGCAATACTGTTAAACTTTCGGGGTTCAAGTAATCTTTAAAATCACCTTCTTCAGCATCTGGAGTTTCTGATGTAAATAAGCGATCGTATAAACGAATTTCTGCGGTTTTAGCATGTTGTACACTTACCCAGTGGATAGTGCCTTTAACATTTATGCCACTCGTATCGTTTCCACTTTTCGATTCAGGAATGTAAGTACAATGCACTTCAGTCACGTTTCCGTTTTCATCTTTTACAAAATCTTCGCATTTAACAATGTATGCAAACTTTAACCTTACAGTTGCACCAGGCGCTAAACGAAACCATTTTTTTGCAGGTACTTCCATAAAATCTTCACGCTCTATCCAAAGCTCCTTGCTAAAAGGAATAATGCGCGTACCGCCACCGTTTTCTGCTTCAGGATTATTTTCGCCGATTAAATCTTCTGTACCTTTTTCGTAATTTGTAATAACGAGTTTAATAGGATCCAAAACCGCCATTACACGGTTTGCAGTTTTGTTCAAGTCTTCGCGAATGCAGAACTCTAACAAACCGAGCTCAATTAAATTTTCACGCTTTGCGATACCTATACGTTCGCAAAATTCCCTAACACTTTTTGGTGTAAAACCTCTTCTGCGCAAACCAGAAATGGTAGGCATCCGCGGATCATCCCAGCCGCTAACTAAATTTTCGTGCACCAATTGCATTAATTTACGCTTACTCATTACGGTAAAGCTTAAGTTTAAGCGTGCAAATTCGTATTGTTTTGATGGATAAATTTCCAACTTCTCGATAAACCAATCGTACAATTCTCGGTGCGAAACATATTCCAAAGTACAAATAGAATGTGTAATGTTTTCTATACTATCGCTTTGTCCGTGTGCAAAATCGTACATTGGGTAAATGCACCATTTGTTGCCTGTACGGTGGTGTTCGGCATGTTTAATGCGGTAAATAATCGGGTCGCGCATCAACATATTCGGACTCGCCATGTCAATTTTAGCTCTTAAAATATAAGCACCATCGGCAAATTCACCATTTTTCATTTTCGTAAAAATGCTTAAATTTTCTTCAATGCTGCGGTTGCGATGAATGCTATCTTTTCCGGGCTCAGTTGGTGTGCCTTTCAGGGTCGCAATTTCTTCTGCCGAACTTTCATCAACATAAGCCAAACCTTTTTCAATTAGTTTTACAGCGAAAGCGTACAATTCATCAAAGTAATTTGATGCATATAATTCATTTTTCCACTTAAAGCCCAGCCATTTAATATCTTCCTGCTGGCTATTTACATATTCAGTTTTTTCGGTAACTGGGTTGGTATCATCGAAACGTAAGTTGGTATAACCGCCGTATTTCTCGGTTAGCCCAAAATTTAAACATATTGCTTTAGCATGCCCAATGTGCAAATAACCATTAGGTTCTGGCGGGAAACGCGTGACCAATGTTTTGTACTTGCCAGTGTTCAAATCGTTTTCAATAATCTCTTCAATAAAGTTCAATGACTTTTCTTCACTCATAAAAAGCTGTAAATTAGGATTACAAAGTTAAAAACATTGAGCGGAATTTAGTAAGGAATATTGTTAAATGGTCGGCCATTTTTCGAACCTCGTTAAGCAACAAAAAACGAAAGACGAAAAACTTTGTAAAAATCAATACATTTACATCAACTTAAAGTTCATTTATGAGTACAGTATTAAATAGGCCAATACGTGTTTTAGTAGCAAAGGTGGGTTTAGATGGACATGATAGAGGCGCGAAAGTAATTGCAACTTCGCTGCGTGATGCGGGCATGGAAGTAATTTACACCGGCTTACGCCAAACGCCAGAAATGGTTGTGAACACAGCTTTGCAGGAAGATGTCGATGCAATCGGGATCTCTATTTTGTCGGGTGCACACATGACGGTTTTCCCCAAAATTATTCATTTAATGAAAGAGAAACAGTTAGACGATGTGCTTTTAACAGGTGGCGGTATTATTCCCGAAGCGGATAGGAAAGCCCTCTCGGCATTGGGTGTTGGGGAATTATTTCCCCCCGGAACTACAATGGCCAGTATAGCCGAATATATTAAGAATTGGGTAACAGAAAATAGAAATTTTTAGGCATGATTTATCAAAATTTAATTACAGAAGTAAAAGAGCATCTTTTATACATTACCATCAACCGCGAGAAATCGTTAAACGCATTAAATAGAAGTGTTTTATCAGAATTAGCAACGGTAATTGATTTTGCCAAACACGCCGATGAAGTTAGAGGCGTAATTATTACTGGGGCAGGAGAAAAGGCTTTTGTTGCAGGCGCAGATATTAAAGAGTTTGCTGATTATGATGGAAAAAAGGGTGAGGAATTGGCAAGAGATGGACAGCAAAAAGTATTCAACGCAATAGAAAATTCGCCAAAACCTTTTATAGCAGCAATAAATGGTTTTGCACTAGGCGGCGGTTTAGAATTGGCTATGGCATGCCATATACGCATTGCGTCTGAAAATGCTAAACTTGGTTTGCCAGAGGTTACTTTAGGCTTAATACCAGGTTATGGAGGCACACAACGCCTAACCCAACTGGTGGGCAAAGGTAGGGCAATAGAGATGATTACCACTGCAAATATGATTACTGCGGTGCAGGCTGAGAAATTTGGCTTGGTTAATTATGTGGTTGCTCAAACAGATTTAATTGGTAAAGCAGAAGAAATTTTAAATTTTGTAAAGCAAAGAGCACCGCTAGCAGTTGCCGCTGCAATAAGAGCAGTAATCGCTTCTGTTAATGAGGTGGATGGCTATAAAGTCGAAGTAGAATCATTTGGTAAATGTTTCGAAACATCCGACTTTAAAGAAGGTGTAGTTGCATTTTTAGAAAAGAGAAAACCCCAATTTGTGGGGAAATAGAAGCCAGTTTTAAATTAATTACCCATATTTAGAAAAAAGTGTAGAAAAAATTACCCGTTTTGTAAAATATTAAATATCTTGCACACATATTTGATAGGGATGAAAAAACGGATACTAATTGTTGATGATGAAGTGAATATTGGATTACTTTTATCCAAGTTCCTAATTAGAAACGGGTTTGAGGTAGAAAATGCCATTTCTGGTGGCGGCGCGTTGGATGAGATGAGCAAAACTGCTTTTGATCTTGTGCTCTGCGATTATCGCTTGGAAGATACCGACGGCAAAGAAATGCTCATTACAATTAAAGATTTGTATCCCACAACTGGGGTAATTATCATTACAGGTTATTCTGATATTAAACTCGCTGTCGAACTCATTAAACTTGGTGCTTACGATTACATAACCAAGCCACTCTATCCCGACGAGATATTAAACACAATAAATAAAGCTTTAGAGACGCAAAGAGCCCTAAATGACGTTAAGCCGAAGAAAAACGTTACTGTATCAATTGAGCCTGAATATGTAGATTTTACCGAGTACATGGTGGGTGAGAGCGAACTTTCTAAAACGCTTTTAAAACAGATAAAAATTATTGCGCCAACAACTTACAGTATTATTTTAACTGGGAAAAGTGGCACGGGTAAAGAGTGCGTGGCGAAGGCCATCCACCTAAATAGCGCAAGAAAAGATAAACCTTTTGTAGCAATGGATTGCGGTTCGTTAACAAAAGAACTTGCTGCGAGTGAATTTTTCGGACACGAGAAGGGTGCGTTTACAGGGGCATTTTACACTAAAATTGGCCATTTCGAACAAGCCAATGGAGGTACATTGTTTTTAGATGAAATTGGAAATCTCTCTTACGATATTCAAGCAATTTTGTTACGAACCGTGCAAGAGCGTAAAGTAAAAAGGATTGGTAGCACCAAAGAAATAAGTCTTGATGTGAGAATTATCGTTGCAACAAATGAAAGTTTGATTGAGAACATAGGCAAAGGAACTTTTAGAGAAGATTTATACCATAGATTTAATGAATTTTCGATTCATGTACCTTCGTTAAAAGATAGAGGAGAAGATATTTTACTTTTCGCCGAAAACTTTTTAAAGGCAGCGAACAAAGATCTTGGCAAAAGGATTATTGGTTTCTCTGGTGAAGTTAAAGCGTGTTTATTAAATTACAGCTGGCCGGGAAACGTTCGGGAGTTAAAAAATATTATTAGACGTATTGCTTTATTAACAGATGGTGATACGGTTAAAGTTGATGTTTTACCACTTGAATTGTTATCATACGCTAATGTTTTTGAGGAAGAATTTTCAAATTTATCAATTAAGGAACAATTTATAGATGGAACTAAAGATTTAAAAGAAGCATCTAATGAAGCTGAATATGATATAATTCTATCTGTACTGAAAGAGGTTAACTATAATAAAACTAAAGCGGCAAAAATTTTAAATATAGATCGTAAAACACTTTATAATAAAATGAAGAGTAATAATGCTGTTTAAAATATAGGTGGTTTTCGCGTTTGAAAATTATAACAAAACAAATTTGGGCGGTTAACAATTTAATGGATATCCAGCACTGCAAACTATGTCGGTATTTTCTTATAAACAGCGCAATAATATAAACCTTGTTATAATAATTGCTTTAGGCATGCTAATCGCCTATTCGCTGCAACCAATATTTAGCGCTATTTTAAGTACGCTGGTACTTTACACCATAATGAGGCCGGGTTTTATTTATTTGGTAGATGTAAAACGCTGGAATAAAAGACTTACAGCTATACTTTTGATCTTTATTAGCATCATTTTAATTATTCTGCCGTTTTATGCGCTGAGTAGTATGGTCATCAGTAAAATTTCAGAACTACGAAATAATGAAATTTTTTTCCGCAATCTTTTAGTTCAGTTTCAGCACCTTATTCCGATAAAAATTAATCAAGATTTAATTCAAGATGGGTTAAATAAACTGGGCACATGGGCAACTCAATTGTTCCCTTCCATAATATCGAGTGCAGCAAACATTGTATTAAGTTTATTGGTAATGTACTTCTTACTATACTTTATGTTAGTAGAACGAAAAAATTTTGAGCGTTCATTGTTAAAATATGCGCCACTTAGAGCGCAAAATGCTTTACGCTTTGCTGATGAGATGCGCTACAATACTTATGCAAATGTTTTAGGCCAAGGATTAATTTGCTTGGTTCAAGGTACATTAGTTAGCTTATCTTTTTACGTACTGGGCTATAAAGATCCTGTTTTTTGGGGAGTTATTACTACTTTCATATCCTTTGTGCCGGTTTTGGGTCCGCCGATAGTATTTGTGCCTGCTGCGCTTTTGCAAATTGCAAATGGCAATGCATTTGAAGGTTGGGCAATGTTAATTTTTGGCTTCGTAGTTATTATCAATATCGATAATGTACTTCGATTTATAATCGCTAAAAGAGTTGGCAACATTCATCCGATAATTACAGTAATCGGCGTAATTATTGGTATCCCATTATTTGGTATTTTAGGTCTCGTATTTGGACCTTTATTGCTGTCTTACTTCATGTTACTTATTAAAATTTACGAAACAAGCACGCTCGCATCCGAAAGATTGGAAAGAATTAAAACAAATATGCCCCAAAACGAGTTATAATTGTAACTAAGAAATAATTTAGTAGCTCTTAATTTTAATAGATTGTTTAACCCTTAAAATATATAATTATGAATGATAATTCGAAAGTTTTAGTTGCTCTTTTAGCCGGATTAGCAGCAGGCGCTGCATTAGGAATTTTATTTGCACCAGAAAAAGGCGAGGAAACTCGCGATAAACTCAGCCAATCGTTAAAAGATCTTGGCGATTCGATTAAAGATAAAGCCGCAGATGAGATTAACAATTTATCTAACCTTAAAGAAAAAGTGGTAAACTCTATCAAAACTAAATTAAATAAAGTTGACGAAGATTATAACGACGACGTAGAGCACGCCTAAATTTTATAAAGCCTAATTAAAATTATGCAAGAGAACAAAGAAAAAGATATAGAAGATTTAGTTGAAGATGCCAAAGGTTATTTAGCAACTAGGGTAGAATATACTAGACTTTACCTTGTAGAACAGATATCGAAAGTTTTTGCCGATTTGGTTACAAACTTAGTAGTTGTTGTTTGCTTTGTATTGGCATTTTTATTTGGAACAGTTACATTAGCCCTTTATTTATCGGAAGTTTTGGGCAGCAATGCTAGAGGTTTCGGTTGCGTATCTTTACTTTACATCATACTTGCTATCGTTGTTTACTTTACCAAAGATAAGTATATAGAGAAAGCCATTATAAATTCTACGATTAGAAGATACTTTCAAAAATTAGCGGAGAAGGAGGGTAGCGATGAAAAATTATAACATCAGAAATCTTAAAGATCTACAGGCTAAAAAACTTGAGCTCAAAGTAGATTATACTTTAAAGCAAACCATGCTAAAGGCCGATGGCAAATTATATTTAAAGCAGTTTACAATTGGCGCACTGGCGAAAAGATTTTTTACACCGCAAAATTTCCTTAAAACAGACGATAAATTTAATCTGAGCGGTACCTTACTGTCATACGTGTTGCCATTTTTGATGAATAAAACGATTTTCCGAGGTTCGGGATTTATTACCAAAGCAATTGTTGGATTAGCTTCTGGCAAGGTTGGTAAAAGTTTAGATGTAGAACATCTATCAGCCATGTTTAATACTGTTAAAGGATGGTTTGGTAAATCTAAACCCCGTAAAGAAAAAAAGTTTATTGATTATGGCATACCGCCAGATAGTGAGACTTATTAGCCTATTGGTTCATTAAATGATCATTCAAAACTAATTTAATCGAGAATATAAAAAGCCACCTAACAGTTTGTTAAGTGGCTTTTTTACTAAATAGAACTCATTTTAATGTAAATTGAGTATTACAACTCAGTTCTAATTTTTAGTTCTTTCATTTGTTTCTCATCAATCGTACTCGGACTATCAATCATCACATCTCTGCCAGAATTGTTTTTCGGGAAAGCGATTACATCACGAATTGAATCTAACCCAGCAAAAATTGAGGTTAAGCGATCAAACCCAAATGCAATTCCGCCGTGCGGTGGTGCGCCAAACTCAAAGGCATCCATCAAGAAACCAAACTGCTTTTGTGCTTCTTCGGTACTGAAACCTAAATGCTTAAACATTAATGCTTGTAAAGCCCTATCGTGAATACGGATAGAACCTCCGCCAATCTCCGTACCATTAACAACCATATCGTAGGCATTCGCACGAACGTTTTTAGGGTCAGTATCCAGCATTGCAATATCTTCCGGTTTAGGCGAAGTAAATGGATGGTGCATGGCATGGTAGCGTTCGGTTTCTTCATCCCACTCTAAAAGGGGAAAATCTAATACCCAAAGCGCCGAAAATTTATTCTTATCGCGTAAGCCTAAACGATTGCCCATCTCCAAACGAAGCTCACTTAATTGCTTGCGAACTTTATCGGTTCCACCTGCCATTACTAAAACTAAATCGCCTGGTTGTGTTTGGCAACTTGCAGACCATTTAGCCAATTCTTCTTCGCTGTAAAACTTATCTACTGATGATTTTAAAGAACCATCTTCATTATGGCGTAAATAAATTAAGCCAGTTGCACCAATTTGTGGACGTTTAATAAAATCTGTTAACTCATCTAATTGTTTACGCGTATAACTTGCGCAACCTTTGGCATTAATCGCTATTATTAACTCCGCATTATCAAATACTGGAAAATCTTTGCCTTTAACCAACTCATTCATTTCAATAAATTGCATATCGAAACGCGTATCGGGTTTATCAGATCCATACAAGCGCATGGCATCCGCATATTGCATACGCGGTACTTCTGGTAAATCGTAATTGCGAACTTCTTTAAACAAAGTACGAATTAGCCCTTCGAAAGTATTTAAAATATCTTCTTGTTCGATGAACGACATTTCGCAGTCAATTTGCGTAAATTCTGGCTGGCGATCGGCTCGTAAATCTTCATCTCTAAAGCATTTTACAATTTGAAAATATCTATCAAACCCAGAAACCATAAGCAATTGCTTAAAAGTTTGTGGCGATTGTGGTAAGGCATAAAACTCGCCTTCGTTCATGCGACTTGGCACTACAAAATCTCTAGCACCTTCTGGTGTAGATTTGATTAAAACAGGCGTTTCAACCTCAATAAAATCTAAAGCATCTAAATAACGACGAACAGATTGTGCCATTTTATGACGTAGAACTAAATTGTTGCGAACAGGATTACGGCGTAAATCTAAATAACGATACTTCATTCGCAGTTCATCACCGCCATCGGTTTCGTCTTCAATCATAAAAGGAGGTAACTTTGCAGGGTTTAAAATTTCCAAAGCGGTCACTCTAATTTCTACATCGCCAGTGCTCATTTTTGGGTTTTTGTTGCTCCGTTCAACAACAGTTCCCGTAGTTTTAATTACAAATTCTCGGCCTAATAACCTTGCACTTTCGCAAAGCGAGATGTTATCATCCATATTAAAAACAAGCTGCGTAATACCATAACGGTCGCGAATGTCGATAAAAGTCATTCCGCCTAAATCTCTCGATTTTTGTACCCAACCACACAAGGTTACGCTTTCGCCTAAATTATTTAAGGTTAAAGCGCCACAAGTTACTGTTCTTAACATATTATTGTAATCTAAATTGAGCCGCAAAAATACCGATTTTGTTTTAAACTTTGGAGTAGAACATTTTAAGTTTTTTTAAGGGCGGAATTTTGTATCTACAAATTAATATTTTTCTTCTAACACAACTTCTATTGCTACTATTTTCCATCCATCGGTATTTTTTTTCCAATGATAAATTTCCTCAATTTGGATGGTTTGCTTTTTGGTAAAAAGAAAAAAGTTCTTGTTATTCAACTTATATTTTCGGGCAATACGTTCTGTAAAAACATCCTCATTAAGCGATGATTTAACTCGATAATATTCGGATACAATGGAACGGGCATTTTCAAATACTTTCTTCGTTTGATCAATAAATGCTACTTTATTTAACTTTGAACCATCGGCGTCGGTGTATTTCAAATCATCATCAAAGTACGTTATAAAAGGCGCTATATTTTTACTTTCATAAGCATTGTTAAGCTTTATCTCTATTTCATCTATTTGTTTCAAAATTCCCTCGATTTCCATAGTATGATTTACGTTTTGTTGTCGTTTTTAAGATTTGACAAGGTAAAATATTTATTGAACATTTGAATATTCCATTGGCTCCGTTAAACTGATAATTTTCAACAGATACCTTATAATAATTAAGAGTACACAAATCTGTAAAATCATAAAGCGTTGTTTTAGCAATTTTATTTGACAAAAAATTGATTATTTGATTATATCATAATATATTTAGCTTCCAAATAACCAAATAAACTAAACATGCAAGAGGCAATTCCTAAAAATAACATCTTCAAAGTAATTGGTGCGTCCTCGTTAGGCACACTGATTGAATGGTACGATTTTTACATTTTCGGCAGTTTAGCTGTAATAATAGGTTCGAAACTATTTCCTGCCGATGCTGGTGCATCTGCATTGATTAACACTTTAGCAATTTTTGCTGCGGGTTTTATTGTAAGGCCTTTCGGTGCGTTGGTTTTTGGCCGCCTAGGCGATTTAATTGGACGGAAATATACCTTTTTATTAACGTTGATGTTGATGGGTGGCTCTACCTTCTTAATTGGGTTAATACCTTCTTACGAAACCATAGGTTATGCTGCACCTATTTTAGTGTTAATTTTAAGGTTGGTACAAGGTTTAGCACTTGGTGGAGAATACGGTGGTGCTGCTACTTATGTTGCAGAACATGCGCCAAAAAACCGACGAGGTTTTTTTACCAGTTGGATTCAAACTACTGCTACTTTAGGTTTGTTCCTTTCTTTAGGCATTATCGTAATTACTAAAAATGTTTTGGGCGCCGAGGCATTTAGCGATTGGGGCTGGAGAATTCCATTTTTGTTATCTATTGTTTTGGTTGTAGTTTCTATCTACATCCGTTTAAAAATGCACGAATCGCCAATGTTTTCTAAGCTGAAAGCAGAAGGCAAAGTTTCTAAAAATCCTTTAAAGGATAGCTTTAACAACAAGGCGAATTTTAAAATGGTGCTTTTGGCGCTGTTTGGTGCCACCATGGGGCAAGGCGTAATTTGGTACACCGGTCAATTTTATGCACAGTCCTTTCTAGAAAATACCTGCCATTTAGATTTTAACGACTCGAGATATATTTTACTTTGGGGAATTGGTTTCGCCACCCCATTTTTTGTAATTTTTGGGGCTTGGAGCGACAAGGTTGGTAGAAAGTGGATTATGCTCTCTGGGATGCTGTTGGGCATAATTTTTTACCGACCAATTTACCAAACTTTTTTAGATGATACCGATTTTACAAAAGTAGAGCAGGCTGATGTTATTTCTACAACACCTATAACTAAATCAGTTTTGATGGTTGGAACAAGTGACAGTTTAAAAACAGTGACAACTAAAATTCTTTTAAGAAACGGTGCCTCTTTTAATAAAGTTCAGGTAGATACCATCTCAATTGCAAAAGGTGTTTTGCCTGCAAAAGAAATGTTTAAAGATAAAATACTGCCAACACCAATATTTTGGAAATTCGTTGCACTTATTTTCTTTCAAATATTATTGGTAACCATGGTTTATGGCCCAATTGCAGCATTTTTAGTCGAGCTTTTCCCAACAAAAATTCGATACACCTCAATGTCTCTACCTTATCATATTGGTAATGGCGTGTTTGGAGGTTTAGTGCCGTTTATTGCCACATTGATTGCAAGTTTTGCCGGTTCCACGCCATTATCGGGTTTATGGTATCCTATCGGGATTGCTACGCTCAGTTTAATCATCGGGACAATATATTTATCAAATAAAAGAGACGAAAACATAAACGATTAATCGGAAAGTTATGAAAACAATTAAGAAATTTTTAGGCTTAATCTGGATAATCTTAGGCCCAATTGCAATGGTATTTATGTTTTTGCAAGCAGTAGAAAAGGTAGGACTAACCCACACCGATATTGAACGAACAAATACCATGTTACAATGGGGCATTATTCTGTTCATCTTTTTGCCAATTAGTATAGGCTTAATGGTTTTTGGCTTTTATGCTTGGAAAGGCGAGTACGATAATTTGCCAGAAACTTCGGAAGAGATTTAGCTGTTGTTGCCCAATTTTTGCCGCTGAAACACATAAAAAACTTAACAAGATAAAAATTGCATTCGTATTAATCGGCGTTTGGGTATCTAACTATTGAAGGTTTTTTGCCAAGGAATCACAGAAGGCACGGAAAAAAGAGTAAAAGTTTATCCGTGTAAATCTGTATTTCCTTGGCTGATTCATTAGCCTATTGGTTTTTGCCACGGAATCACAGAAGGCACGAAAAAAAGAGTAAAAGTTTATCCGTGTAAATCTGTATTTCCGTGGCTGATTGATTAGCCTATTGGTTTTTTGCCACCGAATAACGGAAGGCAGGGAAAAAAGAGTAAAAGTTTATCCGTGTAAATCTGTATTTCCGTGGCTGATTGATTAGCCTATTGGTTTTTTGCCACCGAATAACGGAGGGCAGGGAAAAAAGAGTAAAAGTTTATCCGTGTAAATCCGTATTTCCTTAACTGATTGATTAGCCTATTGGTTTTTGCCATGGAATGACGGAAGGCACGCAAAAAAGGTATCTAATTAGCCTATACGGATCGAATTATCTTGTAAATGTAGTGAATAAATTAGTGCCTAATTTTATAACACCCTTAACAATAGCCCTTTCAAATACTCTCCTTCAGGAAAAGAAATTCGTATAGGATGATCTTCTGGTTGGCAAAATTGCTTTATAATTTGAACTTCTTTGCCTGCATCTAACGCTGCCCAAGCAATTATTTGTTTAAAAGTATCAATATCAACAGCGCCTGAACAAGAAAAAGTTGCCAATAACCCACCTTTTTCTAGCAATAACATTGCTAAACGATTTAAATCTTTATAAGCCCTTGCAGCTCTATCTAAAGCCGATCGAGATGGTGCGTATTTCGGCGGATCGAGAACAATAACATCGAATAGTTCGCCGGTTTCTTTAAAAGCGCGAAGCTGCTTATTTACATCAGATTGTATAGAAATTATTTTAGTTGCATCGAATTTATTTAACAAAACATTTTGGTTTAACGTTTCGATTGCCAACGCAGAACTATCTACACAGGTAACAATTTCGGCTCCATTTGATAATGCATTAAGCGTAAAGCCTCCACTGTAACTAAAACAATCCAACACTTTTTTACCTTTCGCATATTTTGCTAAAATACTTCTGTTGTCGCGCTGATCACAATAGAAACCAGATTTTTGCCCATCAGCAATATTGATATTGTAACTGATGCCATTTTCTTTTACCTTTAAAAATTCTGGTGGATTTTCGCCCCAAAGTAAGCCGTTCTCTATTGCTAAACCTTCATGTTCTCTTGCCTTTGCATCGCTTTTATCAAAAATACCTTTAGGTTTTAATTCATCTTTTAAAACATCGATAATGGTCGCTTTTACTTTATCTATTCCTGCACTTAAAATTTGAACAGACAGAAAATCTGCATATTGATCAACAATTAGTCCGGGTAAAAAATCAGCTTCGCTAAAAATTAATCTACAAGTAGTTGTGTGCTTATCTAAAATGGCTTTCCGTGAAGCAATGGCTTGCTTAATGCGGTTTTTATACCAAGCTTCATCAATATTCCGACTTTCATCCCACTCGATTAAACGAATGGCAACTCTAGATTGGCCGTTGAAATAACCATAAGCTAAAAATTCTTTGTCAAAAGCAAATACCTTTACTACATCACCGTTTTCTGGTTTATTTTTAATGGTCTCAATAGCGCCAGAGAATATCCATGGGTGTCTTTGTAAAGCTGCTTTTTCTTTTCCTTTTTTCAGTATTATTTCTGCCATTTGGCAAAGTTAATAATTAGTTTGGTGTTAAGACTTCCAGATTTTTTTAATTTAATGATGGAAGTACTAGCACTGTTAAAGGTGCGTTATTCGTATGCGGTTGTTAATAAATGCAAATGTTTAAAACTCTTTTCTGTTACCAAACATAATTTAGTTAATTTTCCCATTTTAAACTACATTCCCTAAAATTTAATGAATATTAAACATATTTGCTCGATTATCGTCATCTCATCTATTTTATTTACGGCTTGCTCGAGCAAAAAAACTGCCGAAAAAAAAGAAGCGGACAAGAAGGTGCGTACCGCTGAAGATGATAAAGCTGATAGTTTATTATTGGTTTATAATCCAGAAAAAGGTGATAAATGGATTGCTAATTTTGTGGATAATCTACATAGGAAATATGGCTTCAATGGCAATATGTTGGTTGCGAAAGATGGGAAAATTTTATACGAAAAAGCTGTTGGCTGGGCAGATTACCTACATCGCGATAGCTTAAAAATTAATTCTGAGTTTGAGCTTGCTTCTATAACTAAAACCTTTACAGGTACAGCAATTATGCAATTGGTTGAGGCCAAAAAGCTATTCTTAAATGATAATGTTAAAAAATTCTTCCCAAATTTCCCTTATGAAGGCATAACGGTAAAATTATTGTTAAGCCATCGCAGTGGCATGATGAACTACGTTTATTTTATCGATGACATTTGGCGTAAAGAAAAGCGCAACATGAAAAAAGGCATAACCAACCAAGAAGTGATGGATGTTATTGCCGATAAAAAACCAAACCCCTACACCAAACCCGATAATCGTTTTCACTATAATAATTCTAATTTTATGGTTTTGGGTGCCATTATCGAAAAGGTTACCGGACAAAGATATTCGCAATATATGATGGATCATGTTTTTAAGCCAGCAGGTTTGAAACATACCCACGTTTACAGTAAAGCAGAATATGAAAAAATTCCGGTAGATGTGGTTGGTCACGATCGTACTTGGAAATATTCTGTAGCTCAAAACTTTTTAGATGGCCCAGTTGGCGATAAAGGAATTTACAGCACGCTGCACGATTTGGTACTCTTCGATAAATATCTGAAAAACGGAAGGTTATTGACGAAAGCCAGTTTAGATTCTGCATATACCGGGCACAACAAACCAATAAACGGCCATTTCAATTATGGTTATGGATGGAGGATGTTTGATGGCGAAAATATGGATAAAGTAGTTTATCACACCGGTTGGTGGCATGGTTTCCGCCATATTTATGTTAGAGATTTGAATAAAGATATTGTAATTATTTTTTTAGGCAATTTAACAAACGGTAGTTTAATGCATTTAGATGATTTGTATAAGCATTTTGATATGCCAATTATACGTAAAGGCGCATACCACGGAAACGGTAGTTTACCCGGAACAGATGAAGATTAAATAAATTCGGTTGTTTTGCGGAACAATTTGAAGGTGCCTATAACAAAATTAATTTGAAACAATTTAATAGCTAAATGCTTATAGAAGCATTACAATTATAAATCATTATTATGTTAGATAAAATATTTGCGGCACAACAAAAGGCCGAAGAAATTAAGAAAAGATTAGATACCGTTTCTGTGTATGGGGAAGTAGAGAACGGCGCAATAAAAATAACATCTACAGCAAATAAAACCATTACTGCGGTAAGTATTGATGAAGCATTTTTAAAATCGGCAGACAAAGAAGAATTGGAAGAACTTTTGTTAACAGCGATTAATAAAGCTTTATCAAATGCAGAGGAAGTAAGTGCTACAGAAATGCAATCATCGGCACAAGATATGCTTGGTGGTTTAGGCGGACTTTTTGGACAATAGGTTTTACGTTACAAATTATAGGTTTTAAGTTGGATGTAATTTGTATATCATCGGTACTTTTTGCTTATATCTTTATACCAATTATCTAATCTTGATACTTCATACTAAAATCTTGATACTAAAATTATGAAATTTACCTATTACGGTCAATCTTGTTTCGCTTTAGAAACAGAAAACAAAAAACTTCTTTTCGATCCATTTATAACGCATAATCCATTGGCAAAACATATTGATGTTAAAGCAATAGAAGCAGATTATATTTTGGTAAGTCATGGCCATGGCGACCACGTGGCAGATTTAGTTGAGCTGGCTAAGCAAACTGGCGCAACAGTTATTGCGGTACCAGAAATTATTGATTGGGTGCAAAAACAGGGCGTTGAAAAGGCACACCCAATGAATTTTGGTAAATTTACTTTCGATTGGGGTACGGTGAGGATGGTAGTTGCTACACATTCATCAAGCCTGCCCGATGGTAGTTATGCAGGTAATCCTGCCGGTTTTGTACTGGAAGTAGATGGTAAGCAGATCTATTTTGCTGGCGATACCGGGCTAACCTTAGAAATGAAAATTTTGGCAGAAATTTATAATTTAGATTATGCCATTTTACCAATTGGTGGTAATTATACAATGGATGTAGATGACGCTTTAATTGCAACTAAATATATAGATTGTAATAAGGTAATTGGTGTGCACTATAATACTTTTCCGGTAATTGAGATTGATACGAAATTAGCCGTTGATAAATTTAGTAGGGAAAATAAAACCTTGTTACTACCTGCCATTGGCGAATCTATTACGTTATAAAACAAAAAATGGGTTGCGCTTTTCAGCTCAACCCATTTCTATATTAACCTCTAAATTAATTCTTTTTTGCAGGCTTATTTGCTTTGTAACGCATATCTGCAGTGCCATCTTTTTTAAGCGGTCCTTTAGCAGCTGCTGCTTTAGCGCTGTAACGTTTATCTGGCGTACCATCTGCTTTCAACTTAACTCCCGAAGCGTTAACCTTTGATACTTCTTTTTTAGTTTCTGTTTTTGCAGTTGTTTTTGCAGCCTTTGCAGTTGTTTTAGCTTCTACTTTTTTGGCTTCTACTTTTTTAACTTCTACTTTTGTTGCAGCTTTTGCCGGCATCGTAGCCGCTTTAACTTCTTTCTTTGCTCTCATTTTTGCAGGTGCTGTTGCAGGTGCAGTAGATTGAGCGAACGCTGTTGTTAAACCAAGAGCGGTAATTGCGATTAAGCTTAATAATTTTTTCATATTCTTTTTTAATTTAGTTTACTCGTTTTTGTTGATATAAAGTTGAACAAAAGGAATGAAGATTATATGAAGTTAAAAAATTATTTTAAAAAAATATATTTTCTTAAAAATCTAATGCGCCGCCAACCAATTTTCACCTTCGCCAATTTCTACCACAATAGGTACAGATAATTTTATGGCATTGGTCATTTTATCATTGATTATGGCTTTCATAAGCTCTTTTTCAGTTTTCAAAACATCAAAAACCAATTCATCATGTACTTGCATGGTCATGGTGGATTTTAAATTTTGAGCCTTCATTTCTGCATGAATGTTAATCATAGCAATCTTAATCATATCGGCAGCCGACCCTTGTATTGGTGCGTTAATTGCATTTCGCTCTGCAAAACCACGAACGGTTTGATTGGCTGAATTAATATCTCGCAAATAACGTCGTCTGCCCATTATCGTTTCTACAAAACCATTTTCTCTGGCAAAATTCATGGTATCGCTCATATATCTTTTTATTCCAGGATACTGCGTAAAATATTGTTCAATAATCTCGGCAGCTTCTTTACGTGGAATGTTCAAATTTTGAGATAAACCAAAAGCCGATTGTCCATAGATAATACCAAAGTTAACTGCTTTTGCATTTCTACGCTGGTTCGCATCTACTTCTTCAATCGCAATACCGTAAACTTTAGCTGCGGTAGCGGTATGTATATCAATGCCTTTATTAAAAGCATCGAGCATATTTTCTTCTTTACTAATTTCGGCAATAATGCGGAGTTCTATTTGAGAATAATCTGCAGAAAGCAAAATATGATCTTCATCCCGTGGGATAAAAGCTTTTCTTACCTCTCTGCCTCTTTCGGTACGGATTGGGATATTTTGCAGGTTAGGGTTGTTGGAACTTAATCGCCCCGTGGCTGCAACCGCTTGATTATAGGAAGTATGCACTCGGCCTGTTTTTGGGTTTACCATTAACGGCAAAGCATCAACATAAGTAGATTTTAACTTTTGCAATTGGCGGAAATCTAAAATATCCTTTACAATATCGCTTTTACTAGCTAAAGCCATTAAAACATCTTCGCCGGTTTGATATTGGCCAGTTTTTGTTTTCTTTGCTTTTGGATCGAGCTGTAAATGATCAAATAACACCTCGCCCAATTGCTTTGGCGATGCAAGGTTAAATTTTAATCCTGCTTTATCATAAACATTCTGTTCCGATTTGATAATTTCTATTTCAAGCTCTTTAGAATATGCTTTTAAAGTTTCTACATCAATTCGAACACCTTCCTTTTCAATATCAGCTAAAACATAAACCAACGGATTTTCAACTTCCTCAGCAAGTTTTGCGGCGTTTAATTCTTTCAGCTTAGGCTCGAATATATGGGCCAATTGTAATGTTACATCGGCATCTTCAGCGGCATAGTCGATCACATCGATTACCGGAACTTCACGCATGGTGATTTGGTTTTTCCCTTTGGGGCCAATTAATGTTGTAATCGAAATTGGAGCGTAACCCAAATAATTTTCCGATAGTACATCCATCCCATGTCGGGTATCAGGATCGATTAAATAATGCGCAAGCATGGTATCGAAAAGTTTGCCTTTTACTTGTACACCGTACCATTTCAAAACTAAAATATCATATTTGGCATTCTGACCAATTTTTTCAATGTGCTCGTTTTCTAAAATAACCCTAAACTCATCTACAACAGTTTGAGCTTCTTCCCGCACCGCGGATAAAGGAATGTAATAACCCGAACCAGCTTTTATAGAAAAAGATAATCCAACTAAATCAGCCATATTTGCATCTGTTCCCGTTGTTTCTGTATCGAAAGATACTCGTGGCGCGGTAAGTAAAAGCTTTATTAAATCTGCACGTTGTTCGGCAGTTTCTATCAACACATAATCGTGCTCAGTATTTTCAATCGTTTTTGCCGGAAGTTTCTCTGCAGGTTCGTCTTCTATCGTGTTAGCATATTGAATGGTTTCACCGTTTTGATTTCCGAACAAATCGGTTTGCGTGCCTTCTTGAAATCGTGCTGTAGTAACCGAAAATTCATCGCCAAAAACACGGCGACCTAAGGTTCTAAATTCCAGTTCTGTAAAGAGAGGTTCTAATAGTTCTTTACTTGGTTCGCAAAGCAATAAACTTTCTTCATCTAATTCTACCGGTACATCTAACAAAATGGTGGCTAATTTTTTAGAAATTAAACCTTGTTCGGCAAAATTTTCAACATTTTCGCGCTGTTTGCCTTTAAGTTCGTGCGAATGGGCGATAATATTTTCCATGGATCCATATTGCTTAATTAAAAGTTTGGATGTTTTTTCGCCTATACCGGGTATGCCGGGAATATTATCCACCGCATCGCCCCATAAACCTAAAATGTCAATTACTTGGAGTACATTCTCAATTTCCCATTTGGCCAAAATTTCTTTTACGCCCATAATTTCCATCCCGTTACCCATGCGGGCTGGTTTGTAAATGAAAATATTTTCGGATACCAGCTGGGCAAAATCCTTATCGGGTGTCATACAATAAACTTGGAAACCTTTTAACTCGGCTTTTTTTGCTAACGTTCCAATAATATCATCGGCTTCGTAACCATCTGATGTAATTACAGGAATATTAAAACCAGTAATTAGCTTAATTACATAAGGCATTGCTGCTGCCAAATCTTCGGGCATGGCTTGGCGATTGGCTTTGTATGCCTCAAAAGAGATGTGTCGCTCGGTTGGTGCTTCTGTATCAAAAACCACTGCAATATGTGTAGGTTGCTCTTTCTTTATTACATCGAGCAATGTGTTGGTAAAACCCATTACAGCCGATGTATTTATGCCTGTTGAGGTAAAACGTGGGTTTTTGCTCAATGCAAAATGCGCTCTATACATTAGCGCCATACCATCTAAAAGAAAAAGTTTTTTGTTATTCATGTGTTTACACAGTTTAAAAATTTACTGTTGATGGGTAAAATTCATCAGCCAATAAATTACTCAAAGTTAATTATCTAAAATCACTAATGTGAAATTTTGTTAAGGTTATAGTAAAACGCGTAAATTTTCGTTATTTTAAACAATTACACCGCTATGAAAAGAATCATTTTTATAATCACCATTATTTCAATTTGGCATTTTACGGCTTTTAGCCAAGATTTTATTGTAAAAAACAACGATGATGTAATTCGTGGAACCATAAAGGGTACGGATTATTTCTCAGTTTTTATAAGTGAAGATGACAAAAATGACATTGTTTTGCCAGCCAAAGATGTAAAAAACTTTTTCTGGAATGGCGATAGTTTTGTAAGTAAGGGTTTTCCTAATGGTAAAGATTTTCAATATCGTTTTGTAAAAGCAATAGAATTAGGTGCTGTAAATCTTTATAGTTTCGGGGGCGGAACATTAATTCCTATTCAAAAAGAAAAGCGGGTTAAATTTAGACCATCAATTGGCATTGGAACAGGAGGAGGCGGTGGTGGTTTTGGAGGTTCTGGCATTGGCGGTGGCATATCAATTGGTGGCGGAAATAGAAATAATGCGCCAGAAAGGCCAGCTGGTGCACCCGCAATTCGGTATTATATAGAAAAACCAGGTTCGGGCCCGATACAGGAAATTCAAATAAAAGCCGTAACCGAAGACGATAAAAAGGCTGGTGTAAAATTGTTATTGTTGCAAAAAATGGGCGATAAGCCCGCAGTTAAAGCTAAAATTGAGGCCGATACAGAATTGAATAGTCGTGAAGTAACGGATTTTGTAAAAGAATATAATGAAAACGTTTTTTAGCGACGTTTTTTAGTGATGAGTTATGAGTGCTGAGAGATGAGTTTTGCTGGCAGCAGGTGAAAAGAGAGGATTTTTTTAGTGATGAGTGCTGAGAGATGAGTTTTGCTGGGAGCAGAATGCAGAATGTTTGAAGTGATGGAATAGAAATTAGGTTGTAGGGTTATTTAAACTTTATCCGTTTAAAATTGTTAACTTGGAAAAAAAGGCCTATGACAATTATATCTTCAAAAACGCACGCTGTTCTAGATTACTTAATGGTAATGGTTTTTCTAATTTCGCCCGAAGTTTTCAATTTAGGCGAATCCGCATCAATAATTTGTTATGCTTTAGGTGGAATACATTTTTTACTTACGATAATGACCGATTTTAGTGGTGGTATTTTTAAAATTATCAAGCTAAAATTACATGGATTAATTGAATTGATTGTAGGCGTAGCATTGATTTTATTAGCGTTTATCTTTTTTAACAAAAATGCTGTTGAGGAAATTTATTTCGCCTGTGTAGGGCTCTTAATTTTATTCATTTACATGATAACCGATTATAAAAAACTACCTCCAATTATTACAAGGTAATTTCATCCATCGGATTCCAAAAAACATTTTTAAAGTTTACCACTTTATCGTCTTTAACTCCCACACCTTCCTTTAAAAGCATTTCTTCCATACTTTCTGGAGGGTTGAAATGAAATTTTCCGGTAAGTAATCCACTGCTATTTACCACGCGGTGTGCTGGAACATAAGGTTCGGCTAAACCTGCGTATGACATTGCATGACCAACCATTCTTGATGATTTTGCAGCGCCCAAGCTTTTAGCAATTGCTCCATAAGAGGTTACTCTTCCTTTCGGGATTAACCGCGCCACTTCATAAACTTGCTCGTAGAAACTGGTGTTCATTATTCAAAAGAAAACTGAATATAATTAATGTTTTTATCGTGAAGTAAATATTTTTTCTCGTAATAGGTTTTTATGGAAAGCACATCATCAACTAAATCTGATGTGTACAGATGATCCGTATTTTTGTAAATTTTTAAACCCAGTTCTGAAACTTTTTCGCAGGTATATGCATAAAGTTGATCGTTATCTGTTTTTAAATTTACTTTACCGCCAGGTTTTAAAATTTGTTTATAGCGGTTTAAAAAAGTAGGGAAAGTTAAACGTTTTTTCTCTCTGCTATCTTGTGGCTGAGGATCGGGAAACGTAATCCATATTTCGTCGATTTCTCCATCCGCAAAAAAATCTAATAAATTTTCGATTTGAATTCTCAAAAACGCAACATTATTAATTTCCTCTTCAATAGCTGTTTTAGCGCCTCTCCAAATCCGATTTCCTTTATAATCTACCCCTATAAAATTTTTTTCAGGAAATAATGTAGCCAAATTAACAGTGTATTCTCCTTTGCCACAAGCCAGTTCTAAAACAACGGGATGCTCATTTTTAAAATGTTGCTTCGCCCAATTACCCTTAAGCAATTTGCCTTCTTCTAATTGATATACGTTTGCGAAAGTTTCTATCTCTGCAAACCGTCTAAGTTTATCTTTACCCAAATTTCTTTTTTTGCCAAAAATACAATAATTGTAAGGTTTTGAAGTAAAGAATAATTGTATTTTTGTAGCTATAAATATAATACCTTGGAAAAAAACGCTAAAATATATGTTGCAGGTCATCGCGGCATGGTTGGTTCGGCCATTTACAGAAAACTGCAAAAAGAAGGCTTTGAAAATATATTGGTTAAAACTTCGGCAGAATTAGACTTAAGAAGCCAACAGTCAGTTGCCGATTTCTTTGTTGCTGAAAAGCCTGATTATGTATTTTTAGCTGCGGCAAAAGTTGGGGGCATTGTGGCGAATAATACTTACCGCGCCGATTTTCTCTACGAAAATTTAGCTATTCAAAATAACGTAATACATAACGCATATTTAAGTGGTGTTAAAAAATTGATGTTTTTGGGTTCGAGCTGTATTTATCCCAAAATGGCACCACAACCGTTAAAAGAAGAATACCTTTTAACAGGAATTTTGGAGCCCACAAACGAGCCTTATGCAATTGCAAAAATTGCAGGTATTAAAATGTGCGATGCGTATCGCGACCAATATGGCTGTGATTTTATTTCGGTAATGCCTACAAATTTGTACGGTTACAATGATAATTACCATCCACAAAACTCGCACGTTTTACCAGCGTTAATTCGTAAATTTCACGAGGCGAAAATAAACAATGAAAAACAGGTTACGGTTTGGGGATCGGGCTCGCCAATGCGCGAATTTTTGTTCGCCGATGATTTAGCCGATGCTTGTTATTTCTTAATGCAAAATTATAGCGAACCAGCTTTAATTAACATTGGTACTGGTCACGATTTAACAATTAAAGATTTGGCGTTATTAATTAAAGATATTTTAGGTTACAAAGGCGAACTTGTTTTTGATGCCTCCAAACCAGACGGTACGCCACGCAAACTAATGGATGTTAGTAAATTGCACAATTTAGGTTGGAAACATAAAGTTGAATTGCCTGAAGGAATTTCATTGGCTTATCAAGATTTCGAAAGTAAATTATAAATATGATTTGAAACGATTGAGTCGTGCTTTTTAAAATATTTTAGCGCCATTCATTAATTCTTTCTTTGTAAAATTTAATAACTAATTGTTATAGTTAAAATCTATATCTTTGAAAGGATAAATAAATTATAGCGATATGACTTTAGTTCAGCTTGAATATATTGTAGCCGTAGATACGTATAGAAATTTTGTGCAGGCTGCTGAAAAGTGTTTTGTTACGCAGCCAACTTTAAGTATGCAGGTGCAAAAACTAGAGGAGTTGCTAAGTGTAAAAATATTTGATAGAAGCAGGCAACCTGTTACGCCTACTGAAATTGGGTTAGAGATTATTGCCCAAGCTAGAATTATTCTTCAAGAAAGCGGCAAAATTCACGAATTAATTAATAACCAGCAACAAGACGTTGTTGGTGAACTTAGAATTGGCGTTATTCCAACTATTGCGCCATATTTATTGCCCGCAGTAATTTCTGCGATGTTGAAAAACTACCCAGACTTGAAATTATTAATTTGGGAATATACTACAGAAGATATTGTTCATCACTTAAAAACCGGCGTGTTGGATTGCGGTATTTTAGCAACCCCATTAATTGATGCTTCTATTAACGAAATGCCACTTTATTATGAAAACTTTGTAAGCTATATAAGTAAAAGTAGTAAGCTTTACAAAAAGAAGGCGATAGATGCAGATGATTTGGACGATGAAAATATTTGGCTTTTAAATGAAGGACACTGTATGCGAAACCAAGTGCTAAATATTTGCCGTTCTACCAAAAATAACCGCATGCAAGGTTTAGAATATAATACAGGTAGTGTAGAGACTTTGGTTAGAATGGTAGATTTAAATGGGGGCGCAACTTTATTGCCAGAATTGGCAATTGCCGATTTAAGCGCTAAACAAATAGGTAAAATACGCACTTTTAAATCACCAGAACCTGTTAGGGAAATAAGTTTGGTTACGCATAAAAACTTTATTAAAAAGAGAATGCTCAATGCTTTAAAAGAAGAGATCTTAAATATCATTCCGAAAAATATGAAGCAAAGAAAAAAGAAGGATGTTATAGGGATTTAGAGTTTTCTAACCTGATGTTTGAAAAGTTCGACTTTTTCAAAAAGATGAGAAGCGGAAACTTAATTTAATTTTGTTTCTCCATTGGCGGGCCAGAAAGCAGTCCTTTTATATCGCTCGGTGCTTCTTCTTCCTCGCCTTTTTTCTTTTTCTTCCCTTTTTCAGTTACACCACTTAAACGGTCCTCAATAATTCTATCGTATGCTATTTGTTGGTCGCCTTTTAAAACATTGCGGATATTTTTGCTAGTTTCATTCTGCATTTTGTAAAATTTATCTACGTCTCCTTCATCAAAGCCTGTCTTTTCTTGCTTTTTCATCAACTCTTGTTGTGCTTTGGCTTGTTCAAAAGTAAAGCGAAAAATTACACTTTTCTGCGTTTCATTAAGTTTAAGTTTTTTGTTTAAATCATCCACGTTTTTTTGAGCAACCTCAGCCGGAAGTGGCGTTTTACTTTGCTGCGCATTCGAAACAAAAGCAAAAGTCAAAGCTGTTAAAAATAAGAATATAAACTTCTTCATGGGTTAAAATTTAATTTAAACAAAGCTACCAATTAATCTTAAAATAAGAAAGCCTACAAATTTGAGTTTGCAGGCTTTCTAATAAACGATATTCTTTTATAGTGCTTTTTTGTAAAGTTCAGCAACAGCATCCCAATTTACAACGTTCCAAATTGCTGCTAAATAATCAGGGCGTTTATTCTGATATTTTAGGTAATAAGCATGTTCCCAAACATCAATACCCAAAATCGGCGATCCTTTTACCTCTGCAATATCCATTAAAGGGTTATCTTGGTTTGGAGTAGAAGATACCTGAAGTTTTCCATCAGCACTTACCGAAAGCCATGCCCAACCAGAACCAAAACGAGTTGCCCCAGCTTCTTGCATTTTTGTTTTCAAATCAGCAAATGATCCAAAAGTTGAATTAATTGCTTCTGCTAATGCGCCAGTTGGCTCGCCACCTTTATTTGGACCTAATATATTCCAGAATAAAGAGTGATTGTAATGCCCACCGCCATTATTTCTTACTGCAGCTGGAAATTTAGATATGTTTTTAATGATTTCGTCGATGCTTGAACTTGCTTCGGCTTTACCTTCTAAAGCTTTATTTAAGTTGGTAACATAAGCTTGATGATGTTTATCATGGTGAATTTCCATGGTAGTTTTATCAATATGAGGTTCTAAAGCGTCGGTTGCGTAGTGTAACGCAGGTAATTCAAAAGCCATAATATTTTGTATTTAAGTTTAAAAATGTTTATTGAAACAAATATAACATTCAAAGGTTAAGTTTTGTTCATGTTAATATCATCTAATTTATTTTCGAGTATTCGAATGCCTTCAAGCCCATAATAAAAAGCGATTTATAATCTTTTCTTTTCAAAAAATTTTCGCATCAAACTTGCACAGTCATCGGCTAAAACTCCACCTTTAAGTATTGTTTTTGGATGAAGTAAATTTGCATTTTTGGATAAAAACCCTCTTTTTTCTTCCCTTGCTCCATAAACAATCCTACCAATTTGAGTCCAGTAACTTGCGCCTGCACACATTACGCAGGGTTCTATCGTTACATACAAGGTGCAATCTTTCAAATATTTACCTCCTAACGTTTGGGCAGCCGAAGTAAAAGCCTGCATTTCTGCATGTGCGGTAACATCATTAAAACGTTCGGTTAAATTATAGCCTCGGCCAACAATTCTATTTTTACTTACTATTATTGCCCCTATCGGGATTTCATCTGCTTCAATTGCTTTATGGGCTTCGGCTAATGCCAACTTCATATAATGTATATCTTCCGCCTCAGGATCGGTGTTTTCGAAATTGTAAAAACTCATAGTGCGCAAAGATAATTATTTTGGAGTTGTTTAAAGGAGAGGGAATTTTATCAAAAAAATTGTTAGGTGAATAAATAACAATTTGCAATTAACAGTTACCAATTTGAAAAGATCAAATCAACTTGCTCCCATTTGGCGCGTCACGTTCTACGGTGGCTAAAACAATATTTCCTTCAATATCAGCAAAGCCAGTTACCAAAAATTCAGACATAAATTTGCCTATTTGTTTTTTAGGGAAGTTAATTACACCTAAAATCTGTCTTCCTTTCAGCGCTTCTTTGGTATAGTTTTTAGTAATTTGAGCGCTTGAGTTTAAAATCCCAAATTGGCCAAAATCTGCTTTTATTTTGTAAGATGGGTTTTTAGCTTCAGGAAAATCAAACACCTCCAATATAGTACCTACGCGGATATCAACTTTTTCAAATTCAGTCCAATTTATTTGTTCCATAATTAAGCTTCTAATCTATCGTTTATAAACTTAAGTTTAAAGACCTTTTTTTAAATCGTAATTAAAAAACGTTTACTAAAATTCATCGCATGAAAAAACTGTAAAAGTTTGACATATTAATTTTAAAATCTATATTTATGCAATCGTTTGCACTACCAATTTTTTAACACCCAAAATATGTATTTATTAGGTATTGATATCGGAACTTCTTCTATAAAAGTATCCGTTGTTGATGTTCAATCTCAAAAGAAAATAGCTTCAGTTCAGTATCCTGATCAAGAAACAGAAATTAAATCGCTGCGAAAAGGTTGGGCAGAGCAATCTCCATTAGATTGGTGGGAAAATACCCAAAAAGCGATTTTAAAATTGAATGCTTTAAATCTGTTTGACGCTAAGGAAATTAAAGCAATTGGCATCGCTTATCAAATGCATGGTTTAGTAGTAGTTGATAAAGCGCAAAATGTATTACGCGACAGTATTATATGGTGCGACAGTAGGGCAGTTGAATTAGGTGAAAACGCATTTAATGCGATTGGACAAGAAAGGTGTTTAGAAAGTCTATTAAATTCCCCAGGGAATTTTACAGCATCAAAACTAGCTTGGGTTAAAGAAAATGAACCCGAAGTTTATGATCGAATAGATAAAATTATGTTGCCTGGTGATTTTATTGCAATGAAATTAACTGGAGAAATTACAACGAGTATTTCGGCGCTATCTGAAGGGATATTTTGGGATTTTAAAAACGATGAAGTTTCTGCTGATGTAATGAATCATTATGGACTTAATTATAGTCATATTCCCGAAATAAAGCCATTATTTGCCGTGCATGGTTATTTGGCTAGTAGTATCGCAACACATTTATGCTTAACCGAAGGTATTCCTGTTTCTTATAAAGCCGGAGATCAACCCAATAATGCTTTATCGTTAAATGTTTTAAAACCTGGAGAAGTTGCAGCAACTGCAGGCACATCTGGCGTTATTTACGGCGTAAGCGATGTAATTACGTACGATAAATCATCAAGAGTGAACACTTTTGCACACGTTACCTATTCGAAAGAAAATAAGCATACGGGCGTTTTACTTTGCATAAATGGTACAGGTAGTATGTACCGATGGGCAAAAAATAATTTTGCACCCAATTTAGATTATTCAACGCTAAACAGTTTAGCTGCTACGGCCCCAATTGGAAGCAACGGCTTACTCGTGTTGCCTTTTGGAAATGGTGCTGAGCGAATGTTGAATAATAAATATACAGGTGCACAGCTTTTAGGTATAGATTTGAATATTAACACTCAAGCCGATATTTTTAGGGCAGTACAAGAAGGTATCGCTTTTTCATTCAGATACGGATTGGACATTATGCGCGAAAACGGAATAAAACCAAAAGTAATTAGGGCAGGTAAAGCAAACTTATTTTTAAGTGATGGTTTTGCACAAACGTTTGTAGATGTTACGGGCGTTTCTTTAGAGTTATATGAAAATGATGGCAGCGTAGGTGCTGCTTTAGGTGCGGGCATTGGCGCAGGCATATATAAAAATGCTGATGAAGCTTTTAAACAACATAGCGTAATTCAAACGCTAACACCGATAAATAGTGAGGAGTACGAACCGATCTATCAAAAATGGAAACAAATTTTAAATAAATCTTTATAAATAGAACCACAAAATAATAAGTGTAATGACAAAAGTAGTAACAGGACAAAACGAATTTTTTAAAGGTATAAACCAAATTAAGTTTGAAGGTTTACAAAGCGATAATCCATTGGCTTTTAGATGGTACGATGCGGATAAAGTAGTTGCAGGTAAAACTATGAACGAACATTTTAAGTTTGCATGTGCTTACTGGCATTCTTTTAACGGCAATGGTGCTGATCCATTCGGTGGCGCCACACATATTTTCCCTTGGGATGAGAAAAAAGATGTTATTGAGCGTGCAAAAGATAAAATGGATGCAGCGTTCGAATTTATTACCAAAATGCAGTTGCCATATTATTGTTTCCACGATGTGGATGTGGTAGATTATGGAAATGATGTTGCCGAAAATGAAAGAAGATTACAAACTTTGGTAGCATACGCCAAGCAAAAACAAGCAGAAAGTGGTGTAAAGTTACTTTGGGGAACGGCGAATTTATTTAGCCACAGGCGATATATGAATGGCGCATCTACAAATCCTGATTTTGATGTATTGGCACACGGCGCAGCGCAAGTGAAATTTGCTTTAGATGCTACTATTGCTCTAGGCGGTGAAAATTACGTTTTTTGGGGCGGTAGAGAAGGCTACATGAGTTTGTTAAACACCAACATGAAGCGTGAGCAGGAACATTTGGCTAAGTTTTTACATACTGCAAAAGATTACGCACGTAAACAAGGTTTTAAGGGCACATTTTTTATCGAACCTAAACCTTGCGAACCTTCTAAACATCAATACGATTATGATGCTGCAACGGTTAAAAGTTTTCTTCAGCAATATGATTTACTCGAAGATTTTAAATTGAACTTAGAAGTTAACCACGCAACTTTGGCTGGTCATACTTTTCAGCACGAATTGCAAGTTGCAGTAGATAGCGGATTATTAGGTTCTATTGATGCAAATCGTGGAGATTACCAAAATGGATGGGATACAGATCAGTTTCCGAATGATATTAATGAGTTAACCGAAGCCATGTTAATTATTTTAGAAGGTGGCGGTTTAAAAGGTGGCGGCGTAAACTTCGATGCAAAAATTAGACGCAATTCTACTGATCAAAAGGATTTATTTTACGCACATGTAGGCGGGATGGACCTTTTTGCAAGGGCATTGATAACAGCTGATTCCATTTTACAAAAATCTGATTACAAAAAGGTAAGAGCAGATCGTTATGCATCATTCGATAGCGGTAAAGGTGCAGAATTTGAGCAAGGGAAACTAAGTTTAGAAGATTTAACACACTATGCGGCAGCAAACGGAGAACCCGAAACACGTAGCGGAAAGCAAGAATATTTAGAGAACATTATTAATAGATATATTTAAGTTAATCAACAATTAGCTTTAATAAACGTTAAACCGACATTTTTTTAAATAAAAAAATAGTTTTATTTAATCATTTTATTACTTTTAGGTTTCTAAACCAAACAACAACTGTAAATGGAAATTACCGATTACGCTATTTTTATAGCCTATTTTGCTGTGGTAGCAACTTATGGCTTCTGGATCTATAACCGCAAAAAGCAAGCTCAAATGAGCAGCAAGGATTATTTTCTTGCTGAAGGTTCACTTACCTGGTGGGCAATTGGTACATCATTAATTGCATCAAACATTAGTGCAGAACAGTTTGTGGCCATGAGCGGTGATGGATTTAAATTAGGTTTGGCCATAGCCACTTATGAATGGATGGCCGCAGCAACGCTGGTTATTGTAGCCGTATTTTTTATTCCAGTATATCTAAAAAATAAAATTTACACCATGCCTCAGTTTCTTAGTCAGCGGTATAACGATACCGTAGCAATGATTATGGCTGTTTTTTGGTTGTTATTATATGTAATCGTAAACCTAACTTCAATTTTGTATTTAGGTGCTTTAGCTGTTAGTAGTATATCTGGCATTGGCTTTTGGTACTGTATGATTGGTTTAGCTATTTTTGCCGTAGTTATCGCCCTTGGCGGTATGAAAGTAATTGGTTATACCGACGTTATTCAGGTAGCTTTTTTAATTTTTGGAGGTTTGGCCACAACTTATTTGGCTTTAAGCTTAGTAAGCGATCACTTTGGCGGACATGGTGCATTAGACGGCTTGGCCTTTCTTCGAGAGAAAGCACCCGAACATTTTCACATGATTTTTAAGAAGGATAGTGCAAACTACGCATCGCTACCAGGTTTATCTGTTTTGATAGGTGGTATGTGGATTGTGAATTTGAACTATTGGGGATGTAACCAATACATTACGCAACGTGCCCTTGGTGCCGATTTAAAAACCGCTAGATCAGGTATTTTATTTGCTGCCTTTTTAAAGCTTTTAATGCCACTTATAGTTGTTTTGCCAGGTATTGCGGTTTACATGTTATACAAAGAGAACACAGGTATTGATGTGCATTCGATGATGCCAAACGGCGAACTTAGACCCGATAGAGCTTACCCTACACTATTGAGCATTTTACCTACGGGCTTAAAAGGATTATCCTTTGCTGCCTTAACCGCAGCAATTGTGGCTTCGTTGGCCGGTAAAATTAACAGTATATCTACCATTTTTACGCTCGATATTTTTAAGAAAAAACTTAGACCAGAGGCAAGTGAATCTACTTTAGTTAGAACGGGAAGAATTGTAGTTGTTATTGCAATGGGTATGGCCGTACTTATTTCTCCATTTTTAGGTATTGATAAAAAAGGTGGTTTCGAATTTATTCAAGAATACACAGGTTTTGTGAGTCCGGGTATATTTGCAATGTTCGTTCTAGGTTTCTTCTGGAAAAAGACGACATCAAATGCAGCGATGTTTGCTACAATAGGAGGTTTTATACTTTCTGTGCTATTCAAATTCCTACCGGTAATGATGGATTTATCATTCTTACACCAATTTGGTTTTTCGGTACCTAACGCTGATGGAATCTACGAAATTCCTTTCTTAGATAGAATGGGCATTGTTTTCGTAATCTGTATTGTGGTAATGTTCGTAATTAGCTTACTCGAAACTAGAAAAGGAGTACAACCTAAAGGCTTAGAAATAGATAAAAGCATGTTTAAAGTAAGCTCTTCTTTCTTAGTTGGGTCGTTATTAATAGCTGGAATTTTAGTGGCACTTTACACTGTTTTCTGGTAGTGAAACCAATAAATATTTAACTTAAAAAAAAGGTCTTTTCAATTTGAAAAGACCTTTTTTGCGTTTGCGTTATTATTTCTGAATTTTAATTTCTGTTCGTCGGTTCAAAGCTCTACCTTCTTCGGTGGCATTACTGCTAATCGGGTCTTTATCGCCATGGCCAACAATGGTAAACGTAGATGCTTTTAAGCCAGCATTCATAAAATAAGTTTTTACGGCATTGGCGCGATCAACGGATAACGACATGTTATGTTCGGGTGTTCCTTCAGCAGATGAGTATCCATTAAGAATAAATTTAGTTTCAAGTGCTTTTTTCATCTCGGTAACAGCCTTATCTAAAATTGGAAAAGAGGCAGTTTTTAATACAAAAGAGTTAAACTCAAACTGAATATTGTCTAAATTAAAGTTCGGCTTTTCTACTACTGTTTCTTCTTTTTGTTCGGGTACAGGTTCTGGTTTTTTTTCTTTTACTGGAGGAGCAACTTCTTCTACAGGAACGGGAACAGGTTTAACAATAAGTTTTTTGGTTTTGCAGGAATAGAAGGTTAAAGTAGATAGCGCAACCAGGGCTGTGAAAAGGAAATTTCTGTTTAAATTCATGTTTTGAAATGGGATAATGTTTAACTTATTTGTCTTTAAGAGCTTAATATAAACTATAACGGTGTTTTTTAACAGAAGTTGCCTTTTTAGCAGTTTACAAGATAGTGAGATTCTTTAATCCCTTAGATTCGAACAATAAGCGAAATGGCGTCTAAAATAACGAAAATGAGATTATTAAACCACTTTTTAAATCCTCCCGAAGCTTAATAATTAACAGGATACTTACCAATTTTTAACGATTTTATTTCTATTTTTAGGGAAGGATTATATCGCATACATACAAAATATCACCAATATGAAAAACTATCTTACGCTTTTTTTACTATTCCCGTTAATACTTTGTTGCACACAAAGTAAACCTGTTAAAAATGTTGATGAAGGGGATGTTAAAGCGGATGTTTACACGAGTAAAGAAATTGGTTGGTCGATAAAAATACCAGATGGATGGGATATCATCTCTACAGATAAAATGCAAGTAACTGCCGAAATAGGGAAAGACGCAATCGAAAAGACATCCGGAACTAAAGTAGATATGAGCAGTTTAAAAAATTTAATAAGTTTTAAAAAGAATCAATTTAATTTATTTAGTTCTACCTCACAACCTTTTAAAGAGGCATATCCAGGTGAATATCTTGAAAATGTAAAGGATTTAAACAAGGTAATATTTGATACTTATCGCAGCAAAGGCATAGATGTAGATTCCCTTTCGGGTAATGCTGTAATAGGTGGATTAGCATTTAAAACATTTGAGATTAAGCTGTTTTCTAAAGATAAAAAACGGATTCTTAACCAAATAATGTTTTCTAGGTTGATAAATGGGTTTGATTTTGGTGTTAACATCAATTTCAATAATGAAACCGATCGGGATATGATGTTGAAAGCATGGAAAGAATCGAATTTTGCTATGAAATAATAAACGGGCACACAACTAATTTGTTCGGGAGAAATGTTTCTTAATGCTATCAGCTTGCCATTAAAGTTTTTAACTTATCAATTACTGCGCACATGGCCCGTCTGGAATTTGCTTCGATAATTTTACCACTTTAGTAACTACTAGTGTAGAGTCGTAATCTAACGAGGCAATTAATGAATCAGATTTAACAAAAAAACCTTCCAGTTCTACGTAAACGGGCTCATAGGGCTTTTCGAAGTTCTGCTTGCTATATTGTAACTCAAGGTCTTTAACACTATCCGTAACCCAATATTCTCGGCCGTCTTCACACAGCGTAAGCGATTTCATATCGGGTCCGAAACTATATAAGCCCTTCACATTTATCGCCTTATCGGTATCAGCTTTTTTAGCATCTCTATTACAGGCTAAAAAAGTTGTACTTAAGATTACACCATAAAATACCACACTTTTATATAATTTCATACTCTTGGGATTATTATTTACAGGGATTGATTGATATTGTCTATTTGCTTAACACTCAAATTAGATGACAAAGCAGATGCCAAAAATGAAAAAACACCAACTGTTATAAAAACAAGCACAAAATCTTTTGCTTTTAGTGATATTGGATAAGCATTTAGAAAAGATTGGTTAACCTCGCCCATACTAATTAAACTATACTTTTGTTGCAGAATACAAAAAATAAACCCTAAAAATAGGCCTAAAATACATCCAGACATCGTTATCATCATGCCTTCTAATAAAAATATTCTTTTTATTAAACGCTTACTTGCACCCAAGCTGCTTAAAATGGCAATATCTTTAACTTTATCAATCACCAACATGGTTAGCGAGCCAATAATATTAAATATAGCAATAATTAAGATGAAAGTTAAGATAATATATACTGCCCATTTCTCGGTATTTAAAATATGATATAACGAACGGTTTTGCTCTGCACGATTTCTTACCTCGAATTTATCGCCAAGTTTATCAGCTACCTCTTGCTGAAAATTATCGATATTTTCATTTGGCTGAAGGTTAATTTCGATTAAAGAAATCGCTTTATCTTCTCCTAAAAGTGTTCTGGCAAAGTCTAAAGGAACAATTATTCCATTATCAAACTCTTGTTGTATTTCAAAAACGCCTGATACGGGAATACTTTTAATTACAAAGTCATCTGCTGGGTTTATGGAGTTTACAGCAAGCGTTTTTTTTGGCGAAAAAATCTGTAATTCGGTAAATGGATCAACCGTGTTTACCGCCAATGAACCTTGCAAGGCAGAACCTATTACAGCGTTATACCCGCTCTTATTATGCAGCATAAAATGCCCTTCTCTAATGGTACTATCTAAACCCTTATTCTTTAAATAATCAAAGCTTACGCCTCTAACCATGCCAACAGCTTGTTTATTATTGTATTTTAGCAAAGCATTTTCTTGCAACACTTCTGTAAAAGAAAACACTTTTTTGTTGTTCTTCAATTGCAAAAAGTAAGTGGTATTGGGATCGAATGTTTTTCCGGTAGCTGGCGTTATCTCCAGTTGAGGGGTAATGGTGTTAAACATTTTAAGAATTACCTCTTCAAAGCCATTGAATACCGTTAGGATGATAATTAACGCGGCACTGCCCACCATAACACCAACCATTGATATTCCGGAGATTAGGTTAATGGCATTGGTAGATTTTTTTGTAAATAAATATCTTTTAGCAATATAGAAGGAGGTATTCACGAAGGCAAATATAGGTAAAATTAAAGTGTGTAAAATTTTAGTTTAGTACGTTTAAAGTTTAGTATCGAAGTGATTTACCTAACTAACTTTACTTGAATTATTTAATAATCTGAGTTCGATTATTTATAACCGAAAAACATGGCTCTGTATCACAAAATCCCTAATCTTCGTCATACTAAAAAGACCTTGAAATAAATTTACGGTGACGTGGCTTCGAGCCGAAAAGCCAATAAAATTTAATAAACAACGGCTTTACTTACTAAAACAAACTTATAAATAAGGATTTTGCTGTTTCTCTAAACCAATACTTGTTGCCGGGCCATGACCAGGGTAAACTTTACAACTATCAGGCAGGAGAAATAATTTTTCTTTGATGTTATTTATGAGTTGATCATGATTGCCTCCCGGTAAATCAGTGCGGCCAATACTGCCATAAAATAGCACATCACCACCAATTAAAAAGTCATCAGCTTTGCTGTAAAAACATAAATGTGCTGGCGAATGGCCCGGAGCAAAAATTAATTCTAAAGTGCTATTGCCAAATTTAATAGTCCCTGTCTCTGCTAAAAAAGTATCCGGCTCAGGCGAAAGCTCATATTTCGAGAAGCCCATTTGTGGCGCATAACTTGGTACGGCTTGTAAGGTTGATAACTCTCCTTTATGAAATTGAGGTTTTAAACTATAGGTATCAAAAACGAATTTATTGCCAAAAACATGATCCAAATGACAATGCGTGTTAAGTAACAAAACGGGTTTAAGCGAGTTTTCTGTTATAAAATCTACCAGTTTATTCTGCTCAGATCCCTCGTACATTCCGGGATCAATAATTACACATTCTTTCGTTTCATCATATAAAACATAAGTATTTTCACTGTAAGCATTGAAGGTAAACTTTTTTATAGTAATCATTTTTTTTTGGTTTAATGGATGATTAATTTTTCCATTTAAAAGTAGAAATCATTTTATCCAGGTCGGTTTTAATAAATTTAACAACAGGCTCAATAGAATCATACTGTGGGCGCTCGTTAAAATAAAGTGCACCTCTAAAGTAATGTTTAAGGCTATCTGTTAAAAAAAATTGAAAAGATGAGGCTGTGTTACCCTCAATAGCATAATAAACACCATAAACCTTTTTATCGGGATAATTAATAATGCCCCGATCAATGGAGCTTGCTTTAACCGTGTGTTTGTAGGCTAAAGTACGCGCATCTTCTACCAACTGCGTATATTTGTTTTTTTGGTTTACATCATAATAAGTTAGGTGTAAATAGCCATTAAATTGCGTATAGTGCAGGTTGTACCAAAAGCGTTCTGCACCATCAATACTGTCTTTTTCTAAACGCGCATAAACGGGATATTCGAATGTAAATGGCGCATTGCCATTAAAGGTTTGGTATTTTTTTTCGGGGAAATTTATTCTAAAATAACCTTTTGGCTTTGGAGAATAGGTATTGTTTTTACAAGCCATAAAAAAAACGCACATTAAAATAAGTGCTGAAATTAAGTGTTTTGCTTTCATGGCTTATGTACTTAAGAATTCCAAATAAACCAAGCTTTTTCTGCCTGAAGATGCAACATTTGCAAACCATTTATAGTGGTTGCCCCTTGTTGAGCGGCTTTACGCAAAAATGCAGTTGCTAACGGATTATAAACTAAATCGTAAGCCAAATGCGCATCGCTTAAAATACTGTAATCAATTGGTGGCTGCGCATCTACATTAGGAAAAGTGCCCAAAGGCGTTGTGTTTATTAACAAGGTATGTGTTGATAAAATTTCTGGCGTTACATCCGAATAGAGGATTTTACCAGCTTGCGGACTTCTAACAACACTTTGGTAAGCAATACCTAGTTTGTTGAGCACATATTTAACGGCTTTTGCTGCGCCACCATCCCCAAAAATTAAAGCTTTTTTATGATTAGCTTTTAACAACGGTTTCAGCGATTCTTCAAAACCATGTGCATCGGTATTGTATCCTTTTAAATAGTTTTTACCGTTAACTTTTTTAATATTTATGGTATTTACTGCGCCAATTTCTGCTGCCACAGGATCAACCTCATTCAACATCGACAGCACATTTACTTTATGCGGAATAGTTACGTTTATACCGCAGATAGATGAATCGTTTTCTAAAATCTGTAATAAATCTTGTGCCTGTTCAATTGAAAAAAGTTCATACTTACAATCAACTATCCTTTCGTTCTCGAATTTTTCGGTAAAGTATTTTTTTGAGAAAGAATGTGTAAGCGGATAACCGATTAAACCGTAAGTTTTCATTTTAATAATTGGTTAAGTATTTTTTACCACTGATGCACACAGATATTTTGTTTTATTCGAGATAATTTATCTGTGTGCATCCTTTTTTAAGTGGTTAATATGTTGCGCCGTGCATGGCGATGAATTACTTTTTCTCTAAATTAAGAAAATGATCAAACGTATCGCCACGTAAACCTAGGCGAATGGTTTCTAATGGGATAACTTCTGCAGGTGCAATATTACCTAAGTTAACATTTGCGCCAATAAGTTTAATAAACCAAACTTGTTGTTCTTTAAGGGGTGCTTCCCAAATAATATCTTCCGCAGGAATTTGTGTTAAAATCTCATCTACTAAACCCTCTCTAACTTCGCCCGTGCCACGATAAATACCAACATTTCCGCCTTCGCGTGCCTCGGCAATTACCTTCCACGAGCCAGCTTCCATTTCGGCCTTCATCAATTTAATCCATTTGTAAGGTGCAAAAATTTTAGCTGCATCTTTACTACCCACTTCGGATATAACGGTAACCTGTTTGGCCAGTTCGCTTATATAGTTACATTTTATATCATGTTCAATTTCTATCGATCCATCAGAAACTTCTGCAAATTGCATGTCGTACTGGTCTAAAATACGCTGATAATCTGCAAACTGATTGCGTATTACAAAAGCTTCGAAAAGTGTGCCTCCAAAATAAGTTGGAATACCTGCACTCTTATATATGGCTAATTTTTCTTTTAAATTCGGGGTAACGTGTGATGTTGCCCAACCGAGTTTAACAATGTCTGTATGTATGCCAGCAACTTCAATAAAGTCTTCAACCTGGCGCAAACTTAATCCCTTATCCATAACCATTGTAAAACCACTTTGGCGGGGTTTTACAGGACGTTCGGGAATGTGTAGTAATGGGTAATTCATAATTGGTACAAAAGTGAAAAAAAATTTGAAAATATTTATCAAATTTTTTCTAATCCTATTTTTACTTAATATAGCGGTTTATCACATCAATAATTGCGCTATTATCTTGCAGTTGTGGTAAGTATTCAAATAAAATATAATGTTTATCGGGGTCTGATTTTAAAGCAGTTTCTAAATAACTCAAGGCATCAGCTTGCATTCCCAAAGCAAAAAGGTAAGCTACCATTCTGTAATACAGTTCAGTAGCATCTGGATTGTTTTTTATCGCATCTGCAATTGTTTCTGATGCTTCTAAAAGTCGGCCTTGTTCGTAAAGTACGGTGCTAAAATCTAACCAAGCTTCTACATCAACGGGATTATATTCTAAAACCTTTTCGTAAGCATGAATAGATTCATCAATTTGACCCAGTTTATAATAAGCATCGGCTCTGGCAAACCAAAAATCGGGATTTTCTGCTTCTAAATCGATTGCTTTTTTATAAAAATGTAACGATTCGAAATACCGTTCTTCAAAGTTTAGCGTAACACCAATTCCGAACCAGGCATCGGCCATGTTAGCATCCAATTTAACAGATTTTTTGTAATAAGAACGCGCCGTATCCATGTGTTCTAACTTTTCATAGCATTCTCCAATGGCACAATAAGTATCTGCATTGGGTTGTTCATATTCAAAAGTCTGTTTGTACACCTCTATCGCTTCTTCGTACTTATCTAACTGCACCAAAGCATTGCCTTTATTAAAATAGGCAGAACTAAAGTCGTCCTTAATTAATATGGCATAATCATACGCATCAATGGCTTTTTCGAACAAATTTAACTTATGAAAGCTGTTGCCCAGATTATACCAAGCGGCGTAAGAGTAAGGATCGGTATCTATATATTGCTCGTAAAATTTGATACTTTCTTCCTGTTTATCCAAAACATCATAACAAAAAGCCAACTCATATAAACCATCTTGGTTTTCCATGTTTTGCTCTAAACTTAGTTTGATGTAAGAAATAGCGCTTTCATAATCGCCCATGCTTTGATAAACGTAGGCCATTTGCAGTAAAATTTCATCGGTACTTTCTGCCAAAAGCAATGCCTGTTCGTAATTGTTTAGCGCTTCGGCATAACGTTCGGTATTTTGATAAATGTTGCCTCTCAATAAATAAATATCAGGTTCTGAGGGTTCTAATAATTCGGCTTTTTGTAGAGCATTAAAAGCATTTTCGTAGCTGTTGGTTAATGTAAATAGATGGGCTTGTTTAACTAAAAAAACAGTTGCATAAGGATGCTGGAGTACCGCATAATCTACCACTTGTAATGCCTTAACAGGATCATTTTTTTCGATGTAAAAATCTACAATGTACTCAAAGGCACCCGCATCAAAGAAATATTGATCCTGATTTCTGATCATCTCCTCATATCGCTCTATCGAACGTTGCGCATCTTCGTTTGATTCAAAAAAGAATTCTTCTTCCATATATCGTTATACCATTAAAGAACTGTGCCAATGTGCAAGAAACTGTTTATAAGTTTACACCATTTATTTGAATGTTCTGCAAAAAATTTTCCACAATAATCTTAAAATACGGTCTAAACGGTTGATTATAAACGAATTTGATCTAATTTTAAATGTGTACTATAAACCAAAGATTTTGGTTAAATCGGCAGTTCTTTATCTATTAAAATACAAAAATACCGTTTTTAGAATGATGTGGCGTAATTGCTAGGTAAATAAAAAAAACCTTTTAGTTTTAATTTTTCAAACGTCCATAATTTTTTGTTGATTTGTAATAAACGCAGTTCACATTTAAATCAAATGCCTTAGGCAATATACCATCATTATGAAAACAGACATTAATGCTATTTTAAAGCAATTGGCGATAAAAGAAAATAACGAAGCTTTTAGCACCGGTAGTATTTGGGGGGGAATAAATAATTCAAAAAATATTAACAGTTTTTCTCCCGTTGATGGAAAAACAATTTCATCGGCAAAAATGGCTGATGATGCAGACTATGATGCTTTAATTGTAAAAGCCCAACAAGCATTTTTAAATTGGAGAACTGTTCCTTCACCAAAAAGAGGCGAAATTGTACGCCAGTTTGGCGATGCATTACGCGAAAATAAGGAGGCTTTAGGCACTTTAGTTTCTTACGAGATGGGTAAAAGTTTGCAAGAAGGTTTTGGCGAAGTGCAGGAGATGATTGATATATGCGATTTCGCTGTTGGTTTATCGCGTCAGCTTTATGGTTTAACCATGCACAGCGAGCGTCCAAATCACCGTATGTATGAGCAGTGGCACCCATTGGGAATTGTAGGTATTATTTCTGCCTTTAATTTTCCGGTAGCCGTTTGGGCTTGGAATACAGCATTAGCCTTGGTTTGCGGTAACGTTTGTATCTGGAAACCATCAGAAAAAACGCCGTTAACGGCTATTGCTTGTCAGCACATTATAGCTAAAGTTTTTAAGGCAAATGATATTGAAGAAGGCGTTTGTAATTTAATTATTGGCGATAGAGAAATAGGCGAATTAATGACTGCTGATACACGTGTTGCACTGATTTCGGCTACAGGTTCTACCCGAATGGGTAAAGCTGTTGGTGCTGCGGTTGGCGCACGTTTGGGCAAAAGTTTGTTAGAATTGGGCGGTAACAATGCCATCATAATTTCTGAACATGCAGATTTAGACATGAGTTTAATTGGTGCTGTTTTTGGCGCTGTGGGTACTGCCGGGCAGCGTTGTACTTCTACCCGAAGATTAATTATCCACGAAAGTGTTTACGATACTTTTGCATCAAAATTGGTTAAAGCTTATGGTCAATTGCGCATTGGCGATCCGTTAGATCAAAATAACCATGTTGGTCCACTGATTGATACCGATGCCGTAGCAAGTTATTTAAATTCTATTGAAAAATGTAAAGCCGAGGGCGGAAAATTTATTGTGGAAGGTGGCGTTTTGGAAGGTGGAGCATATAGCAGTGGCTGTTATGTAAAACCTTGTATTGCTGAAGTTAAAAACGATTTCAAAATTGTACAGCACGAAACTTTTGCACCAATTTTATATTTAATTAAGTACAAGACTTTAGATGAGGCTATCGCATTGCAAAATGGTGTTCCGCAGGGTTTATCATCGGCAATAATGACTTTAAATTTAAGAGAAGCTGAACAATTTTTATCTTACCAAGGTTCTGATTGCGGTATTGCAAACGTAAATATTGGCACTTCGGGTGCGGAGATTGGCGGCGCATTTGGTGGCGAAAAAGAAACTGGAGGCGGTAGAGAAAGCGGATCGGATGCTTGGAGAGCATATATGCGCAGACAAACCAACACCATTAATTATGCGAATACTTTGCCATTAGCGCAGGGGATAAAATTTGATTTGTAAAAGATTAAAAAAGCGTCATTGCGAGGCACGAAGCAATCTATCGTAGGAAAGATTGCTTCGTGCCTCGCAATGAAGAAACATTCAATGATGGAAAACATAAGAGGCAAAAACGCACTAATAACAGGTGCTGGAAAAGGAATAGGAAAAGCCATTGCAATTGCATTGGCAAATGAAGGTGTAAATGTGGGTTTATTAGCCCGTACACAAAGTGATTTAGATACATTAGCAGATGAACTAAAAGTATGTAATGTTAAAGTGAGCACGGCTGTTGCCGATGTTAGCAATATCGACGCCGTTAACAAAGCGGTCGAGAAAATTCAATCTGAACTTGGTTTTATTGATATTTTAATAAACAATGCTGGCGTAGGTAAGTTTGGTAAATTTTTAGAGTTGGAACCAACAGAGTGGGAAGACATTATTAAAATTAATTTGCTTGGCCCTTATTATGTAACACGCGCCGTGGTGCCTCAAATGATTGAAAAACAAACTGGCGATATTATAAATATTTCGAGTAGTTCAGCAATAAACCCTGCGGCGGTTACCAGTGCATATTCAGCGTCAAAAGCTGGGTTGGTTGCTTTAAGCACCTCATTAATGCAAGAAATGAGGAAACACAATATTAGGGTTACTTCGCTAACACCAAGTACAACGGCAACAGATATGGCGATTGAATTAAAACTTACGGATGGTAATCCTGATAAGGTAATGCAACCCGAAGATTTGGCCGAGCTTGTTATTGCGCAACTTAAATTAAACCGCAGAGTGTTTTTAAAAGATGCAGGTATTTGGTCTACAAATCCATAGTATATTGCAAACTTAAAAATTGTTTGTGGTGTAAAAGTTGCTAACGAAATAAACCTTTGTGCATTATTTTAGTGCTCAGGGGTTTATTTAGTGCGCTCAGGTCTATAATTCGAACTTATTTTGGTCAGTATTTGGGCGATTTAACACGCCATAAATTGACCACTTTAGGGCTTTCCATTTTATCTTTTTCAAAGAAAAAACCAAATAGGTATAATCTTGCCAAAAGCATCACTTTGTGACAATCGTTAACGTTAGCATTGTGTAAAAAACATTTATTCGCTAACAATTTGAGACATCTAACTGTGTTATTGCTTTAAATTATAGCGATTTAATCCTTTTATTAATAATTACTTAATCAATTAAACTTTTTGATAGTCAACAGATTACGCGCGGTTAAAAACTGTTAAAAATTCTATAAAACGATCATTTTAGTTTTATATTCGGCACTGATTCTAAACTAACTTATGAAAAGATTATTACTCTTTTTTACGCTCTATCTCTCTGTTGTTTGTGTAAATGCACAAAATCTTCATCAAATAAAAGGCAGAACAATTGATACTGCTTCCACATCCATTCTTTCTGGTTCATCTATATCAATATTAAGGGCCAAAGATTCTACACTTGTTACCTTTACCAGATCCATTGCTAACGGTAATTTCGAAATTAACAACATCAAGAATGGAAAATATATTTTACTTATTTGTTACCCAAAATATGCCGATTTTGTAGATCATTTTACATTAGATTCTACAAAGGAAACCGTCGATTACGGTAAAATTAACATGAGCCAAAAAGCTAAAATTTTGGCCGATGTAATTATTAAAGGGCAACGAGCGGCCATGAAAATTAAAGGTGATACCACCGAATTTGATGCAGCGGCTTACCAAATTCAGCCAAATTCGAAAGTGGAGGATTTAATAAAACAGTTTCCAGGGATACAGGTAGATAAAGACGGAAAGATAACTGCTCAAGGGCAAACCGTAACCAAGGTTTTAGTAGATGGGGAAGAATTTTTTGGTGATGACCCTACATTGGTTACAAAAAACCTTCGGGCAGATATGGTTGATAAAGTGCAACTTTTTGATAAGAAAAGCGACCAAGCAACTTTTACAGGTATTGATGATGGCGAAAAAACCAAAACGTTAAATATCAAACTTAAAGAAGATAAAAAGAACGGTATTTTTGGTAAAGTAGATGCCGGAATTGGTACAGATGGTTTTTATCAAGGGCAAGGAATGTTTAATGCTTTTAAGAAAAAGCAAAAATTAGCCGCTTATGGTATAATTGGCAACACTGGTACAGTTGGTTTGGGTTGGGAAGACAACAATAAATACGGTGGATCTGGAGGTGCGCAATTTACGGATGACGGTGGCATTTACTTTAACAGTGGCGACGATGATTTCGATTCTTTTAGTGGGAAATACAACGGCGAAGGTATTCCTCTGGCCAAAACCGCAGGAGTGCATTATGATAACAAATGGAATAAGGATAAAGAAACTTTAAACACAAATTATAAAATTGGATCAATACGGGTGCAAGGCAACAAAAATACCCTAAACCAAAATAATTTAAGCACCGGTATTATCAATAGCAATTCCGATCAAAATTTCGATAATGATCTTTTTAGGCAGAAATTTGATGCTACTTATGAGATTAAGTTAGACTCTACGTTGACGTTGAAAGTTGGCGTTGATGGTACCTTGAAAAACAGTAAATCATCAAACGATTACAGTACAATTGGGACCAGAGGCGACAATAGTTTGCTAAATACATCCAACCGTAAGCTAAATAATAAGGTTGATGATCAATTATTTAACATAAATGCATTTTTAACGAAAAAGTTGAAGAAAAAAGGCCGTACAATATCCTTAAACCTCAATCAATCAAATACAGAAAGTAAATCGAATGGATTTTTAAACTCCGAAAATAAATTTTATAGTTTAACAAGTACATTGGATAGTACTAAAAATGTTGATCAGAATAAGATTAACGACATATCGAGTAAAAGCTTTAAATCAAACCTTACCTACACGGAGCCGATTACAAAATCATTTTCAGTTATTGTAAACTACGGATTGAGCCTTATAAACGGTAATTCTGATCGAAAATCATACAACAAATCTGTTGATGGAAATTATGATATTTTAGATACCCAGTTTAGCAACGATTATCAATTAGATCAAATTATAAATCAGGGAGGTGCAATTTTTAACTACCGAAAAGGAAAATCGACTATAGATTTTGGTTCGAAGTTTAGTGGCGTAGATTTTAAGCAAACTGATCTTTACACCAATAAAGCCTACAGTAGAAATTTTATAAACTACAACCCTCAAGCCTCTTTTCGCTATAAATTCTCACAGCAAAAATCATTCAGGATTACTTATAATGGAAATACGAATCAGCCAAGTTTAGATCAAATTCAACCGATTAGAAGCAATTTAGATCAATTAAATCAAACCATTGGCAACCCTGATTTAAAACCTTCATTTAGAAGTGGCTTTAATACATCTTTTAATTCTTACAAAGTTTTAAGTGGCGAGTCTATTTGGATAAATGCATCATATAGTTTTACCTCAAACCCAATTATTAGTAATGTTATTACCAGTAACGGTGGTCAAAGTATTTATCAATCCACCAACTTGTCGGGTAAAATGCCCTCTAACTTTTATCTTTACGGTAATTATAATCGCAAGATTAAAGGCCCAGACTTAGATTTAGGTTTCAACCTAAATGCATCAGGTAATGAATCATATAATTTTATTAACAGCGTTTTAAACAAAACAAAGAATTACAATTACTCCGGCGGTATTAATCTTTCAAAATACAAAGAAAAAAAATATGATTTAAGCGGGAGTTTTGGCCCAAGTTATACCACAACTATTGCATCGGTACAGCAAAGCATAAATAGTAACGGTTGGGGTTGGCGTGGCGAAGCTTCGGCCACTGCGTATTTGCCATGGAAAATTGAACTGAGTACCGATGGTCAATATCAGTTTACCGGCAAAACCCAATCATTTTCCGAAAACTTTGAGCGCTTAATTTGGAATGCTTCTATAAGTAAAAAGTTTTTCAAAGCAGAAAATCTGAAATTGAAATTTTCTGGTAACGACCTCTTAAATCAAAACATTGGTTTTAACAGATCGGCGTATAACGGAAATATCACCCAACAGCGTTACACCACTATTCAAAGGTATTTCTTGGGCTCAATAATTTGGGATTTTAACAAAATGGGTGGCATTAAAAAAGAAAAATAACATCATGAAGATTACTATAAAATTTACAGTCCTTTCTTTCATTGTGCTACTAAGCAATAATTTGTGGGCTCAAAATGCGCATTTTGTAAAAGAAGGCGTTATCGAATTTGAAAAAAGATCGAACATGTACGTGTTGCTTGCCAAAAGAGTTAATAAGGATAATGAAGGATTTGCAGAAAAAGCTTTTGAGCAATACAAGAAAACTCAACCTCAGTTTAAAGTAGATAAGAGCGTGTTAAATTTTAACAGCGATAAAAGTTTGTATAAATTTATGGAGAATAATGAGCCTGCAGCCGGAGGTTGGTTTGGCAATGATCCGTTAGCAGGTTTAAGAAATGTAGTTTTTACTGATTTAAAAACTGGAAACAGCATTACACAGAAACAGGTATATGAAGATACCTACTTGGTAAAAGATAGTGTGCGCAAAATAAATTGGAAAATTACCGATGAAACACGCGAAATTGCTGGTTACGAATGTCGCAGGGCCAATGCCATAATTATGGATTCTGTTTACGTTGTTGCGTATTACAGTGATGTAATTTCTGTATCTGGCGGACCAGAATCTTTTACTGGTTTACCTGGGATGATATTAGGATTGGCCTTACCCCACGATAATATAACTTGGTTTGCCACAAAAGTGACTGAAAAAACGGTTATTGAAAAAGATCTTTTACCGCCAACAAAAGGTAAACCTGCAACTAACAAAACGTTAAGTGCTATTTTATTAAGTGCAATGAAAGATTGGGGCGAATATGGTCACCCAGCGCTAAAAGCATTTTCATTATAAGGATTGGTTATAAATCTGTAAGTTAAAAATATTCAATTTTTGTTGCCAATAATTTTACTTTGGCCCATAATCAAAAATAGCCAGATTATCCTTAGAAATATACTTTGGAAAACGTTTTCCAAAAAAGCATTTTTTCTTTTTTTTATTTGCAAGTAATTTATAGTCAGTTATTTATAATTATTTAATAGAATTTTTTAAATTCTTCGTGCAGGTGCGCGCTCATATTTATCTTCTCTTTAATATTCTAAAAGCGTAAACTTGTTAAAAACAATAACCAAATATAATCTATCATTATTCAGTTAAAAGTTGTACCTAAACCCAAAGCGGGTTTTAGCCAACGGAATTAAATACTAAGTAAAATAAAATGATTTTAAGCAAACAAAATTTAAACAACATTGATGGTAATTTGGTTGCTAAGCCAAATTTAGATGTTTTGGCCTTGCCAGAAAAGGTAATCCAATTTGGAACCGGCGTTTTATTACGTGGTTTGCCAGATTATTTTATTGACAAGGCAAACAGACAAGGGATTTTTAATGGTCGGGTTTTAGTGGTAAAATCTACTTCTACAGGTATTACAGATGCTTTTGCTACGCAAGATAATTTATACACAGTTTGTGTTAAGGGTATCGAAAATGGCGAAAACTTTGAAGAATATATAATAAATTCATCTATTAGTAGGGTATTATCTGCTTCTGCAAATTGGGCAGAAATTTTAAAAGCTGCGCACAATCCTGAAATGCAGATTGTAATTTCTAACACAACAGAAGTTGGTATTATAATGAGCGAGGATAAAATTACCGAACAGCCTCCACGCTCATATCCAGGTAAGTTATTGGCTTTTTTATTCGAAAGATTTACAGCTTTTAACGGTTCTGCAGAAAGTGGAATGGTAATTTTGCCTACTGAACTTATTAGTGATAATGCAGATAAACTTAAAGAAATTTTGTTAGAATTGGCCATCGCAAATAAATTGAGTTGGGATTTTATTCAATGGTTAAAAACAGCAAATCACTTTTGTAAAACTTTGGTAGATCGTATTGTGCCAGGCAAATTGCCTGCAGATACTCAAAAACAAACAGAAAATTTATTGGGCTATACCGATGAACTGATGATTATGGCCGAACCATTTAGATTGTGGGCTATAGAATCGCCAAAAGAAAGCGTGCAGGAAATTCTTTCATTCGCTTCCGCTGATAAAGGTATTTTTATTGTGCCGTCAATTAGTAAATTTAAGGAACTAAAATTGCGCTTACTTAATGGCACGCATACTTTAAGCTGCGGATTAGCACTTTTATCGGGCTTTTCTACCGTAAAAGAAGCCATGGCCGATGAACATTTTGCCAATTACGTTTCGAGGTTGATGAACGAAGAAATTGCGCCTTCGGTGGTAAATGAAGATATAACTTTAAAAGAAGCGATTGAATTTGCAAATAGCGTTATCGATCGCTTTAGCAATCCATTTTTAGATCATCAGTGGAAAGCAATTACGTTAAACTATACCTCAAAAATACAGCTGCGCAACATTCCTTTAATTCGTAAATATTACAGCTTAAATGCACAGGCGCCATCATTAACAGCTTTGGGTTTTGCTGCTTATTTAGTATTTATGGATACTCAAAAAGACGGCGAAACATTCGTTGCAAATGTTAACGGCGAGGCTATTCCAACTCAAGATGAATCTGCAGAAATTTTACACAATTACTGGCGTAATCCGGATACGGCATTAGATTTAATTTTGGGCGATAGACGCTTGTGGGATAAAAATTTAAATAACTACGAAGGCTTCGCACAAAAAGTTAAACATTACGTTTCTTTACTGAGAAATGAAGGTGGTAAAGAAATATTAAATCGCTTATTTTTAGAACAGAAAGTTTAACAATTATGACTAGGATTCTTAAAATTCATCCTGCAGATAATGTTTTGGTGGCTTTGCAAAACTTGGCAAAGGGCGAAACTGTGGTGCATGATGAGGCGCAATACGTTTTATTAGACGATATAAATGCTAAACATAAATTCTTTATGCAGGATATGAATATTGGCGATCCAATATTTATGTACGGCGTATTGGTTGGCAAAGCGCAATATTTTATCCCGAAAGGAAGTTTAATGAATACGGATAATACCAAACATGCTTCTGAACCTTTTGAGTTTAAGCCGTACCATTTTGAGTGGAAAGCGCCCGATGTTTCTAAATATAAAGACCGCACTTTTAATGGCTATCACCGTGCTGATGGACGCGTAGGAACTGCAAATTATTGGTTATTTATTCCAACTGTGTTTTGCGAAAATCGCAATTTGGATGTTATTCGAGAGGCTTTGCACAATGAACTTGGTTATGCCGTAACCGAGAAATATAAATCGTACACCCATCAATTGGTTGAGGCTTATAAGCACGGAGAAATTCTTGCTGAAGCAAATCAAATGTCTATCGGGCAATCAGAGCATAATACCGATAGGGTTTTTAAAAATGTTGATGGTATAAAATTTCTAAACCATCAGGGCGGTTGTGGTGGCACTAGGCAAGATGCAGCAGTTTTGAGCAAGCTTTTGGCCGCTTATGCCGATCATCCGAACGTTGCCGGCGTAACCGTTTTAAGTTTAGGATGCCAAAACTTACAGGTGAATGATTTTATGATCGATTTAAAACACCGTAGTCCGAATTTTGATAAACCACTGTATATTTTTGAGCAACAACAAGCGCAAAGCGAAGAACAGCTTATTAAAGAGGCAATACGGAAAACATTTATCGGTTTAACCGAAGTTAATAAAATAAAGAGACAACCTGCGCCACTAAGCAAATTGGTTGTTGGTGTTAAATGTGGTGGCAGCGATGGTTTTAGTGGAATTAGTGCAAACCCCGCAGTAGGCTACACATCAGATTTGGTTGTGGCTTTGGGCGGTACAGTTCTACTTGCCGAGTTTCCAGAGCTTTGTGGTGCCGAGCAACAAATAATCGACCGAACAAAAGACGAAGGGGCAGCCCGGAAATTTATAGAACTGATGACCGCTTATGGCAATGCGGCCTTAAATGTAGGATCGGGTTTTCACATGAATCCATCGCCTGGAAATATTAAAGACGGCTTAATTACCGATGCCATAAAAAGCACTGGCGCGGCCAAAAAAGGCGGTACATCACCAGTGGAAGATGTTTTAGATTATACCGAACCAGCGACAAAAATCGGTTTAAATTTAGTTTGTACGCCCGGTAATGATGTAGAAGCAACTACTGGAAAAGCAGCATCGGGCGCCACGCTAATTTTATTTACTACAGGTTTGGGCACGCCAACGGGTAACCCAATTTGCCCCACCATTAAAGTGGCTACTAACAATGCCTTGGCAAAGCGCATGAGCGATATTATAGATATTAACTGTGGACCGGTAATTGAAGGCGAAAAAACCATTGAAGAAATGGGCGAAGACATTTTAGAGTATTGCATAAAGGCTGCAAGTGGAGAAGTTATTCCAAAAGCTGTATTGCTAAACCAAGATGATTTTATCCCTTGGAAACGTGGTGTAAGTCTTTAATTAAAAGGTTTTCGCCAACTAATAGTACAAAAATTACATTTAGACCTAATAAAAAATGAAAAGTTTTTTAGACGAAAATTTTCTCCTTCATACCAAAACAGCAGAAAAGCTTTACCACGATTTTGCCAAGCAAATGCCGATTATCGATTACCATAATCATTTAATGCCTGATCAAATTGCGAACGACTTTCAATTTTCGAGTATAAGTGAAGTTTGGCTTGCTGGCGATCATTACAAATGGCGAGCAATGCGTGCAAATGGTGTAAATGAAAAATACATTACGGGAAATGCATCCGAGTTTGAGAAATTTGAAAAATGGGCAGAAACCGTTCCTTATACATTGCGCAATCCTTTATACCATTGGACACATTTAGAGCTGCAACGCTATTTTGGCATCACCGATATTTTATCGAGTAAAACTGCACGTGCAATTTATGATGAATGTACGGCAAAATTACAAACGCCCGAATATTCGGTTCGAGGTTTAATGGCAAAAATGAATGTGGAGGCTGTTTGTACAACCGATGATCCGTTAGACAGTTTAAACTTTCACCAACAACTAAAAAATGAAGGTGTTGCTGTTAAAATGTTGCCAGCATTTCGTCCGGATAAAGCCATGAACAGCGATAACATTAAAGGTTTAAATGAATATATTGATAAATTAGAAACGGTTGTTGGTAAAAATATCACCTCTTTTCAGGATTACTTAGATGCTTTGAAAAGTCGCCATGATTATTTTGGCAATAACGGGTGTTCGGTGTCTGACCATGGTTTAGAGCAAATTTATGCCGAAGATTATACTGAGTCAGAAATCACATCAATTTTTGAAAAAATCCGTAACAATAAAGATATTTCCTATCAGGAAAACCTACAATTTAAATCGGCAATGTTGGTTTATTTTGCAGTGTGGAACCACGAAAAAGGTTGGGTGCAACAATATCATCTAGGTGCTTTGCGAAACAACAACACCCGAATGTTAGCCCAATTAGGGCCTGATACGGGTTGGGATTCGATAGGTGATTTTAGCCAAGCGAGAATGCTTTCTAAATTTTTAAACCGTTTGGATGCCGATAATAAGTTAACAAAAACCATTATCTACAATTTAAACCCTGCGGATAATGAAGTGGTTGCGGCCATGATTGGTAATTTTAACGATGGTTCTGTTGCTGGTAAAGTTCAGTTTGGTTCTGCTTGGTGGTTTTTAGATCAAAAAGATGGAATGACAAAGCAAATTAACGCATTATCAAATATGGGTTTGTTGAGCAGAATGGTGGGAATGCTTACCGATTCTAGAAGTTTCTTATCCTTTCCGCGCCATGAATATTTTAGGCGCATTGTTTGTAATTTATTTGGCGATGATGTAGAAAATGGAGAATTACCTAACGATATTGATTGGATAGGGAAAATTGTTCAAGATATTTCTTACTTTAACGCAAAAAACTATTTTAATTTTTAATTCGGTTAATTTAGTGTGGTGCGGCTTAAGCATTTAATTGGTTTACCTCCACCTTGGCTAAAGAAGCGAAAAACATCGAAATGATTAACCAAATACCCAATAAAACAAAAGGTAAAGTATTAAGCTTTGGCGAATTGCTCTTACGCATTTGCCCCGATATGGATGGCCAGTGGCTAAAAGAAAATAAACTTCCTTTTTACATCGGCGGTGCCGAACTAAATGTGGCTACGGCACTTGCATTATGGAATGTACCTTCTACTTATTTATCTGCCGTTCCTGATAATTCAATTACGAAAGATATTATTGAGTTTCTAAATAAACAGCGCATCGATACTTCCTCAATGGTTTATCATGGCGAAAGGCTAGGTTTATACTATCTTCCGAAGGGAAAAGATTTAAAAAATGCAGGTGTAATTTACGATAGGGCACATTCTGCTTATGCCGAATTAAGTGTAGGCCAAATTAATTGGGATGTTGTTTTTGAAGGCGTAAGCTGGTTTCATTTTAGTGCAATTTGCCCTGCCATAAGCCAAAATATTGCTGATGTTTGTTTAGAGGCCTTAAAAGTTGCCGGTGCAAAAGGCATCGAGATTTCGTTAGATCTTAATTTTCGCTCTAAGCTTTGGAAATTTGGTAAAGACCCGATTGAGGTTTTGCCCGAATTGGCTAAGTATTGCACGTTGATAATGGGCAATGTTTGGGCGGCAAACAAAATGTTGGGCACATCCTTACACGATGATTTAACTGCGTTAGAAAATTATGAAAAACAAACGCTAATTGATCAATCGGCAGATACTTCAAAAAAAATTATCGAAAAGTTTCCTTCATGTACGCGGGTTGCAAATACATTTAGGTTCGATCATGGTAGAGGCATTAAATATTATACTACGCTATATGCCAATGATGAATTGTTCGTTTCGCCGGAGTATGTATCAGAAGAAATATTAGATAAAGTGGGTAGTGGCGATTGTTTTATGGCCGGGTTGATTTATGGTTTTTATAACGATAAACCTATGCAAGAAATTTTAGATTTTGCCACGGCAGCAGCCTACGATAAGCTTTACATTGCGAGCGATGCCACCACGAGTACAGTAACAGAAATAGAAAAAAGAATGATACACCATGATAAGTAATAAACATAAAATATTAGATGCAATTTTGGAGCAAGGGATGTTGCCTTTGTTTTATCAAGACAGCGAAGAGGGAAGTGTAGAAATTCTACGCACGTTGTATAAAGCAGGCGTTAGGGTTTTCGAATATACAAATCGTGGTAAATCGGCTTTGCCGAACTTTAAAAAATTGGTAGAGATACGCGATGCAGAAATGCCCGATCTTTATTTGGGAATTGGTACGATAAAAACACCTGCAGATGCAAATGCTTTTATTCAAGCCGGAACTGATTTTATTGTTGCACCGATTGTTAATGCGGAAGTGGCAGATATTGCGAATAAAATTAATATGCTTTGGATACCCGGTTGTATGACGCCGACTGAAATTAGCATTGCACAGGCTAACAAAGCCATGTTAATAAAAATATTCCCTGCAAATATTTTAGGTCCCGATTTTATTTCATCTATTAAAGATTTATTTGCCGGCCAGTTATTTATGCCAACCGGAGGTGTAGAAATTGATGAAAATAATTTAAAAACTTGGTTTAAAGCTGGTGTTTGTGCCGTAGGTATGGGCAGTAAATTAATTAGCAAAGATGTAATGAGCAAAGGCTTATATGAGGAACTTTTCGATAGTACCAAATTAGCGTTAGCGTTAATTAAAAAAAGTAAATAAATACAGTTAACCTAACCAAAAATGGAGCAGAAAAAAACGAGTAAATACAGATGGACGATATGCTTTCTACTGTTTCTTGCAACTACAATAAATTATTTAGATAGGCAAGTACTGTCGTTAACTTGGTCTGATTTTATTAAACCAGAATTTCATTGGGATAATAATGATTACGGAAATATTACCGCACTTTTTTCTATTTTTTATGCTTTTGCAATGCTTTTTGCGGGTAGGCTGGTTGATAAACTCGATACCAAAAAAGGCTTTTTATGGGCAATTGGTATTTGGTCGGTAGGTGCTTGTTTACATGCATTTTGTGGTATTGCTACATCAGGAATATTAACAGGCCATTGGTTAGTTAGCTTTGAAGGTGCTAAAGAGGCAATTTCGGTGGTAAATAACACGGGAATGATTGTTTCGGTAAGTGTTACATTGTTCATTTTTGCCCGTTTTGTGTTGGCAGTAGGCGAAGCTGGAAACTTTCCTGCTGCGATTAAAGCAACTGCAGAATATTTTCCTAAAAAAGATAGGGCATTTGCAACTAGTATTTTTAATGCAGGGGCAACTGTTGGTGCTTTAGCTGCGCCAATATCTATTCCGTTTATTGCAAAGGCTTATGGCTGGGAAATGTCTTTTATCATTATCGGCGCATTGGGTTTTGTTTGGATGGGCTTTTGGGTATTTGTTTACAATAAACCCGAATTGCATAAAAGAGTTACAGCAGATGAATTGGCCTACATTCAGCAGGATGTAATTAACGATCGAAAATTAGATAATTATGTGGAGGAAACCACAGAAAAAGTTTCGTTTATCGATTGCTTTAAATACAAACAAACATGGGCTTTTGCATTCGGTAAATTTATGACAGATGGTGTGTGGTGGTTCTTTTTATTCTGGACACCCGCTTATTTAAAAGCTGTTTACGGAATGGATTCTACAGATAGCGCATTTCCATTATTTGTACTTTATATGATTACTTTACTTTCGATTATTGGTGGTTGGTTACCAACTTATTTTGTGGAGAAAAAAGGTATGAACCCTTATGAAGGTAGAATGAGAGCCATGTTAATTTTTGCATTTTTTCCGCTGTTAACACTTATTGCACAACCATTAGGTCACATTACGTATTGGTTGCCAATTATTATTATTGGTATTGCAGGTGCAGCACACCAAGCATGGTCGGCAAATATTTTTTCTACCATTGGCGATATGTTTCCTAAAAAAGCGATTGCAACCATTACAGGTATAGGCGGAATGGCGGGTGGTATTGGTGCTTTTATTATTAATAAAGGATCCGGATTATTATTCGATTATACCGGAAATAACCACATTGTTTTTATAGGTTTTAAAGGAGAAGAAGCTGGATATTTCATCATATTTTCTATCTGTTCGGTATGTTATTTAATTGGCTGGACGGTAATGAAATCTCTTGTACCTAAATATGAGGTTGTTAAATTGGCATAAATTAAGGATAATTAGATTCTTCTGAATAATCTGGAGGTTAATCGCTTGGTTTTAACCTATAAAAAAGAAGTCAAGTTTTAAAAACTTGACTTCTTTCATTTATAATAACCTAATGCGCACTTATTGAGAAATCAATTTGAATTCTGTGCGTCTATTTTGTTAATGTTGTGGGTTTATACATTTTATAACAGGTTTAGATTCTTTTTAACCTATAAAAAAGAAGTCAAGTTTTAAAAACTTGACTTCTTTAATTTTTGATAACCTAATGTGTACTTATTGAGAAATCAATTTGAATTCTGTACGTCTATTTTGTTGATGTTGTGCTTCTGTACATTCCACACAATCTACAACAGGTTTAGATTCTCCGTAACCTTTTGCAATCATCCTGCCTCTATCTATTCCTCTGTTAATTAAATAACTAACTACAGATTGTGCTCTTTTTTGCGACAACTCTAAATTGTAATCTCCACTACCTCTTGAATCTGTAAAGGATGAAATCTCAATTTTGATATAATGATAATTAGTTTCTTCTGAATAATCTGGAGGTTAATCGTTTGGTTTTAACCTATAAAAAAGAAGTCAAGTTTTAAAAACTTGACTTCTTTCATTTTTGATAACCTAATGTGCACTTATTGAGAAATCAATTTGAATTCTGTACGTCTATTTTGTTGATGTTGTGCTTCTGTACATTCCACACAATCTACAACAGGTTTAGATTCTCCGTAACCTTTTGCAATCATCCTGCCTCTATCCATTCCTCTGTTAATTAAATAACTAACTACAGATTGTGCTCTTTTTTGCGACAACTCTAAATTGTAATCTCCACTACCTCTTGAGTCTGTAAAGGATGAAATCTCAATTTTGATATAAGGATAATTAGATTCTTCTGAATAATCTGGAGGTTAAGCGCTTGGTTTTAACCTATAAAAAAGAAGTCAAGTTTTTAAAACTTGACTTCTTTCATTTTTGATAACCTAATGTGCACTTATTGAGAAATCAGTTTGAATTCTGTACGTCTATTTTGTTGATGTTGTGCTTCTGTACATTCCACACAATCTACAACAGGCTTAGATTCTCCGTAACCTTTTGCAATCATCCTGCCTCTATCTATTCCTCTGTTAATTAGATAGCTAACAACAGATTGTGCTCTTTTTTGCGATAGTTCTAAATTGTAATCTCCACTACCTCTTGAATCTGTAAAGGATGAAATCTCAATTTTGATATAAGGATAATTAGATTCTTCTGAATAATCTGGAGGTTAATCGCTTGGTTTTAACCTATAAAAAAGAAGTCAAGTTTTTAAAACTTGACTTCTTTAATTTTTGATAACCTAATGTGCACTTATTGAGAAATCAATTTGAATTCTGTACGTCTATTTTGTTGATGTTGGGCTTCTGTACATTCCACACAATCTACAACAGGTTTAGATTCTCCGTAACCTTTTGCAATCATCCTGCCTCTATCTATTCCTCTGTTAATTAAATAGCTAACTACAGATTGTGCTCTTTTTTGCGACAACTCTAAATTGTAATCTCCACTACCTCTTGAATCTGTAAAGGATGAAATCTCAATTTTGATATTTGGATTATCATTCAAAAAGGAAATCAACTTTTGCAAATCGCTTGATGCATCTTCACGGATATCCGTTTTATCCAAATCATAATAGATCTTTTTTAATACAATTGCTTTACCAACTTCTACACGCTCAATACCCAATTCTAACTGTACATACAGCGTTTGACTACGCGTTAAGCCCTTGGTAGAAACCCGTTCGATGTTTGAGATGTAATTTGCTTTTTTACCAACCAATTCATAATCGGTATTTTGCTCTAATTGGTAACTAAATTTGCCAGTAGAATTTTGAGAAGTAGCCATTTTCACTGTACTTCTACTTAAGTCTTTTAATGTTGTACTCACGCCACCTTCTGGGGTTTTGGTTCCTAAATTAATTGCAGTACCAACAACGGTAAAACGTGGGTCGTTGTGAATTAAAGTTACATCCGCTTTTTGGTTAGAACTGTTAATGTTTACAGTTTGCGTGTTTGTTGCAATATCATGTAAAGTGCCTTTTACCACATAATCTGCTGCTTTAATTTTCTGGAATATTGCTTGTCCGTTTATATCAGTTTTGGCTGTTAGGTTGTTGCCACCGGCATTAGTAACCATCACATCCACATCATGCAAAGGTTGGTTTGTTAATTCATCTTTAACAAAAACGGTTAATGTGTTGTAGCCTTTTTGTTTTTTAACGTGAGTTTGATTGCCAAAAATTCTATAGCTAATACCCGCCGATGCACCTAAAGAAGAAAGTGCGCTTAAACCAAAGGTCGGTTTAATAGTGGCGTAAACTGGAGGTGTAGATCCTGTATAATCTTGCGTATTATATAGTGCTTTACTACCTTGATAATACATGTAATACGCGGCAACATTTGCACTTAAATTATCGGTAATGGTGTAACTGATACGCGCTTGCGCTTTGGCAGTTAAAATATATTCTTTATCGTATCCTTTATGATAAAATACACCTTCGTTTTCAGGATTAGAATTTCCGGTAACCGTTGAAGCATTCACTGCATCTCCGCCTCTTGATAGAAATGGATTTAAAATGGGTCTAACTGCTTTTGTGCTATATTCTAGCATTGATCCATCGGTACGGGTTACACCACCACGTAGATTTAATTCTGCAGTCCATTTGTTATCAACGGTTTGGTATTTAAAATCAGGACCAATACCTGCAAAAATTCTCGTTAATTTCGTGGCATTTGCTTGTATGTTGTAATCCGTTCCTAAAATGTAAGGTTGAGCAGTCATATAAGTGGTAAAATCATTTGCTGCGGTATATTCAGGTTTTTGATTCTGCAAAAAATCTACATCAATACCAGCGCCTAACCAATTCCAATATTTATCGAACGATGCACCTGCGTTAAAACCTTTTAAATTTTTCGAAGCAAAATTTGAAAAATCATGCTTTTGTGCAACATCGTATCCACCTCTAATCGAGATTTGACTAAAACTTTTTGATGTATTTGTTGCTTTTTCTTGCGCCAGGCTACTTAAGCTAAGTAACAAAGTGGCTAAAAATAAATATGCGTATTTCATAATGGTATATTTTAAATTTTAGTGAAAGTGTTTTAAATTATGCTATCGAACCGATAGCGTAGTTATTTTAGTTATTAATAGAATCTAAGTAAGCAGAAACGTCTGTTGCGTTGGCAACTTGTGGGGTAATGGCGATATTCATATTTGTGGTAAACGTAACCGCAGGCATTACTTTAAAAAGTATTTTACCATCGGCAGTTTTACCGATACAAATTACATCTGCTATACTACCTTCTGCTATGCTATTGCTATAGCTTTGAAAAAATCCTGGCGATGGTGGAAGCGTAATCACAGTGTTGATATCGCGATAAACCAATATAGCTTGTATGTTACTTGCGCCAGCAAAGGCAGAAAGATCTGGTGTTACTTTGATGGTTGTTTTTACTCCAGGTTGGTTGTAAAGTCCGTCGCAATTTACCCATCTAAACTGTGGTATTTGGAAAATGTAGCTGTTTGTACCATTGCCAAAAGGATAGTATGATGCAGATGTCCATGCAGAAGGTGGATCAGTTGCTGGTGTAGATGTTGTGTTATCAGGTAAAAATAATTGTAAATCTTGTTGTTTAACCCTTGGCTTTATTACTTCGCCCATAATCACAGCTTTAGGGTCTTGATTTGGTTCTCTCATAATTGGAGCAGGCAATAAATTGGCGCCATTATCTTTACGTTGAACCTTAATATCCAACATACCGCCAGAAACTAAAATGTTGTTGACTGTTGTCGCGGATAAGCCTTCAGTTAACCAGTCAGATTTTTTTAAAGCTTCTTTTATGGTAATTGTTGCATCGCCACTAAAAGGAGAACCATCTCCATTTACTAAAGCATTTGCTGGGAATGTAATTTTCGAACCGCCAGTTCCAATAATAGTTCCGCCTGTGGCACCATTAATTGTAAATACTTGCCCTTTAATTTTGTATTTCGCCATTAGGGCATCAAAAGAGTTTGTATTGTCAATTAGTTTATCGTCTTTTCTACAGCTCGTAAATAAAGCAGTTAATACTATAAAAACTGCTATGGGTTTAAGTAAATTTTTCATCATTTTTCGCTTAATATGTGGTTGTTTTCTTATACATAAACCCACATTGAAAAATGTTACCCCCTTTAATTAAAAAAAAATAAAATATTATTGAGAAAGGCAAAGGGGTGACGATTTGAGAAGTTTGTTTCGACAACAGAAAGCCTAATTAGGCAACTCACAATTACTCACATGGTTGGATTTGATCGTAATCGAGTTTTCATCGCCATTGGCGGATAAACGATAGCAAACCGATTTGCCACCTTGAAATAACGGATATTTATTTCCAAGAAAAATTATTTGATGACGATAGAGGGAAAATAAACTTTTGTGGTTTGGCGAAAGTGATTTAAGCACAAAGCAATTCCGCTCTTGAGAGATTCTCGACGGACGGTGTGGTTAACAAGTCCAGTAACCTTATTTATTTTATAAAATTTAGGTTCAAATATTATCGCAAAAGAAGACCCAGCTTAAAAATTAGGAGGTGTTGATTTTAGGTTAAATATTAAATTTATAAATATTAATATTAATGCAAGCTAAAAATGATAGTCAGTAAAAATTCATTTTAACTTCTCATGGCAGTTAAAATGCCAGAATGTAAAAGCTCATTAATACTAACCGATTAAACAAACTTTTAAACTTCGTGGGCCGTGGGCACCAATAACCAAACTTTGTTCAATATCTGCTGTTTTGGATGGCCCAGCCAAGAAGGTTCCATAACCAGTTTTCGATACATCTATATTTTGATATGCGTGATGCATAGTTGGAACAATTAAATTTTTATCCAATACCAACACTAAATGCTCACATATAATTGGCAAAACTCGATTAACCATTGCCTCTTCATCAAGCCAAATGGAGCCGTTTTCGGCTACGCCAAGCTTTCCTCTAAAATAAGCCGTATGTACCCTTTCCAAATCAAGCGAGTGCACTTTACTTAAGCTTAGCTTTTCAGCTTCGCTCATATTTAAAGTATTGATATTGTATGTTTCATTAGGCTCCAAACTTATATTTTTCGCCAAATCTTCTTCAGTAGGATACAAAAATACCGCTCCGCCAATTTTTTCAACAACGGATATAAATTGCGTAATCAAGTCGGGGTAGGTAATTAAATCATTAAAATCAATATTTGGCAATGGCACCAAGGTTGGTTTATTTTGCTTCACCTTAGCTAATATTTCTGCTCTCGAACTCATTACTTTTGTTGTTTTTTAAACCAATCTCTAAAACTTTCTTTTGGTGCTTCTGGCATATCGCGTTGCTTATACCAAGGGTTAAGCTTGTTGTTTACAAAAAATGGGAACCATTTAATCGTCTTCCTACCAATCGAACCCAGCAAACGGTAAAGACGAGGGTGCGCGAAAACCATTGCCATTCCACCCATGCCTATTTTTTTGGTGGTAGTAACATAGCCCTCGTTTACAAGCACTTGGCGCCATTTCCAAAGTTGCTCATGGATATCAATTTTAACCGGACAAACATTACTGCACGAGCCACAAAGGGTAGATGCGAATGGTAAATCGGCGTTGGCTCTCATATCCAAATTCGGGCTCAAAATAGAGCCGATCGGACCGGCAACAGCGGTATGGTAACTGTGTCCGCCACTTCTGCGGTAAACCGGGCAGGTATTAAAACATGCCGCACAGCGGATGCACTTTAACGAATTTCTAAAATCTGCTCGTCCTAATTGCCTACTTCTGCCGTTATCAACAATTACAATATGCATTTCTTGGCCCGGCCTTGGTTTATTAAAATGGCTCGAATAGGTTGTTATTGGTTGGCCGGTTGCACTTCGGGTTAACAGCCTTAAAAATACAGCAAGGTGTTCTGCCTTCGGGATGATTTTTTCCATGCCCATACAAGCGATATGGATTTTTGCAGTGTTTACACCCATATCGGCATTGCCTTCGTTTGTGCAAACCACAAAACCACCCGTTTCTGCAACCGCAAAATTTACGCCTGTTATTGCCAATTCAGATTCTACGAAATGATTACGTAAATGTTGGCGAGCGGCTTCTGTTAAATACTGCGGATCGTTATTTCCTTTTTCGGTATTTAAATGTTTATGAAAAGTTTCGCTAACATCCTGCTTTTTTAAATGGATTGCTGGCAAAACAATATGGCTTGGTGCTTCATTACGGAACTGTACGATGCGTTCGCCCAAATCTGTATCAACCACAGCAATACCCTTTTGAATTAAAAATTCATTCAAATGGCATTCTTCGGTTAGCATACTTTTACTCTTTACAATCTTTTCAAATTTGTTATCGGTAATAATTTTATGAATAATTTGATTGTGTTCTTCAGCATCTTTTGCCCAGTGAATTTTTATTCCATTTGCTTGCGCATTTGTTTCGAAATTTTCTAAGTATTCATCTAAATTCGAAAGCGTATGGTTTTTAATTTGCGAACCCCATTCCCTAAGTTCTTCCCACTCGGGTAAGGTATGGGCAGCTAAATCTCTTTTCTGCCTAACAAACCAAAGGGTTTCATCATGCCAATCGGTTCTTGGCTCGTCTTTTATAAATTCTTCGGCTGCGGTTGCGTGGTTTTTTAAATTTTCCATTATACGGTATGATTTAAAATTTCGGCAATATGGATGGTTTTAACTCTGCTATTTTGCCTTTTTAAAATGCCTTCTAAATGCATTAAACAACTTACATCTCCGGCAGTAATATATTCAACATCGTTGGCTTCGTGTTCTTTAACTCTATCTTTTCCCATTTTAACGCTCACTGCTTCTTCAAAAACGCAAAACGTACCGCCAAATCCGCAACATTCATCCGGTCGCTCAGGTGTTAGCAGTTGTAGGCCTTTAACTTGCATCAGCAATTGCTCAGGTTTGGAGAAAGGCTTATCCATCGTTTCAGTCATCGAACTTAGGTGTAAACCTCGCTGCCCGTGGCAACTAATGTGCATGCCAACTCGATGTGGAAAAGTAGATTCTAAATTAGTAACCTTTAATATATCAACTAAAAACTCAGTGAGTTCGTAAATACTATTTCTTATTTTTTTTGCTTCTTCAGGATTTTGTTCATCCTTTAAATGATCTTTAATGTGTAAAACACAGCTTCCTGATGGTGCAACAATGTAATCGAACCCTTTAAAATTTTCGACAAAGTTTTTATCGCAACCAGTGGTTGTTGCACTAAAACCGCTATTGGCCATGGGCTGGCCGCAACAGGTTTGATTTAAAGGAAATGCTACATCGCAACCTAATTTTTTTAACAATTGATAGGTTGCAATACCAACATTTGGGTAAAATTGATCTATATAACAAGGAACAAAAAGTGCTACTTTCATTTGTATATATTTGGTTTAACTGTATCGATTTACAAAACTTAATCTTTTTCGACTATCAAAATACTTTTTTGCCGTTAATAAATCCTAACGCATTTATTAACCTTGAATTTGAATAAGTTTAAGCCAAACAAATATTTGCTTTGCAACTTATTTAAGTTACCTTTCTGTAGAAGATTTTCTAAATAGAAAGTTAAGGTATTTTTTTATAGACAGATTATTAAATATTTGATGGCTCAAATTAATAATCCAATAGCTTTTAACTGTTATGAACCGTTATGAATGTAGTGGCAATAATTATTTTATTGCAAAAAAATGTTTTTTTAAAAAATTACTGTTTAACGGCAATTTTTCAATATAATGAAAAAATGTGCAGAGCTTAAGTCAATTCTTTAAGGATGTGTTTGCATCTTTCTTCAATCTGTAAACAAACGGGATTAAAAAGTGCATTATCGTAATAGGGATCGTTAACCTCATCGTCATTCAGAAAAAGCTTAACTTTTTGTTTATCCTCATTTGTTTTGGCCAAATTTAAAACATCTTTTAAATTGTTTCTATCCATTACCAAAATTAGATCGTACTGTGCAAACATATTTTGATTGAAATGTTGTGCCCGTTGATTACCAATGTCGTAACCATTTGCTTTCGCAACCTGAATACTTCGTTGATCGGGAGATTGGCCAACATGCCAGTCGCCCGTTCCAGCAGACGAAATTTCCCAATTCAGTTGTTGTTGATTTGATAAGTGTTGCATAATACCTTCCGCCAGTGGCGAACGACAAATATTGCCCAAGCAAACCATTAAAATTTTCATAATAATTTAGTAGTTAGTTCCCCAAACCCAAAGGGGCTTTAAATAACAAGTAGTTTAGCGCATTGATGTTTATTCTTTATCCCCAAACCCAAAGAGGCTTTTTTGTTCATTTTTCGTTTAGGCACCAAGACCCGTCACCTGTAACCCACAACACGCAACTTTTTTCCCCCAAACCCCGAAGGGACCTTACTGACACTTTGGCTATTAACCCTCCGCCTTCAACCTTATTACCCTATACCTTATATTATCCGTAAATATCGTTCAGCATTTTAGCCAACCTTACGCCACCTTTGAGCAATTGCTGGTTCAGCGTATCTACCCATTCAAAATTATAGCGATAACCTAATTTAGAATCGGGTTTAGTGTTATCGTAAATTTTGTTGCAAACTTGATATGATTCGTAGATACAATCTTTTAGGCTTGTGTTTTGCCAGTTAGAAAATTCTATAGCCGATGGATGGTTGATCGCTTTGGCATATTCGGTATAACTTAATTGTTGATAGCCAATTAATTGTTCGTCCCAAACACGGTGTAGGTTCGATTTTTCGTTAAACCACATCACAGAAACACGATTGCCTCCCATATCATCTTTGCGGGCAACGTGCATCGGCTGACACAAATCGCCAGCTAAATGAACAAGCATGCGCAAGGCCAATCTCTTTTCGGTCATTGTGCTGGAGCTCTTTTTTAAAACAGCAGTTAAATCAATTATTTTATTGTAAATATTTGGAGATTTTTCTGTTTCTAAAATATTAAAAACACCTTCTTTATTTAATCCTGCCGGGAAGTTTACAAAATGCCAGTTGTACATGTAATTATACGAAGAATCTGATTTTATAAAATCGCCCCAATTTGCACACATGGCAAGTGTTTCGTAGCCTAAAATATCTTGAACAGCTTTTCGGGTTTTAGTTTTTAAGTAACTATCGGCAATTTCGCCAACTACGCGGTGACCAATGGTTCCCCAAGCATTTGCTTGAATAGGTAAATAAGCTAAAAGACCTACAATTAAACTTACTTTAATTTTCTTTTTTATAGATGTAAAAATCATTTTATGTTTTATTTAAACTGTTACAAAGGTTTTTGTACACAGGTTACTTTTTCTTTCAAATTTAAAGTGATTTGCCTTTGATCGGTTAAATTTTCGAGTAACAATGTTGTAGATGAAGATTTTTTAATTAGGAATTTTTTTTCGTAACGCCCAATACGGTAACAGCCAGAAATTTTTTGTTTGTAATTGGCGTGGGTGTAAGTAGCGCCTAAAAATAAAGTATCGCCTATAACGGCATAAACCCCTTTTGCATATTCTTTCCATACACCTTTGTTAAAACATGAATCTGAATAGAAATTTACTTTGCTGTAGGTAACAAAATCTATATAAACCGAATCGCAGCTAAATTTAAAATGATGTTTTGTGTAAGTGTTTAATTTGTTGCTTAAGGCAACGGAATCCTCATTCCAAACACCTTGCATAAAAGGTTCTCCTTTGCCCTGAATATTGGGTAAGCGTGTACAGGCAGAAAAAGCGAAGAGCAATAAACACAATAAAAGTCTTAAATTTCTCGAGTTGATGCTCACATTTTGGTCACTATTTTCTTTCAATTTAAACATAGTTAATTCTCTGTATTTGGTGGAAAGAAATTTTGAACGTTAATTCTTCCCCTAATCACATTCGTAATTAAAATGAAAAATCCAATTGCAAAAAGAATTTCTGCAATAAAACTTATTACACGAGCAATTTCATAATAAAAAGTAACATTCATAGCACCACCGCTCATAAACATCGGCATAATTACACTGTAAAATATTGATAAAATTACGCTGATTCCCGAACCAATAAAAAGCAAAATAGAATCTGGTTTTACCCTTTTGGAAAGGTAAAGACAACACGCTATAAAAATTAATACCGGACTAATTAAGGATAGTAGATTAATCAAGGATGTAAACATTGAGTCGTATTTTTTAAAATTTGTTACTTTGGCACTTATGGAGTTACTAGTACTAAACATACAACTGTGCAATTAGCATTAGTAACTTTTTTCTTCTTTATACATGAACGTTAGAAAGAAATTCCCCCTTCAGGGGGCTAGGGGGTTTTCAAACTCCCAACCATATCTTCTGGGCGCACCCATTCATCAAACTGCTCATTAGTCAGTAAGCCCAACTCTACAGCAGCTGCTTTTAGCGTTTTATTTTCTTTATGCGCTTTTTTTGCAATTTTAGCTGCATTTTCATAACCCACATGAGGGTTTAAAGCCGTAACCAACATCAACGAATTTTGTAAATGTTTTTCAATTTCTGGTAGATTGGCTGTAATGCCTTCCGCACATTTATCGTTGAAGGAAACACAAGCATCGCCAATTAAACGGGCCGATTGCAATACGTTTGCAGCAATAACTGGTTTAAAAACGTTCAGTTCGAAATGGCCATTCATACCACCAATAGAAACCGCAACATCGTTGCCTATAACTTGCGCACAAACCATGGTCATGGCTTCTGGTTGCGTTGGATTAACTTTACCTGGCATAATTGAAGATCCTGGTTCGTTATCAGGAATTACAATTTCGCCAATGCCACAACGCGGACCAGAGCTTAACATCCTAACATCGTTTGCAACTTTCATTAACGAAACTGCTGTGCGTTTTAAAGCGCCAGAAAGCTCAACCATTGCATCATGCGCAGCCAAAGCTTCAAATTTATTTGGAGCCGTTACAAATGGTAAACCTGTAAGTTCGGCAATTTTTTTAGCCACTAAAACATCGTAACCTTTTGGTGTATTTAAACCTGTACCAACTGCTGTACCGCCCAAAGCCAATTCGGCAACCATTACCAAAGCATTTTTAATGGCTCTGATGCTGTTGTCTATTTGTTGTACATACCCAGAAAATTCTTGTCCTAAGGTTAGTGGCGTAGCATCCATAAAATGGGTACGACCAGTTTTAACAATTGTACTAAATTCTTCAACTTTTTTAGCTAAAGTATTGCGCAATTTCTCTAACCCGGGGATTGTGTTTTCTACCGTAAGTTTATAGGCTGCAATGTGCATCGCGGTTGGGAAAGTATCGTTGCTCGATTGCGATTTGTTTACATCATCATTTGGATGAAGCACTTTTTTATCATCAGCCAATTGGCCACCGTTAATTACGTGGGCACGGTTGGCAATTACTTCGTTCCCGTTCATGTTACTTTGCGTACCCGATCCTGTTTGCCAAATTACCAGTGGAAATTGGTCATCTAATTTGCCCGCAATAATCTCATCACATGCTTTAGCAATTAGTTCGGCTTTATCAGCAGTAAGCACACCAAGTTCGGTGTTCGCCATTGCTGCAGCTTTTTTCAAATAGCCAAAAGCATGAATAATTTCCTTAGGCATTGAACCTTCTGGTCCAATTTTAAAGTTATTGCGTGAACGTTCGGTTTGCGCACCCCAATATTTATCGGCAGGCACCTGTACTTCGCCCATGGTATCGTGTTCTATTCTGAAACTCATGATAATTTTGATTTTTGTTGTGGCAAATTTAAGCCTTTAGTTTTTTAAAGCGTTGTATTTATGTAAGATATTTCCTTCTGGTTGATTAAACTGATTTATAGATTACAAGATTTTTAATTTGGAAAGGTACTGTAGTGGTTTTTTTGGGATGGGTTCGGTCCCGTCGTTCGCTGTATTTCACAGCTATTCTTCGACTCCGCTCAGAATTACAGCTGTAAAATGCCGCTTCCACCGGGTTTAGAAACTTCTGAAATTGCAATTAACAAGGAAATATGGGTTAGGTTTTGGCTAAAGCCTTGGGTGCTTATTTTAAAGTTCCGTTGGTTGAAACCCAATGTCATTTAGTTAAGGATAAAACACGAAAAAACCATTGAGTACTAATTAAAAATTAGTTCTTTGTAATTGACTAAAACAACAAAGCTCAATGGTTAATGCAAACATAGCTATAATTACAGAATTACAGACATTCTTGTCTACCCTCAGTATGGATTCTTCCATTCGTAGTTTATTTACAAACAATAAGGGTGATTTCAGTAGGAATAGAAAGCTTCCCCTTTCTCGTTTAGTAGCTCTAATCCTTAATATGCCCAAACGTAGTTTAAGTATAGAAGTAAACGAGTTTTTTTCCACTTTAGGCCTAGAGTATGAAGAAAGCTGTGGTAAATCAGCTTTCTGTCTTCAACGAACCAAGCTTAATCCTCTATTTTTTAGCGTTTGGAATGATTGGCTAGTAAGTTTGTTCTATCAACATTATGGAGAAGATGTAAAACGGTGGCGGGGCTTTAAACTGCAGGCAGTTGATGGCAGTACTGCTTACTTGGTAAACAAGCCAGAGGTAATTGATTACTTTGGTATTGCTGGAAATGGCGAGTGTAAGGTTCCGATGGCAAGGGTCATGCAGGTGTACGATATTTTAAACGAAGTGACGGTATGGGGTAATATGTACCCGGTCAAGGTATCAGAACGCAGTATCATGCATTATCGCATTCAATGTTTTGCAGAGGACAGCCTGAGTATCTTCGATAGAGGCTTTCCAAGTTTCGCGCTAATGTACCTAATGGAGAACCAGGAAAGACCCAGATATTTTGTAATGCGCTGCAGGGGTGATTTTAACAAAGAAACGCTCGCTTTTTTACAAGGAAATGAAAATGACTGTACTGTAGAGCTAAAAGCAGGATATAAAGCTATAAGAACATTAAGGGATCAAGGGTACTTAACCACTGCAGAAACTTCCTTAAAGGTAAGGATGGTAAAAGTGGAGCTATCGACGGGCGAGATAGAGATACTGCTAACAAACCTATACAACCAATTGAACTATAATGTTTTAGATCTAAAAGAGCTGTACAGGTTAAAATGGGCAATAGAAACATCTTATAGTCACCAAAAGAACCAGCAACAGATGGAACAGTTCAGTGGCCACAGATCGATCTGCATTCTTCAGGATTATTTAGCAGGGCTGTTCGTTTCAAACTTGCAGTGCCTAATCGAAAAACAGTGCGAACCCTATTTACAAGAGAAGAACAAAACAAGAAAATATCGCCAAAAAATCAATAAAAATGTCAGTTGGGCCGCATTAAAGCATAATATTGTGAAATTATTTCTGTTCAGTAATCCAGAGAAAATATTACTTGTCTTGCAAAAAGAGTTTGAAAGAAACATTGAACCAAAAAGGCCCGGTAGGCACAATCCGAGGATAAAAAAATCACGTAGGCTGACTGGAAAATATTACACAGTAACAAACTATAGAAGAGCTATATAACCCTTAACTAAATGACATTGGGTTGAAACCAACGGCAAGGAATTGAATTACGCCATTACAATCTATTTTCTTCATCCGATAGCTATAGGATGCAAGGCACGAACTAATCTAATTTAACGATAGAGTTTGCTTTCGCGAGTATTTGGGACAGGCTGTGCCTCGCAACCACGAGATTTGTTAGTCAGGAAATGTTTTCCTGGCTTACTGATGTGAGGATTTTAAATCCTCCACACAATTAGGAAATGTTTTGTTATTTCGAAACCTAAACAAAGCGATAATGTTTTCGCCTCCCATCAAATCCATTACAGCTTTTTATTCTTATCTTTAAAAATGAATTTTTCGCTCAAATTATTTTACCTAACTTTTTGCTTAGTCTTTGTAGCAAACTTTGCGCACGCAGCAATGCTGGGTACACCTGAAATTATTTTGCTTTTGGTCGCAATGGTTTTGATTATGGTGCCATTCGGATTGGTGATCTGGCTAATTATTTATCTCGTAAATAAGAAAAAATCGAAAGAAGTAATTAATCGGGATAATAGGCCATTTCCAGATAGAAAATAGCTGTAGTTTCTCTAAACTTTACACTTGCTAGTCCGGAAATGTTTTCCGGACTTATTGAGCTGAGGATTTTAAAATCCTCCATTCGAGAATCAGGATTGCAAATCCTGATCAACAGATAAACACACAAATATCGAAAACCTTCATATTCTTTGTGCCTTTATGGTTTTCCACTTTCTCTGTATTCTCTGTGAAAATCTCGATGTCCTCTGTGGTTAATAAACCTTTTTGTACTTTTGCGCTTATGTCAGTTATTAAACCCTCGTTAGCAAAAGGTACACGCGATTTTACGCCTGTTGAAATGGTTAAACGCAACTTTATTTACGATACCATAAAAACGGTTTTCAAAAAATATGGTTATGCCGAAATTCAAACGCCAAGTTTCGAAAACCTTTCTACCCTAACGGGCAAATATGGTGATGAAGGTGATAAATTGATTTTTAAAATATTAAATAGTGGCGATTATTTAGGGAAAATCGACGAACAACTACTTACAACCCGTAACTCACAACTCGCAACCTCAAAGCTTTCAGAAAAAGCACTTCGTTACGATTTAACTGTTCCTTTTGCCCGCTACGTGGTGATGCACCAAAACGAAATCACCCTGCCTTTTAAACGCTTTCAAGTACAGCCGGTTTGGCGTGCCGATAGACCGCAAAAAGGAAGATATAGAGAGTTTTACCAATGTGATGTAGATGTTGTAGGCTCAGAAAGCTTATTAAATGAAGCTGAATTTATTTTAATTTACGATGAAGCTTTAAGCAAATTGGGGTTAAAAGATTTTACCATCAAAATTAACAATAGAAAAATATTATCCGGCATAGCCGAAATTATAGGTAAGCCCGATTTGATTATTGATATGACGGTAGCCATTGATAAACTGGATAAAATTGGTTTAGACGGCGTAAGTAAAGAATTGCTAGAACGCGGTTTTACCGAGGTAGATTTAGAAAAACTTCGTCCTGTAATTTTGTTAGAAGGCACAAACGAAGAAAAGTTAGCAAGTTTGAAAAGCGTTTTATCAGCCTCTGAAATAGGTTTAAAAGGTATCGCCGAAATTGAACAGGTTTTCGAATATGTTAATTTACTAAACTCATCACTCATCACTCATCGCTCAAAACTAGAGTTAGATATAACCCTTGCTCGCGGTTTAAACTACTATACAGGTTGCATTTTCGAGGTTAAAACAAACGAGGTTGCTATGGGCAGTATTGGCGGTGGTGGCAGATATGATGATTTGACTGGAATGTTTGGACTAAAAGGGTTAACGGGCGTTGGCGTTTCTTTTGGCGCAGATCGTATTTACGATGTTTTAGAAGAGCTGAATCTTTTCCCAGCATCATCAGAAGTGGGTACAAAAGTGCTGATTAGTAATTTTGATGCAGAAGCCGAGAAATACGCTTTGCCAATTTTACAGCAATTTAGAAATGCAGGTATTTCTGCCGAATTATACCCGGCATCAGCGAAGCTTAAAAAACAAATGGCTTATGCCGATGCGAAAAAAATACCGTACGTAGTTTTAATTGGTGGCGATGAAATTGCAAGTGGCGAGCTTACCTTTAAAAATATGGAAACTGGTGAACAAAAGAAACTGAGTGCTTCTGCTATTTTGGAGTTGCTGTTGAAGGGTTAACCACAGAGGACACCGAGGTTTTCACAGAGAAAAACAGAGTTTTATAGCAAATCTGTCATTTTGGGGTAAGAGGCAATCTGCTTAATGAGTTTGCTTTCCCGAAAAGTCGGGAAAGGCAATACCTCGCCATGATATGTCATGAGTCTGGCACAAGCTTCTCGTTTGCGCCTTGAAAGTTTTATTAATATGTTTTTACTTTGTGTCCTCTGTGTATTTCTCCGTTTCCTCTGTGGTAAAAAGTACAGTACTATCCTACCTACCAATCCGCAATAAGATCGGGAAATGCACATCTTTCTCCGCATCGCTTCCCCAAGCTTCTTTTAACTCCGTAAACATATATTCTAACGGGTTTCTATCATTTGCTTTTTTGTAATGTTGCAATGCCGACCAAGTATTTAAATAGCCAATTAATTGGTTAAAATTCCAAGTCGTTTTCATTTCGAAATGTGGCGTCGCAATTTCATCAAATGGGAAAGGAATGGTTTTGTAACCATCTTCAATGTAGCTGCGTTCGGGATCCCAATATTTGCCCAAAATATCTTCGTAAAGTTTATGCACAGCTTTATCTACTTTTTTATCAATAAACATCACACCATAACCAATTACTGCCAAAATTCCATCGTGTTTTAACGTGCGGTTTACTTCTGTATAAAAGGCTTCAAAATTAAACCAATGTATAGCTTGTGCTACGGTTATTAAGTCAAAGGTTTTAGCTGCTACTTCAGTATGATCGGAGGATTCTACTTTGTAAATAATATTTGGAAGTTTTAAAGCTTGATTAATTTGTTGTTCGCTAATATCTGTTGCGTAAACCGATTCGAAATGTAACGCCAACTCGCGTGCAACTTGCCCATTTCCGGTTGCACAATCCCAAGCTACATTTTTGCTTTTTAATAAAGAGAATAAATATTCATATAATTCCTTTGGGTAGGTTGGACGATAAATTGCATATTCTGCGGCTTGGGTAGAGAAGTTATCTTTCATGTTATAAATTTAAACAATAGAATTGAATTTTGTTTTTAGGTTTCAGAATTTAAACACGGCGCGCACCGATTTTTTTACAGCGTTCATACGGAAAATCTGTTTAATTCACTTCCTTTTAGTATCTAACGAATAATTTCTTGTTCGTTTTTATTGGCCGTTGAGCGCGTTAACGATGGAAGCGGCATCCTTTTTTGCGTTCATCCTGAGCGTAGTCGAAGGACAGCAAAAAAGATACAGCGGACAGCGTGTAAAAACGCCCAAATTAAATTTAACATTGCAAAAAGTATTTTGCTTAATTCAATAAAATTAAATCAAAACCTTACGCTGTGCGTTTTTCTGCCATCTCTGTGGTAAAATCACGCAAAGCGATCAATTTTATTATCTTTACATTATGCAAAACCAAGCACCTTTAGCCGAACGGATGCGCCCTCAAAACCTCGATGAATATGTTGGACAACAACATTTAGTTGGCGTTGGTGCAGTTTTACGCAAAGCGATAGAAAGCGGACAGTTGCCGTCGATGATTTTTTGGGGGCCGCCCGGTGTTGGTAAAACCACTTTAGCATATATTATTTCTCAATCTTTAGATCGGCCATTTTTTAATTTGAGCGCCATAAATAGTGGCGTAAAAGATATACGCGAAGTAATTGATAAAGCCGTACAGCTGAAAGATAGCTTTTTAGGGGTGCCGATTTTATTTATAGATGAAATTCACAGGTTTAGTAAGTCGCAACAAGATAGTTTGTTGGGTGCGGTAGAGCGTGGTTTGGTTACTTTAATTGGCGCCACAACCGAAAATCCATCATTTGAGGTTATTTCCGCTTTGCTTTCACGGTGCCAAGTTTATATTTTAAAATCTTTAACTGAAGAAGAACTGGTTGGTTTACTTCAAACTGCAATAAAAAAAGATAAAGCATTAACCGAAAAGGGTGTCGAAATTAAAGAACATGAAGCTTTAATTCGTTTAAGTGGTGGCGATGCAAGGAAACTTTTAAACGTTTTAGAAATTGCTGTAAACGGTATTGGTGGAAATAAAATTACGCTTACCAATGAGAATGTACTCGAGCATGCGCAGCAAAATTTAGCCCTCTACGATAAGGCTGGCGAACAACATTACGACATTATTTCGGCATTTATAAAATCCATCCGCGGTAGCGACCCAAATGCAGCCGTTTATTGGTTGGCTAGGATGATTGAAGGTGGAGAAGATCCTCTATTTATTGCAAGGCGACTATTAATTTTATCATCAGAAGATATTGGTAATGCCAACCCAAATGCATTACTTTTGGCAAATAACTGCTTCACTGCGGTAAATGTGATCGGTTATCCCGAGGCTAGAATTATCTTGTCGCAATGTGTAACTTATTTGGCCAGTTCGCCAAAAAGCAATGCTTCTTACGAGGCCATAAATAAAGCCCAAGCTTTGGTTAAACAAACAGGTAATTTGCCTGTGCCTTTGCATATTAGAAATGCGCCCACCAAGCTGATGAAAAATATTGGCTATGGAAAAGATTACCAATATTCGCATGGTTACGAAGGTAATTTCTCGGCACAGGAATATTTTCCCGATGAATTGAGCGGAACAAAGCTATATAACCCAGGAAAAAATGCCGCAGAACAGAAACTACGTGAAAAATTAAAAGAAAACTGGAAAGATAAATACGGTTACTGATGTAACATTTAATGAAAAAATTAAACTAATAACCTTTAAGATAACGAACCATATTTATGCTCAAAACTTTTTTAAGTCATCAATGGAAATCATTTTGGCGCGCTCGAAATAAGGCTGGGAGTGTGGCTTCGCAAGTTGTTTTAGGGTTTTTTATGCTCTATTTCTTAGGCGTTGCGCTTGCAATTGGCTTCGGTATGCCATTTTTATTAGGTTATGTTTTTAAAGGCCAAGATGTAGTAAAAAGTTTCAACGGAATTATTCTTTACTATTTTGCTTTCGATTTTTTGATGCGTTTACAACTGCAAGATTTGCCTACCTTAAGCATTGTACCATATCTTCATTTAAAAATTACCAGAAATAAGATCATTAACTTTTTAAATGTTAAAGCTTTATTTTCATTATTTAATCTTTGGCCGTTTATTTTGTTTTTGCCTTTTTGTATTATAAAAATTGGCCCGGCTTATGGCTCTTTTGTTGCTTTAATGTACATGATTGTTATACTTTCTACGGCGGTTTTTAATAACTTTTTAGTGCTGTATGTAAAGAGAAAATCTATTTCTAATGTGTGGTACACTGTTATTGGTTTAGCGATAATTGCTTCTTTTGCTGGCTTAGAATATTTCAAAGTTATATCAATTGGATCTTTCTCTGATGTAGTATTTAAACAAATAGCAACAAAACCTTATTTAGGATTTTTAACGCCGATAATCGCATTCGCTATTTTTAAATTAAATAGTATTTACTTGCTCAAAAATTTATATACAGAAGAATTAACCTCAGTACATGAGAAGAAAGTAAGTACAGATTATGCGTTTTTAAATCATTTCGGCAAAGTAGGTGAATTGGCAGCACTGGAATTAAAGCTCATATTAAGACATAAAAGACCTCGATCATCGGTTATTATGAGCTTTTTATTTCTTTTTTACGGATTTATATTTTACAAACAACCGGCAATTCAACACGATGATTTTGGCAAGATGATGTTTGGCGCTATATTTATGACTGGTATTTCTATCATTATTTATGGTCAGTTTATGTTTGCTTGGCAAAGTGCTCATTTCGATGGCTTGCTTTCAAACAAAATCAATTTTAAGGATTATATTAAAGCAAAGTTTTTACTTTTTACCATCGCAGCCACAGCAATTACGCTTTTAGCAAGCTTTTATGGCTTTTTAAGTCCGAAGTTATTGCTCCTGCACCTCGCAGCATATTTATATAATGTTGGTTTCGGCACAGTCATCGTACTTTACTTAGCTACATTAAATTATAAACGGTTAGACATTACAAAATCCGCAAGTTTTAATTACCAGGGCACAGGTGCAACACAGTGGTTGTTAATGTTACCGTATGCATTAATTCCAATATTTATTTATTTGCCTTTCGGGATTATGGATTTGCCCTACTGGGGATTATTTGCAGTTTCGGTTTTTGGCCTAATTATGCTTTTAATGCGGGGCTTTTGGGTAAACTTTATTACCGCAAGATTAGAAAAACAACGATATAAAATAGCCGAAGGCTTTAGAGAATAATTATGATTTTAGAGGTTAAAAATTTACAAAAGATTTATGGCGATAAAATCGTTGTGAACATAGAAAATTTAAACATTAAAGCAGGCGAAACCGTTGGTTTAGTAGGTAATAATGGCGCAGGTAAAACTACATTTTTCCGTATGCTTTTAGATTTAATTCGGCCTACAAATGGCGAAGTGCTATCAAAAGGTGAAAACGTAATGCACAACACCGATTGGAAAAATTATACGGCATCTTTTTTAGATGAAGGGTTTTTAATCGATTATTTAACACCCGAAGAATACTTTGTTTTTATTGGGAGTTTAAACAACTTATCTGCAGCTGATGTTGATGCATATTTGACCCATTACGTAGAATTTTTTAACGGAGAGATTTTAAAAAGTGGCAAATACATCCGCGATTTTAGTAAAGGCAACCAAAACAAAGTTGGTATTGCTGCTGCGTTAATGCAAAAGCCAGAGATTTTAATTTTAGATGAACCTTTTGCAAATTTAGATCCAACAACCCAAATTAGGTTGAAGAAAATTTTAAAAGATCATGCTGGAAATATGACCACTTTTATATCGAGTCACGATTTAAATCACGTTACTGATGTATGCAATCGAATCGTTTTGCTGGAAAAAGGTGTTGTTATAAAAGATTTTAAAACGGATCAAAATACGCTAAAAGAATTAGAAAGCTACTTCTCGGCCTAATTTGTACTAATATTTATACATCCTAATGGAATTCTCTTTTTTTTAAACAATTGTTTTTATTTCATGTTATTGAAATAAAAGCACAATTTCTACAATTGATTGACATTAAGTTAATATTGGCATTGTGTTTGTCAAGGTGTTATTAAAATTAAATAAATTATATTATGAGTATTTCAAGAACTAAAATAGCAGTATTAAGTGTTGGATTTGCGATCAGCTCGATGGCGTTTCAAAGTTGCGACAGTTTAACTAAAACCCAAAAGGGTGCAGGTATCGGTGCAGCAGCGGGTGGCGTTATCGGTGCATTAATTGGTAAAAAAGCTGGTAATACAGCTGTTGGCGCGTTAATTGGTGGTGCTATTGGTGGTACAGCTGGTGCGTTCATTGGTAAAAGAATGGATAAACAAGCTGCAGAGATTCAAAAAGCAATTCCGAATGCAGAGGTAATTCGCGAGGGTGAAGGTATTATTGTAAAATTTGATAGTGGTATTTTATTCGATTTTGATAAAACAGCTTTAAAAGATGCTGCAAAAACAAACGTTCAAAGTTTAGCTGCATCATTAAACCAGTATCCTGATACCGATATTAAAATTATCGGTCATACTGATAATAAAGGAACAGAAGTTTATAACCAAGGTTTATCAGAAAGAAGAGCAGCGGCAGTTAAAGCTTATGCGGTTTCTCAAGGTGTACCATCATCTAGATTGGTAACGATTGGTAAAGGTTTCTCTGAGCCAATTGCAGATAACGATACTGATGCAGGACGTGCAGCTAACCGTCGTGTAGAGATTGTAATCGTAGCAAATGATTCATTAAAAGACACAGCAAAAAAAGAAGGATAAAATTATCAATTCCCTCTATTTATGAGGTCATTATATATCCAACCCCGATGCAAAACATCGGGGTTTTTTGTTTTAAATAAAATCTTGAATATTGATAGACGCAAAGCATCTTTAGAGCTTATCGTTTTTACTAAAACCGTTTGGCCATCATGTTATACCTTTGCATTAGAATTTCCCGACTGCTTGGAAGGATACTAAATGGTGAGGCTTCTCTTTCCAAAAACCACTGTGTTCTCTGTGAAAATCTCTGTGCGCTCTGTGCTTAATTGTATAAAGTTGTTAAGTATATATATCCTCGAAATAACTCACCACTAAAGATTTCATTAACATTTCTTGCTCCAGCATGGTATATGATGGAATTGCTTTAATCAATTTCCAGTGCGGCCAGCCATCTTGATCAATTCCTTCCAATTCGTAAAAATCCATCTCACTCAAAAGCCTACATGTTGCAATATGCATTAACTCCTCCTTTTGGCGCTTGCTGTATTTCTTTGGCCCTTTGCCCAATTCCTGCACACCAATTAAAAACAGCATCACTTTCAGATCCGGAAAATCTGAATCAAATTCTTGAACAATTCGTTGTTGCAAAACTTTCCACTTAGCATTAATCTCCGACGGTTTCATATCGCCAAAGATAATGTAAAAACAGCAGTTCACTTTATTAAAAAGGTTGATGATTTGCCATAAAACATTAAACCATTATTGTACTTTTGGATAGAAAACAAATGATGAAAGTTAATACTGATAAAATAATTAATGCGGGTTTGTTGGCTTATGGTATGTCGGGCAGGGTTTTCCATGCGCCATTTTTAAATGCCCACGAAGGTTTTAATTTTAAAGCAATAGTAGAGCGAAACCGTAAAATTGCTCAAAATGATTATCCAAACTTAATCAGTTATAACTGCGTTGATGACCTCTTAAACGATGATGAAATAGATTTAGTCGCAATTAATACCCCAAATAATCTCCATTACGAACACTCAAAGTTAGCGCTACAAAATGGAAAAAGTATTTTGGTTGAAAAACCATTTACTGCAACTAGTAAACAGGCAAAAGAAATATTTGCTTTAGCGAAAGAGGTTGGCAAAAAAGTATTTGTATATCAAAATAGAAGATATGATAGTGGCTTCAAGGCAGTAAAAAAGATAATCGAAAGTGGCGAATTGGGTAATTTGGTCGAAGTGCATTTTCGTTACGATAGGTATAGAAATGAAATTGGTCCAAAAACTTTTAAAGAGGATTTGGTAGAAGCCACAGGTTTACAATACGATTTAGGGCCACATTTAATCGACCAAGCAATCGCTTTATTTGGCAAGCCAGAAAAATACCATAAAGTCCTGAGTAAAAATCGAGCGGGCACCAAAGTAGATGATTATTTTGCAATCCAACTCTCTTATCCAAATCAATTAAACGTGTTTCTAACTTCCAGTATGCTGGTAGCCGCCATTAAGGAAGCGTTTGTAATTAATGGAACAAATGGCTCTTTCAGTAAAAACCATGCCGATGTACAAGAAGCACAATTACTTAAAGGCATTAAACCAACAGATGCAGGTTACGGAATCGAAAAGCCTGAAGATGCTGGAATACTGACCTTAGTTACGGAAAACGGAGGCAGAAATACTGAAATCCTTCCATCCGAAAAGGGCGATTATATGGCTATTTTTGAGGCGGTTTACCAAAATTTAATCAACAACAAGCCTTATCCAATTACAGAAGAGGCTATTATAACACAATTAGAAATAATAGAAAGCTAATTGATAAACATTTAATCTTAAATATGAGCACATTACCTTTTGGCTATTTAATACCTATTTTTTTAATCGTTCTTTATTTCATTTTAAGAAAGAAGAAACCCGCAGTAGAACCTTTAACAGTAACCGACAAACAAATTTTGGAGGATTATGTAAGTTTTTATCATAAGCTGAGCACCGAGAATAAAACTCGCTTTGAGCAAAAAATCGCCTCATTTTTTAGCAATGTAAAGATAGAAGCTGTGGGTTTAGAGATGACTACTTTGGATGAACTGCTGATTGCATCGAGCGCTGTTATACCAATTTTCGGCTTTGATGATTGGACTTATAAAAATTTAAGTACAGTGCTTTTATATCCCGATACTTTTAACAAGGATTTTCAATTTGAACAGGGAAGTGAGCGTAATGTGATGGGAATGGTTGGAACGGGTTATATGAACGGACAAATGATTTTATCGCGTTCGGCTTTAAGACACGGTTTTTCCAAAAGCGCAGGAAAAGAAAATACAGCAATTCATGAGTTTGTTCATTTGCTAGATAAATCTGACGGTGCGACAGATGGCATTCCAGAAAATTTATTGAGCCATCAATATACCTTGCCATGGGTAAAAATGATGCACGAAGAAATTGAACGGATTAAAGATGATAAATCGGATATTAACCCGTACGCAATGACCAATCAGGCAGAATTTTTTGCCGTTGTTTCCGAATATTTTTTCGAAAGACCCGATTTACTTAAAGAAAAACATCCCGATCTATATCAAATGTTAAGTCGTGCATTTGCTCAAAACCCAATAAAATAATCATTTATGAAAATTAATAAATTTACCGCAGTACTAACGTTAACATTTTTTGTAGCGCTTAGTGTAAGTGCGCAGAAAACCTACACCATTAAACAAAATTTCCCTATTGGTAAGAAATATCTTATAAAGATGATTTCAGATCAGTTTATCTCGCAGAAAATTGGCGAGCAAAATATTGATTTAAAACAAAATATTGGGACAGATTACACATTCGATATTCGTAATGGCAATGATTCGGAAAAAAATATTGAAGTAACGTACGATCGTATTTACATGACGTCGGAAACAGGCGGAAATAAAATGAATATAGATTCTGATGATCAAGACACCACAAAAGCCAATCCATTTAGAAAACTTAAGGGTGCGGGTTTTACAATGATCATGTTGCACGATGGATCTGTAAAATCGATAAACGGTGTAGATAAAATGCTAAATGATATGACCTCGAGCATGTCTAAAGATACGGCAGTTGTTCGTTCGATTAAACAATCGTTGGCCAAACAATTTAACGCAGAAAGTTTAAAGCAAACCATGGAATCATCGCTAAAAATTTATCCATCAAAACCAATTAAAATTGGTGAAAGTTGGGTTTCTGCAACCAAAGTTAATTTGGCAATGCCAATGGAAATGAATTCGACTTATACATTAAAAGATGTTAAAGGCAATATTGCTTATCTAACCATAAGTGGAACATTAGCTTCCAAAGGCAGTTTTGATGCAATGAATAATAAAATGGAAACCGATTTAAAGGGCACAAACATAGGTGATGCTGAGCTCGATCTTAATACAGGGTTGATTATGAACGCGCATTCTCGTATCGAAATGGACGGCACAATAAAAGCACAAGGTCAAAATATTGCTTTTAAACTCCAGGGAATTACTAAGATCGAGGCAAAAGAAATTAAATAATTTAGATGTTTATAACCCGCCAATTAAAGCAATCAAAAATTCTGTTGTAATTTCAACATGTGGAATATGCCCACAGTCTTCAAATTCTATAATTTTTGAGCCTGGTATTTTTAGTGCTGTATTTTTGCCTAAAAACCTGTAAAGCCCATGTATTGCTTGCTGATCTTTAGATAAAAGCCCCTTGCCAACTATTGTTTTATCTTCCTTACCGATAAATAAAATGGTTGGCACTTTTAAATCTTTAAATTCATCAACAACAGGTTGTTCATAAATCATGTTGTAGGTTAGCGCAGCAACTTTGGCAGCTTTTGGGTAATCGGCACTAAAAGTGGGGCCGGCGGCAATGTTTACCAAATAATCGTATTCTGGTTTCCAAATGGTAAAGTACGAGCTTTGATAATATTTTTTAATGCTTTGCGCAGTATTTTTAAGCTCACGTTTGTATTGTTCCTCAACGGTTGATGCAGGTACAAAAGCTTTATAATCTTCTAAACCAATTGGGTTTTCGAGTAATAATTTATCCATTCTTTCTGGATACATTAAAGCAAAACGCGTAGCCAACATACCGCCCATACTGTGTCCCAAAATCGAAGTTTTTTTGATACCCAAAGTATCCAAAAGCTTTTTATTCCATTCGGCAAGCTGTTTAAAGGTGTAATTAATAATCGGTTTGGATGATCGGCCAAAGCCAATTTGGTCTGGTGCAATTACCCTAAAACCAACTGCAGCAAGTGCTTTAATCACACTTCCCCAGTAATAACCTCCAAAGTTCTTACCATGGAATAACATCACGGTTCTTCCGTTTGGGGTAATTGTTGGTGCCACATCCATATAGGCCATGTTAATATCTTGGCCGTCGATATTTAAGGGTAGATATTTAAGGGCATAAGGATATTTTACACCCTCTAAATTAATAGAAAGTGTGTCTATTTTCTGTGCTTTCGCCGATGTAATATAAATTATTGAAAGCGTTAGTAGAATTAAGATTCTTCTCATTATGAATGTTTGAATTGCGAATTGTTAATGATTTGCAAATTTACACAATTTAAGCGTCCTTAATTTTTTAACTTAATTTATGTTCTCAATTATAAGCTTTCTGTAAAATAGCGCATTCATTAGCAAGGTGCTAAAACATCTTATATAAAATGTTTGTAGTATTTAACAATAGCTTAAACTTGTTACGTTTTAATGTGTAAAATAATTGGTTGAGCTTTATAAACTTTTAAAAAGAACAATTATGGAATATAGGAAGATTGGAAATTCAGATTTAGAGATGTCGGTAATTACTTTCGGTGCTTGGGCTGCGGGTGGTTGGATGTGGGGAAGTACAGATAGAAACGACGCAATAAATGCCATTAAAGCTTCGTACGATTTAGGCGTAACTTCAATCGATACCGCTCCAATTTACGGGCAAGGCGATAGTGAAGAAATTGTTGGTGATGCGATAAAAGGAATTTCTAGAGATGAATTACAGATTGTAACCAAATTTGGTATGCGGTGGGATTTAGCAAAAGGAGATTTTGGATTTAAAAGTAAAGATAACGATGGTAAAGATATCGACATCTATAAATACGCCGGTAGAGAAAGTATTATTTACGAATGTGAACAATCGTTAAAGCGTTTAAAAACAGATTATATCGATTTATATCAAATTCATTGGCCCGATAAAACTACGCCGATGAGTGAAACTTTTGAAGCCGTAAGTAGATTGATCGACCAGGGGAAAGTTCGCTACGCTGGGGTTTGCAATTTTAATGCTGAACAATTAAAAGAAGCAGGTCAAACTTTAGAAATTATTTCGAACCAAATTCCGTTTAGTATGGTAAATCGTGCGGTTGAAGATAAAACTGTTCCTTATTGTATCGAAAAAAATAAATCAGTTTTAGCTTATAGTCCGATGGAGAGAGGTTTATTGACTGGCAAAATTACCAAAGATTATAAGTTTGAGGCCGGCGATCACCGTAAGGGAAATAAATTTTTCACTGCTGAAAGTATTGAGCAAACAAATGCATTTTTGGCTAAAATTAAGCCTTTGGCTGATGAAAAAAATGCGTCGTTGTCGCAGTTGGTTTTACGTTGGACAATCGATCAACCTGGGATAACCATTGCTTTGGTTGGTGCTAGAAATGCAATGCAATCGGTACAAAATGCAGAAGCTGTTAATGTAAAACTAACTGTTGATGAGATTGAGTTTATCGATTTTGAATTGAAGAATGCTGGATTTTAATAATTAATTTTAACCGCAGTTTTATGCTAACTGTCGTTGATAAATCAAAAAATATATGTCGAAATTATTTAGTGCCCTTACTATAAAAAATGTTACGTTAAAAAACCGTTTGGTTATCTCGCCAATGTGCCAATATTCATCTGTTGATGGTTTTGCCAACGATTGGCACTTGGTTCATTTAGGAAGCAGATCGATTGGTGGCGCTGCATTAATTATTCAAGAAGCTACCGCGGTAACGCCCGAAGGTAGAATTACATACGGCGATATGGGTATTTGGAAAGATGAACACGTTGATAAATTAAAACAAATTGTTTCCTTTATCCATGCCAATGGTGCTGTGGCAGGTATTCAACTTGCACATGCGGGTAGAAAAGCAAGTTGCGAATTACCTTGGAATGGTGGTGAACAAATTACTGAAGGAGAAAATAGTTGGAAACCCGTTGCACCTTCTGCAATTCCGTTTAAAACCGAACAGGTTATTCCGCACGAATTAAGCATAAAGGAAATTCAAGAAGTTGTTACGGCTTTTAGAGATGCAGCAAGGCGTGCGAAAGATGCTGGTTTTAAAGTGGTCGAAGTACATGCTGCACACGGTTATTTATTACATGAGTTTTTTAGTCCGCTAAGTAATAAGAGAACTGATGTTTATGGCGGTAGTTTTGAAAATAGAATTAGGTTAACCATCGATGTTGTAGAAGCAGTGCAGTCGGTTTGGCCAGAAGATTTGCCATTATTTGTGCGTATTTCGGCTACAGATTGGACGGAAGGTGGTTGGACAATTGAGGATTCGTTACAATTAGCGGCGGTGCTAAAAGATAAAGGTGTAGATTTAATTGATACTTCTTCTGGTGGAAACGTACCTGATGCAAAAATTCCGGCTGGTCCAAATTATCAGGTTCCGTTTGCCGATAAAATTAGGAACGAGATTGGTATTTTAACCGGTGCGGTTGGCGTTATTGTTAAAGCCCACCAAGCAGAAGAAATTTTAGAACAGGGCAAAGCCGATTTAATATTTATTGCAAGGGAATCATTACGGGATGCGTACTTTCCTTTAAATGCTGCGCAAATTTTAGGTGATGATATTGAATGGCCTAATCAGTATGTGAGGGCGAAGAGAGAGGTTTTTAAATAAGAAATTTATTTATAATTATCGGATGAATATCAGCATGTTGCTAGTAATCATCCGATGATTATTTTTTTTTGTCGAAACCGTGGTCTTGTCTTTGGCGCCGACCCATTTTCAATATCATAATAAAAGTTACTAACTCTAAATAACCACATCGCTATTAGAGTTAGTAACTTTTATTTATTACTAAACCCATGGTTGGTATCTCACCGAAAATTTTCACCATCTTATAAAAAGTTACTAACTCTAAATAACTACAGCGCTATTAGAGTTAGTAACTTTGCATTATTTCACCAAAGCAAAAGGAATGTACAACCCAAAAGTAATATTCCTTCCAGTATTGTAAACGCCCAAATTTGGGTTTTCCGAGTCAAAACGACCTGGTTTGAACCTGCTCAGTGCATCGTAATATTTCTGATTAAGTAAGTTATTACCAGATACTGAAAGCTTTATAGGTTGTTTGCCCAAGTTAAATGTAGCGCCAATACCTGCGTTAAGCAAAGTATAACCACTCGTTTTTGTTTCAAAAATATCATCAACTCTGTTTTGTTTAAATGCCGAATTAATACCTACAGATAAATAAGCATCATTTGTGCCTTTCAACTTTGGCTCAAAGCGTAAATTATTTCGCAAACTTGCTGCAGGAATAAAAGATAGGGGCTTGTTTAGGCTTTCATTCTGCGCATGCACATACCCAAAAGTATTTTCGAAGTGAAGAAATGGCACTGGGTGGATAGTCAAACTCGCTTCCGCACCATATAGGTTAGCATTAACCTGTCCATAGCGGTAAACTGGAAAATCAGTACCGTCTACATCTTTTAGCTCGCCGTTATTTGATGCATAAATATAGTTATGGATATAATTGTTATAGATGCTCGCAGTCGCACTCACTATTTTGGTATCATAATCTATCTCTGCATCAATTTGAAAACTTTGTTCTGGAGATAGACCTGAATTACCAATTTCGTACCTAAATGTGCCTTCATGCACACCATTTGAACCTAATTCGGCAGGATTTGGTGCTCTAAAAGCAGAACCCGCATTTGCCTTAAGATTCCATTCTTTACTAAACTGGTGCGTAAAACCCAACGCTCCACTTACATTTGAAAATTTATTGCTAAATCCCGCAAAACGTTCCTCTCCGTTATCTACAAGCTGTTTTCCATCATTTTTTCTAAAATCGTAGCGGGCACCAAAATTTAAAGTATTGCTGGTCCAGTTTTTCTTTATATACGCAAATGCGCCAATTCCGAAACTGTCGTAAGCTGGAACAAGAAATTCGATGCCTTTATTTTGGCTATGTGCATCTTCCATGCTTAAGCCAAAAACAGGTTGCCAGCCATTTATTTCATTAATATAATATTTTAAGTCTGCTGTATATGTTTTAAGATCGAAAAACAGCGTTGGGTTAGGTCCATCCAACTCACGGCGTTGATTGCGCTGATAACCTAAATCTGCTTTCAAATAGCCATCACCTAAAATAATGTTATTGTTTAATGCTATTTTAAAATGTCTAATGTCTTGCCGTGGATAACTTAGATCGCGATTTCTATAATCCTGATTCGTAAAAGCGCTACCGTCTTCTTTCACAAAATTACCATCAGCATCTAAATTTGGCTCATAAAAACCAATATTATTACGGAAGTTAGAAACATTTAAATGCGAATAGCCCCAGCTTTTATTTAAGCCGACCATACCACTCAAATCAGTTTCGTTAAACCCCGAATTTGGAAAATAGTTTACTGGTGTTTTAAAAGAGTAAGCATTTTTATAAGTCCCTCTGGCTCTCCAAACAAAGCCATTCTCGTTGCCATTTACCATTAAAGAATTTGCAGTTAGGCCGTTATTGGTAGCATAATTACTAATGAATTCGCCGTTAATTTCGCCCTGCGGACCAGCGTTTGGAGCCAATAAGTTAATAACACCACCCAACGCATCAGAACCATACATTAAAGATGCTGCGCCTCTTAGAACTTCAACCCGATCTGACTTGAATTGATCAATTTCAATTCCATGTTCATCGCCCCATTGTTGCCCTTGTTGTTTTATGCCGTTATCCAAAGTCACAATTCGGTTATAGCCTAAACCTCTTATTACAGGTTTAGAAATTGATGGTCCAGTAGTAATTTCCGAAACGCCCGGAATTTTAGTTAATGCATCAATCAAATTATTAGAAGGTGCTAACAATTGAGCTTTGTTTAAAACTGCTGATGATGAACTATTCCTTTTGCTCGTACTGCTTATTAAAGTGCCTGTAATTACAATTTCCTTCGCTTCAATGGCCGTAGGTTCAAGCTCGAAATGGAGGTTTTCTCCGGTAGAAAAGTTTACACTTTTAGTGGCTGTTTTATAACCAATGTAGCGCACCTCGACTAAATAAATCCCTTTTGCAGGCAGATTTCTTAACGAAAATTCGCCGTTTTTATCGGTTACTGCGGTTACTTTTAAATCGGGAATATAAATGGTTGCACCTGGTAAAGTTTGGTTTGTACCAACTTCGGTAACTTTTCCATTAATGTCTTTTAAAGCAGATGCAAATATTGGGTTGCTAAATAATAATGTATATAGAATTACAAAGCCTAATAGCTGTAATTTTTTCATAAAATGAGATAATTTTAAATGATAGAAATAGCCGAAAATTAAAGCACAATAAAATTGTACGATTAATTCAGCATAAAATTGATAGAAAACGCGAACGTTTTTTTAGGAAAGTTTAAGCAATTGGCGGACCACGTAAAGAAGTATGCTTTAATTCTACGTAAGTATTTTTAAGTACAGGTACAGCAATGCCGAAAATTTTAACGGAAAGGAAAACCCTGTAAATATTATGCGCTTGTACGTAGTTTTTTTCGAAACCAGCATGGCAAATGAAACAATTATCTGCGTGTGCCTTTACATGGCTTACGTGATGACAGTTGGTTTCTTGTTGCGAAGTTGGAATTTCTTTATGATGGTGCAAAATGCTCCACGGCGTTAAAGCAATAGCAAAAACCACCAACATAAATGTTGATAGGAGTAGATTTATACGTTTTGCATGCTTTTTCAATCTGCCAAAAGTAATAAATAGTATTTAATTATCTATAAAGGTATTTTAATCCGATATTATAATGTTACTTTAAAATGAGATGTTCGCTATTGAAAATATGCGAACGGTTTAAGGGATTTTCCCTTCTTTTGCGTTGGTATGTTTGTTGCATGTATTGCTCTGACCGAAGGCAACTTAATATAACCTGAACGTTATTAGTCTTTTTAGCTAAATTTGAAATAAATTAAGAAAGGAAAAAATGAGACAAAGGTTTTAAGAGATTTTAGAATATGAAGACTAAAAACATAGAAATAGAAAAAGAGTTTGACACAGTTGAAACCTTTAGAAAAATTAAGGATTCAATTTCAAAAGATTTGTCAGGAAAATCTACAGAACAAATATTGGAATATTTAAGAATGAACAGCATGAAACTACAAGTCGAAAAATAGCACTTCACACAACATCGAACTTATGCAAGAACGGCTGAACGGTGGTTTAAGGTTAGTTCATCAATTATTTACTTAATTTGGTACGGGGAACCAATGGTTTTTCAAGCAGTTCCACTTCTTCACAAATTTTCAAAACAGTAGGTATAATCACCCATTTAGATAAGTAAGCCATAAATAAAAAGATAAATAATGGATAGATTCTTGAAATTTCTTAAGAAAAACATTGTAAATACAATTTTGCTGGTGCTTTTTGCCGTTTTATTTTTCGTGCCTGATGCAAAAGCATTTGTGTTAAAAGGATTCATTAATATTGGGCTTTTTTCGCCTGATATTAAGGAGGAGAAAACAGTAGTACCAGATTTAGATGGCATAAAGTTTAAAAACGCAAAAGGCGAAATAGTCGATTTAGGAGAATTAAAAGGAAAAGTTGTTTTTCTCAATTTCTGGGCAACATGGTGTCCGCCGTGCAGGGCCGAAATGCCATCTATTAACAAATTATACACGCAGTTTAAAGATGATGCGGATGTGGTTTTTATTTTTGTAGATGGCGATGGTGATCTACCAAAAGCAAATGCTTTTATGAAGGCTCGAAATTATCAAATGCCGGTATTTAAGGCAGAAAGCAATGTGCCGAATCAAATATTTTCGGGCTCACTGCCAACCACTGTTATTTTTGATAAACAAGGTAGAATATCGCTAAAACATGAGGGAATGGCCGATTACAGCAGTAAAAAAATTATTGATTTTTTAATGAAGTTAAAGGCTGGATAGGGTTTTTTGATCCATTAATGTAGTTCGATTATCCGCTATAGAAATGTAGTATTTAACTTTTAGAAAGGAATATTCGATTGACCAACAGGGGTTATTAGCACAAACTTTCGTAAATAAACCTGATCGAGGCGGTAGCTCCCGATTCGATAACTATCGGATTTTTATCGGGACTATAGCAAAGAGCAGGGCTGTCGCAACCGAAGAACTACTGCTGTTGGTTTTCCAAGAGAAAAATTGATTTATTTTAGCACACTTTAATTTTAATCTATATTTAATTGCTTTCATTACTTTTGCGATATGATTTCATTTTTCGAAGCCTCGCTTAAGCAACTTTCTATTCACCATACTGGCAATAAATTAGTTGAAGAATATTACAAACTATCTGATGCGCCTTTGAATATTGATGATGAAACGCTCAGTAACTTGTTAATGCAATATTTCTTAAAGCCTTTCGAAAAGGTGAACGAAGTATTCCGCTTTTACCACCCAAATGATAATTTGCAATTGAATGAGGTTTATCACTTTGTGAACGAAATTTTCGAAAACAACGAACTTTTTCACGAAGACTCGCAACAGCTTGCGAAGCATTTATATGATGTAGCCAACCACCCAAAAATTAAATCGGGCGAATTATATGTGGCCTATTTTGAAAAGGTACAAATTGAAGGCGAGCAGTTGGATTGTGTGGGAATTTTTAAATCAGAAAATAAAGAAACCTACTTAAAAGTTTATCCCGAGCTTGATGGCTTTGGCGTAAGCTACGAACAGGAAGCGATAAGCATAAACAAGTTAGATAAAGGTTGTTTAATTTTTAATGTGGATAAAGAAGAAGGGTATAAAGTTTTAGTGCTCGATCAATCTAAAAGTAACAATGAAAGTGCGGTATATTGGAAAGATGAATTTTTGAAGCTTAAAATTAGGAATGATAGTTATAACCAAACCAATAACGTTTTGGGTGTTTATAAAAGCTTTGTAACTCAAAAATTAGACGATGATTATGAAATTAGCAAAGCCGATAAGATTGATCTGCTAAACCGATCTATGAAATATTTTAAAGAGAAGGAAACTTTTGATATTGAAGAATTTAGCAATGAGGTAATTGGAAATGCAGCGGGAATAGAATCGTTTAAAAATTATAAAAAAAATTACGAAGAAGAATATGAATCGCCTATTGCTGATGTTTTTGAAATTGCAGAATCTGCGGTAAAAAAACAGGCGCGGGCGTATAAAAGCGTTTTAAAATTGGATAAAAACTTTCATATTTATATTCATGGAAATAAGGATATGATCGAAAAAGGATACGACGACGATAAATCGATGAATTTTTATAAAGTATATTTTAGAGAAGAGGAGTAGTGATCAGTTGACAGTTAACGGTGCCAACCAATAAACTAACCAACTAAAAAACTAATCAACAAACCAACGAAAGCATGATCAATCAGTTTAGAAAACTTAATCCTATTAACCTTGTTTTATTATTGGGTTATGCTTTTTTCATGCGTATCTCTATTTTTCTTGAACTGCCAGCGAAATTAAATTTTGATTTCTTTGAGCCTTTTGCACGCCTATTAATTAATGTGCCAATTGGCAATTCACTTTCTCCTACTGCTAATATTTGCATTGCCACTATCTTTATTTATATACAGGCACTTATTTTTAATAGCGTTATCAATAACCATAACCTGCTTGCTAAAACTAGTTTTTTGCCCGGGCTTATGTTTGTTACGGGCACAAGTTTGTTTATGCCTTTTATGGTTTTGAGTCCGGCTTTACTATGTAATTTTCTTTTAATATGGATTATTGATAAATTTTTGAAGTTGGGTAAAACGGCCAACTCCGTTACCATGGTTTTCGATATTGGGATGATTATCGGTATTGGCACTTTAATGTACTTTCCGTTTGTTGCAATGCTGTTGATGATATTTTTGTCGTTATTGCTATTTCGTCCTTTTAATTGGCGCGAATGGATCTCTGGTTTAGTAGGCTTTATTACTATATTTTTCTTTTTAGCCGTTTGGTATTATTGGAATGATAATTTAACTTTATTTTATAAAATTTGGAAACCTTTAGGCAATAAATTCCCTTCAGTTTTTACCATTAACTACAAGGATTATTTATCTCTTGTTCCGGTTTCCATTATTATATTATTGGCATCATTACAGTTGAGAGAGAATTTTTTCCGCAGTTTTATAAACACTAGAAAAGCTTTCCAACTCTTGTTTTTTATGTTTTTGATTGCGGGTGCAAGCTTTTACCTAAAACCCGATTTTAGATTATGGCACTTTTTACTGTGCGTTGCGCCTGCTGCAGTGATACTTGCGTACTACTTCAGCAACGCTAAAAAACGTTGGTTTTACGAAACTTTGTTTGTGCTATTTGTGCTCTCAGTACAGTATTTTCTGTTTGTTTAACCTTTTTTAACAAAATGTTACCCTAAAACTTGTTAAAGATTAATAGCTTTGTGAAATGAAGTTTGGAGTAGTTTTTTCTCGGCCAAATGCATAAGCTTAGCATAGATGTTGGTAATACAGCCACAAAAATTGCTATTTTTGTAAATCGAGAAATGATTAATTATCAACGATTTAGCAATTTTAATATAACGGATTTAACGGAAATAGTTAAGAAGTTTAATGTTAAAAAATCTATAATCAGCAGTGTTGATGAAGACATAACCAACCTGGAAATTTTTTTAAAATTAAATACAGATTATACCCGTTTTACTACTTTATTGTGCCACGGGATACACAATAAATACAAAACACCACAAACTTTAGGATTAGATAGGTGGGCTGCGGTAATTGCAGCAAAAAGTATATACAAAGATTCTGCAAATTTGGTTATTGATGCAGGCAGCTGTATTTCTTACGATTACTTAAACACTGCACACGAATATTTCGGTGGTAGTATTAGTCCGGGAATTAACATGCGCTTTAAAGCCATGAACGATTACACTGGGCGTTTGCCTTTATTGGTGTTAAATGATAAATTGCCAATACCCGAAGGGGTGGATACGGAAACGGCCATGCAAAATGGTGTTTTGCAGGGTGTGATAAATGAAATAGAAGGCTATATTGGCCTAAACAATAAAAAAACTAGTGCCTTAAATGTGATTTTAACAGGTGGCGATGCAACGTTTTTGTATAAGCAATTACAAAACAGCATATTTGCGCCTCAAATAGTTATAGATCCGTATTTGGTTTTAAAAGGATTAAATGAAGTTATTGCATAAAATGTCTAAAAAATTAAGTTTTATTACAACCATACTCCTAATCGTTTGTGGTTCAATTGCTCAAGCACAGGTTACTACATCATCGCCATATTCTCGTTATGGTTTAGGCAATCTAAGCGGTTCACTTTTACCACAATTGCGTGCAATGGGTGGTATTTCAACTGCGGTAAATAAGGTAAGTGGGTTTAATTATATCAATATGCAAAACCCGAGTTCTTACGCTGATATTACATTAACCACTATTGATATGGGCATGAGCACGAGTTTAACAAGTTTAAGCAAAGGTTCGTTAAGCGAAAATAATTTCAATGCAACTTTTTCTCATTTGGCTTTTGCTTTTCCAGTTACAAAGCGTTCGGGTATAAGTTTTGGCTTACTTCCCTATTCAGATTTGGGTTATAGCAATAGAAATACTACAAAAATTGATACCATGTCGGTTGATCAGATTTATCAAGGTGAGGGTGGTTTATCAAAAGCTTATTTGGGTTACGGATACCGTTTCGGCGATCATTTTAGAATTGGAGGTAATGTAGAATACATTTTTGGTAATTTGCAAAACACCCGTTCAACCGAATACGTGTCGCCTGGTGCTGTAAATTCTCGTATTCAAGATAAGAACAGTGTTGGTGGTTTAAGTTATTCGTACGGGTTGCAGTACGATTTTAAATTAGCAGCTAAAACCACTTTAACGATAGGCTATTCTGGTAGTACTGCAAGTAAAATAAATTCGCTTCAATCTAACTACGTTACGCAATACCTGGTTACGGCGGGTGCAGAAGGTACAGCGCTTGATACTTTGAGTAGTTTCGAAAAGGCAAAATCTAGTTTAAAACTTCCGTTAATCCATAATTTTGGAATCTCAATACAGCAGAATAATAAGTGGTTGGTTGGGGCTGATTTTAGGATGGGCGACTGGTCTAAATTGCAAATAAACAACGTAAACCAAGGTTTGCAAAATAGCTACGGCGCATCACTCGGTGCACAAATTACCCCCGATATTTCTTCTTATAACAATTACTTTAAAAGAGTTGATTACCGTTTTGGTGTAAACTACGATAAAACCTACGTGCAGATAAATAATCAAGATATTAAGCAAATGGGCGTATCGTTAGGTTTTGGCTTTCCATTGCCATCTGCGCAAGGTGGTTTATCTTTTTATAAAGTAAATTTTACCACAGAGTTAGGCCAGCGTGGTACGTTAGATAATAATTTGGTGAAAGAAAAATTCATTAATTTTCGTTTAGGCTTCACTTTAAACGATACTTGGTTCCGTAAATACAGGGTAGATTAATGAAAATAAAAACATTTTTTAGTTTCAGCGCTTTTCTGGCAGTCGTATTATTGGTTGCTTGTTCTGGTGATGAATTGAAAAATGTAAACTCTATTTCTGCAAAAAAAATAACTTTTTCCAAAGATAGGACCGAAGGTGTTGAGATTATTTATAGTGATTCTGCACGTGTAAAAGGAAAAGGTACAGCTCCGATTTTGGATAAGATAACACCATCCGATGGGAGTATTTACGAAGAGATGCCAAAAGGCGTGAAAATAGATTTTTACGATGTAAAGGGAGCGTTATCGGGCACATTGGTAAGTGATTATGCCATTAGAAGGGAAAGCGAACAAAAAACTACTTTTACCAAAAACGTGGTTGTAAATAATGTTAAAGGCGATAAGTTTAGTTCAGAAGAGTTAATTTGGGATGAAGGGAAGAAGCTATTCTATTCTAACCAAAGGGTTTATGTAACTACACCCGATGGAAATAATGTAGATGGCATGAATTTCGAAGCACCGCAAGATTTTAGTTCGTACCGACTTACACAAGGCAGTGGAGCGGTAAATATGAAAGAGGGTTTATCTCCTCAATAACTAAAATTTATATTTTTTGCTTGTGATAAATTGTTCAGAATCTTAAGTCAAATTATATAATCTTATTGAAAAATTACACCGTTAAAAAATGGAAATTTTGGCCTTGCTATTTGCTTAAAAATTAAACACTTATTAAATAAAATTTTGTGTTTTCTTTTTTGAGGCAAATTTGTATCTTGCGCCCTCTTAAAAAACAAATAAATTATAGGTACAATATGGGAATAATGACACATTTGCGTAATCATCCAGGGAAAGTAATTGCGGCTATAGGTATAGCAATGCTTGCATTTGTCATAGGGCCAGCTCTCGAGTCTGAACCTGTCAAATACTTAACCTCTTGGTTTACAGGGAAGTTACCTCCTGATGCGATTGGATCGGTTGATGACGTAATGATTAAATATGAGCAATTCAGCCCTAAAGTAGAGCAAAGCGTCAATCAGTTTAAACAGCAATACGGTGGCAATGTAAATCCGCAAATGCAAGCAATGGCTGTAGATCAAGCTTGGAATGGCGAATTGGGCAATATTCTTTTAAATAAAGAGTATGATCGTTTGGGTTTAAGTATATCTAGCGATGAACTTTGGGATTTATTGCAAGGTAAAAATCCAAGTCCAATTATAAAACAATATTTCTCTGATAAAGAAACCGGACAAATTAACCGTGCTTCTTTAACTCAGTTTTTAAAATCTAAAGATCCTCAAGCTGCAAATCAGTCGTTATTGTTGCAAGAGGAAATTGAGAAGCAAGCATTACAGCAAAAATATTCTAATTTGATTCGTAACTCAGTATATGTAACTTCGTTAGAAGCTACAGATGATTATACAAACCGTAATAAATTAGCAAACTTTAAATATGTTAATTTAGAGTACGCATCAATTGCAGATGCTTCTGTAAAGCCAACCGATGCAGATTACACTGATTATTACAACGAAAACAAAGCTCGTTTCAATAATCCTACAGAAACGCGCTCATTTGAGTATGTTACTTTTAGCATTAACCCAAGTACTGAAGACTCAATTGCGGTTAAAACTCAGGTAGATAAAATTGCAGCAGATTTTAAAGCAGCACCAAACGATTCGCTTTTTGCAGCCATAAATTCTGATGTTAAATTGCCATTTACTTATTCATCTAAAGGAAAATTAGATCCAGCAGTAGATTCGGCAGTTTTCGCTTTACCAGCAGGAAGCTTTTACGGTCCTAAATTATCTGGCAACGCTTACAAAATGGTAAAAGTTATCGGTACACGCATTTCGCCTGATTCTGTTAAAGCAAGTCATATTTTAATCGATCCTTCAAAAGTAGGTGGCGAAGCAAATGCAGTTAAACTGGCCGATTCGTTAAAAGGTGTAATTTTAAAAGGGGGCAATTTTGCCGAGCTTGCAAAAACTTACAGTATTGATGGATCGAAAGAAAAAGGCGGCGAGCTGGGTACATTTGCGCGTGGTGCAATGGTTCCTGAATTCGAAAATGCAGTTTTTGATGGTAAAGCTGGTGATATTAAAGTTGTTAAATCGCAATTTGGTGTTCACGTAATTAAAATCGAAAAACAAATCGGTTCATCTAAAGTAGTTAAATATGCTTATGTAGAGAAAGCAGTAGCTGCAAGTAATAAAACACAAACTGCGGCATACAAAGCAGCAAGTAATTTTATGAACGATGTTAAAGGTAAAGACTTTAATAAATATGCTCAAGAAAAAGGTTTTAAAATTGGTTTAGCTGATAAGGTTACAGCAACGCAAGGTTTTGCTCCAGGTTTGGATAATCCTCGTAAATTAATTCAAAATGCTTTTGCAGCAGATAAAGGAAGCGTTTTGCCCGAAATTTATACCATGAACAATGCCTACATAATTGCGCATTTAACGGATATTAAACCAAAAGGAGAATTACCTTTAGAGGCCGTTAAAAAAGAAATTGAGCCAATGGTAATTAACGCCGTTAAGGCAAAGCAATTGGCGGCAAAGTTTGAAAAAGCTGGAAACGGAAGTTTAGATCAAATCGCAACAAAAGTTGGTCGCTCGGTTTTCCCAGTAGAAAACCTTGTGTTTGCCAATCCGGTAATTCCTGGTGTATCACAAGAAACTAAGGTTGTAGGTTCGGTATTTGGTGCGCAACCAGGTAAAGTTTCTAAGCCTGTTGATGGCGAAAAAGGTGTTTACGTTTTTGTTGTAGATGGTTTTACAAATCCGGCTCCAATTGCAAATATGTTTAAACAAAAAGAAGCAATGTTGTTAAGTTTAGGTCAGCGTTCTTTAGGCGCAGCGTTCCAAGCCTTACAAGATCATGCTAAGATAAAAGACAATCGCGTGAAATTCTATTAATTAGAATTTGCGTAATTTTACAACCGTTTCAATGTATAATTGAAACGGTTTTTTTATTTGTACAAACTATGGAAATTCAAGAAAACTTCGTTAATAAAGTAGCAAACAGCGGTTTAATTACCTTAAACCTCGAAGATTATTACGACAATGGAGAACGGGTTGTTTATGATATAAAAGAAAATCTTTTCCATGGGTTAATTTTAAAGGAAAAAGATTTTAGAGAATTTATAAAAAATCATGATTGGGCACAGTTTACAGGCAAAAATGTGGCAATAATCTGTTCTGCAGATGCGATAGTACCAACATGGGCTTATATGCTTTTGGCAAATAGAATGAAGCCTTTCGCAAAGCAGATTGTTTTTGGGAATATGGATACACTCGATGCCGTATTATTTGCTAAAGCATTATCAAGCATCAATGTAGAAACCTTTCGCGATGAGCGTGTGGTTATTAAGGGCTGTGGCGAATTGCAAATACCTGTTTCGGCTTATGTTGAAGTAACCAACCTATTAACGCCAGTGGTAAAAAGTTTAATGTTTGGCGAGCCTTGTTCTACAGTACCGGTTTATAAACGAAAAGATTAATTTTTCGTTTTGAGGATTCATTGCGTTAAATTGGTTTACTTTTTGCGTACATTTCGTTATCGATTCTGCACACACACAAATCAAACACAAATGAAGACTTTAATTTTTATCGCTTTGAGCGGATTATTTTCGCTTAATGCATCTGCACAAGAAATTCCTTTTAAAAAGGAAGCTGTTTTTCAAGAGGGCGAAGTTTTAAGTTATCGGCTTAAATATGGTTTCGTAACCGCAGCAGAAGCCACTATAAAAGTAACCAACTCTGACTTAAAATTTGATGGTAAGCCAACTTATAAGCTTACCGTAGATGCGCAGACTTCGGGTACTTTTGATATTTTTTACAAAATTAGAGATCATTACGACTCTTATATTGATAAAGTGGAACTAACACCCTATTTCTATCAAGAAAATATAAGAGAGGCAAGTTACCGCCGCCAAGATAAAGCGAGGTTTAACCAAGATGATAAAAAAGTGGTTTCCAATCGTGGAACATTTAAAACGCCAACAACGCAAACGTTCGATTTGGTATCTGCTTACTATTTTGCACGCAGTTTAGATATGGCAAAAATTAAAGTGGGCAATAAGTTTTCCATCAATTATTTCTTGGGAGATGAGATTTCGGCGTTAGAAGTAGAATATGTTGGTAAAGAAGTGATAAAAAGCAAATTGGGTAATATCCGTTGCTTAAAATTTAGCCCATCAATAAAACCTGGGCGTATTTTTAAAAAGGATAGTCGTTTATATTTATGGGTTACTGACGATGGAAATAGAGTTCCGGTAAGGGCAGAGGTAGAGATTTTGGTGGGCTCAGTTGTGATGGAATTAAAATCTGCTGCGGGTTTAAAATACGCATTGGCTAAAGATTAGATAATGATAGAAGTAGAAAATGTGCTTGTGCACGAAGATGTTATAAAAGAAAATTTTGTTTGTAATTTAAGCAAGTGTAAAGGTATTTGTTGTGTTGAGGGAGATTCTGGCGCGCCGCTCGATGCGGAAGAAACCGCTATTTTGGCCGAGATTTACCCAAAGATAAAACACCTGTTAAATGAAAAAGGAATTAAAGCCATAGAAGAACAAGGAACTTCGGTTACGGATTTGGATGGAGATTTGACCACGCCCTGTGTTGATGGAAATAAAGAATGCGCGTACGTTTTATTTGAAGGTGGGATAACTAAATGTGCCATAGAAAAAGCTTATGAGGAAGGATTAGTAGCATGGCAAAAGCCTATTTCGTGCCATTTATATCCAATTCGCATTACCAAATACCCCGAATTTGATGTGTTGAATTACGACCGTTGGAGCATTTGCAGTGATGCTTGTACTTTTGGAAGAGAATTAAAAGTGCCCGTTTACAGTTTCTTAAAAACGCCACTTATTCGAAAATATGGCGAAGCTTGGTACAAAGAACTTGAAGAATCAGTGGCATTGATGTAAACAGATTACTCGTTAATAGTTGCTATTTTACAATATCTAAGGTATTTTAGCCGATAGAAAAAAATAAACTGTGAAAAAAATCTTAATTACAGGCGGTGCAGGCTTCATTGGCTCTCATGTTGTTCGTCGATTTGTTACTAATTACCCGCAATATGAGATTGTAAATCTTGATAAGTTGACTTATGCAGGTAACCTTGAAAATTTAACTGACATAGAAAATAAACCTAACTACCGGTTTGTTAAAGCGGATATTGCCGATGCGGTTGCGATGAACGGGCTTTTTGAGAAAGAAAACTTCGATGCAGTAATTCACCTTGCTGCAGAAAGCCATGTAGATCGTTCTATTACCGATCCAACTGCCTTTGTAATTACCAATGTAATTGGAACTGTAAATTTGTTAAATGCTGTCCGCGAGTATTGGAAAGGCGATTATGATAAAAAGAGATTTTATCACGTGAGTACCGATGAAGTTTATGGGGCTTTGGGCGATGAGGGAATGTTTACCGAAACCACAGCCTACGATCCTCATAGTCCATATTCTGCTTCTAAAGCAAGTTCCGATCATTTTGTTAGGGCTTATCATGATACTTATGGTTTAGATTGTGTTATATCTAACTGTTCTAATAATTATGGTTCGAACCATTTTCCCGAAAAGTTAATTCCTTTAGCCATAAATAATATTAAAAATAATAAACCCGTTCCTGTTTACGGTAAGGGCGAAAACATTCGTGATTGGTTATGGGTTGAAGATCACGCACGTGCCATCGATGTAATTTTTCATCAAGCTAAAACTGGCGAAACCTATAATATTGGCGGTCATAATGAATGGAAAAATATTGATTTAATCAATCTTCTTTGTTCAATTATGGATGAAAAATTAGGAAGACAAGCAGGAACATCAGCAAAATTAATTACTTATGTTACCGATAGAGCGGGCCACGATTTGCGTTATGCGATAGATTCCACCAAACTACAAAATGAATTGAATTGGGTGCCAAGTTTACAGTTTGAAGAAGGTTTGGCAAAAACGGTAGATTGGTATTTAGAAAACGAAGATTGGCTGAACAATGTAACATCAGGTAATTATCAATCGTATTACGAACAACAATATAATTCCTAATAATGGAAATTGAGCAAACTGGCTTAAAAGACTGCCTAATTATTAAACCAAGAATTTTTGAAGATGCTCGAGGCTATTTCTTCGAAAGTTTTAACCGCGATACGTTTGCACAAAAAACTGGTCTGTCTGGTGATTTTGTGCAAGATAATCAATCTTTCTCCGCTTATGGGGTAATTAGGGGCTTACATGCGCAAGGTGGCGAGTTTGCGCAGGCCAAGTTAGTTCGTGTTTTAAAAGGCGAAGTGCTTGATGTTGCCGTTGATATGCGCAAAGATTCTGAAACCTATGGCAAACACTTTTCGATTAAATTAAGCGCCGATAATAATTTGCAACTTTATATTCCAAGAGGTTTTTTACACGGATTTTCAGTGCTAAGCGAAACTGCTGAATTTTTTTATAAGTGCGATAATTTTTACAACAAAGCATCAGAAATTGGTGTGGTTTACAATGATAGAGATTTAAATATCGATTGGTTAATTCCCGGTGGGGATGAATCTATTTCGGATAAGGATGAAGTGCTTAATTCTTTTTCTGCTTTATAATGGGTAAAATATTAGTAATAGGAGCCGGCGGACAATTAGGGCAATGCCTTAAAACAGTTGCTAATAGAAGAGGCATTGATGAAATCAGTTTTCCAGCAGAACAAGAAGCCAATATTTTAAACGAAGAAGGTTTAAATATCTTGTTGCAGCATGAAAAGCCAAAGTACGTAATTAATTGCGCTGCATATACGGCTGTAGATAAAGCCGAAGATGAAGTTGATTTAGCGAAAGCCGTGAATGAAATTGGTGCGGGGAATTTAGCCGAAGCGTGTAAAAATAGCAATGCTACACTAATTCATGTTTCTACCGATTTTGTTTTTGAAGGGAATGAAGTAAAACTTTTGAAAGAAGATGATATTGCTAATCCCATTAATGTTTATGGCGTAACCAAATTAGCAGGGGAAAAACTCGTCGAATCAATCTTGCCTGAACATTTCATCGTCCGTACCAGTTGGTTGTATTCAGAATACGGCAATAACTTTACAAAAACAATGCTAAAGTTGGGTGCAGAAAGGGATGAATTAAATATTATTGCAGATCAGATCGGAACACCAACTTATGCAATAGATTTGGCAAATGCTATTTTCGATATTATTGCATTAGAAAGTAACGCTTTCGGTATTTATCATTACAGTAATGAAGGTATAACCTCATGGTACGATTTTGCCAAAGCGATATTCGATATTAGTAAAACAGATGTCAAGGTTAATCCAATTCCGGGATCAGCTTACCCTACTAAAGCAATTCGGCCAGCATTTTCGGTGATGGATAAATCAAAAATTAAGAATACATTTAACATCACTATTCCTTACTGGCGAGATAGTTTGGTGGAATGTGTAAATGCAATTAACAGAAATTAATTTAACAAAAATTAGAGAGAGGAGTTGCTGGGAATTTTTCTCAAATCTAACATCTCAAATCTAATATCTCTAAAAAAAAATGAAAGGTATAATTTTAGCAGGAGGCAGTGGCACACGTTTACATCCATTAACTTTGGCATGTAGCAAACAGATGATGCCAGTTTACGATAAACCGATGATCTATTATCCTTTATCTACTTTGATGCTTGCTGGTATTAAAGAAATCCTCATTATTTCTACACCACACGATTTGCCAAATTTTGAGAAATTGTTGGGCAGCGGTGCATCTTTAGGTTGTAAATTTAGTTACGCCGTTCAGGCAGAACCAAATGGTTTAGCGCAGGCTTTTGTTATTGGTGCAGACTTTATTGGTAATGATAAAGTGGCTTTAGTTTTAGGTGATAATATTTTTCATGGTGATGGAATGGCTAAACTTTTGCAAGCCAGTTCCGATCCTGATGGTGGTGTTGTATTTGCTTACCAGGTTGCTGATCCAGAAAGATATGGTGTGGTAGAATTTGATGAGCAGAAAAAAGCCATTTCAATTGAGGAAAAACCAACTTCACCGAAGTCAGATTATGCTGTTCCAGGATTGTACTTTTATGATAATTCTGTTGTAGAAATTGCTAAAAACATAAAACCATCTCCGCGTGGAGAATACGAAATTACAGATGTAAATAAGGTTTATTTAGCGCAAGGAAAGTTACAGGTTGGTGTATTGAGTAGAGGAACGGCTTGGTTAGATACGGGTACTTTTACCTCTTTAATGCAGGCCGGGCAGTTTGTGCAAATTATCGAAGAACGCCAAGGCTTAAAAATTGGTTGTATTGAGGAAATTGCCTATCGGATGGGTTTTATAACAGCAGAACAACTAAAGGCAATTGCTACACCGCTGGTAAAAAGTGGTTACGGGGAATATTTGCTTAAGCAGATTAAATAGGATTTTTTTTGGGTTATTAGATGAAACAAATAGTGTTGTCATCCTGAGCCTGTCGAAGGACAATATTTTCTAGAGGCTATTGCAAGGTTTTTGGTAGGTTGACCCTAACAGCGCTATCGGCTGACAACGATTAAGTTATCATACCTTTGGCATAGTTAACAGACAAATTATACTAATAAAAAATGAAAAACAAGCAAATTGCAATTATTGGATTGGGCTATGTCGGCTTACCACTCGCAATTGAATTTGCTAAAAAATATAAAGTAGTTGGTTTTGATATTGATAACGAAAGAATTACATCTCTCAAAAATGGGTTAGATTTAACTAAGGAAGCGAATATAGAAGAGCTAAAGTCGGTTATAAAGCAAAATGCCAAAGGTTTAACCTTAACTGCGCAACAATCTGATCTTATTAATTGCAACATTTTTATCATTACCGTACCTACACCTGTTGATGATTTAAAGCAACCAAACTTATCGTTTCTTTTAGATGCTTCGGCAATGGTTGGGAGCATTTTAAAACCAAATGACATTGTTATTTATGAATCTACGGTTTACCCTGGATGTACGGAGGAAGACTGCGTACCTGTTCTCGAAAAAACATCTGGCTTAAAGTATAATGAAGATTTCTACTGTGGTTATTCACCCGAAAGGATTAACCCTGGCGATAAAATAAATACGTTAATTAAAATTAAAAAAGTTACTTCGGGCTCAACGCCAGAAATTGCACTACAAATTGATGCACTTTATACTTCGATAATTGAAGCTGGCACACATTTAGCGCCGAGTATAAAAGTAGCAGAAGCATCAAAAGCGATAGAGAACGCACAAAGAGATGTGAACATTTCCTTCGTGAATGAATTGGCCCTAATATTCGATAAAATGAATATTGACACGGCGGATGTGTTGGCTGCCGCCTCTACAAAATGGAATTTTTTAAATTACAAACCGGGTTTAGTTGGCGGGCACTGTATTGGTGTGGATCCTTACTATATGGCTTATAAAGCAGAAAAGCTCGGCTACAAGCCCGAAGTTATTTTATCAGGAAGGAAAGTGAATGATAATATGGGCATTTTTGTCGCCAATAAGTTAATTAAGTTAATGCTTGCTCGTGATAAAGTAGTTAAGAATGCTAAAATTTTAATTCTTGGTATCGCCTTTAAAGAAAATTGTCCAGATGTTAGAAATACTAAGGTGGTTGATATTTATCACGAATTGAGATCTTTTAGTATGGAGGTTGATATTTACGACCCTTGGGCAAACGCGGATCAAGTAAAAGCAGAATATAATATAGATTTAATTAAGCTCGAAAATTTTAAAGTGTACGACGGAATTGTGATTGCTGTTGCACATCGAGAGTTTTTAAAGTTAAACTTTAGTGCGTATAAAAATGATGGGGCTGTTATTTTCGATACAAAATCTTTTATCAATCGTGATTTAGTTGATGGAAGATTGTAAGTTCTGCGCTCCATATTCGGCAATTTTTGGCGTAAAAAAACCTATCTATCTTCACATTTTAAATGAATATAGATAGGTTTTTTTAATTATGCTTTGTTTTTACAAGCCTACAGCATCTTTCCACGATGTTGCAATACGTACACCATCGTAAGTTGCGGTAAGTGCGTTAGTATTCTGTCTGATAAATACTTTTGAAAGTGAGGCTGGGCCAGTACCAGAAGAATTAACAGCGTTTGGAACAGGTGGTTCATACTTGGTTGGTGCCGAAGTTAAAACATACATGGTTGATGTACCAGAATCAAAATCATATTTGGTTACCACTAAATACGTTGTGCCATAACTATACGTCCCTGATGCAAAAATTACGGTACCAGCTGCTTTACCGAGTCCGAAACTTGGTTTACCAGTTCCATCATCTTTAACTGTTATTCTATTAAAGTAATTGTTTCCAGCATCTGCCATTCCTGCAAAGAAATCGCCTGTGGTACTACCAACAGATGGATTAATCATTTGAGCTTGATATACTACACCTGAGCTAATTGTTGTGCCAAAACTTCTGATATAATCTTTTCTCGATCCTGATCCATTTGCAGATACAATTGCGCCACCTACATTTGAGCCTGCATAACCTGTAAATGATAAACCTGTTGGCATATAAGCTATAGGATTTAATGTGCCAGAAAATACCGACCAATTTGCAGCGCCAACGGCATCCAGAGTACTGGTAGTAGAACCATAACTAAAATCATCCTTCATAACTAAAACACCTGGTAACGCAACGCCATATTCAATTCCTGTAACGTTAATCGTATTACTCGGTACTACACCAGAAGAATGTGTAATTGTACCTGTAACAGTTTGATTAATACCTGTAAGCGCAGTAAATTGAGCATAAACAGTTATAGGTGCAGCGTTTGCCGCAGCGAAAGGAAGCGTTAAAGTTGTTACAAAATTTGTATTATCTAATGATATTTGATAATTATCTGACGCAGTTATCGTAATATTTGATGTCAATTTTATACCCCTAACTGTGTAAGATTGTGAAGGCGATGTAGAACCTGAAATAGTAGGCGCAAACGCTGTTAATGCAGAAGTTTGAATTTCTGGATAAATAATTGGATCTCCTTTAACATTAATAACAGTTGTGGCATTTGTATTTGAAACCGTTACGCCACCAGTTGGTGCAGTTAACTTTAGTACTAAAGTTTTTTCGCCTTCAAAATTGTTCATCGAATTTACGTTAAAAGAAACCTCTGTTGATCCCTTTGGCAAACTAATTAATAAACCTGAAGGTGGTATTGCTGGCGAAATTGAATATTCCGTTGAGGCGATTGTACTAGCATTATCTACGGTAAGCAATACAGTTGCATCTTCCTCTAACGGTAGCGATAAAGGTAATGTAACAATTAGCGGATCGGTAGTTTTGTTTTCTATTGTATAAGTATTTGCTGTAAACCTAACCGTACCAACGTTTGTAGGTGCTTCGCCAATTAGTGCTTTTGTGCACGATATACCCATTATACCTACCAACATAACCATTATGATGGCATAAGTTTTAATGATGGATGAATTATAAGACATTAATTTCATAATTTATATTTTTAAAAACTGTATTACCAACCTGGATTTTGTAGTAAATCAACCGATTTATTTACCTCACCCTGTGGTATTGGCCATAAATACCATTTAGGCGCTGTAAATACTGGCGTTCTAACATTTATAAGATCATAAGTATAGGTAGCTGGTGTACCTGTTCCAACCTTTGTAACTTTCATACCGTGTAAAGTTTGGTTAGATACAGTTTCAGCAATTTTCCATCTACGTACATCCCAATACCGATGTTCTTCAATGGCCAGTTCAACTCTGCGCTCATTTTGAATAATCGTTCTCATCGGAATTAGCGTCAGTCCATCAGGTAAACCATAGTTATCTTCTACGCCTGGTAAAATTCCAGCCCTTTTTCTAATCAATTTTAGTTGTTCATAAGCCGTAACAACATCTCCTGCCTCATTGCTTGCCTCTGCATAGTTTAATAAAATTTCTGCATAGCGCATTAATGGGAAACAGCGCTCTGTAGTTGCCGAACTTGTATTGTTAATTGTATTATCATCTAACATCTTTCTTAAATAATAACCCGTTTTTGTGGTACTTGTTGTACCATAACCATCTTGCGCTGCACCCACATAAGTATAAACCGGACTTATGGTTTTTGTAGCATTTAAGCGCATTCCTTCATTAGGCAGAATGGTCCAATTAAACCGTGGATCTCTATTTGCGTAAGGATTAGCCGCATCGTAACCCGTTGGGTTTGATGGAGATTTTATATCTGTAGTAATTGGTAAGCCTTTTATGGTTGTAAACGCATCTACTAATTCCTGATAAGGCCAAGCACTTGCCGAACCTGAACGGGATGCAGGATCCCAAATGGATTCTAAAGATCTGTTCGGAGCCATCATTAGTGCTAACATGTACTCTGGGTTTTTACGCAATGTAAATACTTTTTGAAAGCCGTAGCCTGGTTTAGGGTCTAGCGGTAAATCATATAATTGATACTGATTTAAATCAATTACTGCTTTAGCTGCTTGTGCTGCTTTTGTCCAACGGGCAACATCTGCAGTTGGATAGCCAAGTACGCCGTCCATATTGTCACTTCTACCATTAAACAACGGACTGGCAGCATATAATAATAATCTAGACTTTAAACCCAAAGCAGATCCTTGTGTAACCCTGCCATAATCTAAACCTACGTATGCCTTAGGTAACAAAGCAGCAGCGGCATCGCACTCTGATGAAATATAATTTACGCAAGCTTCGTAGGTGTTTCTTTTTCCTGAAATAGGATCTGTTGCTTCATAAACAGCATCTCCAATTAATGGGATACCGGCGTAATGTTTTAATAAAATAAAATAATACCACGCTCTTAAAAATCGCGCTTCGCCCGCAACTCTTTTTTGTAGCGGTGTAGATAATGGCGTACTAGCAATATTCCTTAACAATAAATTTACCCTTCTAATATTTGCGTAAGTGGTAAACCAAGCATCGGTAGGTATATTTATTGCACTTATACCACCTGTTTGAAATATAATATTGAAAGCTGTTCCTGCGGTTAAGTTAGATTCTGTTTCATCGCCAATACTGTAAATACCAACACTTGCGCCAAATCTTCTTGGATCGGCACTAAAACCTATATCAGTATATATTCTAGTTAAAAACTGCATTGTTCTAGCGCTATCTGCAAAAGTGGTTGATTCATTTTGATCGTTCGTTTTCACTTGATCCAGCACGCTTCCTTTTTTACAGCCAATCATCATCGCAATAGCAACAATTGAGGCTAAAAATAATTTCTTCTTCATCATTATCGTTATTAAAATCCTACCTGAAAACCTAAATTATACACCTTTTGAACTGGGTATGTACCTCCACTCGCTCCATTTGCCACTTCTGGATCTTGCGAGTACAAGCTAAAGTTACTCCAAGTATATAAATCATAACCACTTAAGTAAATTCTAGCACTTGCAATATGTAAAGCACTAGCCCATTTTTTTGAAATTCTATAACCTACATCTACCGATTTCAACCGTATATATTTAGCATTAATTTGCCAAAAGGTAGAGTTATTAGCCGGACTACTTGGGCCTGCTACATTTTTACTCAAACGTGGAAAAGTTGCATTAATGTTATTCTCTGGCGTCCATCTACCTAAAGCAGATTGTTGCAGGTTTGCTTGGAAAGGGATACTTGCTTGTGTTCCAATTTGATAACTGTAATCAAAACTACCTTGAAATAGCACATTTAAACTAAAGCCCTTAAATTCTGCACCGAAAGTACTTCCTAAAACGGTTTGCGGTAAATTTGGCTTACCAATTGCTCTAAAATCTTGTCCATCAATTGAGCCGTCGCCGTTAACATCTTCATATTTTAAATCGCCCGGTTTAACATTTGCTAAATGAGGATAACCGTCAATTTCATCAGTTGTTTGGAAAAAACCTAATGCGTTATAGCCAAACGTTTGTCCAATTGGTAATCCTGTTCTTGCTAAATAAGGATATCTTGGTGTAGCTTCTCCTTGATAAATAATTTTGTTTTTAGCTGTTGAGAAGGTAAAACCAACATTATAATTAAAACTACCGATGTTATTTCGGTAAGATACTATACCATCGAAACCTTTGTTTTGAGTAATTGCCGAGTTGGTATAAGGTAAGCCGATCCCTAAAATACCTAAAACATCTTGTTTAACATACAATTGATCGTAACGATAATCGTAGAAATAATCTACCGTAAAGCTAAATTTATTTCCAAAAAATTGTGCATCTATACCAATATCAGTTTTACGAGATTTTTCCCAGGTAATATTTGAGTTTCCTAAAGGGCCTTCTTCAATACTTGAGAATGAGTTATTGGTTTCGCCAAAACTATAACCTGGGCCGCTGTTATAAACTTGGTCTGTTTTATATCTATTTCCTGCGGTAACGTCAGATCCTGTCATACCCCAAGAACCTCTTAGTTTTAATAAATCTAAAAACTTAAAGTTGTTTTTGATATATGGTTCTTCTGCAATATTCCATCCTGCCGAAACTGCTGGGAAAAAACCTTTTGTTTTTTTGCCCACAAACTGGCTCGTGCCATTGTATGCGCCGCTAAAATCAATTAAATAACGTTGTTTATAATCATAACCCGCTTTAAAAGTATAGCCCTGAGATGAAACCGGTGCATATTCTTGAAAACCTGAATTTGAATTTGCGTTAATTACCTGATTTAGATTATACAACACAAACCCGTAAACATGGTGGCTACCAAACGTATTGTTATAATCTATTTTAGCTAAACTGTTAATTGTTTTATTTGAAATATTTGTAGCGGCACCACCTGATAATGATAAAGGATCTAACCTATATAAACCGTTACTATGTGGTGTGTAGGTATTTGCAACCGGATCGTAATAAAAGGCAGGAATTGCAGTACGGTTTAAGCCTCTACCATAACTAACATCGCCAGCATAAGCCACCCGACCAGAAATTGAAAGGCCTTGCGTTAAGAAATCCAATCTGTGATCGGCACCAAATAGAATGTTAAATTCGTTTCTGTAAGTTTTCTCGTACCCTTGTAGCGCAAGCCTGCCCAAAATACTGGTTTCAAAATATCTCGATCTTTTCGCCCAAGGATAACTTCCATCTGGATTTAAAAGTGGCTCTGCAAATGGAGGTAAACGATCATAACTATATACTGTACTCAATGCGCTCACATTTGATGGCGAACCATTAAGTTTCGGTTCGGTGGTGTTGCCAATTCTACCGGTAACGTCCAATCGCAATTTTAAATTTTTTGTGGCCTGCATATCCAAATTTGAACGGAAAGTGTAGCGTTCGTATGCAAAATTATTGTTTGGTGCTTCGTAAGTGCCTTTACTAAAATCTCTAACGGCGCCATCCTGAAAGAATTGGCCTACAGAAACAAAGTATTTAACCTTTTCGCTACCACCTTGTATATCAAAATTGTTTCTGGTTTGGTAAGCATATTTTTTAAATAAAGCATTGTACCAATCTACATCAGGGTGGCCATAAGGATCATCGCCTGTGCGCCAGTGCTCTAAATCTTCTGGCGAAAATTCTGGTGGTGTACCGTCATTGTCATTTGCAATGGCCTCGTTTCTTAAAGTGGCTACCTGAAAGGCATTTAAAAAATTGGGAATCCGCACTGCAGATTGTAAGCCAGATTCTGTATTGAAACTAACTTGAGGTTTACCCAATTTACCGCGTCTTGTAGTTACCACAACTACCCCATTTGCACCCTTAATACCATAAACTGCGGTAGTTGATGCATCTTTTAAAATGGTAAAAGATTCAATTTCATTTGCATCAATTTGCGATAACTGATCGTAAGTATATTCCACATCATCAACAATTACCAATGGCTTTTGAGATTCGGATGCTAATGAATTTACGCCACGAATATAAAAATCAGATCCGGTTTTGCCTGGCTGACCAGAACGCTGCTGCGAGAAAAATCCTGGGGCTCTTCCTGCTAAGGTATTTTGAACGTTTGGCGTTGGAATCGATCTAATATCTGCACCAGAAACTGTACTAATTGCGCCAGTGTTGGTGATTTTTTTAGTCGTTCCAAAACCCACAACCAATACTTCTTCTAATCCTTTGGCATCTTCTTTAATGTTAACGGCAACGCTAGTTTTGCCCGCTACATTTACTTCTTGTGTAAGATAGCCGATTGCAGTAACCTGAATAATTTTGCTTGTTCCTCTTAAAGTTAACTGAAACTCGCCCTTTTCGTTGGTAGTTGTTCCGTTTCCCTTACTTCCTTTTTCTTGAACACTAACACCCGGCACAGCGCCTGTGTTATCTTTTACCGTACCACGGATAACTGTTTGCGCAAACCCAATGCTTGGCAATAGAAAGCCTGTAAGTAAAATGATGTATATTAATTTCTTCATATCTGTATGATTTTGATTGTAATAACTGATTGATTGTTACTACTAGTATCCTTCATTTTGGGTTAAGTTTGTATTTTTAGAAATCTCCGAAAATGGAATAGCGTACCGATACATTTTTGGTGCTATAAATTGGAAAGGTGTGCCCAATTCTTCAACCTGATAATTTGTTAGCGCACCAGTTTTAATAATTCGAATACCATGCAGTGGTTTATTGTAAACATTTTCTGCAATTTTCCATCTTCTCAAATCCCAAAAACGTTGCTCTTCAAAAGCCATTTCTACTCTGCGCTCGTTACGGATTAAATCTTGCATCTGTAACGCAGTTAAAGTACTCGAAACGCCATAAGTGTTTACACCTACACCTTGCGTTATTCCTGCTCTTGCCCTTATCAATCTAACATAGTTGTAAACAGAATCTGTATTTGCGCCAGGTCCATCAACTGCATTTTTTGCTTCTGCAAACATCAACAAAACATCAGCATATCTATAAATAGGAAAGTTATGCGTTTGATTAGCGTAGGCACTTCCCACTGTAAAATCGCCCATAAATTTTCGCATGTAATAGCCTGTTTTAGTTTGCGTAACGCTACCGCCGGGTCTGTCTTTTCCACCATTAAAAGTTTCTACAGGCCTGCTTAACCATGTCATTCCGTTATAAAAAACGGTATTGTCTAAACGTGGGTCTCTGTTTGCGTATGGATCTTTAGCATCAAAACCTTTAGGGTTCGACGAAGTTTTAAGATCGGTGGTAATTGGCAAGCCATTAATTGTTGTAAAGGCGTCAACCAATTCTTGCGTAGGGCTAGTTCTGCCTCGACTAGCAGTACTTCCACTTAAATAGCCTATCGGTGCGTTATTTAATTCTACATCTGTAGTTACATTTCGCTGATAAGCAAAAATTACTTCATTATTTTTACGTGATGAAAATACATTGCCAAATGATGCCTCTAAAGCAAAATTACCCAATGGTGCTTGTCTAATCACATCTGCCAAAGCATTTTTAGCCAATCTCCATTTTCCTAAATCGCCTGTTGGGTTATTTAATGCGCTCGCTGCATATAGTAAAGTCTTCGCTTTTAGCGTTAAAACAACCATTTTAGTAACCCTTCCATAATCTCCAGTGGCAATGGGGTCTGTTCTTACTAAATCTTTAATGGCATCACATTCGCTTACGATATAATTCACGCAATCTTCATAGCTGTTGCGGGGAAGTTTTAAATCATCATTAATAGTTAAAACACGATCGCCCAATAAAGGCACACCACCATAACGTTTAATTAATTCGAAATAAAATAAAGCGCGTAAAAAGCGATTTTCTGCTTTCCAATAAACACCTTGTGGCAACAAGGGTGTTCTAAGGTTAACTTTAGGGAAATTTTGCACAAAAAGGTTACATTTTCTAATGCTCGCATAATTAGATTGCCAAGCATTGTCTGCATTTACTGTAGCTGTATAACCTCCATTTGTAAACTTAGAAATTGAAGTATTATCTGCCGAGGGCACTGCATCATCTGTCGCTGTGGCTAAAACATTTCCATCAATTCTGTTATATCCGGTTGGAATATCAGCATAAATATCATTTAAGAAATAGCTGGCATTTATACCCAGCGAATCTTTAGAATCCCATACGTAATCTTCCGTAATTTTCTCGAAAGGCCTATCTTCTACTTTCTGGCAAGCCGAAATAAGTAGCGATGCAGATAAAAGAATGAATAATATATATTTGTAGTTTCTCATTTTCTTAGCTTTATAATTTAATATTTACACCAAAGTTGAATGTCCTGCGAATTGGAAAAACAGAGTTGAAAGCTTCCGGATCGCTATAATTTAATTTATCAAAAGAGTATAAGTTAAATCCATTTGCAAATACACGTATATTTCTTAGTTTAAGTTTACTTACCCATTGATTAGGCAGTGTGTAACCTAAATCAACATTCTGCAAACGCAGATAATCAACCGATTGTAACCAAAATGACGACGTTCTTTGATTGTTGCTATTGCTGCCTACCGAAAGCCTAGGGTAATTTGCGTTGTTAGCGTTTGATGGTGTCCATCGGTTTAGGTTTGCTTCGTACGCTTGACCTCCATTTTGGAATTCATAATACAAGCCATCAGCAATGTTTCTGTTGGCAACACCTTGAAAGGTAAAGCTCATATCAAAACCCTTAACATTAAAGCCAGCAGTTAAGCCGTAATAAATAAGCGGTTTTTGTGTGCCTAATGCAGTTGCATCAAATTGATCAATAATACCATCACCGTTCAAGTCTTTATATTTAATATCTCCTGGTACAGGCGTATATCCATCAACCACAGGACTCGCATTTATATCGGCTTGCGATTGGAAAAAACCGATTGCTTGATAGCCAAAAATCTGTCCGACTGGCAATCCTGTTCTTTTTTGATAATCTAACGGGCGAAAAATCTCATCTTGATAAATTACTTTTGATTGTAAGAGTGTGGCATTTGCAGTAATAAAATAACCAACTGATTTAATTTTTCCATTCCATGAAACACTGTTCTCAAAACCGGTAAATCTGTTTTTTCCAACATTTTCTGTCGGATAATTTTGGCCGATTAACGATGTTGAGTTTCCTCTGGTTTGCATTAAATCAAAGTAAAAATCGTTAAAATATTCTGATGTAATGCTTAAGCGGTTTGCAAACATTGCTAAATCCAAGCCAACGTTTAATTTATTTGCCTTCTCCCAAGTTGCATTTGGATTAGCTAAAGATTGTTCTGAATAACCTCTTGCACCAGTTGGCGATTGGCCAAAATAATAAACAGAGCTTGTACCTCCGCTGGCATAATATTGGTCGTAAACATAGTAGCCTACATTTGCATTACCCGTTCTGCCATAATTTATACGTGGTTTAATTGTGTTTATCCAGCTAACATCTTTTAAAAAATCTTCTTTTGCTAAGTTCCAACCAAGGCCTGCGGCATAAAATAAACCAAACCTGTTGCCTGGTGAAAAGCGATTAAAACCCCCATAACTTAACGCTGCTTCTGCAAAGTATTTTTCTTTAAAATTGTAGGTTGCATTACCCGCAAGGTTTGTGTACTTAGCAGGCAAAAGTAAATCAACTGTTGTAGATTGATTATCTCCGAGCACCAATAAACTTAAATTGTGGTCTCCAAAAGATTTATCATAACCAAGACTAAATTTGCCATAAGTATAAGTTCTGCGTGCATCAAAACCAATTGAATTGCTTTGACTTCCGTTTGTGCCAATTTGATTATAACTTGCAGTAGTGCCACCCGGATTTAGACTAAATACCGCAAAGCTTTTAGTTCTGTTTACCGTTTGCGCAACCGTATTGTTGTAAGATATATTTGCTTTAGCCCATAAACCAGGAATAACAAAATTTAACTTTTGAGTTAATTCGATATCAATTGCCAAATCCCGATCGGTAGATTTTGTGTAGCCAGAATTGTTAAGATACCCGTAAATGTTATTATTATACGTAGTACTGCCACTTAAAGAACCATCTGCATTAAAAACATTATAAGCATTATTTGGCGTATTGTAAATAGATTGATATGCTGTATTGTTCGAAGCCCCCGGTCCGTTGGCATTTTGTATGCGCCCGAAAATATTTAGACCAACATTTAGGTTTTTGCTTAAATCTATATTTACGTTCGATCTAACAATATAACGTTCTACCCCAGCATTTGTGCTGTACGTATTTAAGTTAGCCGTATTTAAAAAGCCACCTTCGTTTTGGTAATCTAGCGCTACATAAAATCTGGCGGTTTCATTACCGCTGTTAATATTGATGTTGTAACGATCTAAAGAAGCATTTTTTTTGAAAAACAAACTTTTAAAATCTGTATCAGGATGGCCAATAGGATCAGCACCTGTTTTATAAGCCATTATATCTGCTGCGGTATAAACAGGAGGTAAATTATCATTATTAAGCGCTTCATTGTATAAAATCGCATAATCTGCAGCCGAAACTGTTTTAGATTTATCGAGTTGACTTTGCACGCCATGTTGCGCGGTAAATGATAATGTAAATGGCGTAACTTTTGGCCGTTGGGTAATTACCTGAATAATATTTCCTGATGAATTTTGACCAAACATTACCGTAGATAGAGCATCCTTAAGTATGGTGATAGATTGGATGGATTCTGGTTCTATCGAAGTAAAATCTCTCGGTACACCATCAATTAAAATTAAGGGCGCCTGGCCACGAATTTTAAAATCTATAACTCCAGTTGGACTATCATTATCTTGAATGCCGCTGCGTTGCCGAGTATATAAACCTGATAATTTACCAGGCAAAGCTTGCAAAAATGATGGCGCCGGTGTTGTTATTAACTGGTTGGTATAAACAGTTGATGTGGCTTGTAATAAATTGCTCTTCTTTTGGGTTTTATTGAGCAAATAAATTTTAGAAGTTGTATCAGCCGTTTTTGCTGTATCGATGGTGTTAACGTTTTTGGTTTGTGCAAAAGCCGTGCTACACCCCAAAACTAAACCCATTGCGAAAAACGATTGCACTATTTTTCTATTTAAGTAGTAATTACACATAAATTTTTTGATAAATTATAACATTGACATGGTTAAATCTTAATCGTTTTGAGGAAGAAAAACCGAATTAAACTTATAATTAATATGATTTAGCGAGCATTAATCATAACAATAAGTTGATAAGAGGGGAGTACATTTTTAATCATAAGTGGTAAGTTTTATTTGGTTAGAAAATGGATTACTGATATTAAATTAGTTTAATTAAGCTACTTGCAGTGAAAATAATTGCTGTCAGGTAAACCGCTAATAATCAATACTCAATGTTAAGTATATGCTATTTGTTTTTACAGGTGTAATCGTTCATATTTACCCGTTAAATGATTAATTAAAGATGATGCATTTAATTAAGATTGCGAAATTATTACTTGTAAAATTTGCATTTAGCCTATTTCAACGCTTTTTGCGATATTTATAGCTTGTCATTTAATGCGCAATGTTTCGTTCTCACAACATAGAATTATTTCTATATTTGCATTTTAAACAAAAGCTGTTAAATTATGAAGGTTGCGCTTATTACTGGTGTTACAGGACAAGATGGTGCTTATTTAGCCGAGTTCTTATTGAAAAAAGGTTATTTCGTTCATGGTTTAAAAAGAAGGGCTTCTTCGTTCAATACCGATCGGATTGATCACCTTTATCAAGATCAGCATGAAAATAATGTACGTTTTAAACTGCATTACGGCGATTTAACAGATTCTACGAATTTGATCAGAATTATTCAGGAAACGCAACCTGACGAAATTTATAACTTGGCTGCGATGAGCCATGTGCATGTAAGTTTCGAAATGCCAGAATATACAGCTAATGCCGATGGAATTGGAACGCTACGTCTTTTGGAAGCTGTGAGGATTTTAGGTTTAACCAAAAAAACTAAAGTTTACCAAGCATCAACGTCAGAATTATATGGCTTAGTGCAAGCAGTACCACAAAGTGAAGCTACACCTTTTTACCCGCGTTCGCCTTATGCCGTAGCAAAAATTTACGGCTATTGGATTACCGTAAACTATCGTGAAGCGTACGGAATGTTTGCATGTAATGGGATATTGTTTAACCACGAAAGCCCGCTTAGGGGAGAAACTTTTGTGACACGCAAAATTACCAGAGCCAGTGCCAAAATTGCTTTAGGTTTACAAAACTGCTTGTATTTGGGTAACCTTTCAGCACAGCGAGATTGGGGACATGCTAAAGATTACATTGAAGCCATGTGGTTAATTCTTCAACAAGACAAAGCCGAAGATTATGTGATTGCTACCGGTGTTACCACCACGGTTAGGGATTTTGTGCGCATGAGTTTCGCAGAATTGGGAATCGAAATTGAATTCTCTGGTAGAGATGAAAATGAAAAAGGTGTTATTATCGGTTTAGATGAAGAATTGCTAACCAGTTTAGGGCTAAGTACTGAGAAATTATTTTTAGGCACAACAGTGGTCAAGGTTGATCCTAAGTATTTTAGGCCAACAGAAGTAGATCTTTTATTAGGCGACCCAACAAAATCGAAAACACAATTAGGCTGGGAACCAAAGTACGATTTGCCAGCGTTGGTTAAAGAAATGGTTATTTCTGATCTTCAATTGATGAAAAAAGATGAATATTTAAAAAAGGGTGGGTTTACTACCTTGAATTATTTTGAGTAAAACTGTGAGAATTAATAATATCTAAACAAAATTTCTGATTGACCGATATTTTTTTAATTCGAGATATTACTACATTTAACTTAATTAATTTAAACTGTAATGCAAGATCTTCAGTTAACCGAAGAGTTTTTTTCCGTTAGTAGAGCACAAAAGGAAGCCGTAAATGGGCACCCTTCTTTTGTGATTTGGCTTACCGGACTTTCTGCATCAGGAAAATCTACTATCGCAAGAAAGTTAGAAAAAGAATTATTTGATAGAAAAATCCGAACGGTCGTTCTTGATGGTGATAACACGAGAATAGGTATAAACAAAGATCTTGATTTCTCAGATGAAGGGAGAAAAGAAAATATAAGGAGAGTTGCTGAAATTTCAAAATTAATGAATGACGCAGGTGTGGTGGTCATCTCTAGTTTTATTTCTCCATTTCAATCAGACAGATTATTGGCAAAAAGCATAATAGGTCAAAATTCATTTATCGAAGTATTTATTGATGCAAATATTCAAACTTGTATCGATAGAGACCCAAAAGGTTTATACGCGCTTGCAAAAGCAGGCAAAATAGAACATTTTACAGGCATTTCTAGTCCTTACGAATCACCAGAAAACCCTGATTTGCAATTAGATACGAATTTATTGTCTATCCATGATTCCGTTGTGAAAATTTTAGACTTTTTAGCCATTAAATTTAAGCTAAACTAAGCTTTCACATATGTTAACTACATTAGCGCTAAAAAGCAAATACAGTGCAGAACAAATCTTAATTGTATTAATAGCGCGTTTATATTTCAAAAAAACACCTCGTGAGGAAGTTATTGTTTTCCTCAACCAACATGAAGTAAATTGGGCCCTGTGGGTGAAAATGGCCGTTTTGCATGGTGTATCAACATTTCTAACCCACGTCATCCTTAAAGAAGATGTGCCTATTCCAAGCATTTACCTCTCTCAACTTCAAAAGCGGAAATCTCAGTTCGGTTTAAAAGCGATGCACCAAACTATGGTTTTGAAGCAACTAATAAAAGACTTAGATGCAGAAAATATCAAGGTATTACCATATAAAGGCGTCGTTTTTTCTGCCGCTTATTTTGACTCATTTTTATGGAGAGAAAGCACCGACATAGATTTGATTGTTGCCGAGAAAGATGTGATCCGCGTTAGGAAATTTTTGCTTAATCATGGATTTACCTCATATACCGATGTGGATGATCGATATCTAAATCATTTTATAAAATATTTTAAAGAGATTACTTTTAAATCACCTGTAGATAGACTTAATGTTAATTGTACTGTCGAGATTAAATGGTTATTGCTTGGAAAATTTTTAGGTACCTATGAAAATTTCGATTTTTTTAAGGATCATTTGATTCCTTTTAAAGTTGGTGAATTGGAATTTAAGAAATTGAGCCCCACTTATGATTTCATGGCAGTTGCCTCTAACCACTTAATTAAAGAGCCTCTGCATGCATTTAAATATGTTATCGATTTGGGGGCAATTTTGCATAAATGCCCTAATGATGTTGATGCAGATCTTGTGCTTAAAACGATGGATAAACATGGATATCAACAGCTATTTTTAGCAGGAATGACCGTCTGTGACGATTTATTGGGCATTAACTTGCCTCAATGGCGCGAAAAAAGTATTCAGGATGAAATTCTTTTTAACAGGCCGCTAGCTTACCCGAGGTTACGGGGTGCCGAGAAGTTAAGTTTACAAATATTAGAAACGATAAATAGGTTCGACAGTAATAAATGGAGGCGAATGAAGCGTAAATTCGTTGTGTTATACTACTACTTTATTCCAAGTATGTTAGATTTTGATCTTCTCAAGCCTAGTCCGTTTTCACTTCTATTTTTATATGTAATTAGACCTTTCAGACTTCTAAAAAAAGCGTTATTTGGATAAACCCATAACGTTAAAGTTTTTGCAGGTCATACAGTTTCTTAAACAATCCATCATTTTCAATAAGCTGATCAAAGCTACCTTCCTCTGCCACATTTCCTTCGTGCATTACATAAATGTGTGATGCCATTTTCAAATTGTACAAACGGTGAGATACTAAAATGACCATCTTATTCAATGCAATTTCTTTAATGTGCTTAAATAGTTCAAATTCTGCTTCAGGATCTATGGCACTTGTTGGTTCATCTAAAACAACTAATTCTGCATCTTTATAAAAAACCCTAGCTAATGCCAATTTTTGCCACTGCCCGCCACTTAATTGTTCGCTATTTTGGAAGGTGCGCCCCAGCCTTGTATCGTATCCATTCGTTAGGTGCTGAATAAACGTGTCAGCTCCAGATGATATTGCCGCCTTTTTTACACGTGCATTGGTGTCTTCGTCACCTCCGTTCTTATCAAAAGTAATATTGTCTTGCACACTAAAAAAATACCGTTCAAAATCTTGAAATAAAAAGGCTGTTTTTAAACGATATTCCTTTTCTTCAATTTCATTAACAGAAACTTCATCAATAAAAATGGCGCCTGTTTGTAAGGTGTACAGTTTTGCCAATAATTTTACTAAAGTTGTTTTACCCGAACCATTTTCGCCTACAATGGCAATAATTTGGCCTGGTTTACAATTTATAGAAACATCTTTCAGTACCAGCTTCTCTGTTTGTGGATATTTGAAAGACAAATTTTTGATACTTAAACCAACTTCTACCATTGGGAAAGATGACGAACCACTTAAATTTTTAGCGGGTAGGTTTAAAAATGAAAATAGATCTTTTAGAAAAAGTCTTTGTTGAAATACCTGAACAATTGCCTGTAAAAAACCTCTAGATGTGGTTTGAAGACGTTGAAAACCTTGAAGATAAATTACAAAAACACTCAAAGTTATCGTCTTTTCCCATACGCTTTTGGCAAGGAAGCCAAATATTAGCGCCATCACAATAATCTCCGCAGCTTCAGCAAATAGGCTATAAATCATCAATTTCGATTGTAATCCTTTCTTACTATTGTAAATATGACTTCTGATCGCCCTAAATTTCTTGATAAACGATGTTCCAAAATCAAAGAGCCGTACTTCTTTAGCAAAATTTAATCCGGTAACCACCTGATGTAAGTAATTCGCCTCTCTCTCTAAAGGTGCAAATTTCTGCTCCATTCTAAGCGTTGCATAACCCGAATACCACTTTATACAAGCCAAAGGCACAGAAAGTAAAAGAAATAGCAAGCCGAAAAGACTATTTAGGCTTATAAAAAAAGATAGTAAAAAAAGTAATGATAATGAGTTTAGCAGCAGCGCATTGAAATTTGACAATAACTGAGACGCTTTATAAACAGATTGCTGTTGAGCCAGATGCAAATTATCATGGTAATCTGGATTCTCATAATATTCATAATCCACCGCTATAGCCTTATCTAATACCTGTAATGAAAGGTGATCGGTTAATTTTTGCTGGTATAAACCAGTGATGTACGTGTTGTACTGATTCACAATTGAAAATAATAGCTGTGAAATACCAAACAGAATAATGATTTCAGCAATTTTATCAAATGCTATTTCTGGTTTTACTAAATACTCTATCAATAATTTAATGCAATATAATGTTGCAATTGGTAAAAGCGATAATAGAAACTGAATGGTAATATTTATGATGGCTGTTTTCTTTCCAGATAACCACAATAACTGTAGTATTGACGAAAAGTCTTCTTTGAATAGATGTAATTGCTTTTTTAAGGTCACTCTGTTTGGTTTTTTGGGAAGTTAAAAAGTATAATTAAGAAATGTTATATTTTTTAAAAATTTATAGCTTTTTTCTTCACGCCGTTAATTCAATTCATGGTAAAATGATATTTTTTCTGTGAAACTACAAATCAGTTAAATATCATAAGAAAGTGTTTCGCAAGTTGCATACAGCTTATTGTTGGATTTTTTCGATCTAAAACTCCACAGTTTTGTGTTTTGGTAGCTGGGAGGGTAGAATCTATTTGCCTATTACGCCTAATGCCACTAATATGCATTAAGCATTGTTTTACAGGATGGCTGATGCCACTTGTTCTTACAAAGTGTTTCTTATCTTAAACGCTGAGAATTTTAATTTAATTAAAATCCCGAGCGAATTTGCAAGGCCAATGATTCGTTTGGCAGCAGCATCATTAAAAAAATCGTACTTATCTGTCATTTTATTGCTATTAATTTTTTTTGTATCATAAAAAAAAGATGTAATTTAGCAAAATCATAATAAAAATGAAACCAATAAATGCAAGATTGTTGTAAAAATTATTGTAAAAATCTTTATATTATCAACAATTTAAAAAAATATAAACCATGAAAAATCAAGAAATTAAAACAAATTCAGTTGAATTACAATCAAAAAAAGAGTGGGTTAAACCAGAAATCTTAAGCGACAAAGCGGTAAATACCTTAGGCGGAATAAATGCAAATTCTTTTGAGCAAGCAAGTGGGGCTAGCGCATCTTACCATTCTTAAAAAATTAATAAAACATGAAAAATCAAGAAATTAAATCAAATTCAGTTGAATTACAATCAAAAAAAGAATGGGTTAAGCCAGAATTGTTAACAGAAGAGGTTGAGCGTACATTAAGTGGACTTGGTCCTACTGCATTAGAAGGTATGTACCAACACTCGTAATTTTTAAAAATTTGAATTAATAGTGGCGAATAATCACACTTTTTGGTAAACAATTTTAATTCAAAAAGTATTAAGTTTTATTTAAACAGCATATTTTAGAATTAACTTCTTCTAGATCAAATAGCTATATATCGCTAATCAATAAAAATTAAATCATTAAATACCATAAACGTGAAAAATCAAGAAATTAAATCAAATTCAGTTAAATTACAAGCAAAAAAAGAATGGGTTAAGCCTGAATTGTTAACAGAAGAGGTTGAGCGTACATTAAGTGGTAGTATTATTGGCGGAGCTGAAGGTGCGATGACGCTTACAGGGGGGTTTTATTCGTCTTAGCATAAAGTTGAGCAACACCCACTAAGCGGGTTCAATCAAGTAAAAATCACATTAGTATTTCGTTATAAATTAAAAATATATAAGGATTAAAACCATGAAAAATCAAGAAATTAAATCAAATTCAGTTGCATTACAATCAAAAAAAGAATGGGTTAAGCCAGAAATTTTAAGCGAAGATATTGCGCGCACATTAAGCGGTAGTATTTCCGGTGGAGCCGAAGGTGTCCCGGCTCCAATAGGGAGTTATCACTCTTAAGAAGCAAACTAGGAAATAGTAAATCTAAAAAGTGTCAGTTGGGCTTGATTTATTATGTGATTAAATAAAAATAAAAACGTTGAAGAATCAACAAATTATTGCAAATCCTGTTCAAACAAAAAAAATTGGGTTAAGCCAGAATTGTTAACGGAGGAAGTGGACAATACTATAGGTGGGCAATACTTTAATACATTCGAAGATGTATATTTTCACTCTTAAGAATAAGGTTAAGTAATATTAGATAAGTAGGTACGTCAAATTAAGAGTGCATTTGGTTTAAATTATTGTCCAATTTAAAATTAAACAAAGTAAAAACATGAAAAATCAAGAAATTATTGATAACCCAATTCAAACAAAAAAAGATTGGGTTAAGCCAGAATTGTTAACTGAAGAAATTGATATTACATTGAGTCCATTGGGTACAATTAGTTCAGCTTCTTAATTTTATTCTTAAGAATAAGTTAAGCAATATTAAAAAAGTGGGCGTAATTAAATATAGAATGTTATTAGTTTATTTCCTTTACAAAACATGAAAAATCAAGAAATCACAGTAAACCCGATTCAAACAAAAAAAGAGTGGATTAAGCCAGAATTGTTAACTGAAGAGGTTGAGCGTACGCTAAGCGGTGCAAGCCCTAATCCAACGGAAAGTTTTTATTTTCACTCTTAACCATAATCTATCCTTGTTGTATAAGTTGGTAGTTGCAATATATGGTTAATTTAGGTAGCGTATAGTGCTATAGTTTATATTTAGGCTAAGATTAATTTTTCACTTATTTAACTGATCACTTCAGTTAAATTTTTTTTACCAATTTTAAACATTGAGTGCAATAGCTGGCTTTTCTGCCCAAAATTCTTCTGCCATTCAAAGCATGCTTAATCATCTTAAGCATTGGGCGCCGCATAGATCGGATATTTATCAAAGTCAATATATTACCTTGGGTAGCCTCGAGCTTTTTAATACACCCGAGGCTCACTTACAACCACAACCTTTTGTTTACAAAGATTTTGTACTCGTTGCCAATTGTAGAATTGATAACCGAGATGAGCTTGCGCTTGAATTTAATTTGCCAAATAAAAATGCCATAGCAGATATTAAGTACATTGCTTTAGCTTACGAAAAGTGGGGGAATGAATGTGTGGATCATTTATACGGCGATTTTGCATTTGTAATTTATGATCACAAAAAAGATAAAATATTTGGTGCAAGAGATCACATTGGGATAAAAACCCTTTATTACAGCATTAATGCAACTGTTTTAATTTTTGCTAGTGAAATAAAAGGCATTTTAGGTTATAAAGACTTAAAACCAGCATATAATGAAGCATATTATGTGCACGCTTTGAGTGCAGTAAGTTTACCTGCTACCGAAACACCATTTGCAAATATCCATCAGTTTCCTGCTGGAAGTTATTTCGAATGGCAAAATAAGGATTTAAAAATTACTAAATATTGGGAATTGGGTAGTCGTTTCGCGAAAATACCAGAAACAAGAGCAGCGCAAGAAAACGAATTTCGAACTCGCTTATTCGAATCGGTAAATTGCAGGTTAAGAACCGCAAATAAAATTGGTGCCGAACTAAGTGGTGGATTGGATTCGACTGGAATTGTAGCCATTGCCATGGAAATTTTAGGTAAAGGTTCAGAATTTTATTCTTATTTCTATGGTAAAGCATTAAATCCTTTAGCTGAAGATAAACAAAATATAGATGATCGGCACTTTGTAGAAGAGTTTTGTAATCGCTATGAAATTACAGATTATTTAACCGTGGTTAATGAAGATCATTATAATTTTGATTTAGTGTTGGAGCTTTTTAAAGACGTTTATGACGATTGTGAAGCAAATGGAGTACCACTCGCTGCAGGCTCATTTTTGCCAGATGCAAAAAGCAAAAATGTAAGCGTAATTCTTTCTGGTCATGGTGGCGATCATTTGGTTACGAGTATTAGTACTGCTTATTACAATCCAAAGGCATGCAAGAAAATGTATAAAGGTTTGTGGAAAGAATTGAGACAAGAATATAGTTTTGGCCCTGCATTTTTGAGGTTTATTTACTATTCCATCAAGGGGCTAAATCCAAACCATTTTAAAAGACAAAATATAATTTTCAACAGGGAAATTATGGCTAAAAGCAGCCTAAATCCTAAACTTATAGAAAAATATAAACTAAAAAATATCCCTAGTGACCGGTATTTTTTGCATCATCAAACCAATAGGTTAGACCGATTTAAGCAAACCATAGGTTATCCGCCTACGCAAACTCGAGCCTACCACCACGATTTAACAGGCAAACATTTCAATGCCGAATATCGATTTCCCTTACTTGATGTGCGGTTATTGGAATATATGATTAGCCTGCCCGCAGATACCATTGCACCTAAAGCAAAACCAAGATACCTTTTTTATAAAGTTGTACGCAATTATATTCCCGAAGGGATACCAATTTTAAAATCTAAAATAGGCAGTGTTCCATTCTTTGGTTCATTTATGAAAATGAATTTAAATAATGTCAAAACTGAAGTTGATAAAACGCTAGATAACAAGGAATTTTCTTCTTTAATTGATCCCGAAAAAATAAATAATATACCAGATCAGTCTTATTTTAAATTATTAAAATTAAGTTTGCTCCTTCAAAAATAAATAAAAAATGAATTTAAATACAACCATAAAAAGAGGTGAAAATTATCTACATAATGAAGTGGATAATGAATTGGTTATGATGAACGTAAATACAGGAGGTTACGTATCACTCAATGATACTGGGAAATTTATTTGGCATTTCTTGGAGTCGCCAAAAACTTATCAGGAAATTATGGATTGTCTTTTTAATACTTATAATGTGACTAAAGAACAATTTACCACTGATTTAGTGCCGTTTTTAGAAAAAATGTTAGATGAAAAGATAATCGAAATTTCGACAAAATAGATTTTATATGCTAATTGAGCGCTTAAATATCTCTTTTAAGAACCAAGTTTTTTCAAAGGAATATGATTTGTTAAGAATTCAATAAATTTTTGTCTAAATACAATTTCAATTCCTATTTAATTTTTTGTGACAGAATTTAAATCCTACTTAAGAATTTGATACCTGAGTAGTTTATTAAATAATTTTATTTCTTATTTTGCAGGCACATCATGATTAATTACACGTACGCACTATCTGGTTTTGTTTTAAAAACTAATTTTCATTTACCAGAATTAACAGTTGTACACGGGCCGTCGAATTTCGAGATAATAGTTAATGATCAAATCTCTGCAGCTTTTCCAATAACTTCTCTTCGCAATTTTTTTTTTAAAAAAAATGATTCAACTTTAATTTACATTAAGAGGGCAAAGATGGGTTATATTGAAGTTTGTGAAAAGAAAAAACTTGTTTTTACTCCTTTGTCTTCGTTAAGCGATGCAGAAATTAAAATGCACATTTTGGGCACTTGCTATATGCTGGCTTCGGCATGTTTGGGTTATTTCTCTTTTCATGCGGCTTGCGTAGTTATTAATGGTAAAGCGGTTTTGTTTTGTGGTGATTCTGGTGCGGGTAAATCAACACTGGCCGCCCATTTTTTTAATAAGGGTTACACGGTTTTAAGTGATGATGTAACCAATATTAAGATTTTACCTGCAGGTGAAATTAGCGTATTTCCTTCTTTACCTCGAATAAAACTTTCAGTTGATACGTTGTCTCAACTTCGAAAATCTACGGATGGTCTGAGTGAAATTGGCGGACCAAAAATTAAGTATTCATTGCCTATAAATGATTTTCCAGACCAACTTACCTTTAAGCTCGGCTGTATTGTTTTTCCTACTTTTACCGACGATGGTAACTGCTCAATATTACCTATGATTAATAACTTAAAAAAAAGTGAACTATCAAACAATTTTTATCGGGCCAAATTAAGTTTAGAGTTGCATACTAAAAATAAACTTGATGAAGTGGTAAGCATCCTCACGCAGGCTGTAGATATGTTTTCTTTTACACGGCCTAGTTATAGTGTTAGTGTCAACGAAAACATCAATTTTATAGAGGAAAAATTATTAGGCATTATAAAACCATAATAGCAATAACATGAAATATAAATACCTATTGGGTGGGTTCACAATCGCTTCTGATTTGCATTTTCCTGAATTAGTTCAAAGTTTGGATGATGCGGACGTGACAATTTCGTTAGGCAAAGTATCCGAGCATTTAGCTACCAATGATGTGGGTTTTCCTTTTATTGAGGCAAATGAGTTTCAGTATTTATTGAGGTTGCCAAATATAGGTCGTTATTTGGTAGAAAATGGTACATCAGTAACCATACAGCCAGATGATTGCGCGTTGATAGGCGATGTGAAGAACTATGTCTTAACAGCAATATTTGGCGCCTTGAGTTGCCAACGAAATTTTTTGCCAATGCATGGTGGCGCTATTTTAGTTGATGGTAAGGCATATTTAATCTTGGGAAACTCTGGTGTAGGAAAGTCAACGTTATTATCCTCGCTTAACCAAATGGGGTATAAGGTAATTACTGATGATATTAGTAACATTAAAATAGTAAATGGTCAGCCTGTCTTATACCCCTCTTTTCCAAGGATAATGATTTGGAAAGACACTTTAGCTAAAATGCAAATTGACAATACAACATTGGTTAGAGTGAGATCAGATATGGAGAAATATTTCTTACAAATTGATGATACCGATTTTACGACTCCAGTTGAAATTTATAAAATTTTTGTACTTGTTAATCGAAAAGTTGAGGATGCGCTAGAAGTTAAAGGTTTTAATAAGATAAACCTGCTAAAAAATAATATCTTTCATCCATGGATGATTAACGCATTTAAAAAGCACATCTCAATTAATGAGCAAATAATGGTATTGTCTTCAAAAGTAACGGTAGAAAGATTTTATAATAATCTATCGGCTGATATGAAATTTAATGTCGAAGAATTTATTAAAAGGATTTAAGAATGCTTAATAAACAAGTAAAACCTATATGGCTAAGTTCTTACCCCAAATCTGGCAATACTTGGGTAGGTTTGTTTCTTTCTGTATTAATCAAGCAGATAGAATTAGACATTAACAATTCGGGGTTTGAAAATATTATTTCTGCGCGTAATATTATGGATTCGACGCTTGGAATAAATTCTTCATTATTACCTGAGAAAGATTACTTAAGCTACAGAAGCGCGCTTTACCATACTTGGATGCAACAATTTACAGATAGAGACTATTTACTTTTTAAAGTTCATGATGCTTGTAAAATTGATGACATGGTTTTATTTCCGCAGCATATAACTCGAGGTGTTGTTTATATTATGAGAAATCCATTTGATATGGCTGCTTCTTGGGCCAATCATTCTTCTATATCGATTGAAAAAGCAGTAAGTGATATTTGTGACCCTAACGCTCGTTTGGCAGGTAATAAAAGGAAGCTAAATATTCAAATTTCTCAATATATGGGTACTTGGTCTAACCATGTAGAGAGTTGGTTAAGCGTACATGGCGATAATATGCTTGTTGTAAAATACGAAGAATTATTAGCTAATGGCTTTGTAGAGTTTTCTAAAATACTGGATTATATTGGCTTAAGTTTTTCGAAAGAAGAAATTGAGGAAGCAATATTAAAAACATCCTTTAAAAATATTCAAGATCAAGAAAAAATAACAAAATTTAAAGCTGCACCTAAAATAGACCGTTTCTTTAGAGCAGGTAAAGTTGGTGGATGGCGAAATGAAATTACCATGGAGCAGGCAAACACTATTATTGACTGTAATTATGACACTTTACTTAAGTTTAATTATATCGATGAGCAAAGAAATATTTTGGTATAGCGCTAACCATAAAAGTTAACCACATTAAATTCCTTATGGCCAGCCCCACCAGTTAAAATTTTATCACCGAATTTTAACCAAGCGTGGGCTAGCAACTTCTTATTGTTATCATTCTTAACGCCTAAATAAATCGTCGATTTTATACCACTTCTTTTTAAAATTTTTTTACAAATAATCGCTTGTACCAAGCATTTGCTTTCCCAAGGTGTATGGTTACAAACTGTTAAAACGATATTTTTAATGTTAAGTGCAAAAGCCATCGCTTCGGTGCTAATTTCTTGTACAGCCTCTTCTTGTAACTTTCCTAAAGTATTTTTGTAAAATTTAAACGGGAAAAAATAGATGCAAAAACGTATCCATGCAGCGAGAAAAAATATTTCGGCATAATATAATTTGTCTCGATTAGAAACCAAAATAAATTTCTCTTTAAAATTTTTGATGAAAGAATTCGTCACACTAATCGATGTTGTTTTTAGTAAAAATATTGATTGTTTGTTTATAATCATTCACTTCTGTAAAAATAGCGATATGATTTTCAAATAGTTGATAATTCTTTATTCTTTAATAATCCACTATCAACCAAAGTTGTAAAGTGTTTTGTCATTGGTACTTTTGCTAATCCATCTAAATGTCTAACATGGTGAATATCCGTACCAATAAAATCGATCATGTTTTTTTCGATTAATTTTTCGGCAATCAGTTTAATTCCTTTTCCATAATGTTCGGTTAGTGAAAGCGCATTTACTTGTAGTTCTACGCCCATTTCTTTCAACCGAACATAATAGTCGAAATTTTTATGAAAAAATAAATACCTTTCTGGGTGTGCCAATACAACTTGATAGCCTCTAATTGCCAAATCAAATATTACTTCTTCTAAGTTATGCGGCCTACTAATCTGGCTCATTTCTACCAATAACCTATTGCCATTAAAAGGCATTAAATCATTTGCCTCTAACTGTTGTCGAAACTGCTCATCGAGATAATATTCTGATGATAGGCTCAGTTGTATGGCATTTGGTAATTTCCCAAATAATAATTCATAACCTTTATTTAGTGTTTGTTTGGTATTTGGATGAATATCTTGTAATGTATGAGGAGTTGTAATTAACTGCGAAAATCCTAAATTTTTCAATCCATCAATAATCTGGATGCTGTCCTCAACATTTTGCGCTCCGTCGTCCACGTTGGGTATTAGGTGAGAGTGCATGTCAATACCAATTTCGGTAAAATCATTATACTTTGATTTTTTAGCGCGATTGAAAAATAGCATAATTAAAAGAATTGAATTTTCTCAAATATAATATTTGATTTCCAGTTTCTAAAATAGGTGTATTAAACGTAAATCAATTAGAATTGAGATTGAACAATCAGTTACCTTATAAAGTTATCTACCTTTTTTCTGTCTAAGTTCTTATAGCACTGTGCTAAAAACTACCATATTTGATTTGCGAAATAAAAATGGCTAAAATAAATGATGTTAGTATGTGAATCTTTAAATGAATAAAAGCATTTGAAACACAGTGAATTGGTCTCAAAAGTTTAAAGCTCTTGTTTGAAAATGAAATAAATATCGCATTTTCTAATCTTTTTAATGTGATAACCCTTTTTTGGTGTGATTTTTGTCAAACCTGGCGATCTCAATCTAACTTATGAACTATCAATCTTATCAATGCAGCAAGTGTGGTTGCGACTTTCACTATCAAGTGCCTAGAGGTTTTTTTTTAAAAAACATTTTAGGTTTCTTATCTGTACGTATTTTTTGGTGCCCGAAATGTGCAACAAATAGGTATGTGTGGATAAATGCAAAGCGTAATACAAGCGCTTAGTGTGGTTTTTGAATCAAACTGTCTATTTTCATTGTGAGTTTTTTTGCCCCGATTTCATTTAAATGATCTGCATCATAGAAATCACTTTTGTCAAATGATTTATCTTTAAGCCAATTGTAATAATCTACATTGTTTTTCTTTGCAATATCTGTTACCGCAGTTATTGTATTATGCAGTTGGTTAAGGTTTAAATTATCGTAATAGGTTTTGTAAGTAGGACAGGTTATTAAAATTATTTTTATGTTCCTTTGCTTTCCAAATTGGATTATGTTTTTTAATATTCGGAGGTTATTTTTATGGGTGTCATCATCCTTAACAGTATGCCTTAGCGCTGCTGTCATGCCAGTCCTGTCTAGATCCTTATTTTTTCCAGAGTTATAACTGGTTCCCCACCCAAACTTATTAGATGTGATTGCCGATTCTTTCTTTAAATAAAAGTTGTTTAATTTTTCTGAATTGATTTTAAGATTTGAGCTTAACATTTCCGAATTGTTTTTAACACTTTTTTGGTCAATGTCAATATTATAATATATGGTATAATTTTTTACTCTCCAAGCCTCAACACTCGTTCCTAATTTAGAATCAAGCGAAAAGTAATCAATTGGTATAATGATATACTTTAATTCTTTCCAATGATCTTTGTACAATTCTAATATTGCGAGATCATAATCAATAGATTGCGAGATGTAGGCGGCATTGTATGATTTATTTCGAATATATTCAGGATTGATACCATAGTAAATATGCGAATTCCCCAGGAAGAGCACATTAATATCGTCGGCGTGATTATCGAGGTATGTTTGTTTTTGAGAATAATCGTTGGGGATTCGTCTAACCAAATACTCACCACATATTGCCAAAAATAATATTGGCAATACAAAAATGGTCAGTTTTTTTACAAAAGTATTCATTGCTAAAATTGAAAATATATAAACTGCTGGTTACTTCCGTTAAACCAAAATATTGAAATTATGAGTAAGTAATAAAATGAAATACGAAGGGTCTTAGGCCATTTTGTTCCGAAAGCAGCTAATGCATATTCTTCTTCTCTTCCAAGCCATTCAATAATTAAAAATGCAACTAATATGACGAAAAGATGCAGTGGTTTTATTGCTGGAACTGAAAATAAAGATGTGGTGAAAATTTTAGATATATATGTGAAGGCTGAATTTAAGTTTTCTGATCGAAAAAATATCCAAGCAAAAACAGTTAAACTAAAAGTTAAAAGAATATTAAGCGTATCCTTAAATGTAGGTAGATATTTCCCCTTTGCTACAATCTCAATATTATTTCTATTCGTTTTAAATATAACAGAGGGCATAATGTATAATGCATTCAACAGTCCCCAAATTATAAATGTCCAGTTGGCGCCATGCCAGAAGCCACTAACTATAAAAATAGCAAAAGTGTTTCTAATTTTCATCCAAGTTCCGCCTTTGCTTCCCCCTAATGGGATGTATAGGTAATCCCTAAACCATGTAGAAAGAGAAATGTGCCATCTTCTCCAAAATTCTGCTATGTCTCTTGAAAAGTATGGGAATGCGAAATTCCGCAATAACTCAATGCCAAAAAGCCTTGCTGTTCCTAATGCAATGTCAGAATAGCCAGAAAAATCCCCATATATTTGAAATGTAAAAAATATTGCCCCCACAACTAACGTACTTCCGGAATATTCTCCCGAGTGGTTGAATATCGTATTTGCAAATTCGGCACATTGATCTGCTATTACGATTTTTTTAAACAATCCCCAAAGTATTTGTCTGAGGCCATCTATTGATTTTTATAGCTAAAATTTCTTTGAGTTTGTATTTGGGGTAAGAGATGGGTTGCCCGTTCAATTGGCCCTGCAACCAAAAGCGGGAAAAAGCTAACAAATAAGGAGTAGTCAATAAAATTACGCTCGGCTTTTATCCTACCTTGGTATATGTCAATCACGTATGATAGCCCATGAAACGTGTAAAAAGAAATGCCCACTGGTAAAATTACTTTTAAAGTCCATGGATTTACATTCATTCCTACTCCAGATAACATTTCAGCAAAAGAAGAAACGAAAAAATTGTAATATTTAAAAAGGCCTAAAAAACCGAGATTAATGCATATACTCAACCAAAACCAAAATTTTTTCAATTTCCGGTTGTCGGTTTCACACATTTTTATACCAGTAAAATAATCTAATAGCGTAGAAAATAGAAGCAAAAACAAAAATCGCCAATCCCAACATGCATAAAAAAAGTAACTTGCACTTAGTAGTAGAATGTTTTGACGTTTAAAACTCTTTTTTGCCGCAAACCAATATAGTAGGAAAATTATTGGCAGAAACAGTGCAAAACTGATAGAATTGAAAAGCATTAGATTTTTATATTTTCGATTAAATATATATATTCTTTTGTCGCATGTTATATATGATGAGCGATAATTTAGTTAAACGGCAGTAAATATAGTTTAATTTCCTTTCTATTTATCGAAATCTATTATTTTTACATGATCCAAATCTGGCAGCACGTACTTTCTAATCAAGTTATCTTTTCCGGTCGCTTTTAATAGCGAAATGGAGTAAGTTATTTTTCTTTCCGAAACAGGGTACTTCATCATATCCAAAACTGTAGGTAGAATATTAGCATGAGAGGCCTTATAGTTAGTATCTATTTTAATTTTTTCGCCGATTAAGATAATCGGAACTGTAGCTTCTAATTTACTTACTCCACCGTGTTTAGCACTTTTTCCATCTTCTAAAAAAGCCTCACCATGGTCGCCTGTATAAAGAATAGTTGTGTTTAATAAAGATTTGCTAACGTCTCCCAGTAATAATTTAAAAAACGGATCTATATTGTAATGTAGTGAGTTGTCATAAGTGTTCACTAATTTATTTCCATCTTTCGAATCCTTTTCGTCGATTGCAATTATTGGGCTCCATTTTCCTGCATTTTCTGGGTAATTACCCTTATAATTATAATGAAACCCTCGTTTAAATATATAAATGAAGTTGCCTGTAGAGGTATTAATAATTTTATTTACGGCTTTTGCTACTTTAAAATCAATATCGTAACCTGGAATATTTGAGTCTAAGATTAAACCTTTTGTAGCAACTCTATGGTCAATATACTTCATATCGTCACTTATTCCAGCCCATTCATCATCTTTTTGAGGATCAAAAAAGTATGTCTTATAATTCATGGCTTTTGCGTACTGAAATAAAGTAGGCCTTGTTAGCGAATGTTTTAGTATATCGCTATTTTCCGAGATATTTTCACCGACAATAAGAAGGTTATTAGAGGCTAAACTAGCTGTAGATCCAGATGCGCAATTGCCAAAGCTTTGGAGGATATTTGTCGACTTTAGGAATTCTAAAAAAGGTGTTGTAGGTCTATTATAGCCATTTATGCTTAAATGATCGCCTCGCAAACTCTCGTCAACAACCACAATAATATTATTTTTTGGTTTTAATTCAGATTGATACCCGAGCGGGATTCTTACTGTTTTTTCTCTTATAATATAACTAAAATATGAATTGATTACCGTATTTAAGCCTACTGGAAGTGGCATAAATAAGTTTTCGTTGATGTTTCTAGCATTTACGGAGGGATTTTTAAGACTAAATACTTTATAGGCTGAGTATATAAATGTGGCGTGAGCAAAGTATAGAAATATTAAAAGGAGGAAGCTTTTTAACCCCAAAAAATTATTCTTTTTGCATAAATAAATTTGAGCAACTATAAAGCCTAAAAGTATTAAAAGGATGTAGAAATTTAGATACCCAAAAATGATTTCAGATCTTTGTTCACCTGTAGCCTTAATCGCTATATCAACATCACTTGCGGTAGAAAATCTATCGTAAAATGTAATGTAACCATATTCTACGGAGACGCAAAATAATAAGAAAAGAAGCAATAAAATTTTGTAGATATATTTAGAACGCAAACTTACATATACAAAGATTACATAAAGGCCAAATTCAAATAGGAAATTGATTAGATGAAAGAGATGGAAGATAAAAGATTTGATTGGAGAATCTATACCTGGCCAATTATTATATAAATTCAAAAAATATTTACTAAATAGCAAAAAACCGACAATAGTAGAGCATACGCTAAATAAGAAACTAACATAAAGCGTGCTTCGGTCAATAGTTAATCTATACTTTTTAAATGAGTAAACAATTGCGGGCTTCATAATTAATTACTGCTATGAATGACAAAGGCAAGCGGAATATTCAACCTTAATTTGATTTTATTTTTGCTAAAAAATTTTTTAATCTCTTTTAAGAAAAATAGTGAATAGTAAACTTGAGAAAAACGACCATTTTTATCCAATCGTAATTTGAATTTATCTAAAATAATATGGGATGATTTTATTGGGAAAATTGTAAAAGGTAAGGTTGAAATGATTATATCAACTTTCTCTTGTACCAACTCCTTGTCGAAATTTTCCGCATTGTCATTAATTATAACTAGTCTTTCATCCTTGATCTGCTCACGCATATTTTCACAAAAAAAGGTGTTAAGTTCAAACGAAAATAATTTAGAATTTACATGCATTTTTTTGAGGATAACTTTTGTTACGTTTCCATTTCCTGCACCTACCTCAATAATTACCTGCGGTTGATCTGATGAAACATATTTGGTAATTTCATTTGCAACAAAAGTAGAAGTTTCTGTGAAAGCTCCTGTAGTTTTAATGTTCTTGGCAAGCAAGTAGCTTGATTTTAAAAAATTGGCCATTTATAATCCTTGAGTATTTTAACTCCAGCCACGAAGTTAATTTATTTGTGCAAAAATTTTGTGTAAAATAAATTATTTCAATTCGTTAGGTCTCATTTTTTTGACTAAAATTTAATGCGATGGTTTGCAATTTGATAATTAAAACGATTCCTGTATTTCATCCTATATTAGAACATCGACGTTGAAACAATAATGTCGCACCCCCAAGCTGATGCTTATTTATCAAAAAACTAAAACCTGCTTCAAAAAGATAGGTTTATATTTCTATTTAAGATATAGCTTATATTACTATCTTTGCAAAAAAACGATTGAATGAAAAATCACATATATTTTTTATTACTAATGCTTTTATTCTGTTCATGCAAAGGCTATAAGCAGGTTGCTTATTTTCAAGATTTGAATAAAGATGGCGTAATTAATCAAGAGATTAAAAACTATACCACATTAAAGCTTCAAAAAGACGATCTTTTGTCGATCAGCATTAGCAGTATAGAGCCCAAAGCGGCTGCAGTTTACAACATCGGTAATGGTGGCGGTGTCTCCGCTGTAGGTATGGGTTCTTCCTCGGGCCAAGATGGGTATTTAATTGATGAAAATGGAGAAATTCAAATCCCTACGTTAGGTACGGTTAAAGTTGGAGGCTTAACAACTAGTGAGGCAAAAATCTTGATTACTAAAAAATTAGTTCCTTTTTTAGGCAATCCAGTGGTCAATTTAAAATTAATCAACTTTAAAATTTCTATTTTGGGTGATGTAGGCGCACCAGGTGTTTACCCAATCCAAGGTGAACGTATTTCTTTTGTAGAGGCCATTAGTAAAGCAGGCGATTTGAATATATCTGGCCTAAGAAAAAATATATTGTTGGTTAGGGAAACAGACGGCGCCCGTAAATTTATTAGATTGGATTTAAATGATAAGGATATTTTTAACTCACCTTACTATTATTTGCAACCCAATGATGTGATTTATGTACAGCCAAGTAATTCTAAATATGCAGCTGTAGATAATACAACCAGGAATATAAGTTTTGCGCTATCTGGTATTTCTTTATTATTAGTGCTCTTTACTACGTTTAAATAATACGAATGGCATTAGCAAATAATTCACCGCAAGCACCTGTCGATTTTCATCAGGATGAAGTCTTCAATCTTCGAGACCTACTAAACAAATACGTGTATCACTGGCCAGTATTCGTTTTAAGTGTGTTCCTTTTTTTAACCGCGGGTTATCTTTATTTGAGATATACACAGCCTATTTATATGGTTACTTCTAGCTTGTTGATTAAGGAAAAGGATAGATCAGCAAGTTCAGATGTATTGAGTAAATTAGATCCCAGTAAAGGTTCCAAAAGTTTAGATAATGAAATAGAAATCTTGAAATCCAGAACGCTCATGAGGCAGGTAGTGGATCGATTACATTTAAATGTAACTTACAAAAATGTAGGCAAGATCGTCAATACCGACGCTTATGAAACTAGGCCAGTAGTAATTATTCCATCTAAATTAGATTCTAATTATTATGGCCATGATTTTAACCTAACCTTTGTTGATAACGCCCACTATCAGTTAGAAGATGTTATTTCGCACAAAAAGGTTACCGGCCCTTTGGATACCTTGCACCAAACGCCGTTCGGAGTCTATCGAATTGATAAAATCAATCCGTCCATCAACCTATCTAAAGAACAACTAAAAGTAACGATATTTAAGCCAAATGATGTAGTAACTGGCGTTTTAGGCGGATTGAGTGTAGAAAATGTAAATAAAAGATCTACAATCATTCAGTTAAGCTACGTAACGCCAAGCGTAAAATTGGGCGAAGATATTTTAAATACCTTAGCCCAGGTATATAATGAAGCGGCATTTGAAGATAAAAATCAAACCGTTAAAAATACATTGGCATTTATTAATAAAAAATTAGAGCCAATTACCGGGGAGCTGACCTCGGTTGAGAAACAAGTAGAACAGTTTAAAAGTAGTCAGGGTATTATTGATATGAGTGCTCAAGGCGACTTATACTTAGGCAATGTAAAAAGCAATGATTTAAAATTGGCCGATGTAAATATTAAGCTTGCTGTAATCGATGATATTAACCAGTACGTAAATGCGAACGCTAATCGTGAAAAAATACCCTCTACAATGGGAATTGAAGATCCGCAATTAGCCGCGCAGATTGCACAACTTGCTGATTTGCAAACGCAAAAGCAACAATTACTAGCTACCACCCCTGCTGCAAATCCTATTTTTGAACCGTTGAATCAGCAAATTGCCACGCTTCGTAAGAATATACAAGGGAATGTTAAGAATATTGCTGTGGTGTTACAACGTACAAAAAACCAAATCGTAGGCGGAAATAATATTGCGCAGGGCGCGATTAAAAAAATACCCGGTCAAGAGCGCGAATTTATTAGTATAAAAAGACAGCAGGTTGCGAAAGAATCACTTTATAATTTCCTTTTACAGAAGAGAGAAGAAACGGAACTTTCTTTTGCCTCTACAGTGCCAGATAGCCGTTTAATTGATCCAGCGATTGGTACAGGTGGCCCGATTAAGCCTAAAAAACAGATAGTTATGCTGGTGGCATTTTTAATTGCACTCATTTTGCCTGTAACATACATACACGCTAAAGATTTACTAAAGAATAAAGTTTATAGTAAAGCTGACTTAAATAGCCTTACGAAAGCGCCTTTGTTAGGCGAACTATCTTTTGAAGAAGGAACCGACGCGATTGTTGTGAGTAGCGACAGTAGGCGGGTTATTGCAGAGCAGTTTAGAGCACTTCGAACTAATTTACAGTTTATACAGGGCAAATCAGTTCCGGGTGCGGGTAGAGTTACACTCTTTACCTCAAGCATTTCTGGAGAAGGAAAAAGTTTTGTTGCGAGTAATTTAGGGGTTACCTTCGCATTAAGTGGCCGTAGAACGATTATTTTGGAGCTTGATTTGCGTAAACCAAAAATTATCAAATACCTAAAATTAAGTTCAAAACTTGGTTTAAGTAATTATTTTATCGGAAAAGCTTCTTATGAGGATATTTTGCAAGAATCTGGGGTTCATCCCAAATTATTTGTAATGGGTTCGGGTCCAATTCCGCCTAATCCGTCTGAACTGTTGATGCAAATAGAAATGGACGATTTGATTGGACATTTAAGAAAAGACTTTGACGAAATTATCATAGATGCACCGCCGGTTGGATTGGTGACCGATGCTCAAATTTTAGCGCCTTTGGCCGATGCTACACTATATGTGGTCAGGCATGGCGTTACTTTAAAAGCCGACATACAACAGTTTGATGCATTGTATAAGCAAGATAAGTTTCCCAAATTAAATTTAATTTTAAACGGTGTGCAGGTTGGCGGTAAATATGGCTATGGCTACGGTTATGGGTATTATGGAGAGGATGCAGAATCAAATAAATTTAGTATTAAAAGAAGCTTAAAGGGTTTCTTCAAAAGATTTTAAATTTATTTTTGTTTAGAAGTAATTATGAAAATGGTAATATAAGTTTAATAAAAATAAAAAGCTTTTTAATGGAAAAAATACCTTATGGACGCCAGAATATTACAGAAGATGATATTCAAGCTGTAATAGAAGTTTTAAAATCAGATTGGTTAACTCAAGGTCCAGATATTAAACATTTTGAAGATAATTTTGCAAATTACATTGGTGCTAAATATGCAGTTGCAGTTTCTAATGGTACAGCGGCATTGCATCTTTGTGCTTTAGCTCTAAATATTCAACCGGGTGATAAAGTAATTACCACACCCATAACTTTCGTTGCATCTGCCAATTGCGTAAAATATTGTGGTGGAGAAGTTGTATTTTCCGATATTGATCCTAAAACCTATTTGTTAGATTTAGATAAAGTTAGGCTTCGGTTAGAAAGCGCCCCAAAAGGCACCTACAAAGGAATAATTCCAGTACAATTTGCAGGTAGATCTGTAGATATGGAAGCTTTCAGAAAATTAGCAGATGAATTTGGTTTGTGGATTATAGAAGATGCATGTCATGCTCCAGGAGGATATTTCAAAGATTCTTCAGATAAAATACAAAACTGTGGTAATGGTATATTTGCAGATTTAGCAATATTCTCTTTCCACCCAGTAAAACATATTGCTGCAGGTGAAGGTGGTATGATTACAACAAATAATGAAACGCTATATAAGCATCTGCTAAACCTAAGGTCGCACGGCATACAACAAGATCCAGCTAAGAAATTAGAGAATCATGGTGTTTGGTACTACGAAATGCAAGAGTTAGGTTACAATTACCGCCTAACAGATTTTCAAGCAGCTTTAGGTAACAGTCAATTATTAAGAGCAGAAGCTGGATTAAAAAGAAGAAGGGAAATTGCCGAAATCTATCAAAAAGCTTTTGTGGGCAAACCTTATCTACTAGGGCAATCGGGGATAATTGATGGTCACGCATATCATTTATACATTTTAGAGGTAAAAGATAGAAAAGCTTTAGTTGAACATTTAAGAGCAAAAAATATTTTTGCTCAAATTCATTATATTCCCGCACATTTAATGCCTTATTATCAGCAGTTTGGTTGGAAAAAAGGTGACTTACCTAACGCAGAAAAATATTACGAAAATTGCATAAGTATACCCATGTTTCCTACTTTAACAGAAATTGAGCAAAGCTTTGTAGTCGATACGATAAATAAATTTTATCTTGCATAAGCTTGCCATTATACCTGCACGCGGTGGAAGTAAACGCATTCCAAGAAAAAACCTAAAAATTTTTTTAGGCAAACCCATCATTGCTTATTCAATAGAAGTTGCTGTAAAAAGCGGATTGTTTGATGAAGTAATGGTTTCTACTGATGATGAAGAAATAGCCAAAATTGCGATACAATATGGTGCTAAAGTTCCATTTATGAGGAGTAGTGAGAGGTCGAATGATTTTGCTACAACTTATGAAGTAATTGAAGAGGTGTTGTTAAATTACAATAAGTTAGGCCAAACTTTTAACCAAGCCTGTTGCATATACCCTTGTGCCCCTTTTATTTCAGTACAAAGTCTTAAAGAAGCATCACAGAAACTGACATCGTTTGATACTGTTTTCCCAGTGGTAAAATTCGGCTTTCCTATACAGCGAGCATTAAAAAAAGAAGAATCAAATAAAATTGCTTTCCTTCAACCTGGATTTGAACTGTACCGATCTCAAGACTTAGATGAAAGATACCATGATGCAGGACAGTTTTATTGGTTTAATGTTGACAAAGCATTACAAAATAAAAGCTTATTGTCTGCCAATACAGGTTGTGTAGTCTTATCTGAAATTGAAGTACAAGATATTGACAATGAAATCGATTGGAAACTTGCAGAGTTAAAATATAATCTACTCAATGAAATTTCCTAAAAGTTATCGAGTTTTAGAAAATAATTTGTTTTCAAACGATGCTTTTTCTCTTGTCCCAATACGTTTGGAGGATAAGATGAAAATTATGAATTGGCGCAACGAGCAAGTATATCACCTTCGCCAAGCAAAACCATTAACAGAAGACGAACAAAATAATTATTTTGAAAATGTTGTTGCAAAACTATTTGAACAAGAGCAACCCAATCAAATTCTTTTTTCTTTCTTAGAAAATGGAGAATGTATTGGTTATGGTGGTTTGGTTCATATCAATTGGATTGATAAAAATGCTGAGATTTCATTTGTTATGCAAACGGATCTAGAAAAAAATCGCTTTGCAGAGATTTGGGGTGAACATTTATACTTGTTAGAGAAGGTTGCTTTTAATGATTTGAGATTGCATAAAATATTTACCTATGCTTTTGATGTTAGGCAACATCTTTATGCACCACTTTTAAAATCAGGATTTTACGAAGAGGCTCGTTTAAAACAACACTGCTTTTTCGATGATAAATTTATTGACGTTATAATACACTCTAAAATTAGTCAACTTTTAGAATTAAGGTTGGCCACAGAAGAAGATGTAGATGTTACTTTCAAATGGGCAAGTGATTCGAAAGTACGACGGTTCGCTATTCAGAAAGACGCAATCACTTTTGAAAATCATAGCAATTGGTTTGAAAGAAAAATAAATGCAGACGATTGTGTTTATTTAATCGCTGAAGTAAATAAAAAGGCGATAGGTTCTATTCGGTTTGATATTGATGATAAAAATGAAGCATTGTTAAGTTTTTTACTGGATCCAACATTTCATGGAAAAGGCTATGGGAAAGAAATTTTAGTGAAAGGATATATCGAGTTACTAAAATTGAAATACATATCAAAAATAATTGGAGTTGTTAGTATTAATAACATTCCCTCTTTAAAAACATTTAAATCATTAGATTTTAATCAAGTTAATGAAACGGAAGGATACGTTACTTTTGAAAAAATAATAAGAAATGAAAATAGGTAAATTCGACATACACAAAAATTCAAAGGTTTTCATTATTGCAGAACTTTCCGCAAATCACAATGGAAGCATAGAAGTTGCGCTCGAAACAATAAAAGCTGCCAAACGCGCCGGAGCTGATTGTATCAAATTACAAACTTACACCGCCGATACGATTACTTTAGATTCAGATAAGGACGATTTTAAAATAAAAGGCACCATTTGGGAAGGTCAAAATTTACATAAATTGTATCAAGAAGCTTATACACCTTGGGAATGGCACCAACAATTATTTGAGGCTGCCAAAGCTGAAGGATTAGTTTGTTTTTCTTCTCCTTTTGATAAAACTGCAGTGGATCTTTTGGAGGATTTAAATACTCCTGCATATAAAATTGCTTCTTTCGAAATTACTGATATTCCTTTAATTGAATACACAGCTTCCAAAGGTAAACCTATCATTTTATCTACAGGTATTGCAACTGTAGAAGATATTGAATTAGCATTAGATGCCTGTAGGAGAATGGGGAATAATGACATCGCATTGCTAAAATGCACCTCCAGTTATCCTGCGCCAATCGACGAAGCGAATATGTGTATGGTAAAAGATTTGGCAGAACGTTTTGGAGTAATTTCCGGCTTATCAGATCACACTATCGGAAGTACTGTCCCAGTAGTTGCCACTTGTTTTGGTGCAAAAATTATAGAAAAACATTTTATCCTAGATCGTTCTATTGGAGGGCCTGATGCCTCCTTTTCTATGAACGAAGAAGAATTTACAGCAATGGTAAAAGCGGTGAGAGAAACTGAATTGGCTATAGGAAAAGTAGATTATACTTTAACAGATAAACAGGTAAAAGGAAAAGATTTTTCTAGATCACTTTATGTTGTTAAAGATATACAGCAAGGCGAAATAATTAGTGCCGAAAATGTTAGGTCAATCAGGCCAGGGTTTGGCCTACATCCTAAATTCCTGCCAGAAATTTTAGGAAAAAAGGTTAATCAGAATATTGCAAAGGGCGAAAGATTTTCGATGGATTTTATTTCAATTGATTAGTTAAAATATTGGCTCTAAATTAATGCTATGATTTCATCTATTAAAAAGTATTTTATTAGAAAAACTTACGATGTCATTTTCTATTATCCGCAACATTTTAATAGAAATGAAAACGGTGAAAACCCCTATTTTGAAAAATTAATCTCATCATGTGTTAAAAATAATTTTTCTTATTTACTTTTAGAAGAACCAGATCGGGGAACAAAATATCCGAGAAGTAAAAAGGCTACTAAATTTGATTTTTGGTTTTATCTGATTATAATTTTCAAAAAAATTATACCCTCTTCTTTGTTTAAAAATTATCTTGCAAAAGAACTATCTATAGCTAAAGTAATTTCTTTATTGTCACTAAACAGATTCAAAGCTAATACCTATATAACCATTTCTAATGCTAAAATAAATTTTTTATCTGGATTAAATAGTAGAGCCAATGTTTTTGATTTACAGCATGGTGTAATTTACAGTTGGCATCCTGGTTATTTTAACAGAGACTTTTCATTGCATCAACTACTTAGGCCTAAAAAAATAAATTTTTTAGTATCCGGAACTTCTTTCAAACATGTTTTTTGTATTAATGAAGATTTTTGCAACTATAAAACGAGTGATTCCGTATCTGTTATTGGGAATGTTCTCAGCGAGGACATTACTTATTCAAAACGTAAATTTTCCAGTATTCTTTATACACTTCAAATAACTGATGACCTTACCACCAAAGAAATAGATGATGAGAAGATAGAATTGGTTTCATTTATTAAATCCATTGCATCATTTTTTATTGAAAATAAATTGTCTTTAATTTTAAAAAATCATCCGCGCTTTAACGATGATTTTTTTCTTAATTCACTACAAGGAAAATTCTTTTTTGTTGAAATTTCAAAGAAAAATATGAATGATGTCGCTAGTGAAATCTTTTTACACCTCACTAAATCTTCTACTAGTATATTTGAATTGGCACAAAGAGGAATTCCTTCCCTACTTGTACAAAACGAAGTAGGGTCTAAAATATTTATAGATGAATATAAGTATCCTATAAAAACTTCAGATATTTGTAAACAAACTAATGAATATCTACAAAATAGAATAAGATATATGGAAGACCAGAAAAGAGTTATAGAATGGGTTTCTGGATTTTATGAACCATATAATGAGGAAGCATTTATTGAAATTTTAACACAGACTTAGTAAAATTTAGAATAGAATCATCCAAATTATAAAATTAAGACGTCCTACCAAATTTTAAATTTGAACACGAATAACTATGCTTGTTAAAAAAATAATTGCTGTTTTTCTTTATTATTCTGGTATTGCTTATTTACTATCACGCATTATAGAACATAAAACCCTTACTTACCACAATGTAATGCCAGATTGTTTTTATGATAATAAACTGCATTTAGGTGTTTCACATTCTTCTACAGTTTTTGAGTCACACATTAAAGTACTATCTCGATTTTTTGGCAGAAAAAAACTAAAATTTTCCTTCGATGATGGTTATTTAAATAATTATTTGATAGCAATACCTATTTTGGAAAAGCAGCATCTTAAAGGTTTGTTTTTTGTTCCTTTTTTTAAAAATAATTCATCTAAGGCATTTTGGGCAGATAGGCTAATGTATTTATTATCTTACACTAAACCAGGCAATTATTATTTTGATACAATAACCATTCAATTGGATGAGGATAATCGAGAAAAAAGTTTTTCGATTTTGTATGCTTACATAATGAATAATTACGGAAAAAAACTGAAAATTATGGAGTGTGTTGACAGCTATCTTCAATCAAAAATATTTATTGAGAGCGAATATTTTAAATTAAGATTTACTTTTATTGATGATGAACAAATAAATGCGATCAAAGAATCAGGGCATCAAATAGGTTTTCATAGCTTAAATCATGATATTTATTCTCAATTAAGCAATGAGGATATCTATGAAGAATTCCTTTTAAGTAAGGAGAGATTAGACTTCTTAAATGTTAATAGTTTCTCATTTCCTTTTGGAGGCGAGTTGGAAAATAAGTTGGAAATTGTTGAAAAGTTAAAAGATTTCAATATTACCAATATCTATTCCAACCAAAATAAACGTGGCAACCCAATTCATTCGAGAATTAGCCTGCCAAATACATCAAATACGTATTTGATCATTTTCTACTATATTAAAAATTCGTTAAACTTATAAATGAAAAATATACAGTTAAAAAAATATTCGTCTTTTAATGAGATTCCTCCAATTGTCATCAATTCCATTCAAGATTATTTGATTAATGATAACTATTTATCAATTAAAGAGTATGAATTTCATCTATCGAAATTTGAAAACGCGTTTATTTTAGTTGCCTATTCAGATATAACAGGGCTAGAATTTTTCTCTATTTTCAAAAAAGATTATTTTACTTATGCGGGAAAGAAAATTAAAAGTTTAGTTAGCTTCATGTACGAATATTATGATTACAACCCTTTTTATTCTATTTACAGTACGGTAGAATTAGAACGTGCAATCACAAAAATAGGATTAGAGGAAAATATTGAAATGATTGCGGTATTAAATACCTACACAGAATTACCAAATGCCATATATAATGCTAAGGAGGAAGTAGCCGTATACAATTCTAATATAAATAGTTTTGATGAATTTTTAAACAAAAAAAGTATAAAAAGAAAATATAATACGCTTTTGAAAGATTTTGAAATTGAAGTATTACACTACGATGAAAATAATAATTGGGATCTACTTATTATCAATGAAATAGAAAAAATGCATAAGATTAGATGGGCTTTTGATGGTATTGAAAGTTCTTTCGAAAACGATGCTTACAGGAAGGACTTCTATAAATTTAATGATGGAAATAGGGTTGTAAATATTGTAAAAAATAGTGGAAATAACGAAGTAGTTGCTATCCATTATGGCTTTACTAATAAAACAGACTTTTTATGGCACACGCCAATAATTAACGTTAAATACTACGATTATTCTCCCTTAGAAGTTCTCCTTAAAATTGTAATAGAATATTGTAAAAAACATCACATTCAGAACTTTGACTTAGGATTAGGATCAGAAAATTATAAATCACGTTTCACGAATTATCAAAAAGATTTATTTTCTTACTTCATCCCTATGAATAGATCGACTAAGATTCATTTTAATATTTTATTTAAAAACCGAAATTTCTTAAAAAATACCCTAGAGAAATTAAAAAAATTAAAACATATTGTTGCAGTACAGTTAGCAAAATTCAAATCAATTGTCTTTTATATCTCAGAAAATCAAACTCAAAATCATAACAATGAAAATGATCTTGAGTTTATAAAAGTTGATAATTGGATGGATTATTTTGATCTTTTAATTAACTCTGGTATTAACCCCACTAAAGAGGCATATATTCGATTTAAAAATCAAAACCTTTATTATGCCCTATTAAATGAGAACAAAATATTATCTTCTGGTTGGTTATCCAATAGTAACAGCTTTTACGTTCTTGAAATAAACAAGAAAATTGAATTTGATTGTGACAAGATTTTATTCGACTTTAATACTCCCATAAAGTATAGGAATAAAGGATATTATAAGAAACTTTTAAAAAGTATAAAAATTTCATTACCAACCTCTTGTTTAGGGATATTTGCAGACGCAACTAACAAAACTTCCAATAAAGGTATTTTAGGTGCTGGTTTTAGACTGAAAAATAAATATAATGGTTAAAAAAATCAAAATTTTTCTTGGTGGTTCTATCAACTATACCAATGCCCAAAATTTAAATTGTTTGGCTTTGGCTAAATATTTAGATAAGGAAAAATTTATAATTTACACTTTGCAGTATTACTCCGGTATGTTAAAAGACCAAAGGGGGGAAATTATTGGGGTAAATATATTTAATTGTTTTAGGCCAGCTAAAATTTCATTGTATCTTGGTTTTTTATGGGGCATTTGGAACTGTGATGTTGCTTACTTGCCAAAAAGTGAATTGTGGAAATACAACCGATTTTTATTATGGCTATTCAATAAAAAAAGTTTTTCTACAGTAGAAGGAATTTTTGATGAAGTGGCTTTTAACAATGCGATAAAAGCTTATGGTTCTGAAAAATCATTTTTAAGCGCAAAAAAATATTTCACAAAGTTATATAGCATCACTGCCTATATGAATCAGTATAATAAAGAAAAATTTAATATTGTAACCGAGCCAAATACTTTGTACTTAGGAGTGGAAAACAGTTTTGTTCCATTAGCTAACAAAGGAAATACACTAAATGCCATTTTAATGATAGGAAATGATTTAGTTAGAAAAGGAGCATTGGAGTATCTTGATATAGCGACTAAATTTGACCAAATAGAATTTATACTGGCGGGTAGTGGTAATGGCAAAATTGATTTAAATAAGGAAATTAAGGATAGAAATATTAAAAATGTAAAGTATGTGGGAATGGTATCTACAACTCAATTGAAAGAACTTTTAAATATAGTTCAGTTGCACATTTTACCATCACGTTCAGAAGGATTTCCTAAAGTGATTTTAGAAACTGCCTCAGCTGGAGTTCCGTCTGTAATATATAATGATTACGGTGCAGATGAATGGATTACTACTGGAGAGAATGGATGGGTGGTAAAAACCGTTGACCAAATGATAACTTTGGTTGAAGCGCTTGTTGCAAATCCATCAAAATTACAGGAAGCTTCAAAGCGAGCAGTTGCATTAGCCGAAAAATTTGATTGGAAAATACTTGTAAAAGACTGGGAAGAAGTGATTATCGACGTTTATAATAGCGAGAAAAATTAAGTTTATTTAGCTGTAAATACATAAAATTTAAAGATTCGCTTTAATTAATGTAAGATGTTGATTGTTTAAATCTTTTTAAAAGCTAAATTTGCATCGATTATTTTAGGCAGAGGTTTTACAAAACCTTTACTCAAAATTGATCAAAAACAACTATGTCTTTAAAAAAACAGGCTTTGTCGGGGATGTTCTGGTCATCCATGCAATTATTTGGCACACAGATTATAAGTTTTGGTGTATCTCTAATTTTAGCAAGGTTATTATTGCCTGCTGAATTTGGATTAATTGCCATGCTGAGTATTTTTATGGGGTTAGGCAATGCATTAATTAATAGTGGTTTAAGTAGTTCTCTAATTAGGGCTAAAGAGGTTGACGATGAAGATTACTCGACAGTATTTTATTTTAATTTAGTTGGCAGCATCATAATTTACTTAATCATTTACATCGTTGCACCACTTATCGCCAAATTTTATAGTCAGAGTTTGTTAACTATTATCGTTAGAGTATATTGTCTTACTTTTATCATAAGTGCTTTTTCAGCTATCCAAAATACTAGGCTGACAAGAATGATGGATTTTAAAACGCAAATGAAAGTTACGGTGCCATCTCTTGTAATAGGAAGTGTTGTAGGTATTGCTATGGCCTATAACGGCTATGGTGTTTGGAGTTTAGTTTTCAGTGGTATTACTCAAGCACTAGCAGCAACTATCCAGTTATGGTACTACGCTAAATGGATACCCTTATGGGTTTTTAATAAAAAAAAATTTAGGTCACATTTTCATTATGGTGTAAAGCTAATGTTTTCAGGCATTTTGGATACTGTTTTTACCAATGCTTATACCATCATTATTGGAAAGTTCTTTGTGCCTGCCCAAGTTGCTTTTTATAATCGTGCAGATGCGCTGCAAATGTTGCCAGTCGGCACTATTAGTTCCATCATCACAAAAGTTTCCTATCCACTATTCTCATCTATACAAGATGATGATGTAAGATTGAAGAGCGTGTATAAAAAAATAATGCAAATGGTAATTTTCCTTGTGGCACCTACCCTTATTTTGATGGCTGTTTTAGCAGAACCCTTATTTCGGTTTTTACTAACGGCAAAATGGTTGCCAGCTGTACCTTATTTTCAGATTCTTTGTTTTAATGGGATTCTATATCCCATACATTCTTATAATTTACAAATACTAAATGTAAAGGGACGAAGCGATTTGTTTTTAAAATTGGAGATCGTAAAAAAAATAATAATGGTGTTGGTTATTTTTGTATCTTTTCATTATGGTATTTACGGCTTATTGTATGGCAGTGTAGTTACCTCTTTGCTCGCGTTTTTCATAAATACACATTTTAGTGGTAAATTTTTAAATTACCCTGCCTGGGAGCAAATTAAAGATCTATTACCCACTATTGTATTGAGTATTTTAATCGGCGCAGTTGTTTATTCCTTTGATAAAATATTGATCTCCGATTTATTTCACGATTTTAGCCGTTTGCTACTAGGCGGGGCAATAGGGGTTATTTTATTTTTAACAGTAGCCTATTTATTTAAAATGAGTTCGTTAACTGAACTTATTACTATAATTAAACGCAAATGATACCTGTAACAAAACCCTTTCTACCTCCGCAAGATTCATACTCAAAATACCTTACTGGAATTTGGCAACGTAATTGGTTAACCAACATGGGCCCTTTAGCCAGTGAGTTGGAAATGAAATTAAAAGAACATTTGCAACTAGAGCACTTGTTATTTGTAACCAATGGTACTGTCGCTTTACAAATGGCCATAAAAGCGCTTAATTTAAAAGGCGAAATCATCACCACGCCGTTTTCATTTGTTGCAACCACAAGCAGCATTGTGTGGGAAGGATGTCAACCTATCTTCGTAGATATTGACGAACAATCATTGAATATCGATGCGACTAAGATAGAAGCTGCAATAACCCAAAACACAACTGCCATACTAGCCACCCACGTTTATGGTAATCCATGTGATGTGTTGGCCATAGAAAAAATAGCCCGTAAACATCACCTTAAAGTGGTATATGATGGTGCACATGCTTTTGGTGTGGAAATAAATGGAAAATCAATTTTCGAATATGGCGACATTTCTACCTGCAGTTTGCATGCTACAAAATTGTATCATTCCATAGAGGGAGGCTTAGTAATTACAAAAGATGCTTCTTTATTAAAAAGGCTAGCTTATATACGCAATTTTGGTTTTGATGGGCCAGAAGCTTTTGCAGAATTGGGCATAAACGGGAAAAATTCCGAATTTCATGCGGCCATGGGCTTGGTTAATTTAGACTATATTGATCAAATTAGCAGCAAACGCAAAGCACTTACCTTGCGGTACGACGAGAAATTAAAGGGCCTGAGAACAAGACGGCCTTTATGGCATGCCCATTCTGAAAACAATTATGCTTACTACCCAATTGTTTTTGAGAGTGAGGTTTCAATGCTAAATTGCATGAACTACTTAAAAGGCCATGAAATTTTTACCAGACGATATTTCTACCCGTCTTTGGCCAATACATTACCTTATTTAACACCTAAAAATTTTGAAGTTACAGATGAAGTTGATAAATGCATTTTATGTTTACCTTTGTACGCCGATTTATCTATCGAAGAAGTGGATTTGATATGTAGGTTGCTTTTAAGAATTCAAAATAATTAAATTTATAAATATTTATAACATGGAAATTACCACATTTTTACAAAACTTTGCTGATATATTAGATGATACAGATGCAACATTAGTTACGGCAGAAACCGATTTTAGAGATTTAGAGGAATGGGATTCTATGACGGCATTATCTTTAATTGCGATGGTGGATGAAGAATACGATGTTAAATTAACTGGTGAGGATATTAAAACATCAAAAACGATTCAAAATTTATTTGAAAAGGTTAATTCGAAAGTTTAAATTATGGCCGTTCTTAAGTTGCAAGGTATCGAAGTAAAGGGTATCTCATGCTGTGTTCCACCAAAAATTGAGTATAATAGAGATATAACATATTTAACGGCTGAAGAAAAAGAAAAATTTATCACAGTAACTGGTATTGAGGAGAGAAGAATTGCGGAGGATGATGTTTGTGCTTCCGACTTATCTTTGCAGGCTTCTGAACTCTTATTTGAGAAACTCAATTGGGATAAGGACTCAGTAGAATTATTAGTTTTTGTTTCTCAAAGTGCAGATTATACTCTTCCCGTTACTGCCGCAATATTGCAGGATCGAATGGGTTTATCAAAAAAATGTTTAGCCTTCGATGTACCTTTAGGTTGCTCGGGGTACGTTTACGGTATTTCTATTATCACAGGGATGATGAAATCATTTAATATCAAAAGAGGTATTTTAATTGCTGGAGATACAGGCAACAAGTTGATTTCTAAAACGGATAAAAGTACACATCCTTTATTTGGCGATGCAGCAAGCGCAACCGCATTTGAAAATACGGACTCAAACGAGACGATATTATTTGATTTAGGTACAGATGGTTCAGGTTTTGAATCTATTATAATTAGAGATGGCGGTTCAAGAAATAAAGCGACAGAAGCTTCGCTACAGTATAATGAATATAAGCCTGGTGTTTTGCGCAATAATTGTCAATTAAGTTTAAATGGAATGGATGTATTTTCGTTCGGCATTTCTCAGGCGCCTAAAACGGTTAACAATTTAATAGATTCATTTCAAATTAATAAAGATGAAATAGATTATTTCGTTTTTCATCAAGCTAATATGATGATCAATAAAAAGATCACAAAAAAATTAAAAATACCTATTGAAAAAGTGCCATATTCGTTAAAAGAATTTGGAAATACTTCATCTGCTACAATACCATTAACCATAGTAAAAGAGTTAAAACATCAGATAGAAGTAGAGAATAAGAAGTTATTGCTATGTGGTTTTGGCGTGGGCTTATCTTGGGGCACTGTAATTTTAACATTGCAAAAAGATATACAACTAATATATTCAGAATATGTATAATCCATTCAGTTTAGAAGGTAAAACAATTTTAGTTACTGGCGCATCATCAGGTATTGGCCGTGCTGTTGCTATAGATGTTGCCAAGGCAGGAGCGAAAGTGATTATTATAGGAAGAAATGAAAAGCGCTTGACCGAAGTTAAGGAATTAATAGGTTCTAATGTTATTAAAGCGCTTACAGGTGATTTAACAGATAACGAGTTTATAAAACATGTTTTATCTTCTGTTGATCAGATTGACGGTTTAGTACATTCGGCTGGCATAATGAAATTATTACCCTTCAAGTTTATTGATTATGAAGGTTTAGATCTCATGATGAAAACAAATTTTTATTCGCCTGTGATGTTAAGCGTAGAACTATTAAAACGGAAGAAATTTAATAAAAATTCCTCCGTACTTTTTATTTCATCCATTACAGGGTCTGTTGTAGGTAGCAAAGCAAATGCAATGTATGCTGCTTCAAAAGCAGCGCTTAGTGGTATAATTAAATCAATGGCAATTGATTTGGCTAAAAATAAGATTAGAGTTAACGAAATTGCACCCGGAATGATACAAACTGAAGGTGCGATGGAGCTAACTAATGTTATCTCAAATGATGCTATTATGGAAGATAAAAAGAAATATCCATTAGGGGACTATGGCAAGCCAAATGATATATCTTCAGCATGCGTATTTTTTATGTCTGATGCGAGTCAATGGATTACAGGGTCTAAACTTGTAATAGACGGCGGATTTACAATACAATAATTACCTTGAAAGCATACATTAAATATATTTCTTACTACTTGCCAGAATTCTCTCTGACAAATGAAAAAATTCATCAGGAGTTTCCTGAATGGAATATTGAGAAAATCAGTTCAAAAACTGGAATAGATGAAAGACATATTAGTGCTGACGATGAATTTTCATCCGATATGGCTATAAAAGCTGCAGAAAAACTATTTAATGAACATCAAATAGATAGAAAAACTATTGATTTTATACTGTTTTGTACCCAAAGTCCAGATTATTTTTTGCCTACTACTGCTTGCATTTTACAAAATGAACTTAAATTAAATACAAGTTGTGGTGCATTAGATTTTAATTTAGGCTGTTCTGGCTTTGTATATGGTTTAAGTTTAGCAAAAGGCTTAATTGCGGGCAACATGGCTAAAAATGTGTTGTTGATTACTTCAGAAACCTACAGCAAATTTATAAACCCAAAAGATAAAAGTAATAAAACAATTTTTGGAGATGCAGCGGCCGCTACTTTAATAAGCGCATCGGATGGGTTGTTTGAAATTGGTGATTTTATTTTTGGCACAGATGGTTCTGGTGCAGAAAATTTGATTGTCAAAAATGGAGGAATGCGGCATTCAAATATAAAGAATGAAGATGTTGTAGATGAATATGGAAACGTTAGAAATGATAATAACCTGTATATGAATGGCGCTGAAATATTCAATTTTACTAGTGAATCTGTTCCAAAATTAATAGCATCTATTTTAGCGAAAATAGATAAGAACATAGAAAATATTGATTTATTTATTTTTCATCAAGCTAATAAATACATGCTCAATCATCTAAGAAAAAAAATAGGCATTAGCGAAGATAAATTTTATATTTCAATGAAAAATTTTGGAAACACTGTTTCATCAACTATTCCTATTGCATTGTATAACGCAATTAAAAATGGAAAAACAAACAACAGTAAAAACATTCTTTTATCGGGTTTTGGCGTTGGATATTCATGGGCGAGTTGCAATCTTATAAAATAATATGAAACAGTTAATTATTATTGGGGCAAGAGGTTTTGGTAGAGAAGTCTTTTCGCTTGCAAAGAGATCTATCGGTTACGGAGATGAATTTTTAATAAAAGGTTTCTTAGATGATAATGTAAATGCGTTACATGGTTTCCTTAATTATCCAGCAATTTTAAATTCGGTAGAAGAGTATGTAATACAAGCAGATGATGTTTTTATATGTGCTTTAGGTTCAGCGAAGTGGAAACAACACTATGTGGAAATTATTATCGAAAAGGGAGGGAGATTTATAACTTTAGTAGATAAGACTGTAATTATAAGTGAAAATGTAAAATTAGGTGTGGGTAATGTAATTTGTGCAAATTGCGTGATTAGTAATGATGTAGAATTTGCAGATTTCGTGACTGTTAATTCTTTCAGCATTTTTGGCCATGATGTAAAAATAGGAAAATTCGCACAAATTGGCGCTCACTGTTTTTTTGGGGGTTTTGCAGTGGTTGGAGAAAGTGCAACAATATATGTTAGTGCCACAATATTAGATCGATTAACAATTGGAAAATCAGCTACGGTGGGTGCAGGAAGTGTAGTAATTAGGAATGTTAAAGAAAATACGACAGTATTTGGTGTTCCTGCAAAAAAAATAGTATTTTAAAATGGATGGGTTATGGTGTCAGTAAGTATGATCACTTATGGTCATGACAATTATATCATTGAGGCAATTGCGGGAGTATTAACGCAAAAAGCCAATTTTGCTATAAAATTGATTATTTCAGATGACTGCTCTCCCGACAACACAGAGCGATTAGTAAAAGCATTAATTGAAAACCATCCCAACGGGCACTGGATTGAATACTATCGCCATGAAAAAAATATTGGAATGAATGCGAACGCTGCCTTTGCAAGTTCGAAATGTCAGGGCAAATACGTTGCAATATGCGAAGGAGACGACTATTGGACTGATCCATTAAAGTTGCAAAAACAAGTCGATTTTTTAGAGGCAAACAAGGGTTATGGTTTAGTTTATACTAGAGCAAAATTATATGTAGAAGCAACGAAGAATTTTATTGGTGAAACTGGTGGGCCAATAATTACGTACAGAGATCTGTTAGAGTATAATCCAATACCTACTTTAACGGTATGTTTTAAAAGAAAATTTCTTGATTCCTTGGGTAATTTTAAAGAAACGGGTGATTTGTCATTAGGGGACTTACCCTTGTGGTTAACTATTGCTTATCAAGAAAAAGTAGGCTTTATTGATGAGATTACAGCCGTTTACAGGCTGTTAAAAGAAAGTGCTTCACAATCAATAGATATTTCTAAAAATATTCGTTTTTTAAACGATGCTTTGAGGGTTAGAATATCTTTTTTGGAAAGTATTGATCAAACCAATTTAATGCCTTTAGTACAAAAAACACACTATCTGAAGTTGAGTAATTTGAGATTATTGCCATCAAAAATACAAGTTTCTAATGAATGTAAATTATTTTTTAAGAACAAGAATATAAATTCACTTTACTATTTAGAAAGCTTTAAACAAATTGTCCGGTCTAACAAGTTTTTGTTACATTTCCTATATAGAAATAGTAGTTTGATTAATAAAGTTTTGAGAAGGTTAGTGTAAGTTAGAAATTTTAATTTTTTTGTCTAAATATATTTTAGGGCGCCAACTAATACTGGAGCGTTGAGAAATGTAAATTGAGGCTTTTCACAAGCAAACGGATTATGTATGAATATAGTTTTGGAGGAGGGTTTGTTAGATGTAAATGGTTTAGAAAACTATTTTGACTACAAAATATCAAATACAAATGAAATACACATTACCTTTGTAAGGTTCACCAAATTCAAATCTTAAGCATTACCGAGTAAAAAGTGAAGTGGGATGCTTGCTGTAATGTCGATCAAGATTTTATTGAAATTAATGACGATACTTCAGTTAATATATTACTTATGTAAATAGGCCTCAATAAAAGCGAAACAAATTAATCTTTAGAGTTTTACTATTTTTGCAAAAATGTAAATATTTAAGTGGACATTTTTAATTTAATCATATAATTTAGATCAAATGATTTTTAGGCATTTATCTTATTGGTGTTTTTGCCTAGGTATGATTAAAAGCATGTGATTTGAATAGTTGTCAATTTACCATTGTTAATAAAAATGAAATTTGGATGGATGTAAATCAGAAGGCAAAAAGTTATATAAAGGGATTGGATGGCCTACGCGGCATTGCAGCGATACTCGTTATTTTAGGTCATATTGAGTTATTAAAAAAGGTCTTTGGGTTTAAAAATGTTTATGATGGGGGAGGGCCCTTTTATATCTATTTAGGAGCTTTAGCCGTAACTTTCTTTTTTGTGCTCTCAGGTTTTTTAATTACTTACTTATTATTAAATGAAAGAGAAAAAAATAATAATATATCGATAAAAAATTTTTATTTAAGACGCGTACTAAGAATCTGGCCTGTGTATTATTTATTATTTATTATTGGTTTTATAGCTTTTCCTTTTATTATAAACAGTAACCTACTTTTACCAAATCATATTCCTAAAGATAATTATTGGAGGAGTTTTTTATTTAATTTTTTATTGTTGCCAAACTTTGTAAAACCATCCAACCCTATTGCTTTTCAATCATGGTCTATTGGTGTTGAAGAGCAATTTTATATTTTTTGGCCATTAATAATAGCTAGAATAACCTCGTTAAAAAAATTATTCATTGCGATGGTGCTTATAATTGTCAGCATTTATTTACTTAGGTCAGCGATGATTGTTAATAATTTTTCTGATTATAATTTTCAGTTTTTGGTAAAAATAAATCAGTTTTTTGGGGCCTGTAGGTTTGATAATATGGCCATTGGAGGGTTGCTTGCAATTTTTTACTTCAAAAAACCACATTTAGAAATTAATTTCTTCTCTAAAGTTATTATAATTATATCATTGTCAATTCTACTTATTAAACAGCCAGCAATTGGTTTTGGTCTTGATAACGTAATTGCAGCCATCATATTTGCCTTATTAATTGCTTTGGTAGCCTATGCAAAGAACATTTCATTTTTAGAGCATAAAATATTTAAATTTTTGGGTAGAATATCCTATGGTATATACATGTATCATGTAATTGGGATAATTATTGCAATAAACATAATTCGTTATTTTAATCGTAGTTTTAATGGAGAGGGTTTTTATAATATTATCCTATACATTTTGACAATTATAATAACCATTTTAATTGCTAATGTTAGCTATATTTATTTAGAAAAATACTTTTTAAAGTTTAAAAAGTAGCTAATTTTTATGCCTTAAATTCGTAACAATATTGAAAGACTTCTACATTACATTAACGCCATTCTTTCCATCGCCGACAAACTTTACGGGGTCTTATATTTACGATCAAGTAAAAGCCATTCAGAAAGAGCGTGATTTTGAGGTGATTGTAATTACGCCGGCTAATGGATTAAAAGAAGAATCCTATCAATATCAAGGCGTTGCGGTACACCAAATAAAATTATTAGATTTGCCCTCTTTCATTCTACCTGGCTTATTTACGGGCATTAATTACAATAGGCTTCTTTCTAAATTGAAGATATTTACCCATAACCAGCTTCAAAATATAAAGTTTATACATGGCCATGTTACTTATCCTTTCGGTATGCTTGCAGTAGATTTGGCCAAAGCTTTAGGCGCAAAATCGATTGTACAACATCATGGCTTTGATGTAATGGGCTATACCAATGGGCGGTTAAAGCAACAATGGTTTAAGCGTTTAAATCAGAATTGGATTAATAAATACCATGTACCTAAATTAAATCAAGCAGATTGGAATGTAGGCGTAAGTCAGAAAACACTCGATGCCCTACATGCCGTAAAAGGTTACCAGCCAACGCAAGAATATGTTTTGTATAATGGAGTGGATTTTAGGAAATTTTATCCTGTTGAAGGTTTAAAAGATGAAAAATATTTTACAATCGGTTGTGTAGGCAATTTTTGGGCAATTAAAGATCAGCTTACTTTAATTAAGGCGGTAGAAATTTTACTGAAAGAAAATTTGACCAAACGCATCAGGCTTAAATTAATTGGTACTGGCGCAACATTGGCAATTTGTACGGAATATGTTGAACGCCATAGTTTAAGCAATCACGTCCAGTTTTTACCCACAATAGATCATACCGAGCTCAATAACTTTTATAATACTTTAAATCTTTTTGTTTTGCCATCTTATTATGAAGCATTTGGTTGCGTATACACGGAGGCTTATGCTTGTGGTGTTCCATTTATAGGTGTATATGGGCAAGGTATTGAAGAGTTGATTTTGGCAAAAAATATTTCCTATCAATCGATAAAACCTAAACAAGAGCATGAATTGGCCATTAAAATTAATTACTTTTGCCAACACGAAAATTTTAAACCAAGCCTTAATCGGTCTATTGACATCACAAATTTGATAGCTCAGTTTTTAAGTACAATTAATCAGTAATGAAGTTCATTATAAAATATGGGATAGGAATTTACTTAATTGTAACGCTTTTGTTTAAATTGGGTTTTATTTTGCCCCATGCATTTACAAATGTAATTTATTACATTTTAATGGCTGCTGGTGTAATTGTGGTTCCTTTTTATAGTAAGGTAATTTTTAGCAGCAAATCCATCCGTGTTTTTTGGGTTTTCCATGCAGTAAATTTGTTAAATTTTATTTACCTTCTAATATTTGGTTTAACAAATATGGATTCTTGGTTATATTTTTTAACTAAGTTTTCGACTTTCAATTTGATCATTTTGGCTTTTGTATATAATTATGAATTTTATAAAGATTCATTTGTAAAATATTATAAATATATTATTTTGTTGATGCTATTAATGGGTGTGTTTTTTAGTGGCGTAACCGATGATAGTGCTGGGCGTTTATCAGCTGGCTTCAACCCCAATGATGTGGGTATATTTGGCTTAATGGGTCTGTTTTCTGTTATTATTTTAAATAAACAGTGGGCTAAAAGCAAAATTGATTTAGCATTAGTCGCCGTATTTTTTGTGTTTGCATTACTTTCTGGCTCTAAAGCAACCTTATTGGGGATCGGTTTATTGGGTTTTATGAACTATGGTTTATCGCTAAAAAGTGTTGGCCTAGCCATACTTGCAATTGGTGCAATTTTTATCGTATCAAATTTTGGTTATAAAACGAGCGTAGACCGTGTATTTAGTAAGGAACGTACTTTTGAAACCCGAGATGAGGTGTACAAAAACGGTATGCTTACTTTTGAGGAGTCTCCCGTTGTTGGCCATGGATTGGATAAATATGGTTGGTCTAACCCTAAATACTTCGAAAATCCAGAAGATGCTTTAGGTCCTCATAATACATATATAGCAATAGGTATCATGTATGGTATCCTATTTGGATCTGCTTTCTTAATTATTTTGTTCAGTTTTCTCTTGTTTACCAAAAAAATCTCATTTAGTAGCGGTGATGAATTTACTCGCTATTCTTTTTATTTTATGCTGCTCATTTTGATTATCGGTTTTTTTGAAACCTTAATAGTTGGCGTAAATGAAACGGTAACTTTACAATTTTGGGTATGTTTAGGGGTTGTGGCTTATAATTATTCTTTAAATAAAGAAAATGTTCGAGGTAATTAAAGATATTAATGAAGTTGAGCTTTTAGAGGAAGAGCTAAGTTCGCTGTATGTTGTAAACCAGTGTAAGTTAACCTTTTATTCTCCCCAATATATCATTAAAGGGTTTCGGGAATTTTTAGCGACTAATAGAGGAAACAGTTTATATTTTATAATTTATAGAACAAAAGCAAGTATTAGCCAATATCTCCCTTTATATATAGATGATAAGCATAACCTTAGATTTATATTTGATGCGCATACCGACTACTGCGATGTGATAGGCGAAGATTTTACATTTAGTGCCTTAAAGGCATTGTCTAACTTGATTTTGGAGGACAAGAATATAAAATATGTAAATCTCGATAATTTACTGCCTGAAAGTCAATTGTTAAATTTTTTCAAACATTTTTTAGGATTGGGTACAGTTATAACCTGTTATAATAATCATTCTTTTTTAAGTAAGGTTTATAATGATGGTTTACTTAACCATTTGAAATCAAATCAAAAGAGTGAAATAAGGAGAGTACAGCGAAAAAATGCTGAATTTATTTTCGAAATTTTCAATGGCGTGGAGCCTTTTCCAACCTTACAAATTAAAGACTTGCGTAAAACGATGATTGGAAATAAAATCAGAGATGAGCACTTTTTCGATGATGCATTTATAGCGTTTTCAGCATATTTATATCAGCGCAATGAATTGGAAATTTTCACTAAATGGAAAGAGGAAAAACTAATTTCAGCCTCAATGGTGTTAAAGAATGGTAGATACAGAATGGTTTGGATTGATTTATATGCTGAAGACGTTCAATTTATAAATTTAAGTGCTTACGCAGATTATATAGGTTATTTAGAACAATTTGATAATATTGTTTTTAGTTTTGGTAGAGGAAGTTACGATTATAAAGCTAAAAATTTTCATCCTAACATACAGAATTTATATAATTTGAGGTATAGCAAATCTAAATTCAATTTCTTTTTTAGCAATTATCAGGGTATTAAACAATTTGTAAAAAGGTTAATTAAGGCGAAAAAATGAGCGTACACACCATTTTTGTAGAACCGGCAAATTATACAGAAGACTTGATCAACAATGTTTATAAAAAGCAAAATATCAAATATTCCTTTCTCCATTCAACTTCAGTAGCCACAAATAATACCATAATTATAGATTCTGCGGAATATATTTTTGATCGAAATAATCTATTTTCAAACGTCTCATTTTTATGGCGTTGCATAAACGAGAATAATCTAATTATCATCAATGGTTACAATCATCTAGCATTTATATTTCTGTGGATCTTTTCTTTATTCGTTCCATGTTATGTAGGCATAGAATCTGATACACCTTATTATCCTACCAAAAGCTTTAAAAGGCTTTTGAAAACGATTTATCTAAAGTTTATTTTTTCTAACAAAAAAATATTGGGCTTGCCAGGCGGTACAGGTTTGCATACGCAGTTATTTTTGCATTATGGAATGAATAAAGACAGAATATTCCTTTTACCAATGATGGTAGACAATGCAAGATTTAAACGAGCAATTAAAGATGAAAACCTGTTGCATCAACCGCTAAATTTTATCTTTGTAGGCAGGTTAGTAGAAGAGAAAAATCCTGTGCTTTTAGTTAAAGCGTTTATAAATGTATTAAATAAAGGATTAAATGCAGTGTTAACCATCATTGGCGCAGGGGAGTGTTATGGTGAACTAGTGCAGTTGAGTGCTAAATTTTCAAATATTAGGATTTTAGGTAAAAAATTTGGCAATGATTTATTAGCAGAATATCAAGGCGCTAATGTATTGGTATTGCCATCAAATTTTGAACCTTGGGGTTTAGTGGTAAATGAAGCAATGGCCAGCGGGTTGCCCGTTTTGTGCAGTTCTGTAGTTGGGGCGGCCCATGATTTAGTGGAGCAGCCAGATTCAGGTTGGGTATTTAAAGCGAATGATGAAGCAGATTTAACCGAAAAGTTAATTCAAATTATTAATAATCCTTTGGCAATTATAGACAAGGCAAAAAGAGGTCAGGATTTCATTTTGAATTATTGGAATTACAATTTATATACGGAACGGCTAAATAAAATACTTACCTATGCGCAAAGAAGTTAAATCAAAAATATATTCGCTGGCTTTGCTTCTTGGCGCAATAAAATTTAATAATAAGAATAGCAAGGTACTATATTATCATGATGTGCATGAAGATGGAGATGTGCCAGAAACAGTTATGTCTACTCCAATGAGCCTTTTTAAAAAGCATATTGAAATAATTAAGGGCAATGGTTTCGAAATCGTTAGGGAGGTTACTAAGCCAAAAGGGCAGGTTATGCTTACTTTCGACGATGGTTATTTAGGGGTATTGAAGAACAGGACCTATTTTGAAGAAAATGGCTTGAAACCGACTATATTCATCATCACTTCTCGTATTGGTAAGCCCAACTTTATGTCTGTTGAAAACATTAAATCATTGGCAAAAAGTGGTTTTATCTTTCAATCACATACGCATACGCACCCCGATCTGAATTTATGCACCGCTGTTGAACTAGAAGACGAATTCATTAAATCGAAAACTTTATTAAGCGAATTATTATCAAAAGAGGTAAATGCTATTTGTTTTCCAAAGGGATTTTTTAACGACCAAACCATTTCTGTAGCACGCCAAAGTGGTTATAAAAAATTGTATTCCAGTATTCCGGGTAGTTATTTAGAAAGAAATGCTTTTGGTGTGATTTGCCGAAATTTAGTTCAATTTTCATCTCCAGCGGATTTTAAAAACACTCTTTTTGGAGGAATGACTATTTTTAAGAAAAGATACACCAACCAACATTACCATGAATAGTAAATTAATTGTATATCCAAAATTACCATCCCTTCATCACTTTATTATAAGATTTAGAGGCGCAGGTTTGGCAAATTGTTTATTTATTTATGCTAGGGCATTGGTATTGGCTAATAAATACCAGTTAAAAATAATAAATCCCTCTTGGGTGCAATTTAATTTAGGCCCATATTTACGTAAAGAAAAGGATAAAAGACATTATAACGGTTTATTTAAATCTTTCGGCATTGGACACGTAAAAAAGAATTGGCTTCTTTTTTTTGGTAAAAAATATGGCGAAAACCAACAAATTGAAAACCTAGCAAATGGATTAATTGTGGTAGAGGGGTTAGGGAATTACTTTGAGGATATAAAAAACCACAGCGAAATGGTTAAAAAGCATCTGCTAAGCATTGTAACTAATCAAACCATAAATAGCTATCATTCTGTAGTCGAAGAATTTGTTGGTGTACACATCAGAATGGGGGATTACGATTTAGACAGCAGAATTTCGTTAGATTGGTATTTGGAGAAAATGAGGTTTATCCATGAAAAATGTGATCGTAAGATTAAGTTTTTGGTTTTTTCTGATGGTAATGCCGATGAGTTGCAAAAAGTATTAAGTTTTCCATGTGCCGAAATGGCCTTTTTTGGTAATGCAATCGCCGATATTTTAGTGCTTTCAAAAGCGAAAATTATTCTTGCTTCGGATTCTACATTTTCTGCTTGGGGAGCTTATTTAGGTCAAACGCCTATTTTGTTTAATAAACGGCATTTTCCTCCAGTGTTGGATAATTCTCAGCATGAATGGGTAGAAAATATTCAGCAATCGGTAAATATTGAAAAAGAGATTAAAGCAATTTTTTCATCATGATTTTGATCGATGCTTTATACATTAATATGGGTGGGGGTAAAGTTTTACTCGATTATTTAATTACAAAGTTAGATCAATCCAATAAAAATATACACTTTCTATTAGATGATCGAATTAAAGATGCTCATCCAACAATTCAAAACAATAAGGTTACCTATTTAAGGGCAAAGTTTACCAATAGGCATCAGTTTTATAGGTTAAATGCAAGCCAATTTACAAAGGTTTTGTGTTTCGCAAGCTTACCCCCGTCTATGCGGTTAAAGGCCAAGGTTTACACCTATTTTCATCAATTGTTGTATTTAAAGGTGCCTAAAAATAGTGGTTTTAAATTTACGATTATTGCTGCTATAAAATCTTTGATTTCGAAAACATTAAAATCTAATACAGATTTTTGGGTAGTCCAGTCTGCCAGCGTAAAAAATCAGCTTGTTGCAAAATATAACATTAAAGCAGAGGAGGTAAAAGTAATTCCTTTTTATCCTCCAGTAGTTAACTGTGAAACAGTAGTAAGAATGCGAGAAACTTATGCTTACGTAAGTTTACCGGCTACATATAAAAACCACGAAAGATTAATAGAAGCTTTTTGTCTTTTTCACCAAAAAACAGGACGAGGTGAATTAAATATAACGGTTAATGATGAATTCCCTTTATTACTTGCCCAAATAGAACTACTAAAATTAAAAAAGATTCCAATTATAAATCACGGTTTTTTAGGTAAGGAAAAGCTAAACAACTTATACCAAAGTGTTGAATATGTTATTTTTCCATCTTTAGCTGAAAGTTTTGGTTTAGGTATAATTGAAGCTTTAGAAAATGGATGCAAGATCATAGGTGCAGATTTACCATACATGCGAGCCGTTTGTGAGCCTAGTATTAGTTTTAATCCCACTTCAATAAATGATATGGTTTTGGCTTTTGAAAAATCTATTTTTGAAGAACCCATCATAAGTAAGCAGTTGGTACACGATGAGGTTGATAAATTAGTGCGCCTATTGAACTAAAAAGGCAAAAATATAAATGGATTTGTATTTTTGTATCGAAAATAAGATTAAATGGTAAGTATCAGTGTAATAATATTAACTTTTAATGAAGAACTGCATATTCAAAGATGCATTGAGAAAGTTAAAACGCTAACTGATCAAATTTTTGTTGTAGATAGTTTTTCGTCAGACCGAACTATACAAATTGCTTCGAGCCTTGGCGCCATGGTTGTTCAAAATAAATGGCCAGGAAATCAAGCTGTGCAATTTAATTGGGCTTTAGATCATTTAGATATAAATACCGAATGGATTTTAAGATTAGATGCAGACGAATATTTGACTGATCAAATGATAACCGAGATTAATGAAAGACTTCTTAAGATAGAAAGCCCTGTAAATGGTATCTTTCTTAATCGTAAACTTATTTTTATGGGGCGATTGATTAAATATGGTGTAGATAAGGTAAAGATCTTAAGGATATTTAGAAAAAATACAGCGCGTTACAGTCAAACTTGGATGGATGAACATTTGGTTTTAAGTGGAGGAGAGACGATAACTTTAGATTCTTACTTTGTAGATGATAATTTAAATACCATTACCAATTGGACAGAAAAACATAATGATTATGCCATCCGCGAAGCGATTAATATGTTGGATGACCGTTTAAAGTTGCTAAATGAATCGAATACTTTAACTTTGCAACAAAATAAAAAAAGCTTTTACGCTAAAATGCCAATGTTTTTAAGAGGCTTTGCTTATTTTGTTTACAGATATATAATTAAATTAGGCTTCTTAGATGGTAAAGAAGGCTTTATTCGTCATTTTTTACAGGGGTTTTGGTACAGAACTTTAGTTGATGCTAAGTTATTAGAAATACAAAAGGCTTGTGGAGATGACAAAACAAAAATAAAAGAATACTTAAAACAGCATTATAAAATAGAGTTATAAAAATGTTAAAAAATAAAACCTTACTTATTACAGGTGGCACCGGCTCTTTCGGAAGTGCTGTTCTAAACCGCTTCCTACACACCGATCATTTTAAGGAAATTCGTATTTTTTCTCGCGATGAAAAGAAGCAGGACGACATGCGTAATCAACTCAAAAATGATAAGCTAAAGTTTTATATTGGTGATGTGAGGGATTTTAACAGCGTAAATAGGGCGATGAATGGCGTTGATTACGTTTTTCATGCTGCAGCTTTAAAACAGGTTCCTTCGTGTGAGTTTTTCCCTATAGAAGCCACTAAGACAAATGTTTTTGGTACACAGAATGTAATTGATGCTGCAATTGCCAATAAAGTAAATAAAGTAATTTGCTTAAGTACCGATAAGGCGGCATATCCAATAAATGCAATGGGCATTTCGAAAGCACTGATGGAAAAAGTAGCCATTGCTGCATCAAGAAATTCGACGGAAACAACAGTTTGTTTAACACGATATGGCAATGTAATGGCCTCAAGAGGATCAGTTATTCCATTGTTTTTAAAACAAATACAAGCAGGAGAGGTACTTACAATTACCGACCCGAATATGACAAGATTCTTAATGTCGTTAGAGGATGCAGTTGACTTAGTTTTATTTGCATTTGAGCATGGAAATCCCGGCGATTTATTTGTGAATAAGGCACCTGCTGGTACCATTGGCGATTTGGCGCAAGCTTTAAAAGAATTGTGTAAGGCCAGCAATGAAATTAAGATAATTGGAACACGCCATGGCGAGAAACTTTACGAAACCTTGTGTACACGTGAAGAGATGGTAAAGGCTGAAGACATGGGCGATTTTTATCGCGTGCCAGCTGATAACCGAGATTTAAATTACGCACAATATTTTTCTGAAGGAGAAACGGATATTGCTAAGTTGGAAGATTATCATTCGCATAATACCGAACAGCTCGGTGTGGAAGGAATGAAAAAACTACTATCCAATTTGCCATTAATTAAGCGAGATGTGTTTGGTGATTTAACTGCAATACAATACGCTGGATAAAATGAACGATGTTAACATTATCCACGGTGGCCAACTTGTAGACGGTAGAGGCAAACTTACCTTTATCAATGATTTTGATATGAAAGAAGTACGCAGATTTTATACCATCGAACATTATGACGTAGAAACACAAAGAGGATGGAGGGCACACCGAATTGAGCAGAGGTGGTTTCATGTATGTAAAGGAGTTTTTAAGGTGAAGCTAGTTAGGGTTGATGATTGGATAAAACCGAATAGAAAATTAACTCAAACCTGTTATACCTTAAACGCAGAACAAAATGAGGTTTTACACATTTCCGCAGGTTATGCGATTAGCTTACAGGCTTTAGAGGGCAATTCAAAAATGATTGTCTTTGCAGATTATGGCATTGAACATGCTCAAAATGATGATCATCTTTTTCCATTAGACTACTTCCTATAATAGCACATATTTATGAAAATAAGAATTGGTATCACTGGTCAACAAGGTTTTATAGGTCAGCATTTATACAATACCATTGGCTTATTTCCTGATGAATTTGAAAGGATACCATGTCAATCCTCTTATTTTGAGAATGAAGTTAAATTACATGAATTTGTAAGTAAATGTGATGTGATTATTCATTTGGCCGCAATGAACCGACACAATGATGCTGAAGTACTTTATCAAACGAATATTGGTTTGATAAAAAAGATCATTAACGCTTTAGAAAAAACAAACAGCAAAGCACACGTAATATTTTCTTCCTCCTCACAAGAGGAACGGGATAATTTATATGGGAAAAGTAAAAAAGAGGGCCGACAGCTATTACAAGAATGGGCCACAAATGCGAATGCCACTTTTACAGGAATGGTTATCCCGAATGTTTTTGGTCCGTTCGGAAACCCTTATTACAATTCTTTTATAGCAACATTTTCACATCAGCTAACACATGGCGAACAACCAACCATAGAAGTGGACGGGGAAGTGAAATTGATTTATGTAAATGAATTAATTGCAATTATTCTTAAGGAAATCAGATCCAAAAAAAGTAATCCACTATTCGTAATTCCGCATACATCCGTAAGCAAAGTGTCCGAAATTTTAAGGTTATTAAAAAGTTATACTACTGAATATTTTTTGGGAGGCATTATTCCCATGTTAAAAAATGAATTTGAGTTAAATCTATTTAATACCTTTCGGTGCTACATTGATATAAAGAATCACAATCCAGTTAAATTTGTACAACATACTGATCCGAGAGGCGCGTTTGTGGAAATTATTAGGTTGAATGTGGGTGGGCAAGTTTCATTTTCTACTACTGTACCGGGCGTAACGAGGGGCAATCATTACCATACGCGTAAAATCGAGAGGTTTGCAGTAATTAAAGGAAAAGCTTTGATTCAATTAAGAAAAATCGGAACAAATGAAGTACTTGACTTTTATTTAGATGGCGATGAACCAGCTTACGTTGATATGCCAGTTTGGTACACACATAACATTAAAAATATAGGAGACGAAGAATTATATACTAACTTTTGGATAAACGAATTTTATGATCCTGCAGATGCAGATACTTACTTTGAAGAAGTTTAGCTGTCAGCAATCAGCGGTTAGCAGTTAACAGTCAGTGCATATAGATAGAATAAAATGAAAGACTTTAGAAGTTTAATGGTTTGGGAAAAGGGGCATAGATTAGCAGAAGGATGCGGTAGAGGAAGTGAAGCTGATTTTGCCCTTTTTTACAAATTGCTTTTGGTTCTGCAAGTGAAACAGAATATATATTACTTTTGTCTTTCGAATTAGGATACTTGACAAAAGGGGATTATGAAGCAATTGATCCTTTAATACAAGAAGTGAAAAAAATGCTATCTAAATTAATAATTACCATTAGAAAATGATAAGTGAGCAGTCTAAAGGTCGACAGCTGATAGCCGACGGCTCTACGCTAATAGTTAAAAAAATATGAAAACCAAACTAAAAGTAATGACGGTGGTGGGTACTCGTCCAGAAATTATAAGATTAGCGAGAGTGATGGCTGCATTAGATGCATCTGAGGCTATAGAACATATTATAGTACATACCGGCCAAAATTACGATTACGAATTAAATCAAATCTTTTTTGATGATTTGGCTATTCGTAAGCCAGATTTTTTCTTAGATGCTGCTGGTAAAACGGCTACTGAAACTGTAGGGCAAATTTTAATTAAAATTGATCCATTATTGGAACAAGAAAAGCCAGATGCTTTTTTGGTTTTGGGTGATACAAATAGCTGTTTATGTGCTATTCCGGCGAAAAAGCGCCATATTCCCATATTCCACATGGAAGCAGGTAATCGATGTTTTGATCAACGTGTTCCTGAAGAAACCAATCGTAAAATTGTAGATCATATATCTGATATTAATTTAACTTACAGTGATATTGCTAGAGAATATTTGTTAAGGGAGGGATTGCCCGCAGATCGAATTATCAAAACTGGTTCGCCGATGTTTGAAGTTTTAAATCACTATCTGCCTGATATTAAAAAATCTAATGTTCTTCAAAGACTGAAATTACAAGAATTTAAATATTTTGTAGTGTCATCTCATCGTGAAGAAAATATTAACAGTGAAAAGAATTTCTTAGGCTTAATTAATAGTTTAAATTTAATTGCCGAAAAGTATAATTATCCAATTATAGTAAGTACACATCCGCGTACTCGAAATATGATTGAGGCTAAAAATATTCAAGTAAGACCAGAAGTTCAGTTTTTGAAGCCAATGGGTTTTAATGATTATAATGCCTTGCAAATGAAATCTTATGCGGTTTTATCAGACAGCGGCACCATCTCCGAAGAATCTTCAATTCTCAATTTTGCGGCATTAAACATAAGAGATGCACATGAACGTCCGGAAGCTATGGAAGAAGCATCGGTTATGATGGTTGGCATGAATGCTGAAAGAATTATGCAAGGATTAACACAGTTGCAATATCAAGTTCGAGGAGAAAATAGGAATTTTCGTCCCGTTCGAGATTATTCAATGCCCAATGTTTCAGATAAAATGGTAAGAATTATCATCAGTTATACAGATTATATCAAGAGAGTAGTTTGGTCAGAACAGTAGAATGAAGAGAAAAATACTAATTCATTCGATTGCCTTTAGTCCCGATGGAGTGTCAACTGCTTACTTATACAATGATATTGCTTTAAAATTTAAGCAATCGGGATATGATGTTGTGGTTTTAACCACAACGCCCCATTACAATATCGTGCCCGAAGATGTAGCAAAGCAACCTTTGCACAAAAAGTGGGGAGGTTTGTATTACGAAAGCCGATTCAATGAAATCAAAGTATTGCATGTACCGCAAAAAAAGTTTAAAAGTGCCTTCTTAAGGATTATAGGCTTTTTATATTGGCATTTTTTATCCCTCATCATTGGGCTCTTTCAAAAAAATGTATCCTTAATAATTTCACCTTCACCACCTTTAACAATCGGGTTAATTAACCTCTTAATCGGGAAGCTAAAAGGCGCTAAGGTAATCTATAATGTGCAGGAAATTTACCCTGATTTTCTAATTAATCAAGGTAGTCTTCGGTTTAAGCCTGCAATTAAGATTTTAAAAGCAATGGAAAGATTTGTTTATAATAAATCTGATGCTGTCACCACAATAGACCCGATCTTTTATCAAACTATAGCATCGAGATTTAAGGATAAATCAAAATTGAGGATTGTTCCCAACTTTGTTGATACGGACTTATTTAAGCCAATAAGTGATGGTGATTCAAGCTTAAATCCAAAATGGTTTCCTGCAAAACAAAATACCTTAAAAGTTATGTACGCAGGAAACATCGGTCACGCGCAAGATTGGGAGCCACTGTTGAAAGTTGCGAAAGCAGTTGTTGATTTAGAAATTGAATTTTGGGTGATTGGTGAAGGTGTAATGAAAGATTCTTTATCAAAAAAAATAGAAGAAAATTCCCTTAAAAATATCCATCTAATACCTTATCAGCCAAGAGAACAGATGCCTGCATTAATCGCTTATGCAGACATTCACTTTATATTTATGTCTCCAGAGATGGAAGGACAAGGCTTTCCATCAAAAGTTTATACCATTATGGCATGTGCGAAGCCACTATTGGTTATTTCAGGAAAGCGCACGCCTATCCATAACTTTTTATCGCAACATAACTGTGCATTTTTAGCAGATGATGATGCTAATAATATTAAATGCGCTCGGATTATCGAATTCCTAAAAAACGCATTATCCAATAGAAATTTTATCATTACTTTAGCAGATAATGGCTATAACGTTATAGAAAAAAATTATTCTAAAAATGCAGTTACGAAGCAGTATGTTGATTTGTTAGATGAAATACTATCTGGTAAATGATGAAAATAAACATTACAGGAGCAAACGGTTTTGTAGGTAAAAACCTTTCAGAATATTTAACTGATGCGCAATTTGAGTTAAGAAGTATTACAAGAAATGATTTAGCAAACGCAGGATGCATTGAATTTAAGGATTGTGATGCTATTATTCATTTAGCTGGTAAAGCCCACGATTTAAAGAAGTCAACAAATTCCGATGAATATTTTAAAGTTAACTTTGAGCTTACAAAATTACTTTACGATGCGTTTTTAAAATCTGACGCCACCAAATTTATTTTTATTAGTTCTGTGAAAGCTTCAGCAGACTCAATAAATGAAATACTTACTGAAGCTCATGCTCCAAATCCAAAGACAGCTTATGGTAAAAGCAAACTGTATGCGGAAGAATATATCCAAGCCCAAACCTTACCTCTTGGTAAAGTATATTATATATTACGGCCCTGTATGATTCACGGCCCTGGAAATAAAGGCAATTTAAATTTATTGTATAAATTTGTTAAAATGAGGTTGCCCTATCCGCTGTCAGCATACCACAATAAAAGATCTTATCTTAGTATAACTAATTTAAACTATATTATTAAAATGTTGCTTGTTAAAAACGTGGCCAGTGGTATATACAACGTAGCTGATGATGAGGCGTTATCAACAAATAATGTAGTAGAAATACTTTCAAAAGCGACTGCAAAAAAAACGAAGCTTTTAAAACTGCCAAAATCTGTTATAGAAGCTATGGCTAAAATAGGGGATGTGTTACATTTGCCGATTAATACCGAAAGATTAAACAAACTCACTGAAAGCTATGTGGTAAGCAATAAACTAATTAAATCAAAATTAAATATTGATGTTTTGCCAATAAATTCTACCGAAGGTTTAATTGCCACAGCCAAATCATTTAAATAAATTCTATAGTCTGAACAATAAAGTATGTCAATAATTTTTGCGCTTTCCATACTTACATGCTTATTTTTGGCAATGTTAGTGTATTTTAAAATTGCCAGTCATTACAACATAGTCGATAAGCCAAATCATAGAAGTTCACACTCAAAAATTACGATAAGAGGTGGAGGTGTCATTTTCATGTTATCGTTAATCATTTTCTATATTTATAGTAATTATCAGTACGCATACTTTATTCTAGGAGCGTTTCTTATATCTTCAATCAGCTTTTTAGATGATGTTTTTACCTTAAACAACAAAGTTCGACTTAGTATTCATTTGGTTGCCTCAATACTATTATTAGTAGATCTAGGTATTTTTGATTTAGAATGGTATTGGATATTATTAATTTTATTCATAATACTTGCGATAATAAACGCCTATAACTTCATGGATGGAATCAATGGGATTACCGGGGTTTATAGTCTGGTAACCATTTTAACGCTATTATATATCAATAATAGCGTTAGAAACTTTACTTCAAATGATTTATTAATTATAGTAGGTTTGTCGCTTTTGGTTTTTAACTTTTTCAACTTCCGAAAACGAGCAAAATGTTTTGCTGGTGACGTTGGTAGTATTAGCATTGCATTTATTTTAATCTTTTTAATTGGTCAGCTAATATTAAAGACAGATCAATATGAATATATTTTATTGTTACTTTTCTACGGGTTAGATACATCCACAACAATATTGTTTAGGATCATACGGAAGGAAAATATTGGACAAGCCCATCGAACCCATTTCTATCAATATTTAGCAAATAAGCTTAAATTACCACATCTTTCTGTTTCAAGTTTATACGCGTTGGCTCAAATCATATCTAATTTAATTCTTATTTTATTGCTGAAAAGTACGCTAAGCCTTTTTCTATATGTATGTGTTTCCGGTATTATCTTTATTTCGCTGAGGTTTTATTTAGAGGGAAAGTCTATTTTATTGGAGCCGACATTGGGCAAAAAGAACTTTGATAAAAGTTAAAACGAAGTCGTCAACATCTTCATTTATAATTTGATGTAAAATATTTGTTATCTTTAGCGAAAAATTAGCCTATAGAAATTTTGTTTACTCAAATCAACATAGTACCCCGTTGGATCATCTTCGTTTTGGATTTGATGATTTGCACATTTTCTCTAATATTCGCCTACTTTTTAAGGCATAATTTAGATTTAACAAGTGTAGAAGTGCCAGAACTCGCCAGAAACTTGTTGATTTTGGGCGTCATTAACATTGTAGTATTCTTCAATATAAAAACCTACAGCGGTATAATACGTTATACAAGCGCTCAAGATTCCTTCCGGATTCTTTTTGCTGTAATTATTTCAAATGGAATTTTCTTTGTACTTAATTTAATTGGTTTAACTTTTGCTAAAATATTACTTATTTCAAATACGGTTTTAATTACCAATGGTTTATCAAGTTTTTTGTTGCTGATTACGTATAGAGTTTTGATCAAATATTTTTTCATGTATGTGAAAAATTTGAAATTGGATAAAGTTAAAGTAATTATTTACGGAGCTGGAGAAGCAGGTTTGGCTACAAAAAGAACCTTTGATCATGATGGTAAGGTGAATAAGAACATCGTTGCCTTTGTTGATGATGATGATCGTAAAGTGGGTAAAACAATTGATGGGGTAAAAATATTAGATGCGAAAAATCTTGAGCATCTGATTAATGCGCATCATTTAGATGAAATTATATTCGCTTCTTACACAATACCAACCGAACGTAAAGAACAAATTGTCGATTTATGTTTGGCAAATAATATTAAAGTTTTAAATATTCCGCCGCCTGATGTTTGGCTTAATGGTAAATTACAGCCTGCACAGATTCAGAAATTAAATATCGAAGATCTTTTGAACCGTAAGTCGATTAAAATTGATATTAATGGTATTGGAGAAATGCTAAATAATAAACGCATTTTAATAACGGGTGCTGCGGGTTCTATTGGAAGTGAAATTGTTCGGCAGTTGGCTAAGTTTGATGTTGGTTTAGTCATTTTGTGCGATCAATCTGAAACGGCACTTCACGAATTGTATTTAGAGCTGGAAGAAACCAATAAAAATAAAAATTTCCACGCTTTTGTAGGCGATGTTCGCGATGAGCAAAGGATGGATAAGTTGTTTAATACCTATAAACCGCATTACGTTTATCATGCTGCAGCTTATAAACATGTGCCTTTGATGGAAGATAATCCTGCCGAAGCCATTAAAGCAAATGTGTTGGGCACTAAAACCATCGCAAACAAGTCGGTACAATACGGCGTGCAGAAATTTGTAATGATTTCTACAGATAAGGCTGTAAATCCAACCAATATTATGGGGGCTTCTAAGCGAATTGCAGAAATATACGTTCAATCACTAAACAATTCGTTAAGTGATCAGAAATTTATTTTTAGCAACGGCTTAAGCTACATAAATGAATTAGAGGTTAAGCCGATTACCAAATTTATAACCACCAGATTTGGTAATGTACTTGGATCTAATGGATCAGTTATACCGCGGTTTAAGCATCAAATTGAAAAAGGTGGGCCAGTAACCGTTACGCACCCTGAAATTACACGTTACTTTATGACCATACCAGAAGCGTGCCGATTGGTGTTAGAAGCTGGATGTATGGGTAAGGGAGGAGAGATTTTTATTTTTGATATGGGTAAAAGCGTAAAGATTGTAGAACTTGCAAAAAAAATGATTCGTTTGGCCGGACTGGAGCCAAATGTTGATATCAAGATTGAATTCTCAGGGTTAAGACCGGGCGAAAAACTATACGAGGAATTGCTTAACGATAATGAGAATACAATGCCTACACACCATGAAAAAATTATGATTGGCAAAGTAAGGGAATATGTTTTTGAAGAAGTCGAAACCCAAATAGCACAACTAATCAATTCTGCAAAAAATGACAACGACCGCCAAGTTGTGGTGCGAATGAAAAAATTAGTGCCTGAATTTAAAAGTAACAATTCAATATTTGAAGAACTAGATCATTTAATAACAGAGTAAAAACATGAAGAGAAGTATTTTAATCATAACCTTAACTTTCTTTGTTTTGGGCGCAAAAGCACAAAACCCTACACCCAATCAAATTATACCTTACGATTATCAGTTTTATCAAAAATTAAATTCTTCTGTTTACGATCAGGAATCAAAGTTCCACTCTTCCATTAAAGGTTTTTATGGCGATGATTTTCTGTTAAAATTAAGATATGATTCGTTGATGAACGCTGGTACGGATAGCTTGAATAAAAGAAGTTGGGTACATAGAAAGTTGTTTCAAGAGCATCTTTTGCAATTTAAAAGCACAGATTATAATGTTTATGCCGATTTTCTTCCCGATTTCCAAATTGGCAAAGATTTAAGTAATAATAGAACGACCTGGCTAAATACAAGAGGGTTTCAGGTTGGTGGGAATGTGGGTAAGCAATTCTCATTTTACTTGAATGGATTCGAAAACCAAGGAAAGTTTGCCAATTATGTGAACGATTTTATTGTTAAAAATCAGGTGGTGCCCGGTCAGGGATATGGTAAATTAGGTACTGATGCCCAAGACTGGACTAACGTTACCGCGCTGCTGTCTTACACGCCAAGTAAATATTTAAATTTTGCTTTAGGTAGAGATAAAAATTTTATTGGCGATGGTTATCGTTCTATGTTATTATCTGATAATGCTTCAAACTATACTTTTTTTAGGTTGAGAGCAACATTAGGGAGCGTTCAGTATCAAACCATTTATGGATATATGCTCGATCCTGGTGCTCCAAAGCTTGGCACAGATGGTAATTTGGGCGATAGAGGAAAATGGATGGCGGCACATTATGTAGATTGGAATGCAACAAAAAGATTCTCTGTAGGCTTTTTTCAGGCAGTAACTTGGGCCGATGCGGAGGTTGAAGGCAAAAGAGGATTTGATTTTAATTATGTAAACCCGTTTTTGTTTTTGCGCCCTGTTGAAAGCAACAACACAACCTCGCCTGATAAAATGCGTTTGGGCTTCAATTTAAAATACGAGGCTTTAAAGAAAACTACCGTATATGGTCAGTTTATGTTTGATGAGTTTACGGCGAAAGAATTTTTCGCTGGAAGAGGTTATTGGGCAAATAAATGGGCTATCCAAGTTGGTTTGATAGGATCGGATTTATTTAAAGTACCAGGACTAAATTATTTGGCAGAGTTTAATACTGCTCGACCATTTACATACTCTCATAACGAAAGAATTACCAATTATTCTAACTATAACCAATCTATGGCGAACCCTTTTGGGGCTAATTTTAGAGAGTTTATAGGGTTACTAAGTTACTCTTACAAAAAATTCGATTTTCAGGGCCAAGCCATGTATGCCAACTATGGTTTAGATCCCGTAGGTCAAAATTTTGGTGGAGATATTTTTAAAAGTTACAACACTAGGTCGGTGCAATATGGTAGCCATATTGGGCAGGGAATATTTACTAAACTATATTACGGACAAGCCAAAGTGGCTTATTTACTAAATCCTAAATATAACTTGCGTTTAGAAATAGGAGGTACATTGAGGCAAGAAAGTAATGATTTAGGTAAAACAAATACTAGCTTGGTTACTTTTGGATTGAGAAGTAGTTTTAGGAACATTTACCACGATTTTTGATCTGATCACAAATACTTAGAATCAAAAAAGCCATCTATCATTTGAAATAGATGGCTTTTTTTTGTTTTTGCCTTAATGGTAGAAATATTACAACCAGTACAATTTTGTAAAACATTAAGAAGTTAAGGGAATTAAGCAATTTCGAACAAAAACTTAATATTTCTTAATGGTAGAAACATTACAGCCAGTACAATTTTGTAAAACATTAAGGGGTTAAGGGAATTAAGCAGGTGCAAATAACAAAAGCTTAATATTTCTTAATGCCTTAATGGTAGAAACATTACAGCCAGTACGATTTTTTAAAACATTAAGAATTTAAGGGAATTAAGCAGGTGCAAACAACAAAAGCTTAATATTTCTTAATGGTAGAAACATTACAACCAGTACAATTTTGTGAAGCATTAAGAAGTTAACAGAATTAAGCAGATGCAACGAACAAAAGCTTAATATTTCTTAATGCCTTAATGGTAGAAACATTACAGCCAGTACGATTTTGTAAAACATTAAGAAGTTAAGGGAATTAAGCAGATGCAATTAACAAAAACTTAATATTTCTTAATGCCTTAATGGTAGAAACATTACAGCCAGTACGATTTTGTAAAACATTAAGAAGTTAAGGGAATTAAGCAGATGCAAATAACAAAAACTTAATATTTCTTAATGCCTTAATGGTAGAAACATTACAACCAGTACAATTTTGTAAAGCGTTAAGAAGTTAAGGGAATTAAGCAGGTGCAAACAACAAAATCTTAATGTTTCTTAATGCCTTAATGGTAGAAACATTAAAAACAGTACGATTTTGTAAAGCATTAAGAAGTTAACGGAATTAGCAATTTCGAACAAAATCTTAATGTTTCTTAATGGTAGAAATATTATAATCAGTACGATTTTGTAAAACATTAAGAAGTTAAGGGAATTAAGCAGATGCAAATAACAAAAACTTAATATTTCTTAATGCCTTAATGGTAGAAACATTACGGCCAGTACGATTTTGTAAAACATTAAGAAGTTAAGGGAATTAAGCAGATACAAATAACAAAAACTTAATCTTTCTTAATGCCTTAATGGTAGAAACATTACAACCAGTACAATTTTTTAAAACATTAAAAAGTTAAGGGAATTAAGCAGATGCAAATAACAAAAGCTTAATATTTCTTAATGCCTTAATGGTAGAAACATTACAACCAGTACGATTTTGTAAAACATTAAGAGAAGTTAAGGGAATTAAGCAGGTACAAACAACAAAAGCTTAATCTTTCTTAATGCCTTAATGGTAGAAATATTACAACCAGTACAATTTTGTAAAACATTAAGGAGTTAAGGGAATTAAGCAGGTGCAAACAACAAAAGCTTAATATTTCTTAATGCCTTAATGGTAGAAACATTACAACCAGTACAGTTTTTAATTATCCTGCAATACTATTCGTTGTTCTCTTTACAGCAACTTTTCTAACAGCTTCAGCAATTGCGTTTTTATCATAACCACATTCGTTCCAAAGTTCTGCCTGTTCTCCATGCTCAATAAACACATCGGGAATACCCAAACGAACTACATTTGAATTATAGCCATGGTCGACCATAAATTCTATTATCGCAGAGCCTAAACCACCTTGCAAACAACCATCTTCAACGGTAATAACATGCTTATATTTCGAAAATACTTCGTGTAAAATCTGTTCATCCAAGGGCTTAACAAAACGCATATCATAATGTGCTGGGTAATAACCTTCGCTATTCAATTCGTTGCGTGCTTCTACTGCGAAATTACCAACATGGCCAATGGTTAAAATTGCAACTTCTTCACCATCACAAATCTTTCTTCCTTTCCCAATTTCTAAAGCCTTAAAAGGTCTTTTCCAATCTGGCATAACGCCATTTCCACGCGGATAACGAATAACAAATGGACCAACATTATCTTGTTGTGCCGTAAACATCAAGTTTCGTAATTCCTCCTCGTTCATAGGAGAAGATACAACCATATTAGGAATACACCTCATATAAGCAATGTCATAAGCGCCATGATGTGTTGCGCCATCACTTCCTGCTAAACCAGCCCTATCTAAGCAAAAAACCACGTTAAGCTTCTGTATTGCTACATCATGAATAACTTGATCATAAGCTCTTTGCATAAAACTACTGTATATATTGCAAAATGGAACTAAGCCTTGTGTGGCCAAACCAGCCGAAAATGTAACTGCGTGCTGTTCAGCAATGCCAACATCAAAAGCCCGTGTTGGCATGGCCTTCATCATAATATTTAACGATGAACCAGATGGCATTGCAGGCGTAATACCTACAATTTTATCATTTGCTTCAGCCAGTTCAACCAGTGTATGTCCAAAAACATCTTGATATTTGGGCGGTTGTGGTTTATCAATAATGCTTTTCTTTATTTCTCCAGTAATTTTATCAAATAAGCCTGGTGCATGCCATTTAGTTTGATCCTTTTCTGCAAGTGCAAAGCCTTTGCCCTTAACGGTTACAATATGCAATAGTTTAGGGCCTGGTATGGCAGATAAATCTTTAATGATGGATGCAAGTCGTTTTACATCATGTCCATCAACAGGGCCAAAATATCTAAAATTTAGCGCTTCAAATAAATTACTCTGTTTTAATAACGTGCCCTTTATGCTCTTCTCAATCTTTTTAACGTACTTATGCGCGTTCGGCCCTAATTTAGAAATACTCGTTAACACTTGCGAAATATCCTCGCGAAAGCGATTATAAGATTTTGAGGTTGTTATCGAAGCTAAATATTCTTTTAGTGCACCAACATTTGGGTCGATAGACATGCAGTTATCGTTTAAAATAACCAATAGATTGCTATTCTCTATCCCAGCGTGATTTAAGCCTTCAAAAGCCAAGCCGGCTGTCATTGCGCCGTCGCCAATTACAGCTACGTGTTGCCTATTTGTTTCGCCCTTAATCTGCGAGGCTACAGCCATACCCAAAGCTGCAGAAATGGATGTTGAAGAGTGGCCAACACCGAAGGTATCATACTCACTTTCTGATATTTTTGGGAAACCACTTATGCCACCGTAAATACGGTTGGTATGAAATTGATCTCTTCTGCCGGTTAGTATTTTATGGCCGTAGGCTTGATGACCTACATCCCAAACCAGCTTGTCATAGGGGGTATTTAATGCATAATGTAGTGCTACGGTAAGTTCAACAACACCTAAACTGGCGCCAAAATGACCTCCATTTACACTGACAACATCAATGATGTATTGTCGTAATTCCTGGCTTATTTGTTCTAAGTCAGCTTCTCCAAACTGCTTTAAATCAGCAGGAAAGTTTATTCTTGATAAAAGAGGGCCAGCCTTTACTTGCATGCGGTATATGTAAAAAATTAGGATACAAAGTACGGTATTTTTTTGTAGTATTTAAGTAAAATCTCTTTCAAAACTTAACCTTAATTTATTAAAATATATTTAAAGGTTTTATTATGTTTGTTTTTATAAGATGCAAACCGAAAACTTTGAAATTAAACTTCCCGTATTCGAAGGCCCTTTCGATTTATTACTGTTTTTTATAGAACGTGATGAACTTAACATCCAAGACATCGAAATATCCAAAATTACAAATGATTTTTTAGCTTACATTCATAAATTACTCGCCCTAAATGTAGAATTGGCTAGCGAATTTATTTTAGTCGCGTCAACGCTGATGCGTATTAAATCTAAAATGCTATTGCCACGAATAGAAATAGATGATGACGGCAATGAAATCAACTCAGAAGAAGATTTAATTGCCCGGTTAATTGCATATAAGCAATTTAAAGCTGTTGCCGAAGAACTTAAGGGGTTTGAAGTGGCTAGAATGCAACAGGTTAGAAGGGGTAATATTGACTTCGATTTATCATTGGTTGCAGCCTCCGCAAGCCATCAAGATGAACTGTTATCGCTCGATCTTTATAAACTTTTAATCATTTATCAAAAAACGATGCAAAGGCATGATATACGAACGGATGAAGTTAAACACACCGTAATTCAATATCCTTATACCATCGAACAACAGAAATATTTTATTGCCAACTTATTAAATATTAACAAAGAGATAGATTTTGCAATTGTTTTAAAAAATTCGGAAAATAGAGTGCATTTTGTCTATAATTTTTTAGCAATATTGGAAATGTTGCAACAACAAGTTATCGAAATTACAATTGGCACGGGTTATAATAATTTTCTAGTTAAATCAATGTCTTAATAAGCCTTATATAAGGTTGAAATTTATTACTTTTGCCAAAAAAAAGATTATAATGAAACGTGATACAAAAATCTTCGAACTTATTGATCAGGAATTAAACAGACAAGAGCATGGCCTGGAACTAATTGCCTCAGAAAACTTTGTGAGCAAGCAAGTTATGGAAGCTGCGGGTTCTGTACTTACTAATAAATATGCCGAGGGTTTACCCGGGAAACGTTATTACGGAGGTTGCCAAGTGGTTGATGTTGTTGAGCAAATTGCTATTGACCGTGCTAAAGAACTATTTAGCGCTGCTTGGGTTAACGTACAACCACACTCTGGCGCACAAGCAAACGCAGCGGTAATGTTAGCGGTATTGCAGCCCGGCGATAAAATTTTAGGTTTCGATTTATCTCATGGTGGTCATTTAACACACGGTTCACCAGTTAATTTCTCGGGCAAAACATACCAGCCATTTTTTTATGGGGTAAATAGAGAAACTGGATTAATTGATTATAAAAAATTAGAAGAAGTTGCATTAGCAGAGAAGCCAAAATTAATTATTTGTGGTGCATCTGCTTATTCTCGCGAGTGGGATTATGCTTTTATTCGCGCAGTTGCAGATAAAATTGGCGCATTGGTTTTAGCAGATATTTCTCATCCGGCAGGTTTAATTGCTAAAGGTTTGTTGGCAAACCCGCTTCCACATTGCCATATTGTAACTACCACTACGCATAAAACTTTGCGCGGTCCACGTGGTGGATTAATTATGATGGGTAAAGATTTTGAAAACCCATGGGGATTAAAAACGCCAAAAGGCGAACCCCGTATGATGAGCAATTTGCTTGATATGGCGGTTTTTCCAGGTACTCAAGGTGGGCCGTTAGAGCATATTATTGCAGCTAAGGCAATTGCTTTCGGCGAGGCACTTAGCGATGAATATACTGTTTACATTAAACAGGTGGCAGTTAATGCGCAGGCGATGGCTAAAGCGTTTATGGCTAAAGGATATGGAATTATTTCTGGCGGTACCGATAACCATTTAATGCTAATCGATTTAAGGAATAAAAATATTACCGGTAAGGTGGCAGAAAACGCCCTAGAGAAAGCAGAAATTACGGTAAATAAAAACATGGTTCCATTTGATGATAAATCGCCATTTGTAACCTCTGGTATTCGTATAGGTACTGCTGCAATTACCACGCGCGGATTGAAAGAAGCTGAAATGGTAAAAATTGTAGATTTAATCGATCAGGTATTAACAAACCCTGAGGATGAAGCAAACTTAAACGCAGTAAAAGAAGAAGTTTACAAATTGGTAAGCAACTTTCCATTATATAAATAGGCTAAAGTCCCATCGGGATTAAAAATTTGAACGCTTTGCATTAATTTGTAAAGCGTTTTTTTATTTTAGAAAATCCAATGTAATTTATTTTGAGTGTGGGGAATCGAGTTGGACTATGATTTTCAAAAACAATAATTTAAAGTCACATTGTCTTGCTTGGAGTGGAAAGCCATAATCTTGAAAATCCTTAAATCCTGAAAATCCTGAAAATCCTGCTTCTAAAGTAAAGGGCCGATAATCCAATTAAGTATTTATCGACCCTTACCATCTAAATTAACGCTCTCAATTATATAAACACGATCAGTAAAAAAATGTTTTGAAAATTAATAAAATATTTTATTCTGCAAAGGCAAGCGCAGCGATGCTTACTTTCGATGCGCCGTTTTCTAGCAGAACGTTTGCGCAGGCCTCCAATGTAGCACCAGTTGTTACCACATCATCAACCAATAAAATATGCTTATTTAAAATTTCATTTACATTACCCACGGAGAAAACCGCCTTCATGTTTTCATATCGGTTGTATCTATTTTTTTTGGTTTGACTATCTGTTTCCACCTTACGGATGAGTTGACTTTCGCCAAAAGGTATTTCCATTTTTGCTGCAACGCCCTGGGCTATAAATGTACTTTGGTTGTATCCCCTTTTTCTTAATTTTTTATAGTGGAGTGGCACAGGAATAATCAAATCTATATTTTCATAAAGCGGACTAACTTTCAATCGCTCACCTAAAATTTCGCCGAGCCTTACGCCAACCGCTGTTTTATTATTGTACTTTAGGTTGTGGATAAGGTTTTGAACTTTAGCGCCTTTTCTGAAATAAAGCAAAGCCATTGCGGCGTTTAACGGTAAGCGTCCCCAAAGTTGTTTGGCAACTCTATTTTCAGCATGTAAATGATAATCGGTAAAAGGCAAATCGTACACACATTTCGTGCAAATTACCAGTTCTCCATGAAATAATGGAACACCGCAACCATTGCATAAATTAGGGAATAATAAGCCAATTAAATCATTCGCCCATTGGTTAAATATTGATTTTTTAGATTTAAGTGTTGCCATTAATTCTCTTAGTTAGATAAAAAATCCTAATTAAATATAGGCTTTTATAATGTAACTTTTAAGTTAGGGCTCCAATTACTAAAATACAGCTATTTTTCTAACAGAAAATAAAAGTTAAGCTTTCGCTTCCTCTTTTACAGCTAATTGGCCACAAGCCGCATCAATATCTTTACCCCGGCTCCGCCTAATGTTTGTATTAATTCCCTGCGACTTTAAATAATTGGCAAAAGCATCAATTTTATCACCTTCGGCATTGGTGAAATCTGCAAAAGAAATGGGATTGTATTCAATTAAATTCACTTTACAGGGAATGTGCTTACAAAATTTAGCCAAATCCATTGCATCTACAAGCTCATCATTAAAATGGTTGAAAACAATATATTCGTAAGTAACAGGATTTTTGGTTTTAGCGAAGTAATACTTTAATGCATCCGCCAAGGCTTTTAGAGTATTTGCCTCATTAATAGGCATAATTTCATTGCGCTTCTTATCATCTGCGGCGTGCAACGAGAGTGCTAAATTGAATTTTGCGCCATCATCACCTAGCTTTTTAATCATTTTGGCAATGCCTGCAGTTGAAACGGTAATGCGTTTATAACTCATGTTTAAACCATCTGGCGCGGTAATACGTTCGATAGATTTCATCACGTTTGCGTAATTTAACAACGGCTCGCCCATGCCCATATATACAATATTGGTTAACGGGTTATTGTAATTCTGTTTGGCTTGTTTATCAATTAAAACAACTTGATCGTAAATTTCATCTGCATTTAGGTTACGTTTCCGTTCCATGTAACCTGTAGCACAAAATTTGCACGTTAAACTACAACCCACCTGCGAACTTACGCAGGCCGTCATTCTATCGTCCATAGGAATTAAAACACCTTCTACAATGTTTCCATCTGCTAAACGGAAAGTATTTTTTATGGTATGATCGTTACTGAACTGCGAATTGTTAACCTGTACAGCATTTATAATAAAATTTTCATCCAATGCTTTGCGCAAATCTTTCGAAAGATTGCTCATTTCATCAAAATGAACTGCAGATTTTTCCCAAAGCCACTGGTAAATTTGCTTCGCCCTAAAAGTAGGTTGTTGCATCGCCGTTAAATGTTGCTGCAATTGTGGCAAATCCAGTGCGCGGATATCAATTTTTTTTTCTGTTTTTTCTAACATCTTATTTATCACTGTAATGACCCATTGCAGCAATTATGAAAACGGTAACAATATTTTCATCAACCCTATAAATCATTCTATCTTTTTGGTTTATTTTTCTTGACCAGAAATTTGATAAACTGTATTTTAAAGCTTCGGGTTCTCCTGTCCCGAAATATGGGTTAGATACAAGTTCGTCAAAAATTTGATTTATTTTTTTAATAGATGCTTTGTTGCCTGATTTAAAATGTAGCTTAATTTGCTTCTCAGCATTTTTTTCTAAAACTATTGAATATTTTCCCATAATGATTTTGATGGGTCTAAAGTTTTAACATTGCCATTTTTTATCGACTCCTCTGCTTTTTCTATAGCTTCGATCATTTCGATACCGTAGAGCGCAATTGTTTTTTCACGTTCTGTCATTGATACCTTTTGCTTTTCATTAAAAGGAATCTTCAAAACCTTTGCAATTGCTTTTAATGCAACTAACTGCTCTTCAGTTTCTGGATGCATGATTAGTGGTTCCATACTTATTAATTTACCTCGTTGCAAAATGATTAATACAAAGGTAGTTAAAAAAAAGGTTTAGGGCAGAAGGATTGAACTTTAAGGTAATTATCGAAAACTAATTTTACAATTTATTAGTTTATCTACCTCGTCCTTTAGCACTTGGTTTACCTTTCGTAGGCCTGGCGTTACGACCAGTTGAATTTCCTTTTACAGTGGATTTACCGCCGTTCGCTGTTCCTGTTTTTTTGCCTGATGATTTTGAAGCTGACGGACGGTTGGGTTTGAAAACTTTTTTGGGTTTATCAGGGTTTGCTTCCGTTAGTTCTTCCCAAGAGTTGGTTTTCTTTTTAGTGTTTTTTGGTTTAGCTGTACCTTCTGAAGACGATTTTTCGACACTCTTCATAATGCCATTCAATTCTTCTTCGGTTAATTCGCGAAACTCTCCGCTGGGTATGCCTTTTAAATTAATATTCATAATCCGGATACGTTCCAACTTGGTCACTTCGTACCCAAAATGTTCGCACATGCGCCTTATTTGCCTGTTCAAACCCTGCATTATAGTAATATTAAAAACAAAGGTACTTACTTGACGTACTTTGCATTTACGAGTATTTACACCTAAAATGGGCACACCATTGCTCATTTCAAAAACAAAATCTTCCGTTAATGGCTTATTAACCGTAACCACATATTCTTTTTCGTGCTTATTTCCTGCTCTTAAAATTTTATTTACAATGTCGCCGTTATTGGTTAAAAAAATTAATCCCGATGAGTCTTTATCCAAACGCCCAATTGGGAAAATTCGTTCGCTATGGTTTACAAAATCAACTATATTTTCTTTAACCGATGCTTCTGTTGTACTGGTAATACCAACAGGTTTATTAAATGCTAAAAGAATGAAATTTGATGCTTTTTTAGGTTCGATATTATGACCATTAACCATAACGCGGTCGCCTGCATAAACCTGATCGCCAATTTTGGCTTTTTTTCCATTGATGAAAACATTGCCTTTTTCTATAAATCGGTCGGCCTCTCTACGCGAACATAAGCCGCTTTCGCTGATAAATTTATTTAAACGGGTAGCAGAGTTGTTGTTCATGGTGCAATTTTACGGAAATATAATCTTTTATTAATGATTGAGGTAAGTTAGTTTTTTACCACAGAGCACACGGAGGTTTTCACAGCGTGCACGGAGTGAATTACTAGAGGCGCAGAAGAATATGAAGATTAAAGGTCTTATCATCCCGAGGAACGAGGGGTTTATTAAAGAGATTTAGTGGCGAGGTTTTTTGCCACCTGAGGCGGCTAAGAAATATTACTTCGTAAATTCAACCAAGGTGGTTACACAGAATTACATTTTTCTCTATGAACTCTGTGTTATCTTCTTTGTGTACTCGGTGGTTAAAAAACTTCAAAAATATATAAAAACAGTTTTTTTCAGCTTAATTTGCATCATGATAACTTATTTTTCTGCCGATTGGATATTCCCAGTTTCTAGTCCACCAATAAAAAATGGTGCAGTTGCTATTAATAGCAATGGAGAAATTATAGAGGTATGTACAGAAATCGAATTCAAAAAGCTAAATATCATTATCGATAAATATAAGGGAGCAATTGTTCCTGGTTTTATAAATACACATTGCCATTTAGAACTATCGCACCTGCACGGAAAAATTGAAGAACACACTGGTTTGCCATTATTTATAAAAAGCGTTTTAGCGCATAGGCAACAAACAGAAACAGAAGTAACATCCGCTATGCAAAATGCAGATGAAGAAATGTACACAAATGGTATTGTTGCCGTTGGTGATATTTCGAATGTAGCAATCTCAAAATCTATCAAACTAAAAAGTAAACTATACTACCACACGTTTGTAGAGGTTTTAGGTTTTAATAGGCTTTCGGCACCAATTATAGAAGCTGCGATTCAAGTTAAAAAAGATTTTGCACCTTTAAAAGCTTCTATTGTGCCACATGCGCCATATTCTGTCTCTGCAGATTTATTTAATGAAATCAACCAAGTGATTGATGACGATGATATTTCATCCATACATAATCAAGAAACCAAAGGAGAAAATGATCTATTTGAAAATGGAAAGGGCACTTTCGCCGATTTTTTTGCTGAAATTGATATTGCACAAAGTGATGCTCACAATAAAGGAAGAAATTCGTTGCATTATCATTTGCCACTTCTAAATAAAAATATAAATACTTTACTGGTGCACAATACTTTCTCTGGCAAGGCCGATGTAGATTTTGCGAATGGTGTGCATGAAAAATTATTTTGGTGTTTATGTCCGAATGCGAATTTATACATCGAAAATAATTTACCGGATGTAAATTTGTTGGCAACAGAAAACCTAAAAATTACACTGGGAACGGATAGTTTGGCGAGTAACCACCAGCTGAATATTTTGGCGGAGATGCAGGTTTTACAAATTCAAAAAAATATTGATTTTGAAGAACTCCTTAAGTGGGCAACGTTAAACGGCGCTGAGTTTTTAAAAATAGAGAAGCTATATGGAAGTATCGAAAAGGGAAAAAGGCCAGGTTTAAATCTTATCCAACTTTCGAATGATTTTAAGATTAAGGATATTAAAGTGCAGAAGCTGTGCTAGTTTTTTCGTGTTATTTACGCCTGACCTAACACTTAAAAAAAAACTAGGAGTATATCATTTGTAATGATTTTTGCAGCTTAATATTTTTTGTTTAAATTTGATTTATGTCAACGTTAACTGTACATCCTGAGAATCAGGAGCAACTTTCTGCTCTAAAGGTATTTATGAAAGCCTTTAATATCGTATTCGAGGAAAACAAGCAACCATATAATGCTCAATTTATTAATAAAATGAGGCTGAGTAAAGAGCAAGCTTCTAAAGGCGAAACCGTAAAGGTTACTTTAGATGAGATATGGAAATAGAGTTTACACTAATTGCTATTGAAGATTTAAAGTATTTCAAAAAATCTGGAAACCAAGCGGTTTTAAAAAAGGTTCGTGCGTTATTAGAAAGTATTCAAGAAAATCCTTTTTCGGGCATTGGTAAGCCTGAGGCGCTTAAATATTAACAAATCGGTAATTGGTCTAGAAGAATTAATCAAGAACATCGACTGATATATGAGGTTCAAGAAAATCGAATTCTTGTCCATTCTCTGAAAGGACATTACTTGTAGCTTATTAAATATCAATGATAAACCCAATCTGCAAACTCTTTAATATTAAATTCCCCATCATACAGGCTGGCATGGTTTGGTGCAGTGGTTGGAAACTGGCCTCGGCGGTGTCTAATGCAGGTGGTTTAGGTATTATTGGTGCTGGTTCGATGTATCCCGAGGTTTTAAGAACGCACATTCAAAAGTGTAAACTCGCAACTGATAAACCCTTCGCGGTTAATGTTCCTTTGCTCTATCCAAATATTAAAGAAATTATCAATATTGTTATCGAAGAACGAGTTAAAATTGTTTTTACCTCGGCTGGAAACCCATCAACTTGGACAACAACTTTAAAAGAAAAAGGAATAACGGTGGTGCACGTAATTGCGAATACCAAGTTCGCATTAAAGGCGCAAGAAGCTGGAGTAGATGCAGTCGTTGCAGAAGGTTTTGAAGCTGGCGGACATAACGGTCGGGAAGAAACAACCACATTATGTTTAATCCCGATGATAAAAGATGCTGTAAAAATCCCGGTAATTGCTGCGGGTGGTATTGCCAGTGGGCGGGCAATGTTGGCTTGCTTTGCTTTGGGTGCAAATGCGGTTCAAATAGGTTCGGCATTTGCTGTTGCCGAAGAATCATCTGCACATCCGCTCTTTAAACAAAAAATTCTTTCATCAGCCGAAGGCGATACCAAATTGGCAATGAAAAAACTCGTGCCTGTTAGATTATTGAAAAACGAATTCGCAGAAGCCGTTACACTTGCCGAAGCGCAAGGCGCAGATCAAGAAAAATTAATACAATTACTTGGTAAAGCGAGAGCGAAGTTGGGCATGTTCGAAGGCGATATGCAAAACGGAGAACTGGAAATTGGACAGGTAGCCGCAATGCTTAAAGAGATAAAACCCGCAAAGCAGATTTTGGATGACATTTGGGAGGAGTTTTTATTCATCAAAAAGAATTTATCTGAATACGATTTTGATACTTAACTTTACAGCATTTAACATTTCAACTTTCCAACACCAGTGAAACACATTAAAATAAAAATTAAGGGTAAAGTACAGGGCGTTTTTTTTAGGGCAAGCACAAAAGCCGTAGCCGACCAAATGGGTGTAAAAGGTTTTGTAAAAAACGAAAAAGATGGTTCGGTATATGTAGAAGCAGAGGCTGACGAAATTACTTTGGATGTATTTAAAGAATGGTGTAACGAGGGGCCAGAAAAATCAAAAGTAGAAAACGTAGAAATTATAGAAGGCGAACTGAAAAACTATCGTAATTTTGATGTGGTAAAAAAAGTAGCAAGTATTTAGTATCAAGGCCAGAAAATGAGCTCAATATTTATACGAAATAAATTTTCTTGATACTTTTATCTCGATCCTAAAAAATGTCTGTTTATAAAAAATTTCTTGGTCAAACAATGGTTTATGGTATCAGTACCATATTTTCTAGGTTGTTTAACTTTATTTTAACGCCAATTTATACCAGTGTTTTCCCAACCAATATCTACGGGATTTTTACCAAAATGTTCAGCTATGTTTCCATTATAAATCCAATTTTGGCTTTTGGAATGGAGACAACTTATTTTAGATATCTAAATAAGCATTCGGATAGGAAAGAGGAAGTTTATAACAATAGTTTTTTGGTAATTGGTTTTATTGCCACATTATTTCTAATAACAGGATTAATTTTTTCTGATTTTTTAGCCCGATACACGTTAACTGAAAGCATTAGTCAGTTGCCAAATCAAATATTATATGTAAAGTACTTTGTATGGATACTTTTTTTCGATGCCATAAGCGTAATTCCTTTTGCTAAGTTACGTGCCGATGGAAAACCGCTGCGGTACAGTGTTATAAAATTTTTAAATATTGGTGTTTTTGTTAGCCTAAATTTAATATTTATCTATGCAATTCCATTTTTAATTGCGCACGGAGGTAGTGTAGGCACATGGTTTTCATCGTGGTATAAAGGCATTTGGGTGGGTTATGTTTTCATTGCAAACTTAATTGCCAGTATTTCTACGTTCATCTTCTTGCTCCCTCAGTTTTTAGAAATTAGATTTAGGTTTAACAAATCATTGTTTTATGATATGTTCGGGTACAGTTGGCCGGTACTTATCGCCAATTTATCTTTCATTATAAACGAAAATTTAGACAAGATTTTGTTAGGTAAATATCTTCCCAGTGCCATTGCCGATCACGAAACGGGAATTTACGGCGCTGTATGCAAGCTCGCTATTTTTATCAGTATTTTTAATACGGCTTTTCGACTGGGTGCAGAGCCCTTCTTTTTTAGTCACGCTAAAAACGCAAATGCCAAAAACACTTACGCATCTATTTTATACTATTTTGTTTTGGCACTTGCGCTTTTGTTTGTGGGTTTAACGGCAAACATCGAAATATTAAAACACTTTATTAACCATAAATATTGGGTGGGTTTGCCTGCAGTACCATATTTGCTTTTTGGCTATGTATGTTTAGGTATTTACATGAATCTTTCTATTTGGTATCGATTATCAGATCAAACTCGTTTTGGCTTATATATCTCATTAGTGGGCGCCGTATTTACCATCGTAATGAACATTATTTTGATTCCAATTTACAGTTATATGGGTTCTGCGGTAGTTTCTATGATGGCTTATTTTATAATTATGGTTATTTCGTACGTTTTAGGGCAGAAATATTATCCAATACCTTATAAAATTAAACGGATGTCGGCGTATTTATTAACTTCCATCCTAATTGTTTATTTATCTTTTTGGGTATTTAATCGAAATATTTACATTGGTAATGGATTATTGGTGTTGTTTTTGGCTATAATTGCCTATTTTGAAAAGACAGAAATAAAAAAAATGATCAAAAGCGCAGAATAAGTAGCAATTATGAGTTTAAAGCAATGTGTATTTCTCGGTTTTTTTCTGATCAATACTAGCGTATTTGCTCAAAAGGCTTCTAATCTGAGAAATGAGGCAGACAGCAACATGGTTAAGCAACTGTTTTTTGCAGGGTTGCGTGAAAAAATGAACGAAAATTATGTTGTTGCTTCAAATAACTTTTCAAAAATTGTTAGCCTCGATCCTAAAAATGATGTGGCCTACTTCGAATTGGCAACCACCAACGTGCGAATGGATAAGTTTAAAGAGGCAGAGATTAACGTAAAACAAGCCATTAAAATTAACGGGGATAATAAATGGTATTGGATATTGCTTTCAGAATTGCAAAAGCGCAATAACAATATGCCAGAATTAATCGTAACATTAAATCAACTTATTAAACTAGACCCAGCGCGTGATGCTTATTATTTTGATCGGGCGAACGCACAGTTTATCTCCAATAAAATAGAAGATGCCCAAAAAACCTACGATGAAATTGAAACTAAATTCGGATTATCACCGGATTTAACACAGGCTAGAGAACGCTTATCAAACGTAAAAAATGCTGATCAGGATGGTTCGATAATTACCCCAAATAATAGTAAAGCCGACAACGACTACTACGTAAAGCTAGCAACTGCGCAGTTGCTAAATAAAAATAGAGAAGAAGCAATTGATATTTTGCAGAAAGCAGTGTTTGAAGTGCCAGAACACTTCGAGGTTAATTTAGCACTTGCTAGCATTTACTTTATCCAAGGTTATGATGATCTTTCTGTTGCTACGCTGAAGCAGGCAATTGAAAATCCAAAAATCCCCTTAGATGATAAAATCGAATTAATAGTGTCTCTTTTTCCAAAAGTGAAAGATACCGAATTTGTTGGCCGCCTTACAGAAATAAGTAAGCTTTTAACGAATATAAGCCCAACTGAAGCCAAAGTTTTTGCACTTTATGGCAATATTTTATATCAACAGAACAACTTGAAAGAAGCGCTTCCACAATATTTAAGTGCTTTAAAATTAAACTCAAAAATTTATTCGGTTTGGGAAGCTGTAATCGAAATACAAACCGCACTAGGAAATTACAAAGAGGCGTTGAAAACTTGCAATGAAGCATTATCTATTTACCCCAACCAGGCAAGTTTATATTATTATAACGGTTTCGCTTTGTTTAAAACTGGAAAAACCGACCTTGCCTTAAGTAATTTAGATAGCGCACTCCAGTTGGATACAGAAAATAAACTGCATCAATCTCAAGTTTATCAGCTTAAAGGCGATATTTACATTAATCAGAAAAATTTTCATGCAGCAAAATTAGCGTTTGAAAAGGCAATCGATCTCGATGCTAATAATTATCTTGTAATGAATAATTATGCCTATTATCTCGCATTGCGAAATGATGAGTTATTAAAGGCAGAGAAATTTGCAAAAATAGCGGCAAATGCAGTAACCACTAGCGCTTCATTTGCAGATACTTATGCCTTCGTGCTTTTTAAACTTCAAAAATATGATTTGGCGCAACAATGGATAGAAAAAGCAATTCAAAACATTAGCACAAGAAATGATGTTTATTTTGAGCGTTATGGGGATATTCTGTATATGCAGGGCAATAAAGATGGCGCTTTGCAACAGTGGCAAAAAGCTAAGGAGTTAGGAAATGAATCACAAATTTTAAATAAAAAAATAAATGAGAAGAAATATATTAAGTAGCATAGCGCTATTATTGGTTGTAGTTTTGGGTTCTGCCTGTAAAACAAAAAAAGTTATTGCGGTTGCACCAACAGTTGTTGTAGAAAATAAAACAGATCGATCTAAAGCTGAAACATTAACATTGTTAAACAGTAAGCAATTTAAGTTTAAAACACTTTCTTTAAAGGCAAAGGCAAGTTTAGAGATTAATGGCGAAGCAAACGATGTAACGATGAATATTCGTATTAAAGATAAACAAACAATTTGGGTAAGTGTAACCGCAGTTGGTGGTATTGTAGAGGTTGCCCGTGCTTTAATAACGCCTGATAGCATTAAGATTATTGATAAAATAAACAATAAATACATTAAAAAACCTTTTAACTATATATACAGCTTTACCAACAAACAAATTAATTTTAATACGCTTCAGAATGTGTTAACAGGCAATGCGATTGACGAGTTTTTGACCGAAAAATCGATGGTTAAACAAGAAAATGGCGTTTGGACAATTGCAGGCAGCGATGAAGATTTAGATTATAAACTTGTTTTTAATACATTTTTAAAAATTGCTGAAACAGATTTAAACGACTCGAAAAATAGCCAAGCTTTAAAAGTAAATTACAGTGATTACAAAATGATAGATAGTTCAATGTTTCCAGAAAATATGGTCATTAATACACTATCTGGAAAAAAGAAAATTGGTATTAATTTAATGTTTATAAAGATTGATAATAATGTTCCTGTTGATTTCCCGTTTACAGTTCCGAAGAGGTTAGAAGTAGTTAATTAAAATTTTCTAGCACTTTTTTAAGAATTAAATCGCATTACTTTTTTTAATACTTTGCTTTTATAGTGATGAAGATTTTATGAAGTTGCTGTATTTAAAGAGTTTCCAAAGCTCAGATCTTAATTTTTGACCCTTTTTACTGTAAAAATTTATACTTTTGCCATAATGAAGCTGTACAAACTCTTAATTACCCTACTTTTTACTTTTTTGGCAATAGCTGTATTTGCACAGAGCAGCAATGAGTTGAAGCGAAAAAAAGAAGCTTATGAACGCGAAATTGAACAATTACAAAAAGTTTTAAAGAAAACTGCATCGGGTAAAAAACTAACCGTACAGCAGTATAATGCCATTAATACGCAAATTCGATTGCGCCAAAGTAAGATCGGCGTAATCAATTCTGAAATAAAAAATTTAGATAATCAAATCTCTGCCAACACAAATACCGTACATACGTTGCAAGGTCAGTTAGGAGACTTGAAAAAAGAGTACGCAGGGATGGTTCGCTTTGCACAGCGAAACAGAAATGCTTACGATAAAATGATGTTTATTTTTGCGGCGAAAGATTTTAATCAAGCTTACAAACGCATAAAGTATTTGCAACAATTTAGCCAATACCGTAAAAAACAGGCTGGATATATAGAGAGTACAAAAAAAGATTTAAACGGTAAAATTTTGGTTTTGGATAGAACCTTAAAAGAGAAGAGTAACTTATTAAAAGATCAAGAACGCGAAAAGGATAAGTTGGGCAAAGATAAAAGCGTACAGGCTAATTTGATCGGGAAATTTAATAAGCAAGAGAAACAGCTTAAACAAGATATTGCAACGCGTAAAAAACAACAGGCGCAAATAGACAGAGCAATTACGGCTGCAATTAATAGAGAAATTGCAGCGCGTAGAAGAGCTGAGGAAGAAGCAAGAGCAGCTGCTGCTAAAGCCGCCGCAATTGCTGCAGCTAAAGCAAGAGCAGAAAATAAACCTGTGGCGGCAACACCAGCCGAGGCAAAACCTGCTAAAACTTCTAACAGCGATGTTTTAACGAATACGCCTGCTGATGCGAAACTGTCATCAGGTTTTGAAAATAACAGGGGAAGATTGCCGTGGCCAGTGGCTACTGGTAGTATAACCGAAAGGTTTGGTGTGCATAAAGTAGATCAGGCGAGTATAAATAACGAAGGCGTAAATATTACCACTGCGGAGGGATCGAGTGTTAGAGCAGTGTTTGATGGAGAAGTATTTATGGTGCAAACCATTTATGGTAAATATTTTGTAGTTATTAAACATGGTGATTACTTTACAGTTTATCAGAATTTGCGTTCTGTTAGCGTAAGTAAAGGCGAAAGAGTAAATACAAAACAAACTATTGGTGTAGTGGCCAATACCGGTGATGTTGCGGAGTTGCATTTTGAAATAATTCGGGGGCAGAGTAAGCAAAACCCCGAAGCTTGGATTAGTAAATAAACCTTAGGCAAAATTTATTGTCTATATTTGTATTAATAATAATTGTTATGTATCAGGGAACTTTGTTAGAGTTTTTAAATATGGGTGGAGGAGAAATCATCCTCATATTAGTAGTTGTTCTTTTAATGTTTGGAGGTAAAAAATTGCCCGAACTTGCTAGAGGGCTAGGTAAAGGAATTAGAGAGTTTAAAGACGCATCAGAAGGTGTAAAGCGAGAAATACATCGAAATATTAATGGAATGGATAATGAGGAAGTAGTGGTAAATAACAATCAGGCACACCACCCTACTGAACCAAGTACATTTCAGCACAATGAAACAGCAGTTGTAGAACCAACTGCAGTGGTAGTTGAAAAAACTGTTGAGGTAAAATTACCTACAAGCACGCCGATTGACGAAATAGTTGCAAACCAAAACGATAAAGTATAAACCAAAATATTATGTTAAACACAACAATAGCAGCAATGCTTGGCACACCAGAAATTTTACTTATTTTAGCCGGTGTATTATTATTATTCGGGGGTAAAAAAATTCCAGAATTAATGCGTGGATTAGGTAAAGGTGTAAAAGAATTTAAAGAAGGTAAAGATGGCCCAGAGGGTGATGCTGCCGACATTAAAAGCGATAACAAACCTTTATAAATTTTTAATAGGTAGTTTTGAAGAAATACAGTTCTCTTAAAGAGATACATACGCTCATTTTACAGCATAAGTTAACTTTACCCAGTTTACTAACTTATTATTTAGAGCAGATTAAGAAAAACGAACACCTCAATGCATTTAATGAGGTGTTTTTTTATTCGGCGGCTGCGCAGGCAGAAAAGGTACAGCAAAAAATTGATGCTGGCACAGCTGGCAAACTTGCGGGTATGGTTATCGGTATAAAAGATAATATCTGTTACCTAGATCATGAAGTCACTGCTTCCTCTAAAATGTTAGAAGGATTTGTGTCGCCTTATTCCTCAACTGTTGTAAAACGATTGTTAGAAGAAGATGCCGTAATAATTGGTCGTTTAAACTGCGATGAATTTGCAATGGGCGGATCAAACGAAACTTCCTATTTTGGACATGTAAAAAATGCTGCCGATCATTCTCTTGTTGCGGGTGGCTCATCTGGAGGTTCTGCAGTGGCAGTTCAGGCAGATATGTGCTTGTCTTCGTTAGGTACTGATACCGGCGGTTCTGTTCGTCAGCCTGCAGCATTTTGTGGTCAAATTGGTTTAAAACCTACTTACGGTCGCATTTCTAGGTACGGGATTATTGCCTATGCTTCTTCCTTCGATCAAGTTGGAACCATTACATCATCAGTAACAGATACTGCATTACTTTTAGAAGTTTTGGCAGGAGCAGATGAAAACGACAGTACAGTTTCTCCTTTGGCGGTACCAGAATATTCAAAACACTTACATCAACATAAAAAACAAAAAATAGCGGTTTTAAAAGAAACCATCGATAGCGATGCGCTCGATCCTAAAGTTAAAGCAGCGATTTTAACATCGATTAAAGATTTAGAAGACAAAGGCCATACCATAGAATATGTATCTTTCGATATGTTAGATTACTTGGTGCCAGCATATTATATTTTAACAGCGGCAGAAGCTTCATCAAATCTATCACGTTACGATGGTGTACACTATGGCCATCGTAATACCGACGCAACTTCGTTAACCGAGCTTTATAAAAAATCGCGAGCCGAAGGTTTTGGAGAGGAAGTAAAGCGAAGAATCCTTTTAGGAACTTTTGTTTTAAGTGCGGGTTACTACGATGCGTATTATCAAAAAGCGCAAAAGGTTAGGCGACTAATCCGCGAGCGAATGGATGTGCTCTTTGAAGATTTTGATTTAGTTTTATCGCCCGTTGCGCCCACAACTGCTTTTAAAATTGGCGATAACATGCAAAATCCTTTGGTAATGTACATGGCTGATATTTTTACGGTATTACCTTCGCTAAGCGGAAACCCTGCAATTGCCTTACCTTTAGGCAATAATGAAGATGGTTTGCCGTTAAGTATTCAATTTATTGCCAAACATTTTGATGAAGATAAATTACTTGCTTTTTCCGAAGAGTTTTTAGCAGTTGGTTAGAAATAGGAGATTGATTTAATAGTTTTTTATTGGTTGATTGTCTTACTCAGCTTGTCGAAGTGTATTTCATTAATAATTTTGAAATTAACATCCTTCAATTAGGTAGAATACAAGCCCTAAGTTTTTAGAAATAAAAACTGAACATTAAAGAAAGCGCATGATTAAAAAATTACTTCTTATATTCATTTGTATTTCAACAACATGTTGCTTTCCATCATTCGCACAGCAAAACAAAAAAATAGATTCATTAATTAATAACCTAAATAATGTTTTTATAAATAAAGATACGGTAACGGTTCCTGCATTGGTAGAAAATCCGCTGATGCTGAGCCAAAATTACCTGTATAAACTTCGGCTAGATTCTATTTCCAAAACCATTCCTTTGCCTTATAACGAATACGTACAGCATTATATTGATATTTATGCGAAGCGGAAAGATATGATTGGCCAAATGTTGGGGCTATCGAATTATTACTTTCCCATATTTGAAAAAGCACTTAAAGAATACAACATTCCTCAAGAAATAAAGTATCTGCCAATTATCGAGTCATCTATGAATCCCCATGCGGTTTCGAGGGTTGGGGCAACAGGCTTGTGGCAGTTTATGTTCGGAACTGGAAAAGCGTATGGTTTACAAATGGATAATTTTGTTGATGAACGGAAAGATCCAATTCAAGCCAGTTATGCAGCTGCGGCTTACTTCCGCGATGCGTATGCAAAATTGGGCGATTGGTTACTTGCAATTGCCGCTTATAATTGCGGTATGGGTAATGTAACCCGTGCGGTGGATAAAGCTGGATCGAGAGATTTTTGGGTAGTTAGACAATATTTGCCTTTAGAAACCAGAAATTATGTTCCTGCGCTAATTGCAGCAATTTACATTATGAATTATTCGGGAAAGCATCAAATTTCTGCACAAGCGTGTAATTTGTATTTAAAAACCGATACTGTTCAGGTTAATCGTTTTGTTTCTTTGCCGTTACTTGCCAAAGCACTTAATATAGATGAAGTTTCCCTTTGTGCTTTAAATCCATCGTACAAAAAGAAAATTGTAAATGGTTCTGCAGATTTGCCGAAAAGAATCGTAATGCCAAAACTAAAAAATATGGATTTTGCAAGCATTTACGAAGTGTTGAACCATACCGATTTAGATGTGGATATGCAAATTGTGGCCGCAGGAACGGATGATGTACGTGATTTAAGGAAGAAGAAAGGGTTAGTAGCCGCAGCTTCAAATAAAACGCTTTATCACAAAGTTAAAGCTGGTCAAAATTTAACGCAAGTTGCAAATTTATATCATGTAGAAGTACAAGATTTAAAAGTTTGGAATAATTTAAAAAACTTTAATATTGTACCCGGGCAAAAATTAAAAGTTTATATTAAAACAAAAATGGCATCAAAGCCTTCGGCTGATTATTTAACTTATCTTGTTAAAGCTGGCGATACCATTTCTAATATTGCTGATAAATTTGAAGGTGTTACTGTACAAACTATAAAACGGGATAATAATTTAGAAAACTCCAACTTACAACCTGGTATGGTATTGAAAATTAGTAAGGGATAAGTTTTGGTTATTGATTTTTTTGAGCTGTAATTTAGCATTGAGTTGCTTAAATGCTTACCCATCCAATTGTAAAATATTTTCTCAGAATCCTTTTCGGAAAATCCTTTTCGGCTTACCTGCCTTTTTGCCGATTTTAATTAATCTGCAAACTCCTCCAAATGCCTAAGGTGAAAAAAACGTTCACCCTCCTAAAAAAGAATTGTACATTTGTGGCCTCACTAATATCCAAATCATGAGTAAAACAAACAATAAACAGGATGCTTTAGATTATCATGCACTAGGCCGTCCCGGTAAGATACAAGTTATACCAACCAAACCAACTACTTCTCAACGCGATTTAACTTTAGCATATTCTCCAGGCGTTGCAGAACCTTGTTTAAAAATTGCTGCAAACGTAGAAGATGTATATAAATATACGGCAAAAGGTAATTTAGTTGCAGTAATTAGTAATGGTACCGCAGTTTTAGGATTAGGAGATATTGGGCCAGAAGCTGGTAAGCCAGTTATGGAAGGTAAAGGTTTGTTGTTTAAAATATTTGCTGATATTGATGTTTTCGATTTAGAATTAGATACGAAAAATGTTGATGATTTTGTGAAAATTGTAAAGGCATTAGAGCCAACTTTTGGTGGTGTAAATTTAGAAGATATTAAAGCCCCAGAATGTTTCGAAATTGAACGTCGTTTGAAAGAGGAAATGAATATTCCTGTTATGCACGACGACCAGCATGGAACGGCAATTATTTCGGCTGCTGCCTTGTTAAATGCCTGCGAAATAATAAAGAAGAAGTTAGATAAGATTAAAATTGTAGTTAACGGCGCTGGTGCTGCTGCAATTTCCTGCACAAGATTATACGTTTCTTTAGGTGCTAAAAAAGAAAATATCGTAATGTGCGATCGTACTGGCGTGATTCGGAAAGATCGCGCTGTCCTCGATGATATTAAAGCAGAATTTGCAACAGATCGTAAAATTAATACGCTGGAAGAAGCAATGAAAGATGCTGATGTTTTCATCGGTCTTTCATCTGCAGATTGTGTTACTGCACCAATGTTGAGTACAATGGCTAAAAATCCAATTGTATTTGCAATGGCAAATCCCAATCCAGAAATTGCGTACGAACTGGCTATAAAAACCCGTAAGGATATTATTATGGCTACTGGCCGTTCTGATTATCCTAACCAAGTTAATAACGTTTTAGGTTTTCCATATATTTTCCGCGGTGCATTGGATGTTCGCGCAACCACAATAAACGAAGAAATGAAAATCGCTGCGGTGAAAGCCATTGCAGATTTAGCGAAAAAATCAGTGCCAGAGGCAGTAAACTTAGCTTACAACTCGCGTAATCTTAAGTTTGGTAAAGAATATATTATTCCAAAGCCGGTCGATTTTAGATTAATTACCGAAGTTTCTATGGCTGTGGCAAAAGCAGCAATAGACAGTGGCGTGGCACGCAAAAAAATTACCGATTGGGATGCTTACGCAGAAGAATTGAGAAAACGTTTGGGTTTGGATGATGCCATCATGAACGTAATTACTACAAAAGCAAAATCAGATCCTAAACGTGTTGTTTTTGCAGAGGCTGATAATTACAAAATTTTAAAAGCAGCGCAAATTGTTAACGACGAAGGTATCGCTATTCCGATCCTTTTAGGAAATAAAGAAAAAATTCAGAGTATTATAAATGAACATGCTTTAGAGTTAGATGGTGTTCAAATCATCGATCAAATGCAGGAAACTGAGAAAACAAAGCATTATGCCGATGCATTATTTAAAAAGCGACAGCGTAAAGGCGTTTCTGCAAATGATGCAACTAAATTATTGAGAGATCGTAATTATTTTGGTGCTTCGATGGTAGAATTTGGCGAAGCCGATGCGATGATTTCTGGTTTAACTAAGAATTATGCTTCAACAATTAAGCCTGCTTTACATGTTATTGGTGTAGAACCTGGTGTAAAACGTGTTGCAGGAATGTATATGATGATGACTAAGAAAGGTCCAGTATTTTTTGGCGATACTACAGTAAATGTAGATCCAACGGCAGAAGAATTGGTTGATATTACGGTATTGGTTGATAAATCTGTTAAGCAGTTTAACATTAAACCTCGTATTGCATTGTTATCATATTCAAATTTTGGTTCGAATGATGGTGTTACACCCGAAAAAGTACGAGAAACTGCCAGATTATTGCACAAAAACCATCCCGAAATACTTGTTGATGGAGAAATGCAAGCAAACTTTGCCATTAATAACGAGTTATTGAAAGAGAATTTTCCGTTTAGTGCACTTGCAAGTGCACCTGCAAATACGCTTATTTTTCCTAACTTGGAGGCAGGAAACATCGCCTACAAACTTTTGCAAGAGTTGGGTGGCGCAGAAGCAGTTGGTCCAATTTTATTGGGCTTAAACAAACCGGTTCATATTGTACAGTTGGGCAGTTCGGTTAGGGAGATTGTAAATATGGTTACAATTGCCGTTGTGGATGTACAAGCAAAAGAAGAAATTGCAACATCAAAACGAAAAGGTATATTTGCAAAACCAACAAACAAACAAACAAAATAAATGTACGCTTATATCGATGGTAAATTAGTTCATAAAAACCCAACTTATGTTGTGGTTGAAGCCGGAGGTATTGGTTATCACATTAATATTTCATTAAATACTTATAGTTTATTGGCAGATGCCGAAAGATGTAAATTATACACTTGGCTATACGTTAAAGAAGATGCACATACATTATACGGCTTCGCCGAAGAAGGCGAACGCCGTTTATTTTTACATTTAATATCAGTTTCGGGTATTGGCCCAAACACAGGGAGGATGATTTTATCCTCAATTACGCCTGATGAAATTCAATCGGCCATTGTACATGCCGATTTACCATTAATACAACGGGTTAAAGGATTGGGTGCTAAAACCGCACAACGTTTAGTGCTCGAATTACAAGATAAGTTAAAAAAGGAAGGTTCAGATTCTTTAATTTCTGTGCCTAAACACAATACAGTTAAAGACGAAGCGTTATCAGCATTGGTAATGCTCGGATTTACCAAACAAACTACCGAAAAAACAATCGATCAAATTCTGAAAGTAACAGAAGGAACACTTTCGGTTGAACAACTAATTAAACAAGCTTTAAAAAAATTATAGAATTACACGGCCTTTGAAGAGAATTTCTACACTCCTTTTTCTCATTGTACTTTTATTTGCTACAAAAATCGCTTTTTCTCAAGTGATTCCGGGCAAAGCAGATACAACTTTGTCTAAAAATAATTTTAGTCTTAAAGAAAAAGAACTTTTAGGCCTTAGTTCTACAACCAATCCTTTTTATCCACTGCCCAATAATATTAAACGTACTGTGGAGTACGACGCTAAAACGCGTATGTACATTGTGCGCGAAATGATGGGCGATAAAGAAGTAAGCATTCCTCAGTTTTTAACTATTGGTGAATACCAACGTTTGGTTGATAGTGAACTTAAAAGAAGCAATTGGCGTAGTATTTCAAATACCGATGTTGCCGATTTTAGGAAAACAGGTATCATTCCACCTATCCAAGTAAACAGTAAAGGCTTTGAGAAATTATTTGGGGGTACTACAATTGATATTCAGCCTAGGGGCGAAGCAGAGTTGACTTTTTTAGGTAGAACGAATAAGAATGAAAATCCACTTTTTAACGAAACACAGCGGGTACAAACCAATTTTGATTTTAATCAGAGAATCCAAATGGATTTGGCTGGAAATATCGGAACGAAACTTAAAATAAAAAGTAATTACAATACCGAAGCTCGATTCGATTTTGAAAACCAAATTAAATTAGATTATACCGGAGCACCAGATGAAATTATTAAAAAAATTGAAGCAGGAAATGTAAGCTTGCCACTAAGCACTACCTTAATTACTGGTACACAAGCACTTTTCGGTATTAAAACTCAGTTGCAGTTTGGTAAATTAAACGTAACGAGTGTTTACACGCAACAAAAATCAGAATCGAGAGAGATTAGAATTACCAACGGTGCACAACAAAACGATTTTAATTTTAGTGCAGATAATTATGAAGCCAATAAACATTACTTTTTGGCCCAGTATTTCCGAAATAATTACAATAAAAATTTGGCCAATGCACCCATTATTACTTCACCCATTCAAATTACAAAAATAGAGGCGTGGATTACCAATAAAGCGGGTACAACCACAGATTCTAGAGATGTTTTGGGCTTTTTAGATTTGGGCGAAAATCAACCTTACGATGCACGTCAACTCTTGCCGGGCGGTTCTGGCTTGCCTGCAGGTACATCAGCAACGGGTTTTCCACAACAATCTAACAGGTTAATCCAGAATTTACCTCCAGGTGCGCGGTTAACAAATTCTAACGATGTAATTACATATTTCCAAGCAAACGGCGCTAATGATAACTACGCAAAACTAACTTACGCCCGTAAATTAACGGATAGAGAATTTACATTTCAACCTCAATTGGGTTATATATCGCTTAATAATCCATTAAACGCTGATGAGGTTTTGGCAGTTGCTTACCGATATACTTACAACGGTGTAGAATATCAAGTAGGAGAATTTTCTACCGATGTTTCTTTCGATCCCAATAATCCAAAAGTTTTATTTGCCAAACTTTTAAAGAACGAAACCACAAAAATTAAACTTCCGACTTGGAAATTAATGATGAAAAATATCTACTCGATGGGCGGATATTTGATTAGTAATCAGAATTTTAGGTTAAATATTTTCAGAATAGATGATAAAACCGGAGTAGAAACACCAATATTAACCGAGGGCCAAAACACAGCGAACAAGCAATGGATAAATTTAACCGGTGTCGATCGTTTAGATATGCAAAATCAACGTAAGGCAGATGGTGTATTTGATTTTATTTCTTCAAACAATGCTTTCGGTAATTCATCAACTACGGCAGCTGTTGTAAGTCCTTTTGGGGCTAATTTTGGCAGCGGTTCTGTTTCATCTTTACTAACCAACACCAATAACGGTTATATTACAATAGACCCCGCAAACGGCCGTATTATTTTTCCATTGATAGAGCCATTTGGTAAAGATTTAGCAAGCCAATTTAACAGCACAACCGAACAGGCACTTATTGATAAGTACAGTTTTACGGCGCTTTATGATTCAACGCAAACGATAGCAAAACAACTCTTTCAAAATAAGGATAGATATATTATAAAGGGAAGCTACCAATCTGAGGTTTCTTCGGAGTTTAGCTTAAATGCGATTAACGTTCCGGAGGGATCCGTAAAGGTTTTCGCAGGTACAATTCCACTAACAGAGGGTGTAGATTTTAATGTAGATTATCAAGGTGGTAGAGTAAGCATAATTAATCAGGCGTTGTTATCTTCTGGCCAGCCCATTAGAATTACGACCGAAAATAATGAGCTCTTTGGTTTACAGCAAAAATCGCTCTTCGGAACGAGATTGGATTATCGTGTAAACAAAAAATTAAACTTTGGCGGTACGATTATGAATCTTACCGAGAAACCGTTAACCCAAAAAGTAAATCTGGGCGAAGAGCCAATTTCAAATACCATTTGGGGTGCCGATGTAAATTACAGTTCGCCATCGAGGTTTTTAACCAAGCTGGTTGATAAGTTGCCATTTCTTTCTACCAAAGCACCGTCTAGCGTAACCTTTTATGGGGAATATGCAAATTTAATTCCAGGGCATCCAAATGCAATAAATTTTGCGGGTACTAAAGGAGGTGTGAGTTATTTGGATGATTTTGAAGGCGCAAGATCGGTTGTGGATTTGAAAAGTGCGATAGCTTGGCAATTATCGGGTACGCCACAACAGTTTCCCGAATCGCAATTGATAGATAATCTCGCCTATGGGTATAACAGAGCACGGGTGGCATTTTATAATATCGATCCTACCTTTTACAACTCAAGCTCTACATTAACGCCGAGCAACATTAGAAATAATAAAAAAGAATTATCAAATCATTATGTTAGAGAAGTTATAGAACAAGAGGTTTTTCCATTTAAAGAAACTGCCACTGGGCAAGCTTTAAATATTACCACTTTTGATGTTGCTTTTTATCCTACAGTTCGTGGGCCATATAATTTTGCAACAAGCGGCTTTAATAATGATGGAAGTTTAAGTTTGCCAAAAAGCCGTTGGGCTGGTTTTCAGCGCAAAATAGAAACCAATGATTTCGAAGCGCAGAATATTGGTTTCATAGAGTTTTGGGTAATGGATCCGTTTATTTATAAACCAGGATCTACCGGAGGTGATGTTTATTTTAATCTTGGTAATATATCCGAAGATATTTTAAAAGACGGAAGAAAATCGTTAGAAAATGGATTGCCTGCAACGGATGATCCGTCGAGGTATGATGAAACAAATTGGGGTAGAGTACCAAAACTACAGCCAGTGGTACAAGCTTTTGATAACGACCCCGATGCGCGTAAAGCGCAAGATGTTGGTTTAGATGGTTTATCAAATGCCAATGAAAGAATAAAATTTGCAAGTGCATTAACTACAATAAAAGCACAGTTAAATTCTAGTGCATCAGCAGCTGTCGATGCCGATCCTTCATCCGATGATTATAGTTATTTTAGAGGGCCTGCCTTAGATCAAGCTAATGCTGGTATTTTGAAGCGATATGAACGTTATAACGGAACCGAAGGCAACTCGAAAACAACAAAACAGTCTCAAGATGAATTGGGTATAGATAATTCTGCATCAACTTCCCTTCCCGATGGAGAAGACATCAACCGAGATAACAATATGACGCAAAGCGATGAGTATTTTCAATACAAAGTTTCTATGCGTCCGGCAGATTTGCAGGTTGGGCAAAATTTTATTACCGATAAAGTAACTTCGCAAGTAAAATTAGCAAACAATACTTCGCAAGCCGTTTCGTGGTATCAATTTAAAATTCCTATTGGAGAGTACCAACAAAAGGTAGGTAGTATTCAAGATTTTAAATCCATCCGATTTATGCGGATGTTTATGACAAATTTTGCAGATACGGTAGTGATGCGTTTTGCAAAATTGCAATTGGTTCGTGGCGAATGGCGCGAATATAATTCGACCAATGCAGGTGATAAAATAATAGTTGATCCGGTATTGGTTACATTAACGCCCGATAACTCTTCGATAGAAGTAAGTACGGTTAATATAGAGGAAAACGGAAAAAGATCTCCAATCCCGTATGTAACGCCACCGGGCATTGTCCGCGAAAGAGATTTTAGCAATTTCCGTGGCGATACAAGATTAAATGAGCAATCGTTAGCGGTAACCGTAAAAAATTTAAGAGATGGTTATGGCAGAGCAGCATTTAAAACTGCTTTTAGCGATTTCCGATCGTACAAGCATTTGGAAATGTTTGTGCACGCAGAAGCTTTGCAGAGTGGGGCTAACAATAATTTAAACAATGGAGATGTTGCTGCTTTTTTAAGGATAGGTACTGATAATCAGGATAACTATTATGAGTATGTATTGCCATTAAAGGTTACTTTACCAGGCACAAGTGATCCAAATACAATTTGGCCCGATGCCAATAAAGTAGATGTTGATTTAACCTTATTTCAAAATGCTAAACTTGCTCGAAATGTTGCCAAACTAAGTAACGGGCAACCATGGCCAACCAATTTACCTTTTACTTTTACCGATGGTGCAGGAACCATTATTGTTAAAGGCCAGCCTGATATGAGTAAAGTGCGGGTTTATATGTTGGGTGTAAAAAATCCCCTTCGTAATGTTGCTAATGGATCGGTTGATGATGGTTTGGATAAAAGTGTTTTAGTTTGGTTTAACGAATTGCGCTTAACTGAATTTGATGAAAGAGGCGGTTGGGCAGCTACTGCAAGGTTAAATTTAAAACTTGCCGATTTTGCAGATGTAAATATTTCTGGCAGCAAATCTACCATAGGCTTTGGATCGATTGATTCGAAGGTGAGTGAAAGAAACCGTGCAGATAATGTGTTGTTGGATGTATCTAGTGCAATGGAACTCGGTAATTTCTTGCCAAAAAAATCGGGCATTAAAATACCAATGTTTGTAAGTTATTCAAAACAGGTAAGTACGCCACAATATAACCCTAGAACACCCGATATTGAATTGAAAAATGCTTTAGAGCGTTCTACAAAACAGCAAAAGGATTCGATCTTAAATTTCGCACAAGATTATACCACGCGTAGAAGTATCAACTTTACCAATGTAAGGAAAGAACGTATAAATACCACTAAACCTGCAAGGCTTTGGGATATAGAAAACTTTGCGGTTAGTTACGCTTTTACAGAGTTTGATCACCACGATTTTATCAATCAAAGTAGCCTCCAGAATAATTATACCGGATCTTTACAGTACAGTTATTCGGCGCAACAGAAAAGTTATGCCCCGTTCGAAAAAATAATTAAATCCAACCTGCTATCGTTATTACGCGATTTTAACTTCACAATATTACCAAGCTCGATAAACTTTAGGGTAGATGTAAATCGTTTGTATGCAGAAAATACGTTAAGAAACAACGATCCGAATAATTCTATTCCAGTTTTTCAGAATGGTTTTGGCACAACCTTTAATAAAAACTTTAATATGAGTAGGGTTTACGGTATTGCGTGGAACTTAACAAAATCGTTGCAGTTAGATTTTAATGCCACCAATTACTCTATTATTGATGAGCCAGATGGCAGAATTGATGGTTTAAAACGCGATACTGTTTGGCAAAATTTGAAACGTTTAGGTAGGACAACAGATTATAACCATAATTTGAATGTTACATACAATGTGCCTATTAACAAAATTCCCGGCTTAGGTTGGGTTACTTTGGCTACGCGCTATGGCACAAACTTTAATTGGCAAACCGAGCCGCTATCCACCATTCAAGATCCTAATATTAACCTAGGAAATACCATTCAAAACAGTAGAACAATTCAGCTAAACCCTACTTTTAGTTTATCTAATCTGTACAGTAAATTTGGTTTTATTAGAAATGCTACAGGGAAAGATGATATTGGCATAAAGGGATTTTTCATAAACTTATTAACAAGTTTAAAAAATGTAAATGCTGCTTATACACAAACCAAAGGAACATTTTTGCCAGGTTACTTGCCTAAAACGAAGTATTTCGGTATTGATGATGTTACAGGTGCGCCAGGTTCTGCATTTGTGTTTGGTAGTCAGAGAGATATTAGAGAAATGGCCTTAAATAATGGCTGGTTAACAACCGATACGTTACAAAACCAACTTTACGTAAATACACTAAGAGAAGATTTTAGTTTAACCGGACAGTTGGAGCCTGTTAAGGATATGAGAATAACCCTTACGGCAACGCGCAACCAAAATCGTAATTACTCATCTAATTTTCGGTATGTAAGTACATCATCATCATTCCAAAATTTAAGTGCAATTACCACGGGAGATTACAGTATATCTTACATTGCAATTGGTACTGCTTTTAAAGAAAAAAATGCAAATGTAATATCTGGACTGTTTAATCAGTTTATGGCCAACCGAATTATTATTTCGCGCAGGTTGGGTGCTCAAAATCCAAACTCATCTGGCATAAATTCTGGCTATGCCGATGGTTATAACAAAGATGATCAAGATGTACTAATTTCGGCTTTCATGGCTGCATATACGGGTAAAGATGCAAGCTCGGTAAAACTAAATGCTTTCCCTAAAATTCCGTTGCCAAATTGGCGTTTAACGTATAGCGGTTTAACTAGAATTCCTTTTATAGCCGATCGTTTTTCATCAGTTGATATTAGACATGGTTACCGTTCTACTTATAGCATTAATGGGTATAACTCGTTATTGCGCTATCAAGAGGTAAACGGTTTTTCAAGTATCAGAGATGCAAACAACAATTTTTTGCCTCAATTGCAGTTTGCACAAGTAACTATTGCAGAACAGTTTGCGCCTTTAATTGGGGTTGATACTAGATTCAAAAATAATTTAACAGCCTCATTTGAGATGAATAAATCTCGCTTATTGGGTTTAAGTTTAACCAATAGTCAATTGGCACAGCTTTCAGAAAATAACGTGGTTTTAGGTTTGGGTTATCGCACCAATAAATTCCGGTTCCCGTTTGGTCTATTTAAAGGTTTAAAAACAGATAATAATATGGATTTTAAACTTGATGTGGCAATTAGAGATAATAAAACGGTTATTTACAGAGCAGATGTTACCGAGGCAGAAATTTCATCAGGTGCAAAAAATATAACAGTTCGCCCTAGTGTAGATTATATGTTGAACCAAAAGTTTAACATTAAATTATTTTACGATTCGAACATTACAAAACCATATACTTCGCAAACGTTTAACACTTCGTTTAGTAATTTTGGCTTTAGTTTGAGGTTTACTTTGAACTAGAGAGAATAAATATCACACAATTACTGGTGAACAATTGAATTGTTTAATATTTTTTTTTAGGTTTGATAATCTAAATTAAAAACCTCACATGGAAAACGCAGTTATAATTTCTGGAATAATAAGTTTGATTGCCTTGATTGTATTTTTTATAATGTCAAGCAATATTGGTAAAATTAGAGATCACATTAAATCAATCGACAAGCCAATTTGGTATAATGAATACACCAAACGAAAATTTATGAAACGCCCTAATGCAGAAATCCTTTTTGCGTTACAAGAAAATGTTTGGCAACAAATAATGTTAAAGCCTTCAGTGAAAAACTATGAGGCTCTTAAAGAAAGATGGGCGAATGAGTTTATTTCCTTGGGTGCGGAATTTCCAGAATATCCATTTAAATAAATTAAAGCTTAAATATGCTTTGTGTAAATTTTTTCTTTGTGTTTAAGTAATTAACTTGCTATATGATGTAAATTTTTGTTAAATGTTTTGCATAATTCAAACTGATTACTATCTTGTGTGTTATTAAGCGAGACAGTTTTATTTAGAAATATGTCAATGACATATTTTTTTGTACAACAAGTTTTAATATAAAAAATATTCCTACTTTTGCAGTCCTGTTTAGAACAAACCATACATTATAACATTCATGTCAACTAACACAACGGATATAAAAAAGCAAACTACAAATGCTCAATCAATTCCGTCCAATTGGTCAGAAACTGATATGGACAAATTCGGGTGGGAGCAGTTTCAAAGAGGCGAAGCGCATCAAAAGAAAAAATCACAGGCAGAAGTCCAAACGATTTTTGATAAAAATGTTGGTCGGGCAACAACTTTATCCGAAAATATATTTCATATAGCCCAGGAGGATTATTGTGTTAACATAAAAAAAGCATTATTAAAAATTGATACTCTCCATCAATATGAAGCTTTATTTTTAGTAGACAAAGCAGACTATTTATCTGACAAAATAAAGGAAGTTTATTTAAAATCTCAAAATATCAAATCAGATTTTAACTGCGATGACTTTTATATAAGTTTTAAATTTATGCCTTTCTCTGAAACCTTAAATAGGGACTGCATTCATAATGATGGCTTTACATTAGAATATGGCCAAAGAAAACAAAAGTCTAAACCAAGCAAGGCATAATAATGAGGCTATAAAGTATCTTGATCGTTCTCCAGATCATCTCGACTGGGTTATTACAATTTGCTTTTACTCTTCGTTGCACTATGTTAGATCGAAGATTTTCCCAAAGATTTTAAAATCTGATAATGGTGGTTCATTTAAAGTCAATTCTATTGATGAATACTGTCGACACGTTAAGAAAGGTAAAGTATTTGTAAGTAAGCACGAACACCTTCTTATTTTGGTATCCGATCAATGTAGTGAGATTTCATGGGAATATAACCAGCTAATGGACATGTCTACCACTGCTAGATATACAGATTATGTTACCGACAGAGAGATGTCAAATAAAGCGAAGGCGTTTCATAAGAAAATTAAAACCTTCTGCGATCCGGATGAAATGCTTGAAAGAAAAGTTTAGTCTTTTGTAGAAAATTTAAGCTAATCTAAGTATTGTATATTTATGCATGATAAAGTATTAAGAACTATTAGACGTTTGATGAGATATGTGCACGGTTATTAATTATTAATTAAAGTATATTGAAATATTAACAATCAATTAATTATAAAAAAATGAACTTTCCAGCAGAAGGGTAATACTGTATATTCACTAACAGTTTGGCGAACACTTATTAATTGACAAAACAAAACCTATTGCAATTGTTGCAAGCGTTTATTTGCTTCAATTTATTTGGTTATTCGTTAATAGTATAACCAATTTAAACGCTGAAAAATGTGGCAGTTTAAAAAGTCGAACTGTAACTTTATTTATAGACCTTAACGGTTTTGATAAATGGAATAGCGAAGTAAAAGAACTTTCAAGCATTGCAAATGTTAACATCTCAAATTTATTGGAACAAAGAGCAACCGCAACTGAAAAGATACAAGATTTGGATATTGTCGACTATCTTATAAAATTTGATTACATAAAGTTTAATGCAGTAAAAGACGAAACTTTATCGCCAATCTATAAAGAGGTTGAAAAACGGCGAGCTAACATATTAATTGCGAAGTAAATTGACCCACAACAAGCAGAAAATAATTTTTTAGGATTGGTCAGGATTGGTAGTGCCATATACTCGCCAAATTGAAAGAGGCATTCTTGACAATTTTTTAGGGGGTACAATGGGCAAATAGATATAATGCTATCAAGTTTTTTTAGGATTTACAGTCAGTGCTTTAATGTTTGAAAAAATATGATAATATTTATTTGTTTGATTTGGTAATTTAGTTTAGCTTTATACTAAAAACGCATGCTAAAACAATTGTTTACTATATTAATGATTTTAGCTTCTATTGTTGTTAACGCACAGGAGGAATATATATCTGACTTATTCCTTAATCTTTCACGTAAAAGCACAAAATTTTTTGAAGATAATTTAAGCAATAATCATGGCCTAAAATTATCTGAAAAACGAACAAATGAGTTCGGTGTGATATTTTATGAATTTTCAACTGTACAACCTCATGTTGCCGACAAAATAAGTTCTGTATCTGCAGAGTTTAATTCGGCAGATGTATGCACAAATTTAGAGTTTGCTGTTAGAAATGATGTCGCTGCGGATTTTGTAAATTATTTAAATAGACATACGGAAAGTAGCTTATCGAGAAACAAAAAATATTATAAATTAAACGACTCTGTCTATTTAACAATAAAGAGCGTAACTTCTAAAACCACATTTTGTTGGTCTACTTGGGAGGAGCCTGAAAATTCTAAACGGCGTACGGAGTTTAAAAACTATTTTTTGAAAAGGCTATCAGATACAAAAACTTCCGTGACTTCAACGAGTAAAAATAATGAAGACAGTAAAAAATCAAACAAAAGTAAGGCCTACCTTGGGCGGGTTATAAAGCAAGTAAATATGAGAAATGGTCCAGGTTTACGCTATCCAATAATTGGACAAGTTAAGGGAGGCTCTCAAATCTTCATTATTTCATTACAATCTGAAAACGACTTTTACAATATTATAGATATAGAAACTAACAAAGAGGGATATATCCATAAATCTAATGTAACAACCAGTAAAGAGATTAAAGCGAGTAAAGGCGATATGTTTATTCCAACCCACGAAACAACAAATATAAATCCAGAAGTAGAAATATTCAACAATACGACCAAGATATTAACTTTAAAAATGGATAATGAAAACTATACTTTACAACCAAAACAAAAACAAAAAATAACATTAACAGCAGCAAACATAACTTATAGGGCTTCTGCATCGGGTGTGATTCCTCTCTATGGAAATAAGGTTTTTCAACAAAACATGGGATATTCATGGGAGTTTTTTATTCAAAAAACAAGGCTATAATTTAAAATTCAATAATTTTGCTTATTACCACGAAAAGCGTAAACCTTTTAAGATGGTGTTTTGTTGGTTAAATTATAAAGACTGTTGCAAAAGTGAGACATTATCGGTCTTCATTTTTGTTTGATTTTTCGTCTTTTTTTTAGTTTTTACCGAAAATATTAGTGAAACAAACAAATTAAACCTATGGACGGAGATAAGTTTTTAATGAATAGAAATATCAGTAGGTTTTTTAGAAATATAAAAACCGAAAGTTATTATTTTTCATTGATTTTAGGAGTTTGTTTATCATTATACATTTATTTTCACTTTTTTGAGGGATATTTTTATACCACTTATTATTTTACGCCCAGGGAATACAATAAAACAATTATTGAAGAAGTACCGCACAATTTCTTTTTAGGAATAGTAATAGATATTTTACAACTCTTTTCAGTTATTTTTTGTATTACACTTGCGATAATACCTTTATATATTGCAAGTTTTATTTATGGTGATTTTAAAAGAAAAATTTTTTTAAGTAAACATGGAATAAATACAATCAATCGTAAACGTATCTTGAAAAAACTATATTTAATTCTTATAACCATATTGGCTATCTGTTTATTATTATTGGCTTATTCTGGCGTGCCATACGTTTATTATCAACTTATAAAAATAGGATTAGCTTTATCTTTTGTATTTGCTGCGATTGTGGTTAGAAATATAACCAGTATACTGTATTTATTTTTTGCATCTGTTTTTAATCCTATAGCGCCATTAATTATAAAAAAACAACAATGGCGTCATATTGATTTAGCAACTATAACTGTTTCAGTCGTGTTGATGGTGATATTTTGTCTTTTACCAACAAAATCTAAAGCCTAATTAAAGGCGTTTCTTTGTCTCAAAATTTGGTCTTCATTAATTTTTCACCCTTCTTTGAGATTGATGATTGCATAAATTCAGCTATTATGCATTAAGACCAATGTAAAAAAAGTTGGCCGGGTTTCTGCTTAAAGTTATCGCTGCCCAAATTTCAGCAATGGAATATTAATGAACTTTTGGGTTTGCACTATTTTTTAACAACATATCAGAGTCAACAATAACACTTTACCGGTCGAAGTAGTTTGATAAGATAAAAGGCCAACATAAAGCACGAGGTTTGTCTTTCTTTTACAATTAACTGTTTTATCATTCCATTACCAACTTATCACCATATAATAAAGCCGTAGTTAAATTATTTAGTAAAAGGATTTCATATTCTTTATTCATGATAAATGTTAGTAAATTTGTTTAAGTATAAGCCTTTGTTTGCAATTATGTGTTCAATAGATACTTTAAATACTTGTTAACTAACTGATAATAAATTAATTATAAAAAAATGAACTTTCCAGCAGAATTAAAGTACACTAAAGACCACGAGTGGGTTAAAATAGAAGGTAACGAAGCTACAATTGGCGTTACTGATTTTGCACAGCGCGAATTGGGCGATATCGTTTATATCGATGTAGATAGCGTTGGCAACGAAGTAGCTAAAGATGAGGTTTTTGGTACTGTTGAAGCTGTGAAAACTGTTTCTGATTTGTTTATGCCTGTATCAGGAACTGTTCTAGAATTAAATGCTGAGCTAAATAATAGCCCAGAATTGGTCAACTCTGATCCTTACGGAAAAGGTTGGATGATTAAAATTTCAATTGCCGATGAAAGTGAAGTGGCAGGTTTACTTTCTGCTGAAGCATATCAAACGCTTGTAGGCGCGTAAAAGTCGAAGATATTGTACAAAGCACTAAAACAACAAATTTTAGCCATTTTATGGACTGTCTTTGTTTTAGTGCTTTGTTTTATGAAGATGCCACAATCCAACGATGGCCCTAGTTTCTTCTTCGAAGGTTTCGATAAAATGACCCATTTGGGTTTTTTCTTTGTGCTTTCGATTTTAATTTTTCACGGAAAAATCAAGTTCCAACATAATTTTTCCGTTAGCATATCAACTATATTTAAAATTCTCTTAATCAACGCAATAATTGGCGGTGGTATAGAGTTATTGCAATGGAAAGTATTTACTTACCGCTCTGCAGAGTGGTGGGATTTTGCCTGTGATATGATTGGCGCCTGTATGGCCATATTCAGTTATCTTCTGTTACATAAATCAAATTTAAATGAGAAAAGTAATTAGTGTGTGCCTATTATTAACTTCTTTGAGTTTGAGCAGTTGCAGTATTTTTAAAAAAAACTGTCACTGCCCAAAAGTTTATTATAAAAGTTTTCCCCAAAATAAAAAGTAGTAAAGGCATTTTATTACTCGTTTTTTGCGTACCTGAAATGTTACGTAATCTTTAACACTTGTTAACAAACCTTTCAATTATTCTATAGTCTGAATAGAATAGATTTGTGAATAAAATCTAAATAACTGTGAAAGAATATTAAGCTCATTTATCTATTGATAAATTATTCTTTTATTAACGCTTTTTAAAAAATTGTAACAAAAATGAATTTAATTACAAAGGGTGCATTGCTAGCTATCTTATTGTTTGGTGGTTATACTGTGCAGGCACAAAATGCAGGTATTGTTAATGGTAAAGTAATTAATGATAAAGACAAACAACCAGTTGATTTTGCAACTGTGGCCATCAAAAGTTTAAAGGATTCTAGCGTAGTGGTTACAGGACAAACCTCGCCAGATGGTACTTTCATTTTTAAAAATATTTCTCCCGGAAAATACAGGGCAATTGTAGCTTACCTAGGTTTAAAAACAACTAGTAAAGAATTCGAATTAACAGCTACTAAAACACCTTTAAACATTGGTACAATTAATATGGGTGATGATGGACTTGATTTAAATACGGTTACCGTTAAAGGTACGCCACCAGCAGTTGTGGTAAAACAAGACACTATTGAGTTTGACGCCAAGCAGGTAAAAGTGCGCGAAAATGCAGTAGTAGAAGATATATTAAAGAAACTGCCAGGGGTAGAGGTTGCAAAAGATGGTAGCATTAAAGCGCAAGGCGAAACCGTGACTAAGGTAAAAGTTGACGGAAAGGAGTTTTTTGGTAGCGACCCTTTATTGGCAACCAAAAATCTGCCTGCAGATATGGTAGATAAAATTCAAATTATTGATGAACAATCTGAACAAGCGCAATTTAGCGGTGTAGATGATGGCACAAGGAATAAAATACTAAACATTACCACAAAAAGTGGGATGAAAAAGGGTTATTTTGGAAATAGTACCGTTGGTTATGGCTCGAATGATCGTTACGATGCCAGCTTAAATGTAAATAAATTTGATAACGACCAACAGATGAGTTTTATTGGTCAGTTTAACAATGTAAATAAACAAAGTTTTGGTGGTGGAAACGGACAGGGAAATGGATTTGGTGGTGGGCGCGCTACCGCAGGTGGTAGCGGAGGCGGTGGTGGAATTACCACAACTAATGCTGCGGGTTTAAATTTTGCCGATACTTACAAAGATGGAACACAAATTCAGGGGAGTTATTTCTTTAACAAAGCATCAGTATTTAGTACCCAAACAAGCTTCACGCAAAACTTATTCGGCAACCAAATTTTTACAACGAACAATAACAACACGTCCAATTCTGATAAATTAAATCATAGGTTTAATTTTATGATTGATACGAAACTTGATTCATCTACCACGATTAAAATTCAGCCGAATATATCCTACACCGAAAATGATGGAACGAATGCAAGCAATTATATCAGAAATTTGCAGAATATTAAAACGATAGGTTCGCAAAACTATACCACAAATAGTTCAACGCCTGTTATCAGCAATAATTTATTAATCCGCAAAAAATTTAAACGTAGGGGGCGTACTTTATCTTTAAATGTTAGCACCACAATTAACGATAGTGATGCTGCAAACAAAAATTACATTTTAGATAATAATACCATAGGCGGCGTAGATACTACGAAATTAACCAATCAACTAAATAAAATTAGCAGTAACGCTATCAACAATACCATTAGGGCAGTGTACACCGAGCCTTTATCTAAAACAACAAGTGTCGAGTTCAATTATCAAAATGGTTACTCAAATAACGATCAGGATAGAAATGTTTTAAACTTTAACCCTATCACCGGGGAATACGATATCGTTGATCAGTTATACTCAAATCTTTACCAAAACCAAACGCTAACCAATTCGGCTGGGTTAAGTTTTACCAAAACAGAGAAAAAATATAATTTTAACATAGGTTTAGCGGCGCAGCAAACAAATAGGGTAAATACAAATGTAACCACTGGCGATGTGCGGACTCAAAACTTTGTTAACCTTACGCCATCGGCTAATTTTAGGTATAACTTTAGCAATAGAAGACGATTAAATATTAGATATAGAGGCCAAACCCAACAGCCAAGCATTAATCAAATACAACCGATTTTGGATAATACCAACACCCAAAATATATTTATTGGCAACCCAAATTTAAAGCCTGCGTTTAATAATAATTTAACGTTTAACTACAATAACTTCGATTTCGAAAAAAGTAGAATGTTCTTTGCTTATGTTAATTTAAGTCAAACTTTTAATAATATTAGCAGTTCTAGCGCGCCTATTACAGACCCAACAAACCCTGATGTAGGTAAAACAAAAACATCGTATGTTAACGTTGGTGGTGTGTATGGTGCCAATGCAAGTGTTAATTTGGGTTTACCACTTTTGCCAGATAAAAAATTAAACTTAAATAGTTCGTTAAATGGCAGTTACAATAGAGATGTAAACTTTACAACACCAAACAGTACATCAGCACCGCAAAAAAATATTACCAATTCTTGGTCGCTAACAAATAAGTACAGTTTAGTAACCAATTTCGATAAATTCGATTTAACAGGTGGTATTTCGGGCACGGTTAGCAGCGCAATGTATTCGGTTAATCAAAATCAAAATACCCGTTACTATACTTTAAATCCAAATTTTGATATTTCTTACGTTTTCCCAGGCAATATTCGCTTAGCTGTAGATTTAGATTATATTAAGAACACAGGTAGAGGAGAGGGTTATAATACCGATTATACGTTGGTTAACTCATACATTAGTCGGCAGTTTTTTAAAAATAGAGGAACATTTAAAATTGCTGTAAATGATGCGTTAAATCAAAATCAAGGAATTACTAGAACATCATCAAACAATACCATTACCGATTTAAGCTACAACGTACTAAAGCGCTATTACATGTTTTCTTTCACTTACTCGCTAACGCGTATTGCGGGGCGTAATATGGGTGGTGATGTTTCAATGCCGAATTCTGGATTTGGCGGAGGCGGAAGAAATAGAATGTAATGAGTGATTTTTTATGAACGAATTGAGGATTGATTTAAGTTAAGTTGCTGCTAAAAAATTTGTGTGCTTAATTTAAATCAATCTTTTTTTGCGAGCGCTGCGAAGACTAAATTCTCTAAAAAATCTTTTACGCTTGCGTTATCTCCTTTGCCTCCAAAATCTGTTAAAGATGGTAAATTAGTCATGAAAAAATCTTGATAATGAGCCATTTCTATCATCGTACTTGATAATGATTTCGGATATTTATAATTTGGGTTATACGCTTTAAATAACTCGCTAATATTATAACAAAGCTTTTTATAAGGTAAAAATAATTCCTCTTTATTGTCTTCAGTTACATGCTTTGTTAAATAAACTTTCGATGATTCTGAAACGATGATTTCATGTAAGTCATCAATAGCTATGTCGTAATTGTTAACGTGGTTAGCATCTAATTGCCAAGTTAAAATATCGATGGTAATTTTTATTTTTGTACTATAACCGGTAATGTTGTGTGTGTTAAACATTACTTGGTAATCGAGCCAGTGAAAGTACCAACAAACAATGTAGTTTAGCAACTTATGCTTATTCTCAAAATACCGGTAAATAGTTGCTTCAGTTGTGCCAATTTCTTCGGCTAACTTTTTAAAGGTAAATAATTCAAAACCAATTTTCCTGATTAAGCCTACACCATTTTTAATTACTTTTTTCCCAATTACACTGTTTTCTGGATCTTTAAGAAATAAATTTGGGTTCATTTCGGGATGTAACTGCCACTGCATATTTTTCTATTTGGTCAAATATAGCCTAAAAAACGAAACTAGATTTTTACTATTTAATTACGATAGTATTACTATTATTTTATGAAGTACTACATATATTTGGAGGATTATGCTATTTGTATGTCAGAAAATACTTCTTTAAAAGGAGCGATAAAAAAACTTTTCAACTTAATTAATCTCGAAAAATCTGAGATTAAGAACGTGTATATCTACGCGGTACTTAACGGTGCAATCATTCTTTCACTTCCTTTGGGCATCCAAGCCATTATAAACTTAATGTTTGGTGTTAACCTCAGTACATCATTAGTTGTGATGATTGCGTTGGTTATTTTCGGTGTTTTGCTAAATGGGATATTTCAAATTAAGCAAATGCGGGTAATTGAGAAATTACAACAGCGCATTTTTACCCGTTTAACCTTTGCTTACGCTTATCGCATACCAAAAATAAACTTAATTAGTATTGATAAGTATTATTTGCCGGAGCTTGTAAATCGCTTTTTTGATACCGCAACACTACAAAAGGGTTTATCAAAATTGTTGTTAGATTTGCCTACCGCCACCATCCAAGTTTTATTCGGTATCGTTTTATTAGGGTTTTATCATCCAATATTTGTGGTTTTCGGAATTACACTGCTTTTAGTTGGCATCGTAATATTTTATTCCAGTAGCTCAAAAGGTTTTACCAGTAGCATCGAAGAGTCTGATTATAAATATAAAGTGGCTTTTTGGTTAGAGGAATTGGCGAGGAGCATTAAAACATTCAAATATCACCAACAAACTGATTTACATTTAAAACGGACCGACGATCTTGTTGGTGGCTACCTAAATTCGAGAAATAATCATTTCTCGGTTTTGTTGCTTCAATACAGGGTAATAATTGGTTTTAAGGTAATTGTAACGGCGGCAATGCTGGTTGTGGGTGCTTTCTTATTTATAAATCAGGTTATTAATCTTGGTCAGTTTATCGCCACAGAAATTATCATAATTACGATAATTAACGCCATGGAAAAACTAATTATTAGTTTAGAAGTGGTTTATGACGTGCTCACAGCATTAGAAAAAATTGATAAAGTTTTAGAAAAACCTTTAGATAACGACAGCGATGAACTTATTACTTTAGAAAATTGGTTGCCTGTTGATGGATTAAAGGTTACCGCAACTAATTTAAACTTTGGCTTTGAGGATGAGAATTTGATTCTTAAGGATATTAATTTATCCATAAATGCTGGTGAAAAAGTTTGCATTTATGGTGCGCAAGATTCTGGTAAATCTACTTTAATTAAATTATTAACAGGTTTATGGCAGAATTATAACGGCGGGTTAATGATCAATAATATTCCCGTCCGCAATATTTCCCCATCAGTTCTTCATCACGAAATCTCTTTTTATTTAACAGATGATGAGCTTTTTACCGGCACTTTAATTGAAAATATCACGCTAGGAGAAAAAGATATAGATTTTAATGAACTGCAAAAGGTAATTGAACTTGTTGGATTATCAGATTTTGTATCCCGCAAAAGAAAAGGATTTGAAACGGTTTTAGATTCGCAAGGTAAAAAGCTTTCGTACAATATTGTGCAGAAGATATTACTTGCAAGGTGTTTGTATAAAAAACCATCGCTGTTACTTTTAGAAGACGGATGGATGTACATCGATGAGGAATCAAAAAATAAAATTATTGCCTATTTAACCTCAAAATCTACAAATTTTACAATGATAGCCGTAAGTAACGATCCAGCTTTTATGGCCAAATGCGATAAAACCTTTATAATGGATGGCGGTAAAATAAACGGATACGACCATGTTTCTACAGGATAAAAAATATACCGATAAAATGATGCAGTTTAACGCTTTTGCTAAAGTGATTAAACAAGGCAAATCAAATAGTTTGGCCAAAATATTTGGTTTGGCGTGTATTATAGGCATTGGCGTTTTATTACTCCCGTGGACACAGAATATAAAATCTAAAGGCATTGTTTCTACACTTAGCCCGCAACAAAAGCCACAGCAGATAAACAGTATAATTGCTGGCCGAATAGAAAAATGGTACGTTGCAGATGGTCAAAAAGTGAAAAAAGGCGATACCTTACTTCAAATAAGCGAAGTTAAAGAGGATTATTTAGACACTAGCTTGTTAGATCGTGTAAAAGAACAAATTACAGCAAAAAGCCAAACCAAAGATTTTTATGCACAAAAAGCAAATGCAGCCAAAGATCAACAAAGTGCGTTAAACCAATCGTTGAAATACAAATTGGCGCAAACTAAAAATAAATTAAAGCAGTACACGCTTCAAGTTGTATCAGATAGTATTGCATCCAAAGTGGCAAAAAAACAGTATGATATTGCAGCAGAACAAGTAGATAGGCAAAAAAAACTTTACGAAGCTGGATTAAAATCTTTAACAGATTTTGAGCAGAAACAACAATATCTTCAAGAGGCATTGGCAAAAAAAATCAGCTCAGAGAATAAATTTTATAGTGGTAAAAATGAGCTTTTAAATATTAAGTTAGATTTACTCGCATCTGAGCAAGAGTATAACGAAAAAATATCAAAAACAGAGGGCGATCAATTTACGGCGCTGTCTCAGGTTTCTGCTACCGATGGTGAAGTGGCCAAGCTTAAAAATCAGTATGCAAATTATAAAAAACGGCAGGGTTTTTACATCATAACTGCGCCGCAAGATGGGCAGATGATGCGATCGGCAAAGGCTGGAATTGGCGAAACGGTAAAGGAAGGCGAGCAATTAATGCAAATTGTGCCCAGCCGTTTCGATCCTGTTGTAGAAATGTTTATCAACCCTTTAGATGTTTCTTTAGTTAGCATTGGCGAAAAAGTACAAATTCAATTTGATGGTTTCCCGGCTATCGTTTTTTCGGGCTGGCCCGATGCTTCTTACGGTATATTTGAAGGCAAAGTTGTAGCCATTGACCAAGCTATTAACGTAAACGGACAGTTTAAGGTTTGGGTTGCGCCATCTGGAAATGATAAATGGCCTAAAGAAATTAGATTTGGTTCGGGTACGCAAAATATCACGTTGTTAAAAGATGTTCGGTTGGGTTATGAATTGTGGAGGCAGATTAATGGTTTCCCGCCAGATTTTTATCAGGCACCAAAAACCGAAAAGAAAGGAACAAATGAAAAGTAAATTCTTTTTTAGCCTACTTTTTTTGCTGATTAATGTGGCTGCCCAAGGTAAAAATTTGCAAGACACACTTTTTTATAAAAACTTTTTATCAATTGTTAAGGCTTATCACCCAATAGCTCAACAAGCAAATTTGCTTAGCGGCTTGGCACAAGCAAAAAGAACGAAAGCATTGGGTGGTTTCGACCCAAAAATTGAAGCAGAATTTGACCAAAAATACTTTAACGGTACAAGATATTATTCGTTTTTTACGCCACAATTAAAATTGCCTTTGTGGTATGGTGTCGAGTTAAAAGGATCGTATTCTACCGCAGATGGTGTTTACCTTAACCCCGAAAGTAAATTGCCTAAAGAGGGCTTGGCATACGCGGGCATTAGTTTTAATTTAGGTAAGGGTTTGTTTATTGATGAACGGCGTGCAGACTTGAAAAAAGCCCAAATTTTTGCCGAATCGTATAAAAATGAAGGGGCAATTGCTTTAAATGATTTGTTTTTAGATGCTGGAACGCAGTATATTGATTGGCAAACAAAATACAAACTGGTTAAAGTTTATCAAAATGCCTTAAAATTGGCTAAGGAAAGGCAAAGAGCTGTTATACTCAGCGTTAAAAACGGAGATAAGCCTGCAATTGATAGTGTAGAAGCACTTTTAACCGTTCGCCAACGAGAAATTAGTTTGCAAGAAGCCAACTTAGATTTTAAAAGTAGTCAGCAACTTTTAAGTGATTTTTTATGGCGCAATAACAACCAAAATATAGATGCAAATAAGTTGGAAATTGTACCTCAAGATTTGTTTATACAACCCGTCGATGTAAATGGCGGTATTAGTGATAATCCAAAACTATTAAACTACGATTTTAAGATTAAAGAACTGAATATCGAAAGAAAATTAAAAGCAGATAATTTAAAACCTGAATTAAAAGTACAACTCGGCCTTTTAAATGAAGGCAAAACTTTTATCGGGCCAATTAATTCGGCCTATTATCAAAATAATAATAAGGTAAATGTTGGATTCTCGTTTCCCCTTACCCTTGCAAAAGCTAGAGGTGATTTGGCGGAAACAAAAATTAAAATTAAACAGACGGAGCTGGCACAAATTGATTTAAGAAACCAGTTAACGAATAAAATTACGCAGAATAATTTTGAAATCGCTACGCTGGAAAGTCAGATAAAATTATTGCAAAGTACATATACTTTTTCCAACCAACTTTTAACAGGTGAAGAAACTAAATTTAAATTAGGAGAAAGCTCTTTGTTCCTAATAAATTCTCGAGAAAATAAATTAATAGAGGTAACCGAAAAACTACTAAATACCGAGTTTAAATTACATAAAGCTAAAATTAAAAACCTTTGGATTTTGGGTAATATTGGTGGCAGTATTGATGATGAGCCAGATGTAAATTTGTTGAAATAAATGTAAAATATTATGATTGATGCTTTAATTCCATTGCTCTCACTAATCGCACTCGAAGTTATTCTAGGTATGGATAATATCATTTTTATATCTATCCTTGCCGATAAACTTCCCGAAGAGAATAGAAATAAGCTTCGTTATTGGGGTATTGGTTTAGCAATGGTTATGCGCCTTTGTTTATTGGCGGTAATTTCGTGGATTTTAAAGTTAGACCAAACCTTATTTACATTGTTCGACATTGAATTTTCTGGTAAAGGTTTAATTTTAATCGGTGGTGGATTGTTTCTGATCTACAAAAGTACCAAAGAGATTTATCACAATACGGAGGTGGCTAGTAATGGCGGTTTACCTGTTACTCATGTAAAGAGTTTTGGGAAACTTTTAACCGAGGTAATTATTTTAGATTTGGTATTCTCCATCGATTCTATTATTACAGCAGTAGGCATGGTGCAAGAATTATGGATTATGTACACTGCAGTTATTGTAACAGTGGTTATTATGCTAATTGCATCCAAACCTATTTCCGAATTTATTAGGAAACATCCTTCCTTTAAAATATTGGCATTGTGTTTTTTGATGATGATTGGTTTAGCTTTGATCGCCGAAGGCTTTCATTTTCAGATACCAAAAGGTTATATTTATTTCTCGATGGGTTTTGCCTTTTTAGTTGACATTATACAAATGAAGGTGATTAAAAACAAGGTTGCCTAAATACTGGTAATTCGCTCCATTTTATTTTCAACTATTTTGCTATAAATATGCTATCCTTATTTGGATTAAATCTAAAGAAAGATTAACTTGCGCTAGATTTACGGAGCGATGATGATTTCTAATCATTTTTTAAAGGTTCGGAAAATTATTAATACCGCAAAAAGATGAAACTTTCGCATTTAAAAGTTGGGCAAACAGGAACAATAGTTGCATTTACAGATTTAGAAATGTCTGTTAAATTGATGGAAATGGGATGTTTGCCAGGTGAAATGGTAGAAGTTGAGCGTTTTGCGCCTTTTGGCGATCCAATGGCTATTAGAGTAGCGGGTTATCAACTTTGTTTACGTAAAAGCGAAGCCTCGGTAATTATTATTCAATAAACACTTTCATTTTGAACCTTAGAATTGCATTAGTTGGTAATCCCAATACAGGTAAATCGACCCTTTTTAACCGGTTAACTGGTTTAAATCAAAAAATAGGGAATTTTCCGGGTATTACAGTTGATAAAAAACTAGGCTATGCTAAACTAAATAACGGTAAACAAATTGAACTTATCGATTTGCCGGGTACATATAGTTTGTATCCAAAAAGTGCCGATGAGGGTATTGTATTTCAGGTTTTAGCCGATCATAAAAATTCTAGTCACCCCGATGTTGTTGTGTTAGTTGTAGATGCTTCTAACCTCAAACGCAATATGCTTTTATATTCGCAAGTTGCAGATTTGGGTATTCCGATGGTTTTGGCATTAAACATGGTCGATCTTTCGGATAAACAAGGTGTAAAAATTGATGCGAATGCCTTAGCAACTAAACTGGGCGTTCAGGTTATTCCGATTTCGGCTAGAAATAATGTGGGCATCCATTTACTAAAGCAGGCGATAGAAAATACTAGTATTGCTACTCAAGTTAAAGAAGTTGATGTAAATTTTCTTGCTCCAGATGCCATAAACGCAGTTAAAAAGAGAATAAACTCAGATAACGATTATTTTGCGTTACAGGTTTTGCATCAGCATGAGCATTTAAAATTCTTCACAGAAAGTGAGCAGGCCGATATCGAACAAATAGAGAAGTCACATCATTTTGAGTCATCAAAAATACAAGCTGCCGAAACAATTGCCAGATATAAACATTTAAGCGGTATTTTAAGTAGCGTGGTTACCGAGAATGAACAGATACAAAAGTTCTCTTTCAGCGATAAGTTAGATACAGTTTTAACCCATAAAATTTGGGGATTTGCCATTTTCTTATTGATCCTATTTATCGTTTTCAACGCCATATTTGCTTGGTCTTCTTATCCCATGGCATGGATAGAAAGTGGTTTTGGCTGGATTACAGAAACCGGACATAATTATTTGCCAGCAGGTATGTTAACCGATCTTTTGTTGGATGGTGTTATTGCAGGCTTGGGTGGTATATTTGTTTTTATTCCTCAAATTGCAATTCTTTTTGCTTTTATATCCATTTTGGAAGATACCGGTTACATGGCCCGTGTTACTTTTATGATGGATAAAGTAATGAGCAAGGTTGGTTTAAACGGTAAATCGGTGGTGCCAATGATTGGTGGTTTGGCCTGTGCGGTACCTTCCATTATGGCTGCTCGAAATATTGAAAATTGGAAAGATAGGATGATTACCATTATGGTAACGCCATTAATAAGTTGCTCTGCACGTTTACCAGTTTATATTTTACTTATTTCGTTAATTATCCCATCAAAAACAATTTTTGGTATCATCAGTTTGCAAGGTTTGGCCTTAATGATTATGTATTTAATCAGTTTTGTTGCTGCTATTGTGGTGGCTTGGGTCATGAAGATCATCATCAAATCGAAAGAAAAATCATACTTTATTATGGAGTTGCCAGTATATCGTATGCCCCGTTGGAAGAATGTTTTCTATACCATGTTCGAGAAATCTAAAACGTTTGTTTTTGAGGCGGGTAAAGTTATTATCGCAATTTCTATTATTTTATGGGTTATGGCTTCTTTCGCGCCAGGAAATAGGTTTGAAAAAATTGATGCAAAATATGTCTCAACTTTATCAGATACCACCAAAAATCTTACGCATACAAAAACTTTAATTGCCTCAGAGAAATTAGAAAATTCTTACGTAGGTATTTTGGGGCATGCTATAGAACCAGCCATTAGGCCTTTAGGTTACGATTGGAAAATAGGCATTGGTTTAATCACATCTTTTGCTGCCCGCGAAGCTTTTGTTGGTACGATGGCTACAATTTACAGTGTAGATGGGGGCGAGGGCGATCAAGCCACTATAAGTCAGCGTATGAAAGCTTCTGTAAATAGCAAAACCGGCTTACCCGTTTACACCTTCGCAACCGGGATATCTTTAATGTTATTTTACGCCTTCGCAATGCAGTGCATGAGTACCGTTGCGGTTGTTTACCGAGAAACAAAGGGTTGGAAATGGCCAGTTATTCAGTTAACTTACATGACGGCAATGGCATACATAGCTGCACTAATTGCTTATCAGCTTTTAAAGTAGGTTATTGCCCAAAAATTTTTTTCCCCTAAACCCCCAAAAGGGGATTTTTAGGCGCAATGCAAATCGTAGCGTTTCGTCTCTAGCTTTTTTTTAGCCTTTAACTTTCAACTTTTTTTCCCAAACCCCAAAGTGCGCATTTAGACGCTAAACATAACTATCTTTAATCTTTTTATCGAACGGTGCCAACTCATATCTCATCACTTATATCTCATAACTACTAGCCAAGCTCAATCTGCCTTTTAATGCTTTCTTCTAACGATATTAAAGTTTCCGTGCGTTGAATGCCATTTACAGCTTGAATTTCTTCGTTTAGCACATGGCGTAAATGATTCGTATCTCTGCAAATAATTTTGGCGAACATACTGTAAGCGCCCGTGGTATAATGCAATTCAACAACTTCTTTAATTTTACTCAATTGCGCAACAGCATCTTTATACTGAATTCCTTTTTCTAAGTAAATTCCTAAGAAAGCACAAATATCATAACCAGCTTTCTGCGGATCTATAATTAAGTGGGAACCCTTTATAATACCCATTTCTTGCAATTTTTTCATTCTAACATGAATCGTTCCACCCGAAACAATTAAATCTTTTGCAATTTCTGTGTAAGGTTTTGTGGCATCCTGCATCAATTGCTTTAAAATATCAATGTCTAGGTTGTCAATTTCTAAATTGGGATTGTCTTTTTTAAGCATATTTTTGAATTTTCATAAGCGAATTTACAAATAATTATCAATATTATAAAAATAAAATTAATTGTTTAAAAAATTTGCAAGGTATTGCAGGTTCTATTACATTTGTAGTAAGCAATAACAAAAAAAGGATCGTTCTTTAACAATTGCTAAACATAATGTAGGGTGGTGAAACAGGCAGACACACCTCCTTGTCTCGGTGGCGGAGAAATTGGAAAATCAGTAATGACTAACCACTCCTTGAAGGTTCGATTCCTTCCCCTACAGCAACTAAGTATTAAGTTGTACGTAATAGGTTGTAAGTTTTAAATACACATTTAGCTTATTACTTAAAACCTAACACTTATAACTAAGTTAACAATGTTGGGTGGTGAAATTGGCAGACACGCCTCCTTGTCTCGGTGGTGGGGAATAATGGGACAAACGCAGTTTATTGGGTTGACCACAATTAATTTTTTGAATTGTAGCTAACTACCCCTTGAAGGTTCGACTCCTTCCCCAACAGCATTTTTATGAATAATAAGTTAGTTAATTGAGCAGTCCTGGATAGGTTGCTCTTTTTCTTTTTAAAGGTATTTTAAATGCAGACTATATAAACTTTGTTTACTTAGTTATTAAAACCTATTTTTGAATAAATATATAATAACAATGTACGATATTTTAAAAAATACACACTCTGGATGGCGTTACGTGGTTTTCATTTTATTGATTATCGCAGTAGTAAAAGCATTAATAGGTTGGATGGGTAATAAAACTTATACCGAAGGCGACAAAAAGTTAAACCTTTTAACCTTCGTAAGTGCTCATATTCAACTGCTAATGGGTTTAGCCTTATATTTTTTAGGCAATTGGTACAAAGTTGATAGCAGTAATGCAATTGGCCGGTATTGGAAAATGGAACACATCAGCATGATGATTATTGCCATAATTTTAATCACTGTTGGTAATGCGAAATCCAAAAAAGCAGTTGATGGTGTCGCTAAACACCGTACAATAGCACTGTTTTTCGGCATTGCGCTAATTATAATTATCGTCGCAATTTTGTTAATGACCAAAAGTATCCCCGGAACAACATTTTTCGGAATGTCTTAAACGGTAGATTTAATAAAATTTGGTTATTTCAAAATTCTTTATATTTTTGCTACTTATGATTAACAATATACATTCATGGCTTTGGCAAAGTAATTCAACACGGATTGCGCTGGCTGCGTATGCAAAAATATAAGTTTATCAACCTAAACCTAAAGTAACCATTAGAAGCCCGGCGTAGAACCACACGTCGGGCTTTTTATTTTTTAAAAATAAGCCTTGAGTCTTTTACCTTACGTCTTACACACTATAAAATGTTTAAAATAAACACAACATATAAAAAAATTTTAGCAGATACCACTACGCCAGTAAGTATCTATTTACGCTTGCGCGATATTTATCCAAACAGTATTCTTTTAGAAAGTTCTGATTACCATAGCCGCGAAAATTCCATGAGCTTTGTTTGTGCAGAACCTGTAGCAGGAATAATTTTAAAAGGTACGCGCTTAGAAACTTATTTTCCCGACGGTACAGTAAATATTACCGAAAGCAAAAACTTGTTACAAGAAATTGCCGATTTTAAAGAGAAGTTTAAAGAAACGGAACTGCCCGAAATTAAGTTTATTTCTAGTGGGTTGTTTGGGTATTTTACTTGGAATGCAGTGCAACATTTTGAAGATATAAAATTTACTTCCGTTACGCCTGAGGGTGAAGAGATACCCGAAATGCAATACCATCTATATCGCTATATTATTGCGATAGATCACTTTAGGAATGAAATTACTTTGTTTAAAAACACTTTTGATGGCGAGGAAGATGGTGGTTTAGAAAAAATGGAATACCTTATTCAGAACAAAAATCATCCTGAGTATAAATTTCAAATAAAGGGTGAAGAAACCTCAAACTTGACCGATGCAGGTTTTATGGGCCTTGTAGAAAAGCTTCAAAAGCATATTTTTAGGGGTGATGTTTTTCAAATTGTTCCGTCGAGAGCATTTAAACAATCTTTTTTAGGCGATGAATTTAATGTTTACCGCTGTTTAAGATCCATAAACCCATCACCTTATTTGTTTTATTTTGATTATGGAGATTTTAAACTTTTCGGTTCATCGCCTGAGGCACAAATAACCATTAAAAACAATACGGCTAATATTTTTCCAATTGCTGGTACTTTTAAACGTACGGGTAATGATGTTGAGGATGCAGAACAGGCGAAAAAATTAGAAGAAGATCCTAAAGAAAGTGCTGAACATGTGATGTTGGTAGATTTAGCGCGGAACGATTTAAGCAGACATTGCAATAGAGTAGAGGTAAAATCATTTAAAGAAGTGCAATATTATTCGCATTTAATTCATTTGGTAAGTAAAGTTAGTGGGCATTTGCAAGACAATGTTAGTGCATTTAGTGTTGTTGCAGATACATATCCTGCCGGAACATTAAGTGGAGCACCAAAATATAAAGCAATGCAATTGATCGATGAAAATGAAAAATTGGGACGAAATTTTTATGCAGGCGCAATTGGTTTTATGGGTTTTAACGATGATTTTAACCACGCAATTATGATTAGAACTTTTATGAGTAAGAACAATGAATTGCATTATCGTGCGGGTGCGGGTATTGTAGCCGACTCGGTGCCAGAAAGCGAAATGCAGGAAGTAAACAATAAAATTGCTGCACTTCGTAAGGCTATTGTTATGGCAGAGGGAATTTAGACCCCAACCCCAGCCTGTCCGGCAGGCAGGCCTAAAGGGGCTTTGTATAGTTGTAAATAAGAAATATAACAAAGATGTTATTTTCCATAAATGGAAAACAAATATAAAATTAAAGAAATGGATAGTAACAATATTCCCTCTTCAGAGAACAAGGGCGTGGTTTTAGTAATTGATAACTACGATAGTTTTACTTATAATTTAGTGCATTTGATTAATGAAGTAGGTTACGAAGCAGTGGTTTGGAGAAACGACAAATTCGATTTGGATGATGTAGAAAAATTCGATAAAATTCTTCTTTCGCCAGGGCCTGGAATTCCAGAAGAAGCTGGTTTATTATTGGATGTAATAAAAAGATACGCGCCTACTAAAAGTATTTTTGGCGTTTGCCTTGGTCAGCAGGCAATTGCCGAAGCATTTGGTGGTACTCTATTAAATTTAGGCCGACCAATGCACGGTATTGCTACGCCAGTAACGGTTGTAGATGGCGAGGAATCATTATTTTGGGAGTGCCCACAAACCATAAATGTTGGTAGATACCACAGTTGGGTTGTTAGTAATAATAATTTTCCTTCATGCTTAAAAATTACGGCGAGAGATCATAAAAATGAGATTATGGCGCTTCGACATGAAAGTTTTGATGTTCGAGGGGTTCAGTTTCATCCGGAGAGCGTACTAACGGAGTATGGAAAGCAAATGATGGAGAATTGGTTGAGCCCCCCGGCCCCCTAAAGGGGGAGAAATAACCCCCAGCCCTGCCTGTCCGGCAGGCAGGCCCTAAAGGGGAGCTTAAAAGCAAGTGGGAATAGCAAATAGGATATAAAGAGAATAAAATATTACATGAACGATAGAAATTCAAGTCCCCCTTTAGGGGCGGATGGGTCTATTTTAGACCGAATTGTACTAAGAAAAATGCAAGAAGTTGCTGAAGCTAAGCAATTGGTTTCGATACAAGATTTAGAAGATGAAGCGTATTTTAAAAGAACACCACTTTCTTTTAAAGAGTTCTTATTGGCAGAAGATCGGACGGGAATAATTGCAGAATTTAAACGTCGTTCACCGTCTAAAGGATTAATTAATGGCGTAGCAGATGTTGCCGAGGTAACTCAAGCCTATAATAACGCTGGCGCTTCTGCACTTTCGGTTTTAACTGATGTAGATTTTTTTGGCGGCAAACGTGATGATTTGTTAATGGCAAGAAAGGAAAATGATATTCCAATTCTCCGTAAAGATTTTATAATTGATGAGTACCAAATTTTGGAAGCTAAAGCTTGGGGTGCTGATATTATTTTATTAATTGCATCAATTTTAACACCTCAGCAGATTATTGATTTTGGGAAATTCGCTCAGAATTTGGGTTTAAACGTGCTTTTAGAAGTTCATAATTTAGCAGAGTTAGAAAGAAGTATTTGCCCTAATTTAAATGCTATTGGCGTAAACAATAGAAACTTGGCCGATTTTACAGTAGATATTCAGACTTCGTTTGATTTAGTAAATAAAATTCCGAATGAGTTTTTAAAAATTTCGGAGAGTGCAATTAGCGATCCTAAAATAATAAAAGAACTAAAAATTGCAGGTTTTAATGGCTTTTTAATTGGCGAAAATTTTATGAAAACGGATGATCCGGGGAAAGCTATAAAAGAGTTTGTTGCGGAGATGTAGGTTTATCATCTGTGAAAGTTACTAACGCTAATGGGCAAGGTGCTTATCAGAGTTAGTAACTTTTCGTTTTTAAACTTCGCTAGGAGCAGGCTTTTCTTTAACGCACGGCTTTTGCTTAAATAAGCCCGATTGGATGAATGCCGTTTTTCTCGGCAGTAAGGAAAGCGGGGCTTCGATTATTAACTGCTTCTTACGTTAGCTTTCAAATATTAATAAAACATTTATTACATCTTAATGGTTTTTTTTTGAAACTGCACAATTGCAAATTTTGTATATTTGAACTTATTACATGGGAAAACAAAAAACGTATGATACTGCAGTAAAGCAGGAGCGGGCAATATTAGTTGGAGTGGTTACGCCAGGCGAAAAGGAAGAACAGACTAAAGAATATTTAGATGAGCTTGCTTTTTTAGTAGAAACGGCTGGTGGTTTGGTGGAGAAAAACTTCACGCAAAAAATGCTGAAACCAGAACGTGCAACTTTTGTGGGTACAGGAAAACTGCAGGAAATTAAGGCTTACGTAAAATCGGAAGAGATTGATACCGTGATTTTTGACGATGAACTTTCTCCATCTCAATTGCGAAATATTGAGCGCGAAATAGGCGTTAAGATTTTAGATCGGAGCAATTTAATTCTGGATATTTTTGCGAGCAGGGCACAAACTGCGCAAGCGAGAACGCAAGTAGAACTGGCGCAACTACAATATATGTTGCCACGTTTAACGGGAATGTGGACGCACTTAGAACGCCAAAAAGGTGGTATTGGAATGCGTGGGCCGGGTGAAACGCAGATTGAAAGTGATAGGCGGATTATTTTAGATAAAATTTCGTTGTTGAAAGAGCGTTTAGCCTTAATTGATAGACAAAACGAAACGCAACGCAAAAATCGTGGTCAGTTGATAAGAGTTGCACTTGTTGGTTACACAAACGTGGGCAAATCGACCATTATGAATATGCTTGCCAAATCGGAAGTTTTTGCAGAAAATAAACTTTTTGCAACTTTGGATACGACGGTTAGAAAGGTTGTGATTGAGAATTTGCCGTTCTTACTTTCGGATACAGTTGGTTTTATTCGCAAGCTCCCTCACCATTTGGTAGAGTGTTTTAAATCTACTTTGGATGAAGTTAGAGAAGCGGATATATTGATTCACGTGGTTGATGTTTCGCATGCAAACTTTGAAGATCAGATACATATTGTAAATGAAACTTTGAAAGATATTGGCGCAATTGATAAAGACGTTATTTTAGTTTTTAATAAAATTGATGCTTATGTACCACCTGAAGAGGATGATTTAGTTGCTTTGGAGAAAGGAAAGATGAGCCTTGCTGATTTTAAAAAGAGTTGGATGAGTCATGGTAAATTTCCGGTGCTTTTTATTTCGGCAACTGAAAAAGAAAATATAGAAGAATTTAAAACATTACTTTATGATAAGGTAAAAGCTGCGCATATTGCAAGGTATCCTTATGATAGTAATTTGCTTTATTAGATACAGAATAATCAAGGAACAATTATCTTCGAAGAATTACCAAAAAACAATAATCAATTATCAAACTAGCGGAGTTTTATATAAGAATTACCAAGAAACAATAATCAATTATCAAATTAACGTACTTTTTTAGAAGAATTTCAAAGGAACAATAATAAAAGAATTACCAAAAAACAATAATCAATTATCAAAATAGCAGAGTTGTTTAAAACAATTACCAAAGAACAATAATCAAACTAGCGTAGTTTTGTAAAGGAATTACCAAAAAACAATAATCAATTATCAACTTAGAATAGTTTTATATAAGAATTACCAAGCAACATTAATCAATTAGCATTTGTTTTTTTAATTATAGCGTTGAAAATGAGCATAAGTTGTTTTGCTTCGTCTGCTAATTGTAATTTGGTAACTGCGAGCTCGGGTTTGTCTTCAATGCCAATCAAATTTATCCATAATACGGTTTCTTTAGCTTCTTTTCTACAAACTTTAATCCGATAAATAAAATCTGCTTTGCTTAAAGCTTCGTTGGCTTCAATATAATTTGCTGCGACAGAGCCCGATGATCGAACGACTTGTTTTATGTCTTGAACATTGATTGTATGATGTGTTACATTTTTACAATATGCTCTTACGGCTTGGGCGAATCGAAATGTTCTATCTTCTAAATTAAAATTAGTTTCACTCATAACTGATAACTTTGGAAGTTACAAAACGACCTCTTTTGAAGAATTAAGGCTTTCAGAATTTGATATTTGGTCTGTTCTTAAATAAATATAGTATTTTTACATCAATAACAAAACATCGATTATTTTTTAAAGTTCATAAACTCAGTTTGCCCGTAATTTGGATCTGCTTTTTTGAATTTTTCTAGTTTGATAATTGTTTTTTGAAATTTGATAATTTTTAAAAATATGGAAAGTAAACGTCAGCAAAAATTTGCAGGAGTACTACAGGAAGAGTTGGCACAAGTTTTTCAGCGTGATGGAGGTGCTTTTTTACCAAACACATTGGTAACCATTACGAGGGTTAGGGTATCGTCTGATCTGGCTGTCGCGAAAGTTTATCTAAGCTTTTTTAATACCACTAACACCGAACTTTCGATTAACACCGTAAACGCACATACCGGAGAAATAAGGTATAAATTGGGCGCACGAATTCGCCATCAGGTTAGGGTAGTGCCCGAGCTTACTTTTTTTGTTGATGATACAAATGAATATGTAGAGCGTATGGATACTATTTTTGATAAAATAGCGAAAGAACCTAGACAGCCAGAGGAAGAAAGCGAATAATTTGTAGTGAAATTATTGAGAGAACCTGTCAACTTTTTTACGCATTTTATCCCTGCGCTAATTGCTGTTCCGGCAGGATATATTTTGTTGCAGAAATGTAATACACCATTACAATTTACCGCCGCGTGGATTTACGGAATTTGTACATTAATTCTTTTTGGAGTAAGTGCCATTTATCACGGTTACCCGAAAACAGATTACGGTATTCGCTTTTGGCAAAAATTTGATCATTGTTGCATCTATTTAATGATTGCGGGATCTTATACCCCAACTGCTTTATTGGTTTTTGATGGCTGGTTGCGATGGACTTTGTTTGCTATTGTATGGATTATTGCAATAACAGGCTGCTTATTAAAAATTTTTAACCGTTTAAAAAGCAACGCTATTTCCTTATCTATTTATATTTTAATGGGTTGTCTAATTATTCCATTATTACAAAAAATGCTATTAACGTTGCCGATAGGGGCAATTTTTTGGTTAATATTTGGAGGCGTATTTTACATTTGTGGCACTTATTATTTTGCGAAAGATAAACAAATGTACAAATGGATGCACAGCCATGAACTTTGGCATTTATTTGTAATTGGAGGTGCTGTTTCTCATTATATTTACAATTACGCTTACATTTTCGCCAATTTATTATGATCGATTTCGAAAAAATTATTCAATCTGAAGCTTCATCTTTTCATCAAGTAGTAGATTTTGATCGAGCTGAAGATAAAATAGTTGCCTTAACTTTTACAACGAGCAATACCGAGGTAAACAGCGAGATTTTAAACAATACAGGTTTATTTTGCGATTGGATTAATAACCAAATGATTAAGAATGGCGCAAGATATGCAATGGGTGGTTACGATGAACATAGAACCATTTATGCCAGAAGTGCCCATTTTAGTGGCGCTGAAGAACCTCGACGATTGCATTTGGGTGTAGATATTTGGGCGGATGCAGGTACGCCAATTTATAATTTTTATGATGCGCATGTACATAGTTTTGCCAATAATGATCATTTTGGCGATTATGGTGGGACAATTGTTTTAACCTATATTATTGATGGTTTTAAATTTAATGTTTTATACGGACACTTAAGTTTAGCATCTTTAAAAGGATTATCAGACGGTGATTTTATCCCCAAGGGGAAACTGTTTGCTACTTTTGGTAAACCAGAAGAAAACGGACATTGGCCACCTCATGTTCATTTTCAGATTGTGATAAATATGAACAACCTAAAAGGTGATTATCCTGGCGTTTGTAAATTTAGTGAACGCGAAAAGTATTTGCAAAATTCTCCTAATCCAGCTCTAATTTTAAAATATAATTTTTAGATTAGGTCTTGTGAAAATCAATAATCACTTAAGCTTAAACTTTTTAATATGAATTTACGTTAATCAAAGTTATGAAGAAGCTAATTTTTATTGCCTTTATACTACTAAGCAACTTGGCATTTGCGCAAGTTCAATTTAAATCAGATTCGCCTAATATAGAATCTTTTTTAACTGCGAAAACGGTTTACCCAATGTACTCCAAACAAAATTGTATTCAGGGTACTGTTGTAGTAAGTTTTAAACTCAATGCCAATGGCGAAATATATTCTTCTAAAATTAATCAAAGCGTACTGGGCGATTTAGATGAAGAAGCCTTAAGGCTAATTCGTTTAACGAGTGGGAAATGGCAAGTTTCTGCTGGTTATGATACTGCTACAAATATCAATCAGCGGATAAACTTCGTGCTTTTAGGTTTTAATTGCGAATCGAAAAGTGCCAGTGAAATTACAGCTTCAAAAATGGCTTATCAAACGGAAAGTAACTTAATGGATGCAGTAACGAATTTTTATAAAAATAAAGATAAATCTACGCCAGCACAAGAAGCGCAGATTATTGCAATTAAAAATCAGTTGGGTATTGATGATGATTATTTGGAAAGTAGAATAAAGAATGGTTTACAAAAATATAAACAGGGCGATAAGCAAGGTGCTTGCGAAGAGTTCAGTTTTGTGAAAAATACAGGCAGTAAACTTGCTGATGAATACCTAAACAAATATTGTAATTAGAATGCGTAACACAATCAGAATTTTTGCTCTTTTGGATATCATCAGTATCATCTTTTTAGCACCATCATTTTATGAAATTATTACCCATTTAAATCAAATTCCGGCTGAATTTTTATCTCAAGCACGCGTAATTTTAACTTTGCCTTTATTTATTTCACTTTTTATAAGTGCTGCGGGCTTAATGCTTTTCAAAAAATTTGGGTTCATTACTTACTACTTGCAATTTCCTTTCCGATTGGTGGTTTGGGTATTTTCAATTGGTTTTATTACTTTTTTGCCTGAGTGGTTTAAGCTCGGTGAAAATTGGTTCAATGTGCTTTTTAAAATATGCTTTATTGCAGAATTTTTCAGACTATACTTTACGATTCAAATTCAGAAGAAGCGATTGAGTTAATCTGGATTGGGCAAAATAATTGAAATGGCATCAACTACTATTTCTGCCTTCAAATCATTTATTTTACCCATATATTCGCCATCTATTTGAAAATGAACTTTACTTTTCGAATGTATAGTTAATTTAGACGTTTGAAAAACTTCAATCTTTTTAGGGTTAAAAGGGAGTTTAGTAAACCATATTTTTAAAATCTCTAAGTACGAATAATCTTTAACGATTACTACCTCGAACAGTTTGTCATCTAACTTCCCATGTGGATTAATTTTTAAACCTGTACCATACATTGTAGCATTTGCAATGGCAACCATAGCTGCTTGCGAGGTTACTTTTTTTCCGTTAATGTTTAAAGCGACTGCCATTTTTTTAGAACGCCATAAGGCTTGCCACGTCGCTTTCGCATAGCCCCACATGCCACGTTCTGGTAACGAATCGAATCTCTTAACCAGGTATGCATTAAAACCTAAATCGGATAAATGAATGCAAATTTCTTCGTTAATTTTTATCAAGTGGATTTTCTTAGCCGAACCATTCTCGGCAATTCCCAAAGCCAAATTCACATCTTCGGGGATATTTAACTCTTTAGCCATTCCATTCGCCGAACCTGCGGGAATTATACCAATAGGCGTATCTGAATTTACTAAGCAGGTTGCCACCAATTTTACAGTTCCATCGCCACCTACCGCAATTACTCGATCGGCTTTAGCACCTTTTATCGCAGCTCTAATTTTAGTTAGGTCGCAATCTTTAGGTAGTTCATAAACATCAAAAGCTGTCTCCTTTCCTTTAAAATATGTTGCAATTAAGGTTTTATAATCAGGAGCATCTCCGCCCGAACCCGGATTAATGATGAAAAATAATTTCATAAATTTTCTGCTATTTATTAACAAACAACTTTGCATGTAGTCTGTTTTAACGATAATGAATTCTACGGTTGTAAAAGTTTATCATGGTTATGGCCATACGCAAAATTTGGTGGTGTATGGGCACGTATTCAAAAGTAAAGCAAAAACCAATCAGGTATATAGCAACAATATTTTTGTAAACATTATCCATTTGTTAAAACTTTTTATCTTAAAGCCTTTTCCATTTGTAGATGTAAGATTGCATTTTTTCGGTCAAACTATAGAGAATAAAACAGAAGCTGATGGTTTTTTTAAATTTGAATGGGAAGCGAATGAAAATATTCCAGCAGGTTGGCACGAAGTAGTTGTTGAAGCAGTAAACAAGAACAACAAAGTTTTGAGCTCGGGAACTGGCAAAATTTATGTTCCACATATTACACAATATGCTTTTATTTCTGATGTTGATGATACGGTTATGATCTCACATTCGGCCACTATTGGGAAAAGATTACGAGAACTTTTTATTAAAAACCCACACACGCGCAAAACTTTCCCCAATGCTTCGTCTCATTACAAACAGTTGGCGCTCGCTTACACCAATGCCGATCAACCTAATCCATTTTTTTACGTAAGCAGTAGCGAATGGAATTTATATAATTATTTGATCGAAACATTTAAATTTAATCACCTTCCAGATGGCGCTTTTTTGCTAAATGCCATAAAACAATGGAAAGATTTATTCAAGACAGGTAAAACTGGTCACGAAGGTAAATTATTGCGCGTTATGCGAATTTTAGATGCCTTTCCGAATCAAAAATTTGTGTTTTTTGGTGATAATTCTCAACAAGATCCGTCAATTTATGCTACCATAATTGAAAAATATCCTAAAAATATCGAAGCTGTTTACATCAGAAATATACGGCCGAGTAAGGAAATCGCAACTCGGGAGATATTAAATAGAATTGAATCAAAAGGCGTTCAAACCTGTTTATTTATACATAGTGAAGAAGCAATTGAACATTCAAAAGGAATTGGATTGATAAAATAGTTTCTGCACATAACTATGAAATTGATTTTCCGAAAGGTGTAAAAGCCAAGTTCATTAATTTAAAATGTTGGCGACCAAATGGAATTCCGATAATGGTTATGCAGAATAAAACCCCGAAGAGTAAGTGTGTTAGTGCGATCCAAATTCCACCGCTAAAAATCCAAATTATATTCATCAAAGTTGATAAGCAACCGGTATTTGATGATTTGTCTGTAATCTTTACGCCAAAAGGAGCAAGGCCAACAATGGCGAATTTAAAGCATTGTATGCCAAATGGAATGCCGATTATGGTTAGGCAAAGTATTAAACCACCAATAATATATTCGAAAAAAATAAATATTCCGCCGAAAACGATCCAAATTATGTTGCCTATAAAATTCATTTAAAGTTTTATTTGTAAGATGAATTTACAGCTGTTTTGTTACGGAGTAGATGATAATGATTTTTCGCAATCGGGCATGGCTGATCTTATTATTTCAATAGAAAAGTTGTCCTTGCGAGGAGGCTTTTTCAGCCGACGAAGCAATCTATTTAGCGATAAAGGTTGCTTCGTCGTACCTCCTCGCAAGGACGGCCGCCGGGAATGGTCGCCCAATAAAAGTTCGTCCGTGCGCAAGCTTTTCAAAAACAACTTAAATAAAATCTAACGTGTCAAACCTTTTGTTCAAAATATCTTTATTGTTTACATCCAGCCACTTATCTAAAATCGTACCGTAAATTTCTCTAAAATCTACTTGATATTTTAAATCTCCGCTATCCAAATCACTTAAATTTGGCGCGTTATTGAAGATTCCTTTTTTCTTTAATCGGCCACCAAATAAAAACATATTATTTGCCGTTCCATGGTCGGTACCATTGCTTGCGTTTTGTTCAACCCTGCGTCCAAATTCAGAGAAAGTTATCACCAAAGTATCATCTAGCTTATTATTATGCTTTAAGTCTTTTACGAAAGCAGCAATGCCTTCACTGTATTGTTTAAGCAAGTTACCTTGTTGTTGGGTTTGGTTAACATGTGTATCAAATCCACTTAAAGAAACATAATAAACCCTAGTTTTTAACCCAGAAGAAATGAATTTCGAAACCGTTTTTAATTGATTTGCGAAGTTAGAGGTTGGATATTGGGCAGTTGACTGATAAATTTTGGAGGTATTTTGGATATAACTTGCCGATGATGAAGTTTCGATCATGGTTTTATACAGATAGCCCAAATTATCTTCATCCAAATGCTCTTTGTCATGCTGAAGCATAGCTTTAAAAAACGGGTCGTTCGTATTTCTGTATAAAGCAGCAGGGTCTTTTAAGGCAATACCCTTTTTAGTCGCACCCTTTAGTGCCAACGATAACGAATCAGCAACCTCAATTGCAGTGTACGGATATTTACAAGTTTGGCAATTGCTATCTAAATATCTACCAATCCAACCGGTTGATAAAAATTGGTTACTATCACTTCCTGTCTGCCAAATGTCCATCGATCGGAAATGAGAGCGGTCTGGATTTGGATAGCCAACATCGTTAATTACAGTCATCCAACCTTGATCGTAAATTTCTTGTAACGCTGCCATATTTGGGTTCAAGCCCTGCATATCGTTCAGCTTAATCACCTCTTGTGGCTTAATAGCTATCCCTTTTCTCTTTTGGTAATAGATATCATTCCCGAAAGGAACTACGGTATTTAACCCATCATTACCACCCGATAATTGTACTACAACTAAGTTTTTATACAAACTAAGCTCATCCAACGCCATAGCTTCAAGTGGTTTCATAAAGGCGGGTACAAAAAAAGCTCCTGCAGCAACAAAACCTGTATTTCTTAAAAATTTTCTTCTGTCCATGATGTAAATTTTAACAAAGTTGATATTCGGGCATGCTTGTAACTTCGACCGCCGTGCTCCGCAAGCCTTTATTGTTCGCAATCATGGCGCTAATTTTATCATTCAGCTTTGGCTGGAGTATAAACTGCGCCAACTGTAATGGTTTTATATCTTTAGGGAAAGTGGATAAAAATTTAGGCCAATCTGCTTTCGCATTTACATAAGATTTGGTAGTATTCTGTTTCGTAGTTCTATTTAGAGCGATAATTGCTTCATCTTCTGGATCGGCTTTGCCACTAAAATCTATTTCACCATCGTTTAAAACCATTGAAGGAATGCGCATCCGTAACATCAGTGATGAACTATCTATCCAGCTTCTTCCACCGGGCCAACCGGCAACATTAGGTGGGTTAAATAAGTATTGGCCTAAGCTGCTTTGCAATTGAATGAGCAATTGTGGCCTGTTATACGTAACATAAAATCCGCTACTTAAGCCTACAATAAATTCAGCAGGCGATTTTATTTTATTGCCAACGTTCTCTTCATTGTAAAACCAAGGCGCAGTAAATACTTTTTTCATAAGCGAAGCGATATCGTATTTACTGTTGTAAAAGTGGGTAGCCAATTCGTTAACATTAGTTTCGTTAACATTATCGTTTACAAAAAATTTATAAACTTTTGTAGCAATAAAAGTTGCTGTTTTAGGGTTTTCTAAAATAATATCGATGATTTTTTCGCCATCGAAGTCGCCAGTTTTACCGAAAAATGTTTTTGTGTCATCATCATGTTGGTTAATTCTAAAAACGAATTCACCATCTTTATCAAACGACCAACCTGTAAATGCACGTGCTGATTCTTTAATGTCGTGTTCAGAATAATTTCCTCTACCTAAAGTAAATAACTCCATCAATTCACGGGCAAAATTTTCGTTAGGCTTACCTTTTTTATTCTGCTGATTACTTAAATATTGTAACATGGCTGGCGATTTTGATACTTCCATTAGGAGTTTTTTAAAGCTGCCTAAGCCGTGTTCTCTTTGTATATTGTTAAGCTGTTGCGCAAAAAATGGCACTCTACTTCTGCAAGCAAAATGACCGTGCCAAAATAGCGTCATTTTCTCTCTAAAAGGAGAATCGGTATTAATCATTCGCTCTACCCAAGCAATATTTAGATCTCTACTTTTTTCATTTTCCATTCTGATAAGATCTTTTCTCATCATCTTTTGGTCGTCGTTGAGCTCGCCTCGTTTGGCGTAAATTGTTGCGCGTTGCAAAACAGAATCTCTATATTCTCCGTTGGTTATTAAAGTTAAACGATCAGACTTTTCGGCCTGGTTTACCAAATTATTTACAACTTTATCTAAATTTGTACGACTTAAATTTTGTAATTCACGATATGAAATGCCAAAACCCGCACGGTTGTAAAGGTGTTTTATGTTGAGGAAATTAGCTACTGCGCTCATAGTTTTCGACATTTTTTTTATAGATATGACCCAATTAAAAGAAAAGGGTTTAACGGTATTTTGTTGTTAATTTTGTTTTATGTTTTTTCAGTTGCTCGATCACGATATTTCATTTCCAAGCCCAACTTTAGCAGAAGAAGATGGTTTACTAGCAATTGGCGGAGATTTAAGCGTAGAGAGATTACTCTTGGCATACTCAAATGGAATATTCCCTTGGTTTAGCGAAGGTGAGCCAATTTTATGGTATGCGCCACATCAACGGTGCGTAATTTATCCCGATAGGATAACGATAAGCAAAAGCACTCAAAAATTAATAGATCGACAGGTTTTCCATATTACTTTTAATCAGGCGTTTGGAGAAGTGATACAGAAATGCGCTAAAATTAAGAGGTTGGGGCAGGATGGAACCTGGATAACCAATGAAATGCAAGAAGCGTATATCGAATTGCACCAGAAAGGATATGCCCATAGTATAGAGGTATGGCAAAACTCTGTTCTTGTGGGTGGCTTGTACGGCGTAAAAATTAATCGGATTTTTTGCGGCGAAAGTATGTTTAGCGAGGTTAGCAATGCTTCTAAAATAGCTTTGATTGCGCTAAGTAAGATGGATATTGATTTAATAGATTGCCAATTGCCTAACGATCATTTAATGAGTTTGGGTGCAGAAATGATTGGATATGATGAGTTTATCACTTTAATGAAAAATGATTAAATTATTCTTTTTTGCCCTTACAGCTAGTTTTAACGGTATCTAGGAATTACGCTTCGGCGATGAAGGTTTTTTTAACCCAAATCATCAGCAAAATAAGTCTCTTGCGTCATCAGTATTTCATCAGGAATTCTATTTTCCCTTTGTGCTTGAAGATCTTTCAGTGGGCAATAACCAGAAATTCCACGATATAATAAACCCGCACCAGCAGATGCACCCGCTAAAGCGATTATTGGATGATCGAATAAATTTGTAAGGCCTTTAAAAAGTAAATAACTGCCAGTAATGCCCGATAGCCATCTTTCTGAAGTAGAAATGTTTTCAAAAAGTTCAGGATATTGTAGTGCTTCTTTAATGTTATTTATTGCAGTATTAATTTCTTCGTTATTCATAACAGGTTATTTATATACAAATTCATAACAACCTAAATGGAAATGAGTTTTAGTTAATTCATTAATGCGTAAATATTTGTTATTGTAACGTATTTTTAAAAAATGTTTTAGAACTTTACGATTTGGATGGAAAACGTAAAGCTTTTACAGAAATATATGCCCGAGCAAGCGGCACCACTTATTGCTAAGTGGATTGATTACTTTCAGTGTGAGTTTAAAATTTCTAAAACGCGTATAACAAAACTGGGCGATTATCGGCATCCATATCAAAATAAAGGGCACAGAATTTCGGTTAATTTTAATTTAAACCATTATTCTTTTTTAGTTACAACCGTACATGAATTTGCACATTTATTAACGTGGAACGATTTTAAAAATAAAGTTAAGCCACATGGTAACGAGTGGAAAAAAAACTTTCAACGCATGATGGTTCCATTTTTTGATTTAGGTGTTTTTCCAGCCGATGTACATAAAGCAATTGATCATTATATGGCAAACCCTGCAGCATCTAGTTGCTCAGATTTGCATTTGGCAAGGGCGTTGAAGAAGTATGATGTTAATAAAATTGACACATTGCATTTAGAGCAGATACCCTTAAACACGATTTTTAAAATTAAAGATGGTAGGCGTTTTACAAAAGGCGAACGGATTAGAAAGCGCTATCGCTGTGTATGTTTGGATGATAAAAGGATTTATTTATTTAATCCGTTAGCGGAGGTTTTTGTGAATGAATTAAATTAGTGAAAGCGATTGCTAAAATCGAAGCAATTGATTAACTTCATGTTATGGAAAAAATTTTTGATAGAATCTACATTGATAATGATATTTGCAACGGGAAGCCCATTATTGGAGGCAAAAGAATTTCTGTTCAAACCATTATGGAATTTTTATCATCTGGAGAAACAAAGGATGAAATTCTAAAACAATACCCGTCGTTAGAAATTGAAGATATTGACGCATGTATGCAGTATGCAACTGAATTGATGAAGAATAGTTTTATTATTAAACAAGCCGTGGCTTAATGGGATTTAAGTTTCTTATTGACGTTAATTTACCTCGTTTTTTTTCATTGTGGGATAGTGCAGATTTTATACACCAGTTTGATTTAGGGGATGAATGGAATGATTCTGAAATTTGGAATTATGCCAAAGCGCATAATTTAACGATTATTACAAAGGATAGTGATTTTTCATCTCGAATTTTGCTGCATAATCCGCCACCAAAGGTGATTCATATTAAACTTGGAAACTTGAAAATGAATCAATTTTTTGAAGTGATTCATAGATTATGGCCAGAGATTATCGAAATTAATAATGAGTACAAATTGATCAACGTATTTAAGGACAGAATTGAAGGAGTCAGATAAACCTAAACTCATCTCCATCAAACAACCCTTTATCGCTTAACTTTAAATGTGGAATTACGAGCAAAGCCATGAAGGAAAGCGTCATAAATGGTGCAATTAACGTTGAACCCAATTGTTTCGCAAACTGATCTATTGATGTATAACTTTTTGCAACTTCGTAACCATTTTTGTTACTCATTAAACCAGCAACAGGTAGTGGCAAAACTTCTTTCTTGCCGTTGCCAATAGCCGCTACGCCACCAGTTGATGCGATGACCAAATTTACAGCTTCGCAAATGCTTTTATCATCAACGCCAACTGCAATAATATTATGGCTATCATGTGCTACACTAGATGCAATTGCACAATGTTTAAGGTTGAAATTTTTTACAAAAGAAACTGCAATGGGCGCATTGTGATAACGGTTTACCACAACTATTTTCAACACATCATTTTCTAAATCGCTTACTAAATTTCCATTTTCAACTTTCGGCGTTTTAAATAATTTATTGGTAATCAATTGGCCATCTAAAGCTTCAATCACAGCAATTTCATGCTCATTATTATATGGATAGACAAAATCATCGTCCGTTTTAAAATCGCAGTCGAACTGATTTACTACATCTTTTTCATCAACGGGTTTTACCCAATCGCCTACAATATTTCCATTTTGGGCAAGCAAAACGCCATTAATATAGGTTTGGTTAACTTTGAAATCTATTAGGTCTTCTGTTATAATAAAATCGGCATAATCGCCAATTTTTAGCGTGCCAACATCTAGTTTATAATGGAGAATTGGATTTATGCAAGCGGCCTGCAATATTTTAAAAATATTTATTCCTTTAGTTACAGCCCTTGCACAAAGGTTATTAATGTGGTTTAATACTAAGCTATCGGGATGTTTATCGTCACTACAAAACATCATCCTTTCGGGCCATTCATTTAACAGATTTATCAATGCATCAAAGTTTTTTGCAGCACTTCCTTCTCGAATAAGAATTTTCATTCCACGTTGAAGTTTATCCAATGCTTCTTCTTCGGTAAAACATTCGTGATCGGTCGAAATTCCAGCATCTATATATTGTTGTACACTGTCTCCTCTTAAACCTGGCGCATGCCCATCAACAGGTTTACCCAGTTTGTGCGCCGAAGCAATTTTTTTTAATACTTCTTCATCTTTAAATAAAACCCCCGGAAAATTCATCATTTCACTCAAGTATTTTATTTCCGGTCGTTTTAAAAGTGCTTCAACATCTTTGTGGTTTAATTCAGCTCCTGCGGTTTCGAATATAGTTGCAGGCACGCAACTTGGCGCGCCGAAATAAAATTTAAAAGGAACAGTTTTTCCGTTATCCAGCATAAATTCTACACCTTCTATACCACATACATTTGCAATTTCATGCGGATCGCTAACCGTTGCAACCGTACCATGCACAACAGCAAGTCTTGCAAATTCACTGGGAATAAGCATACTGCTTTCAATATGAACATGACTATCAATAAAACCCGGCATAATAAAGTTTACGCCATCTTTTTGTGTCGCTATTTCGATGATAGATTTTATTTTTCCATCCTGCACATCAACTTCGCCAAAAAAAATATTTTGCTTTGCAATATCAACGATGTTGCCTTTAACCTTGAAATTGCTCATTTTTTGATTTAGTTTTTTAATTGCTCAAATGTTTAAATCTATATATTACACCCAAGCAATTTAATCAGTTTTGCTGTTCACTCGAGAGTTAATATTTCAATAATTTATCAACTGTTTGTGCCAATCTAGAATTTGCTAAAAAATCTTGTTCTAATATTTTATTCATCGGGATTGCCGAATCTAAACTTGCACATCGCATAACGGGTGCATCTAGGTATTGGAAACAATGTTCGCCAATCCAAGCAGAGATTTCTGCACCAAAACCGCTTGTTAAAGTATCTTCGTGCAAAATTATAACTCGGCCTGTGTGCTTAACAGCCGCTTCTACGGTTTCTTTATCCCAAGGTTGCAAAGTGCGTAAATCGATCAAAGTGGCGTTAATTTCAGGGTTATTTTTTAGATAATCTAAGGCCCAATGTACGCCCAACCCGTACGTGATAATGGAGAAGGAATTACCATTACTTAATTTAACTGCTTTGCCTATTGGCGTAGTGTAATAGCCATCGGGCACAAGCGCTGTTAAACTTCTGTATAAGTTTTTATGCTCGAAATATAATACCGGATTTGGATCTTCTATTGCTGCAAGCAACAATCCTTTTGCATCTACGGGGAAAGCCGGGTAAACAATTTTTAGTCCTGGGGTTTTAGTAAACCAAGCTTCGTTGCTTTGTGAATGAAATGGACCGGCACCACTTCCTACACCAGTTGGCATACGCACCACAACATCGGCTTTTTCACCCCATCGGTAATGGGTTTTGGCTAGGTTATTTACAATTTGGTTAAAGCCACAGGTTACAAAATCTGCAAATTGCATTTCCACAACAGCTTTATATCCGTTAATAGATAAGCCTAAACCCGCACCAACAATTGCCGATTCGCAAATTGGCGTATTACGTACTCGGCCTTTACTATATTTGGCTGTAAAACCATCGGTAATTTTAAAGGCACCACCATAATCTGCAATATCCTGGCCCATTAAAACCAAATTAGGATACTGTTGCATGGCCAAATCTAAACCATCCGTAATGGCATCTAAATATCTTTTATCGGTTGATAATTTGCTAGGTGCAATAACAGTTTGGGTGAAAGGAAAGTACATATCCGCTTCTTCCTGAGGGGAATTTGCTTCAGGTTCTTCTTCAGTAAAAGCTGCTTCAATTTCAAGCTCGATATCTCGTTTTATAGCAAGTTTTAAATCAATAACTTCATCAGACGTTATTACTTCTTGTTGAATTAGAAAAGCTTCGTAGTTTTTTAACGGGTCTTTTTCCTCCCACTCGTCAAATAGCACTTGCGGAACATATTTCGTGCCCGATGCCTCTTCGTGTCCGCGCATTCTAAAAGTTAAACACTCCAACAAAACTGGGCGGGGGGTTTTGCGAATGTCTTTGGTAATTCTATCAATGGTGTCATAAACCTCGAGTATGTTATTGCCATCTATTTGTATGCCTTCTATGCCATATCCAATGGCTTTATCTACTAAATCTTTACATTTAAACTGTTCGCTTTTTGGGGTCGATAGGCCGTATCCGTTATTTTCGATTAAGAAAATTACGGGCAAATTCCACACCGCTGCAACGTTAATAGCTTCGTGAAAATCTCCTTCACTTGTAGCGCCTTCGCCTGTAAAAACTAAGGTTGCATTTTGTTTTCCTTTTAATACATCAGCCAAAGCAATTCCATCAGCCAGCGCCATTTGTGGTCCTAAATGCGAAATCATGCCAATGATTTTATAATCTTGTGTGCCAAAATGGAATGAACGGTCTCTGCCTTTTGTAAAACCAGAAATTTTGCCCTGCCATTGTGCCATCAATTTTTTTAGTGGAATATCTCGAGCGGTAAAAACGCCTAAATTGCGGTGCATTGGTAAAATATATTCATCGCGCTGCATAGCTAAAGTACTGCCAACTGAAATTGCTTCTTGACCAATACCTGAAAACCATTTGCCAATTCTACCTTGACGTAGAAGTTTTAGCATTTTCTCTTCCACCATCCGTGGATAAAGTAATTTTTTATATAAATTCAGTAGGAATTTGTCGTCTTTATCGGTTCGGTTAAAATGCATTTGAAGTTTTTATTATGTTGCAGTTTTAAAGTTAATTTCTAAGCATCTAGCTTCTTTTTCAATTCTTCCCAGCGTTGTGCAAAAGATTTATCGGCAACTTTTGGCATTTCCCTATATTTACCCCAGCTTTTTTTAAAAAATGTTTTCAGCATAAAGTTTTTAAATTTTCCGCCAAAAAAGTCCATCCATTTACGTTTTTGCATCATTTTGCTAAACATTCCCCAACCAACTTCTTCTACTTTTCCATTTTTATGGTCAGCTGTTGCATCTCTCCGATTAAGTAAAAGCATTTTATGGATATCAATTTTAACCGGGCAAACTTCCGAGCATTTTCCGCATAGGGTAGAGGCATAGCTTAAATGTTTAAACTCTTCCATGCCTTGTAAGTGTGGCGTTATTACGGCGCCAATTGGGCCACTATAAGTTGTGTTATAAGTATGGCCACCAATGTTTTTATAAACTGGGCAAGCATTTAAACAAGCGCCACAGCGGATGCAGTATAAACCCTGTCTTTGCTCTTTTTGCGCCAATAAATTAGTTCTACCATTATCCAAAAGGATTACATACATTTCTTCTGGTCCATCGGTTTCATTAGGTTGGCGCGGGCCACTTAAAATAGAATTGTAAACCGTTAAATTTTGTCCGGTACCGTGAGAGGACAGTAGAGGCCAAAATAAGTCGAGATCGTTTATAGATGGAATAACTTTCTCTATACCAACAATGGCGATGTGAATTTTAGGAAAAGTGGTGCATAGTCTTGCATTTCCTTCATTTTCGGTTATGGCAATACTTCCTGTGTCGGCAATTAAAAAATTGCCACCACTTATTCCAATATCGGCTTTTAAATATTTTTCTCTAAGTAATTCTCTGGCTTTTTGAACCAATTGAGGAGGCGTTGCGTCAATTGGTGTTCCAAATCTTTCGTGAAACAATTTTGCAATATCAGTTGCACTCAAGTGCATTGCCGGCGTAACTATATGGTAAGGTTTTTGGCCCAATAGCTGAACAATATACTCGCCCAAATCACTTTCTAAAGATTCAATGCCGTGCTCGCCTAAAAACTCATTCAAATGAATTTCTTCGGTTGTCATTGATTTAGATTTGATTACTGTTTTGCCGTTATTTTTTTGAATGATGTTTAAAATTTCGCGCTGCGCTTCTTCCACATCATTAGCCCAAATTACTTTGCCACCTCTACGCTGAAAATTCGACTCAAACTCGGGTAAATATTTGTCGAGATTTTCAATCACACGCCATTTTATAACGTGTGCTTTTTTCTTTGATGCTTCAAGATTTTCGAATTTTGATAATCCACGTTCAACCGCAACATTGTATTTGCCGATATTGTAATTTATGGTTCTACGATGTGGTAAATCGAAAGCTTTTTCATCAGATTTCTCTAAAAATTCTTCAGCAGTTTTGATCATAGTCCAAATATAAGAATTTCTATTGCGGGCAAATAGTATTGTGCATAAAAAAGCCTCTTCAATTTTTGAAGAGGCTTAGTATTATTTTTTATCAACGACGGGTCGTTTAGCTCTATTGGCTAACTCCCAAGCGGTAAAGTAGGTGAGTTTAGCACGTTTCGTTAATAACTGGAAATTTATTTTACTTACTTCATCTCCAGGTCTGTGATAATCTTGTTGTAACATACCATCATAATAAAAAATGATTGGAATGTTGTGTTTTGCAAAATTGTAATGATCTGAACGGTAATAAATACGCTCTGGATCTTTCGGATCATCGTATTTAAAATCTAATTTCATTTTTGTATATGTGTTGTTTACCTGCTCACTTAGTTTCCCTAATTCGGTACTCAACATGTTAGATCCGATTGAATAAATATAATTTGCAGAGTCTGGCTTGCCCAAATATTCTTCGCCAATTCTACCTATCATATCGGTATTTAAGTTTGCTATGGTGTTCTCTAATGGAAATACAGGATGTTCAGAATACCATTCAGAACCCCATAATCCTTTTTCTTCTCCAATAACAGTCATAAATAGGATGCTTCTTTTAGGGCCTTTTCCAGCTTTTTTAGCATTCATAAATGCTTTTGCCATCAGTAAAACTCCAGTCGTTCCCGATCCATCATCATCTGCACCGTTATTAATTTTATCTGGTCCCTCAACATCAGGCGTAATGCCAATGTGGTCATAATGGCCTGTTAATACTAAAACTTCTTTTTTAAGTTTAGGATCAGAACCTTCTAAAAAACCCAATACATTTTCGCCACGTACAGACATTTCTGTTTTCATTGCACTTGCAGAAATTGCAACTTCTATATTTTGCGAAGCTGGTTTCATTGTTGACATTATTTTGCCTTGAACTGCATCAATTGATGTACCTGCGATTTTAAATATTTCGTTTGCAGTTGCGGTAGAAATTGAAATTGAAACAAAAGGGTGTTGCTTTTGCATTCTTTTCGTCGTCTCTTCATTTTTAACCATCACGTCGCTTTCTAAAAAACTTTCTTTGTAATGGTCAGTAATATTATCAATTTTTGGGTCGATTAAAATAACTGCTTTAGCCTTATTTTGTGTTAGATAAAATATTTTCCTACCCAGGGCCATTTTTGCCATTCTAGCATCCATTTTATCGGTAGCTTTTACTGTTGGATCACCATTTGCGAAAATCATCACAACTTTTCCTTCTACGTTAATTCCATCATAATCATTATAACCATCTTTCGATATGCCATAGCCAGCAAAAACAATATCGTTAGTATTAAAAGTAAAACCATTTAAACCTACTGCTGCCGTGCCGATAATAAAATCTTTGTTAGCTTCTTTCGGCTGTCCGTTTATAGTGAATAAACTTTGGCTTATCGCATAGTTAATTAAATCTACTTTTTGAAAATAACCTCCATCAACTGGACCTTTTAAACCGATAGATTTAAAGTAATCTCTAATATAATCGGCAGCCATCCAAGCCCCTTTTTTTCCGGTATCTCTACCTTCAAATTCATCAGATGCAAGTATTGATAAATGTTTATAAGCATCAGTTGGGTTTATTGCCTGGCTAAACTTAACAGCGTTTGCATTTTTTGGTAATTTATTTTGGGCAAAGCAACTTATGCTTAATAATGTTGCAACTCCTAGTGTTAAAATTCTTTTCTGCATAATTTTTTATTTAAAGCTCAATTAACAAGACATTTTATCAATCCTATTTTGGTGTCTTCCACCTTCAAAATCGGTGGTTAAAAAAGTTGTGGCAATTTCTTTTGCAACATATTCTGAAACAAACCTAGCAGGAATACACAAAATGTTTGCATCGTTGTGTTTGCGCACCAAAAGTGCGATGTCATTTTCCCAGCAAATTGCTGCTCTGATGTGCTGGTGCTTATTGGCTGTCATTGCCACACCATTTGCTGTACCACAAATTAAAATTCCGTAGTCAAATTCTTTGTTTTCTACAGCTAATGCAACAGGGTGTGCAAAATCTGGATAATCTACAGAATCTATCGAATGTGTTCCGAAATCTTGAAGATCAAATTCAGTTAAATAGGCTTTTAAAGCCTCCTTATATTCAAAGCCAGCGTGGTCTGAACCAATCGCTATTTTTATTTTCGTATTTGGCATTGTCAAATTTAAACAGAAATTTAAAATTTATTCGTAATGTTTTTGTTATGGCCTATTTGGCAAAAAATTCGGCTTCGGCTTTCAATTTTTTCTTCTCTATGTAACCAGATATAAAAATACTTAATTCATAAAGTAAAAATAATGGCGTTGCTACAATCATCATCGTCATAATATCTGGCGTTGGTGTAACAATTGCTGCAATAATTAAAATTACAATAATGGCGTATCTTCTACTTGCGCGCATAAATTTAGGTGTCATTATTCCAAATTTTGAAAGGATATAAATAACCACCGGTAATTCGAAAATTATGCCTGTACCTAATGTTAAAGTAGCTACCGATGATAGATAAGAATCTACTGTAAAAGTATTTTCAATTTCGGCACTTACCGTATAGCCTGTTAAAAAGTTAACCGAAAGCGGACAAACGATAAAGTAGCCAAACAATATTCCTAAGGCAAATAATGATGAAGCAAAGAAAACAAAACCACTTGCAGATTTACGTTCTTTTTCGTGCAGGGCAGGCTTAATAAAACGCCAAATTTCCCAAAGTAAGTATGGAATACCCATCACGATGCCCGCCATAACACAAGAGTTAAGTTGCAAATTAAATTGCCCGGCCATTTCTGTATTGATGATTTTACCATTTATTTTGGTAATACACATGTCTTTGCCAAGTGATGGAAAATTTTCAACTAGCTTACACATCATTCTGTATGTCCAGAAATCGGGTTTTTTGGGGCCGAAGATAATTTTATCTAAAAGTATATCGTAATAGTAAAATGCAATACTGGTAAAAATACCTATGGCTATAACCGCCCTTATTAAGTGCTTACGTAATACATCTAAATGATCGAAAAAGGACATTTCTGCCTCTAAGCTTTTGCCTTTATTTCCGATGGTTTTTAATAATGATTCTCTTTCTTTAGTGTCGCTCATGATTTGAAACAAAAATACCATTCTATTTGAATAGAATGGTATCTACGTGATAAATATATAAATAGTTTACCAATTATGAGAAAAAGGTAAAATACAATTTATAAACATGGTCTTTCTGGTAAAGGTTGAATTTTAAGTAGCCATTAATTGAGCTGAATTTCGAGGATAAATTCGTTTTAAATGATTGAGAATATCTTTTTTTGTGGTGAGATTATCGTAATTAATGAATATGTATTGTGTGGATATTTATTCTGTTTTTTTAATGATATATCTAAAGATTACTTTCGGCAAGAAAAAACCCATTCTATTTTACCAAAATGGGATTGTATTATTTTTAATTCTTGTTAAGATTACGCTACAAATTTAAAGGTTTCCATAAATTTTGTAGTCAAATTTCCTGCTGTAATTTTGAGCTATCTTTGGGTTATTAATAATGGCCTCGTAAAGAATAAATTTTTATAATTTGCTCAGTTTCTAAAATTTCATAAATAATCCTATGTTCTGAATTTATTCTTCTTGACCATTTTTCACTTAAATTGTATTTGAGTGCCTCAGGCTTTCCTATTCCCTCAAATGGAGATGCTAATATGCTTTTATAAGAGATTGAATTTTCTTTTGAATTGTTGCATTGCCAGATTTTCTTCAATATATCAAGTCATTTTCTGCCACCTCATCAAACGCTATTTCCATAAGTCGTCTATCTTTAACGTAATAAATTTTCCTTCTTTATAATTCTGCTCTGATTTTTTTATTTTCTTTACAAATTCAGGGTCATAAGGACTAATTTCTGCGCTTTTTATAAAGGATACATCTAAAGCTTTCAAAACAGCTTTTACAGCTAACAATTGTTTTTCGGTTTTTGGTTGAACGATTAATGATTCCATAATTAAATTTAGTTAAATTAATCGAAAATGTATATTTACAAAAAAATCCCATTCTGTTTTACCAAAATGGGATTGTATTATTTTTAATTCTTGTTAATATTACTCTACAAATTCAAAAGTTTCCATAAATTTTGTAGTGAAATTTCCTGCTCTAAAATTAGGATCTTTCATCAATTGTAAATGGAAAGGGATAGTTGTTTTTACGCCCTCGATTACAAATTCGCCCAAAGCACGTTCCATAGTACAAATAGCCTCTTCGCGGGTTTGTGCCACGCAAATTAGTTTTGCAATCATCGAATCGTAATTGGATGGAATTGAGTAGCCTGCATAAACATGTGTATCAACTCGAACGCCGTGGCCACCTGGAGAGTGAAAATTAGTTATTCTTCCCGGTGATGGGCGGAAATCTTTTGCAGGGTCTTCTGCATTGATGCGACATTCGATTGCATGCATTTTAGGAAAATAATTATTTCCCGATATCGGAATACCTGCTGCAACTTTAATTTGTTCTTTAATTAAATCGAAATTAATTACCTCTTCTGTAACCGGATGTTCCACTTGAATACGGGTATTCATTTCCATAAAATAGAAGTTGCGGTGTTTATCAACTAAAAACTCAATTGTACCAGCACCTTCATAGTTTACAGCAACAGCACCTTTAATTGCTGCTTCTCCCATTCTTACGCGAAGTTCATCCGTCATAAATGGAGAAGGAGATTCTTCTACTAATTTTTGGTGACGGCGTTGAATAGAGCAATCGCGTTCGGATAAATGGCAAGCTTTACCATATTGATCGCCAATAATTTGGATTTCAATGTGGCGAGGATCTTCAATATATTTTTCTAAATAAAGACCATCATTACCAAATGCTGCACCGGATTCTTGTCGAGCACTATCCCAAGCGTTTTCAAAATCTTCATCTTTCCAAACTACACGCATTCCACGGCCACCGCCACCGGCAGTTGCTTTAAGTATAATTGGGTAGCCCATATCATTGGCAATTGCAATGCCTTCTTTTACGCTGGTTAACAAACCCTCAGAACCAGGTATTGTAGGTACGCCAGCAATTTTCATGGTTTCTTTTGCCGAGGCTTTATCGCCCATGCCATTAATCTGCTCAGGCGTAGCACCAATAAATTTGATATTATACTCTCGGCAAATGTTAGAAAATTTAGCATTTTCTGATAAGAAACCGTAGCCTGGATGTATTGCGTCTGCATTGGTTAATTCTGCAGCCGATATAATATTTGGAATATTTAAATAAGAATCTTTACTAGGTGGCGGGCCGATACAAACTGCTTCATCAGCAAAACGTACGTGTAAACTTTCACGATCTGCTGTTGAATAAACTGCAACAGTTTTAATGCCCATTTCCTTACAGGTACGGATAATACGCAAAGCGATTTCGCCCCTGTTGGCAATTAGTATTTTTTTAAACATAATTTTTAGTTTATCGTCACCCTGAATTTAGTTCAGGGTCTTTTAACAATTAAGATGCTGAACTAAATTCAGCATGACGGGTTCTAAATAGGTTCTACTAAAAATAAAGGTTGATCGTATTCTACTGGCGATGCATTATCAACCAATATTTTAACGATTCGTCCAGAAACTTCACTTTCAATTTCGTTGAAAAGTTTCATGGCCTCGATGATACAAATTACCTTGCCTACACCAATTTCATCGCCAACGTTTACAAACAAAGGTTTATCTGGACTAGATGAACGGTAAAAAGTGCCGATCATTGGAGATTTAATGGTAATGTATTTTGAAGTATCTTCAGCAACCGGAACCGCAGGTGTTGTTGGATCTGGAGCGGTTGGTGCAGTAGCAACCGGTATTGCAGCCTGTACGAGTGGTGCTTGTGGTAGGGCAGCATGTACAATTGTTGGCGCTTGATTTGTTTTAATGGTAATCTTGAAGTTTTCTTGTTCAATAGCAACTTCATTCACGCCAGAACGAGAAACAAATTTAATAAGTTCTTGTATTTGTTTTATATCCATTTTTTAAGCTTGTTATGTAACAAATAGTGTTATAGAATTAACTAAGTTATACTTTTTTTATTTTATTTATCTAGTTTTTTAGTTTTTTGGGCTTGCAATCTTACTAAACACCCGACCAACCAAAAAATCAATGCCAAGGGCAACCCTTTGGGATTAACTATTGTATGCCCATTTTAGGTAAATCGATCCCCAGGTAAAACCGCCACCAAAGGCTGCCAACACAATATTGTCGCCTTTTTTTAACCTACTTTCCCATTCCCATAAACATAGCGGGATTGTTCCGTTGGTGGTATTTCCATATTTTTCAATATTGATCATCACTTTATCGGTGGTTACACCCATTCGATTTGCAGTAGCATCAATTATACGTTTATTGGCTTGGTGTGGAACTAACCAGGCAACATCATCGGCTGTAAGGCTATTGCGCTCCATAATTTCTGCAGCAACATCTGCCATATTGGTTACAGCAAATTTGAAAACTGTTGGCCCTTCTTGGTGTGCATAATGTAATTTAGCATCAATACTTTCATGTGTTGCAGGCGTAACAGATCCGCCTGCTTTCATACCTAAAAAATCCCTGCCAGAACCATCAGTTCTTAAAATAGAATCGATTATACCTAAGCCTTCTTCGTTGGGTTCTAATAAAGCGCAACCACAACCATCGCCAAAAATAATACAGGTAGTTCGGTCTGCATAATTAATGATAGATGACATTTTATCACCACCTACAACCAAAACTTTTTTGTGTCTTCCGGCTTCAATAAAAGATGCACCAGTAGAAAGGCCGAAAAGAAAACCGGAACACGCTGCTTGCAAATCGTAACCCCAAGCATTTGTTGCACCAATTTTATCAGCCAAAACATTTGCCGTAGCAGGAAAAGTAAAATCAGGTGTTGTGGTGCAGAAAATAATTAATTCTATCTCAGTTGCATCAATTCCCCTTTTTTTAAGCAAACCGTTAACAGCATGAACTGCCATATCCGAAGTGCCTAATCCTTCACCCTTTAATATTCTACGCTCTTTAATTCCAGTTCTACTGGTAATCCATTCATCCGAAGTCTCAACTATGGTTTCTAATTCTGTATTGGTTAATACATAATCGGGAACATAACCATTTACTGCCGTAATAGCAGCGTGAATTTTACTCATTTTAATAAATTATTTAAATGCGACTCTAATTTTCTCAATCAAACCGGTTGTAATCATTTCTCGTGATTGCAGTACCATGTTTTTTACTGCAGTGGGGCTGGATATGCCGTGACCGATAACTACTGGCGCATTAACACCTAAAACAGGACTGCCACCATATTGCTCGTAATTAAAACGATCGAAAAACTCATCTTTTAATCCTTTTTTAATGGTTAAAACATAAAAAGATTCAGCTAATTTAAGCATAATGTTCCCAGTAAAACCATCGCAAACAATTACGTCGGTTTTATCATTAAATAAATCTCTGCCTTCTACATTGCCCACAAAATTGAATAATTTTGTTTCTTTCATAAGTGGAAAAGTAGCCATGCTAAGCATATTACCTTTCTCATCTTCTTCGCCAATATTTATTAGCGCAACTTTAGGATTGTTAATCTGCAGCATGTTTTCTGCATACAAACTTCCTAAAATGCCAAATTGCAATAAAAATTCGGGTTTACAATCTGCATTTGCACCTACATCTAATAGTAAGCCTGTGCCGCCATTAGTTTTTGGAAGAATGGTGCATAAGCAAGGGCGAAGAATGCCGGGAATGGTTTTAACGCTAAATACAGCACCAACTAGCATTGCGCCAGAATTTCCAGCGCTTGCGAAAGAATCAATCTTACCTTCTTTTAAAAGGTTAAAACCAACCGCAATGCTCGAATTTGGTTTCTGAACAATTGCTTTTGTGGGATGTTCGCCCATACCAATCACCTCATCAGTATGAACGTATTCAAAATGATCTGGATTAAAACCTTCTTCAGTTAGAATTGGCTTAATCAGTTCGGTATCGCCGATGAGGACTAAATGTTCTCCAGCGTTTAGCGATTGATGAGCTGCTATCGCTCCCAAAACAATTGCTTTGGGAGCGTAGTCTCCGCCCATTATGTCGAGTCCTATTTTCATAGAAAAAATCTGTTTGTGTTAAGTTAGGGATGCCTAAATATCCAGCTGACTAAGGTATGACTAAAGTGGCTGAAAACACAAACAATTTTTTACAAAAATTACCCGATTTGAGTATTTTCTATAACCAACTTACCATTATAGTAAAGGTTACCATCTACATTATAAGCACGGTGAGGTACATGGATAGCACCGGTTGCCGAGCATGTTGCGAAAGAAGGCATCTCCGCTTTGTAGTGAGTTCTTCTTTTATTTCTTCTCTGTTTCGAGATTTTCCGTTTTGGATGTGCCATTGGTTTATAATCTAATTATTTTTTTAACTTATTAAGTGCTTCCCAACGTGGGTCGCTATTTTGTTCATTTTCTTCTTGCTTATCAGCTGATAATTGATCTAAACGCTCAATCATCTCCTGGTCGCAATCTTTGTTTGCCTGTTCGCAGTTCTTAATATAAGGTACTGCTACGTTAATTATTTCGTATAACGGACCGGCTAGGTCTATTGCCGTTTCCTTACGGCTTAGCGAAATAATTTCTTCATCATCACTCTCCATTTCGGCCTCTGCAAATTTTACAATCTGTCTTTCATACAAATTAATTGGTAATGAAAATTCAGCTAAACATTTATCGCAGTTTAAATTTACAGTGCCAATTATTTTAAATTTTAAAAGCATCATGGTTTCTTGTTTCTCAAGTTCCAGGTAAACTTTTAATTTTCCACTTTTTATTAACGAGTACTCAAATGCATTAAAAAAAGTGTCATCTAGCTCATATTCAAACTGATGAGTGCCTAATTTTAAGCCTGTAAACGGTAACGAAAATTGTTTTAAGTTGTTCAACGTACTGTAAAATTTTAGCCTGCAAATGTAGGGATAAATAAATTAGATTAAAAGTATTTTTTGAATTATTAAACCTTTTAAAATCTCGGGTCGATATTGTTTATGCCTAATTGCATTGGCGAATTAAATTGATTGGTGTTTTGCAACTATCAAAATGCTTTTATAAAATAAATTTATTTTAAAGCTTTTTTTGATGTTGTGGGTGGTAAAAAGCTTTCTTGGGTTACAACATTTTTGCCGGTTTTTGCTTCCAATTCTTTCCGGGCATTTTTTGCTATAGAACCCCCTTTTTTACCTGCTTTTGCATTTTCGGTTAATCCTTTGGCCTGGTCTGCTTCGGCTATTTGTCTTGTAGAAATTTATGCCAAGGCTGTAAAAATCAATTCGGCCTCACTCATGTGGTCTCGTAGGTTTTGCGTTTTTAAACCTTTAAGCTCTTTATGTCATTTTATGGTTATTCCTGTCCATTCTTGGTGGATGATATTTGTTAAAAAACCAAACTCATCGGATTTCTCCACGCCACTTTCTTTCCAATAATCTGTTAATTTATTCCGGGTATCTTGGCCCGTCATTCGTTGCTGAATCCACTTTTCGCTTCTTCCAAGTTTTTGCCAATTTTCTCTTGCCCTATTTAAGCCCATTTCTGGGTCTTGAATTTCTTGCATCCTTTCGTAGCCAACCTTCGCTAACAATTGTTTAAAAGGCTCTGCTTTGGGCGAAGGAACAGATTGGATAAGTCTCAATAGTGTTTCTGTGTCCGCAATGTCTGTATCTCTCATCTTGCCATCTTCTGCTTTCATTTTCAACCGTACGATTTTATCGTACACTTCACTTCCTTCGTTTAAAAGCTTTTTTTTCAAGTCGCTCCAATATCTTTTTGGAATGGAGCTCCCAGTCAATATTTATATTATATCTATTACAGAGAAGTACCATATTTCCTTTTCCGCATTCCAATGAGATCGCACTTTTTTACTTTCGAATAATTTTACAGCGCTCATAAAGTTAGTTTTTTACTTGTTTTTGATTGTCCTTTTTCAATTATAAAAATAGTATTTCTTTATGGTGAAAACAATTTAAACGCTTGATAATAAATTTATTAAAGTGAAATTTGATTTTGTATTTCGATACGAAAATTGCCATTTGGCTAGAGTAAGCTTTTGGTTTTTTACTTTGCGTTTATTGTACAGACCGTTGTTATTAAACCCGATCGAAGCGGGATGCCGATTTTTCTTCGGCAGAAGCGGGAGCGGGACTGCAAACTGTTAATTGCACAGAACCGATGTTTTCCAAAATCAATAAAAAACATTTTTTTATCAACCACTATTAGTGATAGGTGAGGGAATTTATTAAAAGGGAAATGTTTTTGGAAAGACGATTTAACGGATGTTAAAGGCCGATTATAGATTTTGTAGTACTTGAATAAATGTTTCAAATATTGAAAAAAATATTTGAAACATTTATGCGGTATTTAATCTTCTACCATCTCGCTGTTGATGTTAACTTCTTCTTTAACATCATCTTTAAAGTAGTTTTTTTGGAAGATAATGATGAGTATAACGCCCACTGATATCGCTGCATCGGCAACGTTAAAAACCGGCCTAAAGAATTCAAATTGATCGCCTCCCCAAATTGGAATCCACGAAGGGAAATATCCTCTGGCAATTGGAAAGTAGAACATATCTACAACTCGGCCGTGAAACCAAGTTTCGTAATGGTAAATTTTTCCGTAAAAAACCGAATCGATTATATTGCCGAGTGCGCCAGAAAAAATTAGAGCTACATTTAGAATTAAACCACGGTGATATTTGTGCTTGATTAAATAGTGCAAACCGTAACCAATACCGGCAACAGCCACAATTCTAAATAAAGAAAGCGCGAGTTTTCCAAATTCACCGCCAAACTCCATACCGAAGGCCATACCGTTGTTTTCGGTAAAATGGATAATGAACCATTTGCCAATAACATTAAATTCTTGGCCGATGTACATGTTGGTTTTAACCCATGTTTTTAGTAACTGATCTGCGAGGAGCACTAAAAATATGATGATTAAAGGTTTTGTGTAGCCTTTCATTAACCCTGCTTTAACTTGGCTTCCATACTTAAAGTAGCGTGAGGAACTGCACGTAATCGTTCTTTTTGAATCAATTTACCAGTTTCGCGACAGATACCATAAGTTTTGTTTTCTATACGGCCCAATGCAGCTTCTAAATTATCGATAAATTTTTTCTGGCGCGCTGCTAATTGATTAATCTGCTCTTTTTCCATCGTTGCAGATCCATCTTCTAATGTTTTGTAGGCACCAGAAGTATCTTCGGTTCCATTTGCATTGGGGTTGCTTAACGAAGTTGTTAAAGCGTTTAATTCTTCTTTTGAACTGCGTAATTTATCTTGAATAAGTTCTTTAAATTCTTGTAATTCGCTATCAGAATAACGTGTTATGTTAGTGTTTTCCATTCTTTTTAGAGTTTAATTTTATTCGATCCTGTTATTTTTTAGTTATTGAAATGTCTAACTCAACATCATCAATGGTGATTTTGTTTGGATTACTTACCATTTCTACCAATTCTACATCGTCGGCTAGTATTTCTGCGCAAATATAAGCTTTGTTTTTAGCAACAGCATGTTGGATAATGTTATGTTTTTGTAAACGAACTGAAATTCTATCCGTTACTTCAAAATTTAATTCTTTACGGAGATTTTGTACACGGTTAACCAGTTCTCTAGAAAGTCCTTCCTGTTTTAAATCTTCGGATATGGTAATGTCTAATGCGACTGTTAAGTTGCCCAAATTAGTTACCTGCCATCCTGGAATGTCTTCTGCGAAGATTTCTACATCCGCAAGAAGTATCGAGTAGTTAGTATCTGGTATTAAGATAGAACCAGTTTTTTCAAATTGAACTAACTCTTCTTGAGAAATTTGATTAATCGCCTCGCTTACCATCTTCATGTCCTTACCAACCTTAGCACCTAAGGCTTTAAAGTTTGGTTTTACCTTTTTCTTTATTAAGCCCGAGGTATCGTTAATAAATTCTACCTCTTTAATGTTCGTTTCTGATAAAATCAGATCTTTTACCAGATTTACCTTCACTTGAAAATCATTATCTAAAACAGGGATCAAAATTTTGGCTAAAGGCTGACGAACGTTAATGCTTGATTTTTTACGCAACGATAAAACCATCGACGAAATATGTTGCGCGTAAAGCATTCTTTCGTTCAAATCATTATCAATTAAGCTTTGATCGGCATTATTCCACAATGTTAAGTGGATTGATTGTTCGGCCGTTGAATCGTTAACGGTTAAATTTCTGTACAACCAATCGGCAAAGAATGGCGCTACAGGACTCATCAGCTGTGCTAAAGTTTCTAAACAGGTGTAAAGCGTTTCATAAGCGGCGCGTTTATCATTTGTCATTTCGCCCTTCCAAAAACGGCGACGACTTAGTCTGATGTACCAGTTGCTTAAGTGTTCATCAACAAAGTTTTGAATGGCACGAGTTGCTTTAGTTGGTTCGTAAGTGTTGTAGCTATCATCAACTTCGTTAATTAAATTTTGTAAAAGCGATAAAATCCAACGATCTAGTTCCGACCGATCTTCAACTTTACTGAGGTTATTTTTATCAATTTGAAACTTATCAATATTTGCATATAAAGCAAAGAAAGCGTAAGTATTGTACAGCGTGCCAAAGAATTTACGGCGCACTTCCGCAATACCTTCAATATCAAATTTTAAATTATCCCAAGGGTTTGCATTCGAAATCATATACCAACGTGTGGCATCGGCTCCATACTCGTTAATAGTTTGGAACGGATCTGCTGCATTGCCCAAACGTTTAGACATTTTTAGCCCGTTTTTGTCTAACACCAAGCCGTTTGAAACTACATTTTTATAGGCAACTTTATCGAAAACTAGGGTAGAAATTGCATGCAAAGTATAAAACCAACCACGGGTTTGATCTACACCTTCGGCGATAAAATCTGCGGGAAAATCTTGGTTTTCGTCGATTGTTTCTTTGTTTTCGAATGGATAATGCCATTGCGCATAAGGCATTGCGCCAGAGTCAAACCAAACATCAATTAAATCGCTTTCGCGGATCATTGGTTTGCCAGCTGGAGAGACTAACACAATTTGATCAACAACGTTTTTGTGCAAATCAATTAAATCGTAATTCTCTTCACTCATGTTTCCAATTTCGAATCCTTTAAATGGATTTTCTTTTTGAAAGCCAGCGGCGATTGATTTTTCAATTGCGTTGTAAAGTTCTTCAACCGAGCCAATTAATATTTCTTCTTTTTTATCTTCAGTTCTCCAAATTGGCAACGGAATACCCCAATATCTCGAGCGTGATAAATTCCAATCGTTGGCATTTTTTAGCCAATTACCAAAACGACCTTCGCCGGTTGACTTTGGTTTCCAATTGATGGTTTCATTAAGATCGAACATTCTATCTTTAACATCCGTAACTTTAATAAACCAAGAATCTAAAGGGTAATATAAAAGTGGCTCGTCAGTTCTCCAGCTGTGTGGGTAACTGTGAACGTATTTTTCTACCTTGAAAGCTTTGTTTTCTTCTTTTAATAAGATGGCGATTTCTACATCAACCGATTTTTCGGGTGCTTCGCCGGCTTCGTAGTATTCATTTTTTACGTATTTGCCAGCAAACGGACCAACATGTTTGGTAAATCTACCTTGTAAATCAACAAGAGGGACCAAAACGTCGTCTTCGTCCATTACCAACATTGGTGGTATTTCTGGACTTGCTTCCTTGGCAACTTTAGCATCATCTGCACCAAAAGTAGGTGCAGTGTGTACAATACCAGTTCCATCTTCGGTGGTAACAAAATCTCCAGCAATTACGCGGAAAGCATTTTCTGGATTGTTAAACGGTAATGCGTAAGTTAAAAGTTGTTCGTATTTAATTCCAACTAGATCTACTCCTTTACATTCGGCAAGAATTTGGTACGGTATCTTTTTGTCTCCAGATTTGAAATTTTCGAAATCTTCAATATTTTCACTTTCGAAGAAAATTTTGCTGAATTGTTTTCCAACTAAGTTTTTAGCCAAAATTACGTTTGTTGGCAGGAAAGTATATTGGTTAAAAGTTTTGACTAAAACGTAATCGATTTTTGGTCCAACTGTTAAAGCTGTGTTCGATGGTAAAGTCCATGGTGTTGTGGTCCAAGCAAGGAAATAGAAATCCTCCCCCAACCCCTCCGAAGGAGGGGAGCTTAAACCAAAAGCATTTACTAAGCCATTTCCAGTTCCCCCTTTGGGGGTTAGGGGGACTTTAAACTGTGCAACAATTGTCGTATCCGTAACATCGCGATAAGCACCCGGTTGGTTCACTTCGTGAGAACTTAATCCAGTTCCCGCTTTTGGTGAATAAGGCTGAATGGTATAGCCTTTATAGATTAATCCTTTATCGTAAATTTGTTTCAAAAGCCACCAAACCGATTCCATGTATTTCGATTTGTAGGTAATATACGGATCATCCATATCTACCCAATAACCCATTTTCTCAGTTAAATCGTTCCACACATCAGTGTAGCGCATTACTGTTTTTTTACAGGCTTCGTTATAATCTTCAATAGAAATGATTTTGCCAATATCTTCCTTGGTTATGCCCAATTCTTTTTCGGTTCCAAGCTCAACAGGCAGGCCGTGGGTATCCCAACCGGCTTTTCTTTTTACTTGATAACCTTTGATTGTTTTGTAGCGGCAAAAAATATCTTTAATTGCACGAGCCATTACGTGGTGAATGCCCGGCATGCCATTTGCAGACGGCGGACCCTCGTAAAAAGTAAACGGATTAGATTTAGGGCGGGAAGAAATGCTTTTTTCAAAGATGTTTTCCTTTTTCCAAAAATCTAGTACTTCTTGTCCTATTTTGGCAAGATCTAATTGTTTAAATTCGTTATACATCAATCAAGTAACTCTAAAAAATAAAGGGTGCAAAGTTAAAAAAATTGAGGGGATTTAGGTAGTTTTGATGTAAATACTTTTGAGGTGAAATTATTTAATATCGGACTTTCGTTAATGATTATGGCGGTAATTGCGTTGCCAATTGTTACCGTTGTTAGTGCGCAACATAAAAACTTAGTTGTGTATGGATTTTATTTTTGTGGCTTACTCGAACTTATTGGACTAATCTTTGTTTTAGTTCACATTATATCAATAAAAAAAACTAATCCATGATCAAGCTCTTAAAATTACAAAAGGCCGTTTTCGTTATTGTTGCAGGCTTACTTTCGTTTATTGCGTATAAAATTCTGCATGCCAATAAGGTTCCTTTTGCTATTCACTTTCAAACATTGGCTGGCGTTTTGGTAATTATTGGAGCACTTTGGCTTATTTATCCAATCCTTTTTGCAAAAAAAGACAGCGACGGCAACGCAGAAATAAAAACTGACCCAACGGTAGAAGTGCCTGTTGATGAAGTAGAAGAAAAGCCAAGGACTGAATAAATAGTTGGTTTTTTTGTGAACAAAGTATATTGTTTAGGTCTTTTTTATGAGCTTCTTTTTTCAAAAAAATTTCAATCATTTCCATTTTTAGCATCCTATCGGGCGATAAATTATCCAAATCCACACAGTATATTTCTTGCAAAAATCTTTTAAATGTCAACTCTTTCGAATTTTGAATTAGCTATAATCTAAATTGGTAAATTTGTAAGGCAAACTTATAAGTTTTACTTACTATATGAATTTGGACAAGAGTTTTTTGCTGGCTTCTGCATTGAGGCCTATACTTGCGAGATTGAATAGAAAAATGCGGAAGCTTTCGCCATCCAATACGCCGCTGTCGCAAACGGAAAGATCAATATTGGTTTTATTAGAACAGCACGATCAACTACTTTCGGCAGAACTTGCCGTTTTAGAGAAAATCACACCTCAATCCGTTGGTCCGTTGTTGAATCATTTGGCTGAGTTGGATTTAATTGAAAAACGTCCATCCACAACCGATAAAAGGAAAATTAACATTTCGCTTTCTGTTAAAGGACAAGATTTTTTGCAACAAGTTAGGCAAGAGCGGGATGAGTGGTTGGGTAAAGCCATTGCCGAACTTTGTACGCCACAAGAGCAACTCATTTTACAACAAGCAATAACTCCATTAACTAAACTGATTGATTTTTAATCAGTTCATTTTATTATGAATATTAGTACATTTAGCGCCTTTAAAAGCAGAAATTATCGTTTATATTTTGGCGGTCAATCCATATCGTTAATAGGCACGTGGATGCAAAAAACCGCCGTAAGTTGGGTAGTATATTCTATTACCCACTCTAATTTTATGCTTGGCCTCACGCTGTTTGCAAGCCTTTTTCCATCGTTCATTTTTTCATTTATTGGGGGTGTTGCTTCCGATAGGTACAATAGATATAAATTGTTGTTGATTACACAAATTGCTTCTATGGTGCAAGCCGTTTTATTAACTTTACTGGTTTTCACAAAAAATTATTTGGTTTGGGAAATTATTGCGCTAAGTGCATTATTGGGGTTAATAAATGCATTTGATGTTCCTGCAAGGCAATCGTTAGTGTACGAAATGGTAGAAGATAAAGCCGATTTGCCAAATGCCCTGGCCTTAAATTCATCTATGGTAAACTTATCGAGATTAATTGGTCCGGGTTTAGCGGGTTTAGCTTTAGAAAAATTTGGAGATGATATTTGTTTCGGGTTAAATGCCATAAGTTTTATAGCTGTAATTGGCTCTTTAATGATGATGAAATTACCCAAATACATCGCTAAACCGCGCACTAAAAATGTAATTGGCGAGTTGAAAGAAGGTTTTGCATACATCCGTGCAACGCCATCTATTTCATATATTTTAATTATGCTGGCGCTGATTAGTTTAATAGCTTTGCCTTTCGGCACTTTAATTCCGTTTTATGCAAAAGATATTTTTCACGGTACAGCATCAACATTTGGGGTAATAGATAGTGTTATTGGTTTAGGTGCTTTTTCGGGGGCGATATTTTTAGCATCGTTAAAGCCAGGGAAGAATTTGAGAAAAATATTAGCGATAAATACTTTAATTTTTGGAGCTGGGTTAGCGCTTTTTTCGCATACTACCTACTATCTTTTAGCCTTATTTTTCGCTGTTTTAGCGGGCTTCGGCATGATGTCGCAAATTACAATTAGCAACACATTAATTCAAACCACAGTTGATCCGGCTATGCGGGGCAGAGTAATTAGCTTTTATGCCATGGCTTTTTTTGGTATGCAACCTTTAGGCGGGTTATTGGTTGGTAGCGTTTCGCAATTAATTGGCACACAAGATACCGTACTTATTCAAGGTTTAATTACGATATTGATTGGGATTTTAATTTACAGAAGATTGCGCAAAAATGAGATTAAAAATAAGCAACTTCAATATCTTTCAAACGCAGTGGTTTTAAATAAATAATTAACTCAAGCAGTCTTTTTGGATCCTTTTCCATTCCTAATTAATACCTTTGTTGCCAATATGCAGGGCTTAGTAATTAAATCTACCGGAAGTTGGTATAGTGTTTTGGCCGATGATGCCAAGCGTTACGATTGCCGGATTGTGGGTAAATTTAGGATGAAGGGGATTCAAACCACTAATCCAATTGCTGTGGGCGACCGTGTAAAATTCGATCTCGAAAGGGACGGAATTACTGGAATGATTAACGAACTTTTCCCTCGAAAAAACTACATTATCCGTAAATCTATCAACCTAAGTAAGCAGGCGCAAATATTGGCTGCTAATTTAGATATGGCTATTTTGCTGGTTACATTGGCTTCTCCCCGAACGTCGTTGGGTTTTATAGATCGCTTTTTGGTTACCGCCGAAGCATACGATGTGCCTGCAGTTTTGGTGTTTAACAAACTCGATTTATTTAGCAAAGAAGGACTAGAAATTCTGCAAGATTTTAAAGAAATTTACCAAACTATAGGCTATCCTTGCTACGAGGTTTCTGCGCTAAAAGGAATAAATATTCCAATTATCCAAGATTTAATTAAAGATAAAATCACTTTAATTTCCGGTCATTCGGGTGTAGGAAAATCGAGTTTAATTAATGCCATTCTGCCCGACCGTGAGTTAAGAACAGGCGAAGTTTCTGACTGGAGCGATAAAGGACAACATACTACAACTTTTGCCGAAATGTACGAGTTGCCACAGGGCGGATTTATTGTAGATACACCTGGAATTAGAGAATTAGGCGTTATAGATATTGAAAAAGAAGAACTCAGCCACTTTTTTCCAGAGATTTTTAAAACATCTCATAACTGTCGGTTTAACAATTGCAGGCACATTAACGAGCCGGGTTGTGCGGTATTAGAAGCTGTTAATAATGACCAGATTGCAGTGTCGAGATACGAGAGTTATTTAAGTATTTATCATAATAACGATACGAGACATTAGTTTAGTTATGAGTTATGAGTTATGAGTTATGAGTTGTGAGTTGGGATTTGCTTTAACTGTTTCTAGCGCAGGTTTATCGCTTGCGCCAAATTATTTGCATCGTCATGCTCAGCGTGACTTGGCATCTTAATGTTTTAGTAGAAACTAATTTCGTTTTCTTTCTGTCGCATGACGCTTGCACCAGATTAAGAATCCGAACATTTAACTGATAACCCACAACCCATAACCCTTACTTTCCTCTTAAAAAATCACTAAAATAACTACACTCATTTACAGCAATTTTATAAAATGGAGTTTTAGAATAATTTGCTTTCATTTCTTTAAAGTACGAATTCTTGTAATTTAACGCTAAAAACTTATTGCTTTCATTTTGATAATCGCCATTATACCAATTTATTTTTCCGTAGTTGTCGTTTATTATTTTTTTCTGCTCGCATTTTGCCAACATAAAAGTGCATTTTGCTTTTAAATTGGGATCTTTTGTAAGGGATCTCGCTTTTTTATACCATTCCGTTGCTTTAAGTGCTAGTTTATAGTCGCCATCGTAGCTAAATGTAGGTTTTTCAAAACTTGCGTAAGAACTCCATTCGTAACTGATTAAAAACCAGAAATTACCATAATAACCCGATTGATAAACTGCGTTTGCCATTTTGTAATAATAAATCGGCGCATTTGCTTTGTCTGAAAGTGTAAGTCTTTCTAAACGGAGCATTTCTTGCGCAAAGGTTTTCTTGGTTGAGCCGGGTGCAGTTTTACCGTATTTTTTCGGGTAATCCTTTATGCGCTCGATAAATGGATTGGCAAATGTTTTTTGGTTTTCTTTTGCGCTGTACCAATTACTCGGCGTAAAGTATTTATAGTTGGGTGCAATTTTATTAAAACTCGTTAAAGCTTTTGCATAATCGTGTGTACGCAAATACGTAGTGCCCATAAGTTCGTTAAAATCATCACTACTCAATTTATTTAAACCATCGGCAATCAAGCCATCTAAACCATCATTTTTCGGATTGGATTTTAGTGCGACTAATCCTAACATTGTGTTAGCGCTTAATCTATTCTGCCAAAAGAACGTGGTTTTTACATCCATGTTTTTTGAGAAACTATGGTTGGTAATCGTTCTGTACTTTAAATCGCCTTTTAGCATGGCTGCTGCGGCTTTTGCGGTATCCCCAATTTTTAAATATGCAGGTGCTAATATTTGCTGATAGAAATTTCTAGTTGTTGTGGTAAAACGATTTTCGCCACTCGCCCAGCCAGTGTCGTAATAATCATTTTTTGGTTGCGCTTTATTTTCGGCATATCGTTTTTCATCCAACCATTTTAACGCTGTTACAAGATCCGAAGCGTTAAAATTGCTGCCTTGCTTAATGTTTCCGGCAGAAATTAATAATTGAACAATGCGGCTTTGGTCTTTCAGTTTTGCAGGAAGTTTATCAATTTCTTTCAACTGCGATAAATATTTTAAACCTTCTTCGGGTTTGTTCTCCATCCATGATAAATATGCGGCGGAAATAGTTCCTAATTCCCATTGAGGATATTTCTGCTCCGTTGCCAGTTTTACAGCAAATTCTTTAATGTTTTTTAAGTGCATTAAGTTGGCATTTTCTACACTATCTTTATTTGTAGTTTGATCATCATAGCGATTAAAATAACTGTTCGGATTGGCATAAATTGGATCTTCTTTAATTAGATTTTGTTCTAATTTATTTATCTCTCTAACTAAAAGCGCACCGTTTAACAAGCTAGAAGGTGCAAATTCGTAAACCTTTTGCAAACTTTGAATATTTGGTGCTGGATTGCCAAAACCGCTAATTGCCCAAATATTGGCTTTCTCTAAATCGTTTTTCGCATATTTTAGTACAGCATTAATATTCGCACTGGTGTAGAAATAATTTTTATAAGCTTGTATTCTCCTTTCAGGATTACTTTCGAAAACTTTAGAAAATAAGTATGCAGATCGTTCTGGATTTCCTGCATAACGTACGGCGCCTGCATAAACAGCTAATGCCCATCCTTTTACAGCACTTTCTAAAGTACTCTTCGCAATCCACTTTTCGTAAACTATTTTGCTTTCTTCAAAGTTTCCAGCGTAATGATATAAACGCTCAGCTTGGTATTGATAACGTAATTTCAAGAATTCATCGTTCTCTGAAGAAGCGAGATTAATCGACTCTTTTGCTCTTTTTATCATCAGCGTGCTATCTCTTTCAATTGGATCCCAACTATCAGCCGACCGTGCAGTTAAAGGCTCGCATTTTTTTGCAAAGTTGTAGTATTTTAAGGCATTTGGGTTTTTAGTTAATGAAATGAGAAAAGAATTCATTTTCAAATTTTCTGGTACGGTACTCAAAGTCTTAAAATTTGTAAGCTTTAAACTCGTTTTTTTATCTAAACCATACATCACTTTAAAAACATCTTTAGTTTTAACATTCAGGTATTTTGCCCACTCTGCACTGTTAATTTGGGGTTCACTTTTAACCTCTTCATCATGGTATAAATAAACCATTTCGTTAAATGCAAACGGCGAATATTCATCACCCTGTGTATTATTATGAAAATATGAAACATAATAATCGTAAGGATCTTGCTCAGGTCCGCAGGCAATATTTACCGCTATTTCGCCTAAAAAGGCGATAAAAAAACTAACGGAAAATATTAGCGATTTCTTTAAGTTGATGCGTTTCATAGTTTTTTAATAAATTGTAATCTAAGTGATAATATATTAAGCTAATCGGTTTTTGTGATAAAAATGTTGTTAAATATGTTGCAGTTTCCCTGAGGGCATTAATTTTGCTTTCCTCGTACCTAACCTCGTCATTTTTAATTAATCCGTATGCAGGTAAATTTGTGTTTGCTGTATATAATCCATCCGTTTTACGCGTAAAAAGTTCAGGATTTTTCAAATCAGCGAGATTCAGTCTTTTCGAAATCCCTGCGTATTGTTGGTTTCTAAAAACTACGCACCAAGAGAATAAAGGTAATGCAATATCGATGTTCATAGGATAAAAAGCTAAATTTTCCCCTGCGTATTTTTTAAGTTCTTCTACATCTAAAATAGAATTCTGAGTGCCGTATTTGCGTAAATTACCCATGTTGTAGCACATTAACAGTACTTTATCGCAAGGCGGAATACCACTTTTTTCTTGATTTTTTAACTGATGTAATCTCAATGTTGAGGATAGGATTTTACTTTTATCGTGCTGTTTTAAAAGCTTTAAAAGTGTAAAATATTCCGTTTTGGTAGTTGCAGTCCAGTCGCAATCTATTTGCAATTCTTTATAACTTTTCGCGCCAGCTTGTAAAACCTTTGCTTGTACAAATGCCAATATATTTATCGCCAGTTGCGCTAATTGTCTTTCATCTTGGTTCTTTAATGCATTATTAACTATAAAAACAACTGGTACAATTTCTAAATTTTTCGGAACAGAATCAACAAATTTAATAGGCGCAATTGGAATAAGTTTTTGATCTAAATTTAAATCTACATCCATTATTCTGATGTACAATTTTTTGCTGTTTAAGGTATTTAAAATATTGTTTTCAACTTTTTGTTGTTTATAAACCGTTTTCCAAAAATAGAAACTCGTGTTTACCTCACGTTTTTGTTTGCAGGCAGTAATTAAAAAAATAAAAAGTACTAAAAGCTTAAATTTCATCTGTGGGTTTTGCGCAATAAAATTAATATAAAGTTTTCATATCAAAATCCTAATAAATAGGTATTTTACAACACAATTATGAGAGCGGTAATACAAAGGGTTACACAGGCAATGTGTAAGGTTGATGATTTAATTAAAGGCGAAATTAACCAAGGTTTTTTAGTTCTTTTAGGTATTGAGGATGCCGATGAACTGGAAGATTTAGAATGGCTTGCACAAAAAATTGCTAACATGAGGGTTTTCGGTGATGAAAGTGGATTAATGAATAAATCATTGGCAGATGTTGATGGGAATATTTTATTAATCAGTCAATTTACGCTTTTTGCCAGTACAAAAAAGGGCAATAGACCAGGATTTACAAATGCTGCTAGACCAGAAAAAGCAATCCCCTTGTACGAAAAAATGATAAAAAAGTTATCAGCTTTGCTGAATAAAGAAATACAGTGTGGGGTTTTTGGCGCCGATATGAAAATTAGTTTGGTTAACGATGGTCCGGTTACGATATTGATTGATACCAAAACTAAAGAATAACAATTAGGTTTATTATACAATATATTTAGAAAAATGCTTTTTATGAATTCATATTACTACAGTTTCTTTAAAAAATCATTGTTGCTTCTTTTCTTATTAGGTTTTGTTTTTTCGGGTTGCAAAAGAGTTGTAAAAAGCGATGACGATGAAGGTGGTGCCATAGCCGATGTGGAGTCTGTCTCTAAGGCAGATTACGAAAAGGTAACAAAGTTAAAGCTTCCGTTAAAAACGGTTTCAATAGACAATACTTACAGCCTCAACATACCGGCAAACAGTAACTTTGAAGTAACAAAATACGATCCAAAGGATGAATTTGCGGGCATGATTGGCAATATAGATTTAGCTACTTTAAAAACTAGTTTTTATGATGTTGCTTTAAGTAATTTTTTTACCAGTAAAGAAAAATTGTATTCGGAAGATGTGTTTATTATCCCTCATGATGATGCTAATTTTTTGACAATAGATAAGATAAAAAAGGATGGAGAACAAATTGAAAATGTGTATTATGAAGATGAGAATAGTATAGTTTTCGATCAAAGTGATAGTTTTTCTGCCTATACCATACATTATGATGAGTTAAAGAAATGCTATATTATTTACAAAGCAGAAATGAGCTGGGCGAAAAAATTTCCTAAAAAGGAAAAGATAGATCTTTTTATGCATTTTGTTAAACATGGCAAAAGCTTAACGGCTAAAACTTTTCCAATGATAAAATTTTCGTCGTGGAATGAATATGTACAAAACATGCCAACTTTAGAGATTGATTATGTAAATGCAGTCTTTGGCAAATTAGAAAAAGAACTGAAGTTTTTTTTAGAGGTTGATGAAAGTGTATCGCCAAGAACAGAAGGTAATTATACTTTTGTTGAACTTTTTAATACATCAACAGAAGAAGCCCTTTATTTCTACAAGAACATAGATATAATTAAAGCTGGTAAGGTTAATGATGCAGATTATGTTTCTGGAAAGCAAATTTTAAGTTTAAATAGTCGAGATAAATACAACTTACGAGAAGATTCTGGCAGTTACATTGTGAATCAGCGCTATACAACTGAAGAAGGGAAGGAAAAGGTAATTAATTTGACAGTTTTTCATCCAATCGATTATAAGAACAAAACTTACATGCTTAAAACTGACACTGATTTAGGTGAATCTGACGTTGATTTTTTTGTTAAAATGTTCGGCTATTTTGCTAAAAACTATACTTTAAAAATCTAATTTAACTTACAATCTTTTAACTATGCGTATTTTAAGAAACATCCTGTTTTTAAGTTTTTCAATTATAATGTTGTCATCATGCAATCCAATTGGCGAAAAATTGGCTGAAATTTCGTTAGAAGGTGATGGAATAGCTACCGTAGATAATATAAATTTAAAGAAAGGTGATGTGATTAGCATTTGGACAAAAGTTATCGAAAAGGATGATTCTTACACATCTAAATCTGGCATCAGGTACAACATAGAATGCAATGGTAAATCAATATTGTTTGATAGCTTAAATGTTAATATTACCGAGCATGTTATTAATTCGAAGAAATTAGACGACTCATATATTCAAAGCAGTTCTGAAAAAGATAGTACGGTTTATTACACGATGCATCAATACGAAACAGAAAGTAAAAAATTTACAGCTCCGATTGATGGAAAGTATAGTTTTGATTTTAAGCCAAAACGTAACCAAGGCAGTAGTTTTCAAGACACAAAACTGGCTGTAATTTTGCGAAAGCCATAAAAACTACTGAAATTTTTCTATGTATGCCTCAAACTTATCAGGATTATGCTCTTCGAAGTAAGCCGTGTAAAAGCATTTGTGTAAAATATAATCAACTATATAGTAGAGTATAAAAGTAGCCAACGTGCCCAACCAAAGGAAAGAAAATACTTTATCCTTAAAAAATGGCCATAATCCATTTCCAAAATCAAAGAAATCTTTTATATCCGAGAAATAAAGAATAATTACCGCTAAAAATGGAATTACTTTAGTGCTCCATTTAAATCGGGCAAGCACAATAATAGATACTCCAAAAACTAGAAGTTTATAAAGCGGTTCAAATGTTCTGTAATCTGCAGGTTTTGAGAAGTAATTATATAGGTAATATAAAGTTAGCAACGAGCAATAAATGATTAAATGTATATTTCTGTTCGGCTTCAATTTGTCTTTATACTCCGTGATAGAAACTGGACTTTTCTTGTAATAAAGTAGTGTGAAAAAAGCACCTAAATTTAGTAGGGGAAGGAGTGATAAGGTATTTACGACACCAAAATAACGCTTTAAACTAAAGTTTCTGAATTGGATTAAGCTTCCAAAAAATCTTCCACAAATAAAAAGTACAATTAAATTACCTAGCATATATAGAATGTCGTGCGTGTTTATGGTTGAAAAAGCCATCGTAAAAACCGATTTACTCATATCTACAATCGATAGAAATAGAATTGGATAGCTAATTAGAAAGCCCCATTTGAATAAATCGGAAGAAATTGGCTGTTCATCTAATGGATTTATGGTTTGATTTGCACTGTAAATCCGATTCGATAAATAAAAAAATCCAGTCAAAACTGCGATCATTTTTAACGAAATCAAGATGAATATCAAACAAACAAAAGCATCTTTTACATATAAAGAACTTGTGGTTAAACTACCAATGAAACTGTATAAAGAATCAGGATCAGAAGAGATGGTAAAGCTTAATATCAGCGTAACTACGAATTGTATTAAAATTCCTTTTATTTTTGATACGTTACTTGGTTTAGTTTCGTTTTTAAAATAAAAAACACAGAAAGCCAACAGCGGTAAAACAAATGACACGATGTTAATACTTTGATAAATGAGTGCACTTCGATCAAAATCTAAGTGATAATCGAGGTAACTCGACCAATCTTTTTTAAAAATGTAATATGGAAGAAATAACAACTGAATAATAAAACCTTGAGCTGTTTTCTTGTTTTTGTAAAAATACCAAGCAAAAATTAGACTCTGTAAAAACCAGTTCTGTAACTTCCATAGGTAATCGTATGTTGTATTATCTGGCCCATAACTATTCATAAAATAACAACTTATTTGTAGAAAAGCTATAATTACGCCCAAAATCCAAATAGACTCAACTGCTTTTTTTTGGTTATTGGTAAAAAGTAAATTCATATTTTTAAGAATAGATTTATAAAATGTAGTTGCTATTTCAGCCTAAAATATGAAATTTAAACAAATTTAAATAAAGAAAAACGATGACAATTACCGAAGCGCAAGAAAATGTAGATAAATGGATTAAAACTACAGGTATCCGTTACTTTAATGAGCTAACCAATACCGCCATTTTAATGGAAGAAGTTGGTGAGGTTGCAAGAATTATGTCGCGTACTTACGGAGAGCAATCTTTTAAAAAGAGTGATGAAGAAGTAAATTTGGCTGATGAAATGGCTGATGTTTTATTTGTGTTGATTTGTTTAGCCAATCAAACCGGAATAGATTTGAATGATGCGCTGATTAAAAACTTGGAAAAGAAAACAATCAGAGATGCGGATAGGCATAAAAATAACGAGAAGATTAACCCCCAACCCCCCTAGCCCCTGCCGGACAGGCAGGGGCTAGGGGGTTACAAACTCCATCAAAGTACGGTATGCAACAAATTTGTTTTCAAATTTTTGATTAAGTTTCGCTTGCAAGTCTGGGGCGTAAACTTCTTGATATTTGTCGTAATCTTCTTGGCTTTCTGCTACGTATTGAGCACAATACGTAACGCCTTCATTTGGCGAATCCAAAACTTTTAAAAGTCGGTTGGAAACGAAAAGTCCCGTAGCCAACACTTCTGGAATATGAATTTCTTGCATCCACTGCAACCATTCTTTAGCTATGGCATCCTCCAAAATTAGGGTAACATTGTATAATAACATGGCTCAAATGTAGTGAAAAAGCAGTTAAGATTAAAAATGAGTATGATGAGTTAGTCTTCAATTTTTCCAATACTTATTTAAATTCCATCACCTCTTAAATTTCTAAATCTTTTTCTGGCTTCAGCGCTAAACATACTTCCGGGGTAGTCGGCTACTAACTTCTGAAAATAGATTTTTGCTTGATCAGGATCACTCATCTTTTTTTCATACAAATCGGCTAGTGTAAATAAAGCATCGTCTGTCCAGATGCCATCTGTATAATCTTCGGTAACTTTTTTAAGGATAATGCAAGCTTGTTGGTATTCGTTTGCTTTAATTAAAATTTTCGCTTTGGTCATCAAAATCGCATCGCTTAAACTATTTTTAGGATAGGCAATTGCAATACTATCTAACTTTTGCAATGCCTGTTGGGGTACATTTCTAAACAAGAGCATTTCTGCATCTGCATACATTTTTAGCGCGCTACTATCGGTTGGGGTTTGGGTATTATCGCTAATTAAAAGACTTAAGTTCAAAGCATCGTTGGCAATAAGTTGCGAAGTGGCGGTTTTTAAAACTGAACATTGTGCATTTGCATATTCAAAATTACCTTGGTAAAAAGAAAGCTGTGCGCTTTTGTAACGGGCTTCATTTCCAATTGGCTGGCCTTCATAAAGTTTGCTCACTTGCTCGTACAATAAAAAAGCTTCCCAAGGTTGTTGCGTTAAAATATAAACATCGCCCAAATCTAATTTTAACTGTCCAATATCCATCGCCGAAAGGCCTAAAAAACTAACAGCTTCTGCCAATGCTTTTTCGGCTTCCGTAGGTTTATTCAAATAATAAGCATCTAAATTGGCTAATTTTTTTACTGCGAATAAAGTATTTTTATTCTTACCATATTCATTTATTAAAAGTTTATAATCTTCAGCTAAAAGTGCTAAATCTGCAATATTGTATTTGCCAGCAGTTTGTAAATTATACTTTGTATTTAGCAATTCTATTTTTGACGATAAAAAATACGGCTCATCTTTCCCTTTGGCAATTAGATATTCGTAAGCTTTAATTCCGGTATCAAACGCGCCATTATATACAAATGTATAGGCTGCGCTAAAAATGTTGGCTCCGTTTCCTTTTGTTCGTTTATCAAAAGCAACCAACTGCCGTAAAGCCATGTCGAACTCTTGTTGCTGAATGTAATTCCACGTTAATAACTCAATGTAAACCTCGGCATCAGGCTCTTTCTGCATTTTTCGCAAAATAGCCACTTTAAAATTTTGATAATCATTTTTATCATCGAAAACACTAGCTAAGCTATTTTCTGCCCGCATGAGCATTTCTGGCATGGTACTTAAAACATCTAAATACTCTTGCATCAGCATATTTTTATCTTTTTTGTATCGATAAATGTTAATCAAATCGAACACAAAAAGTTGATTGTTGTTAAGCAATTTTCTGCCTTGCTTTAAGGTTTGAATGGCGAAATCATAATTCTCAAAACGGTAAAAATTATTGGCAAGCTCTCTGATCTTAAATTCATCGGCAGGTAATTTATCAATGGTGTTGAGAAAGATTTTATTGGCGCTTTGTATATCTCCTTTTTCTTGGTATAATTTCCCTAAAGCAATAGGAAACTCATCGTTTTGGGGAAATAACTTAATTTGTTTTTTGATGAGTTTTTCGGCGACATCGTATTTTTTTAATTTTAGTAAAGAGCTGAAATATAAATCGAAATAAACATCATTCTGAGGATCATTGACTAATTTCTCTAATAAAACTATTGTTTTTTCATACGCTCCTTGTTGGTAATATTGCACGGCAAGCGCACCATCGTCCGTAACAGATTGTGAGCCTATTTTAACCTGCCTTGCAGATAAGAAACCTGTAGAAAGGGCAAATAAAATAAAGAGGATGTATTTCATTGAACAAATGATAAAGTTTTAAATATAATAAAAAAGAGATTAGTTTAAGTCACTCATTAAGTAACTGCTAGGCAAATTATTCTGCGCATCTATTAAAAATGTTACCGTAAATTTTCCCTGCTCTTTATTAAAAATCTTAAATTGTACCTCATATCAAAGCCGAATGATTAACATTGCTAGTTGAAACCATATTGTGGCTTTTTTAGACTTATTATTCGTATTAATGGTTAAAGTTGTATTATGCTTAAAAAAATAGCTGTATTATTTTTAATTGTATTGTTTTATGCTTGTAATCAAAAAAAGGAGCTTAAAGTTATTCCAATTAACGATTTTTTTAAAGCAAAGGATAAAGCTTACTATCATGTATCGCCCGATGGCAAAAGTTTGTCTTTTTTAAAATTGCAGGATAATACTTCTAATCTTTTTATTGATGATTTGGCTACTGGAAAAAGTACGCAGCTTACCCATTTAAAAGACAAAACATTAATTTTTTACTTTTGGACAGGAGATAACGAACTCGTTTATTACACGCAAGACGAATCAAAAGAGCGGAAATCAGATTTGTTTGTAATCAATAAGGATGGTAGTAACCAAATTCAAATTATCTCAAACGAGCAAACGAAACTTAAAATTTTAGAAGATAAATTAATTGATGGTAAATATATCATTGTAGCCTCTAATAAGCGGGATTCGACTGTTTTTGATGCTTATCGCTTAAATGTTAGAGATGGTAAAATGGTTATGGTGGCAAAAAACCCCGGTAATATTTCGCAATGGATGACTGATAATAACGGGATATTGAAAATTGCAGTATCTAGCGATGGCGTAAATGAAACTTTGCTTTATCGCGAGAATGAAACCACGGCATTTAAACCCGTAATGACCAACAATTTTAAAAATACTTTTAGTCCTGTGGCGTTTGCTGAGAATGAAAAGGATGTTTTGTATGCAATATCCGATATCAATAGAGATAAAAATGCGCTTGTTGCCTTCGATTTAAAAGCAGGTAAAGAGAAAAAAGTACTCTTTAGTACCGATTCTTTAAATGTAATTGATGCGAAATATTCTAAAGTAAAAAACAAAATGCTTTTTGTTACCTGCGAAACATGGAAGAAGGAGAAATTTTATTTAGATGAGCCAACTAAAGTAAAGTATGCTAAAATTGATAAGCTTTTTCCGCGTACAGAATGGCGTATAATGGATAAAGACAAAACCGATAATGTATTTGTAATTCGCACGTTTACTGATCGCAGTCCCGGTTCTTATTACCTGTATAACGCAAGTAAAAATAAACTCAAAAAATTATCAGATATCAATTCATCTATAAAAGATGATGATATGAGTGAAATGAAACCTATTAGCTATAAAAGTAGTGATGGTTTAACAATTAATGGATATTTAACTTTGCCTAAAAATAAGAAATCGACTAATTTACCTGTTGTGGTGTTGCCACATAATGGCCCTGGAGGAAGAAATGTTTGGGGTTATAATGCCGATGTACAATTTTTAGCAAATAGAGGTTACGCAGTACTGCAGGTAAACTATAGAGGATCTTCGGGATATGGAAAAGCTTTTTATGCTGCGGGTTTAAAACAGTGGAGCGATAAAATTCAAGAAGATGTAAATGATGGTGTGAGGTGGCTTATCGACAAAAAAATTGCTAACCCGAAAAGAGTAGCTATTTATGGCAATGGTATCGGCGGATTTATTGCGCTAAATTGTATGTATAGAAATCCAGATATTTATGCATGTGGAGGATCTAACTCTGGCGTAATTAACTTATTTAGTTACTTAAAAACAGTTCCGCCATATTTAAAAACTTACCTGCAAATGTATTATGAGATTGTTGGCAATCCGAATACAGATACCGAGTTTATGCGTTACGCATCGCCAGTTTTCCATGCTGATAAATTTAAAAAACCGATATTTTTTGCTCAAAACACAAAAGATCCGAGAGTGAATGTTGCCGAAGGTGTACAGTTTGTAAAAGAACTAAAAAAGCGAAACGTTAAAGTAGATTACATCGAAAAAGAAGAAGCGACTAACCCAATTAAGCGGCAGGAGGAGCGTTTAGCTTTGTACAAAGCATTGGAGGCATTTTTGCATCAAAATCTTGCCAGCCAATAAGTTATGATGCTTGATAAAAAAAGTGGTTATCGAAAAAACTTTTCGCTTATCGTAACCTTTATTGTGCTTACATCTATTTTATTTATACTCTCTTTATTTCTGGCTTTTAGTTTTAGTAAAAAATCTATCGAAGGTGCTTTCGTTTCAGAAAAAGTAAATATTTTAGAACAAACGATTAAACCGTACAACGATTTTTTTCAGAATAAAATGCCCGAAGTTTCCTATTACAATGGGTTTTTAGATTCTGCTACTGCATCTAAGTTTGTAGATACCATCGTATTAAACTATCCATTTGTATCCAAAGTTACCTTTTACGATTCGGAGGTAAAAAATATTGCCGTAAAAGACGGGATGAATGTTGGCCACTTATCTTTCGGCCCTAAATCAATTTATCAATTTGGGAAAGGGATTTTAAAAGATTCGATTAAGTTGTTTTCGGAAACCGACAGGCGTGGTTTCAAAGTTGGCGATGATTTTAATGGAATGGCTTATAAGTTGGTTATTTTTGTCGATCAGTTAGATACGTCAAAAGTTCCTTCGCAGGAGGAGTTATTCACAAATTTCTCGGTAATCAAATCTAATAAAATAACATATTTAAATATCCCTCGTAGAGAAGATTTAAAGGTTTATAAGCAAATGATTGATAAACGCTTAAATACTTCTTCCGTTTATCAGCAAGATATGCTTGTTTTTCAACTCGATGCATATAAGCTCAAAATATTAAATGCAAGGCCATTATTGTATCAAAATATAGCAGTAAAGCCTTTAACTTACGATCCAATCGATTTATCGGATGAAAAGATGAGAACGGAAATTGCTTTACCAGGTGCGTTTTCGGATTTTAAGCTATACTTCACGTCGTCCAAATCTTACATCAAAAAAGAAATATTTTTTTATTTTTTACCCATTGCAAGCGTACTTTTACTTGTTTATGGCGTTCTGCTTTTGGTGGGATTTTTAATTTTTAGGAATTTAAACATCAACCGGAAAATGTTTAAATTGCAATATGATTTTGTAAACAATCTTACCCACGAATTTAAAACACCAGTTAGCGTAATTAAAATTGCAGGCAATAATATCAAAAGTGCTCAATCTTTAACCGAGAAGGAACTGAAGCTTTATGGCCGTATTTTAGATGAAGAAGCCGATAAGTTAAACGGTTTAATGAACAAATTGCTCGCCTTTACGCAAATAGAAAATAAAGCCATAAAACTGAATAGGGAAGAGGTAAACATTAAAGATTTTATCGAAAGTACGATAGAATCACACACTTTAAAACATCCAAATTTTGAAATTACATCAGAAATTTCGGGTTTTAAAACGTTCATTACCGATCCTGTACTTTTGGGTAGTTTGTTTGATAATTTAGCTGAGAACGCCTATAAATATTCGCCGCCAGCACAAAAAAAACTCCACATTAGCGCAAAATTAATTAAAGGGGTTTTGGTGTTTCGCTTTGCGGATAAAGGAATAGGCATCCCGGATAACGAATTGAATAATATTTTCAAAAAATTTTTCCGAATACAAAATCAATATAACCAAAATGGTAGTGTTGGTTTAGGTTTGGCTTTTTGCAAAGAACTGGTTAACTTTATGCAGGGAGAAATTACAGTAAAAAGCAAAATAAATAAAGGCACAGAGTTTAAAATTGTACTGCCCTATAATAACTAAAACGTTGAGAGTTTAAACGCTTAAAAATTTTATATTTAAAAAATTGCAAAGGCTAAACCGCACAGTTTTTAAAACAAAAAAATATGTCTAAGGAAGTAAAAATACTAATTGTAGAGGACGACGAAAATCTACGTTTTTTGGTGGCGCATCGGTTAAAAGTAGAGGGTTATAATGTTTTGGAAGCCCACGATGGAGATGCAGGTGAGCGAATTATTTTGGCCGATCAGCCTGATATTGTATTATTAGATTGGATGCTGCCTGGTAAACAGGGCTCGGAAGTTTGCGAAAGCGTACGCAAAGAAGGTTTCGAAAACTTGATTATTATGATGACTGCCAAAGCGCAAGATGTAGATAAAATTGATGCTTACAATTTTGGTGCGTCTGATTACATTACCAAGCCATTTAACATGGATGTTTTGGTTGCTATGTTGGAGAGTAAAGTAAAATTCATTGTAAATAAAGATAACGTAGAAATTCATCGTTTTGGTAACATGGAGCACCATCCAAATGTGCATGCCTTATTTAGAGATGGAAAAAAGATAGAATTAACTATTTTAGAGAACAGAATATTGTTGTATTTTTTGCGTAATCTGGGCAAAGTAATTAATAGAGATGAATTAATGTTGGTGGTTTGGGGTTACAATTCTGATGTAAATACCCGCACATTAGATATGCACATTGTTAGGTTGCGTAAAAAAATCGAAGCAAATCCCGATAATCCACAACTTTTGCAAACTGTTAGGGGCGTTGGTTATCGTTTTAATGTTGGATAATTAGCTTGTGTGTTATTTTAGCTTTATATTCACAAAAAAAAAGTAATCGATTATTATTGCATTTTATTTTTTGAATATACGTCTCACATATTATATCTACATTTTGTATTATCAGAATATTAGCATTTCTATCAACCAAATCTTCTATCCATTTATTTTTTAAAAAAAGTAATATTTTTGTTTAATGCCAATTCAATCAATTCAAATCCGAAATTTCAAATCCATTAGAGATACTGGTGAATTAGAAGTAAAACCTTTAAATGTTTTAATTGGTGCTAATGGTGTTGGCAAAAGCAATTTTATAAGTTTTTTTAAATTTTTAAATAAACTGTATGAACAAGAGTTACAGCTTCATATTAGTAAAAATGGGAGAGCAGATAATTTTTTATATTTTGGGAGGAAAAAGTCTGATTTTTTGGGTGGGAAAATAACTTTTGATAATGAGTATAGAAACCAATTTGAATTCCAAATGGTTCCTGATCAATCAGGTAGTTTAATTTTCTCTCAAGAGTATAGTAATTTTAATAATTCAAATAATAATCACTGGAATAAATCTAAGATAAGTATTCCGGGAGTGCAAGAGAGCCAACTTAAAAGTTCATCTTCGTTTAGAAATAATTATATAAGGACGTTCTTGGAATCACTACGTATTTTTCACTTTCACGATACTGGTTTTAATTCTAGAGTTAAACAAGCTAGTGGCGCAAATGACTATGCTTTTTTGCATGAAGACGGTGGGAACATTGCAGCGTTTTTATATCGTTTGCAACAGGCCAATAACAAGCATTTTAAATTCATTGAAAAAATTATACAGTCTATCGCTCCTTTTTTTGATAGGTTTTATCTTCAACCAGATGAGATTAACCCTCAACAAATTTTTTTAAGATGGTTTGAAAAAGGTTCGGATATTATGTTCAATGCTCATAATTTATCAGACGGAACGCTAAGGATGATTTGTTTGACTACGTTGTTAATGCAACCAAAATTACCTACCACAATAATTATAGATGAACCTGAACTTGGCTTACATCCCTTTGCTATTAGTAAATTAGCTTCTATGCTAAAAAGCGCATCAGAAACCTCGCAAATTATTATTTCGACTCAATCTGTAAACTTAGTAAATGAGTTCCAAGCAGAAGATATAATTGTGGTTGAGAGAAATGATAATCAGACAGTTTTTATTAGACAGTCGTCAGAAAAGCTAAAGGAATGGCTTGATACTTACAGCATGGGTGATTTGTGGGAAAAGAACGTATTGGGAGGGAGACCGAGATGAGGGGTATTTACATATTAGTTGAGGGTGTTACTGAAGAAGAATTTGTAGAAAAGGTGTTGGCACCGTATTTAATTAAATATGAAATTTATGATGTTCGGCCAATACTTATGCAAACAAGTCCAGGTTTTAAGGGAGGGGATGTAAAGTATGTAAGATATAAAAACAACGCGGAAAGACTTTTACATAGTGAAAAAGATGTTGTTGTAACTTCTTTAATTGACTTTTTCCGATTGCAATCCGATTTTCCAAATTATAGTCAAGGGCTTACAATGTTTGACAAGGTAGAGCGTGTCGAGTTCTTAGAGAATGAAATTTTAAAGGATACTAATCATCCTCGATTTATACCATATATACAGTTGCACGAATTTGAGGGGTTGCTATTCTCTGATATAGAGGCGTTTAATATACTCCCTGAATTATCACCTGATCAACAAAAAAAACTTAAACAGATTGTTGATGAATATCCAAATCCGGAGCTCATAAATGATAAGCCTGAAACTGCACCATCAAAAAGATTAAAGCAAATTATCCCAACGTATAAAAAAACTTTGCATGGGCCATATTTAGCTGAAGAGATTGGAATGGAACAAATTTTAAAGCAATGCCCACGTTTTGCGGTATGGGTAAACAAATTGATTTTATTTTTTGAGGATAAAAAAAATTAAATCTCCCAAATTGGGAGATTTTTTTTTGAATCAAAGCTTTATAAATACCTATTAGTGGGTATTTCGAGGTCGAAATTATTACTGTATTTTAGTTGGATAAAATTAAATCCGATATGAAAGCATTTATTATCTCCATCATCTTCTGTATTGCAGGCATAAAATCCTTTGCGCAAAACCAAAATGCGTTAGTTATTGGTATCGATACATACAAGCCATTAGGGTCTATAAAGCCATCAGCAAGTGGGCGAGTAGATTTTAGAAATTTAGATGGTTGCAGGAATGATGCTTTAGCCGTAAAATCACTCATACAGAGTTTTTATGCCTTTAAGCCACAAAATGTGGATACGCTTTTTAATAGAAAAGCAACACGGGCGAGTATTTTAGCAAAGTTTGCAACACTATTAAATAAAAGTAATGCTGGCGATGTCGCCTTTATTTATTATGCTGGTCATGGCAGTCAACAGCGCAACTCGCTTACTAAAGAGAAGGATAGCTTAGATGAATCCATCGTGCCTGCAGATACCTATACCGCAGGTGTTGGAGATATTAGGGATAAAGAATTAGCGAAAATTTTTAATGCTTTTATTGATAAAGGTGTAAAACTTACAGTGATTTTAGATTGCTGCCATAGCGGATCAATGAGTCGTGGTTTATACGATAAGCCTAAAAGCAGATACATTGCAACCAATTATTTCGATGCTAAAGATGATTCAAATCCGCAAGCACCCGAAGATAGAAAAGAAGGCACATTTTTAATTATATCTGCTGCGCAGGATGATGAACCGGCAGAAGAAGCTGTTGATGAAAACAAAAAACCGCATGGTGCATTTACCATTTCGTTATTAGAAGCCATAAAACAACAATCTGTAAATGCCTCTGCATTAAATTTATTTAGAAGTATTGGGGTAATTTTAAAAAGCAAAGGTAAAAGTCAAGAACCTGTAATTGGTGGCGATGTGGAGCGCCAAAATCAAACCCTGTTTGGTATTGAAAGAGGAAAACTAGCTGATAAAATTTTAATTCCTGTTGGAAGCGTAGATGGAACAACCGTACAATTGCAAGGTGGATTTGCCGAGGGTTTATACAAAGGCCATCAATTAAAAGGAACAAACGATACCACCTTAGTTTTGGAGGTAGAAAAAGTAGATGGTATAGACCAAGCCACAGCAAAGCTTATTAAAGGCAGTATTAAAAAAGTTAAAGTTGGGCAATTGTTCGAAATAAGTAATTGGGTTTCATCTGGTGCGCCTTTGTTAAAGGTTTATGTGCCACAGAGTGTTTTTACTGCCGATCAGGTAGATCAATTGGCAAAATTGAGCGTAAAACTGAAAAACACAGAATCCGTTAAATATGTAGATGATTTTGAGAAAACAGATCCCGATATATTAGCTTATTTTGTTGATAATAAGCTTTATGCTAATATTGATAGAAAAGCGTTAGAAGAGATAAAACCCGACTTGAAAAGTTTGGAAAAGATAAGTGCAAATAAATCTATTTTTTTAAATCTTCCTGCATCTAAAGACCTAACCGATAAGTTAAAACAGGTTTTTAGCGTAAACAAAAGTATAGTTATTGTTAATAATGCTAATGATGCAAATTACATTTTATACGGTACAGTAAATGCCGAAGGACAACCGAGTTATGGGTTAATTAATGCACAAGCATCAAGCAAAGATAGTTTAGCATCTATGCCTTTGCAAACGAGAAACTACGCCGTTACCGATAAAACTGCAGAAAATTATGATGATGTAGCTACAAATATTTATGATTTAGCAAAAAGCTTAGCTAAAGTAAAAGTATGGCTCACATTGGCATCTCCGGTTGATGATAATAATGTTTTTCCTTTTCATTTAGAGTTTATAAACAATAAAACTAAGGAGGTGGTTGGTACGTCAGCGGTTAAAATTGGCGATGTAATTTCGTTGCGTTTGGTTGCCGACTCTAACTTCGCAACACTGCCTTCGGTACCACAAAAATACGTGTATATTTTTACCATAGATAAATATGGAGAAATGCAGTTGGCTTATCCAAATCCGCGGGCAGGAAGTGTCGAAAATAAATATCCATCGGATAATACGAGAACAATTTATGATATGCTTACCTTTAAAATTAAAGAACCCGTAGGCATCGATAATTTTTACGTTTTAGCCTCTGATACCCCTATCCCTGGCTATGCGGTTTTGTTTAATCAAAAAGGGACAAGAGGCGCAGGCGGTAAATTGCCCGATCCGAAATTGCACCCTTTAATTAATTTATTAAGCTTAGGCAATGAAGATAGTATTGGCGCAACTAGAGGTGTAGGTTTCGAAACGCCATCTACTTGGAATTTATTAAAAGCCCCGCTAAAATCTTCGCACTAAAAAAATACAAGATTTAAATAACCTCATCAATGTAGTATTGAGGAGAAAATTAAACCGTTCTACAATCCTTAAACCGTTAAAATTGAAAAAAGCCGGAACCAAAAAATCAGTTCGTAAAAAATTATCTGTGTGGCATTATCTAAAAAATAGAGATACCATTTTGGCGACGATTTCAGTTTTCTTAATAATGGGTTTGCTAGCACTTATTCCAATAAATACGCATATTCTCGATCCTTTTAAATTGGCGCTGCACGATTTTAACTACAATGATTTGGTGTATTCTAAAATGGGAAAAAATAAAAATACCTCCATAGATACCAATATTGTTGTCGTAAATATTGCAGATGCCGGGCGTTTAGAAATTGCACAAATGATCCAAAAATCGTACGATGCAAAAGCAAAGGTAATTGGTGTAGATGTTTTGTTTAAAGTGGCCAAAGATCCCTCGGCAGATTCCGTACTGAACAATACTTTCAACACTAAAAATAATGTTGTAATGGCCTATAATTTGTATGAAGATCATAGTATTTTTAAGCCAGAAGGTTACTTTTTTAATCAAGCAAAAAATAAAGGTTATGCAAATTTTGTAGGCGAAGAGGAAGGTGTAATAAGGTATTTTAAGCCCGAGGTTGCGTATGGTAATTTGAACTATTTATCTTTTGCATCTGCGATTGTTAAAGTTGCCAATCCAATTACTTTCGATCAGCTAAGCCATAGGCGTAAAGACTTCGAAATTATTAACTATCGTAAATCGAGCGCCAAATATTTGGTAGTTTCTGGCGAAAAGTTAATCAATGGAGAAATTTCTACAAGCATATTAACCAATAAAATTGTATTGTTGGGTTATGTGGGGAAGAATGAAAAAGATATTGAAGATAAGCATTATACGCCATTGAATGCGGTATTTACTGGTCGCGGGGTGCCCGATATGAACGGGATATTTATCCATGCAAATATTATCAGCATGGCAATAGACGATGCTTACGTACACCAAACTCCAAATTGGATAAATTGGACCATTGCCTTTTTACTGTGTTGGATACATATTGCTTTTTTTATTAAATATTCTTTAGAGGGACATATTTGGTTTCACTTAAAAGCAAAATTAGTTTCTTTAACTATGGCTGTTCTTTTTGTGTATTTGGGTTTGTGGTTCTTCTATTATTTCGATACTCAAATTAATATGACCTTAACTTTAGCTGCGGTAATTTTAGCATTGGATGTTTTGTATTTTTACGAATCTTTTGCCTTATGGTTGCATAAAAATTGGGGCTTTAAAACTGTTTTCCATCATGATGTACATTAGAATAGTAGTAAGTATTAGTTTTTTTATACTTGGTTTTTCATCTAGTTGGGCAAGTGAAAAAATGCCACAATATGTTGTTTATCAAGTTATTGGTAAATGCTCAAAGGTTGCACTAAAAAAAGTTTCTCTCCTAAAAAAAGGCGATTTCTTAAATACGCCCGATGTTGTGAATCTGGCGGAAGGATCTACTTTGATTTTAATTTGCGCAAATTATAAAGCTTTTCAGCTTAATGTTAAAGGTAAATATGCGGTAAGTACATTCAAAAAATATTGCGCCAAAAGCGATGGTTCTTTTACTGCAAATTATTTTCGTTTTGTGTGGGATGAATTAACACACCCACATTCCTCGCCAGAAGTAGAACCAGAAAAGTATATGAAAACTGCAGGTGCGGTAACGCGTGGGCAAGAGAAGTACAATCTCAGCATTCGCACCGATACCATAAATATGTACGATGGTGATTTCGGAATTAGATTTACGATAACCAAAGAACCAGCAACGGTAAAGTTTTTTGCATCGATAAATCCTTTTAAAATTTTGGTTTCGCAACAATCTAAAGATTTTATATCCTTTTTAGCGTTCGCTAAAACGCAGCCACAACCCGGAGTATATTATTGGTATATTAATGAGTTACCGTATAAAAAGAGCAATTTACATGTATTAAACGTGCTCAACGAGAAGCAGTACAAAACAACTGTAGCACAAATTCTTTCCAAAGTTATTGGTAATAATGATGCAGATCGCGCATTTATGGGTGGGTTTTTGCTCGAACAAGAACACTTTTTAGGAGAAGCTCAAAAATATTATAAACTCGGCTTATCGCTCAATCCTGAAAGCAAAATAAATCAAAGGCTTAGCAGGATATTCTCTGAAAGTGGCTCTGTGTTGTAATGGACTGTTTTTTATATCGTGAAAATGAATGTAAACTATAAAATTTATGGTCGGAGCTAAAAATTATTTAATATTATTGGTGGTTTTATGTTTCTTCACGGCCTCTGCGCAGGTGCAAAAAGTAGATCAAATATTAAAGATGCCAAATAGTTTGGCAAAATTGGATCTGACGATTTCCCAACTGCAAAATCCATTCGTTGCAAATACAAATGAGCTAAGTAAATTAATTGATAATCAGTTAGATTATGTAAAAACATCGAAGTTGCTTAAAACTAAAATGCTTTTAGCGGTTGCAAATTTTTATTTTAATCAAGGAGATGAATTAAGCGCAAAGCAAAACTTAAAAATTGCAGAAAATCAATTACTTGGCATAAAAGAGAAAGAAAAAACTGAGTTATTAGTACAGGTAGCGAAGTTAAATGCACAGCTGGGAAATAATAAGTTAGCTAAAGATTATCTCCAAAATTTGGAAATCAAATCGCGAGGGGAAATAAGTGCTTACGTTTTAATCAATAATCTTCTATTGCAGGCAAATGTATATGCACTGTTAAAAGATAACAAGAATAAAAGCGAAGTTTTAAGCAAAGCTGATGATATCGCAACCGATTTACGTGTAGATATCGATGAATCTGAGGCCAATCACATCCTTTGTCAATTAATTATAAATTCAATTCGTTTAGGTAGATTTTCTAAGTTGGATTTATATTATAATCAACTCTTGTTAAAACAGAATAATAGCAACGAACAAGAATTTCAGCAAGCAGTTGCGATGTATCAAGATTTTAAAAAACAATATGTTAACGCCGAGCGCAATTACAAAAAGTTAACTTCTGCGTATTTACAAGGTAATCGTACCGAGTACGGTTTTGAAGCAATTGTTCGATTGGCAGATTTGTACAGTAGAAAATTAAGTGTAGATTCTGCTCAGCGCTATTTTAAACTTGCTAAAGAAAATCTTAATCCTAATATTTCAACGCAACCCTTAGGCCTATTATATACCCAACTGTATCAAAATCATTTACAGCGGATTAGTAAAAATAAGGGATTGATTACCAGCGTTTCAAAAACATTAAAGCAACGAGATTCTACTTATAAGCTGGAATTAGAAGCATCGTTAAAAGAAGCAAATTACAAATATTCGCTCTTAACCAATAAACAGCAAATAAAATTATTAACTCAACAGAAAGAACTCGCCACTTTAAATGAGTTAAAAGCTAAACAGCGCAATTACTTAATCACATTAAGTTTGGCATTGTTGGCTTTGGTTGCCTGTACTGTTTCTTATGTATTTTATCAGAAAAGAAAAAGAAGTTTATTGCAATTTAATATCGAAAAAGAGCGCACTGCGCACATACATCATTTAGAAATGAATAAAATGTTGGCCACTTCGCAAGAGGAAGAGCGAACGCGAATTGCAGAGAAACTACATGATGAAATTGGCTCAATGTTGGCGGTTGTTCGCCTTAATCTTTCTAGTCCTTCAAATAATGATACGGTTGTTTTGCCAAATGGTCAATTGCAAACGGCATCTAAAGTGCTGGCCGATGTAGCAGATACGGTTAGGGAAATGAGCCATGAGCTGATGCCAATTGCCCTTAATAAGCTAGGATTAAAAAAAGCAATAGAGCAAATGATTTGGGATATAAATGCATCGAAAAAGATCAATATCGAATCGGTAATTATGGGTATGGAAAAGGGGGAAAATATTTTTACTTATGATTTTCAGGTTAATATTTATAGGATTATACAAGAGCTTTTCCAAAATATTTTAAAGCACGCCAATGCGAAACATGTTTTGTTTCAACTGTTAATTAGAGCAGATGAATTGAATATAATGATCGAAGATAACGGCATCGGTATGGATGCGAATGCTGAAATTACAGGGCGAGGAATTAAACTTATAGATGCGCGCTTAAACAATTATAATGGAAAACTTTCGGTGGATAGTCGGCTTGGAAAGGGTACATTAATTATTATAGATATCCCAATTAGAGACATTATGGTAAGTTAATAGTGAAAGCTGAAATTGGCAGATTTATGTAAATTATTGTATATTAGTTTTTTAAATTAAAAGTCTTGACTAAAACTTCTCTCTATATTGCAGATGATCATCAAATTTTAATAGATGGCTTAACTGCATTTTTTCATACTACCGACGATTTGGAGGTGATTGGACATGCCAATGATGGTATGACATTGCTTCGCGAGTTGAACCACAAAAAGCCACAAATTATTTTGTTGGATTTGAATATGCCAAAGTTTGATGGACTAAAAACATTGCAACGATTGGTGATTGATTATCCGCAAATAAAAGTGATTATTCTCTCCAATTACGATCAAGCTCATCTGATTAAAGAAACAGAAAAAATGGGTGCGAAAGGTTATTTGCTTAAAAACGGCTCGAAGAAAGAATTGTTAGAAGCAATTGAAGCCGTGAAAAATGGTGGAACTTATTTTAATATTAAGGAGCCAATAGAAGATACTGAAAGTGATGTGTTTGTGGATGTTTTTAAAAAACGCTTTCAGCTAACTAAAAGAGAAATCGAAATTATCCGTTTGGTTTGTAATGGCGCCTCCACACCAGAATTAAGCAAAAAACTTTTCATTGCGGAAAATACCGTAAATACGCACCGCCGAAATATTATGTACAAGCTCGATGTTAAAAATGTGGCTGGGTTAATTGGCTTTGCTAGAGAAAACGGGTTGTTGTAAAGACGGCTTTTTTAATTTTAAATTGAGCATAAATAAGGTTCTTTTCCTTGCACGGAAGCATGACGAAGCAGCCTTTCTAACAAAATAGATTGCTTTGTCGGCTGAAAGAGCCTCCTCGCAACGACGAGTTATTCTATTACATTTATGAAATCAATTCAACTTCAAAAAACGGTGTGCTCCGGGCGGCCGTCCTTACGAGGAAGCATGACGAAGCAATCTTTCTAACAAAATAGATTGCTTCGTCGGCTGAAAGAGCCTCCTCGCAACGACGAGTTATTCTGGCCGGACGCCTTTTTCTATCGTTTGATTTCCTCGCTTACTAAAAATTGAGCCAAAAAAAATCCCTCAGACATTTTTCAATGCTGAGGGAGTGAGATTGTTAATTTGGGGAATTAGTTATAAATGTTCCAAGTATATTGGTAACCTGTAACTGGGTTTATCGGTCCCCAAGATGTGTAAGAACCATCAGAGAATCTAGCAACACCTACTAATCTTGTTTTTCCTGGCATTGCCCAAGTTGTAATTTTGCTGTTTGGAGAAACACTAGTTCTGTAGTTTCCATCAACATAAATTTCTACATAGTAACCGCTGTAGTTATTTACTACAATATCGCTGTAGTTAGAACCATAAATGTCGCCACGGGTTTTAGAACCTACCGCTCCTTTTTTGTTTGTTGGAGCGGCATACTTTGCTGCATCTTTGGCCGATAGTACCATTCCTTTACTATCGATAACTTTTTTCTGCTTAGCTTGTGCGTTAGCAACGTTTACCGAGATTGTGCTTGTTGCGAAGATCGCAAGAGCAATTAATAATAGCTTTTTCATGTCGTTTAATTTAATGTAGTTTATGAATGTAAATGTATAGGCTTTCTCGTTATCCTGAAATACCTACTTATAGTGATTTTTCGATTATTTAGGCTGATTGTGCGTTTTTCGAATTTTTCTAAGCACTCGTTTTTGCGAAGAAGCACGACGGAGCAATCTGTCTAACAAAATAGATTGCTTCGTCGGCTGAAAAAGCCTTCTCGCAAGGACGACTTTTCTATTGGATTTATGAAATCAATTCAACTTCAAAAAACGGTGTGTTCCGGGCGGCCGTCCTTGCGAGGAAGCATGACGAGCAATCTGTCTAACAAAATAGATTGCTTCGTCGGCTGAAAAAGCCTTCTCGCAAGGACGACTTTTCTATTGGATTTATGAAATCAACTAACTTCAAAAAACGGTGTGTTCCGGGCGGCCGTCCTTGCGAAGAAGCACGACGAAGCAATCTTTCTAACAAACCAGATTGCTTCGTCGGCTGAAAAAGCCTTCTCGCAACTACGAATTATTCTGGCCGGACGCCTTTTTCTATCGTTTGATTTCCTCGACTACTAAAAATTGAGCCAAAAAAAATCCCTCAAACACCAATTAAGGTGCTGAGGGAATGAGATTGGTAATTTATGTAATTAGTTATAAATGTTCCAAGTATATTGGTAACCTGTAACTGGGTTTATCGGTCCCCAAGATGTGTAAGAACCATCAGAGAATCTAGCAACACCTACTAATCTTGTTTTTCCTGGCATTGCCCAAGTTGTAATTTTGCTGTTTGGAGAAACACTAGTTCTGTAGTTTCCATCAACATAAATTTCTACATAGTAACCGCTGTAGTTATTTACCACAATATCGCTGTAGTTAGAACCATAAATGTCGCCACGTGTTTTAGAACCTACAGCTCCTTTTTTGTTTGTTGGAGCGGCATACTTAGCTGCGTCTTTGGCAGATAATACCATTCCTTTACTATCGATAACTTTTTTCTGTTTTGCTTGTGCGTTAGCAACGTTTACCGAGATTGTGCTTGTTGCGAAGATCGCAAGAGCAATTAATAATAGCTTTTTCATGTCGTTTAATTTTGTTTTGTAAATCTAAATAGTTTTTGATGGTATGAAAATACCTACTTATAATGATTTATCAAAAAAAAACGATCAAAATACCCACCAGTACGGATAATATTAGGCTGATTTTAAGGTAAATACAGTAATCTCGGGTAAAATACCTACTCTACCCGGGTATCCTAAAAAGCCGTAACCAACATTTACATACAACTGTTGCTTTTGTTCTCGATACAAACCCGCCCACTCTTTATAGATATATTGTACAGGGCTCCACTGAAATTCTTTGAAACGAACGCCAAACTGCATTCCATGTGTATGACCACTAAACATTGCATCTATTTGTGGGTATTTTTGCAACACTTCGCCTCGCCAATGAGAAGGATCGTGGCTCAATAATAATTTTACAGGCAGATCATCGGTGTTTTTAACAGCAAGCTCCATTTTACCATATTTAGGAAAACGGCCCATTCCCCAATTTTCTATTCCTAAAATACCTAATTCCTCACCATCAACTTTTAGTCTTCTATTCTCATTCATCAGCAAGTCGTAACCCATCACTTTGTGTACATCAATCATGTCTTTCAAGTTTTTAACCTTTGCAGGTGAAGATTCTTTCCCAAAATGATAATCGCCATAATCGTGATTTCCTAAAGTAGAATACACGCCCAAAGGCGCTTTAACTTTCGAGAAAATATCAATGTAATCTCTCACTTCGTTGGTGAGGTTATTTACTAAATCGCCGGTAAAAAAGATAAAATCGGGCTTTTCGCCCAATAGCATTTCTATACCACCTTTTACAGCAGTCTTATTGTAGAAGCTACCAGAATGGATATCAGAAATTTGCGCCATTCTAATCCCATTAAAAGCTTTTGGTATATTTGGGAGGATAAGATCTACTCTTGTAACCTGATAATCGTACGCGCCAGAAACAATGCCCCAACTTAATGAAGTTAGAGGAATAGCCGCAGCAACCAAACCTGCTTTTACCAAAAACTCTGATCTAGGGATGGGATTTTGATTCGTGATCGGCTCTGATTTTTGCCTTTTGGTTTTTCTAAACAGCTTAATTGCACCTCTTCTCAAATCATCAATTAATAAAAAAGGCAACATGGTAAATTTACAAGCAACGGTTAAGAAGAATGCAACCAATATTATCGCCCGCAACGAAAGGTAAAGATTCAGATAAATCCCGCCAAACACGCCGATAATCAGTATAATGCTATAAGTCCAATATAAAATCTTGAATATTTTTTTTGTGCGAGGTTTCCAATTTTTAAAAACGGCAACAATTGCTTTGAAACAATAAAGATCAAAAGCGATAATGAAAATGCAGGCTGCAACTATAAAAGGTAATCTTCCCATGTAAAATATGGTTTGTAAATAAAAAGCTTTGAAATTTCTTTCTTACAGAAAGTTTTCAAAGCTAATAAAATGTAAAACTAAATATTATCTAAAATCATCTTCGTTTTCATCCTCATCAAATTCAGCATTAAATAAACTGCCAAACATATCGCTAAAACCGAAGCCTCCATTTAAGTAATTTTTGCTTAATTGCGAATATTCTGCAAGGCCGTGCAATACAAATTCCATTAATAATAGCGTTTGGTTTTCGTTTAATTTAGGATGAAATTTCTTCACCATATCATATAAACTAGGCACTGCCATTAATGCTTTTTTATATTTTGCGTTAGTCAACGTATCGGTTACATCAATGTTATTTCCATCGGTAAACCATTCGGTAATTTCAGTATATGGATTTGCTGTTTTTGATTTTTTCGCTTTCTCGGGATCAGGGAAATATCGTGCAAACATTGTTTTAACGGCTTTGCCAATTAAAGTGGTGGCAACATGTGCTGGCCCTTCTAATTCTCCTTCGTAAACTAATTCTATTTTTCCGGTTATTGCGGGGATAATTCCGGCCAAATCTGATAAGCGTACTGAAGTATTTTTCTCGCCTGAAATTAACATTCTTCTTTCAGCAGTGCTGATTAAATTTTCGTAAGCTGAAATGGTTAACCTAGCCGAAACGCCCGATTTTTGATCAATATATTCACTTTTGCGCGCCTCAAAAGCAATTTGTTCGATCAAATCTTTAACCAAATCATCTACTTCAATTTCTTTTTGCGCTGGCGTCAACTTCGCTTCCTGCGAAGTAATTTGCCGAGAAATCTCAATGGTTCTTGGGTAATGTGTTAAAATCTGACTTTCAATTCTATCTTTCAAAGGTGTTACTATGCTTCCGCGATTGGTATAATCTTCAGGATTTGCCGTAAATACAAATTGAATATCCAAAGGTAAGCGCAATTTAAAACCGCGAATTTGGATGTCTTTTTCTTGCAACATATTAAACAATGCTACTTGTATACGTGCCTGTAAATCGGGCAATTCGTTAATTACGAAAATGCTACGGTGTGCACGTGGAATTAACCCAAAGTGAATTACCCGTTCATCATTATAGGTTAGTTTTAAAGTTGCAGCTTTAATCGGATCAACATCGCCAATTAAATCGGCAACGGTAACATCTGGCGTAGCCAATTTCTCTGTATATCTTTCGCTGCGGTGCAACCATGCAATTTCGGTGGCATCACCTTTGGTAGCAATTTCATTTTTGGCATACCATGAAATGGGATTTAAAGGGTCATCAAAAATCTCACTTCCGGCCACATAAGGCACATATTCATCTAATAAATTCACCATTAAACGGGCAATACGCGTTTTCGCTTGTCCGCGTAGGCCCAAAAGTAAAATGTTATGACGAGATAAAATTGCTGTTTGCAGTTCGGGTATAACGGTTTCATCGTAACCAATAATGCCTTCAAATTCTGCCTTGTTGCCACGAAGTTGCTTAATCAGATTTTCTCTAAGTTCTTCTTTAACGCTTCGCGATTTATAATTTGTAGTCTTTAATTGACCTAAAGTTGTGTTTTGCATCTTGTTGGGTTGTGTGTTATCGGTTAAGGGTTACGGGTTTGGGCGTTTAAACTTGTAACTTTTAACTTTCAACCTTTAACTTATTTAACTGTTTTTCTTCTATTTTTAATATAATCTTCAAAAATGTATTCGCCCAAGCCATTCAACGAGCTATAAAAAGCTCTGCCACCGTTCACTTCTGTAAATTCTCGTACAAATTGCTGTAAATAGGGATCTTTCGCAATCATAAAAGTGGTAATTGGAATTTTTAAGCGCTTGCACTGTGCCGCCATGTTTAAGGTTTTATTAATTACCTTTCTATCTAAGCCCATACTATTTTTGTAGTATTTGCCATTCTCTTTTAAGCAGGTAGGTTTACCATCGGTAATCATAAAAATCTGCTTATTATGGGTTTTCCTACGGCGAAGAAGATCGGCTGCCAATTCTAACCCTGCATACGTATTGGTGTGGTAGGGGCCAACTTTCAAATACGGTAAATCTTTAACCGTAATTGGCCAAGCATCGTTTCCAAAAACTACAATATCCAAAGTATCTTTGGGGTATTTTGTTTTGATGAGCTCTGCTAAAGCCATGGCTACTTTTTTTGCAGGCGTAATTCTGTCCTCGCCATATAAAATCATCGAATGCGAAATATCAATCATCAACACCGTAGATGTTAACGTTTTAAAATCTTTTTCCTCTACTTCTAAATCTCTATCTGTTAATGTAAAATCGCCAATTCCATGATTAATTTGAGCATTTTGGATAGAGGCCGTCATATCAATTTGGTCTAAACTATCACCAAAACTATATTCCCGTCTATCTGCATTTTTTTCTTCCCCAACACCAGATTTATTGCTGTTGTGGTTGCCACGACCAGATTTTTTTAGCTTACCGAAAATCTCATCTAAAGCTGATTTACGAATGGTTTGTTCTGTTTTTGCAGTAATTTTAAACTCACCCGATTTATTATCTTCTGTTAAATAACCCTTGTCTTTCAAATCATCAATAAAATTACCAATGCCGTATTCGTTATTTGTTAATTTATATTGTTTATCAAGCTCATTTAGCCAACTTAGCGCTTCCGCCGCATCGCCTGCAGTATAGTTTAGCAATTCGCTAAATAATTTTAGCAATTCATCAAACCCGCCCTTCGGCGAATCACCTGGTTTATAATCAGAAAAACGAAAACCTCTCATGTGCTTGTATTAACGGAAAATCGAAGATAAAAGTTTCGGTTTGTATAAATTTAAGCGTGGTGTCATATTCCTCATCCGGCCTTGCAGGCACCTTCTCCAAAGGAGAAGGATAGCGAATTGTAAATAGCATGATGTAGTTAGTAGATTTTTTTAGAGAACAGCCAACTGGGAACTGAAAACTGCCAACTGAAACTAGGCTTATTTTACTAATTGCGAATTATTTTTCTCTAATTATTTCACCTTTTGATCCATACGTGTTTCCGTTGTAATTTGTATATTTTAGTGTTTCTGCATCTTTACCAACGCCTCTAACTCTAAAACCATCAGCAAATTTTTTTATGGGCTTGTTATTTTTATCAATTAACATATAATCCGTAGCACTTTCAACTAAAGCACTGTATTTAGAAAAAACGCCAGGGTCTGTATAAGCAAAAGGAATAATAACATCGCCTTTTGGATTAATGTAGCCCCATTTACCCAATTGATTTTTTACTGCAGCCAAACCGTTCGAAAAGAATTGCACATCTTTATATTTAGATGCATCTATAACTACATCGCCTTTGGTGTTGATGAAAAATTGTTTGCCAGCCTTGTTTTTAACCAATAACAAACTATCCATGCCGAAGTTATCGTAGGTATCGATAACATAATCTTCTTTATTTATTTTTTTACCACTGCTGTTGTAAATATCTTCTGTACGACTAAGCGTGATGTAATCTGCAAATTTTTCTTTCTTTGTATATGGCTTCTCTTTAAATATGTAGTTGCCATGTATCTTATAATTGTAGCCATCAACGGTCATTATGGTTTTAAGATTTTCATCTACTATAACGCTTTTTTGATCTTGAGTAGTTAAAACCAAAAAATTTCCATCTTCAGAAACATTGTCGTACGTTGGTGCCAAAAGTATTTCATTTGTGTTAAAATTAACAATACCTTTGGGGCCGTTTACACCATCTTCAATAAAGTAGTATTTATTAAAATAAGGTCCGTCTTTATAAAAACGATATTTAAAAGGAATTAAGTTTTGACTTTTTCTATCCAACCATAAAACTTTTCTATAACCATCATCGCCAACATCGCCCATAAAATAATCACTTTTATATTGGTCTAACTGCTCAAAAGTTGGCTCAACTACCCATTTTCCTTTATCATCCAATAAACCAAATAAGCCTTTTTTATTTTTTGATATAATAAATCCATCAATGTAATCAGCCTGATTTTTTAGGGTAAAGCTGTAATTCTCTATTGCGCCTTTAGGTTTGAAGAAAATGTTAACAGCCGTTATGTTGCCTCTAAAACTGTAGGATACATTGGTTAGGTTTTCGGGTTTTTCTTTATCTTCTTTTGGCATATTTTGATAAAGGTATTTTATCAACTCGTCCACATTTTGGTATTCCTTTTTATCTATTTTTGCAATTGCATCTTCCCCAGTTTTGTACATCGCCTGTAAAAAAGCTACCGAAAAGTTACTTCCTATGTTTGATGAAGAAGAGCCAGATTGCTCGATAGATTTTCCACTGGCATTAATGCCTTCAACTTTTATAATTTTATCTTTAATTTTTTCAGAAAGCTTTAAATTAATTTCATTTCCCTTTATATCTACTAAAATAACTTTACCATCATTTAAAACATGCGAAGGATTTTTTTCACTTACGTTTATAAAAGATAACCCATCGGGATAGTAATAGGTAGCCTCCAATTGAATGCTATCTATCCATTTAGTGCCTTTAATCTCGTTTACCACATCACTATCTCTACCTGCAATATCTTGATCTTGATTTTCGGTTTTCCCATCTTTAAAATAGACTTTTTTTAATTTTAAACTGGGTTTTGGAAAACCATAACTATCGTAATCGTTTACGCTGTACATGATGCTACTCGCACTAAAATCTAATCCTAAATAAGTATTTGGATAAATAACCTCTTGCCTAAAATAAAGCTTGTCGAATTTTTCGTTAAATGCCGAAACGATTTTGTTTTTAGGCGATGTGCTAAATTTTTCGGATGTTTTACTTTCTTTAGGATCTAATTTGCCTGGCGTGATTTTAATACTTAGCGATGAGAGCTTAATCATGCTAGAAAGCTGCTTATTTTGGTCAACTAATATTTCTTTAATTTCTTCAATTGACTTTCCTTTAAATTGTTTTTTAAATTCATCCATATTATTTTGTGCAAAACTTAATGAACACGTAAAAAACGTTAAAATTAATAGGCTAAGGGATTTTTTCATAAAGTGATGCTATTGTTTCTACATAAAGTAAGCATGGAGCAGTTTGTTTTAAATTTTTGTTAATTAAATACTTCGTTATCGTAATTTGGATTTGCTCCAGTTTGCGAGGCTACAAATGCACCAACTTTACAGGCCTTATCTAAAATTGAAGTCATTGGATATCCATTTAAATAACTCGCAATAAATGTAGCTAAGAATGCATCGCCCGCGCCAACTGTATCTGCAACTTTTACTTTATAGCCTTTGTGATGAAACAACTTATCATCTTGTAAAACACAAGCACCTTTATCGCCAAGGGTAAGACAAATAATTTTAATGGTAAATAATTTACTAAGCTGTTTTAGCAGTTGTTCATCGGTATTGCCGGTTAAATTTAATTCATCTTTTAAATAAATAATTTCGTGTTCATTTACTTTTAAAATGTCGGCTTGCCTTAACAGTAATTTTAAGGTTTCGATAGTATAAAACGGCGGACGAAGGTTAATATCAAATACTTTTAATTTTGCATAATTAAGGAGTGCCAAAACTGTGCTTTTACTTTTATCGTTGCGACAGGTTAAACTGCAATACACAAAAGCATCAGCGCTTTTAACTGCCTCATTTGCATCTTTTGTAAGTGCTATCGCATCCCACGCTACTGGTTCTACAATGGTGTAAGTTGCTTGTTTATGTTCATCAAGTACAACTTGAACGGTGCTTGTTGGCAAAGCCGAAATCTGAACTAAATTTGTAGGGTAATTATTTTGGCTTAAAAAATTGATTAATTCCTTGCCATTTTCGTCATCGCCAACGGCGCTTATAAAACCGCTTTTTATATTCTGTTTATGAAGGTTTAAAGCTACATTCATACTAGAACCACCCGCTTTTTTTCCTTCCGGGAAAACATCCCAAAGTATTTCTCCAATAGTGATTACCTTCTTTTGCATAATTAATTTTATTTTGCAAATTAACAAATTCTGTGCATTTTTAGGTGTTTGATATTAAGGAGTCAATTTTTAAAAACGTAACATTCTTAACTATTCAAAAAGTTGATTGCTGTTTTTAGAACCAGTTATAAAGCAACCGTTATAAAAAAATTAATCTTTATATTGTTTTGGTTATCAAGTTTTAGTGTATTTGCTCAAAATGAAGCAGATCGACAGGCGATTTTGAATGTTTTAGAAAAACAGCGGATGGATTGGAACCAAGGAGATTTGAATGGTTTTATGATGAGTTATGCAAAAACTGATAGTTTACTTTTTGTTGGAAAAAGTGGGGCGAATTATGGTTGGCAAACTACTTTAGATAACTATAAAAAAGGCTATCCTGATAAAGGAGCAATGGGGTTTTTGACCTTCGCAATAAAAAAAGTGGAGTTTTTAAATGTTGATATTGCTTTTGTTTTAGGTAGTTGGCATTTAAAGCGCGATAACGATGAGCCTAAAGGGTTTTTTACTTTATTACTGAAAAAAATAAATGGCGAATGGAAAATTATAGTTGATCATTCTAGCTAGTTGCTCATCTTATATTTTACAAAATTTAAGTTTCGTTATTCTTCGATTTTGAAGTTTTTGTAGTAGTATTCTTTATCTTCATCGGTAATTTCACGTACAACTTTACAAGGGTTCCCGAACGCCAGCATGTTATCGGGAATGTCTTTTGTAACTACACTACCCGAGCCAATTACCACATTCGATCCTATTTTTACACCAGCATTAATTACAACATTACCACCAATCCACACACTGTTTCCAATGGTAACTGGTTGCGCCCACTCCACATGTTGATCTCTTAAATGTGCGTGTAAAGGGTGTCCGGCTGTATAAATAGCAACATTTGGCGCAATAAATACATTGTCTCCAATGCTTACCTTGGCACAATCTAAAATAACCAAATTAAAGTTTGCGTAAAAATTATCGCCAATTTCTATATTGTAGCCATAATCGCAACGAAATGGGGGCTCTACATAAAACATTCTTTCTGTTTTACCAAAAAGCCTCTTTAACAAATCTTTACGTTGCTTAAAAAATTTTGGTGCGAGGTTATTAAACTCGAAAACGATTTCTCTAGCTTTTAATCTTTCTTTTGATAATTCAGAATCGCCTGCATGATAGGCTTTTCCAGCAAGCATTTTTTGTTTTTCGGTAAGCATTTAGATATTTTAAAAAAAAAATGATTGAACTTAAAATTTACTCACCAACCAATTGATGGTAGCTGTAAAATAAGAGTTATAAATTGCGCCCCAAATTGGTGCAGTTCTGCATTTGTAAACTGTGCGTTTATCCATATCCATTAAAACAACAAATTCGAAGGCAGAAAAATGCGTTGGAGAAGCGCCCTCAGCGAATTTAATCGCATCGTTTTCGATATTTTTTGCCTGTAATACAGCTATTGAACCGACTGCAGATTGCAATCCCCTTGGCCAACCTCTGTTATTCGCAATTGCAAAATCATAACAGTTTTTACTAAACTGCTGTAAGCCCGATGCATTAACTTGTTGATCAGTATTTGCAATAAAAATAAATGTGTTTAGTTGCGTGCCAAACCAGCTCCATTTAAATTCTTTTATGTAACCAACAGTGCAGTCGATGCCGTTTATGTTTACGTCGCCAAAATAAATGTTTTGAGATTCGAGAATTTGTTTTGCGTTACCCATCATTTTAGATTGAATGAAAAAATGTTCATATACAAAAATTATACCACCGTTAAATTATGCGGTAAAAGGTTGAACACAATTCATCGAGAAATAAGTAAGCAGAAATGCCAATTAAACGCTAAAATTTTAGCAATATTAAAAAAATTGCAAATGAAATTTGTGCTATGGCTTGTTACTGGCCAATGCTTTTTCGGCAATTTCAATTGCTTTTTTCTCTCTCCAGTTTGCGTATTTTTCTTTAAAGGTCATTTTTATAACGCTATCTACTGCGCCATGGGTAAATAAGCTCCATAAACTCGCCACTTTACGGGTAATTGATTGATCCCAAGCACGTAAACTTAGTGAGAAAGATCCATCCAAGTATTTCATCCAATGCCACATTCCTGTTGGCATAAATAAGGTATCGCCGTGCTCCAAAAACACTTCATAACCTTCTACACCATTTAATGCAGGGAATTTTTTAAAATCGGGGTTATCTACTTTATAATCTTCTAAAGCATAGGTTGCATTAGGCAAACAGTATAAACGATCTTTCCACTTGTTATCAAAAAGAATAATATGCTTTCTGCCACCAAAATGTGTGTGGAAGATATGAGGTAAATCTATATCGTAGTGTAAAAATGTTTCGGAATTAGAACCTCCAAAAAACATTGCTGGCATACTTTCTATAAAACCACCCATTAAATCTTTAGGTATCTTTATATCATTAACCAGGCTGGGTACTTTCTTAAATAAATTGAAAAAGAAAATTCTCAATTCGGTAGGTTCGCGTTTAATCAAATCAAGATAATCGCCAAACTTCATGTGCGCAGCGGCAGCATTTATCGGTTTTGAAGGATCGGCTTTTGAATTATCGTAAAGTGGAACTTCTAACTCGCCACCAACTTCTTTTAAGTAATCGGTAGTCCACTTTTCTCTGGCAGGCCAATTTTTTGTAAGCCCTTTAATAACTAACGGACGTTTAGTTTTTAGATAATTTTTCTTAAAATCCTCAGGAGTAATACTCTCAACGATATCAACTTGTTTTAAAATAAAACTCATACTGCTAAAACGGTAATTTGTAACCGATTAACAAAAATGTAAATTTTATTTTATAAAAAATTGTTTAATCGCTAAATGTGACGAAAAACAAGTAATAAAAAGTTAACATTTTGATAACATATTTCGTCTCGCAAAACTGTTACTAAAACCGGCGCTATTTTGGCAGGTGTTAAATCGATGTTTTGAATGATAGTAGATTTTTTAACAAAAAAAAACGCCTCTGTACATACAGAAGCGTCTTTTTTAATGGGTTTTATACCAGATTATTTTGGCATTAAAACAGTGTTCACTACGTGAATAACACCATTTTTTTGGTAAACATCTGCAATAGTTACAGTACTTACACCACCTTTTTCGTCTTTCAACATTAATTTTTTACCTTTCATGTAAGCTACTAATGTACCACCTTCTACAGTTTTAAGCATTGCTTTACCATGTCCAGCTTTAATTGCAGCAGCAATTGCTTTGCTATCCATTTTACCAGCAACTACATGGTAAGTTAAAATTTTTGTTAAAGTTGCTTTGTTTTCTGGTTTAACCAAAGTTTCAACAGTACCTTTAGGTAATTTTGCGAATGCTTCGTTAGTTGGTGCAAAAACTGTGAATGGTCCAGCACTTTTTAAAGTTTCTACTAAACCAGCTGCTTTTACTGCTGCTACAAGTGTAGTGTGATCTTTAGAGTTAACTGCATTATCTACAATGTCTTTAGTTGCATACATTTCTGCGCCACCAACCATTGGATTGTTTTGTGCGTAAACTTGGGTTGTAAATGCCATTGTTATAACAGCAAATCCAGATAGAATTAATTTTTTCATGTTTTTATTTATTTAAAGTTCTTTTTATTTGAACTCATTTACGACAGGTAAGGGAAGGTTGGATTTTAGAAAAAATTGAAAAAGATGTAATCCTTTGATTTATAGGTAAATAAATTTAAAATAAAATTTAATTTATTGTTTAATTTCATTTTCGCATATCTATTTTATTGTATTTTGAGTGAATAAAAGGAACAAATATTCTGGTTTTAATGAATATTATTTGATTTAACTCGATTTAAAATAGATGCTTTTTTTAGTATTTCTCTGTTTATCTCAAATTGAACTCACAACGTTTGATGATTTTATGAAAAATTGCATTTCAAATTTGATTGTGCCATTAGACTACTTTGGCTGTTCTTATTTTTTTAGAAAATACGTTAGGGAAAAATCGCTTTAATAAAACTGCTTTTTTTTCTTTTCCCCCGATATAAACTTCTTCTTTTTTTGCACCTATCGCTTTCATTATTTCTGTGGCACAAGTTTCGGCACTCATTCCATTGGCCTGTGCGTCATCCATGGTGCCCTGCAACCTGCCATTCGCAGTTAAAGCATTTATACTAACATTAGTTTTTATAAAACCAGGGCAAACTAAAGTAATAGTAACGTTCTTATCGTAAACCTCCGCTCGAAGTGAATCGAAATAACCATGAAGCGCATGTTTTGAAGCCGCATAAGCTGAACGTAGCGGTGTACCAAATTTACCCACCAAACTGCTTATGCAAACGATATGCCCACCACCGTTCTCAATCATCAGCGGAAGTACAGCTTTGCTTAAAATAGTTGTGCCCCAAAAATTGGTATTCATAATTCTTTGTTCGGTGTCCAAGTCAGTTTCTAATGCCAAACTCCGCTGACTAACGCCACCGCTGTTAACTAAAACATCAATTTTGCCGAAAATTTTAATTGCTTCGAAAGCTTTGTTTGGCAAAGAGGAGGTATCATTTAAATCAAAAGCCAACACATGTACATTAAACGAATTTTGGCAATTTGCTTTTACTCTAAATAATTCATCACGGTTACGGCCTGAAATGATAAGCTTATCTCCAGCTTTAAAATATTTATAAACCAATGCCTCTCCAATACCAGATGAAGCACCAGTAACCCACACTATTTTCGACATATAATTTCAATTATTGATGGTGTAATTTTGAATAATTGCATTTAAGTGAGTTGCAAATTCAAAAGTCAAAATTCTCTTACTCGTTAACTATAAACAATTCTGATGCGATTTGATCGGCAAATAATTTTCCACTTTGTGTTAATTTTATTTTGTCTTGGCTGAGCAAAAGCCAACCTTTATCATCAAAACTGCGCAAGTTATGTTTTGTTTCTTCTAAAAATTCTTGTCCAAACTCTAGCTTTATTTTTTCTAAATCTACGCCCCAAATTGTTCTCAAGGCTGTCATAATGTATTCATTAAACCTATCGTTTACGCTCAAGGTCTCAATTACTTCGGGCAATTTATTGTGTTCAATAGTTTGTAAATATTGGGCATTGTTGGCAGGGTTCATATACCTGTTGCGTCCATCAAAACCGTGTGCAGATGGACCAATGCCAATATAATTAACACCTCGCCAATAATTTGTGTTGTGTACAGCATAGTGGCCTGGTTTTGCGAAATTTGAAATTTCATATTGCTCGAAACCTGCTTTTTCTAATTTATCCATTAAAATGATAAACTGCTCGGCACTTTGGCCTTCGCTAATCGGGTTTTGCTTTTTTGTTTTGATAAATTGCGCTAGGGCAGTTTTTGGTTCTACTGTTAAGGCATAAGCAGAAATGTGGGGTACTTCCAGCGATAAGGCTTTGCTAATATTAAAGTTCCATTTCTCATCTGTTAGTAATGGATAGCCATAAATTAAATCGAGCGTTAAGTTTTCAAAACCTGCATCCTGACTTCTTTTTATGCAATCTTCGGCTTCGATTGCATTGTGTGCCCGGTTCATCCAAATTAAATCCTCATTAAAAAAAGATTGAATACCAACGCTTAAACGATTAACCGGTAATTGGTTTAACTCCTTAATTTTTTGAGAAGTTAAATCATCGGGATTGGTTTCTATCGTGATCTCCGCATTTGCATTAACATGAAAATTGGTGTTTATGGCATCAAAAATCTTCTGTAAAGCGTGTTGTGATAGAATCGAAGGTGTTCCGCCACCAAAATAAATACTTCCAATCGACTCGGTAATTCTGTCTTTTTTAAATTTAATTTCTTTACAAATTGCCTCTACCATTTCATCAGCATACTTTAAAGATGTGCTAAAATGAAAATCGCAGTAATGGCACGCTTTTTTACAAAATGGAATATGGATGTAGATGCCGGACATGCCACAAAGATAAAGCTAAAAAACAAAGACTTTCATTTTCTTTCCGAAACAGAAAATATTGAGGTACTTTTGCATTCTAATTTTTGCCAATAAATGCCTAAGTGTGTTCTTTTTCTGCTTATTTCATTATTTGTATTTGCACAATCTACACTTGGGCAGGAGCCTACTGTACAAGTTTCGCCGATAGGAAAGGCTGATACTGCCAAAGCTATTTATCACAGTAACTACAGGAGAATAGACCCTGTAAAATTAGCAATGCAACAGAAAGTAACCGATTCTATAATGGCGCACAGCTGGGTGTTGCCAGATAGTGCGATAAATAACCATGCTTTCTTAGATAGCGTTCAGAATGAATATTTATTCCCTGTTTTAGATTTGTATGCTTGGCATAAAAAATATCAGCACTTAAAAAAGAAAGTAAATCCTTTTAAGCTTGGCACACGATTGCCAAAAGGTAATGTTGGGCTTTTAGGCTTCGTTTTGGCTATGCTCGTCATTTTTGCAATTTTAAAAAACTTATTCTCAAAACAATTATATACAATTGTTGAAGCTTTTTTTAATAATCGCATTCTAAATAATATAAATAAAGAGGATAATCTTTTCAGTTCTTGGCCATTTTTACTCCTTTTTATACAGTTTGGTTTTGTTTTTGGGATGTTCTTTTTCCTAGTAGCGCAGTACAACCAGATGTACCAAGCACTGCAAGGATTTAGGTTTTTATTTACTGTTTCTATAAGTATTATTATTCTTTATGCTTTAAAGCTCATTGTGTTGAGGTTTTTGGGTTACGTCTTCAATGTTCAGAAAGCTGTTGGAGAATATATATCTATATTGTACTTAAGTTATTTTAATGCGTCTCTGCTTTTTATACCGCTAATCGTGGCATTCGCACTTTCTCCGCTTAAATATGGCTCAATATATATTGGTTTATCGGTAGTTTTATTAGGGATTATTTTTACTTTTCAGCTAATCCGTGCGGGAATAAATATACTTTCCAATAATAAGTTTTCTAAAATGCATTTAATTCTGTACTTTTGCGCCCTCGAAATATGTCCTATTTTAATACTTATTAAAACTATAGGACTATAGCAGGAAAAGGACATGCAAGAAAAAAATGAAGCTAGAATTCGGAAAGTTAAAAGTATCTTAGTTACTTTGCCCAAGCCTGAAACCGATAAATCTCACTATTTTGATTTGGCAAAGAAACTCAATGTAAAAGTAGATTTTAGGTCTTTTATTCATGTGGAAGGCGTACCTGCAAGGGATTTTAGGAAAGATAAAATCAATCTGGTAGATTTTACCGCAGTAATATTTACAAGTAAAAATGCTGCCGATCATTTCTTTAGGATCTGTGAAGAAATGCGGTATGACGTGCCAGCAGATTTAAAATATTTTTGTTTGTCTGAAACAATTGCGTTATATCTTCAAAAATACATTCAGTACCGGAAAAGGAAAATCTTTTTTGGCAAGCAAACTGCTGCAGATTTAACAGAGGTGTTAAAAAAGCATGCTAATGAAAAATTTTTATATCCATGTTCGGATATGGCTACAGAAGACACTTTAAAGTTTTTAGAAAAAAGCGGGTACGATTTTACGGCTGCGGTTTTATTTAAAACTGTGGTAAGCGATTTATCAGATTTAGCCGAAGTTTTTTATGATGTTATTGCATTTTTTAGTCCTTCTAGTATTCAGTCCTTGCTAAAGAATTTTCCTGATTTTAAACAAAATGAAACGCGCATTGCAACTTACGGGGTAAATACTAGTAAAGCTGCTACAGATGCAGGATTAATTGTTGATATCGCGTCGCCAACACCGGGTGTACCTTCTCTTACTATGGCAATCGAAAATTATATTAAAATCGCTAATAAATAATTGGAATACCGCAATAAAAGCGAATATTTGTAGTTATAATCGAGGATTTCAAAATTGTTTTGTAACAATAATGCTAACTTCGCTGATTGGGCATGGAAACTTTTTTTTACTTTCGGTTGATTTATTAAGTCAAAATATTTGCATTTGTTAATTTTTTCAATCATTTTTGATTCAATTGCCCCTAAATGTGTTTTTTACACTATGAAAAATATGAAGAAAATTTACCTTATAGGTATTAGTGCTGCAACTTTTCTTTTCTCAAGCTGTAGTCACGGTGGTGCGGGAGAGTTGGTCGGAGCCTACAATAAAAAATTTAAAAACGACCGTATTCCTTTGGGCATGGTATATATTCCGCCTGGTCATACACCAATGGGTGGTTCTGATGAAGATATTACATTTTCTCAAAATGGGCCGAGTAGAATGACAACGATTAGTGCATTCTACATGGATCAAACCGAAATTTCAAATGCTGAATACCGTCAGTTTACCAATTGGGTACGTGATTCTATCGCTGTAACCATGATGGGAATGCCAGCGCAGTTTACTAAACAACCTAAAAATGCTGCAAGTGCGGGTTTAGGGGGTAGTAAATTTATCGATTGGAAGAAAGTTGGTGTTAATGGCCGTAATATTTGGCGCGCTTCAGGCAAAGGTGGTGCTCAATCGGCGCAAGCCAATAGCCTAGATGCAATGTACTATTCTGGTTTAGATGCTTTACCGGGCCGTAAAGAAATTGATGTGCGCAAACTAGAGTATTCTTATAGTGTGCTAAATATGGATAAGGCTGCTATAGGCCACAAAAATGCAAATAGCAAACGCCAAGATTATATAGATCGCTACAATATTGCTGTTTATCCAGATACGATGGTTTGGAAAATAGATTTTTCTTATTCTCAAAATGATCCAATGGTTCGTGGTTATTTTAATCATCCTTCTTATGATGATTATCCGGTAGTTGGCGTTAGTTGGGAGCAATGTAATGCTTTCAGCCATTGGAGGACAGAACTATATAACGGTGTAGCCGTTGCAAGAAAGTTACCAATGAATTCTAGATCGGATTATCGTTTACCATCAGAGTCTGAATTCGAATACGCATCAAGAGGAGGTAACGTTAAAACCAAATACCCTTGGGGTGGGCCTTACATTAGAAATGCCAAAGGTTGTTTACAGGCAAACTTTAAGCCCGGTCGTGGCGATTATTCTAGCGATGGTGGTATTTATACAGTGGGCGTAAAGTCTTATTTTCCTAACGATTATGGGTTGTATAATATGTCGGGAAATGTTGCAGAGTGGACTAAAACTGCTTACAATAAATCATCTGGCCCATTATTGCATGATTTAAACCCTGATTTTACTTATGTTGCAGATAAGAACGACAGTAAATATTTAAAACGTAAAGTTGTAAAAGGTGGATCATGGAAAGACACAGGATTTTTTCTCCAAAACGCAGTTTCTACTTACGATTATCAAGACGAACAAAGATCATATATCGGCTTTAGATGTGTTTCATCTTTTATGGGTACCGATTTAAGACGCTAATATTACAAATACCTACAAAACCAATCATTAAACTAAAAGTAAAGCATTAAAATTTTATGGCAGCTAAAAAACAACCAAGTTGGTTACACGTCGCAATCTCATGGGGAGCAAGTATCGTTATCATTGGGGCATTATTCAAGATTTTACACATTGGTGGAATCTGGGGTAACTGGGCGATTGGTATCGGATTAGGCGTGGAAGCGTGTTTGTTCTTTTTAACAGGATTTTTTCCACCAGAAGCTGAACCAGCATGGGATAGAGTTTATCCTGAATTAAATGAAAACTTTAAAGGCGAATTGCCAGTGGCTTCAGCTAGGCCCATAGCACAATCCAATGCAGGAAATACTGCTGCTTTAGATAAAATGTTATCGGATGCTAAAATTGGACCAGATTTAATTGAGAGTTTAGGGACTGGCTTACGCACCTTTGGCGATAAAGTAAAAACTATTTCTAATGTTGCTGATGCAGCTACTGCCACTAACGAATTTACAGGAAAAATAAAAACAGCTTCTGCAAGTTTTGATAATTTAAGTACTTCGTTTGATAAAGCAACAGCTAATTTAAAAGCTATGGGCGAAAGTAATGTCGATTCTCAAGCTTATCATGATCAAGTAAATAACTTGGCTAAAAATTTATCGGCATTAAATGCAGTATATGAATTAGAATTGCAAGATTCTAGCGCACATTTAAAATCGATGAATAAGTTCTACGCAAACTTATCGCTTACGATGCAAAACTTTAACGAATCTATGGAAGATTCTAAGCAGTTTAAAGATGAAGTGAATAAATTGGCTAAAAACCTTTCATCGCTTAACGCAATTTACGGTAATATGTTATCGGCTATGAATGGCCCACGTGTATAATTTATCTAGTTTTTAATTTTTAAACAAAAGCTTCATAAACTATGGCAGGCGGAAAAGAAACAACAAGGCAGCGGATGATCAATATCATGTATTTGGTATTGTTGGCTATGCTTGCCTTAAACGTATCAGATACAATATTAAATGCATTCAAAAATATTAACGATAGTTTAGCAACATCTAGAGATAATGTAAATGTAAGCATCGATCAACTTTTTTCTTCATTCGAGAATTCTAAATTGAAAGAAGATCCAGCACGTGCGCAACCTATTTTTGATAAGGCAAAACAGGCAAAAGCTGCTGCGGATGATTTAAGTAGTTATATCGAGAACATTAAGAAGCAATTCACAGAGGCTGGAGATGGTATTGATGAAAAAACTGGCGATTTAAAGCGCCGAGAGAATATGGATATCGCTCAAGGCATTATGATTAACCAAGGTGAAGGTGAAAAACTAAAAGCCAAGATTAATCAAACAAGAGAAAAATTAATCAGCTTGTTAGATAAAAATGATCAAGCAGGGGTATCGTTTACTTTAGAAGCAAAGGATCCGAAAAAAGGTAAAGGAGATTGGAAAGAGGTGAATTTTGGAGAGGGAACGCCTTTAACTGCAGCAATGACTAACTTAACTAAAATTCAGGCAGATGTGAAAAATGCAGAAGCTGAGGTGGTTAAAAAGTTATTCGGAAATATGGATAAGGCCGTAGTAAACATAGATAAGTTTGCAGCCGTTGCTGTTGCACCTACATCTTATGTTATTCAGGGTCAACCTTACACTGCTGAAGTATTTTTGACAGCTAGTGATTCGAGATCATCTCCAGATATTTCTGTTGGTGGTGGAAAATTAGCTGTTAAAGATGGTAAAGGTACATATACAGGTGGAACGGGGAGCGTAGGTGTGTTTAAATGGGTAGGTACTGTTCGCGTTCGTCAAACCGATGGACAGATTAAAGAGTACAAAACACCAGAACAAACTTACCAAGTAGCAAAACCTTCGGCTAATGTTTCATCAGATAAAATGAACGTTATTTATGCAGGTATCCCAAATCCGTTTTCGGTATCCGCGGCAGGTTTTCCATTAGAAAGTGTTAATGCCAATGCTTCTGGCGCTTCAATGAGTAAAGCAGGTGCAGGTAAATATAATGTAACGGCTGCTGGCTCACAAGTAGGTAGCGAAGTTACTATCAGCGTGAGCGCTAGTAATGCGGGTAAAACAATAAGTTTAGGTAGTCAGAAATTTAGAGTAAAAGCTATTCCGGCTCCAATAGCGAAAGTTGGCGGCCGTTCTGGTGGAGATATCGCTTCTGTACAATTAAAAAGCGAAAGCGAAATTGAGGCAGATTTGGATGATTTTCCATTTGATGTTAAATTTAGAATTCTGCGTTATAAGTTTACAGTTGTAAAACCACGATCTGATGCAATTACCATTTCTGGTAGTGGTGGTAGTTTTGCAGGTAGCGTTAAAAATGCGATAAATACAATTACTCCAGGTTCGAGGGTATTTTTCGAAGATATAGTTTCTCAAGGCCCTGATGGCCGTCAAAGAATCTTACCTTCAATAACATTCCTTATAAAATAAATAGTCATGAAAAGGATTTTAAGCATAATCGTCTTAATTTTAGTTGTAGGTGCGGCCAACGCTCAAAATAGAAAGAAGCTTGCCCCAGCTAAAAAAGCAGCAGCAAGTCAGCCTGTTAGTACGGTGGATACTGTAAAAGCGACCAAAGTAGTAGTTAAGAAAAAGCTTAAAGTACCGCCGAAGGATGGTTTTTATGCGCGTAAGGATATTGATAGCACTGTGATGGTTCCGTTAGCAGATGTGCGAGAGGAAGATGTTTTTTACGCAAAAAGAATTTGGAGAGAAATTGATTTAAGAGATACTGTAAATTCTATCCTTAAATCTCCGAAAGGCAGGTTAATAGATGTAATTGTTAATGCGGTTAAGGCCGAAGAATTAACAGCTTATGCACCGTTTGATTCATTAAATAATGATGATGATGCTTTTACTAATCCGTTGACTGCTGATTCGGCTGCAAGGGCTGCTTTAGGAACGGCTGAGGTTTCTAATAATAAAACAGGTACCGTAACTACGGTAACTAATGATTTTAATCCGCTATTATTTTTGAAGTACAGAATAAAAGAAGATTGGATTTTTGATGTTAAACGATCAATATTTGAACCGCGTATTGTTGGTATTGCGCCAATGAAATTTGTAGAATCTTCTAAGCAATGGCAACCTGTTTTTTGGATTTACTATCCTGAAGCACGTGAATTATTCGCTAGAAAACGTTTAATAAACACCAATAATGATGCATCATCATTAAGCCTTGATGACTTTTTTATCCGTAGGTTGTTTAGTAGCTATATTGTTAAGGAGTCAAATCCTGGTGATGATAAAATTAGAGATATTATTACAGATCCAAGAGACAGGTTATACGAATCAGAAAGAATCAAAAAATCTGTTTTAGATTACGAACAAGGACTTTGGGAGTATTAAAATCCCGAACCTCTGCCTGTCCGGCAGGCAGGCCCAAAGGGGGCTTTTAAACGCCATATAAAAAAGGAGCAAATTAAAATTTGCTCCTTTTTGTTTTATGCTAAGACTTGACAAATAATTTAAGATTTTTCTTTAAACTACTTTGTTTTACCGCCTAATATTTACGCTCGCTGTTACGCTCCCCCTTCAGGGCCTGCTTGCCTGACAGGCAGGGGCTGGGGGGTAAAATACGCTCTTAGCGTCTGCACCTGCTTTTTATTCAATACCTCTGCAAGTTCTTTTTCAGTAACTTCCTTAATTTTCTTGACTGATTTAAAATGGGTAAGCAACTTATCGGCAGTTGTTTTGCCAATGCCATCAATTTGTTCTAATTCGGTTTTCAGTGTTCCTTGGTCACGTTTTTTCCGGTGAAAAGTGATGCCAAATCTGTGCGCCTCATCTCGCAATTGCTGAATAATTTTTAGCGTTTCCGATTTTTTATCTAAATATAATGGATAAGAATCGCCAGGATAGAATAATTCTTCTAACCTTTTAGCAATGCCAATTATAGTCACTCGGTTTTCTATACCCAATAACTTTAAGCTCTTTACTGCTGATGATAATTGACCTTTACCGCCGTCGATAATGATTAATTGAGGCAATGGCTGATCTTCTTCGAGCATGCGCTTATATCTACGGAAAACAGCCTCTTCCATTGTGGCAAAATCATTCGGGCCTTCAACCGTTTTAACATTAAAATGGCGGTAATCTTTTTTGGATGGTTTGGCATCTCTAAAAACCACAATTGCCGATACTGGGTATTTACCTTGAAAGTTCGAATTATCAAAACACTCAATGTGCGTAGGTAATTGCGTTAACATTAAATCCTTTTGCATCGTTGTTAAAATTCTATCGGTGCGTAAATCAGGATTTAATTTTTCATATTGATTTAATTTATCCTTTTTAAAGAATAACACATTTTTTTGCGAAAGTTCTAATAGCTTTTTCTTTTCGCCCAATTTTGGAACGGTAAATTTTAAGCTTTCATCCTGTAGCGAAAGCATAAAGGGAACAATAATTTCCTTTGATGTACTGTTAAACTTGGTTCTAAAATCCAACATGGCAAGGGTAATGATTTCTTCATCACTCTCATCCAATTGCTTTTTAACTTCTAGGGTTTGCGTTTGGATAATCGTGCCATTCATTACCTTTAAGTAATTTATAAAAGCGTAACGCTCATCAGAAGCAATACTTACTACATCAACATTGGTGATGGCGCTATTTACAACAGTCGATTTACTTTGATATTTCTCTAGCACCTCTAATCTACGAGCATATTGATGTGCCAATTCGAAATTTAACTCTTCAGAAGCGGTTTTAATAACTGTTTTTACCTCGCGTATAACATTGCCAATTTTCCCGCCTAAAATCTCTTTTATTTCGGCAATGTTGTTATCATAGTCAACTTCCGTTTGATAATTTTGACATGGTCCTTTGCAGTTGCCAATCTGATATTCTAAACAAACCTTGAATTTCCCCTCGTCAATATTTTTTTGATTAAGAGGCAAACTGCAAGTACGCAAAGTGTAGGTTTCTTTTATCAAATCTAGAATGGTGTGCATCATCCCAATCGATCCATACGGACCAAAATAAGTAGAGCCATCTTTTATCACTTTTCTTGTCCAATAAATTCGTGGGAAATGTTCATTCTTAACAATAATCCAAGGATAAGTTTTATCGTCTTTTAAATTGATGTTAAATTTGGGTTGATGCTTTTTGATTAAGCTATTCTCCAGCAACCATGCATCAATCTCTGTATCTACAATGGTAAAAGTTATCTTGCGAATTTTCGAAACTAAAACCCTGGTTTTACCATTAAACTGGCTTTTATCGCCGTTAAAGTAAGAGCCAACACGATTACGCAAATCTTTTGCTTTGCCAATGTACATCAACTTTCCATCGGCATCCCAATATTGGTACACGCCGGGTTTGTGGGGAATTGCGGTTAATGCTGTTTTATGGTCGAAATTACTCATGATTTACAAAAGTAGGAGATAATTGGAGAATATGCGCATAGTGTCCTAATGAAACCTAGCAAGTTTTGTAGGTGGTCAAATTATCGCTTAGTGATAAGAATAATTTTGGACGATTTTACCGATAAATAACGTATTTTTGTATCCAAGTGGATACAGTTTTATTTTCTTTATTGAGAAAACAATTGAATTTGACAAATGGTTGAGAAAGTTAAATGACCTGAAAGCCAAAGCAAAAATTCTATTTAGCATACAGAAGTTAGAAAATGATGAGCATTTTGGCGATTGTAAACCCGTTGGAGATGGAATTCGAGAAATGCGAATAGATTTTTCGAAAGGATATCGGGTTTACTTTAAAGAAAAAGATGGAAAAATTATAATCCTTCTACTTGGTGGAGACAAGTCGAATCAAGAAACGGACATTAAGAAATCTAAAGAAATTTGGAAAAAATTAAATAATTAGAACATGGAAACATCGAAATTTGAAATAGCAGATTATTTAGATAATCAAGAAATGATTGCCGAATATTTAAACACCGTGTTGGAAGAAGGAGACGATAAAGATGTGATTAATGCCATTGGACATATCGCAAAAGCCATCGGCATGACAAAGATTGCCGAGGAAACCGGATTGAGCAGGCCGAGTCTTTACAAGGCGCTATCTTACGGTGCAAAACCTCAATTTGCAACAATAATGAAAGTGCTAAAATCCATTGGCGGGCAAATACAAGTTAACCCTACTACAGCATAGAATAAGTTTGTTTAGTAGCTGTTGGTGAAATCTGTATCAATGGAGTACATGCCAATCATGTATATAGAAAATTCTGCTTTGCAGTACATCTTTGGCAGCTCATAAAACATCAACGAAGGCCAAATTATGAGAATAACTATTTTCAACTTTAGCGATAAACAAAATTGACATCTACAATTGCATTTATTCTCATTATTAGTTTTATTGCATCATTGATACGGTCAACACTCGGTTTTGGCGAGTCATTGGTAGCAGTGCCGTTATTTCTGCTTTTTTTGCCAATAGAGATTGCTGTGCCATTATCAGTTATGATGTCTATTATCATTGCTTTGGTTATCGTTATACAAGACCATAAGGAAATTCATTTTGAGAGTGCTAAATGGCTGATCATCTATGCAATTCCTGGCATACCAATAGGAATTTTAATTTTAACTTATGGAAATGAAATTATAATTAAGATGGGCCTTGGAGCACTTATTATTCTTTACTCTCTTTATTCGCTTCTTAGTAAAAATAGCAAAATACTTAAAGAAGATAATAAGTGGTGGCTTTTTGCATGTGGTTTTTTGTCTGGAGTATTTGGTGGCGCTTATGGATTGAACGGTCCGCCATTAGTGGTTTACGGAAATTTAAAACAATGGAGTGCAAAGCATTTTAGAGCGACTTTACAAGCTTATTTTTTGCCTGTAAGCTTTATAAGTGTAATCGGCTATTACGCCAAAGGACTCATTACTACCGAAGTAAATATCTATTTTATTATTTCCTTGACAACAGTTATTCCAGCAGTTTTTTTAGGAAGGTATTTAAATCATCAATTAAAGAACAATTCGTTTTTTAAATATGTATATGTGGGGCTTATACTTATAGGTATAATTTTAATCGTAACTTCTTTAATATAAAAAAGCGGGATATAAAGCCGGTATAAGAAATAGTGGTTTTATTGCTAATTAAAAGTGAGCGTTTTTTTGAAAAATGCGTTTGGCTAATCTTATAATCAACTATTTCACTTATGGTTGGTGTTGTCACCAACCATTCATTCATCGCCCAAAAATATATGACGAATTTTATTAAGATGGTCAGTTCATAACCGCAATTTTAAGCCTAAAACCCCAACTTCTCATCAAGCTCTGTAGTGCCTTCTTCTTGTTTTTGGTATTGGTTACAATCAAAAACAATAGATGTTCCATTTTTTGGCGCGTCGAAATCTTTTTTCTCTATTTTTAAACTTGGATTGGCATAAACACGTTTTATAAATCCGGCAAAAATTGGTAACGCCGTATTTGCACCTTCACCTTGCCCAGTACTTATAAAGTGGAAAGCACGATCCTCGCAACCCGTCCAAATACCGGTAACCAACTGCGGTGTAATCGCCATAAACCAACCGTCGGAGTTGTTCTGTGTTGTACCCGTTTCACTTATGGTTGGTGTTGTCACCAAATCAACTATTCACTTCACTTATGGTTGGTGTTATCACCAACCATTTATACATCGTCCAAAAAAATATACAACGAATTTATTAAGATGGTCAGTTCATAACCGCAATTTTAAGCCTAAAACCCCAACTTCTCATCAAGCTCTGTAGTGCCTTCTTCTTGTTTCTGATATTGGTTACAATCAAAAACAATAGATGTTCCATTTTTTGGCGCGTCGAAATCTTTTTTCTCTATTTTTAAACTTGGGTTAGCGTAAACACGTTTTATAAACCCGGCAAAAATCGGGAGCGCAGTATTTGCACCTTCACCTTGCCCAGTACTTATAAAGTGGAAAGCACGATCCTCGCAACCGGTCCAAATACCAGTAACCAACTGTGGTGTAATCGCCATAAACCATCCATCAGAATTATTTTGTGTTGTACCCGTTTTTCCGCCAATTGGTGCGTTTACTTTGTATTTGTAGTTTAAACGAGAGCCTGTTCCATTTGTAATTACACCTCGCAACATCCTCGTCATAATGTAGGCTACTTCTTCGCTCATTACAGGTTTCGGTATCGCTTTTTGCTGAAATAATACCACGCCATTTCTATCCTCAATCCTTAACAAATAAATGGGCTGCGTGTAGTAACCTTTATTGGCAAAAGCACCATAAGCGCCTACCATATTAAAAATAGATGAATCAAAAGAACCTAAACAAATAGAAGGGTATGCGGGCACATTTGGGATGCCCATTTTTGTGGCTAAATTTGCAACTTTAACTGGGCCAACCTGTTTCATTAAAAAAGCCGCAATGTAATTTTGCGAATAAGCTAAGGCCTTTTGTAAAGTTAAGCTTCCTGGTATAGTACCCGATGATCTCGGCGTGTAAGGATCGCCATAACCTTCTATCGTTACCGGTACGTTAGGCACAGTATAACAAGGCGAATAACCATTTTCTATAGCAACTGCATACGTAAACGGTTTGGCAGTAGAACCTACTTGGCGCGTACCCATTTTAACTTGATCGTACTTAAAATGTTCAAAATTTATACCACCAACCCACGCTTTTACATATCCGTTTTGCGGATCCATGGTCATCATCGCATTGCGAAGAAGCATTTTATAATACCTAACCGAGTCGATGGGTTTCATCAAGGTATCTAAGTTACCTTTCCAAGTAAAAATGGTTAATTCGGTAGGTGTATTAAAATCTTTCTTAATTTCTGCGTCTGATTTTCCGGCAGACTGAAGCTCTTTATAACGGTCGGATCGTTTTATGCCCTGTTCAATCTGCAATTCTTTGTCTTTAAACGGATTTTTACCTCTCCAACTTTTTATAAATTCAGCCTGTAGCACTTTCATGTACTCTTTTTGTGCTTCTTCGGCATAAACCTGCATGTCGTAATTAATCGTTGTATAAATTTTCAAACCGTCTCTATCCAAATCATACGATGTGCCATCTGGCTTTAAAATAGCCTGTTCTTGAAAAATACTTTTAATATCGTTTTTAAGTACCGATCGAAAATAAGGTGCAACACCATCATTTACAGTAGCTGCATTAAAGCGTAAATCTAACGGCTTTTCTTTTTCTACGTTAAATTCGGGTTCGGTAATCATTTGCGATTTTACCATCATCGCCATTACCGTATTTCTACGGGTTTTAGATCGTTCGGGGTGCCGGGTTGGCGAGTACATTGTTATTCCTTTCTGCATACCAACTAAAGTAGATGCTTCGGTAAGGGTCAATTTATCGGGCGTGGTGTTAAAATAAACGCGTGCGGCGGCTTTTATGCCATACGCCTGATTTCCAAAATCAACCGTGTTGAGGTACATGGTTATAATTTCTTCTTTGGTATAATTACGCTCTAGTTTAACGGCAACAATCCATTCTTTAAACTTTGTTAGCACTAGCGTGAAGAAGTTTAGATTAGATTCTCTTGGAAATAAATTCTTTGCCAACTGTTGCGTAATGGTACTTGCACCTTGCTTTTTGCCAATTAAATTGTAAAATATAATGGTAAAAGTTCTTTTAAAATCGATGCCCGAGTGTTCTTTAAAGCGAACGTCTTCGGTGGCGATTAAACCATTAATTACATTGGGTGAAATTTCTTTATACGTAACATTGGATCGATTCTGAACGAAATAGGTTCCTAATGGACGACCATCTTCGGCAATAATTTCTGATGCTTGATTGCTTTTAGGGTGCTCAATATCTCTAAAAGATGGCAGCGGACCGAATATACCTAAACCTAATAAAGAGATGAAAATTGCGAAAAGTGCAATTCCACCAACTACAATTTTCCAAATTAGAAAGTTGTATCTCTTTATATCGTTGGGCAAAAGTTGTGTTTTCATGATATTATTTTAATAGCCAAATCTATTTTATTGTAAAATAATTAGCTTAATTTTAATAGGCTTGAGAAAAATTAGCGCACTAATAACCGATTTTAAAAAACTCTAAATATTGATTAATACGCTTTCTATCGGTTAATTTTTCGAAATTATTTTTACTGATAATAAAAGTGCGATAATTGCTAGCTGGCACTTTCATTATTTTTGATAACTGATCTTTAATGCTCGATTCGTAAAGTTTCGCATCATCCAAATCAACAAAGCTTGTTACGTAAATAAGCTGGTCATTATCAAACTCAATTAATTTATGCACCAAATCGTTATCTGGATAATTGCCTCTGTTAAATTGTCCTAAACCAAATCTCGATGATGTTAACGTAAGCGAAGCGTCATTAACATCAATTACATAATAATACGTGTCTGATGTTGCGTTATTAAACACGCCATCTGTTTTTACACCGGCGTTTTCTGTAATTAAATCCTTTACATCAACTTTTACAGCAATTTTAGTCGAATCGGCTGGTTTAGCTACTTCTAAAGGTTTTTTAGCCTGCGGCTTAGGCTGGTTTACAAACCTCGGTTCAGCGCTATCGAAATCTATCAAAGCTAATTTTCTTTGCTTAAACTCAGCAAGGTTGGCTGCTATATATTTTAAGTGATCTTCAACAAGTGGTGTAATTATTTTATCCTCAGGATAGGTTTTTACAATCGCATTAAATTCAGTAAGCAACGCATCAACTTTCGCTGTTCGGCCAACCGCAATTGCCTTTAAATAGGCGTACTGAGGTGCAAGGTCATTGGATGGAAAATCCGTTAAACTGCTAACAGTTTGCTTAATTACTTCTTGATAATCCTTTTTAGCGTAATTGTTAAAAACCTGATTGTAGTTCTCGTTTACCGCATCTTCAAGGTTATTTTTTTTGATGGAATAACTTGGATCTAAAATAGTTTTAGCGAAATCAGAATTTGGGAATTTTGTTAATACCAATTGCTTGTATTCGTTCGATTTGTATTGATCGACACCATTATTATTCAGATATAAACTGTAATAAATAGCCGCAAGCTGATTATTTTCTGGGTAACGATTTAACAGTTCTAAATAAACTTTATTGGCTTCATTTTTATCATTAAGTTCTTGTTGATAAAAGGTAGCAATTTCGAAATAGGCATCAATTATACTTTGATTGGATTTTGCTAACATTGCACTGTCAATCGGCAATTTTGCAAGATAATCCTTTTCGAGTGCAGTTTGATTTTGTTTACCCGCAGAATCAATCGTTTTAATTGGTTTAATCACACTTGCAACATCGCCACCACTTAAAATTTCGCTACTTTCTTGCATAGATGAGCGTTGGCTTTGGCGCCAATTGTCTTCTAAAGGGCGATTGCCCCAACGTTTTTTAAAATCAGCCAATCCGTTGCTTACGGCAGCTGTATTGTTAAAATAAAATTTACTTCCATTTCCAACTGTAAGGTTAATTAGTGTATTGTCGTCATTTTGAAATATACTTGTTGGTAGCGATTGATTTTCCTTAATTGTAGTAGTTGGTACACCAATCAATGGCTTTTTAAGCAGTAACTTAATTCTAGCTTCTCGTTGCCAAGCTGGTAGTTTAGCAATCATTTGTAAAGTATCCTCGCGACTAATTACCTCATATCTATCGGTTAAATATTGGAGATTATTTGCTTTTTTAGCAATGGCAGCGTAATCGGGATGAGTTTTCGGTAAAACCGTCATCGTGCTATCGTAATATGCTTTAGCTTTAATGTAATTGCTAAATTGTTTAAAATTCAAATCGGCAATTTTTAAAAAAGATAGCGCTTTTTGATTTTGATTTTTTGTACTCGCCTTCGCCGACTTTAAATAATTTTCTTCGGCTTTCTTGTAGTTTCCTTCGGTCGAAAACAATTCGCCAATCTGATAGTAGATTTGATCGATATAATCTAAATTTTTATCATCTTTAATTAGCGATAATAACTCTTTATCTTCATTTACTTTATAGCCACTAATCAAAGCTTTTAATTTTATGCGCCTTAAATTTGCATGGAAATACATTTCGAATGGCGCATTGCTATTTTCTACTTTAGTGTAGGTAATAAATGCATTTTGTGGGTCGTTTTCTTTTTCTTGCAGTTGCGCTAATACATACTGCCACCTAATACGCAGCTGTTTATTATCGGCCGTTCTAATGGCTGGTGTTAGTAAATTAATGGCATCAATATTCCGGCTTTGATAAATTCGCATCTGCGCGGTTGTGGCCAATGGCTCGGGTAAATTCTTTTTGTAAACACTCAAAGCACGCAGCATTGTGTCTAAAACCTTATCTGCATAAGCTAAATGGTTTAATTCCATTTGGCTCTTCGCTTTCCAGTTCATGGCCATTATAAATGTTTTAGCATCGCTTTTATATGTTTTAGCCACGTAATCAAAATACTCAGAGGCGGTAAAGTAATTACCTTTTAAATAGTTTGCTTTCCCGATGAGCATATAAGCATCATCAATATAATTGCTAAAACTCTTATCGTTAATAACGGTTTGGCCTTTGGTAATTATTTCGTCTAACTGTTTATTTGCAGTACCAGCAGTTAACACTAAATCAATTTGAGGTGCGGGATCGAAATATACAGGTAAAATCTTTTCATAATCATCCTGAATGGTTTGTGCAAGATCTTCATTATACTCCGACAACAAAACCTTTGAGTTGTAGATATAATTATATCTTGCAGTTAAATTTTGCATCTTACGACTCACAGCAGTATCTTTAGGCGTAATACAGCCATATAAAAGCAGTATGCTAATGCAAAAAAGAAGGGGATTTAAGTTTGGCTGAATATAGTTTTTCAAGTATAAGAATCGCTTTAGTAAAATATACAATAACAAAATGTATGCAAAGTTATTTTAATCGCCAACAAAATGTTAATTTATTCAAAGTTAATTAAATATTGTATTTAAAATGGAAAATCAAAAACCAAACGAGGAGCCGAAAAAAATTAATAACGCAATAAAATACTCGGCTATGGGTTTTCAAATGTTTGCTACAATAGGTTTATTAACTTTTATAGGTTATAAAATAGATGAACATAGACAAAGTAAAACAAATATAATAACGGCATTATTCGCACTTGCAGGCGTTGCAATTGCATTATACCAAGCTATTAAACAGGTTACTAAGTAAATTTTAATTGTTTTTATTGTTACATATTGGGAAAGAATTACACCTCAATTCTATTTTTTTAGTTGATGCTAAAAACCCTATCTTTGCCAAAATTTTTAATTTTGTAATAAATTAGTCCATTGCCACTAAATAAATTTACCAGCATCTACTTAATTTTTGTAGGCATATTAATAGGCCTTGTTTCGTTATTAACCGTTATTTTTCCTGATAAGCAATTGTTTATTCCAAATTTCTGGTTGATGTTTGGGTTTTTAGCGGGCATCACTTATATCGCATATATTTTAGTTGATATTGGTGTGAAAAAAGATCCAGAAATTGGTGTAATGGCAATTATGGCGTCGATTGCCATAAAAATGATTTTTTGTATGGCTTTTGTGCTGATTTACAGTATAAAAGTAAAGGGAATAGGCTTAATATTTATTTTGAATTTTTTTTCTACATATTTATTGTTTTCTGCCTTTGAAATTTACTGTTTGTTACGTAACTTGCGCCACCAAAATTTAAAGTAAAAATCTGCCAATAAATGGATTGTAACCGAGTTTTAGTATCTAAAGTTAAGAAAGTAATTGTTGCATTTACGCTTTTAATAGCGTTTTTGTCTGTCAAAGTTGATGCTTTTGCTCAATCTGATAGTGCTACTGTCCCTGTAGATAGTGTTGTAGCTAAATCAGCACAAGCAGTTTCTGGCGAGCATGGCGTTGCAGAACATGGAAAAGAAAAATTTGAGCCTACAAAAGTGATTATGGAGCATATTGCCGATTCTCACATGTGGCATTTTTGGGGTCATACTTCAATGCCTCTCCCTGTAATTTTATATACTGCTGGCGGAATAGAGTTTTTCTCTTCGGCTCATTTTCATCATGGAGAAGAAGATTATGTAGGTGCACATAATACTTACCGTTTAGTGCACGATAAAGTTAAAGTTGTTGGTGCTAACGGACAAGTTGACGAAACTGCATCTGTTTTAGATTTTTCGATCACTAAAAACGTAGCCGCAATGTTTATTGCAATCTTCGTTATTCTATTGGTATTTATTTCTATCGCAAATTCATATAAAAAGCGTGTTGGTAAATCTCCTAAAGGATTGCAATCGTTTTTTGAACCTGTTATTCTTTTTATTAGAGATGATGTTGCTAAGCCAAACATCGGACATAAATATGCAAAGTTTATGCCTTATTTATTAACGGTTTTCTTCTTCATTTTATTTAATAATCTTTTAGGTTTAGTGCCAATTTTTCCAGGTGGTGCAAACGTAACCGGTAACATTGCATTAACATTTGTTATGGCTTTTGGTACGCTAATAATTGTTAACTTAAATGGAAATAAATATTATTGGAAACACATTTTCTTGCCTAATGTACCATTTTGGTTATGGCCTTTAATGGTTGTGGTAGAAATTGTAGGTGTAATATCTAAGCCGTTTGCTTTAATGGTTCGTTTATTTGCGAACATGACCGCAGGACACATTATCGTATTAAGTTTAATATCGCTTATCTTTATCTTCGAAACTTTGGCAATTGCACCAGTTTCAGTTGCGTTCGTAATTTTTATGGATGTGCTAGAATTATTGGTTGCATTTTTACAGGCTTTCATTTTTACATTACTTACTGCCTTATTTATAGGTATGGCAGTAGAAGAACATCATTAACATTAAACTATTTTTTACAATTAATATAAATTAAATTAGTTATGGTAGGTTCAATCGCGGCAATAGGTGCCGGTTTAGCAGTAATCGGTGCAGGTATCGGTATCGGTCAAGTTGGTGGTAAAGCAATGGAAGGTATTGCTCGTCAGCCAGAAGCTGCATCAAAAATTCAGACTGCAATGATTATCGCAGCTGCCCTTATTGAGGGTGTTGCTTTATTCGGTGTAGTAGTTGCATTATTAGGCTTAAACGGCTAGTAATTACTGAAAAATTTAGGCAGGGTATTTAACGATTGGTTATTTACCCAGCCTTAATAACAAAGATTATTTTAAAAATTAGATAAAATGGAATTAGTAACCCCAAGTATTGGATTAGTTTTTTGGACTGGAATATCGTTCATCTGCTTATTAATATTACTTAGAAAGTTTGCATGGAAACCTATTTTAGGTGCAATACACGAACGTGAGCAAAGCATTGATGAAGCACTTAATAAAGCTGAGTTGGCTAAAATCCGTATGACTGAGTTAACGGCTCAAAACCAAGATTTGATGCAACAAGCCCGTGCTGAGCGTGATGAAATTTTGAAGGAAGCTAAAACCTTAAAAGATGGTATTTTAAACGAAGCTAAAAAACAAGCTCAGGTGGAAGGTGCTAAATTGATTGAGAAAGCTAAAATCGAAATCGAAAACCAAAAGAAAGTTGCTTTGGCAGAAGTTAAAGACCAAGTTTCTTCTTTATCGCTAGAAATTGCTGAACGTGTTTTACGTACTCAATTAGACGATAAAACTAAACAACAAGCATTGGTTGCTAATTTGTTAAAAGACGTTGAATTAAACTAAGTTTTGAGAAAATAGATTTGAGACATTAGATTTTAGATATGAGACTGGCTCTCCTATCTCACATCTCACATCTCATATCTCACACCTAAAAATATGTCAGAAATTAAAGTTGCGAGCAGATACGCAAAATCATTAATTGATTTATCCGTTGAGAATAATGCCTTATCATCATCTTACAATGATATGGTATTGTTTAACAAGGTTGTTGATGATACGCCAGAATTGGAAGCGATATTGAAAAATCCAATCGTGCCTTTAGATAAAAAAATTGGCATTTTAAATGGAATTTTTAGCGATAAAGTAAGTAAGTTAACATTAGCTTTTTTTAAAATTGTGGTTAGCAAAGGTAGATCATCAATCCTTTTTGCAACTTCAAAGCAGTTTATACAGCAATATAATGTAATAAAGGGCATTGTTACTGCTGATGTAATTTCTGCAACGGCATTAACCGATGCAGCGAAGGCTGAAATTGTTGGAATTGTAAAGAAAGAATTGGGAGCCAACGAAGTTATCGTAAACGAAAAAGTTGATGAGAAACTTATAGGTGGTTTTATTTTAAAGGTTGGCGATAAACAATTTGATGCGAGTATTGCCAGCGGATTGAGTAAACTTAAAAAAGAATTTGCATAGGTAGTAGCGAGATTTGAGTATTGAGATTTGAGTGTCAAGTATCAAGTATCGAGTATCAAGTATCAAGTCTGGGTTTTTTAGACTTGTACGGTACTGAATGAACTAAATGACTACTAGCTTAATAATATAAACCCGATAGTAGTGTAAATCCTTTTTAAACCAAATTCCCTTTAGGGGATTTAGGGGTTAAAAAGATTGAAACGAATAGCGGGACTGCAAGAACAAAAGAATTACAAGATTTACATTTACAAAAAGATATAAATTAAAATTATGGTAGAGGTAAGACCAGACGAAGTATCGGCAATTATCAGACAGCAATTGGCGGGCTTCAAATCAGAAACCGAACTGGAAGAAGTTGGTACCGTATTGCAAGTGGGCGACGGTATTGCCCGTGTTTACGGTTTAACTAAAGTTCAATCGGGAGAATTGGTTGAATTTGCGAACGGCCTACAAGGCATTGTATTAAACCTTGAAGAAGATAACGTTGGTGTGGTACTTTTAGGTGCATCAGACGAGATTAAAGAAGGAGATACGATTAAACGTACCAAAAAAATTGCCTCTATTAAAGTTGGTGAAGGTATGCTTGGTCGCGTAGTTAATACTTTAGGCGTGCCTTTAGACGGTAAAGGACCAATTTTGGGCGAAACTTACGAAATGCCTTTGGAGCGTAAAGCGCCAGGTGTAATTTATCGTCAGCCTGTAAATGAGCCGTTGCAAACGGGTATTAAAGCAATTGATGCAATGATTCCAATTGGTCGTGGTCAACGTGAGTTGGTTATTGGCGATCGTCAGATTGGTAAAACTGCAGTTTGTATTGATACCATTATTAACCAAAAAGAATTTTATGAAGCAGGCCAGCCTGTGTTCTGTATTTATGTTGCAATTGGTCAGAAAAATTCTACCGTTGCCAACATTGTACGTACGCTAGAAGAAAATGGCGCTTTACCATATACAGTTGTTGTTGCTGCTTCGGCTGCTGATCCTGCTCCAATGCAGTTTTACGCTCCGTTTGCAGGTGCTGCAATTGGCGAATTTTTCCGCGATACAGGTAGGCCAGCTTTAATTGTTTATGATGATTTATCTAAACAAGCAGTTGCTTACCGTGAGGTATCATTGTTACTTCGTCGTCCACCAGGTCGTGAGGCTTATCCAGGTGATGTTTTCTACTTACACAGTCGTTTGTTAGAAAGAGCTGCGAAAATTAACTCGAACGATGAAATTGCGCAGGCAATGAACGATTTGCCGGAATCTATTCGTCATATTGTTAAAGGTGGTGGTTCATTAACAGCTTTACCTATCATTGAAACTCAAGCTGGTGACGTTTCTGCTTATATTCCAACTAACGTAATTTCGATTACTGATGGTCAGATTTTCTTAGAATCGAATTTATTTAACGCAGGTATTCGTCCGGCTATTAACGTAGGTATTTCGGTATCGCGTGTGGGTGGTAATGCACAAATTAAATCGATGAAGAAAGTAGCTGGTACTTTAAAGTTAGATCAGGCACAATACCGTGAGTTAGAGGCTTTCTCTAAATTCGGATCTGATTTAGATGCTGCAACAAAATCGGTTTTAGATAAAGGTGCACGTAACGTACAAATGCTAAAGCAAGCACAATTTACGCCTTTTACAGTAGAGAAACAAGTTGCTATTGTTTATGCAGGTACCAAAAACTTAATGCGTAGCGTACCAGTTGATAAGGTAAAAGAATTTGAAACTGAATATTTAACACAGTTGGAAATGCGTCATCCAGAAACATTAGCTGCCTTAAAAGCTGGTAAGTTTGACGATACCATTACTGGTGTTTTAGATACAGTTGCAAAAGAGATTTCAAGTAAATACTAATTGAGATATGAGATATTAGATTTGAGATATGAGAAGGTTTTCAAACGCCTCATAGTTTAAATTTAACATTGAGAAAATAGATTTGAGATTTGAGATAAGGCATTTTGTCTAATATCTCACATCTCACATCTCACATCTAAAAAAAGAATGGCTAATTTAAAAGAAGTAAGAAACCGAATTGCATCGGTACAATCAACACAGCAAATTACCAAAGCTATGAAAATGGTTTCGGCGGCGAAGTTGAAACGTGCCACAAATGCAATTATCGCTTTACGTCCTTATGCAACTAAACTTAAAGAGATTTTAGGTAATCTATCGGCAAGTTTAGAAGGCTCTTCATCGCCTTTTATTCAAGAGCGTGTACCCAATAAGGTTTTAATTGTTACGGTATCATCTAACCGTGGGTTGGCTGGTGCTTTTAACATGAACGTAATTAAAGCAGCCAATAACTTAATCTCCGATAAATATTCGGAGCAGTTTAAAAATGGCAATGTTAGTATTGTATCCATTGGTAAAAAAACTCAGGATTTTTACGAAAAACGAAATTACAACGTTATTGGTAATAATAATGAAGTTTATACCGCTTTAACTTTCGAAAATGTAACTAAAATTACCGACGAGATAATGGCCGGTTTTATTAAAGGTAAATTTGATAAAGTAGAGTTGGTTTACAATCGCTTTAAGAATGCAGCTGTTCAAATTATAACAACCGAACAACTGTTGCCTTTGCCAAAAACAGAAGAAGAACAGGTTGATGCAAAAGCAACGAATGTAGATTACATTTTGGAGCCTTCGCAAGAGGAAATTGTAGAACAGTTAATTCCTAAGTCTGTTAAAATTCAGTTATACAAAGCAGTATTAGATTCTCATGCATCTGAGCACGGCGCACGTATGACATCGATGGATAAAGCAACAGAAAACGCTGGAGAGCTGTTAAAAGCATTGAAATTATCTTATAATCAAGCTCGCCAAGCAGCAATTACAACCGAGTTAACGGAGATTGTAAGCGGTGCAGCGGCACTGAACGGATAAATCTCTAAATCCCCTGAAAGAGACTTATAAAAATTTGACCCCTCAACTTAAATGATGAGGGGTTTTTTGTTGACTTGAATGTGCAAAAAATGGGGTTTCGCTGACCTTATAATATAACTTCTATTATAAATTATTAAGAGCACCCAGAACGAAATATTTTGTCGATTGGCGCAAAGTTTAACTTGAATTAAGTTTTATCAAGGCAATATCTGTAGATATTAACTTGATGCACTTTTAATATTTTTGATTCTTTAAATTTAAACGCAGACGCAAGAATCCGTTTTGTATATCTTTACTGTTTTTATTTTCGTCAAAAACTTTTGCATTAAATTTGGCTTCTAAAATATAATCATCGTTACCCAATTTTTTAAAGGTTATAATTTCAAAATTTGAAAGTACTTGTGAATTTTGCTCGAGTAACGGAGGTTTTTGAAACGACTCAGATCCGAAAGTTTTATAGATAATGCCATTATTAATCGAAATAGCGACGCCGTTTTCTGAATTATCGCGTCCAAAATCAAGTGCGTAGTGTCGCTTACCAAGTTTGTAAAAGCCATTAAAGTCTTTAGGCAACCAATTGGTCACTTTAACCATTTCGTTAAAATTAAATTTTTTCAAAAATGTAATATCGATACGCGGGCCTTCTACATCAAAACCGTAAGTATGCGTGTACATTACAGAATCTTTGGCGCTTGAGTAGTAGTAAATAGTTTTGACGATCGAGTCTACTTTTATATTAGCCAACAGATTACTGCCTTTGTAGCCACTAAAAAATCTTGCGTCACTATAAGTTTTTCCATCAAACATGAAACTAACAGAATCTTTTACGAATTCTAAAGGGTCAGTTTTTTCAATGGGCTTAAGTTCAAGCTTGTTTTTACAGGAACTAAAGCATAGTAAGACCAAGCTTATTGCAAGCAGATTTGTAATTTTCATATCGATTTCATTTGTGTGTCCAAAGGTATAAAAAAAGTAGATCGTGAAAGTGATGTATTTTGCTTTCGGTTGTTGTTAATGAAAAATATTGGCGAATTTTTGCTTGCTTAATTGATATTCACGAAGTTTAAACTAAGCATGACACAATCGCTTTCAATGCTATAAATAATCAATCCCAAAAAATTATGATTTTTATTTGGGATTGTAATCCACCATTATTATGTTTTAGGTTTATATTTGCCTTCTAATTTTAGATCATGAAAAAATATTTTCTCCTTGTTTTAACATTTGCGCTCCCGCTTTTAGCTTCTGCTCAAAAGCCTGAAAGAGATTGGACTAATGCTGTGCTTTGGCAACAAACCAGTGGCGAGTACAGGGCTTTGTGCTTTCAAGCCTATAATTTTGCGCGCTTATCTTTAAAAGAATCTTTATGGGCAGATACAAGTGCTAAACCAAATTGCATTGTTGTAGATATTGATGAAACGGTGCTAGATAACTCTGCGTTTCAAGGTCACGAAATAAAAAAAGGTGTAAGTTATATTCCGGCAGATTGGACAGAATGGACAAATCTAGCCAAGGCCGATACCGTACCAGGCGCATTGGCATTTTTAAAATTTGCAGCATCAAAAAATATTGAGGTTTTTTATTTGAGCAATCGCGATGAAAAAGATTATGCTGCAACTTTAAAAAATTTACAGGCTTTTGGCTTTCCTTACGCCAACGATGCGCATTTGTTGGTTTCTGAAGGTACATCGAATAAAGAACCAAGAAGACGGAAAATTGCAGAAACACATGATATTTTGTTATTATGTGGTGATAATTTAAGCGATTTTACCAACGTTTTTTATCGTGAAGGAAAGAACACTTTCGAACAAGTAAATCAACAGCAAAACCTATTTGGCGTGAAGTACATTGTGTTGCCAAACCCTATGTATGGCGATTGGGAAAAGCCTTTGTATAAGGGAGAAAAACTTAATGATACCGAAAAAGCAAAACAAAGATTAGAACGATTAAAAAGTTACTAAGTATTTATAATTATTCAGCAATAAGTATTACTTTTGCAACATCAATAAATAATATTCATTATGGAAAACGAATTGAAACACAACACTGATAGCATGAAGGCGGCTAATGATCCAGGAATTTACAAGTTGATAATTTTTGGTGTTATCGTTTGTATGGTTGGTGTGTTTGCACGCTTTGCATTCGATTCTTGGATCTTATCTTTAGTTTGTTGGATTGTTTTATTTATCGGCGTGTTCATCTGCATTAAAGGCGTATTTAAAATACTAGACGCTTAAAACATATTTTTATAAAAATTTAAAGCCTGTTATGTTTATTCATAGCAGGCTTTTTTTGTAAATACCCATTTATGGGTATTGTTGTGTTTAAATTATTAGTGGTACTTAGTTGTAGAAAATAACGCTACTAGAGGCTTAAATTGATGTTTTGGGTTACCTAATTTAGATTGTTGTATTAAGGGAAATTACAACATATAATTAGATATGACGTAAAAGCTTCATGGCCATTGAAGAGCGTTAAAAAAATAAATTGCTACAATTTGAACCAACAAATCATGAAAAAGAATATAATTGCGCTAGCCTTAATTATAGGTTTGTTCGGCTGTAATGCTGACAAAAAAGAATACGCACGTACAAGCAACGTCGAAACAAGTGATAGCATTTCGACAGATTCTACTGGAGTGCCAAAAGTAATCAAAACTGCAGATATGCGTTTCCGCGTTAAAGACGTGCAGAAAACGAAGGAAGCGTTGGGTGCTACAATTAAAAGTTTAGGTGGTGCTATCGCCGAATTTTCGATAGAAAGTTCTATCCAAGAAACTGAAAAGGTCAAACAATCTTTAGATTCTTTAAGAGAAATTACTTCATACCGTACTGATGGAACAATTGTGGCAAAAATCCCTTCAGAAAAATTGGATGACTTTACAAATACGATTGCGAAAATGGCTGTATTTGTTGATCATGCTTCGATGAAAATGGATGATCAAAGTATTGCGTATTTGTCCAATCGGCTAAAAGCGGCCAACAGGGTTGATGCGATTGATAAAATTAATAAGGTTGCTTCTAAAAAAAGTGCAAACATAGAGTCTTCTTTATACATAAAAGATGATTTGGTAGATAAGAAAATCGAAAATTTAATGATTGATAGTAAGGTAAAATTCAGCACCATTACCTTAAATTTTTATCAAGATAATACCGTAAAAACGATGGTTATCGGCAACGATAATTTATATGACTACAAACCAGGCTTTGCAAATAGGTTATGGCTAAATATTGTTAATGGATGGACTATTTTTAAAGAAATTATTTTGGCATTAGCCAACCTCTGGATGTTAATTTTGGCAGGTTTTGGAATATTCTTCGCTGTTAGGTATTTCATGAGGAAGAACAAGCTTGCTAGGGTTGAAGCAATGAAGCCTTTTATTCAGAATAAGCAATAACCCAATCATCGTCATCCGATATCAATCGGATGACGATTTTTTTTTAAAACGATCATTTAGACTTCGCTTTCACGGCACCTGTAACCTTCGTCTTATTATCGCTTACAAAAGATTCCCAGCCAGAGTACGTTTTAGATTTTCCTCCTGTCGATATTTTCTGAAAAGAATGGCATAACGCAACTGCTAAACCATCGGTGGCATCTAAAAACTCAGGTGTTTCTTTAAAATTTAAAAGTCTTTGCAACATACTTGCCACCTGCTCTTTTGTTGCATTTCCGTTGCCGGTGATGGATTGTTTAATTTTTCGCGGAGAATATTCGGTAACTGAAATGTTTCTTGATAACGCAGCAGCTATGGCGATTCCCTGCGCTCTCCCAAGCTTTAGCAAAACCTGAATATTTTTGCCGTAAAAAGGCGCTTCAATGGCCAAAACATCTGGTTTATACTGATCGATTAAAACTACAGTTTTTTCAAAAATGCGTTGAAGTTTCAAAAAAGGATCATCGAGATGGGTCATTTTAACTACACCTAAACTAATCAATTCTGTCTTATTTCCCTTTTCTAAAATTATGCCATATCCCATTACAGCCGTGCCGGGATCTATACCCATAATTATTCGTTCCTTTTTTTCAACTAACATTAACACAATATTAAGCATATTTGCAAAAAGAAAAGCCACAATTGACTGTACAACACAAAAAAGTATTATCTATTATCATTAAAGCTGTAATTGTGGTTGCCGCATTTCTTTTTATTTACCACAAACTAATAGCCAATACAGATTTAAAAGATTTCACTAACCTTTTAAATAATATACCGAAACTAGAGATTTTAGCAGTTATCGGTTTAGTGTTGATTATGATGCTGTTTAACTGGTTATTGGAGGCTATAAAATGGAAACGCCTAATTCGGCATGTAGAAAAAATTAGTTTCTGGCGTGCAATAGAGTCTGTTTTTTGCGGCTTAACGCTTGCAATATTTACACCAAATCGGTTGGGCGAATATGGAGGGCGAGTATTTTTCTTATCGCCAAAGAGAAGGATAACGGGCGTTGTAGCAATGGCAGTGGGCAATATTGCACAGTTGGTTCTAACCAATGTTTTTGGGGCAATTGCAACGTGTTTCTTTATTTATAAATTTATTCCTATTGAAGGTTTAATGTACACGGCCATTGTAATTTTAGCTGTTGCATTCTGTCTCTTCTTTATTGTATTTTATTTTAATATACAATGGCTAAACGGTATTCTTTTATCCTTTAAACTAACGAGAAAGTATAAACGATTTTATAAAATTTTAGCGAGGTATCGAAAGGAAGAACTTTTAAAAATTATTTCGATCAGCTTTGCGCGGTACGTTGTGTTTACCTCTCAATATTTTATTTTGTTTGTGTGGCTAATCCCGGGTTTACATTATGGCGATATTGTAATGATGACTTGCTTATTATTTCTAATTCAATCGGCTTTGCCATCGTTAGATTTGTTTGATGTTGGCGTAAGAAGTATAACAGCTGTAGAATTGTTTAAACATGTTACCAATCAGCATGTATCCGTTATTGCGTGCACAGCCAGTATTTGGCTTATAAATATTATTATTCCTGCTATATTAGGCTCTTATTTCGTTTTTAAACTCAATATTTTTGGAAATTCTAAATCTGATTAGTTCTATTTCTGTCGCTTTAACATTTGTTTATGGCTTGTTGGTGCTCACCTTCATTAAAGGATGGTGGCGTTTGCCCGAGTTTAAAACTACTGTGCTAAAGCCCGCTACAAAAGTGTCGGTTATTATTGCAGCGAGAGATGAAGAGTTGATTATTAGGCGAACAATTGATTGTTTAATCGCTCAAAATTACCCGAAAGAATTGACTGAAATTATTTTTATTGATGATCATTCTACCGATAGAACAGCAGAAATTGTATCCTCTTATCATACAAACGGCATTAAATTAATTCAGCTAAATGAGGATAGAGCGATTAATTCTTATAAGAAAAAAGCGATACAAACAGCGATTGGTGCCTGCGATGGAGCTTTAATTTTGACAACTGATGCAGATTGCATTATGGGCGTTAATTGGATTTCTACAGTTGTTAATTTCTACCAGAATAATCATTATAAAATGATTTCGTCGCCTGTATTCTACTTTGAAGAAAAAAATCTTTTTGAACGTTTGCAATCGTTAGAATTTTTATATTTAATAGGCTTAGGCGCCTCAACCATTGGAAATAAAACGCCATCAACCTGTAATGGCGCAAATTTAGCTTATCAAAAAGATGCTTTTTATGAAGTTGGCGGTTTTCAGGGCATTGATGATTTAGCATCTGGCGACGACGAATTATTATTGCACAAAATTGCCCTAAAATATCCTGATAAAATTGGGTTTCTGAAAAAAAGTGATGCCATCGTGTACACGCACGCCAAAGAAAATTTAGGCGCATTTATTCAACAGCGAAAACGTTGGGCATCAAAAAGTACACGTTATAAAAACAAGTGGATTATTGCTTTAGGTGTTCTGGTATGGATTTTCAATTTATCCATCCTATCAAATTTTATCACAGGCTTGTTTATTCCTGCTTTTTTAACCGTTACTTTTTATCAATTGTTGGTAAAAATGATTTTAGAAACTTTCTTTTTATGGGGAGTTACAGGTTTTGCGAATAGGCGAAAATTGCTTATTCTAATTCCCATTCTTAACGTTTTGCATGTGCTTTATATTGTTTACATCGGCGTTGCCGGAAATAGCGGTAAGTACAACTGGAAAGGCAGAATGGTTAAATAATTGTAGTAGAAAAATTTAGAATAGAACCAATGCTCAAAATAACTGGTCAAAAACAAGAGTTACTTTTGCAAGCGCTCGCTCTTTTATGATATATTTCATTAAAAAATCTTCATACGCTAATTTTCTATTTCACATTGGTGGCAAAACCATGTAAATTTGTAAGGATGTTATTAAATTGTTATCAGAATGAGTTTATAGAGGCAGGATGTGACGAAGCTGGGAGAGGTTGTTTGGCCGGCCCCGTATTTGCAGCTGCGGTAATTTTGCCAAATGATTTTAGTTTCGAGGGCTTGAACGATTCTAAACAATTAACACACAATCAAAGAACATCACTCCGGCCAATTATCGAAAAAGAAGCTTTGGCTTGGGCGGTTGGCTCTTGCGATCATGAGGAAATAGACGAAATTAATATATTAAATGCATCTTTTTTGGCCATGCACAGGGCGATTGAAAAACTACAAATGTTGCCTCAATATTTAGTTATTGATGGTAATCGGTTTAGAGCCTACCCAAAAATTCCGCACAGTTGTATTGTTAAAGGCGATGGTAAGTATTTAAATATTGCAGCAGCTTCTATTTTAGCAAAAACGCATCGCGATGAATATATGACAAATTTGCATGTTGATTTTCCACATTACAATTGGCAACAAAATAAAGGTTATCCAACAAAAGCACATCGAACAGCGGTTATAGAAATTGGTTTATCTCCTTTTCATCGAAAAACTTTTAACGTAAGCAATCCCCAGTTAGATATCTTCTCAAATACTGGTTAAAATTTCGTATTTTCACATCATTGAAGATATTATTAATAACTAAACAGGTTCCTTTTCCGCCAAATAGTGGCTATCCTATTGTGGTTTACAATACCATAAAAGGATTGTTAAGATTTGGTGCAGATATCACTTTGTTTTCTTTAAATCCATCGAAGGCAAGGGTTGATGTTGATGACATTTACGATCCTATTTTTAATCAGATTAAGTATCACACCTATAATTTAGATACTGAAGTAAATGTTTGGTCGGCGTTTTTTAACATTTTCACGAATGATTCTTACAATGTTTCTCGGTATTATACTGATGAAGCTGCTACTCGTTTAGAAAATATTTTAAAAGAAAATGTTTTCGATGTTATCCAATTTGAAGGGCTTTTTGTTGTGCCCTATTTGGATGTAGTTAAAGCAAATAGTAGGGCGAAGCTAATTTATAGGGCGCATAACATCGAATTTACCATGTGGGAACGATTGGCAAATTCGGAAGGATTTTTTCCTAGAAGGAAATATTTAGCCTTCCTTACCCAACGTTTAAAAGCTTATGAAACGGATCAAATTAATCGGTTTCACCACATATTTGCAATTTCAGAACCCGATCGACAGAGTATTTTAATGTTTGGATGTGAAATTCCGATTTCTGTTTTCCCGGTTGCACTAGATTTGGATAAATATATTGTTGATAAAAGTAAAACTAGTTTTCCTACACTTTTTCATTTGGGTGCGATGGATTGGCGACCAAACCAAGAGGGTTTAGAGTGGTTTTTGGATGAAATTTGGCCAGATATTGAAAAACTAAACAAAGATTTGCGGTTTTACATTGCGGGTAAAAATATGCAAAAGCACTTTTTTGATTATGATTCTGACAACTTGATTGTTGAAGGAGAGGTTTTTGATGCCGTAGATTTTATGAATTCCAAAGCCATTATGATTGTGCCCTTAATCTCCGGAACGGGGATGCGAGTAAAAATTATAGAAGGTATGGCCATGAAAAAATGCATTATTGCTACACCTACAGCTGCCGAAGGAATTAATTGTAAACATGGTTATGATATTTTAATTGCCAATTCTGCCGATGAATTTTATCGGTCTATTTTACAGTGTATTATTAATCCCAAACTTTGGGATGAAATTGGCGAAAATGCGCATAAAACTGTAAGGCGAGACCATGAAATTAATGATAGCGCAACGCGGATGCTGGAGGTTTATAATGATTTGGTTCGGATTTAAAATGATGAATCATTAAAAATAAGCCATGTATTATTTCGTGGAGTCAGTCATCCGATGAATATGGTGTTGATTTTTATTGGATTACGACAGCGAAAATTTAAGTTAACTAATTATTTAAAAAAGATCACTTTTTTAAGTTCGCTATGAATTTTTATTTCGCTGCCTGCGAGAAGTATTGGGCTTGTTTTACCCATTTTGAAAGCCCTAAATTCTAATTCCACCAAATCTAAAACTCCTTCTGAATCGGAGAAATTGTGATGGTTTAGCGTGTAAATCCCGAAGCCATAAGTTGGAATAATAATTTCATTGCGTGATGCCATATTTTCCTCATTTGCAGGAAAGCCACTTAAAATAATGCTTTGGCGCACTGATAATTCACTCACCTGTTCTATATTATTCCACTTCACAACAAAGTCTTTCGTTAAATCACCTTTTTTATCTACGATAATGTTTTTCTCTTCAATTTGCTTAAGCACATTAATGGTACCTAATGGGTATTTTTTACCGTCTGATAGCTGAATCTCAATTACATAACTATCTTTTACAGGAACATCTCTTTCCAAATATCTAGACTCATCTGTATAATAAAGGCCCTGTCTTTTTTGTAGTGTAAGCGAATCGCCGTTGATGTAGATTATTAAACCTTCATTTCGAATGGATTTACCTTCGGAATCGAAAAGTTCCACAAGCACTTCATTCAATTGCTTATCCTCTGGAAGCTGGAGAATATCGATTTTTGCGCCTATTAACGAGATATTTGTTACAGGTTGTGTTGATAGCTTGGAATTGCATGAAAAAAAGCACCATATAATCAGTGCACAACATACTTTTGTAAGTGTATTTATCTTCATTTTAAATGTAGCGAGCAAGTTATTTATGCTTTTATAAAGATATTATTTTAATCTCGGTTTTAACGAGGAAGATGTGTTAATATCAGTCGAACGCTTTTAAATATTGTGGCCTAAGTCAGTTATATTTTTAGTAAAAATTCAGCGTTAAAACCGGTGGAATTAATAAAACTCATAGGCCTTGGCTTCAGCCATGGGGTTACATCGAATATGAAAGAGGCTTTAGCCAAAAAATTTAACGACACACGAAAATAAGAGAAATTTAAAAGCGTTTGCCTTGGTATTAATATATTTTACATGTTGCCGTTTTTTTTGAAATACCGACCCTTGTTACTAAACCAGATAGGAGTGAGCACGAAGTGTAAACCTTTTCGGTTTACCACGAAGTAAAACGGATAGCGGGACTGCAGCACCTTTGAAATGCTGACTTTCATTTTCTAATAATTTGTTAGTTTCTTTAATATTCATCCAACATTTAAGTGGCCAAAAGTCCATTTAAATTAGCCTAAAAAAATTGTCTTTTTCTTGCTATTTTTGCCGACTAACAAAATATAATATGAAGAGTACCGCTTTATCAGATATACACATTGCGCTTGGTGCCAAGATGGTTCCGTTTGCAGGCTATAACATGCCAGTAACTTACGAAGGAATAAATGCAGAACACGCAATTGTACGTACAGGAGTGGGTGTTTTTGACGTTAGCCACATGGGCGAATTTATTTTAAAAGGTGATAATGCGTTAGATTTAATTCAACGCGTAACCAGTAATGATGCTTCTAAGCTTCACGATGGTAAAATTCAGTATTCTTGCTTGCCCAATAAGGATGGTGGAATTGTAGATGATCTTTTGGTTTACCGCATGAATGAAAAATCATATATGTTGGTTGTTAATGCATCAAACATAGAGAAAGATTGGAATTGGATACAAAGTTTTAATACAGAAGGTGCTGAAATGCATAATATTTCTGATCAAACATCATTATTGGCAATTCAAGGTCCTAAAGCGGCCGAAGCTCTACAAGCTTTAACTGATGTTGATTTGGCTTCAATGGAATATTATACTTTTGTAAAAGGCACTTTTGCAGGTGTGGATAATGTATTAATTTCTGCCACAGGTTATACAGGCGCTGGTGGTTTCGAAATTTATTTTGAAAACCAATACGCAACCAAAATTTGGGAAGCTATTTTTGAAGCAGGAAAACCTTTCAACATCAAGCCGATTGGCCTAGGTGCGCGCGATACTTTGCGTTTGGAAATGGGTTTCTGTTTATATGGAAATGATATTGATGATACCACTTCGCCAATTGAGGCAGGATTAGGGTGGATAACGAAGTTTACAAAACCTTTTACAAATGCAGATGCGCTACAAGCGCAAAAAGTAGCTGGAGTTACGAAAAAATTGGTTGGCTTTGAAATGATAGACCGTGGTATTCCTCGCCATGACTATGAAATTGCTGATGCTGAAGGAAACGTTATTGGTAAAGTAACATCAGGCACGCAGTCGCCTTCTTTGCAAAAAGCAATTGGCATGGGCTACGTTGCTAAAGATTTTACGAAAGAAGGAACGGAAATTTTTATCGTTATTCGCAATACGCCAATTAAAGCTAAAATTGTTAAGTTTCCATTTTTAAAATAGATTTGAGTGAATAGATATGAGATTTGAGACTTGGTTTCTGAAATCTCATATCTCATATCTCATATCTCATACCTCATACCTAAATAAATGCGTAAGAAAATAGAAGTTTGTTTAACGCCTGCCTTGATAGATTTATATGATATTGAGGCGAGTATTGTGGTGGTTATTGATGTTTTACGGGCAACATCATCTATCACTTATGGTATTGATAATGGTGCAGAAGCCATTATTCCGGTCGCCAACGTAGAGGATTGTTTAAAATACGATGGTAAAGGCTATTTACTTGCTGCAGAACGAAATGGCGAAGTAGTGGAAGGTTATGATTTTGGCAATTCTCCTTTTTCTTACACCACCGAAAAGGTAAAAGGCAAAACGATTGTACTAACTACCACCAACGGTACAAAAGCATTGCATTTGGCGCATAAGCGAGCGCATCAAGTTGTTATTGGCTCTTTTTTAAATTTGGATGTACTTTGTAACTATCTAAAAAGCCAAAATAAAGATGTACTTTTATTATGTGCAGGTTGGAAAGATCAATTTAATTTAGAGGATACACTTTTTGCGGGTGCGGTTGTAGAAGAATTGGAAGATGATTTCGATTTCTTTGATGACTCTAGCGTTGCGGCGAAAGATTTATATATGCTTGCCAAAAATGATTTGCGAAAATATTTGTATAAATCATCACATAGCAGCAGGCTAGCTAAATTAAATATAGAGGAAGATGTAGTTTTTTGCTTGCAACTTAATATTTGCAAAGCGATTCCGGTTTTAAAGGGAGAGCGTTTAGTGCCCCTAAATCCCCTAAAGGGGACTTTATAGCGAGGAAGTTTTAAATTTTGGCAAAAGCCCCCCTTTAGGGGGTTGGGGGTATCAACGCCCTAATTTGCTCACTATTTTTTATGGTAATTAGCGCTTCTTCGTGCGCCAGCCAGTAAATATCTTCAGCGCGTTTCATATCAAATGTATTAATTGAGCCCAAGCCTTTAGGTTCTATCATTACATCGCAAAACTTTGATTTTCGTTCCATATCATGGTTAATTGACATTACTCCTGCTCGCCCAAGTAAGTTGGTTATACCTGTAATTTTATCAACTGGTTTTAAGTGATTGCATGAAGAACCAATTATAAAATCACAATCTTTCATTAAAGGTTCTACTGGGAAATTGTTTAATATTCCTCCATCTACATACATCTGCCCATCAATCATTATGGGTTTAAATACACCAGGAATACAGCTTGATGCCTGAATGGCTCGTATTAAAGGGCCTTGATTAAAATAAACCAACCTACCTTCGCTAAAATTAACTGCTGCAATAGTTAATGGAATTTTTAGGTTTTCAATTAAGTTGTTAGGAAAGTAATCTTTCAAAACATTGGCCGTTCTTTCTATATTAATTAACCCTAAAGAACCTAAAGCCGGACGAATAAATCTCCAAAGTTTTGTTTTTAAGAAAATATTTAAGCCTTCTTCAGGGTCAATTCCGGCGGCGAAAAATGCACCCGCGATGGCGCCCGCACTTGTGCCGCTAATATGACTAAAAGTGATTCCTAAATTGCTAAAAGCCTTTAAAACACCTAAATGTGCTATTCCTCTTATTCCTCCGCCTGATAATACAATGCCAACTTTCATGTAGTAAAGGGTTTAAGTTTAATTAATAAAATTGTTGTTATTGGGTTAGATTGTTTAATTGATAAATTGTTGCAAAAGATGTTCAAATAGTCTTCATTACTTAGCTAAATATAATGTATACAATTTGAAACCTATATACAAATAACTTTTAACGCTTACTTTTGTTTAGGTTTATACTTAGATTTAGATAAAATCTTTTGTGCATCATAATCTACCATAAGTTGTTGTAAGGTAACTTTTGGGTTTTCTTTCATGTACTTTCTTACAATTTGCCAACCTATCCAAACACCCAATTTAGGTGCTGAATTTCTATTTTCGCCTAAACCAGGTGTAAAGGGCCCTTCTGATAAAAAAACCTGAATTTTTTGATAATCAGTGTTGTATAAAAACTTATTTTCTAAAAAGTACGCCCAAATATCTCCCTCAAAATTTTCGCACCAACCCAATTGTTCAGCAGTATAGCCAATTTTTATAGAGTCTGTTGTTTTTTCTGGTAAAACTTGATCTAAAAAGTATAAAATTTTCCCTTGCGAAATCATTTTAGAAAGCAGTGTGCGATTCCCATCAGGTTCTGGAAATAAATCTTCATGCGCAAATGTTTCAGTTACTCTTGGTACAATATTTTCTGGGGTAAACCTTTTAGAAATATATAGTGGCACATTTTCTACTATGCCCCTGTAAAACTTACTGTTTTTCCCTAAAAACATATCTAAGCCGATACCCACATAATTATCGCCGACAGGTGTTTGATAAGCAAAACCAGAAACGAAAGCAATGAAACGAGGAACTTTTACTTTTGGATAGTAGTATTTTATGTATTTAAAAGTTTCTGTTAAATCTTTTTCTTGAGGCTTTAAGTCTTTAAAAACACTATCAACCTCAGTTGTTAAATCAGTATATGCACGATCTTTATATAAATTAATTAAAATTTGATCGTTTGTGTAATTCTTATTTCCAATTATGCGGTGCATAAAGTCATCGTAGAAAATGCCGTACGATTTATTCAAATACGCATCGGTTTCCGCTACATTTTTTTTCTTACCTGCGTAAAGTTCCTTATCAAAACGCTCAATCTTTAAATCGAGCTTTATTTTGCTAATATCTGGTCTATTATTTTGTTTGCAGGAAAAAAATGCAATGGCTAAGAGAAAAATTAAATAAATTTGCTTAGTTTTTATGTTATAAATCATGTGTAGCAAATAAACGGATAAAGCACGAAAAAAGTAACAACGATTGTAAATTTATCATTTTTACGGTCGAAGTTTCGGTGCAAAATCTGTTTAGCTACATTTAGATTAAACGTATTAAATTGTTTTAATTATACTTAAAGATGAAAATCGCATTAGCACAACTCAATTATCATATTGGAAATTTTGAATATAATACTCAAAAAATTATCCATAGCATCAAAGCGGCTAAAAATAAGGGCGCAGATTTGGTTGTATTTGCCGAGTTAGCGGTTTGCGGTTATCCTGCGAGGGATTTTTTAGAGTTTGATGAGTTTATATCGCTTTGCGAGAAGGCTGTGCAAGACATTGCGCTACATTGTTTGGACATTGCCTGTATTATTGGTTTGCCTGTAAAAAACCCGATATTACAAGGTAAAGATTTGTTTAACGCTGCTTATTTTATTGAGGATGGTAAAATAAAATCGATTGCAAAAAAAGCGCTTTTGCCAACTTACGACGTTTTTGATGAATATAGATATTTTGAGCCTGCTACCACTTTCGAATGTATTGAATTTAAAGGTAAAAAAATTGCGTTAACAATTTGCGAAGATTTATGGAATATCAACGAAAATCCATTGTATGTTTCTAGCCCGATGGATGAATTGATTAAACAACAGCCAGATTTGATGATAAATATTGCGGCTTCGCCATTCTCGTACACGCATGATGAAGAGCGTATAAAAGTACTTGCGGATAACGCAAAAAAATATCAGTTGCCGTTATTTTATGTAAACCAAGTAGGTGCACAAACGGAAATTATTTTCGATGGCGGATCGTTAGTTTTTGATTCAGAAGGTTCATTAAAAGCAGAAATGAAGTATTTTGAAGAGGATTTACAGGTTTTTGATTTAGATGAGGTACAAAACGTGCGGAATAAGTATCCTGAATCCAGTAGAGCGACCGATATAGAGCAAATTTATGATGCCTTAGTTTTGGGCATTAAAGATTATTTTCAAAAATCGGGTTTTAGCAAAGCTGTGTTGGGTTTGTCTGGCGGTATAGATTCTGCAGTAGTTTGTGCATTGGCCTGCAAAGCTTTGGGTGCCGAAAATGTAATGGCGGTGCTTATGCCTTCGAAATTTTCTTCTGATCACTCGGTACAGGATGCGATGGATTTGGTAAATAATATTGGTTGCCTGCATGAAATTATAGCCATTAAACCCGCAACTGATGCTTATGATGGAATGTTAGAAAATGCTTTTAAAGGTTTGCCGTTTAACCTAACGGAAGAAAATATTCAGGCCCGAATTAGAGGTGCAATTGTAATGGCGATGAGTAATAAATTCGGCTATATTTTGTTAAATACATCTAACAAAAGTGAGTGTGCCGTTGGTTATGGTACTTTATATGGCGATATGTGCGGCGCCATTGGTGTAATTGGCGATGTGTATAAAACCCAAGTATTCGATTTGGCAAGATACATCAATAAAGACCAAGAAGTTATACCCATAAATACGATTGTTAAACCACCATCGGCAGAGTTAAGGCCAAATCAAAAAGATTCTGACTCATTGCCTGATTATGATGTACTGGATAAGATTTTATATCAACATATTGAGTTGAAGCAAGGCTTAGCATCAATTACTGCGCAAGGATATGATGAGGCTTTGGTTAAGCGAATTTTGAAAATGGTAAATGTGGCAGAGTTTAAACGCTATCAAACGCCACCAATACTTCGAGTATCATCCAAAGCATTTGGTATGGGTAGAAGAATGCCGATTGTAGGGAAATATATGGTGTAAATTAATCGATTGCCTCATTTTGCGTGGCTACTAAATCCTTGTTTTTGACGAACGATTGCAACAATAATATGCCAATACCAATCATAATAAACACATCGGCAAAGTTAAAAATCCCAGTTCGAAAGAGATAAAAATCGAGGTGCATAAAATCGGTAACCGAGCCATACATTATTCTATCGTATAAATTACCTACGCCACCACCAATTACAAAACACAAAGCAATTTGTGTCGCTATTGGTTGCTTATACCGGCTATAAAGGTAATATAAACCATAGCCCAATGCTATAAGTGGTAAGCCGGAAAGAACAATAAACTTTAAAATAGTAGGCATGCCATCGCCCAAACTTAAAAACGCGCCACTGTTTTCTATTTTTACGAGGATGAAACGATCTTTAATAACGCTAATTTGTTCGTTATAATTTAGTTTATTACGCACGATAATTTTTGATACTTGATCAAAACCTATCGCTATAAAAATAAATACCAATAATAAAACAATGCGACGGGTAGAATTAAAATTCATTACTGAGCAGGTTTTTGTCTCCATTTTTTATAAGGAATAATTAATAGCATAATTACTGCCACTACACTTAATAATTTTGCAATTACATCGCCACTTTTAACGTAAAAAGTTATTTCATCGTTTAAATGGATATCGGCTTTTATAGCAGTTCTTGTCCACCATTTTGTGCTTTGCGTAATATCTCCGCGTTGGTTTATAAAGCATGAAATGCCCGTATTTGCCGATCGCGCAACATCTCTGCGGGTTTCTATGGCACGTAGAGTTGCGTAAAGTTGATGTTGGTCTTTGCCCGATGTATTTCCCCACCAGCCATCATTGGTAATTATTGCAATAAATTGCGCCCCATTTTTTACTGCTTTCCCGATCCAATCGCCCCATAAACTTTCGTAACAAATTACGGGGGCAACACCAATACCACTTTGTGCATATAAAGTTCCGGGTTCATCTTGCGAACCATAACCACCAACGGTTCCTCCAAGTTCAGAAAATACGCCATCTAAAAAAGAAAATACTTTAGGGAAAGGCATTCGTTCTACGCCAGGAACCAATTTAGATTTATGGTAAAACTGTACATTTCCAGAATTCTCCATCTGCATTGCAGCATTAAAATTGTCGAAATATAATTTACTCTGTTCGTCATATTTAGCGGTGATTGTTTTTTTATCTGGATAGGTTTTAAAGCTTTCTATCCCACTTAAAAGCGAAGCATTTTTGTATTTGCTTAAAAAACTTTGTAAATAAATGTAGCTATCATTACTTCTAATCCTATCTTCATCATTAAAACCTTGTATTGCGGTTTCTGGCCAAATAAAATATTCAGTATTGGTTTGTGCTAATGAATCAGATAGATGCGTTAAAATTTTTAGCTGCTCGGCAGGGGAGATCAAACTCAGTTTTTGGTAAGGATCAATGTTGGGCTGTACTACAACTACATTTGATGGCGTGCCCAGTTGCTTGTAGTTAAAATATTTAATTAATGAAGCTCCAATTGGAATAAATACAACTAAAAACCAAATTCCAACAGGGCGATATTTTAAATAACCTCTTTGTGTTTTAAATTTTTTGTAAGCTTCAAAAGCGATAATATTACTCAATAAAATCCACAGGGAGCCACCATAAATCCCAGTATAATCATACCATTGCGCCAATTGGTGCATGCCTGATAGTCCATTGCCCAAAGTCATCCAAGGGAATTTGAAATCCCATACTTGTTGCAGGTATTCAAAGCCGATATAGAAGGAAATTAAGCCAAAGTAAGCGGTGTTTTTATTTACGTATTTACCTAAACGATAATATAACCAAAATGCGGTAGTCATTAAAAATGCACCTAAGCCGAAGGGGATTAACGAGATTGGTATAGCTATTATTGATCCATTATAGGCGCTTATTGCATTGTAAACCCAATAAATAGATGCGCTGTTCCAAAGTAAAAACGTTAAGCCCGCTGTTAAAAATATTTTTCGTCTTTTTTTGTTTATATCGCTCTGCGAGATGCTTTGCAATGCAATAAACAATGGCACTAAACCAATTAGTAATAATGGCGTAGTATAAGGCATTGGTGGCCAAGCTAGCCAAAGTAAAAAGGCGCTTAGTAAGGCGAGGAGATAGGTTTGTTTGGGTTTCATTATCGTTTGTCGGTCGTCATGCTGAATTTATTTCAGCATCTTTTACGCTATTTCTGCATTCTTTTTTTTCAATTATTCCAAAGTTAGAAATAAATCATCCCAGTTGGGATTTAATTCATTTATCAAATTAATTTTCCAACCTCGTCTCCAATTTTTCAATTGTTTCTCTTTCAAAATTGCCTCTTGTATTGAACTGAATTGTTCGTAATAAACGAGCTTATTGCAGTTGTATTTTGCAGAAAAAGAGTTTGGATAATATTTTTCTTTGTGTTCTTTTATTCTGAAATATAGCTCTGATGTTACCCCAATATAAAAGACGGTATGTGCGTGATTCGTTAAAATGTAAACACAACCACCCCTTTCCATTTTCTTTTTTGTTCGTCCTCCTGTCCGGTTTAGCGGGATAAGTATTTTTATTTTAATTTGTCTCCATCTCGCAATATAGACCCTGAACTAAATTCAGGGTGACGCGGTTGAAATTTTTATTTTCGTTATATTGAATTAATATCAGCATTTTTTATGTTAGGTATCTCGCAATATAGATCCTGAAATAAATTCAGGATGACGGTTGAATTGCGGATGACGGATTCTAGGTTTTACATACTATCTAAAATGTTAGCTTTTTTAGCTTCATATTCATCCTGCGTAATTAAGTGCTTATCGTACAGGTTTTTAAGCTTGCGAAGTTTTAACGTCGTTTCATCTTCTGGTTCTTCTACAACTTCGGCTATTTGTATTGGCTCAGTAACTTTTATTGGTTCTGGATTTACATCGGCAACGTGTTGGATGTTAGCATTAATTAGCGACGCAGAAGCCCAGTTTTCTTCTATTTTTTGTTGGTGTAAGAAATCTTTATAAACCTCTAATTGTTCATTTGCGGCTTGATTTAGTTTTCTTGCCTGCACTTTTGGAATAAACTCTGTTACAATGTTTTCGCCCTGCTGCGGTACACAGATAAACTTAGATCCAAATAATTCTTCTTTAAAAGAAACTTCTTTAATATTTTTCCACGATATATCTTTGAAATTCATCGTTAAACCCAAATTGCCGGGTTCGCAATAAAAAATTCTTTTATTGGTAATTGCAATGCTATCGGGCATCAAGTTTACGGCAGGTTTTTTTTGTACAGCAAGGTATAAAATTTCTTCGCCAGTGGTTAAAAGGTCATTCAATTTTCCGATTACTTTTTCAACCGCTTTTGGGTCTTGTTCATCGCTTAAAAATCTATCTATGCTAATCATTTTATTTATTTATTTTGTTTGGAGATAGTTTTCCACCTCTTTTTGTAAAACGGGTATATCTTTTATAATAATTTTCCAAATAACGATGTCGTTAACATTATCGTAAGCATGGATTATTTTATTTCTTAAATCAACAATTTATCTTGATTAGGAGATGGTTAGTTGAGGGTTTATCTTTAACAACTTATTTATAGCCTCGCCAATAATTTCTAATTCTCGCTCAACCGCTCTTCTCTTAGTTTTGTTAGCCTTATAGACTGCAAAATCTAAGTTAATATTCTATTTACTCAACATCCTCGTATTTATCCTTATTCTTTGCTCTTTTATCCTTACTCAAATCTCTTCCAGCAATGCAAATTACAAATTCTCCCTTCAAAGTATTGTTTTCGAAATGTGATTTTATTTCTACCAAAGTACCTCTCACGGTTTCTTCAAACATTTTAGTTAATTCTCTACTTACCGATGCCTGCCTTTTGGCGCCTAAATACTGCGCAAACTCTTCTAAAGTTTTTAATAAACGGTGCGGACTTTCATAAAGTATTATCGTGCGTTCTTCTTCTGCTAATTTTTTAAACTTGGTTTGTCTGCCTTTTTTAACAGGTAAAAATCCTTCGAAGCAAAATGCATCGGCTGGCAAGCCAGAGTTTACCAAAGCAGGTACAAAGGCTGTTGCTCCAGGTAAACATTCTACGGCAATATCATTTTTTATTGCTTCTCTAACTAAGAAAAAACCAGGATCGGAAATTGCCGGTGTGCCAGCATCAGATATCAAAGCAATTTGTTGTCCTTCTTGTAAAAACTTAATAATCTCTGATGTTGCTTTATGCTCGTTGTGCTGATGGTGAGAAAAAACGCGTTTATCAATTCCAAAATGTTTAAGCATTGGTGCACTTGTTCTGGTATCTTCGGCCAAAATCAAATCGCATTCTTTTAAAATACGGATGGCCCTAAAAGTCATGTCTTCTAAGTTGCCTATTGGTGTGGGTACGAGAAATAGTTTGCCTTCCATGTTTTAAGTTGTGAGTTGCGGGTTATAGGTTATCGGTTTGGGTTTTTGAAAAACACACAACTCGTAACTGATAACTCGTAACTCTTATTATCTTTGTAAAAAATTAAAATAATGCTGCAAGTTAACTATATCCGCGAAAATAGAGAGAAAGTTTTAGAACGTTTAAGCTTACGTAATTTTAAACAGCCAGAATTGGTAGATGAGATCATTACGATTGATGAAGATCGTCGCCAAACGCAAACTTCGTTGGATAGTATTTCTGCAGAAGCGAATGCCGCAGCAAAGCAAATTGGCGATTTAATGCGTGCAGGAAAAAAAGATGAAGCCGAAGCAATTAAAGCTCAAACTTCAACATACAAAGAGCAAGTTAAAAACCTTACAGAGGAATTAAATGAGTTGGAAACGGCTCAATTTAATTTGATTGTGCAGCTACCAAATTTGCCATATCACTTGGTTAAGCCAGGCTCAACGCCGGAGGATAATGAAGAAGTTTATATCCATGGTGCGCCCGCAGCCTTACATAGCAAAGCGATGCCACATTGGGAATTAGCAGCTAAATATGATATTATAGATTTTGAACTAGGGGTAAAAATTACGGGCGCAGGTTTCCCGGTTTACAAAGGTAAAGGTGCTAAATTACAGCGTGCACTGATTAATTTCTTTTTAGATCATGCTACAGAAGCGGGTTACAAAGAAATGCAAGTGCCACATTTAGTCAACGCAGCTTCTGGCTTTGGCACAGGGCAATTGCCCGATAAAGAAGGGCAGATGTATCATTCTACAATCGATGATTTATATTTAATCCCTACCGCCGAAGTTCCGGTGACGAATTTGTACCGTGATGTTATTGTTAAAGAGGATGAACTTCCAATTAAAAACACCGCATACACGCCTTGTTTTCGTCGCGAAGCGGGTTCTTATGGCGCGCACGTTCGTGGATTAAACCGTTTGCATCAATTTGATAAGGTTGAAGTTGTTCAAATTACGCATCCCGATAAATCCTACGAAACCCTTGAGCAGATGAGCGCATACGTTCAATCGTTGTTGCAAAAACTTGGTTTACATTACCGCGTTTTACGTTTATGTGGTGGCGATATGAGTTTTACATCGGCCATGACGTATGATATGGAAGTTTGGAGTGCTGCTCAAGAGCGTTGGTTAGAGGTTTCTTCGGTTTCAAATTTCGAAACGTACCAAACCAATCGTTTAAAATTACGTTATAAGGGCAAAGAAGGAAAGGCGCAATTGGCACACTCATTAAACGGAAGTGCCTTGGCTTTACCTCGTATTGTAGCATCAATTTTAGAAAACTACCAAACCGAAAATGGCATTAAAATTCCTGAGGCTTTAGTAAAATACACTGGCTTTGATATGATCGATTAAAGTGCTTTCGCATAAAAAAAGCTTTGCAATTTTAAACTGCAAAGCTTTTTTTATGATTTAGAAGTTGATTATAAAATTAAAATCAATAATAAAATAATGATAATGATTGCGCCTACCGAAAGGTAAACCCCACCATTCATTGCCCTAGCTTGATTTTTCATTTCTTTTAACTCGCTTTTCAATGCTTTTTTCTCTGCCCTGGTTAAATTAGATTTATCCATTTCCTTGATTTCTTCAACGCGGTTCTTAATCCTTTCCAACTGTACTTGTTGGTCTGCTGTAAGTTCTGTTGGAGCTTTTGCCGATTTTTCTGTAGCTGAAGCAGTATTAAAGCCAATGCCTAACGTAAAAACTAAGGCTAATGTGTAGATGAATTTTTTCATGATTATTTTGTTTTAGGGTTTAAGATAAGACTATAACAAAAAACCCGCCAAAGTGTTGGCGGGTTTGCAAAAAAGATTTTATAATTTGCTATTTAATTTCGAATACGGTATTTACCGTAAAACTCAGCTTAATTTTTTTGAAGTCAACCTCTTGCGCATCACTTGCATCGGCAGATGCTGTTTTCATCATATAGTTTCTGTAAACAGGCTGAATTGCGTTATCTCCGCCGTCTTGAATATCGATAATGCCACCAAGTTTATCACCCAAGGCTTCTACCATATAAGCTGCTTTTTCTTTGGCGGCAAGTAAGGCTTTTATTTTTAAATCTTTTTTTAATGATTCAATTTTTGAATAATCATAGCTTTCGATATTGGTGTTTGAAATCCCTTTTGCATCAATCCCACCTATTATTTCATTAAATTTATTTAAGTCAGCAACTTTTAATTTATATTGTTTGCTCGCTAAAAAATCGGGATTTTTCTTTTTTAGCGTCGCATAATTCCAGCTGCTTAAATTGTTAATGGTTAAGTTTTCTTTTGATATTCCTGCCTTTTGCACTGCTGCAATCAATTGATTTTCCAACTCGGTAATCTCTACTTTCTTTTTGCTATTGTTGTCTTTTAGGTACTCTTGTAGTGAAATACTGATGTAAATAATATCGGGCGTAACTTCAGTTTCTGCCGTGCCGCTAACACTTATTTTTTTTCTCAAATCTACCTGTTGTGCCATTGCAGTTGTTATTCCTAACATACTAACCAATGCTATTGCAATTAATTTTTTCATATTCTTAAATTTCAATTTGTGTACTGTAATGATGATTACAGCTATCAAATTCCACACCGATATTTTTAGAATTGAGAATTATTTAATTCGAAGCAATTGTAAATTGCTTATGGCGAGCCAATTGAAGTTTAAAAAAAACCACAAATTTAGCATTAGCGCAAATGCTAAAAAGAAAAAATGCGCAAGGTTTTATGTTAAATAGACGGATTTATAAATTGAGTATAAAACCTGCGCAGCAGAACGGATTTCTGCAAAAAATTAGATTATTGTAGGCTTTGAACCTACAAAATTTAGAACTATACTTTAGAAACTTTAACAGCTGTTGGTCCTTTTTGACCCATTTCTACTTCGAAAGTAACTTTATCGCCCTCTTTAATTTGAGTAACCAAACCATTTGCGTGCACAAAAATACTATCTTGAGTTTCAGTGTTTTTAATAAAACCGTAACCTTTACTATCATTAAAGAAAGTAACCGTTCCTTTTTTAATCGGATTTTCATCAATAAAATCTTCTTGTCTAGAAATACCGATTTGAACATCCTCAATAGCAAAAACCTTCTTCTTCTTCGGATCTGGTGGAGTAGAAGAAATGTTTCCATTTTCATCAACGTAAGCAAACATTTCTTCAAGCGCTAAGCCTTTCTTTGCGTTAGACTGGCGTTCTTCTTTTTTCTCTTGCTTATCTTTTTGCTTTTTTAATCGTTTTTTTTCGTTCTCTTTTTTACTGTATGTTGCCTGAGATTTAGCCATATATTATTTTAATTATTGTTTTTTATGGTGAGTGGGTATAAGAATTATGCAAAGATAACAATACTAAAGCATAAATACGATTTTATTCCTTTTAGCGATTTATTGTTAGCGCTTTAACCAATTTTGTTTTTCTACTCGATAAACAAAATTCAGCTTTGTGGGCTCGCCATAATAAGCTATTTTAAGTTCATCAGTTTTTTCTCCGCCTAATTTTTCAATTGCTTTTTGCGATCGGAAATTCGTTGCGCCTATATGGAGTATTACTTTTTCCACAAACTGAAAAGCATAATCGAACATCAATTTTTTTAATGATTGATTATAGCCTTTGCCCCAATAATTACAACCGATAAATGTATAGCCAACCATGATTGATTTGTTCTCAGCATCTAAATCATAATACCTCGAACTGCCTATGGCTTCGCCAGAAATTTGATCAAATATTAAAAATGCACCTTTTGATGTGATTGCACCTTCAAAAAAAGTTGTAAAAACGTCTTTTTGGTAACGGTTTTTATTTGGATGTTGTTCCCAAATTAGCGGGTTTGAAGCAACTGCGTACAGGGTTTCAAAGTCGGTTTGTTTTAATGGAATTATTTTAATTAAATCGTTTTGTAGTGATGGTTGGATATCAATTTTCATAATTCTTTGTTAAAATACATATAATTGAGCAATAACAATCATTATTACTGTTGTGAGATTTTATTTTCGTATTGCTTAATGCGATGTTTAAAATTGCTACGGTCGATCTTAAAAGGATTTTGGAGGGAAGTGTTGTAAATTTAAGGCATTAAAAATCCGAAATTTTATTACTTTTAACTTAGTAATTTTACTACTTCTCTTTACCTTCGCCATTTCTAGTTTCTACTTTAGTGCACAAACTTATTGATGTAAATTGCGTTAAAAATTTACTGCCAAGTTTAACAGATGTAAATTTAATTGACCTTTCGGGGTTTCATGAATAAAGAATCAATTTTAATGAATACTCAAGAAATCATCGCCATCACCATTGTACTTTCCGCATTGTATGCTTACATTAATCACCGATTTATAAAATGGCCACCTACAATTGGTATAATGGCGCTTTCGCTTATATCGTCGATACTGTTAGCAAGCTTTGGTAACTCACATTCGCTACTTTCCGAGAAAGCTATTTCGTTAGCCAATTCGTTAGATTTTCAGGATATACTGATGAATTTTATGCTTAGTTTTTTGCTTTTTGCAGGTGCCATTCATATCGATGCAGCAAGGCTGAAAGTGGAGCGATTACCAGTTTTGATACTCGCAACTGTGGGTATTTTAATTTCTACGTTTATTGTAGGCATTCTTGTTTATTATTTGTTCGGAATGTTCTCTATGCCAATTCCGCTTATTTATTGTTTGCTTTTTGGTGCGTTAATTTCGCCAACTGATCCTATTGCAGTGTTGGGCATACTCAAAACATCAAAAATTCCAAAATCTTTAGAATTGAAAATTTCTGGCGAATCGCTATTTAACGATGGTGTTGCGGTGGTTGTTTTTATCAGCCTTGTAGAAATTGCCAGATCATCGGGTGGCGATTTCTCGGTATTGGATATTGGAAAACTCTTTTTAAAAGAAGCCGTTGGCGGCTTAATTTTTGGCGCAATTTTGGGTTACATCGGTTTTTGGGCATTGCGATCGATAGATGATTATAAAGTGGAAGTGCTAATTACCCTCGCCATAGTGGTTGGTGGCTATTTTATGGCAGGCCGATTACATCTTTCTGGCCCTTTAGCAATGGTTGTAGCAGGCATAATTACCGGTAATAAATCCAAAAGAGATGGCATGTCTGATTTAACCATTGATTATTTAGGCAAGTTTTGGGAGATGATAGATGAGATTTTAAATGCGGTGTTATTTCTTTTTATCGGCGTAGAAATGCTCGTTATCAAAATAAACCCTGTTGTGTTTTGGATCGGGATGGTTTGCATTGCAATTGTGCTGTTGGCACGATGGATTTCGGTTTTTGTGCCAGTATCAATTATGCGTTTTAAAATAAAATTCGAAAAAAATGCGGTAACCATGCTCACTTGGGGCGGTTTGCGAGGCGGTATTTCGGTTGCACTGGCGCTGTCTCTCTCTGCAGATATGCACCGAGATGAGTTTGTTTTTATAACCTATATAATTGTGGTTTTCTCTATTTTGGTACAAGGATTAACCATTGGTAAATTGGCAAAAAGGCTGTATTTTTAAGTTGCTTAACAACGGTTTCCAAACAAAAAGGACACTTTTACGTTAATTTAACTAACTGAACTTACTAATAAAAAAATCGAGTCGCACCAATAAAATATGGATGTAAATAAAGCTTACGAATTAATTTCAACTAAATTAACTGGATGGTTGCACGATTTTATCCGCCTGCTTCCAAATATGCTCATGTCGGCTGTAATCTTGGTATTGGGCTTTTACCTTGCAAGCTTTATCAAGAAAATAGCACTCAAACTTATTTCGAAAATTTCGGTAAATGGTACGCTTAATCAGCTATTCAGCTCTGTAGTTTACGTGTTCTTTATCGGTATTGTTATTTTTATTGTATTAAGCATTTTGCAATTAGACAAGGCAGTAACATCTATTCTGGCGGGTGCGGGTATTTTAGGTCTTGCTTTGGCATTTGCATTTCAAGATATCGCATCCAACTTTATGTCGGGCATATTTATATCTATCCGCAAACCCATCAACATTGGCGATACAGTTAGCATTAAAACATATACGGGTACGGTGGCAGAAATTAATTTGCGCGATACCGTAATTAAAACCTTCCAAGGGCAAATGGTAATTATCCCAAATAAAGAAGTTTTTCAACATCCCATCGAAAACTTTTCTATGTTGGGCAAGCGACGAATCGATTTGAATATCGGAATATCTTACGGCGAAGATTTAGAAGCCGTAAAACAAGTTACATTAAAGGCGGTGGAAGGTATATCTGGGCTTTGTGAGGATGAGAAAATTACCATGTTTTATCAAGAGTTTGGAGACAGCTCTATCAATTTTACGTTAAGAATGTGGGTAAGCCTAATGGAACAATCAAATTATTTAGAAGCATGGGACACAGCAGTTATCCGAATTAAAAAAGCTTACGATGCAAATCATATCATGATTCCGTTCCCAATAAGAACGATGGATTTTGGTATAAAAGGTGGTAAAGGTTTAGATGAAATGATGGCGAAAAATATCCCTGAAAAGAAAGAAAATTAGGTCGCATCAAAGATTACTAATTCGTCGATTAACCTTTTTCTCTATTAAACTGATTTATTTGCGCACAAAACTATCCACTGATATAATTCTCGAGCTGTGAAATGGTTTGCTTTTGATCGGCAATTATAAATTTAACCACATCGCCAATAGAAACCATGCCTTTAACTTCACCTTTTTCTACAATTGGCAAATGGCGAAAGTGTTTTTCCGTCATAAACTCCATACATTGATCAATTGTACTACTCAAACTAACCGAAATTGGGTTGCTAGTCATAATTTCTTTAATCACTGTATCTTTTGATGATTTACCTTGCAATACTACTTTCCTAGCATAATCGCGTTCGGTAAAAATCCCTTGCAACGTGGCGCCATCCATAATTAGCAAAGCGCTAATATTCTTTTCTGTCATTATTTTTAGCGCATCCAATACCGAAGTATTTTCCGTTACCGAAAAAATATTAGGTGTTTTAGTATCTAGCAGTTGTTTTACGGTTTTCATAAAGCGTTAAATTTGGTTAGTTCAATTTATAAATAATTGATTGAAAATGAAAGGATTTTTTTTAGCTCAAGAATTCACTTCTAAAAATTAAACTTACTAGCCGTTGTTGAGAAAATTCGAAAAGATTATCGCAAATAAATTTCTAAAATTTATGTGTTTTTATCGGTTACTTGGTTTAAACCAATTAGTTACGTTTTGCAGTTAAAATTAGATTAAATTTTCAAAAACTTTGTGCAAAAAGCGTTGTTTAAGTGGTATTCAACAAAGTTTGAATAAACAATAATCAAAAAAATAATTATCATGAAAAAAATTTTAATCTCTAGCTTATTTTCTTTAGCATTAATGTTAGGTGTAACATCTGCAAATGCTCAAATCCAAAAAGGTAACGTTTTAATTGGCGGTAACCTTGCAAACTTAAATCTTGGTTTAGAAAGTGGAAGTAATTTTACTTTTGATTTGACGCCTAAAGCTGCTTGGTTTATTGAAGACAATATAGCAGTAGGTGGTTATGTAGATTTAGGATTAACTACTAACAAAATATCTACAGAAACTAGATACGGTGTTGGTGCGTTAGCTCGTTATTACACTGGTAAAGATGCAGAAGTACTTAAACACGGTAGATTTTTCGTAGAGGGAAATGCAGGATTTGGCGGCAGCAATGTTAATAATAACGGGCCAAAGACAAATGGTTTAAACTTAGGCGTTGGTCCAGGTTTTGCTTATTTCATCACCCCAAACATTGGTTTAGAAACTTTACTTAAGTACAATGGTGTAGTTGGTTTTGGTAACCAAGCTACTCAAAGTGCATTAAACTTATCTTTTGGTTTCCAAATCTATTTGCCTGGACAAAGTACAGCAAAAAAGGTTAAAAAAGATATGAACTAATTTTACAATCAACTGGTTTAAAAAGGCCAATACTTCATGCGAGGTATTGGCCTTTTTTATGGCCTAAATTTTCAGCTATCTTAGTTAAATTAGTGTGCTTATCAGTTAAAATGGAATTATAATTATCGTTAAAATAGTCTTAAGTTTACAACAAATTTGTCATTGTCAGATAACTGGCAATTTGAAAAAATAGGTGTATTTTTTTAGTATAACTTTTGGTAAATTTAGCGTAACTAATCAAAAAGCATTAACCACATTTTTATGAAAATAATTTCTGCAGTTTTATCACTCTTTTTCGTAGTTAGTGTAGCCTCAGCTCAAAATCTAACTCCTCCTCCCACAAAACCTACAACTACTGTCGATTTTAAAATTGGAGAAGATGATTTTCTTTTGAACGGAAAACCCTTTGTAATTCGATGTGGTGAAATGCATTTCGCCCGCGTGCCAAAAGAATATTGGGCGCACCGTTTAAAAATGATTAAAGCAATGGGCTTAAATACAGTTTGCGCCTATTTATTTTGGAATATGCACGAACCTCAACCAGGAAAATTTAATTGGGAAGGCATGGCAGATGCCGCCGAATTTTGCAAGCTTGCCCAAAAAGAAGGGCTTTATGTTATTTTGCGTCCCGGGCCTTATGCCTGTGCCGAATGGGATTTTGGCGGGTTTCCGTGGTGGCTTTTAAAAAAGAAAGATATAGGCCTTCGTACACAGGATCCTTATTATTTAGCGCGTTGCAGAATTTATTTAAATGAAGTTGGTAAAATTTTAGCACCATTACAAACAACCAACGGCGGGCCAATAATTATGGCTCAAGTAGAAAACGAGTATGGATCTTATGGAAATGATAAAGAATACATAGGTAAAATTAGGGATTACCTTGTTGAGGCTGGTTTTAAAATTCCGCTTTTTACATGCGATGGCGCTTCGCAATTAGGAGAGGCTGTGCGTGATGATATTTTTAGCGTAGTTAATTTTGGCGGCAATCCAGAATCGGCGTTTAAAGAATTACGTAAAGTTAGGCCAACAGGGCCACTAATGTGTGGCGAATATTATCCAGGTTGGTTTGATTCGTGGGGTGCTAAGCATCATACAGGTTCTACCGAGGTTGTGGTAAAGGAAATAAAGTACATGCTAGATCATAAAGCATCGTTTAGCATATATATGGCGCACGGCGGAACAACTTTTGGCCAGTTCGCAGGCGCAAATAGCCCGCCTTATGCTCCAGAAACATCTAGCTATGATTATGACGCACCAATTAGTGAGGCTGGCTGGGATACCGAAAAATTTCATGCCTTACGCAATCTTTTTAAAGGCTATTTACAGCCGGGTGAAACATTGCCCGAAATACCGAAAAGAAACCCTTTAATTGTTATACCTGCTTTCGCTACTACTGAAATTGCACCTATCTTCTCTAATCTCAAAAGTCCTATTAAGGCAGAGAAATTAAGAAATATGGAAGAATACGATCAAGGTTATGGGAGTATGCTGTACCGCACTAAATTATCAAAAAAGAATTCCTCAATTTTGAATATTAAAGATGTTCATGATTTTGCCTTAGTATATATCAACGGAAAAAGAATTGCAGTGCTCGATCGCAGAAAAAATGAAAATAGTTGCAAATTACCAGCTACAAAATCGGGCGATGTTCTTGATATTTTGGTTGAAGCCATGGGACGGGTAAACTATGACAGTGACATGTACGATCGTAAAGGAATTACAGATAAGGTTACGCTAACCGAATTGAACGGTACCGAGAAAGAGTTAAAAGGTTGGGAAATTTTTCCAATCCCTTTAAATAACAACGCTGCTCCTAAAAATTTAAAATACAAACGAGGCAAAACAACCATGCCATCGTTTTATAAAGGCAGTTTTTCTTTAAATGAAACATGCGATACATTTTTGGATGTTAGCACTTGGGGAAAAGGCTTAGTATGGATTAATGGAAAGTGTTTGGGGAGGTTTTGGAATATCGGGCCAACGCAAACCATGTATGTGCCTGGGCCTTGGTTAAAAAAGGGTAAAAACGAAGTGGTTGTGTTGGATTATTTAGGTCCTATTAAAAACATATTGGCAGGAATAAAAACGCCAAAATTGGATGAACTTACCAAGAGTGCTAAAAACACAGTGCATCGTAAAGAAGGGCAAAATATTCAATTACAAGACATAACGCCGGTTTATCAAGGCAGCTTTGAGTCGGGTATAGCGTGGCAAACTGTAAAATTTAACACAGTTAAAGGCCGATATTTTTGTTTAGAGGCTTTAAATTCGCAAAGAAAAGATGATCCTTATACTACCATTGCAGAATTATATTTATTAGATGAAAATGGCAAAGAAATTCCTAGAAATAATTGGAAAATAGCCTATGCCGATAGCGAAGAAAGAGATGAAGACGATGGTAAAGCAGATAATGTTTTTGATTTGCAGGGCACTTCAATTTGGCATACACAATGGAGTGATAAATCACCAAAGCATCCACATCAAATTGTAATCGATTTAGGTGCAGAAATAAGTTGCAGTGGGTTTAAATATCTACCTAGACAGAATGTAGAAAATGGCAGAATAAAAGATTTTAAAGTGTATTTGAGCAGCAGTAAGTTTAAAGGGTTGTAAAATGTATGTAGGGATTAAATTTCACTAAAAACGATTACAGATGAGCTTGCTTTCTATACAAAGTTGGATAAGCCCTTTTTATCGCTACCAGTGAATTATGAAAATACTTTTGGGTATTACACACATACCGAAAGGCTACAGGTTTTGTAAAAAATTAATCATTTTATAATTTTCTAAAACGAGCATGCGTAATATTTACATTTCGCCAACTCAACTCTTCCCCTAATTATTTGGGTTTCACAAAGCTATGCCGTAAATTTGTGCCACATTTAAAACAAATAAAATATGTCATCAGTAGAGACAACTTACGTTCCTTACAAAGTTAAGGACATTTCACTGGCAGATTGGGGCCGTAAAGAAATCAGTTTAGCCGAAGCAGAAATGCCAGGGTTAATGAGTTTACGCGAAGAATTTGGTCCATCACAACCGTTAAAAGGTGCTCGTATTGCAGGCTGTCTGCACATGACTATCCAAACGGCTGTTTTAATAGAAACTTTAACCGCTTTAGGCGCTGAGGTTACTTGGTCATCATGCAACATTTTCTCCACACAAGATCATGCTGCGGCGGCAATTGCTGCTGCGGGTATTCAAGTTTACGCTTGGAAAGGCTTAAACGAAGAAGAATTTGATTGGTGTATTGAGCAAACTTTGCATTTTGGTGCAGATGCTAAACCATTAAACATGATTTTGGATGATGGTGGCGATTTAACCAACATGGTTTTCGATAAATATCCTGAGCTTATTGCAGCAATTAAAGGTTTATCAGAAGAAACTACAACTGGTGTACACCGTTTGTACGAAAGAATGAAAAACGGAACTTTGCACTTACCTGCAATTAACGTTAACGATTCGGTTACTAAATCTAAATTCGATAACAAATACGGTTGTCGCGAATCTTTAGTTGATGCAATCCGTCGTGCAACAGACGTAATGATGGCTGGTAAAGTAGCTGTTGTTTGCGGTTATGGCGATGTGGGTAAAGGTTCAGCAGAATCTTTAAGCTCGCAAGGTGTGCGTGTTATCGTTACCGAAATTGATCCAATTTGCGCACTACAAGCGGCAATGGAAGGTTACGAAGTTAAAAAATTCGCTACGGCCGTTAAAGAAGCAGATATTATTGTAACCACAACTGGTAACCGCGACATCGTTCGTGCTGAGCATTTCTTGGCGATGAAAGATAAAGCGATTGTTTGTAACATCGGCCACTTCGATAACGAAATTGATGTAGCTTGGTTAAACCAAACTTACGGTTCAACTAAAGTAGAAATTAAACCTCAGGTAGATAAATACACCATCGAAGGTAAAGATATTATTCTTTTGGCCGAAGGTCGTTTAGTAAACTTAGGTTGCGCAACTGGTCACCCAAGTTTTGTAATGAGTGCTTCATTTACCAACCAAACTTTAGCACAGTTAGAGCTTTGGATGAACCCATGTAAATACGAGAACAAGGTTTACGTTTTACCTAAGTATTTAGATGAGAAAGTTGCTCGTTTACACTTAGCTAAAATTGGTGTAGAACTTGATGTTTTAGATCAACACCAAGCTGATTATATCGGTGTACAGGTAGAAGGTCCGTTTAAGGCAGACGAGTATCGTTACTAAACCCCAAACCCCTAAAGGGGCTTTGAGATATTTTAAAAAGGGATTTGCATTTATTTGCAAATCCTTTTTTTTTATTATCTTCTTTTTATTCCCCTCTTGAGGGGTGCCCGTGCCAAAGGCATCCCCTCGGGGAAAGGGCGGGGTGGTTTTTTCTTTTGCCACAGACTCAGGTTTACACGGAAAAGGGTTAGAAATCTTTATTCGAAAACGAACGTTCAGTAGTTCTTCGGCAATTGCAGTCCTGCTGTACATTCCAATCTTTTTGTGGTTTAAGTCCCCTTTGGGGATTTAGGGGATAAAAAGTATTTCCATTGCCATCAGGTTTATTTTACAAAAGTCAGTAGTTCTTCTGCCTGCAAAGCATTAAATTTGATTGTACCAAAAAATAAATAATATGAAAAATTTAATCTTTGCTTTATTTATAACTGTGCTTTCTGTTTCAGCAAATGCACAAACAACTGCTAAAAAAGCTATTGAAGGCAAGAAAATTACCAATCAAATTGTAGATATCGCCTGTGGCGAATGCCAATTTAAAATTTCACAAAAAGATGCTAAAGGGAAAGTGAAAAAGGGTTGCGATTTAGCTGTAAAAATAGATGGCACAGCTTATTTTGTTGACGGCAAAAAAATCGACGATTTTGGTGATGCGCATGATGAACATGGTTTCTGTAATGCAGTAAGCAAAGCTGAGGTTACTGGCGAAATTGTAAACAACCGTTTTAAAGCAACAGAAATTAAATTGTTGCCTGCAAAAAAATAACCCATCGTCCAATAGCTATTGGATTTTAACGACTTTTTTCAGGGGTAGAAGTATTTGCTTTTATGATAACTTTGAGCGTTTTGCACCATGCGTTTTCAACTCCCCACTTTATTTTCAAGAAGGGGGTGAGTTGGGTTTGTGTGCTGGCGGGGGTGGTTTGCTAGAACGACTTGTTTTTATTAAAAAGCAACTATTCTTCTTTGACAAGCTACGAGCTCGCTGTAAGGGTGTAGAGATATCGTGTGTAATGCATTTCGCAACTCCCCGCCTTATTTTCAAGGAGGGGGTGCGGTGGATTGTGTGTTGGCGGGGGTGGTTGTAACGTTAAAAAGCCTCCAGATGCTATGCGCTAGTCGTCCTTGCGAGGAGGCACGACGAAGCAATCTGTTTTGCTTTAAAGATTGCTTCGCACCGTCTTGCTTTCCTCCCCACAGTTTTGTCTCCCGTCATTTCGAACGAGTTTTTCACGAGGAGAAATCTGTTTGTTTTTTTGCACTAACTGATGTTAACCCACTAACTAACGTTATACCATTTTTCCCCTTCACACAGTCTTGCTCCACTTGCCTGCCTTTGGCAGGGCTCATTGGCGGCGAAAAGCCTAGTCCTTTTTCCTTGATGAAAAAGTACCAAAAAAATCAAGGCTTTGCATCCTCTCTTCGGAATAATACGTCATTTTTTTTTACCGTAGGGCAAGCCGTTCGGCTGAAAAAGCCTTCACTTCTGCGCCCTACTTATTTACCGCGAGAGTGAGTTTTTCGTGTAAAAAAATAACTATTCTTCCTCGATAGGTTGCGAGGCCGGTAGCAGGGTATAGAGAGATGGTGTGTTATGCATTTCGCAACTCCACGCCTTATTTTCAAGGAGGGGGTGAGTTGGATTGTGTGGTGGTGGGGGGGTGGTTTTAATGCTGAAAAAGCCTTCAACTTCTACGCTTTCTCCGTCCTTGCGAGGAGGCACGACGAAGCAATCTGTTTTGCTCAAAGACTGCTTCGCACCGTCTTGCTTTCCTCCCCACAGTTTTGTCTCCCGTCATTTCATGCCTGAGGCATGCAGGCGAACGAGTTTTTCACGAGGAGAAATCTGTTTGTTTTTTTGCACTAACTGATGTTAACCCACTAACTAACGTTATACCATTTTTCCCCTTCACACAGTCTTGCTCCACTTGCCTGCCTTTGGCAGGGCTCATTGGCGGCGAAAAGCCTAGTCCTTTTTCCTTGATGAAAAAGTACCAAAAAAATCAAGGCTTTGCATCCTCTCTTCGGAATAATACGTCATTTTTTTTTACCGTAGGGCAAGCCGTTCGGCTGAAAAAGCCTTCACTTCTGCGCCCTACTTATTTACCGCGAGAGTGAGTTTTTCGTGTAAAAAAATAACTATTCTTCCTCGATAGATTGCGAGGCCGATAGCAGGGTGTAGAGAGATGGTGTGTTATACATTTCGCAACTCCCCACCTTATTTTCAAGGAGGGGGTAAGGTGGGCTGTGCGATGGCGGGGGTGGTTTTAACGCTGAAAAAGCCTTCAACTTCTACGCTTTCTCCGTCCTTGCGAGGAGGTACGATGAAGCAATCTATTTTGCTTGAAAGATTGCTTCACGCCATCGCTTTTTCCCTCTGCTTCCTGCCGAATGGGCAGGCCGGCAGTTCGCAAGGCCGGAGTTTAAAAATTTATGCAAGGGTCACTTCGCAATGCTTTAGTCTCTACCTAATTTTCTATCTTCTGCTTTCGTACGCCCAAAATTAAACAACAAACTAAACCGCAAGGTATTTGCCAACGGACTAGTTTGCGCATTGGCAATTAAATACGATAAATCTAAATTGAGCACATTGTACTTAAAACCTGCGCCCAAAGTAAAATAACGTGCATCGCCTTTCGCGGGGTTTTGATATTGATAACCCGCCCTCAAAGCGAACTGTTTATCGTAAATATATTCAACTCCGGTAGATAAACCTACTTCCTTAAGTTCTTCGTTAAAACCACCGGGCGCATCGCTAAACGAACCAAAAATGCCGGCAGGCACAGAACGGTTAGGGTCTTTACCGCTTACAATATTGCCATTGTTATCGTAAATAGGTTGTGTAGGCACAAGCAGTTTATTAAAATCTAGCGCAACCGTAATCTCACTATTGCCATCAAAATTAAAGGAAGTTGCACCACCAAGTTTTAAATTAGTGGGTAAAAAATAACTTGTACCGCCAGATGAATAACTCATCTTTGTGCCAATATTCGAAATATTTGCACCAACAGAGACCAACGCATCGGTATTGAACAACCTTACCGAACTATTATAAATGCCAGATACATCTGCGGCTACCGCTTTACCGGGCGAAGATTGCTGACCGCTAGAAACCAAATTTGAGCCTAAATTGGAATAAATAAATCGTAACGTAGTACCCAAAGCAAATTCTTCACCAAACGAACGCACAAAAGAAGCATCAAAAGCAAACTCATTTGGATTAAAAACACCTAAACTCTGCTGGTTTTCATCCGTTAGCTGAATATTACCTAAAGAAAAGTACCGTAAAGAAGAAGCGATTGTATTCCTGTCATCCAATTTATAGTAACCACTTAAATACGCCAAATTAATATCGGGCACTAAGTTTTTTAACCACGGGCTGTAAGAAATGCCAAAGCCATAATCATCTTTTAGGTAGGCCAATTTAGCCACATTAATGCTCGAACTGTTTGCATCGCCGGCAACGGCAACACCTGCATTGCCCATACTTCCAGCCCTTGCATCGGGTGTAATTAATAAAAAAGGTACGGCAGTTATAATATTATTCGCTTCGCTGCCATTGGTTTGAACTTGTGCTTGCAAGTTGCCCACCGTAAATAACAGTAATGCCGAACACCAAAAAAATCTTATGTATGGAGATAAACTCATTTAGCAAAAATAGCGATTTAATAGGTTTAAAAAAATTTAGATTTCTGGTATGCATTAATTTTTAAATAGGAGGCTGTGTTAAAATTGATATTAAATTTATTAGGCAAAATAATATTTCGGCAGGGCGTCATTCCCGCGCAGGCGGGAATCTTAATGCGCTAGAAAAGCTACTGAATCATTTCCTGCCAAAGCATTAAGATATTTAGGCAAGCTGAGTATGACGAGGGTACCAAATTTAATTCTTTTAAAATTTCTTGAATTGTTGTTTTGAGACAGCCCTTTTTTACAGAAAAACTAATAAAACTATTAGGCGAAATAATATTTTGGCCGGGCGTCATTCCCGCGCAGGCGGGAATCATAATGCGCTAGAAAACCTACTGAGTCATTTTCTGCCAAGGCATTAAGATATTTAGGTAAGCTGAGCATGACGAGGACACCAAATTTAATTCTTTTAAAATTTCTTGATTTGTTGTTTTGAGACAGCCCTTTTTTACAGAAAAACTAATAAAACTATTAGGCGAAATAATATTTCGGCCGGGCGTCATTCCCGCGTAGGCGGGAATCTTAATGCGCTAGAAAACCTACTGAATCAGTTCCTGCCAAGGCATTAAGATATTTAGGTAAGCTAAGCATGACGAGGACACCAAATTTAATTCTTTTAAAATTTCTTGAATTGTTGTTTTAAGACAGCTCTTTTTTACAGAAAAACTAATAAAACTATTAGTGGAAATAATATTTCGACCGGGCGTCATTCCCGCGCAGGCGGGAATCTTAATGCGCTAAAAAACCTACTGAATCAGTTACTGCCAAGGCATTAAGAAACTCAGGCAAGCTGAGCATGACGGGGGCACCAAATTTAATTCTTTTAAAATTTCTTGATTAGTTGTTTTAACACAGCCTTTTTTACAGAGAAACTAACAAAACTATTAGGCGAAATAATATTTCTACCGGGCGTCATTCCCGCGCAGGTGGGAATCTTAATGCGCTAGAACGCCTACTAAATCATTTCCTGCCAAAGCATTAATATATTTAGGCAAGCTAAGTATGACGAGGACACCAAATTTAATTCTTTTAAAATTTCTTGATTTGTTGTTTTGAGACAGCCCTTTTTTACAGAAAAACTAATAAAACTATTAGGCGAAATAATATTTCGACCGGGCGTCATTCCCGCGCAGGCGGGAATCTTAATGCGCTAGAAAAGCCTACTAAATCAGTTCTTGCCAAAGCATTAAGTTAAGCAAGCTGAGCATGACGAGGACATCAAATTTAATTCTTTTAAAATTTCTTGAATTGTTGTTTTGAGACAGCCTTTTTTTTTTACAGAAAAACTAACAAAACTATTAGACGAAATAATATTTCGGCCGGGCGTCATTCCCGCGCAGGCGGGAATCTTAATGCGCTAGAAAACCTACTAAGTCATTTCCTGCCAAGGCATTAAAATATTTAGGCAAGCTGAGCATGAAGGACACCAAATTTAATTCTTTTAAAATTTCTTGATTTGTTGTTTTAACACAGCCCTTTTTTACAGAAAAACTAATAAAACTATTAGGCGAAATAATATTTCGACCGGGCGTCATTCCCGCGCAGGCGGGAATCTTAATGCGCTAGAAAACCTACTGAATCAGTTACTGCCAAAGCATTAATATATATAGGCAAGCTGAGCATGACGAGGGGACCAAATTTCATTCTTTTAAAATTTCTTGAATTGTTGTTTTAACACAGCCCTTTTTTACAGAAAAATTAATAAAACTATTAGGCGAAATAATATTTCGGCCGGGCGTCATTCCCGCGCAGGCGGGAATCTAATTGCGCTAGAAAACCTACTGAATTAGTTCCTGCCAAGGCATTAAGAAATTTAGGCAAGTTGAGCATGAAGGACACCAAATTTAATTCTTTTAAAATTTATTGAATTGTTGTTTTAACACAGCCCTTTTTTACAGAAAATTAATAAAATAATTATCTTTGAGGCGATTGAAAAAAAATTTATAGTGCAACTACAAATTGTTGTGTTATAATTTAGCCACATAGAACGTAAATGCCTATTTATTTTTTTACAATTAACGAAAATAAATCCGTAATATTATATAAGTTTTGTTTAACTTATTTTTATTGTTAAATTACAAATTAATCCCCATCCCTTATGAAAACATTTCTACACCTATGTTATAAAAAACTAGTGCTTTTAACGGGTTTGGTTATTGTTTTAGGGATAAACTCGGTATTTGCGCAATTAATAACCAACTACACTTTCACGCCAAGTGCGGGAACTTTTACAGCGTTAAGTGGTGCAACGCAAGCAAATCTTGAGTACCCAGGAACCGATAAATATGACGAATCAGTTGCGAATTTTCTGTCAATTGGTTTCGATTTTTGGTATATGGGTGTACGTTATAATACAATTTCGGCGAGTACAAATGGGTTTTTACGATTAGGTGTTGATAACACAAATAATGTTTCGAATTCTGCCTACCCTAGTACACTATATCATCCAACTAATGATTTAACAAATGATGGGGATAGACCTATATTGGCACCACTTTGGGATGACCTGAAGTTGAGCCCAGTAGGTGCCTCGGGCAGTTGGAGTTATCTCACCACGGGTACAGCTCCTAACAGAGTTTTTACTTTTGAATTTAAAAACATGTATTGGGCCAAAAGTTTAGCTAATCCCGCAATCTCATTTCAGGTAATATTATCTGAAATGTCAGGGGAAGTTAGATTTATTTATAACCAAGGAATTGCGACTGGTTCTGGTACACGTTCAGCATCTATTGGCATAACTGGTTTGGGTACGGGGTCTAGCAGTTTTCTTTCTTTAGACGGAACTGGTACCAATCCTACTTCTCCTCCATCTTCTACTACAGAAACTACAATATTGAGTACACGGCCTGCTAACGGGCAAAATTATACGTTTTTGCCATCACTGCCTAATGCACCAACTAACTTAACTTTCACTGGCGTTTATGGTAATGCTATGACACTAAATTGGACAGATAACTCAACTGATGAAACTGGATTTGTAGTTTACCAAGCAACCAATTCTCTTGGGCCGTACACTTACGTAGCAACTACCGCTGCAAATGCTACTTCTTACTCAGCTACTGGGTTAAATACTAATGCTGTATACTACTGGAGAGTATTTGCACTTAGAGAAACATTGAGTACGGCATTATCTGCAAGTCAGGCAACAATGGGCCCCCTTGTTTTTGACTGGAATGGATCGGTGAGTGGTGTTGCTACCAATCCACAAAATTGGACACCTAACACACGATATCCTTACACCAATGATGTGATAAGAGTTGGTAATCAGATACCATTTACTAATTCGATCACACCTACTGGGTTAGGTGCTTATGATTTGATATTAGGAGGTGTGCAAACAACATACCTATCTTTTGGAAATTCCAGTTTAAATGTAAGCAACACCTTAACCATTAATAGTGGCAGTACACTTGATATGGGTACAGGGCAGTTAACAGGAGTTAGGCAAACAACAGGCACCGGATTATTGAAAACGCAAACTTTAAGTCCGAATACGTTGCCATCGGTCATAACATGGTCATTTACTGTGCAATATAATTCTGGATCATCCGCTCAAGTAGTTGCACAGGGGATTTATGCTGATTTAATCATGTCTGGCGATGCTGTTAAATATTTTATTAATGGTACAAGTACAATTGCAGGAAATTGGAGTTCGAGCGGGGGTAAAATTGATTTAACGACCTACGGCGGTGCTCCTCCCATAACTTTTAATGGCACTGCTGCCCAAACCATTAAAGATACGGGTTCAAATTTTGGAGCTGGGGTCGTTTTTAACGATGTTAATTTTACAAACGCTGGTACAAAAACTTTTATTGCCGGTAATTATGGTGTTATAGGAAATTGGAATTCTACTGGTGGTAAAGTTAGTTTCGAAAAAAATGCACTTCTAACTTTTAATAAGGGTTCTGCACAAACCATTAATGATGGTGGAAATGGTGTGTTTTTTAATAATGTTACTTTTTCTGGTGGTTTCACAAAAACATTTACGGTATCCGGTTCGGGTAAATTTGCTGTAGATAGTGCTGGTGTTTTGACTATGGGACCTTCTACAACGCTGGCAGCAGGTACTAATTTATTAACGCTAAAATCTTTTGAGAATAACACTTCATCAGTTGCAGCTATTACTTTACCTTCAAAGATTACAGGCACTGTTTATGTAGAGCGTTTTATGAAGGGTAATAATGATAAAGCTAGAAGAGGTTACCGATTAATGTCTTCGCCTATACATGATGCAACCATGACGGCGAACTACAACATCTTTAACCTCAAAAAAAACATGTACATCACGGGTAGTCCAGATAATGGTGCGTTAGATCCCACTAATCCAGCTATTTTCGATACATCCCCTAACCATAACCCAACTATCTACAGGTACAATGAACCTGTAGCAGGTGGTGTTTCGCAAAATGATTATGCACCCATTCCGCTTCCGCTAACAACAAATACTTTTAAAGTTGGCGAAGGAGTGTATGTGTTTTTTAGGGGGGCGAGAACTCTAACTGACGGAACTGTTTCAAGGTTCTCCACTCAAGTTAAACCAGAAGATAATATCGTAGCTTTCAATGGCGTTTTAAATCAAGGGCCTTATTCGCCAACTTTGAGTTATACTAATACTGGAAATGCCGCTGCCGATGGATTTAATTTGGTTGGTAACCCTTATGCTTCAACTATCGATTTAACTTCAGTTGCGGTAACAAATACTACAAATATTTTCTATGTATTAAATCCCTCTTCTAAAACATTTAATGCCTATAATAAAACGACACCTGCTTCATCCACTGGCGATGCGACACAGTTTATTGCAAGTGGACAAGGCTTTTTTGTTAAGGCGACTAATACAAATGCAACGGTTCCATTTACTGAAAGTGCTAAAGTAAATAAACAACTGGTTTCAGGGACTGGTATAACTCCTCCCAAATTACTTATGGGGCTTAATGGCCTGCCTAAAGACAATGAGCCACAAATAATGAAATTTTTGTTTCAGAATAATACAGACGAAAATGCAGTGGACGATATATCGATTATATTTTCGGATTCTGGCAAAGCACTTTATGACCAGATGGAAGATGCAAGTGACATGGGGGGAAATGGAACAACTTTTTTATCGAGTTTTTCAACTGATAATGTTAAACTGGCAATCAATAGTTATCCGCTAATTACCAAAGACACAAAAATTAAACTTTCTGTAATTAGTACGCTTTCAGGCGATTTTAACCTTGTTGCAAGCAACTTAACAAGTTTGGATAAAAAATTCGAAGCTTATTTGGTTGATAATTATAAAGTTGATACGGTTAAGCTTTCTGCACAGGATACATATAGCTTCAAGGTAGATCGGAGTGTGGCAGCTACTTATACAGATGGCCGTTTCGAAGTTATTTTTATAGAAAAACCTTTGGTTGTAAACACCTTATTAAATTTTTATGCTACCGGTGTAACGGATCACGTTAATGTGGGTTGGAAAACAGAAAGCCCAACTAAACAAGTATTGTTTACTTTAGAAAAATCTATAGATCAAGTTAATTTTTATCCATTAGCAACTTTCGCTTCAGATGCGAGATCGGTTTATGACTTTGTAGATAAGCAACCCGTAGTGGGCCACAATTATTACCGATTGATACAGAGTGATGTAAATGGGCAATTAAAGTTCTCTAATATCGTTGATGTTACTTACAGTGGATTAACTTTTCCGGCAAGCGGATTTATTATTTACCCTGTGCCGGTAAACAACAAATTAAATATTGTGCTGAACAAAACCTACGATACTGAAACTTACGTACGTGTAATAGATGTATTGGGCAAGGTGGTGCTGAATACATCATTTACAGGCATTAGTACCAGTATCGATTTCTCAAGCTTTAGTGTTGGCGTTTATATTGTGGAGTTAACAAATGCTAACAAAACTTTAGGGCGATCAAAATTTATAAAACAGTAATTTAGTAATGAAGAGAATATATTTAGGTGTTTTTGCAGTACTTTTAACAATAATCATGATTTCTACGTTTCAGGATTTATCTGCACGTCAGGATCCTGGTCAACCCTGCGATCCTGATGCTCTACCTGGCGAACAATTTGCCTGTCCTTTAGATAGTGATGTAGTTTTCCTTTTGGTTGGTGGTGTAGGTTTGTATTTTGTAGCAAATTCTAGAGGTCGTAAATTTCTAGGCGGTTTGAAATAGTTTAAATTCCCCTCCTAATTTTTGAGTAGGTGTGCAGTGGGTTATGCAGCTCGGAACTCCCCACCTTATTTTCAAGGAGGGGGTGCGTTGGCGGGGGTGGTTTTAACGCTTGAAAAAGCCTTCAACTTCTACGCTCAGGTCGTCCTTGCGAGGAGGCACGACGAAGCAATCTGTTTTGCTCAAAGACTGCTTCGCACCGTCTTGCTTTCCTCTCCACAGTTTTGTCTCCCGTCATTTCGAACGAGTTTTTCACGAGGAGAAATCTGTTTGTTTTTTTGCACTAACTGATGTTAACGCACTAACTAACGTTACACCATTTCTCCCCTTCACACAGTCTTGCCTCACTTGCTTGTCTTTGGCAGGGCTCACCGCCGCCGAAGGGGCTCCTTCTTTATCCTTGATGATAAAGAAGCAAAACCGAAACCCGATTTTTCATCGGGTGAGCTCATGAACACAATTGAAAATAATAAACACTAGTGAATACCTCAAGGGTTTGCATCCTCTCTTCGGAATAATACGTCATTTTTTTTCACCGTAGGGCAAGCCGTTCGGCTGAAAAAGCCTTCACTTCTGCGCCCTACTTATTTATCGCGAGAGCGAGTTATTTTTATGAAAAAATAACTATTCTTCCTTGATAGGCTGCGAGGCCGGTAGCAGGGTGTAGAGAGATGGTGTGATATACATTTCGCAACTCCCCTCCTTATTTTCAAGGAGGGGGTGTGGTGGTTTGTGTGCTGGCGGGGGTGGTTTTAATGCTTGGAAAAGCCTTCACTTCTACGCCCTAATTATTTGTCGCGAGAGCGAGTTGTATTTAAGAAAAAACAACTATTCTTCCTCGATAGGCTACGAGGCCGGTAGCAGGGTGTAGAGAGATGGTGTGTTATGCATTTCGCAACTCCCCGCCTTATTTTCAAGGAGGGGGTGGATTGGATTGTGTGTTGGCGGGGGTGGTTTTAATGTTTTAGAAGCCTTCACTTCTGCGCCCTACTTATTTACCGCGTAAGTGAGTTTTTTGTGTAAAAAAATAACTATTCCTCCTCGATAGGTTGCGAGGCCGGTAGCAGGGTGTAGAGAGATGGTGGGTTATGCAGCTCGCAACTCCCCTCCTTATTTTCAAGGAGGGGGTGCGATGGGTTTGTGTGTTGGCGGGGGTGGTTGTATTTATGAAAAAACAACTATTCTTCCTCGATATGCTACGAGGCCGTTAACAGGGCTTTCCTTTGAGAAACTTCGTGCCTGAAAAAAATTTAATTCATGTTTAAAACTCTTTCTCCAAGCCTTGCCTTAAATCAAACAACAACCACTGTTTATTATTTACATCAGCTTGTTTGTTTTTAAGCAGTTTGATGAAATCTTTTACGCCGATTTCTTCATTGCCATTACCATGCACAAGCACAATACTGCCAGCGTTTGGTTGCTGACCTTTAGCCAGCCATGCATCACTTCCCACAGGAATTAAACCAAATTCTTCAATTTTCTCCACAACAGATTCATCAGAAACTAAACCCGGAAAACGGAAAAACACAGAAGGTATTAAACCATTTTTCAACATTAATTTTTCGTTCTCTAAAACTTCTATGTCCAAATTAGTTCCTTTAGCAAGTAAGAAGTTTTCATTCAGAGGTAGCCTATTTACTTCGTGGTTGTACGAATGATTAATCCACGTAATATTTAATTCCTTTTTTACGACTAAACCTTTTAACCAGTTTAAATCATCGCCGTGCTTTAACATCCATTTACCCGAAACTGAAATGGCTATGGGTGCCGGTTGCTCAATTTTTTTAAATTCATCAAAAATAGATTGAAAAATAATGCGATCTAGTGATTTATGCGATGGACACAAATCGATGGTAAGTGTAATGCCTTTCTCGTTCGGGATGGCATGATCAATACCTGCATTTTGAAGTTGAGTACTTTTTGCAGTGGCGTTTTCAATTGATTTAACGTAGGCCGTATTTTTAAAAATCGCCATTACGTTTTGCCAAACTAGGCTTCTTAACGAATAATTGCTCGCTAAATCAACTTTGGTTGCTAAAGTTTGTGGATCAACCAACAACAAATATTTTTGGTTATCATTTACGAAGCTTCTTATCGCAATTGAGTGTTCATTGTGTTTTGTGGCCAAAGCATAGCTTACCTTATATCTTTTAATTGCATCAAATGGTTGCGCGAAAGAAAGCAGTGGTAAAAAGATCAGGATTAATAGTTTATATTTCATATTCTATATGTAGGCAAACCATATTATATCCTATGCTGAAATCTTGATTGGGTACAATTACCGTTTCGGTATTAATGATGCTAAACGTGATGGCTTTTTCCTTTTTTAGGAAACTGTTAAGCTTCTTATTAAGTTCGTCGCTCACATTTTCATCACGCTCTAAACTGCCAAAAGCACCTTCTGCGATAAATTTACCCGAAATTCTTGCGTATTTTTTCATAAAAAAGCCTTACCTAAACGTAAACAACCAATTTGCTAAAAAATTCCAGACAAAAACAATTGCGATGGCAAAAAATTTAGCGATATAAAAATTAGTTCCATTTTTACGTTGGTGGAATAGATAAATGATGTAGGTGTTTAGCGCTAAACCCACTAAACTAACAAACAGAAATTTAGAAAATTCTGTGCCTAAATGGGGGTTTTTAGATTGGAAAGTCCAAATTCTATTGATAAAATAGTTGTTGGTTACGGCTAAAGTGAAACCAATCGCATTGGCAACATACTTATTTATCTTAATTTTCTCTTTAAAAAGCCAAGTCGCACCAAAATCTATCGCCATGCCCAGTAAACCCGTGAGGCCAAATTTTAAAATACGCAACAGTAAATTCATGTTAATGCAGTTTAACTAAATATATATTTTCTAAAACCTGAGATCGGGTTTTTACATTTATGAAAGTGGGCGTTAATTTAGTAATGTGAAAATATTTGAATGTTTGTAATACTTCGGCGTTGTAATCTTTCTTTAACCTTTCCAATTCAGATTCCCTCACATAGATAATTAAATCTTCTTTGGCCTTGTATTGATTTAGTTCTTCATAAGTCCAAAAGTATTTTGGTTCGCCGGGTGCATAAAAATCAAAAGAGAAAGCATCTCCATCTGCAAACACGGCTGCTTTTCCGTTTGGATAGTTTTGCTTCAACCAAATGCCAGCTTGCATGCCCGATTCGTATTTTAAAACAGCTGGATAAAAGAAAAAGTATAAGAATACCATTAAGATGAGTGAAATGGTTACACTTTTACCGATAAGTGTTCTCAAGCTTATTCCTTTAAAGATTAGAAAGCAAAATAATAGCATGCTAATTATTAGTGTATTGATTAAAATGGCATGGTTTAATCCAAAATAAAAAGTCAGCATGAAAAGGCCGATTGTAACCAAAACTACAATTACCGACTGTAAAATAACCAAGGTTTTTAGTGTGCTTTCTTCCTTATTTGCAATGTAAAGCGCAGTCATGATCGAAAATTGCGGAAAAAGTAGTAAGATGTAATGTGGCAACTGGAATTTAGAAAGCGAAAAGATAAGAAAGGTAACAGTTGCACTCGCCCATAATATAATGCTTTCTTTAGTCATGTTTGAGCGTTCTTTTTTCTTTAGGAGATTAAATACGGCGATATACCATAAAATCGACCAAGGTAAAAATGCCCATAACGTGGTGTGTAGAAAAAAAGATGGATCGCCTTTTCCTCTAATTGGCCCGGTGTTAAAAAACCGCCCAAACTGGCTGTCCCAGAAAAAGAATTTAACACCAGAAACGCCCTTTTGTCCCTGCGCAAAAACTTCTGGGTGCATGTCGAACTGTGTGTAAAGTGTGTAAATTTCTGGGGTTATGAATATAAAAATCAACAAAACCGCTAAATACCATTTGGCTTTGGAAAACTCTTTATACTGTTTGGTTAAAATCCAATAAATTACAAATCCGCCCAAAATGGTAATCAATACAAAAATGCCTTTAACCATTACGGCGCATGCGGCAAACACCGAGCCCAAAATTAAAGCCCAGCTAATTTTTTCCTGCCGACCTGCGCGCTCGAAAAAATAAATCGCCCCAAAGGCAAAAGCGGTAATGTAAATTTCTGCCCTTACATCAAAAGTGGAAACAATAACATGGAGTGAACTCAAAAATATAACCGTAGAAAGATAGGCTAATTTCTCTGTATAAATATTTTTAGCGAACTGGAATACGAACCTAGCAGCCATTAATCCCGCTAGGTAAGACGGAAGTTTATATGCAAAACTGCTGATACCAAAGATTTTGAACGAAATTGTTGCGAGCCAAAAAGGTAGGTGCGGTTTATCTAACCAATCTGCGCCACGGCTGTACAAATTCAGCCAATCGTGGTGGAGCACCATATTCTTCGAGATGCTTGCGTAGAGTGCGCCATCTGGCTCTATGATGTTGGTGAAAAGTGCTGGGAGGCCGAAAACTGCCAAGAGAAAAATAAGGATGAGATAGGTTCTTTTTTCGCTGGCTTGCATCTTTAAGTCAAAATTTTTATCGCAAGGTAAATAGTCTTTATGGAAATGCCAAAAGTTATGAAGAAAGAGGCTGTTCGAGCAATTTCAGTTCGAGAACATTTTAACCTAAAGATTATCCGCCATCGGAATAAATGCCGACCAAGAAAAGATTTTTTATGCAGATTTGGGGACGCAAAGGCTTTTTTAAGCATTAAACTTTCCGACCAAAAATTTTTAATATTTTTAGTAAAGCAAAAAAATCAATACAATGAGCACTGCAAATATAAATTCACGGATAATTGATGATTATTACAGCCTATTGAAAAGTTTAAGTCCTAACAATAAGTTGGAGCTAATAGCCCGCCTGTCAAAGTCGATGAAAACGGCCAAAAAGATGAAGGACGATCTTGGAGGTCTTTATTTGGTGCGCTCGAAATAGACAAACCAGTTGATGATTTTATTGAAGAGCTCAGAAATGACAGAAAGTTTAGTCGTAAATCAATCGAATTGCGATAAAATACCTATTGGATACCAATATTTGCGTGTATTTTCTTAATGGCAAATTCAATCTTGAGGAAAAATTGCTAAAGCTGGAATTGAAAATTGTTATGTCTCTGAAATTACTGTCGCCGAATTAATATATGCGTAGAAAAAAGCATTCTAAAGGAAAAAAACAGAAAGACTCTTGAGAAATTTCAGTCAAAGTTTAATGTGATACTGATTTATCCTGTTTTAGACATTTACGCAAAAGAGAAGGCTCGACTAAAAACAAAAGGTAAAATTTAGATGATTTTGATTTACTCATTGGATCAACAGCAATTTTCAATAATCTTATTCTTGTAACAAAAAATGTTAGCGACTTTGACCGATTAGAACAAATTTTGATTGAAGATTGGACAATTGATTGATAGAAGTAGCAAAATATCAAAGCTTTTAAATTCTATCAAATTACCATTACCTTTGGCGTATGACAAAGTTATCGGTAAACATCAATAAAATTGCAACGCTTCGAAACAGTAGGGGCGGTAATAATCCTGATTTGGTAAAAGTTGCGTTGGATTGTGAAAAATTTGGCGCGCAGGGAATCACTGTACATCCGAGGCCTGATGAACGCCATATCCGCTACCAAGATGTTTACGATTTAAAGGCTGTTATAACAACAGAATTAAATATTGAAGGCAATTGCACCGAAGATAAATTTGTAGATTTAGTGCTCGCAAATAAGCCTGCGCAGGTAACTTTAGTGCCCGATGCAGATGGACAAATTACATCTAACCACGGTTGGGATACCATTAAATACAGAGATTATTTAACCGAAATGGTTGCTTTGTTTCAAAAGGAAGGAATTCGCGTTTCTATTTTTGTTGATCCAAGTGTGGAAATGGTAGAAGGCGCTGCACAAACTGGAACCGATAGGATTGAGTTGTACACCGAAGCTTACGCCCATAACTATTTTGCAGATCGGGAGAAATCTATTGTAACTTACATCGCAGCCGCTCATCATGCCAATAAACTAGGCTTAGGCATAAATGCGGGGCACGATTTAGATTTGCATAATTTGCATTATTTCGCACAAAGTATTCCGGGTTTGTTGGAGGTTTCAATCGGCCATGCGTTAATTAGCGATGCACTTTATTTGGGTTTGGAAGCGACAGTACAAAAATATTTGCAGCAGTTGAACCCCTAAATCCCCTAAAGGGGACTTCCAAACATGATGCAAAAAACTGCCAATACGTTATTAAAAAGCCCCTTCGGGGTTTGGGGATAAGGCGCGAAAATATGAAGCTAACCCACTAAAAGCTAGCTATTTGAAATATAAGGACCACAAAACAGCCAATATGTTATTCAAAGTACATTCAAGGTTGGGAGATATATATTTTTACAAATTAATTTAGGACGTAAGTCTTGATACTTGATACTAAATACTTGATACTTTTTAAATGTTAAAAGGAATATTACTTGTTTTTTTTGGTGCTTGTAGTTACGGCATTCTATCAACTTTTGTAAAACTCGCTTATCGCGATGGTTATTCGCTCGGCGATGTTACTGGCGTACAGGCGCTTTTCGGTGCCATTATATTGTGGAGTTTATTCTTTGTTCAAACCAAAACAACAGCTTATAAGCTTAAAAAAACTAAAATTATAACGCCCTGGTGGAAAATGGTTTTAGCCGGAAGCTGTACAGGCTTGGTTAGTATATGTTACTATCAATCGGTAAAATTAGTTCCAAATTCGGTTGCTATTATTTTACTGATGCAATTTATTTGGATGACGATTTTATTCGAATTTGTGGTTTATAAAAAGAAGCCAACATCGGTACAGCTTTTTGCCGTGTTGTTGGTTTTAGGCGGTACGGTTTTGGCCAGTGGTATGCTCGAAGCAAGTATCCATACGCTAAGTTTAAAGGGCATTGGTTTCGGTATTTTGGCTGCTGGCGCTTACGCAGGTTTTCTTATTTTGAACGGGAAAATCGGTAATGAATATCCGCCACTTAAAAAAAGTGCGCTAATGGTTACCGGTGCTTGTATTTTCATATTTATTTTACTTCCGCCCGCTTTTTTATTTAACGGAGCGTTGCAAGGCAGTTTATTAAAATGGGGGTTAATTATTGCAGTTTTTGGCACCGTAATTCCGCCAGTATTTTATGCCGATGGCGTACCTAGAATTGGCACAGCAGTAAGTTCTATTTTAAGTGCGGCAGAATTGCCTGTAGCTGTGTTAATGGCTGCAATCGTTTTAAACGAAGAAGTTTCTGTACTGCGTTGGGTTGGTGTAGTGGTTATTTTATCGGCTATGATTTTGCCTAACTTGAAGTATTTGAAAAAGGCAAGTTAACCACAGCGCACACAAAGTGAAGGCAACGAGGATGCCAAGTTTACTTTTTCTCGCTTTAATGGACAAAAAACTTTTATGTTCTCAGTTCTCTCTGTGTAAAACTCAGTGTGCGCTATGGTTAAAAGAAATCAGACTTTTCAAAAAAATCAATACCTTTAAAAAATATAACATATTTTCTCTGTTCTCTCTGTGTAAAACTCAGTGCGCTCTGTGGTTAAAAAAATCAGACTTTTCAAAAAAATCAATACCTTTAAAAAAGCTTAATCCATTTATCATGAAAAAAAATATCATTTATATATTACTACTTACTGTTATCGGCTTTGCCGGATGTAAATCCAAAACAACCATTAACCGTGATGAAGCAGGCGAGGCGATTTCTGATTATTTAACAGCAAACCCTGAATATAAAACCACTCATTTCAAATTTGGCGAGATTAAATTTAACACCACCAACGAAATGAATGAATTGGGTAAATATAGAACTTTGGAAAGTAAAGGTTTGGTAACGCTAAGTCTAAAAGAAGCCAAAAAGAAGTTTCTATCTAAAGATAGTAGTTTTGTTTATCAAATTACATTAACCGAAAAGGCGAGTCCGTTGGTTTTAAAGCAAAGTGATGATAAAGCAACCGTAAAAACGATAGAATATGTTTTGGCAGATAAAAAACCTGTCGATTTTGCCCAAGTAAGTTCTAGCACCGCAAAAGTAACCGTTACGTTAAAAAAAGTAAATACCGATTTTGCAATCTTCGATGAAGATGCGAACGAAAATAGCAGTTTCATTACCAAAACCTACAAGTTGAAGTTAAGTAAAGATGAAGGCTGGAAAGTGCAGAAGTAAGTTTTTTTGATAAACGAGCAAAGAATAAAAGCCAATTTTTCTAATCTTGAATTTCAGTTATCTGATGAATATCTGCAAAACGCATATATTCATTGGGCTGCCTTTCGTTTATTTATTGCCGTTTGCTTCAGCTATCGGTACTTAAATATAGCACATGCTTTAGCCAAATTATATATGCTTTCACGAAGTATCAAGCTATTGTAATCTAATTGATACTATTTTTTCCTCTATGGGTTATTTTTTTATCATAAAAATTCATAATTTGCGGGTGTTTACGATAACACATACCATATAAGGCTAAACTAAAATTTTACATTTATCTTACTATGGTATGGCATTTGTTTGCATTTTGGCGTAAAAATATGACGTAAAGCACGGCCTCAGTCGCATGGATTCGTTCTCTTTTTTCGCTACATTTGCACAAAATTTATTATTCTTAACGCATGAGCTTAAATATCCATTACAAAGAAGAGTTTCAAAACCGCCATATCGCGCCAAATGAGGCAGATACAGCCGAAATGTTACAAACCATTGGTATATCATCTATCGACCAATTGATTGACGAGACTGTGCCGGCAACAATTCGGTTGAAAAAGCCATTAAATTTACCGGCAGCGAAATCGGAAACTGAATATCTTGGTGCTTTAAAACAATCTTCTTTATTAAATAAAGTTTTTAAAACTTTTATTGGTCAGGGTTATTACGACACCATTACGCCGGGTGTAATTTTGCGTAATGTGTTCGAAAATCCAGGATGGTACACGCAATATACGCCATATCAGGCAGAAATTGCGCAGGGTCGTTTACAGGCTTTGTTAAATTTCCAAACCATGGTTATCGATTTAACGGGAATGGAAATTGCAAATGCATCTCTTTTAGATGAAGGTACTGCAGCGGCAGAAGCCATGTTTATGCAATATAGCACACGAAAAAACACAGCGGCAACAAAATATTTTGTTTCAGACTTAGTTTTTCCTCAAACGATAGATATTTTAAAAACTCGTGCAAACCCTTACGGTATTGAGTTGGTTATTGGTAGCCATTTAGATTTTGTTGCTACAGAAGATTTCTTTGGTGCAATTGTTCAATATCCGGCTGGTAACGGAGAGGTATTCGATTATAAAGCTTTCGCATCCGAATTGCACAATCAAAATATTAAATTAACCGTTGCTGCTGATATATTAAGCTTAACATTATTATCGCCTCCGGGCGAATGGGGCGCTGATATTGTAGTTGGAACCACACAACGTTTCGGTATTCCGATGGGTTTTGGTGGACCACACGCAGCATTTTTTGCCACTAAAGATGAGTACAAACGTTCAATCCCTGGTCGTATTATTGGTGTAACCATTGATAGTCATGGCGATTATGCGTTACGTATGGCTTTGCAAACCCGCGAGCAACACATCCGTAGAGATAAAGCAACTTCAAACATTTGTACTGCACAAGCTTTATTGGCCATTATGGCTGGTTTTTATGCGGCTTACCATGGCCCTAAAGGCTTAAAAGCAATTGCAGAGCGCACGCATGGTTTAGCAATCAGCTTAGCTAAAACAATAAATACATTAGGTTTTGAGCAGTTAAATGCAGCTTATTTTGATACGATTCGTTTCGATTTGGGCGCGCTGAAAGGGAGCATCCAATCGGCTTGTATTGATAACGAAATCAACTTAAATTACGTTGGTAATGTTGCAACAATTGCTATTGATGAAACGACAACTTTTGAAGACATTGAGTTAATTGCGAAAATTTTTGCTAAAGTTAAAGCCGTTACTTCAGTTGATGTAGTAGAAAATGTAGAAACCGTTATTCCAGAAGGATTACAACGCAATTCAGCATATTTAACACACCCAATTTTTAACTCGTACCATTCTGAACATGAAATGTTGCGCTACATTAAATCATTAGAAGCAAAAGATTTATCGCTTTGCCACTCCATGATTGCTTTGGGTAGTTGTACCATGAAATTAAATGCAACCGCAGAAATGATTCCAGTTACTTGGTCTCATTTTAGCCGCATTCACCCATTTGCACCAGCCGATCAGGTAATGGGTTATTACGCATTATTTAACGAGTTGGATAAATGGTTAAGTGAAATTACAGGTTTTGCAGCCATGAGTTTACAGCCAAACGCTGGTGCACAAGGTGAATATGCAGGCTTAATGGTTATCCGTGCATACCATCACGATAGAGGCGATTTTCATCGTAACGTTGCCTTAATTCCAGCTTCGGCACATGGTACAAATCCTGCTTCGGCGGCAATGGCCGATATGAAAATCGTAGTTGTAAAATCGTTAGAAAACGGTAATATCGATGTAGAAGATTTAAAAGCTAAAGCAGAATTACACAAAGATAATCTGTCTTGTTTGATGGTTACTTATCCATCTACACATGGTGTTTTTGAAGAAAGTATTGTAGAAATTTGCGAAACAATCCATGCCAATGGCGGACAAGTTTATATGGACGGTGCAAATATGAACGCACAGGTTGGTTTAACCAGTCCGGCTAATATTGGTGCCGATGTTTGCCACTTAAATTTACATAAAACATTCTGCATTCCTCATGGTGGTGGTGGTCCGGGCATGGGTCCAATTGGTGTCGCAAAACATTTAGTTCCTTATCTTCCGGGTCATTCGGTAGTTGATATTGATAAAGGAAAATCAATTTCGGCAGTATCTTCTGCACCATGGGGTTCGGCGTCTATTTTAATTATCTCTCATGCATACATTGCCATGATGGGCGAAGAAGGGTTAACCAACGCAACTAAATATGCTATTTTAAACGCAAACTATATGAAAGCGCGTTTAGAGCAACATTATCCGGTGCTTTACGCTGGCGCTAACGGCCGTTGTGCACACGAAATGATTTTGGATTGTCGTTCTTTCAAAGCCTTTGGGATAGAAGTTACTGATATCGCCAAGCGTTTAATGGATTATGGTTTCCACGCACCAACAGTTTCTTTCCCAGTTGCGGGTACGCTAATGGTAGAGCCGACAGAATCGGAACCAAAACATGAATTAGATCGTTTCTGCGATGCTTTAATTGCAATAAAAAATGAAATTACCGAAGTAGAAAACGGCACTTTGGATAAAATTGATAATCCATTAAAAAATGCACCACATACCGTTTCGGTAATTACCGCAAACGAATGGGATCATGCATACAGTCGCCAAACCGCTGCTTTTCCATTGCCTTATGTTTTAGAACGTAAGTTTTGGCCTTCGGTTGGCCGTGTAAATGATAGTCATGGCGATCGCTCATTAATTTGCGCTTGTCCGCCGATTGAAAGTTACGTGGAAGAACCTGTTTCTTAAGAATAAAGTTTCATAAATGCCTTAAAAGGCATTTTATGTGCAAGTTAATTTGTTACGCTGCAAATTTTGAGCATTTAATTGCTTAAGATTTGCAGCTTGTTGTTAATAAGCCTTTTTTATTAATAATTGCCGCCAAATATTTTTTTGTTATTACGAACACATTGCCTAAATAAATAAAAATAAATTTTGAATCACACACAAATGAAACGTAAACTACTATCAATTGCTTTTGTATTCTTATTTTGTTCTGCTTATGCTCAGGATGTTAAAAAAGTAGATCAAAAAACTAATTTAACTTCGGTAAGCAGCAAAATTATCAGCGCAAAAAAAATTAACCCAACCACTATCGAAGTTTTAAATGAAAACAATGAAAGGCTAACTTTCGATTTTTATGGCGACCATATCTTTCGCGTATTTCAAGATAATACTGGAGGTTTAATAAGAGACCCTCAGGCAACGCCCGAAGCAAAAATTTTAGTAGAAAATCCAAGAAGGATGCTTTCTAATTTAGTTTTAACAGATGCTAATAATATCATTTCTATCGCTACGCCAGAGGTTGACATAAAGATTGATAAAACCACTTCGTTACTTCAGGTTTATAACCAAAAAACAAAAACTTTAGCGTTTGAAACCTTAAAGCCAATTGTTATTAAAACAGGAAGTGTATCGTTAGAATTGAAAGAAAATCCACAAGAATATTTTTATGGCGGTGGTGTTCAAAATGGTCGTTTCTCACACAAAGGAAAAATAATTGATATAGAAAACCAAAATAGCTGGACCGATAATGGTGTAGCTTCTCCAAATCCGTACTACTGGTCTACCAACGGTTACGGGTTGATGTTTTATACTTTTAAAAAAGGACGATATGATTTTGGCGCAACCGAAAAAGGAACCGTTAGATTAAGACATGATACAGGTTATTTGGATCTTTTTGTAATGGTAAACACTGGTGCATCTTCTTTGTTAAACGATTTTTATCAGCTTACAGGAAACCCTGTTCTTTTGCCTAAATTCGGTTTTTACGAAGGCCATTTAAATGCATATAACCGCGATTATTGGAAATTAGATTCTACGGGAATTTTGTTTGAGGATGGAAAGCGGTATAAAGAAAGTCAGAAAGATGATGGAGGGATTAAAGAATCGCTCAATGGTGAAAAAAATAATTATCGGTTTTCTGCCCGTGGCGTTATAGATAGATATAAAGCACACGATATGCCGTTGGGCTGGATTTTGCCAAATGATGGTTACGGCGCAGGATACGGACAAACTGAAACCCTTGATGGTAATATTCAAAATTTAAAAGCGTTTGGCGATTATGCAAGAAAAAATGGTGTTCAAATAGGTTTATGGACCCAATCCGACTTACATCCAAAGCCAGAAGTTAGCGCCTTATTACAGCGAGATATTGTTAAAGAGGTAAGAGATGCAGGCGTACGTCTTTTAAAAACCGACGTGGCATGGGTAGGTGCAGGCTATTCTTTTGGTTTAAATGGCGTTGCCGATGTAGCACACATTATACCTTATTATGGCAACAACGCTAGGCCTTTTACCATTTCTTTAGATGGATGGGCAGGTACGCAACGCTATGCAACAATATGGAGTGGCGACCAAACCGGAGGAACTTGGGAGTATATTCGCTTCCATATTCCAACTTATATTGGCTCGGGATTGTCTGGTCAGCCGAACATTACATCAGATATGGATGGTATTTTTGGCGGTAAAGATAAAGTTATTAATGCCCGTGATTTTGAATGGAAAACCTTTACGCCAATGCAACTGAATATGGATGGTTGGGGCAGTAATGAGAAATATCCACACGCATTGGGCGAACCTACGGCGTCTATCAATAGAACGTATTTGAAGTTAAAATCGGCGCTTATTCCGTACTCATACAGTGTTGCCAAACAAGCTGTTAATGGTTTGCCGATTATGAGAGCGATGTTTTTGGATGATCCTAATGATTACACCCATAGCAAATCTACACAGTATCAGTACATGTACGGTCCATCGTTTTTAGTTGCGCCTATTTTTAAAGAAACACAAGCTGATGCCAATGGAAATGACATTAGAAATGGCATTTATTTACCGAAAGGAATTTGGATTGATTATTTTACAGGCACAAAATATGAAGGTAACCGCATCATCAATCATTTCGATGCACCAATATGGAAATTACCTGTATTTGTTAAAAACGGTGCCATCATTCCAATGGCAAACGCGAATAATAACGTATCTCAAATTAATAAGAATTTGCGTATTTATGAAGTTTATCCTGCCGGTAAATCTTCGTTTACTGAATACGATGATGATGGAAATACCGAAGCCTACAAATATGCAAAAGGTACATCAACAGTAATTGAAAGCTCAGTAGTTAACCAAACGGCTACCATAATTGTACAATTAACTAAAGGCAATTTTGATGGTTTTGTAAAGAACAAGGCTACTGAATTTAAAGTGAATGTAAGTAAAAAGCCTCAAACTGTGGTTGCAAAAGTCGGCAACAAAATAGTTAAGCTTAAAGCCGTATTTAGCAAGCAAGATTTTTTAAATACAGCCAATGCTTATTTTTATAATGCTGCGCCAAATTTAAACGAATTCGCCACCAAAGGCAGCGATTTTGAAAAAGTTAAAATGATTAAAAACCCGCAAGTTTGGGTAAAATTAGCTTCTAATGATGTAACCTTAAACACTACAAAATTAGAAATAACAGGGTTTGAGTTTACCACTCCGAATGTCGATTTGGCAAAAACCGGCGCGTTAAGTGGTTTAATCAATGTAAAATTGAATGATAAAGCTACGAATGCTTTTGTTTTAAGTCCTACTTGGAACAAAGTTGCCAATGCAGATTACTATGAAATAATGTTTAACGGCATGAATTATAGTAACATTAAAGACACTACTTTTATATTAGACGATTTAAATCCTGAAACCAACTACGCGCTTAAAGTTAGGGCAGTTAATAAAAGTGGCGTTTCTAATTGGTCAACATTGCAAGCTCAAACCAAGGCAAACCCATTGCAGTTCGCAATTCAGGGTATTGAGGCAACTACAACTGCTAAAATTCAAGGCGGTTCGGGTATCAAAAATCTTTTCGATTTTGATGAAGCCAGTACTTGGCACACGATATGGGGTGCTAACTCAGTGCCTCTTGATATAGTGATGGACTTGAAATCAACCAATCAACTAGATAAGTTCAAATATATGCCACGTCCTGACGGTGGCAACGGAACATTGTTGCAAGGAACTGTTTACTATAGCGAGAGCAAAGAAAACTGGACAATGGCCGGTAAATTTGAGTGGAAAGGAACCGGCGAGGTGAAAACTTTCAATTTTGACGATAAACCAAGTGCTAGGTATATCAAAATTTCGGTTACCGATGGTGCAGGCGGTTTTGGTTCTGGTAACCAATTGTATGTTTTTAAAGTTCCTGGTTCGGCAAGTTATATACCTGGCGACATCAATATTGATGGTTTTATCGATGGTAACGATTTTACATCGTACATAAATTACACTGGTTTAATTAAAGGCGATGGCGATTTTGATGGTTATATAAGTAAAGGAGACATCAATAAAAACAATGTAATAGATGTTTATGACATTTCCGTTGTGGCTACGCAGTTAAATGGTGGTGCCGATGGTTACGATGTACCAAAAGTGGAGGGTAAGGTTGAATTAAGTACTGCAAAAGAAACCTACAAACAAGGCGAAACAATTGAAATTACTGTTAAAGGTAAAGACTTAAAATCGGTAAATGGTTTAGGTTTTGCGTTGCCATATAATCAACAAGATTATGAGTTTATCGGCGTGCAAACCGTTAACGTAAAAACGATGGAAAACTTAACTAACGATAGGTTACATACCAATGGTAAAAAGGTACTATATCCAACGTTTGTAAATGTTGGGGATAAAGAAGGCCTAAGCGGTACTAACGACTTGTTTATTTTGAAGTTTAAAGCAAAAAAAGATTTAACTTTTAGTTTGAAATTAGAGAATGGTCTTTTGGTTGATAAAAACTTAAACACCGCTACTTTTTAGTAAAGCAAACTTTTAAACCGTTGTATGTGTAGAGGTTTTTCTCTGCGCATACAACGGTTTTGTTTTATACGGAGATTTTTATTTTGTGTTTATATGTTCGTCTCCGTTCAAATTAACTAAAATGTGATTATTGCTTTTTTTGGAAACAGAAGGCAGTGTTTCATCGGGAACTGAAGCCCTGCCATTTGCTGCAATCTTTTAAGTTTCTCCCGCAAAAGCCCGATTAAAAAGAGACTTAAAAGTATTTTCGCTTCTGTCAGGTTTAGAAAATTTAGCAAGTAGTGCTTTTGCTGCATCCATTTAAACTCACTAAAAATGTCATATCACACCAGGTTGTGAGTAAATGTTTTACTAACTTAATGGATTGATGCATTTGAATCAACTTATTGCGGTTTTAATTGTAAAATTTAACTTTTTTTTAATAAACCAACTTAGCATCAAAATCTTATCATAGGTCAACATTTATTAACTTACGTTTAGTTATTTTTGTTGTTGATATATTAAATAACAATTATGAAATTAAAAATCGCTTCAATCGCTTTATTCGTTGCCTTTATTGCTTTGTCTGCTTTTAAAAGCAAAGAAAAAACCGATGCTTACATTGTGGATGCATCAAAATCGACAGTTACTTGGATTGGTAAGAAGATTACAGGATCTCACAACGGTACAATTATGTTGCAATCTGGCACCTTAAATGTAAATGGAAAGAATATAACCGGCGGTAGTTTTGTTATGGATATGACATCTATAAAAGATGCAGATGGAAGTGCTAAATTAGAAGGCCATTTAAAGGCCGAAGATTTTTTTGGTGTTGTAAAGTTTCCAACCTCAAATTTCGTAATTACTAAAGTTTTGGGTTTGGGTGCTAATGTAAAAGTAGAAGGTAATTTAACCATCAAAGGCATAACAAAACCAATAAATTTCCCTGCAATAATTAGTGTTAACAATGGTGTGGTTTCTGCTTTAGCTGGCAAAATTGTTGTGGATAGAACTAAATATGATATCCGCTATGGATCGAAATCTTTTTTCGATAGCATTGGCGATAAAGCAATTGACGATAATTTTGAATTGGCTGTTAAATTGGTAGCTAAGAAATAAGAGCCCCACCCAACCCTCCCCAGAAGGGAGGACTCATGGGTTATAAAAAGGTTTCAATTTTTTTGGAACCTTTTTTATTTCTATTTTTTCTTCAGAAAAAGGTATTTAGGTTTTATTTTACCCTAAACCCTAAACCCTAAACCCTAAACCCTAAACCCTAAACCCTAAACCCTAAACCCTAAACCCTAAACCCTAAACCCTCTTACCTTATCTTAAACCCGCCTTCAATTTCATCTACAAAGCCTGTTGCTGCGCTTTTGCCGTGGTAAAACAAACATTCCCAATTTTCTTCGGCCGCTCTTTTTCCAAATACCTTACGTAACTCCATCGCTTTTCTTCCGTCGAAATCGTATTTTGCTATAAAGTTTTTAACCAATTCTTCGGGTTCTGGCAAAACATCTCCACCAAAAAATATTTTCTCATTACCTTCTGATAATAGAAAAACTTGATGATATGGGCAATGTGCGCCTGTAAGTTCGTAGGCAATGGTTTCGTTCAAACTTCCATTTTCTTCTACAAAATGCATTTGCGCATTGCGCTGTAAAAAGTCGAAAATATCGGTGTGGTACGATGATGATTTACTGCTAAAAGCTTCTTCCCATTCGCCTCGGTTAATTACATATTCTGCATCAGGGAAACTCAATTCAAATTTACCGTCATCGTGATGATGAACCATTCCGCCAGAATGATCGTAATGTAAATGCGACATTAAAACTTTAGTTACATCTGTTGGGTCGAAGCCCGCATTGCGGATATTTTTATGTAAAATTAATTCGCCTTGATCATCACTAAAACCTAAGCCAGTATCGAATAAGATTAAATCGTTTTGCAACGCTACTAAAAATGGTTGCACATTGATGAATAAAGATGCTGGGCGATCTTTAAAGCTATGAATGGTGGAGTCGAACGGTACAAATTTCTTTGTTGCATCAACAGAATAGGTGCCTTCGAATAAGGTATGGACTTGCATTAGTTGTTAAGGTTTGTAGCTGATTTGATTTCGGAAATAATGTTTTTCATAACAGTTTTTACGATGTTGTTTATTTCAAAGTCTGTTAAATAACTGCCATATTGTTTTGTTATTAACTGCTCATTATTACTTGCAAGTTCTTTAGAAAACGAAATTGAATAATGTAAATCTTCAAATTTTATCTCAACACTAAAAATTAAATTTGTAATTTCTCTAATCTTTTTAAAAGCATCAAAATCCAGTAAAATAATAGCATCAACAAAACCATATTTTGTATTGTTAATTATTTCTTCATGAAATATATTATCCAAAATTACAACCTTGTTGAACTCCACAAGTTTAGGGATGGCATTTTCGTAATTGTTCCTGATGGCCAATGAGCCATAGGCACTTACTTCAACAAAAAACTCATTAAAGTCAGCTATTTTTTTTTCCAATGCCAAATATAATGGAATTACGCTCTTTATAATTGAATCAGCTTCAAGTTCATTAGTTCGAGTTAATTCAAAATGATTTGGCATCTGCTTCAAATCCTGTTTCAACAATTCCAATTCCTTATCTAAATCCTCATCCTCTTCAATATTTTCGCCTTTGGCCGCTTTAATGCTTAAGTTTAAACTCCATAACAATTGGTTGCCAATGTATTCTACAAAAGCATTCAAATCTCCTGTATCTGCTTTATTTAAAGCGAATAAATATTCTTTTTTCTCACTGCTTTTTATGATGATTAATGGCAAGTTGTTTTTTGCAAGCACATAATTCATCAACAACCTTGCTGTTCTTCCGTTTCCATCATCAAAAGGATGAATCCTTACAAAACGATAATGTAAGATGGCAGCTAAAAGAACGGGATCTTCAGTTCCATTTTTTTCGTTAAACCACTTAACCAATTCCTCAATTTCATTTGAAACATTTTCTGGAGCCGAATAACTAAATATCTCTCCATTGGTAAGCCTCACAGAATTCGGAGTTTTTTTGTATTCGCCTGGTATAATTTGTTTACGTGTAGGTTGTCCGTCTGCGGTAATTGCATCTTTCCAAAAAGGCTTAACTAAAAGTTTTTCGTTTAAACTTCTTATAAAATTTTCAGTTAAAGGTCTTTCTTCGTCGGCAGCTTCTTCTTGAATCATCTTTAAAGCTACATCATGCGCTTGCATTTCTTGGTATTCACGATAATCGTGTGTTCCTTCCGTCTGATCAAAAATTAATAACAATTCCGTTTCGCCATAAGTAAGGGTATTCCCCTCCAAATGATTAGAATTGAAATTAAACTCTAACCTAAATTTTTTATCAAGTGTGGCTTGATATTCAGGTTTTAAGGGTTTTAGAGAATTTAATTCCTCTGTTTTCCGTTTGATTTCAGACAAAAGGTTTTTCGAAAGCATTTTCTAAAATTTTAAATACCAATTTGTAAAAATGTATATTTACTGTTCGGAAACAAATATAATGGAAAAAAGATGGGTGCTGGCATCAATTTGCAATGATGATGCGGTAACAACAATAGCAGAACAGCTCAACATAGATCAATCACTTGCTCAAATTTTAGTACAAAGAAATATTTGCGATTTCGATCAAGCTAAAGATTTTTTCAGACCAGATTTGGCTCATCTTCACAATCCTTTTTTAATGAAGGATATGGATGTAGCAGTAGAAAGAATAGACGTTGCGTTATCTAATCACGAAAAAATTCTAATTTATGGCGATTATGACGTAGATGGAACAACCTCTGTCGCATTGGCTTTCAGCTTCTTTTCTCAACTTACCCCAAACATAGAATATTACATTCCTGATCGTTATTTGGAGGGTTACGGCATTTCTACAGCAGGAATTGATTATGCTAAAACAAATGGTTTCTCTTTAATTATTGCGTTAGATTGTGGTATAAAATCTATTGATAAAATTGATTATGCCAATAGTGTGGGTATTGATTTTATTATTTGCGATCATCATTTACCAGGTGATGAATTGCCAAAAGCAGTGGCAGTTTTAGATCCGAAACGGGAAGATTGTAACTATCCTTTTAAAGAACTTGCGGGCTGTGGAATCGGTTTTAAGTTGGCTCAAGCGTATGCCCAAAAACACAACCTGCCCGAAGATAGCTACCTGCAATACCTCGATTTAGTGATGGTCAGTATTGCTGCGGATATTGTTCCGGTAGTTGATGAAAATAGAATTTTGGCCTTTCATGGGTTGAAAAAATTAAATACAAATCCTTGCGAAGGTTTACGTGCTTTAATGGAGGTTTCTGGTAAAACGGAAAACTACACCATTACCGATGTGGTTTTTACTTTAGGCCCACGCATAAATGCTGCGGGTAGAATAGACCATGCAAAACATGCTGTGGCGATGTTGCTTTGTCAAGTAAATAGCAACGCATTGGAGCAAAGTGTAGATATCAATTCGAAAAATATAGAACGACGCACTTACGACCAAGACATTACCCGCGAAGCTTTAGCATTAATTGGCGAAAGTGAAGTTTTAATCAATAGAAAAACCACCGTTGTTTTTAACGAGAATTGGCATAAAGGCGTAATTGGTATTGTTGCATCTCGGCTTACCGAAAAATATTACCGACCTACAATTGTGCTAACAAAATCAAACGGTGTGGTTGCAGGGTCGTGCCGATCGGTAATCGGGTTCGATTTATATGAAGCACTTAGTGGTTGTGCACATTTACTCGACCAATATGGCGGTCATAAATTTGCTGCCGGTTTAACAATGCAAGAGCATAATGTAGAAGCATTGGCAACAAAATTTGAAGAAATTGTTTCTGCATCAATTACCGAAGAACTGCTTACACCAATGATTAGGATTGATGCTGAAATAGAACTTGCGCAAATTGATGGTAAATTTTTTAGGGTGATGGCGCAAATGGGGCCATTTGGACCAGAAAATATGGCGCCAATTTTTGTAACCAACAATGTATATTTGGCTCAAAACGCAATGAAAGTTGGGGCAAATCATTTAAAAATTAATATAAAACAACAAAATTCAGCTACTTTTGAATGCATTGCATTCGGTTTGGCAGATTTTGAAGAACTTTTGCAACTAAACAAGCCGTTTTCTGTTTGTTATACCATAGAGGAAAATGTGTGGAGAGAGAAAAGGCGCTTGCAAATGAATATTAAGGGAATTAAGTTAGAAAGTTAAATACCAATCGTCATGCTGAACTTGTTTCAGTATCTTTTTAGAAAGACCCTGAAATAAATTCAGGGTGACGCTATAGATAAATATACATGGTTTGGTTTACCGTAAATCGTAAATCGTAAATCAAAAATCGTAGATATAAATGATATTAAGAGCCGAAAATCTCGTTAAAAAATATAAGCAACGTACCGTAGTTAGCGACGTTTCTTTCAATGTTAGTCAGGGAGAAATTGTTGGTTTACTTGGGCCAAACGGTGCAGGAAAAACGACTTCCTTCTACATGATTGTGGGTTTAATTAAGCCAAACGAAGGTCGTATTTTTTTGGATGACAAGGATATAACCGAAGACCCGATGTACCGTAGGGCACAAAAAGGCATTGGTTATTTGGCGCAAGAGGCTTCTGTTTTTAGAAAGCTAACTGTTGAAGATAATATTTTGGCCATTTTAGAAATGAGCAATTTAAGTAAAGAGGAGCAAAAAGATAAGCTCGAAGAGTTAATTAACGAGTTCAGTTTGCATAAAGTGCGTAAAAACCGTGGCGATTTACTTTCTGGTGGCGAGCGGAGACGAACAGAAATTGCTAGAGCTTTAGCTGCAAACCCAAATTTTATTTTATTGGATGAGCCTTTTGCTGGCGTAGATCCAATTGCGGTAGAGGAAATTCAAAGCATTGTAGCCAGGCTTAAGCACAAAAATATTGGCATTTTAATTACCGACCACAACGTGCAAGAAACCTTATCTATTACCGATAGAGCTTACTTGCTTTTTGAAGGTAAAATTTTAGAACAAGGCGTGCCAGAGGTTTTAGCCGAAAACGAAATGGTAAGAAAAGTTTATTTAGGTGCTAATTTTGTATTGAAGCGTAAAGATTTTGGCTATTAATTATTTATTAAGAGGTTAAGCAGGCGCAATATGAATTTAGATAAGCTAATATTAAAACAAATAAATTTGTGTTTATCTGTGCACATCTGTGGTATAAATTCAATATTTACTTGGTAATATGGCATTTGTAAATTCACTTTTTACTTGGCTGATGAAAAAGCGCATCCATCAGATCGAGCTTTTTATGAAATACCCTCACGATGTGCAGGAAGAGTGGTTTCATAACTTAATTGATAGCGCACAGAGTACTGAATGGGGGAAGTTGTACGATTATAAATCAATACTTACCGTTCAGCAATACCAAGAACGTGTTCCGATTCAAAATTACGATTCATTAAAGCCTTACATTGAGAGGATGATGGCCGGTGAGCAAAATATTTTGTGGCCATCGGATATTAAGTGGTTTGCCAAATCATCAGGCACCACAAGCGATAGAAGTAAATTCATTCCGGTTTCTGAAGAAAGCTTAGAGGAATGCCATTTTAAAGGTGGTAAAGATATGCTTTCTATTTACTGCAATAACCGTCCGGATAACCAAATGTTTACCGGAAAAGGATTGGTTCTTGGTGGCAGTCATCAAGTGAATCAACTAAACGAAGATTGTTTTTACGGCGATTTATCAGCTGTGCTGATTAAAAACCTGCCAATTTGGGCCGAATATTACCGTACGCCAGATATGTCTATCGCCCTGATGGATAATTACGAAATTAAAATGGACCGGATGGCTGAGGCAACCATTCAGGAAAATGTTACTAGCATTTCTGGTGTACCTACGTGGACAATTGTTTTGGCTAAAAAAGTGCTAGAGCTTACTGGGAAGCAGAATTTGATGGAAGTTTGGCCGAATTTAGAGTTGTACGTTCACGGTGCTGTAAATTTTGCGCCGTACCGCGAGCAGTTTAAACAGCTCATTCCGTCAAAATCGATGTATTATTTGGAAACTTACAATGCATCTGAAGGATTTTTTGGCATTCAAGATCAAGATAATTCGGAAGAAATGCTTTTAATGCTTGATTATGGAATTTTTTATGAGTTTATCCCGATGGAAAACTTTTGCGAAGAAAACCCGAAAGCTTTAGTTTTAGATGAGGTAGAATTGTACAAAAATTATGCGCTCGTTATTTCTACAAATGGTGGTTTATGGCGGTATATGATTGGCGATACCATTCAATTTACATCAATTTCTCCGTATAGAATAAAAATTACAGGTAGAACCAAGCACTTTATAAACGCTTTTGGCGAAGAAGTAATTATTGATAATGCGGAACAGGCTTTGGCAAAAGCTTGTGCAGAAACAGGTGCGAAAATTAAAGATTACACTGCTGGGCCAATTTATTTTAAAGATGAAAATGTGGGCGGGCACGAATGGATTATCGAGTTTGATCAGTTGCCAAACGACTTTGAGAAATTTATAGACGTAATGGATGCGACGTTGCGCGAAGTAAATTCTGATTATGATGCCAAACGATTTAATGATATGGCCTTAACGCGACCTAAAGTGCATATTGCACCAGAAAATACTTTTTACAATTGGCTAAAATCTAAAAATAAACTCGGCGGACAGCATAAAGTGCCACGTTTGGCCAACGAACGGAAATATGTAGATGATATTTTAGCAATGATAAAATCACTATAAGTAAGTATTTTAATACCCATTAACATTTGGTAATATTGATTGTTAAATTGGATTGAAGGGGCATGGTTTTTTATGGCTTATTGATTTAACTGTAACGCATTTTTAATGAAAAGTAGTTTAAATTTTGGGCGAATAACATGGTTGCTATTTTTGGTCTATTTTTTTGTGCTCATGTTTCAAATTACGTTGCGCTACATTCCAACAAAAAGTGATGTATCCTTTCTGCAAATTAAACAAACTGAGGTTTCTGGTATAAAATTTTATCTGCCAATATTTTATATACACGTTTATAGTGCGCTATTTGTATTGTTGGCGGGTTTTACACAGTTTAATTCGACCATTTTACGTAATTATCCAAAAATCCATAAAGTTGCTGGTTATGTATATGTTGCCACTGTTTTGCTTTTTACTGCGCCATCAGGTATTTTTATGGGCTGTTTCGCCAATGGCGGATTAATGGCAAAAATATCATTTGTACTGTTGGGCGTTTTATGGTTTAGTTTTACGTTTAAATCAATTTTATACATCTTAAAAGGTGAAATTATTGCGCATAAAAATTTTATGATTAGAAGCTTTGCCTTAGCAACTTCTGCATTTACTTTACGGTTATGGAAAGTAATTTTGATACATTTCTTCCATTTAGCGCCAATGGATGCATATCAAATTATTGCTTGGCTGGGTTGGATTCCAAATTTATTAATCGCCGAATGGCTCATTAAGAAAAAAATAACGCTATGAAAAAAATCTTATTAATTGCTTGCACTTCAATTTTACTTTTTGCCTGTAATGGTAAAAAGAAACCTACAGAAACGCCACAAACAACCGAACCGACCGTTGCAACTATAGTAGAAAACCATAAGGAGCTTTACGGTTTTTGGGTTGGAGACTTTGTTAGTAATGATGAGGAAGACTTTATGGAGAGTTATTTGGATAAGCTGAATATTACCATAAAACGCATAAGTAAAGATAGTGTGTTGGCTCAAAGTGTAGTTTTTGGAAATAGCCGCCCGTTAAAAGGCACAATTGATACGAACAAAACAGAATTTAGCTTTATTTTAGATGAGCCCGCAACGAAAAAAGGTGATGGTAGGTTTAAATTTAAGCTTAGAAAAGATACTTTAATTGGAACCTGGGTTTCTTTCGATAAAAAGAAAACACGAGAATTTAAATTGTTGAAAAAGAATTTTGTTTATGATGCCAGCCAAATGCTATCTGGAGAGGATAGATTGGTAGATTGGTTTACTTACAAGCAAAAAACCACAATCGCCACAAATGACGGTGTAAAAGACACCACCGTAAATACACTTTTTCGAAGTACAACTGATAAAATTTTTAAAATTAATGCATCAACTACGGAATTGAAGGAATCGGATGTGAAGAATTTAAGAAAACTAGAACTTCAAATTTTGAAAAATACAATTTTTGCTAGGCATGGTTACGCTTTTAAGAGTGAAATTTACCGTCAGTTTTTTGATCCTCAAGATTGGTATGTGCCCGTTTCGGATAATGTTAATAATGATTTAACTGCTATCGAACATCAAAACATTGCTTTATTAGATCGTTTTATTAAGTATGCAACAGATAATTACGATTCTTTTGGCCGATAATTTGTATCGGGAATTATTGATTATATTTGTTTTGGTTCTAAAAATCTAAGTATGGAAGCTCCAGGAAAATTAACTAATGTACAGCTTGAGTTGTTAAAATTATTTCAGTTTAATTTGCCAGAAAATCAGCTAAGGGATATTAAAGAAATGTTGGCTAAATATTTTGCAACGGCTGCATCTAATGAGATGGATAAACTTTGGGATGAAAATAATTGGGATGAAAATACAATTGATTCTTGGAAAAATGAGCATTTAAGGAAGAAGTAAAAGCAATGAAAGTAGTTTTAGATTTTAATGTATTTTCTTGTTTCAATTTCTAATTTAAAGTAGTTTTAATGTTGATATGAAAAGTCTAAATTTTCTTTTTTTATTACTCTTATACAACCCACTATTTGCGCAAGTAAAAGAAAGTTATAAAGCGCAGATTGCCTATCGAATTGTAGAAACATCACCCGCAGTGAAAAAATACACAAAAGGGTTAGGTGAGCGGGTAGTTAAAAACGGAGGGCAATCTTATGGGGTGATGTTAGATAGCAGTCCGAACCCTAAAACTGATCCTTCTCAAAGCTATAGTAAAACATACGATTTTAATTTGCATGAAAGCTATAAAGATAGAATGCCGATATTGGCAAGGTTTGTGTTTGATCCTAAAAAGCAACAACTATACGAATACGACACGGTTAAAGATCAGTTAATTGCAATTGCATTCGATAAATCTTTGTTAAAATTGTTCAATAAAAAATAGTTTTAAAAACTAACCCATAGAAAAAGAGCATGAAATTAAATAGGCAGAAAATATTATCCTTCTTTAAAAAATCACAAAATAGAGCAACCGTTATTCTTCAAGATAAAACAAAAGCCAGCGCCACTATTAAAGATGCCTTGGGAAAAGCAGTTAGCAATAAGGGAGAATTGGAAGGCGTTTGGTCTAAATTGGTTTTACTTTTTGCGGTATCTAAAGATTATGTAAACGGCGATTATACAGAAATTCCAAAACGATCTATAATTGCAATATTGGGAGGCTTAATTTACTTTTTATCTCCAATTGATGTGATTCCCGATTTTATTCCTGTTTTAGGGTTAATTGACGATGTATTTGTTTTAAATTTGGTGTACAAACAGGTAGTTAAAGATTTAGAGAAATACAAAATTTGGAAAGATCAACAAGATGGAAGGATCATTAATATAGATGCTCCATCAAAATAATACTTTTTTCGATTGGTTGAGTAAGCATTTTTTGGCCTGCCCTTCAAAAGCACTGCTTGGTTTTGATTGCCCAGGTTGTGGTTTGCAAAGATCTGTTTTGGCATTATTACAGGGTGATGTTGTTCGGTCCCTTCAATTATATCCTGCCACGATGCCACTCACATTTTTGATAATCTTCACCCTCCTACATTTAAAATTCAATTTTAAATTTGGTGCGCAACTTATAAAAATTTTATTTATCGGTATTGCTTCCATAATTTTAATCAACTACATTTACAAGATATACACTCATAATCTTTATTAACAATGTCAGAAGAACAAGAATTGCCCCAAGGCGAAAAGCCTATTGAGCCTATAAAAAGTGAGTCTTTTCAGCCAAATAATGGGCCACCAATAATCCCTCCTCCATTTCAACAACCACCACCTTTTAGTAATTTTGGCTACGGTGGACAACAAAATTTACCCAATTCTACGCCAGCTTTAGTAATGGGAATAATAGCCCTTCCGGCTTGTTGTTTTTACGGTGTATTCGGGTTAATTTTTGGTATAATTGCTTGGGTTTTGGGCGCCGGCGATGTGAAAAAATACCATTTAAATCCTAGTATGTACACAGAAGCATCATACAAAAATGCTAAAGCAGGTAAAATTTGTGGTATGATTGCAACGATATTGAGTGCGCTATTTATCGTGTTTTTCGTCTTGATAATAGTTGGCTTAGTATCCAATCCCCACATGTTCGAAAGCTTTTTTAGAAATCTTAAATAATTGAGTTTAATTTTACCTTGAAAATATAAATCGAATGGCCTTAAGCCATTCGATTTTCTTATTTTTGTAGTTATTAAATTATTAGATAAAACCAATCAAAATGTATCCAGAATATTTAGTAGAGCCAATGCGTAAGGAATTAACTAACGTGGGTTTTGAAGAATTAAAAAGTGCACAGGAAGTTGATGATGCTATAAAAAGCGAAGGAACTGTTTTAGTGGTTGTAAACTCTGTATGTGGTTGTGCCGCTGCAAATGCTCGTCCTGCAGCCAGAGCCGCAGCCGCACACGAAAAACACCCTAATAAGTTGGTTACTGTTTTCGCCGGAATGGAAAAAGAAGCAGTTGATCAAGTTAGAAATTATATGATGCCTTTTCCACCGTCATCGCCAGCAATGGCTTTGTTTAAAGATGGTAAATTGGTGCACATGATAGAACGTCACCAAATTGAAGGCAGACCAGCGCAGATGATTGCCGATAATTTAATTGGTGCATTTGAGCAGTATTGCTAATCTTTTTTGTTAGATAAAGATAAAGGAGCAAAGATTAAAGACCTCGTGTTTTTAATCTTTGCTCCTTTTTATTGAAGTGAGTATTTTGAATTTGCTATTTGAAGCATCGCTAAAGACCTGTTTATTCAAGTTATTGGAGGAAGATTCCTCCAAAGTTGCGATGACAGCGTTTACTAGTTTTTACCTAACGAATAGGATAAGAATTCTTCCATTTTGGCATTCAGAACGTTGAATTTGAGCGCTTAATTTTTAGAAAGTATGTCTTTGCTCTTTAATCTTTGTTCCTTCTTCTTCCTAAAAATCCTTATTTAAAAGTTTTTCAAGTTCTCCAAAAGAAACATTCATCCTCACCCTACCTTGTTTTGCGTAAGAGATTTCGCCAGTTTCTTCTGATATAATTACAGCAACAGCATCGGTATTTTCAGAAACGCCAATTCCGGCCCTGTGTCTTAAACCAAATTGAGAAGGCAATTGATCGTTATCCGTTAAAGGCAAAATACAACTGGCACTTTTTATTTTATTTTCTGCTATAACCACAGCTCCATCATGCAACGGACTATATTTTTGGAAAATACTTTCTAATAAACGTTTGGAGATTTTTGCATCAACCGCCTCGCAACTATTTGCAAAATACTGTTCATCATAAAATTTAACGAACACAATAAGCGCTCCAGTGCGGGTTTTTTTCATGCTTTTGCAAGCATCAATTATTGGTTTTATGCGCGCCATGTTGTTGCGTTCAATCTCTTTTCGACCGAATAAATAACCCCACCAAGCTTTGTTTTTTTGTAAAAAGGTATTTTTGCCAATTAGCAATAAAAAACGCCTAATTTCTTGCTGAAAAATAATGATAAGCGCAATAATGCCAACGCTCATAAATTTATCGATAATTGTAGTAAGCAACTCCATGTGGAGCATTTTCACAGCCCAATAAAATAGCGAAATTACGAACATACCCACCAATAAATTTACGGCCAGGGTGTTGCGTATTAGCGTATAAACGTAATAAATTAATAGGGCTACCAAAAGTATATCAACAATATCCGTGGGCGATACTTTTAAGAAATCGAAATCAAAACCTTTCATCAAGGGCAAGATAGCGAAAGCGTTTTCGGTTTACAATTTTCAACTCAGAAAACAGCGATGTTATTAAATTAGACTAAAGCTTTGTTGTTAAATTAGACTAAAGCTTTGTTGTTAAATTAAGCGACGAAATCCATTTGGCACCATCTGACTAACCAACTAAAAAACCAAAAAACTAACCAACTAACCAACCAAACTACCAACCAACTTTACAACTTCCATAGCCTCTTTTACATCGTGTACCCTTAAAATTTTAGCACCTTTTGTAAGTGCAATCGTATTTAGTACTGTTGTTCCGTTTAAGGCATTGTCGGCTGTAGTTTCTAATGTTTTATATACCATGCCCTTACGAGAAAATCCGACTACAAGCGGTAGATCAAATAACTTTAAATCTGCTAAACGATTAAGCAGTGTAAAATTGTGTTCCAACGTTTTACCAAAGCCAAACCCAGGATCTAAAATTACATCGTGTACATTAAATGTTTTCAATAGAGCCAGTCTCTGCGCTAAAAAATCTATAACATCCACTAAAACATCATCATACACAGGATTTTGTTGCATCGTTTTTGGCGTGCCCTGTATATGCATCATAATATACGGAACTTGTAAATTTCCTACGGTTTCGAACATGGCTTCATCCAAAGTGCCTGCCGATATATCGTTTATTAAATGCGCGCCCGCTTTAATTCCTTGCTCGGCAACTTCAGCTCTAAAAGTATCAACTGAAATAATTGCTTCCGGGAATTTAAGCGCAATGTTTTCGACAATTGGTAAAATCCTTTTTAATTCTTCACCCACAGCAACATCATCGGCACCCGGCCTTGTAGAATATCCTCCAATATCAATAAAAGTAGCACCTTCTTTTAAAAATTGTTCAGTTTTGGTTAATGCTTCATCAATAGATTTTGTTCGGCTATCGCTGTAAAAAGAATCAGGCGTTAAGTTTAGTATAGCCATAACTTTAGGCATACTTAAATCTACCAGTTTTCCTTTTATATTTAAGGTATGCTTAGCTTCAAAAAAGTTAATTTCTGCCATAATTAGGCCTATCGGGATTTGGGTTTCAAATAAAAATGTATCTTTAGCTTTTTGTGTTCAACAAACAAAAATACATTAAATACTAAATAATTAATGGCCTTGATACAAACAAATACGAGTTTAGAATTTGATGAGGTGATCGCTGTTTGCAGATCTTTATTCTTAAAAAAGACTAAAGACTATGGCACAGCTTGGCGGATTTTGAGATTGAGGTCCATAACTGATCAGATCTTTATTAAAGCACAGCGAATTCGTACACTTGAAGATAAGAAAGTGAATAAAGTTGGCGAAAATATTACTTCAGAATATATTGGTATAATAAATTACTGTGTTATTGCCATGATGCAGTTAGAATTTACAGAACAAGATGCTAACGAACTGCCGTTTGATAAAGTTGAATCGTTGTTTGAAGAGAAAATTAGAGAAACCAAAGATTTGATGTTTGCTAAAAACCATGATTACGGCGAAGCGTGGAGAGATATGCGCATCAGTTCGTTAACAGATTTAATTTTGATGAAGATTTTTAGAGTGAAGCAGATTGAAGATAATGAAGGACAAACATTGGCATCAGAAGGCGTAAAGGCAAATTATCAAGACATGTTAAATTATTCAGTTTTTGCATTAATTAAATTAGGCGTTAAATAAGCAATTTATAAATCAAATAGATTTTTTGCATCATTTTACATGTACATGAAAAATAAGTTCCTTAGCTTTTCCCGAATTTTTGTTGGTTTACTTTTTATTTTCTCTGGTTTAATTAAAGCAAATGATCCGCTAGGATTTGGCTATAAATTACAAGAATATTTTGAAGTTTTCCATTTAGATTTTTTAAGTGGCGCCGCAACAGGAATTGCAGTTTTACTTTGCACTTTAGAAATTGTATTAGGGGCTTTTTTACTTCTAGGCTTTTGGGGTAAAAAAGTTGCTTGGGGTTTATTGCTTTTAATTATCTTTTTTACGCTGTTAACTTTCGTATCTGCAGCGTTTAAAGTGGTGGCCAGTTGTGGTTGCTTTGGTGATGCCATTCCGCTCACACCATGGCAATCGTTCGGGAAAGATTTAATCTTATTAGTCCTAATCGTTTATATTTTTATAAAAAAGGATTTAATCCAACCACTTGTTACAAAAAAATCTACTCAATTGGGTATTGCAACTGTAATCACTGTTGCATCTTTAGCATTTGGGTTATTTACCTATAATTTTTTGCCGATAATGGATTTCTTGCCATATAAAATTGGCGCAAATATCCCTTCGTTAATGGTTATTCCACCGGGGGAGAAGCCAGATGAATACCAAATCATGTATCACCTTAAAAATAAACAAACTAAGGCTGAAAAAGACATGACAGACAAAGAATATTTGAAGACGGAAATTTGGAAAGATGCCAATTGGGAAATTATTGGTGACCCTGGAAGAAAGCTTATCAAAAAGGGTTTTGAACCAAAAATTAGAGACTTAATTATTACCGATGCTTCGGGTACCGATTATACAAAGGAAATTATAGAAAACCCTTACTACAATTTGGTTTTTGTAGCCTATAACTTGCACGATACGAATGAAAATGCGATTGGTAAATTGAATGCACTGGCAATGAATGCAACACAGCAATTTAATATTAGGAGCGTGTTACTTACTTCATACTCTGCTGTAGATGCTGCTGCATTTGTAAAACAATACAACTTATTTGCTGAGATTTTTTATGCCGATGCGGTTCCGCTTAAAAGTATGGTAAGGGCTAATCCTGGAGTTTTACTAATGAAAAATGGCGTGGTTGTTAATAAATGGCATTTCCATACCGTGCCAAGTTTTGATGAACTTTCTAAAAAATACTTCGCGAACTAAAATGCCTAAAAGGTTTTTCCAATCTGTACAGATACAAAATTTAAACTCGTAAAAAATTATACAGGAATGAAGGTTTTTTTAGTGGGCTATATGGGTTGCGGTAAAAGCACCAAAGCAAAACAGTTGGCTAATAAGTTAGGCTGTAGCTTAATTGATTTAGATGCAGAAATTGTTGCTGAAACAGGAAAAACAATTTCCGAATATTTTTCCGAATACGGGGAAGATGGTTTCAGAAATTATGAAAGCGAGTTGCTTAAAAATTTCGATTATCCTGAAAATTGTGTAATTGCTACAGGCGGTGGTTTGCCTTGTTTTTTCGATAATATGGATTGGATGAATGCAAATGGCAAGACTGTTTATTTAGACATGGAACCGGCTCAATTGGTTTCTAGATTGCAAAAAAGAGAAAAACGACCGTTAATTGCAGGTATGGATGATGCGCAATTATTAGCATTTATTAAAGTAAAACTTGAGGAGCGCAATCCGTTTTATAAAAAGGCAAGGGTTATTGTTGATGCCTTTGATTTAGACGTTGAAACGCTCGAAAGTAGGTTGGTTGGTTAGTTTTTTTGGTTCCAAACGGATGACTTTGTTTTCTCTAGGCAACCTGTCCAAAAATCCAAAAACTAATCATCCAAAAAACCAATAATAATACTATTCCTTTTCTTGCTCAAATTGCTGTTCTATAAATTTTATTTCAGTTTTTCCATGTGGCGAAGGTTCACCATAATCGTTGATGTTTACAAATACAATTTTATCGATTGTTAAAATACTTTTTCGGGTAATTTTGTTCCTAACTTCGCAGCACATGGTAATAGAAGTTGTGCCGAATGAGATTGCTGTAATACCCATTTCTATAATATCGCCTAACTTGCCAGAACTTACAAAATTAATTTCCGACATATACTTGGTCACTACTTTTGGGTTTTCGAGCTGAACAATGGCATAAATCGCTGCCTCTTCATCAATCCATTTTAAAAGATTACCACCAAATAAACCGCCATTTGGGTTTAAATCTTCGGGTTTTATCCATTTGCGTGTGTGGAAATTCATAATTTTTATTTTAATAAAGCTACTATTTTAAGATTTTGGAATCTTCAGGTTTTCGTCAATAATTTTTGCAGAAAGTAATGCCAACGGAATACCTCCACCAGGATGAACACTGCCACCGCAGAAATACAAATTCTTAATTTTTGAAGTAAAGTTGGGATGTCTTAAAAAAGCAGAAAATTGATTGTTAGCGCTATTTCCATAAAGTGAACCTTGGTAAGAACCGGTTTTAATTTCGAGACTTCTTGGATCTAAAATCTTTTCACAAATAATGTGTTCGGTTAGATCTATTTTTAAAGCTTTATTAATTTTATTTATAATTTGAGCTTTTGCTTCTGCAATAAGCTTATCCCAATTCTGGCCAATATTTGCTGGAACATTAATCATCACAAACCAATTTTCGCAGCCTGTTGGGGCATCTTCCTTTAGGTATTTAGATGTAATGTTAATGTAAACTGTTGGATCGTTATAAATTGTTTTTTCGTTCCAAATCGCATCAAATTCTGCTTTGTAATCGGCTGCGAATAAAATATTGTGTAAATCTAATTCTTCAAAAGTTCCCTTTACACCCCAATAAAAAATGAGTGCAGAACTGCTTCGCTCTTGGTTTAACAATTTTTTCGGGGCTGGAATCTCTTTAAGTAAATTTTTATAAGTGAACCATATATCAAGGTTAGAAATTACGATGTCTGCTTTTTGAATTTGCCCACCGATTTTAACACCTTCTGCCTGCCACCCTCTGCCTTCCGCCTTATATACAATTTCATCAACTTTCGTGTTGAAAGTAAAGTTTACGCCTAAATCTTCAGCAAGTTTAACTAAAGATTTGGTAATGCTGTACATTCCTCCATTAGGTAAAAAAGCACCAAATTCATATTCGAAATGCGGAATTACATTTAACGTTGCAGGTGCTTGATAGGGGTTTGAACCATTATAGGTTGCATATCTATTAAAAAGCTGTGTAACTCTATTATCTGTAAAAAAACTTTCGTTTGCTTTGGCTTGCGTTCTAAAAGCGTCAATTTGGCCAAACCTAAAAACTGATTTTACCGTATCCCAGTGTAAATAGCTTTTAACTTTATGAAGTGTTCGCTGTAAAAAAACCTGATTGGTTACATCATAAATGGTTTTGCTCTTTTGCAAAAACCGATGGATTTCTTTTGCCGAAGATTCAGTTTTCGAATCAATTTCCGCAGCAAATTTTTTTACATCCGCATAGGCGGTTAAGCGTAATCCATCCTCATAAAAATAGTTGCAAATTTCATTAAGTTTTTGGTATTCGAAATAATCTTTCGGGTTTTTTCCTGCCAACGTGAAAAGTTCATCAACATATTGTGGCATGGTAAATAAACTTGGCCCGGCATCAAACCTAAAACCATTCATTTCAATTTCTGCAAGTTTACCTCCCGCGTGTGTATTTGCTTCAATTACTTCAACTTCATAACCTTTTACTGCCATTCGTATTGCAGATGCAATCCCGGCAATCCCGGCTCCAATAATTATTGCTTTTGGCATGTGCGAAAATAGGAAAATAAAAATATTTTTTAACTACGACATATTTTGTCGTAGTATGAGTTTATATTTGTGCAAGTATTTAAACTATGCAATTTATGGAAGTACCAAAGCCGATTTTAATTAATCTAAAAGAAAATATAAGTGAAAATTTACAAATTATGAATAACAGCTTCTTGGCAGAGAAAAGAAGAATAACGCACTTAAAGGAGTTGTGTGTTAAATGCGAATATTACGAAATGGTTGCGAAGCTTCGAGATGTAGATAAAATGATCGATGAGTTGATTGGCGTAATTAGTAAATAATCTGTTTCACACGGATTAAAATTAGATCATGAACCCAGCGTGAGTGACTCTGATAATCTGATAGCATTTTAATTATGCGCTGATATTGAGTATAAACGTACTTTTCATTGCATAAAATCTGACACTATTTAAATGATTTTTTAAAAAATTAAAGCAGTATGAATCTTCATTTCCCACATTTACCAAATAACTTTCTTCTATCTCTTTTGTACAAGCCAGAATTTGCCGAATCGCTCGCATATTTGGTCGGTTTTAGACATTATACTGATTTGAAAATTATTCCTAGAGAGCATTCAATAGAAGTGTCGAACGGCGAAATTGTTATATCAGTTATTATTTATTCTGATTATCAGTTGAATGAATATATAGATTTAAAAGCACGAAAAAATGTTCACATTGTTTGCTTTAGTAGTGTTATTCCAGAAATGCTGGAGTTTGAAGGTATCGATATTAAATATATAGATAAGTTGGCTTGGCTATTTACGATTATGTCTAATTCTAAAATAGAATATGTGCAACATTTAAATCTTTTAAGAAATTTAAATATTCATTAACAAAGAATGTTTTAGCAATGTTTATTGAAATATGTTTTAGTAAAATTATCTTTTAATAGTATATATTAGTGAAACGGATTTAGCCGAAAACCGATTAGAGTAGGCAAGTATTTAAATTAAAATCTTATGAATACGGAAGAATTAGACAAATCATTAAAGGAACTTGAGGAACTAACATGGATGCCTTGGGTAGGAAGCGAATATTTAAATGCAACAACAGAAAACAGGGTATTATTTATTGGAGAAAGTCATTATTTTAATGATTTGGAAGATAAAATTTCATATGAAGATAAAAATATTACAAGAGCGATTGTCAATGATATGGCCTTAAAAGGAAATAGACATAAATCTCCATTTTTTGATAACATTCATAGAATGATTTTTGGCGCTGCAGATTTAACTGAAGAACAAAAGATGAAGTTTTGGAATAATATTAGCTTTTATAATTTTATTCAAAAGCCTATGGATTCTAAAAACGGTAGGCCAAGACAGGGAGATTTTGAATTAGGATGGAAAAATTTTTACGAATTGATTGAAGTTTTGAAGCCAACAACATGCATTTTTCTGGGAATATTAGCTGGAAATCATTATGGTGCAGGTGTGAAATACTGTAATGATTACACTCTGGAAGTAAAGGGTTGGAAGGAATTTTCTTTTGGGCGAGGTAAATCAATTCATATAGAATTATCTCAAAAGGATAAGGAGGAAACCAATTTGTATTTTGTTCAACACCCAAGTAATTATTTTAGCCCTACAAAATGCAACGAATTTCTGACGTTGAAAGATCCAAAAACAATGCAATGGCTTAAAGATTTGATCTAAGTAATTTATATTAAATTTTAGAAAATTATGAACTTTTCAAATTTTCCAAAATCCCTTGCCTAACCACCCAAGCCCTAAACTTAAAATATTTCGGACTTAGTTCGCTGTTAATTTCCCTTTTCAATAATTTGGAAAGGGAAATTTTGGCTTTTTCAGTACAGGATACCTGTTGTTCTTTGGTAACCCCAAGCATTTTTATTAATTTTAAAATCATAAGCTCTTCGCTAGCGATTAGTTTTTCAATTTTACTGTTATCTCCGTTTTTAATTTGATCGAACAATTCTTTTTCCTCTTCATAACTCAATTCTTTTGCTGAAGCTATTTTTATAAGTTCATCCAAATCCAAATCTTTCGGATGAATGTGGGTTTTTGGTTTTAACTGCCTCATAACGTAAATTTATTTTCTTTTTCAAAGGTAATTTTCATGTCCGACATATTATGTCGTAGCCTATCTTTATCTTTATAAAAACTTAAATTATGGCTCACATTAAAATTCAGCTTCGCCAAAGTGCGATTGTAAAAAAGCTAAAGAAATTTCCTGCAACGCTTAAAGAGATAGAAAGTTATTTAGAACTAGAATCTGAAATTTTCGGATATAACTTAATAACCTGCAAAAAAACTTTTGAGAGAGACATTGCAAGTATTCGCGTGGTTCAGGGTATTTCGATAGCATACGATTTTTCTACAAAGAAGTATTATATTCAGGATAACCAAAATAACGAGCACAACAATAGAATGCTCGAAGCCTTTGATACATTTAATGCGTTAAATTTAAGTATCGAATTATCTAAATACTTACAATTTGAGAATAGGAAATCAGCTGGAATGGAATATTTTCTCCCTTTGTTAAATGCAATTAAGAATCAAAAAGAAGTAAATCTTTCTTATCAAACTTATTGGGATAAAACGCCATCAATACGCAAGGTTGAGCCTTATTTACTTAAAGAATTTAATAACCGTTGGTATTTAATCGCAAAAGACATTGCAAAACAAGCCATTAGAACTTATGGGTTAGACAGAATAACGAACTCGGATGTAACCAAGAAAAAATTTATTCTCCCTGAAAATCATCACCCAGAAAATTATTTTAAAAATAGTTTCGGTATAATCAGTCGAGATGGGGAACAGCCGATACAAACGATAATTTTATTGTTTGATGAACAACAAGCCAAATACATTAAGTCAATGCCTTTGCATGCAAGTCAGGTGATTTTGAAAGATACCGGCGATGAACTTTTAATCCAACTAGAAATGTACATTACATTCGATTTTGAAATGGAACTTCTTTCTTACGGGGAACATGTAGAGGTTATCGAGCCAATGGTTTTAAGAGATTCTTTGAAAAATAAATTACAAACAGCTTTAGATTATTACATCTGATTTGTGATATCAAACTAAATATTATTTAACTTAACGTAATGAATAAAGGCGAAATTATCATCTACAAAACAGACGAAGGTCTTCCTTCGATTGATGTAAAATTAGAAGGAGATAAAATTTGGTTAACCCAGCAACAGATGGCGTTATTGTTTGACAGAGATTATAAAACGATTTCTAAGCATATAAACAATATTTTTAGAGAGGGTGAATTGGTTAGAGATTCAGTTGTCGCAAAAAATGCGACAACTGCCAGCGATGGTAAAATTTATCTGGTAGAGTTTTATGCTTTAGATGTTATAATTTCAGTCGGTTATCGTGTGAAATCAAAAGAAGGCACAAAATTTCGCATTTGGGCAAATCAAATTTTAAAAGATTATTTGCTTAAAGGTTATGCATTAAATAATAAATTATTAACAGAAAAAACGAAGCAATTTGATGAATTGAAACAAGCCATTAAACTGGTTGGCAATGTTCAAAATAATCAATTGCTTGGAGAAGAAGAACTGAAAAGTACGTTTAAAATCCTTACAGATTATGTTTATGCGTTAGATATTTTAGATCGTTACGATCACCAGCAATTAGAATACACAGTATCTGATTTAAAAGGAGATTTTAGAATTGATTATGATGCTGCTATTGATGCAATAAATGATTTGAGAGTTAAATTTGGTGGAAGTAAACTTTTTGGAAATGAAAAGGATGATTCTTTTAAAGGCTCGTTAAATACAATTTATCAAACTTTTGATGCGGAAGAATTATATCCAAGTTTAGAAGAAAAAGCTGCGCATCTTTTATATTTCGTTGTAAAAAATCATTCTTTTTCTGATGGGAACAAACGCATTGCAGCTTTTCTATTTGTTTGGTTCTTAGAAAGGAATAAACTTTTATACAATGAAAATGGAAATAAACGTATCGCCGATAATGCACTGGTTGCGTTAACATTGTTAATTGCAGAGAGTGATCCGGTCGAAAAAGAAATGATGATTAAGGTGATTGTTAATTTAATCAATTATAAAAATTAAGATTAACGCCTTAGTTGAAAATCGATTAACAACCTATTGTTGAGTATTGCACCCAAAAAGTTAATCGAAATCTAAATTTCTTCATTTGTTTTCTCATCGTAAATTTTAAAATACCATTTTGGTTTTTGGTTCAAAATTTGTATTATTGTTAAAATAGAGAGGTTTTTTTGTCATGAGTAAAGAAATATTAGCATTTTCAGTAGAGGTAGATGAAAAGTTTGATCTAAGTTTTAATTGGGTAGATGGTTTTTGGGCTACAGCACTTAAATTCTTTGGTAAATAATTTTTTCAATCTAAATTTTTAACTGCGAGCAATTTCATTGTTCGCGTGTTGCGTTTGCGCAATGTTTTTTCTCCAAACCCCAAAGGAGCTTTTAAAAGTATGGCGCTTTTTTTTAGCGTCAATATTTGTTCGTTACTTCTTAATTTTGGCCTTTTTACTTTGGTCTTTAGTCTTTAAGCTTTGGTCTTTCTGCTTCAAGCTTTGGTCTTTAGTCTTTCTGCTTCAAGCTTTGCGCTTAATCTTTGCTCTTTAGTCTTTAAGCTTTCTGCTTTGGTCTTTAGTCTTTCTGCTTTGGTCTTTCCGCTTTTAGCCTTATATTTGCCAAATAATGAGTAGAAAAAAACCAGGCGTTATCACTATAATTCCAAACGTACATATAATCGATATTGCAGAAGAAGGTAAGGGCGTTGGCAAAGCCGATGAATTAGTCATTTTTGTTGATAAGGCTGTGCCGGGTGATGTAGTGGATGTTCGGTTGATGAAAAAAAAGAAGAATTTCGCAGAGGCAATAATTGATACATTGCATGAGAAATCTGATTTACGGGTAGAGCCATTTTGTCCGCATTTTGGTACTTGTGGCGGTTGCAAGTGGCAACACATGAGTTACGAAGCCCAACTAAAATTTAAGCAAAAAAATGTTGAGGCTGCATTACAGCGCCTTGGCAAAATAGATACTTCGGGTATTGAGCCAATTTTAGGTTCGGTTAAAAATAGATATTACCGCAATAAATTAGAGTTTACTTTTTCTAATAAGCGTTGGTTAGAGAAAATCGATATGGAGCGAGATGAGGAATTTGATATGAACGCTTTAGGCTTCCATGTTCCATTGCGTTTTGATAAAATTTTAGATATAGATCATTGCTATCTGCAAGAAGAGCCTTCAAACTCAATCAGAAACGCAGTGCGTAATTATGCAACTGAAAATAACATCTCGTTTTACGATTTACGCAATCACGAAGGCGCTTTACGCAATCTAATCATCCGTACTTCATCTACCGGCGAAGTGATGATTGTAGTTGTATTCGCTTATCCGGAGCAAGAGCAGGTTGATGGTTTGATGAATTTTCTGAAGGCTGAATTTCCGCAAGTAAATGCTTTGCTTTATATCGTTAACCAAAAGAAAAACGATACTATTTTTGATCAGGAAGTAATCACTTTCGCTGGTAGAGATCATATTTTCGAAGAGATGGACGGCATCCGTTTTAAAATAGGAGCGAAATCTTTTTATCAAACCAACTCCGATCAAGCTTTCGAATTGTATAAAATAACCAGAGATTTTGCCGATTTTAAAGGCGATGAACTGGTTTACGATTTATACACTGGCGCAGGAACAATAGCAAATTTTATTGCTAAAAACGTTAAGCAAGTGATTGGTGTAGAATATGTGCCAACGGCTATTGAAGATGCAAAATTCAATTCGGAATTAAATGGAATTAGCAACACCCAGTTTTATGCTGGTGATATGAAGGATATTTTAACTTCGGAGTTTATTGCAACCCACGGTAAGCCTGATGTTGTAATTACCGATCCACCAAGAGCTGGTATGCACGCCGATGTTGTACAGCGTTTGCTGGAAATGGAAGCCGAAAAGATTGTGTATGTAAGCTGTAACGCCGCTACGCAAGCAAGAGATTTAGAATTATTAAAAGATAAATACGATGTCGCAAGGATTAAACCAGTAGATATGTTTCCGCATACGCAACACGTAGAAAATGTAGTTTTATTAAGGTTGAAGGGTTAAGACTGAGGTTGAGACCGAGATTGAGGTTAAGATTGAGACTGAGGTTGAGACTGAGGTTGAGGTTAAGGTTGAGACCGAGACTGAGGTTAAGATCTTGAAGGTTAAAATATTAGATAAAATTTAAAAGAGTGGATGATTAATGGATCGGGTTGGACAATGCATTTAAACCTCAGTCTTAACCTCAACCTCAAATTATTTGTTAAATGGATAGAGAAGAATTATTAAGCGCAACGCCAGAAGATAGCGGAGAGCCGCAAAAGAAAAAGGAAAGTCCGCTGGTTAGTTTAGAAAAAGATTTAGAATTTTATGCCGATGCGATAAAAGAAGTGTCGATTGAAATTATGGTAGAAGGGATTTCAAAAAACCCAATTTTTATTGCGCATCAACACGAAGTGAGTATTGGCGAAGTAATTCTAAATAAAGAAGAGCTGGGCACCGATTGGACTATCCAAGCTTCTACTGTAGAAGAGTTTGTTGAAAAAGGCATTATTAGTAAAGAAAAAAGAGAACCTTTTTTACGAGCGTATAAAAAGCCAGAAAATTTTATGTGCGTATTTGTTATTGTGCCAGAAGGTGCAAATTTTATTTACTATCCATACAAAAATGATTAAAGCTAACTCGAATTTTTACAATTAATTGAAATTGTTTGAATTTTATGCTTAAAATCGTTCTTTTTGTATATAAACCCGCTTTATGAAAATGGCTACATCTCAATTACTTATTTTAAATAAAAAGCAAATACAACAAAAGATAGATCGTATTGCCTACCAAATTTTGGAAGATAACTTAAATGAGAAAGAAGTTGTACTTGCTGGTATTTGGGATAGAGGCTATAAAATTGCTTTGCGACTTGAAAAGGTTTTAAAAGAAATTGCCGATTTCAAAATTACAATGTTGCGCATAGATTTAGAACGCGAAAGCAGTAAGTTGATTGCCAAAACGGATTTAGATGAAAGCCATTGGAAAAATAAAGTGATTATCATTGTTGATGATGTTTTAAATAGTGGTAAAACTTTAGCATATGGATTGGGTGTTTTCTTAAATACACCGCACAAAAAAATCCGAACGGTGGTTTTGGTAGATAGAAGCCATAAAATTTTCCCGATAGCGACAGATTTTGTGGGCGTAGAACTTTCAACTATTTTAAAGGAACATGTGGATGTTATTGTTGATGTTGCAGGTGAGGAAGATCGGGTTTATTTGAGCTAATGTTATGCGTATTACGAATGTGTCTTTCCTATTTCTATGTATCGCCCTCGTTTGTAACGATGATGTTTGAAGACAGCGATTACATCGCGATAAAACTATCTTTTGAAGTTTAGAAATATGCTTTTCGTTATAAAACACCACTTAAATTGGTAATAGCAATTTTTTGTTTATCTAACAAAATCCTACCCAAACTTTACATTTGCAATTTCCCGCAAATTTTTGCAATTTCCCAGCATGTATCATCCACGAAAAAATAAGTTAATTTACCGCTTTTTCTGTTGGTATATTCAGTACCTAATTGATAAGGATTTTGATGCATTCAATTACAATAATTTAAAGCCCAATCAAGATGCTTCAATTCTAATTCTGGCAAATCATTTTAGTTGGTGGGATGGATTTTTTATTTTCTACATCAATAAAAAGTTATTTAAAAAGAATTTTCATGTTTTAGTAAATGAAGAAAATTTTAAAAAAGTAGGGTTTTTAAAATATGTAGGGGCGTTTGCGGCCGAACATAAAGGCAAAGATATCATTGATATGCTGAGTTATGCCGGTAAACTTTTAGATGATGCCAATAATTTAGTGCTTGTTTTTCCGCAAGGGAAATTATATTCTAATCATGTTAAGGGCATAACTTTTGAAAAAGGCGTAATGCAAATGATTAAAGCAAGTACTAAAAAAATCGATATAATTTTTTCGACAACTTTGATCGATTATTTTGCAAAGCGAAAACCTACCGCCAACACCTATTTGCAAAAATGGGAAACTGAAGAATATGTGAGTTTGCAGTTATTAAAGAGTGCTTACAATAAGCATTATGAGCAAGCTGTTTCGAAACAAACAAAACTCGAAGAATGACGATTTATATCTACGCAATTTTAATTTTTTTAGTCATTCGGTTTTCTGTAACTGTATTTAATTTTCTTTCTAATCCAAAATTACCGAAAACTGTTAAGCATTACAGCGATTTAGTCTCCATTTTAATTCCAGCTCGAAACGAAGAAGAGAACATTCTTCAACTGCTCATTTCCATACAAAAACAAGATTATATTAAGTATGAGGTATTTGTTTTAGATGATAATAGTACGGACGATACATTTAAGCTAGTGCAAAATTTTGCTTTATCGAACCCCCAATTTAGTGTTGTAAAAGGTAAGGAATTACCAAGCGGTTGGTTAGGTAAAAATTTTGCTTGTCACCAACTTGCCCAACTCGCTACCGGGAAATATTTTTTGTTTCTCGATGCAGATGAAACTATCGAAAAAGCCTTTATAAATAGCTTAATTAATCGTTTTGAATCAGGCGATTTAGCTTTGCTCAGTATTTTTACCAATCAAGTAATGAAAACTATTGGCGAAAAATTGGCAGTTCCATTGATGCACTTCATCCTACTAAATCTGTTGCCTCTACGCTTGGTTAGGTTATCTAATAATCCAGCTTTTGCTGCGGCAAGCGGACAATGTATGTTTTTTAATGCTAAAAATTATTTGACGAATAATTGGCATGAGCGCGTGAAAAGCAAGGTTGTGGAAGATGTTGAGATTATGAAGTTGGTTAAGCAAGAAAAATTTAATGCCGAAGCCTTGCTCGGTAATGGGTTGATTTATTGCAGAATGTATAAAAACCTGAACGAGAGTTTGCAAGGCTTTAGTAAAAATTTACTTGCAGGTTTTGGAAATAACATCATAATATTGCTATTTTACCAGCTTTTAGTAGTGGTAGGGCCAGTAATGTTATTGCTAAATTATAAATTTACGCTATTGGCATTACCTTTTACACTTATATTTTTAAGTAGAATAATGATTTCGTATTTATCGGGGCAAAAAGTTTTAATGAATTTAATTTTGCATCCATTACAAATGTTTTTCTTTTTAATCATTTCGTTAATTTCAATAGTAAAATATATTTTTAAAATAGGCACATGGAAGGGCAGACAGATCAAAACGATTTAAAAATTAAGCAACTCTCGGTTGCAATTATTATTATTTTTCATTCGGTAGGTTTACTTGGGTTTCTAATTCCGGTTGCACAACCTTACTTTACTAAATTAGTGCCATACCATTTGTTATTGATGTTTGCGGTAATCATTTTTTCTTATAATGCTGATATTAAAAGATTTGCTTTGTTTGTTACAGGCGTTTTTATTTGTGGCTATTTGGTTGAGGTGTTGGGCGTACACACAGGTAAAATTTTCGGTAGTTATTACTATGGCGATACATTAGGATACAAAATTGCAGCGGTGCCGTTGTTAATGGGCGTAAATTGGGTGATTTTAATTTTTAGTGTCGGCCAAATGATGAAGGCGTTTAAAATTAGAAATACGATTGTAGCATCTCTTATTGGCGGACTTTGTTTAATCGGTTTAGATTTCTTTTTAGAACCCGTAGCCATGAAATTTAATTACTGGTTGTGGGATTATCGTGACATTCCGGCTCAAAATTTTCTGGCTTGGTTTATCGTCTCCGTCATCTTATTGAAATTTTATTATGCATTAGGGATTAAACAGCAGAAATACATCGGTACAACCATGTTTGTGGCGCAGTTAATATTTTTCGCCGTGTTGTATTTCGCAATCTGATCGGATTTTTGCTTAATTTTGTAACACAATGAGTTATAATTTAAACGTTAATATTGATAAGTCATCTGGGTTTTGTTTCGGTGTGGTTTACGCAATAGAAATGGCCGAAGATATTTTAGATAATGAAGGTTATTTATACTGTTTGGGCGATATTGTGCACAATGACGAAGAGGTACAGCGCTTAACAAAGCGAGGTCTGAAAATTATCGATCATGAATTTTTAAAAAATTTAAAAAACGAAAAGGTATTAATTAGAGCACACGGTGAAGCTCCATCTACTTACGAGCTTGCCTTAAATAATAATTTAACCCTTATTGATGCATCATGCCCTGTGGTTTTAAAGTTGCAAAACCGCATAAAAAACTCGCATGATGATGATGAACAAATTTTAATTTTTGGCAAACATGGGCATGCCGAAGTAATTGCTTTACAGGGCCAAACTAACGGACAAGCAATTGTTTTTCAGGATTTGGCAGAACTAGATAACGTTACTTTGCCACAAAAATTTACATTGTATAGCCAAACTACAAAAAGTACAGATAAGTTTTACCACATAAAAGATGAACTTATTCAACGCGGTTACGATGTAAAAGCCAACGATACAATCTGCAGGCAGGTATCTAACCGTTACCAAGAGTTAGAAAACTTCGTTGTAAATTATAATAAAATTATTTTCGTTTCAGGTAAAAAGTCCTCTAACGGAAAAGTACTTTATGATGTTTGTAAAAAGTATAACAATGAATCGTATTTTGTTTCTAGTGTAGAAGAAATAGATCAAAATTGGTTTGCCGAAAGTGATAAAGTTGGTATTTGTGGCGCCACTTCTACGCCAATGTGGCTAATGGAAAAAGTAAAAAATGCTTTAGAGCAGTTTTAGCTTTTACGATTGCGATAAATACTGTTCTTGTTTTAATTGATTTAAAAGCTAATATTTATTGAAAACTAAGGCTTCAAATACAGGGATTTTTATTGCGCTTACAGTCTTAATCTGTTGGGGTGTATCTCTTTATTTCCTTTTAAATTGGAAGTTTTCTTGGACTAATCCCTTGGTTTATTTAATGGTTTTGGTGCAAATGCATCTCTATACGGGCTTGTTTATCACTGCTCATGATGCCATGCATGGAACGGTTTCATCTAATAAAACTATAAATAACTTTTTGGGTGCTTTGGCCGTATTCTTATACGCTGGCTTTTTTTATAATCGTTTATTGGCAAAACACCATAATCACCACAATCACGTACATACTAAAAACGACCCCGATTATGCGCCTTATGGCTTTTGGAGGTGGTATTTCAGTTTTATGTTAAACTACGTAAATGTGCTGCAACTTATTATTATGGCCGTAGCCTTCAATGTTTTAAAAATTTGGGTTGATCAAACTAATTTATTGCTTTTCTGGGTTTTGCCTTCGCTTTTAAGTACTTTCCAGCTGTTTTATTTCGGAACTTATATTCCACACAAAGGAGAACACGCCAACGAATATCATTCCTCAACCTTGAGCAAAAATCATTTTTTAGCTTTTATAAGTTGCTATTTTTTTGGGTATCATTTAGAGCACCATCAAAAGCCGGGTATGCCGTGGTGGCAATTGTACACTACTAAATAGTAATAAAATATTTTTCTAAAAACCTCAGTTGGATACAATAATTGGTGGGATTGATTAGCTTCGGTGCTATTGGTCTTTCTATTGCGGTCGGTTTTAACCGACGGATATTTGTTAAACATGTTGTCGGCTTTAGCCAAAAAAAATTAAAGCGTTTGCATTGATACTTGGTGGCTTAAGTCAATGCTTCTCAGTTAATATTAATCAAATCAAGATTAATAGTTTTAATTAAACCTCTATTTTTTGACGAAATTATGCCATGAATCATCATTTATGGATAGGTACAACACAATAAAAACACGATATTTGCACACAAACATATTCTTTATTTAAATGAGCAAAAAAGGAATTTTACTGGTAAATTTAGGTACACCTGATAGTCCGGAGACGAAAGATATCAGAAAATATCTCGATCAATTTTTAATGGATGAACGTGTGATTGATATTCCTAAATTTAAGCGCACTTTGTTGGTTAAAGGAATTATTGTTCCTTTTCGTAGTCCTAAAACTGCAAAATTATATAAAGCAATATGGGATGAAAACGGTTCTCCATTATTTCATTACAGTAAAATCCAAGCTAAACTGCTACAAGAAAAATTGGGCGACGATTACCATGTAGAATTGGCCATGAGATACCAAACACCCTCGATAGAAAGCGCTTTGGCAACTTTAAAAGCGGGCTTGGTAGAAAGTATTAAAGTTATTCCAATGTTTCCTCAATATGCATCTGCAAGTACAGGTTCTGTAATGCAATTGGTAATGGAATTGGTTAGTAAATGGCAAACCATACCGCCAATATCGTTTGTAAATTCGTTTCATGATAATAAAAAAATGATCGAAATTTTTGCTGAAAACGCTAGAAAACACGATTTGAAAAGTTACGACCATGTACTTTTCAGTTTCCATGGGTTGCCAGAGCGCCAATTGTTGAAATGTGATCACACTAGTAATTACTGCTTAAAAACTGCCGATTGCTGTAAAACTTTTAACGATACTAACAAATTTTGTTATTCGGCACAAGGGCATGATACGGCTAGATTATTGGCTGAAGAATTGGGTATTGCTAAAGATGGTTACACAGTTTGTTTCCAATCTCGATTGGGTAAAGAACCTTGGGTGCAACCTTACACTACTGATGTTTTGAAGAAGTTAGCAGGTGAAGGCAAAAAGAGATTATTGGTTTTTAGTCCTGCTTTTGTAGCCGATTGTTTAGAAACCCTTTATGAAATCACAGTAGAATACCATGAAGAGTTTAGAGAATTAGGCGGGGAGCATGTGCAGTTGGTAGAAAGTTTGAACGATCACCCTAAATTTATTGAAGCATTGGCAGAAATGGCAGTACTTTAAGACGAAAATATTTGTTTTAACTTGAATTATGGTATTGTAATTGGATCACGAATCTTATCTGAATTTGGTGAATACAACTAATATGAATGGCTAATGGTAGAATTAAAAGCTGATTTTATCTAAAATCATTTCTGTAGCTCCTTTTTTATTTTTCACATATTCACTCGCTTTGGTTGATAACAAATCATTTTCTTTAAAGCCATCAAATGCAGAAATTAATTCAGCGTCTGTTGTAATACTTTTGGCTACGCCAATCGAAATTAAGTCTTTTGCTTCTTGAAATTTATCATATTTTGGCCCGAAAATTATAGGTAGGCCAAACGCCACAGCTTCTAAAGTATTGTGTATTCCAGCGCCAAAGCCACCGCCTATGTAAGCAATTTTTCCATATTGATATAGCGAAGAAAGCATCCCAATGTTATCAATTATTAAGGTTGAGGATTGAGAGTTTAGTGTTGAAGGACTAGTTCCGTGAGCTGTCGGAATGAGATTTGAGATTTGAGATTTGAGTTTTGAGAATCTGATACAGCTACCTGAAAATAGATTTTCTATGCTCTCTAAATGATTTTCATCAATTTCATGTGGTGCAATTATGAATTTCCAATCGGGATTTTGTTGTGCAAGTTTAGCTAATAATTTTTCATCATCAGGCCAAGTACTTCCGCAAACTATGGCCGTCGAGTTGCCTATAAAATCCTCTATCAATGGTATTTGTTTAGGTTCTTGCGCATTTTCACAAACTCGGTCAAAACGCGTATCGCCACTTACCGCAACATTATTTAAGCCAATGGAATTTAGAAGCTTTTCACTTTCTTCATTTTGCACAAAAAAATAAGTCACGCAGTTTAAAATTCTCCGGTAAAAGCTTCCGTACCATTTGAAAAAGATTTGCTTTTCTCTAAAAATACCTGATATGATATATAATGGAATGTTTTGCTTACGTAGTTCATCAAAATAAAAATACCAAAATTCGTATTTTGTAAAAATCGCCATTTCTGGGTTTATGGCTTTTACGAAACGTTTTGCATTCCGTTTCGTATCCAAAGGTAAATAAAATACGCCCTCAGCTAAGGCATAACTTTTCCTTATTTCATATCCCGAAGGCGAAAAGAACGTAATTACAATTTTTTTATTTAGATGAATAGCCTTTATTTTTTCTATAACAGTGCGGCCTTGTTCAAATTCTCCTAATGATGCAAAATGAAACCAGATGTGTTTTTCGGTGGGGTTTATTTTGCTTTCGATCTGCTCGAATATATTTTTTCTACCGTTAGTAAATAATTGAGCTTTCTCATTAAAAAATGAAAATATCCAAATTATTAAGCCGTAAATTCTGATTCCTAAGGTATAAAGCAAAAGCATTGGTAGTAAATTCTTATCTTCGTGGCAATATAAACCGAATATATTTAAAAAGCTCAAAAATAAGATGAAGATAGCCGTAATTGGTACCGGATACGTTGGTTTAGTAACAGGAACTTGTTTAGCAGAAACTGGTAACGACGTAATTTGTGTTGATATAAATGAAGCGAAGGTTAAGAAAATGCAAGATGGGCAAGTGCCAATTTACGAACCCGGGCTCGATTTGCTTTTTCACCGAAATATAGAACAAGGTAGGTTAATATTTACGACTAATTTGGCAGATGCTATTAAAGATGCTCAGATTATCTTTATGGCTTTACCTACGCCCCCGGGCGGTGATGGTGCTGCTGATTTATCATATATTTTAGGCGCTGCAAAAGATATTTCAAAACTCATTACCGAATATAAAGTCATCGTAAATAAATCTACTGTTCCTGTTGGCACGGCAGATAAAGTTAAAGCTGTTTTTACCGAAAATACCAATATTGAAGTTGATGTGGTTTCGAATCCAGAGTTTTTACGCGAAGGTGTTGCTGTTGAGGATTTTATGAAGCCTGATCGCGTGGTTTTAGGTACAAAAAGCGATAGAGCGAAAAAATTAATGGCCGATCTTTATGCGCCTTATGTTCGTCAAGGCAATCCAATTCTTTTTATGGATGAACGCTCATCTGAATTAACTAAGTATGCAGCAAATTCATTTTTAGCTACGAAAATTACGTTTATGAATGAGGTAGCTAACCTTTGCGAATTGGTTGGTGCCGATGTAGATGCCGTTAGAAGAGGTATCGGTTCTGACGAACGAATTGGGAAACGATTTCTTTTTCCTGGTGTTGGTTACGGAGGTTCTTGCTTTCCTAAAGATGTTCAAGCGCTTGTAAAATCATCTGATGATTATAATTATAGTTTCCAAATCCTTAAATCAGTTATGGAAGTTAACGAGCGACAAAAAACAATTCTAGTTGATAAAATTTTAAAATATTATAAAAATGATATTAAAGGAAAGCATTTTGCACTTTGGGGTTTAGCTTTTAAGCCAGAAACGGATGATATCCGTGAGGCACCAGCATTATATATTATTGATGCTTTAATTGAAAGCGGTGCTACTGTTACTGTTTTTGATCCCGAGGCAATGGAAAATATTCAAGCTTTAATGGGAAGTAAAGTAAACTATGCAACTAACCAATATGAGGCTTTAGAAAACGCTGATGCACTTTTAATCGTTACGGAATGGTCTGTTTTTCGTAATCCAGATTTTGAAAAGATAGATCGAATTTTAAAAAATAAGGTAATCTTTGACGGTCGGAATTTATACGATTTAGAAAAGATGATTGATTTAGGTTATTACTATAATAGCATTGGGCGCAAAAAAATAACCCCCAACCCTGCCTGTCCGGCAGGCAGGCCCTAAAGGGAAGGTGAAAAGTATGGGGAAAAAACAATCAAATCCCCAAAAGGGAAGGTGAAAGGCAAAGTGGGAATAGCAAATAGGATATAAGGAGTATAAAATATTACATGAACGATAGAAATTCAAGTTCCCCTTTAGGGGCGGAGGGGTTAGGGGTTAGGCGTAGGATTTTAATTACCGGCGCTGCAGGGTTTTTGGGCTCGCATCTATGCGATCGCTTTATTAAAGAAAATTACCATGTAATTGGTATGGATAATTTAATTACTGGCGATTTAAATAATATTGAACATCTTTTTAAACTAGAAAACTTCGAGTTTTACAACCATGATGTATCAAAATTTGTTCACGTTTCTGGCGAGTTAGATTATATCTTGCATTTTGCATCGCCTGCAAGTCCGATAGATTATTTAAAAATTCCAATACAGACTTTAAAAGTAGGTTCTTTAGGTACACATAATTTACTAGGTTTAGCAAAAACAAAAGGTGCTCGTATGCTTATTGCATCTACATCCGAAGTTTATGGCGATCCAATCGTAAACCCGCAACCTGAAGAGTATTGGGGTAACGTTAATCCCGTTGGGCCAAGGGGCGTTTATGATGAAGCAAAACGTTTTCAGGAAGCTATAACAATGGCTTACCATACCTTTCATGGTTTGGAAACCAGAATTGTGCGTATATTTAATACTTACGGACCAAGAATGCGTTTAAATGACGGGAGGGTTTTGCCTGCGTTTATCGGGCAAGCATTACGCGGAGAGGATTTAACTATTTTCGGAGATGGTTCGCAAACACGTTCTTTTTGCTATGTTGATGATTTGATTGAAGGTATTTATCGTTTGTTGATGAGCGATTACGCACAGCCAGTTAACATTGGTAACCCCGATGAAATTACCATAAAACAGTTTTGCGAGGAAATTATTAAGTTAACTGGAACCACTCAAAAAATTGTTTATCAAGAACTCCCGCAAGATGACCCGAAGCAACGCCGACCAGATATTACTAAAGCAAGAGCAATTTTAAATTGGGAACCAAAGGTAAATAGGGCAGAAGGATTAAAAATTACTTACGATTATTTTAAATCGTTACCGGCAGAGGCGCTTGCCAAAATAGATCACAAAGATTTTCATAAATATAATAAATAACATGTCTAAAATATTAGTTACCGGTGGCACCGGATATATTGGTTCGCATACTGTGGTAGAACTACACAATGCGGGTTACCAGGTTGTAATTGTGGATGATTTGTCTAATTCTAACATCAAAATTTTAGATCAAATTGAAGCAATAATTGGTATCAGACCTACTTTTCATCAATTTGATTTATGTAATGAAGAAAAGGTAAAAGCATTTGCGCTTGCCCATACGGATATTAGCGGGATAATTCATTTTGCAGCCTCTAAAGCTGTTGGAGAATCAGTACAAAATCCTTTAAAATATTATCGCAATAATTTCTTCAGCTTAATAAATCTGCTCATCAGTTTTAATAAGAAAATTAACTTTGTTTTTTCTTCATCATGTACGGTTTACGGTCAGCCAGATACTTTGCCAGTTACCGAAAGTGCAAAAGTAAAGCAAGCTGAATCGCCTTATGGCAATACCAAGCAAATTGCCGAAGAAATATTAACTGAAACGGCAGCCGTTACGCCAGATTTGAATGTAATCGCTTTGCGTTATTTTAATCCAGTTGGTGCGCATAAAACAGCTTTAATTGGCGAACTTCCAAATGGTGTTCCTGCTAATTTGGTTCCGTTTATTACGCAGTCGGCAATTGGTAAACGTGGTCCTATAACGGTTTACGGCAATGATTATGATACACCGGATGGTTCTGCAATTCGCGATTATATCCACGTAGTTGATTTGGCAAAAGCCCATGTTGCCGCCATTAAAAGAATGGAGGCTGGAGAGGCAGATGGTAATTACGAAATTTTTAATATTGGCACAGGAAAAGGTTCTTCGGTTTTAGAAATTATTAAAGCTTTTGAATCTACAACAGGCGAAACATTGAAATATCAAATTGGTGCGAGAAGAGAAGGTGATATCGAAAAAATTTACGGCGATGTAGCAAAATCTAACTCACTTTTAGGCTGGAAAGCAGCATTAGATTTGAATGAAATGATGCGCTCTGCATGGGAATGGGAAAAATACATAAAATCAAATCCTTTTTAACTTTAAGTTGAGATGCTGATTGATCAAATTCCATTACTAAAAAAAGCGGTTATCGATTTGCCTCCGGCAGAAAAGGATAAACTGCTTTTGAAACTTATTAGTAAAGACCCAATTCTTGTGTTTCAGCTTGAGTATAAATTGTTGGAAGACGAGCGCGATTTAGATAATAGGGTGGATAATGTTAAAATCGAGATTGATAAAAAAATATCTTGGATTGATAAATATCTTTCACAAGAACGTAATTACTCGCCCGGATATTTTATGATGGATGTGAGAGAAATGAGCGGTCTAGTTAATGAACATGTACTCATTACAAAACACAAAATAAGCGAAGTAGAACTCAGGGTTTATATTTTGGAGGGTATTATCAATTGTAGCGCAAACATTTTGTTTCTAAAACGAACCAGACATTCAGAAAAGTTGTTGGCCTATTTTGCTGGTCGGGTTAAAAACGTTCTGGAGAAGTATGTAAAGTTGCATGAAGATTTACAATTTGATTTTAGAGATAGGATAAACATGGTTTTAGATTATGCAAATAAAACAGCCATAAAGGAATATTTGGAAGCTTTACAACTCCCAAACGAAGTTTAATAGATGAAATTAGCCGAGCACAAAGATTTAAAAACAGCAATAACAGATCTTCCTATTAAAGAAAAAGATAAGTTATTGTTGCGTCTTGTTGCTAAAGATAAGGTGCTAACCGAGCATCTTCATTATAAATTGCTTGAGGATGAAAGTGATTTGGAGATTAGGAAAGAAGAAATAAAGATATCGATAGATGATTCAATTGCCGAACTTAAAAAATTAAACGCAAAAGAAGCATTGGCCAAAGTACGTAAAATGATTACAGCGGTTAATCATTTTTATAAGGTAACAAAAGATACTTTTGGCGAAGTGGAACTTAAAATTTACGTGCTGAATGCTATCCCTACCGAATATAAAAAGGGTAGTTATGGGTATAGAGATTTTAGTTTCTTGTTTGTTTCTTTCTATTTAAAAACTACGAATATTACACTAAACAAATTCAGAAAATTGCATGACGATTTGCAATTTGACCTAACCGAAAATTTCAACGCGTTATTGACTAAAATATATGCTTCTAAAATGGCGTTAGAAGCAGTTGAACTGAATTTGCCGAAAGAATTAGTTTGAGCTTAAATCTCTCTTGGGGGTTATTTACTCATACCTTAATGCATCCACGGGGTCTAGTTTTGAAGCTTTGTTAGCAGGATAGTAGCCCGAAGCGATACCAACCAAAATACACAGCGCAAAACCGCCAAAAATAAACAGCCATGGTATTATAAATGAGCCACTCATACTTAGCGAAATGAGGTTACCGATCATTATCCCTAAAAATATTCCTAAAGCACCGCCCATCAAGCAAATTAAAACAGCTTCTATTAAAAATTGTCGCCTAATTACTTTTGGGTTTGCCCCAATTGCCTTGCGGATACCAATTTCTCGTGTACGTTCTGTAACTGATACCAGCATAATGTTCATTAAGCCGATAGAGGCGCCAAAAAGCGTAATAATCCCTACCCCAACGCCACCATAAATTACAATGGCTAAGTTTTCCATTAGCGTTTGCGCGATGGCATCACTTTTAATAATTTCGAAGTTATTAGTATTGCCAATTTTAACTTTTCTAATGTTTCTAAGTAGAGCAGTCGCTTCGCCAATAACGTTTTCCATTATATCGTTGTTCGATACCATTACGGTTATCGTGTAAGATGGATTTGCACTTGAATTGATCTGTTTTGCTTTTAACAGAGGTACATATACGGAGCGATCGCCACTAAAACCAATACTTGATCCTTTGGAGGCAAGAACGCCGATGATTTTGAATCGATTATTGCCCACATTTACAAATTGATTTAGCGGGCTTTTAGTTTTGAAAAGCTTAGTGCCAATTTCGCTGCCAATAATACACACGCTACCCGCAAGTTGCAACTCGTACGGACTAAAATCTCTGCCTTCGGCCAATGCCAAAGCTTGAGAAGCGAGTCCGTTTTGATCTATACCTTGAACGTTAATATTAGGGTTGGTTTTTTCGCTGCCATATTTTACCGTAGATCCGTTACTGGCAAACACACTTACAGCTACAGTTGCAGGTGCTTTTAAGCTATCTCTAAACTTAATGGCCTGCTCATATCGTATGCTTTCGAATGTTTTGGGTTTTTGGCCCGGCTTGCCAATTCTAATGCCTATACCACGGTTTCTAATGGTAAATGAATTGGCACCCATACTGCTAAAAGCCTCAGTCATTTTTCGCTCAATCGCATCTACAGTTGTTAATATTCCAACTAGCGCCATTAAACCAAAAGCAATAATCATTGCCGTAAGTAAAGTACGTAAACGGTTACTTTTAATAGATTCTAGTGCTAAACTAACGTTTTCTCTGTAGTTCATTTATTTATGTATAAGTGCCGAGCAATAAAGTAGGTTCAACTCTAATTTACGTTATTAAGATAAAATTTTATCGTAATAATAAAAAAAAAGTCCCGAGGTTAAGACACCGGGACTAATCTATATGTTACAAAGAAAATTGTTTATGCCGAAAAGCTAGTGCCGCAACCACATGTGCTACTTGCATTTGGGTTTACAAATGTAAATCCTCTAGAGTTTAAACCATCGTTCCATTCAATCATCATGCCCATTAAATACATTTGGTGTGCATTGTTCATAAAAACTCTGATGCCATCAATATTAAATTCTTGATCACCATCTTTCTTTTGGTCGAAACCCAGTACGTAACTCATTCCTGAGCAACCGCCACCTTCAACGCCCACGCGTAATCCATAATCTTCACCAATTTCTTGTTGGTCTTTTAATTTTAACAACTCTTTGTGTGCTGTTGGCGAAAAAGAAACGGGTGCAAATGTAGTATCAACTGTTGTGCTCATGTTATTTAAATTTTATCTATTACAAATATAAATAATAATGCACATTTTTGCCTTTATATTACTGATATTTTACCATAAAGAAACAATAAATGTATTTAGTTCCTGTACTGATGAGTCTAATTCCAATCCTAATTGGGATATCCCTTTCTGCTATTGCTTTTCATTATATTTTGAAAATAAATATGAGCAAATTTTTAAATTTAAGAGCATTTGAAACAAATAAAGAGAACAGAACTCATTTTCTGCCCTTACGCATTCAGGCACACGAGCGTTTAATTATTTTTATCGATCGAATTAACCCGGCAAATTTACTCGTTCGTTTGCACCAACAAGGCATTGATATTTCTACCTTACATGCTGTAATTTTAAACGAAATTAGAACAGAATATCAACACAATATTACGCAACAACTATATGTAAGCAGCGAAAATTGGACGGTTATAAGAAAACTTAAAGATGATACAATTGCGATGATTAACAATGCGGTTCAAGGTTTGCCCAACCATTCGAGCGGAATAGAATTGAGTAAAGTTATTTTACAGCACATGGCCGAAATAGAACAAAATCCTTACGATTTAAGTATAGAATTGATTAAGCGTGATATTCAACGATTGTTTTAATTTTTTAGGTTTATCAATTGCTCAATTAGTTGCTCAAAACACCAATTTGTATTAAATTATTAATCCATTATGGCCAACAAAAAACACATTACAACATCTGGCATCGAGATAAAAGAGCTTTATACTGTTGCAAAAGCAGTTGATGAAAAACCTGGAGAATATCCTTTTACAAGAGGAATTCAGAAAGATATGTACCGTGGAAGATTGTGGACAATGAGGCAATATGCAGGCTTTTCTACCGCCGAAGAATCTAACAAACGATACCATTATTTGCTTGCGCAAGGCACAACTGGCTTATCAGTAGCGTTTGATCTGCCAACGCAAATTGGGTATGATTCTGATCACGAAATGGCCGATGGTGAAGTGGGTAAAGTTGGTGTGGCCATCGATTCGTTAAAAGACATCGAAATTCTGTTCGAAGGCATTGAGCTAAAAAATATCACTACTTCAATGACGATAAATGCCACCGCATCTATTTTGTTGGCTATGTATATTGCTTTGGCAAAAAAGCAAGGCGCCGATATTAAAGAAATTTCTGGCACCATTCAAAACGATATTTTAAAAGAATATGCTGCACGTGGAACTTACATTTACCCGCCAAAACCATCTATGCGGCTTATTACCGATATTTTTGAGTTTTGCAGTAAGGAAGTGCCGAAATGGAACACCATCTCTATTTCGGGTTACCACATCCGCGAGGCGGGCTCAACTGCGGTGCAGGAACTTGCTTTTACTTTGGCCAATGGTAAAGCCTATTTAAAAGCTGCGATAGACAAAGGATTGGATATAAATGTTTTTGCAAAGCGATTGTCGTTCTTCTTTAATTGCCACAATAATTTTTTCGAAGAAATTGCAAAATTTAGGGCCGCAAGGCGGATGTGGGCAAAAATTACTAAAGATTTAGGCGCTACCGATGATAAAGCGCAAATGCTACGGTTTCACACCCAAACCGGAGGCTCTACGTTAACAGCCCAACAACCTTTAAATAATGTAATACGGGTAACCAACCAGGCTATGGCTGCGGTTTTAGGTGGCACGCAGTCTTTACACACCAACGGTTACGATGAAGCTTTAACATTGCCGACAGAAGGTGCAGCGAAAATCGCTTTGCGTACCCAACAAATTATTGCTTTCGAAAGTGGCGTAACTGATACGGTTGATCCGCTGGCAGGCTCCTTTTTTGTGGAAAACCTAACCGATGAGGTGGAGGCTGCAGCATGGAAATATATTGATATTATTGATGCGATGGGCGGTTCGGTAAACGCGATAGAAAGTGATTACATGCAGCAGGAAATTTCTGGTGCAGCCTACGAGTATCAAAAGGAAATTGAAGACGGAAGTCGAATATCTGTTGGGGTAAATAAGTTTACCAAGGCCGAAGAAAATTTTACTGATGTACTTCGGATTGATGAATCGATTCGTAAGCTTCAAACAGAAAAATTAATCGCGCTAAAAAAGCTTAGAAATGCTGATTTGGTTAACGATGCATTGCAGAAATTGGAAATTGCCAGCAAAGGCGATCAAAATTTAATGCCTTTTATTATCAATGCTGTAGAGGAATATGCTACCTTGGGTGAAATAGCCGATGTATTGAGAAAAACTTTTGGCGAATATTAATTGTGGGCAAAAAATAGTTATCCACACTAAAAATTTAGGTTAACCGTGTTAGGCTACTGCTTATGAATACGTTACGAAATATTTGAAATTTTTGTTTAAAATGTTGATAATTTTTTGAATATTCGTAGTCCCGATTAGGACCATTCCGTAAATCCGTATCGGCGCTGTAAACCAATAAATTATGATATTACCTATGGAAAAAACTTGTACCGAAGTTTGGAAAAACTGTCTTCAAATAATTAAGGATAATATTCCGGCCCAAAGTTTTAAAACTTGGTTCGAGCCAATAACTGCCCTTAAGTTGGAAGGTAAAGTTTTAACCATTCAGGTGCCCAGTTTATTCTTTTACGAATGGTTAGAAGAGCACTATGTTGGGCTTCTTCGTAAAACTGTAAAAAAACAAATCGGCGAAGATGGCCGGTTGGAATATAACATCGTTGTAGATAAATCTTCTAACAGCGGTAGTCCTTATACCACGAATATGCCTTCAAACGGAAATGGGGCAGAAGCGAAAATTCAGTCTATGCCAATTCCGGTTTCGATAAACAAGGACATTAAAAATCCTTTTATCATTCCAGGTTTGAAGAAATTGAATGTTGATCCACAATTAAATTCTAATTATACTTTTGATAATTATATTGAGGGCGATTGCAACCGTTTAGCACGTTCGGCAGGTTATGCTGTTGCAGCAAAACCAGGCGGTACATCTTTTAATCCATTGATGATTTATGGTGGCGTCGGCTTAGGTAAAACCCACTTAGCGCAAGCGATTGGTAATGAGATTAAACGCAGCATGCCCGATAAATTGGTTATTTATGTAAGCTGTGAGAAATTCTGTCAACAATTTGTAGATTCATTAAAGAATAATACCATTAACGATTTTGTTAACTTTTACCAAGCGATGGACGTAATCATCATGGATGATGTACATAACTTTGCGGGGAAAGAAAAAACACAAGATATTTTCTTCCATATTTTCAATCATTTACATCAATCGGGTAAACAAGTGATTCTTACGTCGGATAAAGCACCGAAAGATTTAGCTGGTTTAGAAGAACGTTTATTAAGTCGTTTTAAGTGGGGTTTATCAGCAGATTTGCAAATCCCTGATTTGGAAACAAGAATTGCCATACTTAGAAAGAAAATGTACGCCGATGGTATAGAATTACCTGAGGAAGTTGTAGAATATGTGGCACATAATATTGATAATAATGTACGTGAGTTAGAGGGCGCAATGGTTTCTTTATTGGCTCAATCTACTTTAAATAAAAAAGAAATTGATTTGAATTTAGCAAAACTAATGCTGAAGAACTTCATTAAAAATACCACAAAAGAGATTTCGATGGAATACATACAGAAATTGGTTTGCGAGTATTTCGAAGTGCCTATCGATATGGTAAAATCGCAAACACGTAAACGCGAAATTGTACAAGCCCGCCAAATTTCGATGTACCTTTCAAAAAGTCACACTAAATCATCACTAAAAACAATCGGTGCATTTTTCGGTGGAAGAGACCACAGTACGGTGATTTATGCTTGCCAAACCGTTGAAGATTTAATTGATACCGATAAGAAATTTAAAGCTTATGTAAACGATATTCAGAAAAAACTGAAGATGAGCTAAGATAAGGTTTAGGGTAGAAAGCTAGAGGGTTTAAGGTTAAACGGTCAGTTTTCTCAAAAGGATTAAAAAAAAAGCCTCGAATTTTGTTCGAGGCTTTCTTGTTTTAATCTGTATTTGGCAAAACTACAACTCAGCCAAACCGTAAAATAATCCTGCTACGTGCAACGCTTGATCAATTTTATTGTCTTTTAACAACTGCTTTACTTCGTCAATTGTATATTCTTCTACGTTTAAAATCTCATGCTCATCTAAATGCTGGGCATGGGTTTTAATACCTCCCGTTAAAACGTAAGTAAATGTTTTGTTATTGGATGTTGCTGGATTGGGATAAAGCGTTGCCACCAATTTACAGGTTTTAAAAGTATATCCCGTTTCTTCTTGTAATTCTCGTTTTATGGCAAATTCAGGTGCTTCATCTCCATCCATTACGCCACCTGGAATTTCTAAAGAAATAATATCTGCCGCATGGCGATATTGCCTAACCATAATGACTTTTCCTTCTTCTGTTAGTGCTACAGCATTTACCCAATTCGGGTATTCGAGCACATAATAATCATCTTTAATGGCGCCGCTTTGTAGCTCACAGGTATCTACTCGAAGTGTTGCCCATTGTGCTTTAACTAAATATTTGGAAGCGATTTTACGCCATTTTTCTATGATCATTGGTTGTTCGTTTATCGTTGTGCGTATCTTGTTCACCCTCAAGCCTTCAACTGGTAGCTCAAAATTGGAACTGTTAACTGTATAAATATTGCTTTATGGTATTTTGGCGATGAAAATTAACCAAATGCACAATTTTATGTTTGTTAGATAAGCAGTTATAAATAAGATTGAGTTTTGGTGCAATGGTTTTATTTCGTTCTTCGCTAGCACCAAGTTCATAATATAAAAACTCACTCAACGAGTCTAATTTGTCTGCAGGTAAATCAGAATTATTCAACCAATTTTCAAAAACCGATAAATCATCATCTTCCAAAACCTCAGTGGGGAGCAAAAAAGCATTGTTGAGCGTTTCATTGAAAACGCTAAGCGCCTCATCAAAATTACCCTCTAGTTTTAAACCCATAATTCTAGCTAAAACTTCTGCCAATCTTTGTATTTCTGCAGTAATTAAATCTTTTCTAAACATTCTTTTTTGAGTTATGGGTTATGCGTTATAAGTTATGAGGAGTGTATGCCTAAACACGCAACTGGTAACCCACAACTCGTAACTAATAAAACTACCAACTTCCACTGCTTCCGCCGCCACCAAAACTTCCACCACCAAAGCCTCCACCAAAACCGCCTCCACCAGATGATCCTCCGCCGCCCCAATCGCTACCGCCACCACCTCTATTACCACCGCCTAACAACATAGCCCAAAACAAGGCGTTTGATGCACCTCTGCCTCCAATAATTTCGCTCCCACCACCACCGCCTTTTCTAAATATGATGATGATAATTACAATAATTATGATTAAAAATATAGCACTCGAGCCACTTTTTTCCTTGCTTGTTGTTTTCGTTTCGGCTTTATATTCGCCTTTGGTGTATTTAATAATTGATGTGGTGCCTGCATCTAAACCTGCATAATATTCGCCTGCTTTAAAATTTGGTTTTATGTCGTTTTCTATAATTCGTTTGGCATACACATCAGGTAATGCACCTTCTACGCCATATCCGGTTTGAATTGAGATTTTTCTGTCGCCAACCGCGACAACAATCATTATTCCATTGTTTTTGCCACTTTGGCCCACACCCCATTTTCTGCCCAGCTCTAATGCATACTCATTAATGTCGTAGTCGCCTACCGATTTTAAAATTGCAATCGCAATTTGTGTTGAAGTAGAATCGTTAAAAGCGACAAGTTTGCTTTCGAGTTGACTTTTTTCTGATGCCGATAGCACATTTGCATAATCGTTTACCAGTGTGGTGGGTTTTGCAGGAAAATCTTGCGCAAAGCCTAAAGAAAATATTAGACTAAAAACCGCTAAAAAAAGTAATTTTTTCATTTTCTATTTGTTTTCCTGCTGATCTAAATAAATAATATCGTTGGGCAATTCGTTAATATCGCCCGCCTCGTAAGGAAAAAACAAAGCCAGCTTCTCTCCTGCTAGTGCTACACCTGCAATAATTCCATCTGCTAAATTTCCATTTTGAAAATGTGCACTCATAGCAACTTTAGTCATCTCCCAAAAATCATTAGGAACAACCTTATTTATTCCGGCATCGCCTAAAATGGCAAATTTTTGGTCAATGTGTGCCAAATAAATTAACACACCATTTCTTTTTGCAGTTTTATCCATGCCTAATTTTGCAAAATACTCCAAAGCCTTATCATAAGGGTCGGTTTTGCAATGTTTATCTATCGCAATTCTAATTTCACCAGATGTTGCTTGTTCGGCATCTGCAATGGCATTCGCAATTCTATCTTGGTCCGAAGCGGAAAATAATGACATATTTTAAATCTATTTAACTAAAAAGGGCAATGTTGTTTAAATTTAAACAGCCATTACCCTTAAATATTTTACTTTTGAGAATTAAAATTCAACCTTTGGAGCATCTTTAGCACCTGCATCAGATGCGAAATAACCTTTGGGTTTAAAACCGAACATACCCGCAGTTAAGTTGGTAGGGAACGATCTAATTTTGCTGTTGTAAACCTGTACCGATTCGTTAAAATCTTTTCTGGCTACCGTAATTCTGTTTTCGGTACCCTCTAATTGAGCCGATAACTCGCTAAATTGTTGTGTAGCTTTCAATTCAGGATAGTTTTCTGTAATCATAAGCAATTTACCTAAAGCCTGACTTAACTGACCTTGCGCTGCTTGATATTTCTGGATATTCTCTGGCGATAAATCATCAGCTTTTACAGTCATTTGAGTTGCTTTTGCTCGTGCTTCTACCACTGCGGTAAGTGTACCCTGCTCAAATTTAGCGGCACCTTTTACAGTACTTACCAAATTCGGAATTAGATCTGCACGGCGTTGGTATTGTGTTTCTACAGCACCCCATTTAGATTTTACATCTTCATCGTTCTTTACCATGGTATTGTAACCACATGAGCTTAGCGTGGTAACTGCTATAAATGCAGCTAAAATTCCGAATACTAATTTTTTCATTTTTATATTTTTTTAATTGTGATGTGGCAGTCAGATTTATCGTCCATTTAGATTTTTAAAATCTCGACCGGTTAATTTCTTTTTTATTGAGGTTCAATTTACAAATTAGATTACAAAAACTATACCTTGTTACAGTTTTTTTATTTTAACTGCCAGCTTGGCAAAAAATCTTTCTGTTGAAATGATTATAAGTTGTTAAGAATTTGCAGCATTGATTTATTTCAGTGAGGGATTTGCAACATTTCTCGAATAACTTAATCTTAAACATCCATAAAATCCCATGCACTTTGGTAAGCATTTAGTTTTTCTGCGTACGCAATAAAATCTGCGTAAAATGGAAATTGAGATAAAGTAGCGCTATCGCCAACAATAACCAATTTTTTTCTAGCCCTCGTCATGGCAACATTCATCCGTCTAACATCCGATAGGAAACCAATAGCACCTTCATTGTTGCTCCTCGTCATGCTTATATAAACCACATCGCGCTCTTGGCCTTGAAAACTATCAATTGTATTGGCAACGATTTTTGTGACGTGTTGTTGTACATTTGGCATGGCAAGCAAATAATCTTTTAATAAGTTTACTTGCTGTTTATAAGGTGAAATAATGGCAATACTTGGAAAGTTTTCAGCACTGTAATTTAAGTTCAGTTCATCAACTAAAATTGATAAATGTTTACATAAAAAGCTGGCTTCTTCGGGGTTGGTAGAACTAGTGCCTTCTAATTTCTCCTCAAAACCACAGCCAGCAGTATCTAAAAATATTAGTGGATGATCTTTTTCAAACAGTAATCGATTGGCGACCGAATGATGTGCTTTTAAAGCATTTTTATAAAATTTTTGAGCGGAGAAACCCATAATTGAAGTATTCATCCGATATTGTTCCTCCAGCAATATAACAGCTTCAGGGTGTAAATGCACACATTTTTCTAAAAGGGTAGTACTCAAGCCTTTTTTAGCAGCTTCTGTAGATTTTAGCGTTGGCGATAGCTGAAAATGATCACCTGCTAAAATTATTTTTTTAGCTTTTAGGATCGGGATCCAGCATGCAGGTTCGAGTGCTTGGCCAGCTTCGTCAATTACAATGGTTTCAAAAGTTAAATTTTTAACCGTATAATGATTCGATCCAACTAATGTTGCCGTAATTATTTGGGCTTTACTAATAATGTCGCTGATGATGTAATCTTCGGTTTTGCCAACTTCAGCCATAATTTTATGCGCTTCATCAAATAGCGCTTTTCTTTGATCTCGCTCTGCTTTACCAAAATTGCGCTTATATTTATGTGCCATGTTTTTATATTCGTTGGCTTGCTTTTTTAAGGTTTTTATTCCTTTAGTTTGGCTGTGTAAAGCCATTTTGCTATCTAAAGTTAAAGCCAATAACTGCTCAGACACCCGCGCTGGGTTGCCAACTCTCAATACATTTAAACCTTCATTATGCAGTTTTTCGCTTAGTAAATCAACTGCAGTATTGCTTGGTGCAACCACTAAAATTTGTTTGTGGTTTTGGGTTATTAGCACTTTTATAGCTTGAACCAAAGTGGTTGTTTTGCCAGTGCCGGGCGGACCATGAACAATGGCAATTTCATTTGCCGAACATATTTTATTTAAGGCGTTTTGTTGAGATTCATTAAGTGCGGGAACAGAAATTTCGGGTAGTTGGGTGTTAAAAGATGGACTTTTTTCGCCTGTTAATATTTTAATTAAGCGTTCATCGTTTTCATTTTTGATTAATGCACTAGCTCTTTTAAGCGCATTTTGCATTTCATCGTAACTGTTATTGTCAAAAAGTAAATCAATACCAAGTTTTCCATCGCGAGTCCAATCGGGCAATTCATCAACTTTTAAACTAAGTTTAAGTTTGTTTCCGCTTATGTAAGCAATCACACCTTCAATGCGGTCGGTTTTTACATCATGATTAGAAAACAATACAACCGATGAGCCATTACGAAGTTGATGTGAAATATCTTGATGACTCGGGCGCTCAATATCGATTGTCAAATAATCGCCTCTACCAATTTCTGTGCCTTTTATGCTTATTGGATACCAACTCCAACCGTTTGCTCTTCGCTCTGAAACCGATGAAGATGCTACCGATTTTTGGTATAATTTTAAGTCTTCTTCTTTTTCAATTTGGAGCAATTCGAGTTGCTTTTTGAAATAATCCATGTGGCAAAGATAAAATGTTATTTGCTTTTTTTGGATATTGGTTTGGGAGAGTGAGATTATGCGAGATATTAAAGTAAAAAGATTGCGAAGGCGTAGAAAAAATGCCTTCGCAATTACGAGTTAAGCAGATAATTATATCCAGATGATATTTTACGCTTTTTATTTACGATAGAATTTAGAACTTTGCAGTGCAAAATCGTTCATACATAATTTTTTCCATTTTGGATTCATCAAGCGCAAATCAGGATAGTACAAATCAGCCAGCAACCGGATCTGCATCTTACAAAATTTCGCCAAACCGTATTCGAGTGGCGGTTTCTTTATTTTATTTCGGACAGGGAATTGCATTTGCATCTTGGGCAAGTCGCATACCAGATATTAAGCACAGTTTAAACCTATCAGATGGGCAATTGGGCAGTATTTTGCTAGCCTTGCCGGCTGGACAATTATTAACGATGTTTTTTTCGGGCAGGTTGGTTACTCGTTTTGGAAGTAAAAGAATTTTAACCATTACCGCACCACTATATGTGTTGGCCTTAAGTAATTTAGGATTGGCAACTGCACCATGGCACCTCACGGTTTTTCTGTTTTTGTTTGGTGTAATTGGTAATATGTGCAATATTTCGGTAAATACTCAAGGCGCAGAAGCAGAAAAGTTATTTGGCCGACCGATTATGACGTCCTTTCATGGCGCTTGGAGCATTGCAGGTTTTACAGGGGCTTTGGTTGGTTTGTTAATGATGAATCTCCATGTTATACCTTATTATCATTTTTGGTTTATTGTAGTTTTAATTTGGATAAATGTCTTTTTTAATCACAAATATTTAGTGCCTGGTAAGGGCGCAGTTAGGGAAAGATCGCGGAAATTTGTAATGCCCGATTCGAGTTTATTGCAGTTAGGCATTATTGGATTTTGCAGTATGGCAACCGAAGGTGCGATGTTTGATTGGAGTGGCGTTTATTTTAAAGAAATTGTTAAAGCGCCAGCATCGCTGGTTATTTTGGGTTATGCATCTTTTATGGTAATGATGGCAACCGGCCGTTTTGTTGGCGATAAAATTATTGCAAAATTAGGAAGACGAAGAACAATTCAGTTTAGTGGTTTAATTATTTCTTCTGGTATGTTTTTATCGGTGCTTTTCCCTCACATCATTACTGCAACTTTAGGTTTTATGTTGGTAGGTATAGGTGTTGCCAGTATTGTGCCATCGCTTTATAGTATCGCTGGTAAGCACAATAAAGTAGCCCCAGGCATTGCAATTACAATTGTTTCGGGGGTAAGTTATTTCGGGTTTTTGTTAGGTCCGCCATTAATTGGTGGCATTTCGCAACTCTCCAGCCTACAATATTCTTACGGGGTAATTGGTTGTTTTGGCTTACTAATAAGTTTTTTGGTCGTTAAAATTAAGGCGATAGATTAGTGATTTATTTATGTGGCGAAAGGTATTGTAAGAATTTGTAACAGTTTAAAACGCTAATATGTTAACGCTTCGGTTTACATAATTCTTCGATTGTGAAACAAAGATTAGCCATCATTTCTAACTTGCCAAAACGAATCAAAACCAAAACTTTTTATCGATAAATATGTTTTAATAACGCTTATCTAACAAAGTTTATTAAACATTTTTTATATGGATAAATTGCAAAAAGCATTAGTTTGTGGGGTGTCTGGTACGAGCTTTATGACTGCTTCAAGCGCTCTAATGTCACTGTTGCCAAATGAGGAGTTTAGAGAAACAGATCAGTTAGAAAAGTTGATCGGAAGAATGTTCCCTTTTCTCTCCAAAAATGCGAAAGTGATTGCAGGTTGGGGCGCTCATTATGCAGTGGGTGTTATTTTTGCTTTAGTGTATGTTGAGCTTTGGGAGAAAAAGGAAATTGAACACAGCATTAAAAACGGCATTATCTTAGGTTTATTGAGCGGAATATTAGGCCTTTTTGTATGGAGAGCAACTTTTAAAAACCATCCTTTGCCTCCTAACAACCGAAAACTTCATTTTTATCTTCAAAGAATTCCTGCGCATGTAGTTTTTTCGGTATTTGCCACCATAACTTATAACATTTTAAAACAAAAAGAGCTACAACAGCAACCTGCATAGTGCAATAGTTTTACTTATTTATAGTTGCCGAGTTATAGTTGCCAATATTAAACTATTCGTAAAAAAAAGTGGCAACGGTGAACACGTACCAAATTTTGTTGATGGGTTAGAAAGACCGTAATTAGGATAATTTTTGAAATGTTTGATTTTTTTGTTTGTTGAATGAGATATTTATAATATAATTGAGCTAAAATTAATTACGATGAGCGAGGATAAAATCATCAAACTGTTGATGAAAGGCAGAACATTACCCGAGATTTCTGAATACCTAAAGGAGAAAAACGTTAGACCCAGTAGTCTCAGTTATTTAGAAAAATTGTTGAAAGCCATGAAAGATGAGCATAAGGCAAAAACCATGTTTCACCTAGGGGCTATTCTATCAACAAAAGCAATTACGAAGAAGGGGTTGAAGAAATAATTTGAATTTGATAATTTTTCAACTATACATTTTTCGTTAATGATGTTTCTGCTTAAAATTTAGTATAATTTTTAAAGTTCATTCAAAATTCATTTTTGTGAATTATTTTTAGAACATATTTAATTGAGAAATTTTCTTTATTGAGATGTAATTACAGCGAGTGATTTTCATCGATGTTATTGATTATGGCAGGGAAAACTTGCGATATTAAAGTGTATTTACACCATACACTCAGTTATTTATTACCATATTGTAAAACCTTAAATCTAAATATGAAACCATCTACACTGCCAAATGAATTGAAGACTTGGCATGATACGCACAAGCACACTGCATCGTTTGGACAAAAGTTAGCCGATAAGGTTGCTACGGGAATGGGTTCTTGGAGATTTATAATTATCCAAACGGTAATTGTAATTGCTTGGATGGTGATGAATGTAGTTGGTTTTATTTACCATTGGGATACCTATCCATATATATTATTGAATCTGTTATTTTCTACGCAAGCGGCCTACGCAGCACCGATTATTATGATGGCTCAAAACAGGCAAAACCAACGTGATAGAGCGCAAGCGGATAGTGACTATAAGACTAATATTGCCGCAAAGAAAGAAATTGAACAGTTAATGAAGAGGCTGGATGCTATTGAATTAGATAAACTTGATAAGATTATTTCGTTGTTGGAAGCTAATCCTAAAAGTTAAAAAACTAACGTTTTCCTGGTTTTTGAAAATGCCGAAGTTTGCGAAATAAATTGATTACTCGAAGCGTATATCAGAAAAGCCCCTCAACTTCTTGTATTGTAGATGCACTTTTGCTTATAAAATGCGAAGTAAATTTCCCTAACCGTATTACCCGATTTTTACACCTTTCCAAAAAGCAACATATCCTTTAATTTCTTTTGCTGCATCTTTTGGATTGGCATAATACCATGCTGCATCTTCGTTTTTCTGTCCGTCAACTTCTAAAGTATAGTAAGATGCTTCGCCTTTCCAAGGGCAAGTGGTGTGCTTGTTCGATGCTTGAAAAAACTCTTTTTTTAACGAGCTAGCAGGGAAATAATGATTGTTTTCAATTACAATTGTATCATTGCTTTCGGCCAAAGTTTTATTGTTCCAAGTCGCTTTCATAATTTTTATTTTTTTAAAGTTAACCGCTAAACAGAGAATTTGTTTGAAAAATTTGTGTATAATAAATATGGAGTTCAACATTAACTTTTCATTCCGTTGCAATAATTGATCTCACAAAGTTTTTTTACCTTTGCCGTTATGAAATATCTTATCGTTGGTTTAGGAAATATCGGTCCGGAATATGCACATACACGGCATAACATTGGATTTGATATTGCCGATGAACTGGTTAAAAGCTTAAATGGAAGTTTTGATAACATCCGTTTGGCTTATTACGCCGAGGTAAGTTTTAAAGGTAAAAAGCTCCATGTAATAAAACCAACTACTTTTATGAACTTGAGCGGCAAGGCTGTTAACTATTACATGAAAGAGCATAAAATAGCGCCAGAAAATGTTTTAGTTATTGTTGATGATTTGGCTTTACCGCTGGGTAAACTTCGATTAAAATTACAAGGAAGTAGTGCTGGACATAATGGTTTAAAAAGCATTGAAGAAGTTTGTGGCGGACAAAACTATGCGCGGTTACGTTTTGGTATTGGCAACGATTACCCAAAGGGGAGGCAGGTTGATTTTGTTTTGGGCTTGTTTGATAAGAAAGAACAATTGGAATTACCAGCTTTAGTTGATAAAAGTGTAGAACTGATAAAAAGTTTTGTAACGATTGGTCCTGCGCATACAATGACTGCTTTTAATAAATAATCATATTAAGAAAGCTCATAAACTAATTTTGATTTCCGTTATATGCTAGCGTAAATGTGTTGCGGTTTACGAGTTCCCCACCTTCTTTTAAAGGAGGGGGTGTAATAGGTTTGTATGGTGACGGTTTAAATGCCACTATAATAATTACAAATATTTAAGCTAGGTTTTATTTGCGTTAGGGATAGAAGCGATATACTTTTTTGTTAAAGATTACCTCAATAAATTACAAAAAAGATAAAGCGGATAGCCCGCCCGAACGCCCAAAGAAATCTTATAGTTTCTATTAAGTTTGCTGAAAACGACAACGGGTAGAATTAAAAGAGATTTATGCGCTAATGATTAAACAAAAAAAGACCACCTTTCGATGATCTTTTTAAAAATATGATGAACCTTAACGGTTATTTAGCCTGACCTTGCGCTCTCGCAATATACCCATCAATTAATTGCGCTTCTGCACTTTCTGGATACTGCGTTTTGATTTTTGTATATGCATCAGCAGCACTTTTAAAATCTTTGTCGGCCTCGTAAACTAAACCCAATTTTTTAAGAAACATTGGCGAGGTAAACTTGCTCGCCTTATCTGAAGCTTTTTTGTAGTAAGTAACTGCTTGCTTGTAATCTTTCAATTCGCTATAAGCATCGCCCAATAAGCCTAAAGCCAATGGATCTGCTACTGGACTGCCTGTTGCGCTGTATTTACTTAAAGATTCTACCGCTTTTCTGTAATCGCCTTTACGCAAATAAATACCACCTAAATACAAATTTGCTAAATTAGCAGACTTGGTATTGTCATAATCTGTAGCAATTTGCTCTAAACCTGGATAACCTGGGAAACCATTTTTACCTGGCTCGCCTTTAAGTGCGTAGTTAGATAAAGAATCGATGCCGACAGCTTGTTCTGCTCTAAACATTTTGCCAGAAGCTTCTTCTGCACGATTTTTTAGGTAAAAGTTTTGATACCAAAAATATACGCCAACCAATACAATGATAGCAGCAACTATAAATAATAAGCTTTTACCGTTTTCTTGTAAAAATGAACCTTTTCTGATCGGTTGAGTTGGGTGTTTATCTGTTGTGGACATGTTTGTTTTAAAAATTAAGATTGCAAAAATACATTTTTCAATCAAACTATCAATCTTTATTTCAAGTATTTAATTAAAAGCTAGTTATTTTAGTGCTTAAAAAACGGTAAATTGCGCCATAATTTATGTGGTTAAAGAATATTACGCTCCTTAATTTTAAAAACTATAGCGAAGCTGGGCTTAGTTTTAACGAAACTGTTAATGTTTTTACAGGCAATAATGGATCTGGCAAAACGAATATGCTTGATGCAATACACTATCTGTGCCTATCGAAAAGCTACTTTAATCCTATAGATAGTCAGCAAATAAAAACTGCGGAAGATTTTTTTATGATTCAAGGCGATTTTGATCGCAACGATAGGAATGAAAAAATTAGTTGTGGGGTAAAAAGGAATCAAAAGAAGCAATTTAAGCGCAATAAAAAAGAATATGATAAGCTTGCAGATCATATTGGATTGTTTCCGGTAGTGATGATTTCGCCTTATGATGTGAATTTGATTATGGAGGGTAGTGAGGAACGCCGAAAATTTATCGATAACGTTATTTCGCAAACCGATTCGCACTACCTCGATCAGTTAATTGCATATAACCGTGTGTTGCAAAACAGAAATGCGCTACTAAAGCAGATTGCAATAACAAAACGGTACGATGCCACTTTGTTGCAAATTTTAGATGAACAACTTATGGCGACTGGAAATAAAATTTTCGCCATTCGGAAAGCATTTATGACTGAATTTATTCCGCTTTTTAACCAATATTACGCGTACCTTACAGATCATAAAGAGTTGGTTGCGCTTAATTACCAATCGCAATTAAATGAGACTGGTTTTGATGAGTTGTTGAGAAAATCAGTTGAGAAAGATAGGGTTTTAGAGCGAACAACAACAGGAATTCATAAAGATGAGTTGGCATTTTTAATTAGTGATATGCCTTTAAAAAAGTTCGGCTCTCAAGGGCAACAGAAATCTTTTTTAATAGCTTTAAAATTAGCGCAGTATGCTTATTTGGCTAAAAATAAAGGATTTAAGCCGTTGCTTTTGCTTGATGATATTTTTGATAAATTAGACGATAATCGTGTGCAAAAATTAATGCAGATGGTTTCTCACCAAGATTTTGGGCAAATTTTTATTACAGATACTGGTATTGGCCGGGTAAAAACCATTTTCGAAGCCATAAAGGTGGAGGCAACTTTGTTTACAGTAGATAACGGACAAATACAACATGCGTAAACCGAATGATATTATTGTAAAGGATGCGATTAGCAAAATGATTGATGTTTATCGAATCCGTAAGAAATTTGATGAAACGGCGATTGTAGCCATTTGGCCAGAAATTATGGGTACTGCTATTGCAAATCGCACTACACAAATCTACATTCACGATAAGAAATTATTTTTAAGGATAGAATCATCGGTAATTAAAAATGAACTGCTTATGGTTAAACAGGGCATTATTAAAAGATTAAATGATCATGCTGGTAGCGAAGTGATTACAGAAATGATTTTTCTTTAACGGATTTTAAGCTGATCAGACAGAAATCTAAATTCAGTTTCCGTAACGCTATCCTGCAAAGCATAGGATAATATTGAAATTATCTTGCACCCGCATAAGCGTAACACTGGTATGCAAATGATGGAATAAAAAATGAGCTTGCCGAATCCTTTAATTTTTTAAAGTTTATTCAACAAGCTCAGTTTAGTAAGTATAATTATTAAGGCTTTTTTTAGCTTTTGCCACCAAAAATCTTTGATAAAACCCAGATGATTAGTGCAAGTACAATTACAACTACAATAACACCAGACCAAACACCGGCTTTAAAAATGCCTCCAATAACTTCGCAACTACTTAAAGTAGTACATAAAAAAGCAATAATTGCTAATGGGAATATCTTTTTCATATCTATGTCAATTTTAATATTTAACAATAGAAGTTTGTAAAAAGTTTTACCGAGCAGTTATTTTCCGTTTACTTTTAACAACTCAATTTCGAAAATAAGTGTGCTATAAGGAGGAATATCTTTACCTGCGCCATTTTCTCCATAAGCTAATTCGTAAGGAATGTAGAATTTATATTTCGAACCTGCAGGCATTAATTGTACACCTTCTGTCCAACCGGTAATTACTCTATTTAGTGGAAAAGATATTGGTTCTCCTCGATCGTACGAGCTGTCAAACTGTTTGCCATTAAGTAAAGTTCCTTTATAATGCACCAATACAGAATCTGTTGCTTTAGGTTTAACACCTGTTCCAGGTCTTAAAACTTCGTATTGAATACCACTAGCTGTAACCTGTACACCAGCTCTTTTTTTGTTTTCTTCTAAAAATGTTTTTCCTTCTGTAATATTCATTTTAAATTTATTTTTTTTAGCGAGTACTAAAGCTTCGTTTATAACTTTTTGAGCTTTTTGTGGATCCAATATTAAATTTTTGCCTGTAAAGGCATCTTTCAATCCCATCATAAAAATATCGTAACTCATTACATCAATTCCGTTAGATTTTATGCCAGCACCTACCGATGAACCGAAAGCATAACTTGCAGAATCTAATTGGGTTTTTAACCGTTGTATTGTGCCAGATTTTGTGCCTACTACACTATTCTTTTTAGTGATTGTTTTTTTTGCCATTGGCTTTTTTGCCACTGGTTTTTTTGTTTGTGCGAAACCGCCAATTGTTAAAGCAGTTAAAAATACTGCAAAGCAAATCTTCTTCATTAGTGATGTGTTAATATTTTAATAATGTTGTTTATTGTTTCTATTTCAATTTGGAAAGATACGAACTCTTTTAAAACAATAAAACCCCGAAAATGCGGGGTTTTAAAAAGTATTTTTGTTTTCTAAACTAGAAACGCTCGTCTGCTTTGAAAAAGAAATTGCCTTCAATTTCAGCGTTCTCGTCAGAGTCTGATCCGTGTACTGCGTTTGCATCGATAGATTTTGCATATTTTTGGCGGATTGTTCCTTCTGCTGCTTCTGCAGGATTAGTTGCGCCAATTAACGTTCTGAAATCTTCAATCGCATTGTCTTTCTCTAAAATAGCTGCAACAATTGGTCTTGATGACATAAAGGCAACTAAATCTTTATAAAACGGACGTGCCGCATGTACTTCGTAAAACTTACCAGCAGTTTCTTCAGTAAGTTTAGTGTATTTTAATGCAATAATTTTAAAGCCTGCATTTGTAATGTCGTTCAATATAGATCCAATATGGCCGTTTGCAACGCCATCTGGCTTAATCATGGTAAATGTTCTGTTTGTGCTCATCGTATTTTAGAGTTTTTTTGCAAAACTACATTTAAATTATCGAATTAAAATATTTGCATTACTCAAAACAGAATTTTTGACTTAAAACTGCGTGTCGATTCTTATTTTTGTACACTATATAAATGCTTTCTAACTAAAGCGTTAAATGCTGTACAACTAATATTAAAATTACTTAGCTTTGCAACGCAAAAAAATATGCTTACACTAACAGATTTAAAATCATTACTGGCTACGCCACAAAAAATTGTAATAACCACACACCATAAACCAGATGGCGATGCAATGGGCTCGTCGTTAGGTTTGTATGCGTATTTAATACAAAAAGGGCATCATGTGCAGGTAATTACGCCTACAGATTATCCTGCTTTTTTACATTGGATGCCTAACAATACCAATGTTGTCATTTTTAATGAGGATGAAGCGAAAGCAGCTAAATATGTAGCAGATGCGGCGATTATTTTTTGCCTTGATTTTAATACACTAAGCAGAATTAACGAGTTGGGTGAGCTGGTTAGAAATTCGGATGCTAAAAAAGTGATGATTGATCACCATTTAGAGCCCGAAGATTTTGATGATTATCGCCATTGGAACATAAATGCTTGCGCAGCAGCTCAATTGGTTTTCGATTTTATTGTAAATGAATTAAAAGATGGCGAATTTATTAATAAAGATGTAGCCACCTGTTTATATACGGGCATAATGACCGATTCTGGCTCTTTCAGGTTTGCTTCTGCTAATGCAGCAGTTTATCGCATTGCGGCCGATTTAATTGATAAAGGTGCAGAGCACGATAAAATTCATCAATTGGTATATGATAATTCATCAGAAGATCGCTTGCGGTTTTTGGGCTATTGCTTATCTAATAAATTAGAAGTTTTGCCTGAATTTAATACCGCAATTATCTCGGTAACTAAAGATGAGTTGGCTAAGTATAAAAGTGGCACTGGAGATACTGAAGGCGTGGTAAATTATGCACTTTCTATAAATGGTATTCGTTTAGCTGCCTTAATTATCGAAAGATCAGATAAAGTTAAGTTATCTTTACGTTCTACCGGAGATTTTCCTGCAAATGAAATTTGTAAAAAATACTTTAATGGCGGTGGGCATAGAAACGCTGCTGGTGGCGCAATAGAAAAACCTTTGAAAGATGTGGTTAACGAATTTAAATCTATACTTTTAGAGTATAAGGCACAATTATTAGCATAAATAAAATTGAAGACAAATAATAAATTTTAAAAATAAAAACAAAGCAATATTTTACATGAAAAAAGGAATTATCATTCTGTTTGCGGCAACATTAGGTTTGGCTGCTTGTAACAACTACAAAAAAGGTGAGGGCGATATGCTTTACAAGATTTACAAAAGTGAAGGCAAAGAAAAGATTAAAGAAGGCGATTTCGTTAAATTGAATGGTATTCAAATTATCGAAACTAAAACTAACGGCGATTCTACTTTAGTGAACACTTACGATCAAGATCGTCCGGCTTTTTTCCCAATTAGTAAATCTTTATTTAAAGGCGATATGGCTGCAGCTTTAAAATTAATGGGCGAAGGCGATAGTGCATCTTTTAAATTGAACTTAGATTCGATGGCTAAATATTCTGGTCAACCAAAACCAGCATCAGCTAAAACAAACTATGCAACTTTTACCGTTAAAATTGAGAAAGTTTTACGTAAAAAAGCAAATGAACCAGATTCACTTTTCGAAAAAGATAAAAGAGCTTTCTTCGAGACAGAATACAAAGGTTTAATAGCTAAAAACAAAGGAACCGAGGAAGCAAAAATTAAGAAATATATTGCTGATAACAACATCAAAGCAACAACTTCTGCTTCTGGTTTAATGTACGAAATTAAAACACCTGGTGATGCAGAAAGAGCAGCAATGGGCGATACTGTAATGGTAAATTACACAGGTAGATTTACTTCTAAAAAATCAAACGGAAAAGATAATGTGTTTGATACAAGTGATGAAAAAGTAGCTACAGCTGCTGGTGTACATTCGCCAATGGCAAAGTATGGCCCTCGTCCAATTGTTATGGGCCAAGTTGTACCTGGTTTTAACGAAGGTTTATCAATGATTGGTAAAGGCGGTAAAATTATTTTAGTTATGCCTTCTAAATTAGCTTATGGCGAAAACGGTGGTGGTCCAATTAATCCTTTTACTCCATTGGTATTTGAAGTTGAATTAACTGGTATTAAAAAAGCTAAAGCTCCAGTGGCAACTGCTCCAGTGGCTGGCGCTCCAGCAACTACAACAGCAGTTCCAACTGCTCCTGTAGCTCCTGTAAAAAAATAAAACAAAAGTATTTAACATATTGAGGCGTAAGATTTAGGTAATACCTATTCTTACGCCTTTTTTGTTGCTTCTGTGTCTAAAAATTAATAAACCTATTTACCATTACCTAAAAACCTAACAACATTTTTCATTTTAGTATATTTAGCCCATGATTTTTACCGATACCCACACGCATTTGTATTACGAGCAAGATGCCGAAAAACAGAGCCAGTTAATCGAGCGCTGCTTTGAAAATGATGTAACACGGTTGTTTCTGCCTAATGTAGATGTGGCTTCCATTGCGATGATTGATAACTTAGTGAAAAAATATCCTGAAAATTGTTTCGCAATGGCTGGCTTGCATCCATGCGATGTGAAGGAGGATTATCTTACTCAAATGGATGCAATTTATGCGAGTATTGCTGGGCGAAATATTTATGCCATTGGTGAAATAGGCATTGATTTATATTGGGATAAAACTACTTTGGCCATTCAGCAAGATGCTTTTCGAAAGCAAATTAGATGGGCAAAAGAGTTAGGCTTGCCTATTGTAATTCACTGTCGTGAGGCATTCGACGAAGTTTTCGAATTGTTAGAAAGCGAAAAAGATGAAAAGCTTCGTGGAATATTTCATTGTTTTACAGGAAATGTAAAACAAGCTAAACAAGCAATAAATTTAAATTTTTATTTGGGTATTGGTGGTGTAGTTACCTATAAAAAAGCAGGATTGGATACTGTATTAGCTGAAATAGATTTAGCTAATTTAGTTTTGGAAACCGATTCGCCGTATTTGGCTCCTGTTCCGTTTCGGGGCAAACCAAATGAAAGCAGTTACCTCGTTTACATAGCGCAAAAATTAGCAGATATTTATAAAGTTTCTATAGCGGAAATTGCAAATGTAACCACCCAAAACGCTAAAAAAGTTTTTGGCATTTAATTGATAAGTATCATCAATCATCTTATCTACGAGTGTATTAATTGGACTGTAATTAATAAAATGGCAAAAAAGAACCTTTTATAGGTTTAATTATATGAATTTTAACATTAATAAGCCTATTTAATTAAAATTCTTTTAGTTTCTTTGTGGTGAGCAACCTTTCCAAAACCAAATGAATAAAATTTTTGTAATTTATACTGGTGGTACCATCGGTATGGTGAACGATCCAGTTAATGGCATGTTAATTCCTTTTAATTTTGAACAGATAAAGGAAAACGTGCCAGAGTTGAGTCGATTGAATTACCATTTGGAAGTCCATTCTTTTGATCCTGTTTTGGATTCCTCTAACATGGATCCAGAAATTTGGAAAACATTGGCGGAGTTGGTGTACAAAAATTACGATTTATATGATGGTTTTGTAATCCTTCATGGTTCAGATACCATGGCTTTTACAGCATCTGCACTCAGTTTTATGCTCGAAAATTTGGATAAACCTGTGGTTTTAACAGGCTCTCAATTGCCCATCGGAGAAATTCGTACAGATGCAAAGGAAAATTTAATTACCGCTTTAGAAATCGCTGCGGCCAAGGAAAATGGAAAATCGTTAGTGCCCGAAGTATGCATCTATTTTGATTCGCAACTTTTTAGGGGCAATCGCTCTATAAAATACAATAGCGAAAAATTCGAAGCTTTTAGGTCGCCAAATTACGCTGTTTTGGCAGAAGCAGGTGTGCATTTGCAGTTTAATAAAAACTATATTTTAAAACCGCCTACCGAGAAGCTAATTTTAAGAACAAACTTTAATGCTAATATCGGTGTGCTTAAATTATACCCCGGCATTACGCCACAAGCTGTTCAAGCCATTACAACATCTAAAGTAGATGCAATTATTTTAGAAACCTTTGGCTCGGGTAATACCACTACGGTGCAGTGGTTTTTAGATAGTTTAAAAGATGCTATCGCTAATGGAAAAATTATCATCGATATTTCGCAATGTAAAAAAGGTTCGGTGCAATTAGGACGCTACGAAACAAGTAAAGAATTGCAAAAAATGGGCGTTTTAAGTGGCTTCGACTTAACTTTTGAAGCAACCGTAACTAAGTTAATGTTTGTAATGGGTTTAGGTTTGCCACTTGAGGAATGTAGAACGATTATGGAAAAATCAATCCGCGGAGAACTCACTAACGAAAAAACTCCTTTTGTATCATAGTGCCTGCAAAGTAAATTTTTATTAAAATATATGATTGCTAATAAAAATAATACCACAAACCAATTCGATATCGTCATCATCGGCGCCGGACCCATCGGAATGGCTTGCGCTATCGAAGCGCAAAAAGCCAATTTAAGTTATGTGATTATAGAAAAAGGTGCATTGGTTAATAGTTTGTTCAACTATCCAGTTTTCATGACTTTCTTCTCTACCTCGCAAAAATTAGAAATTGGTGGCGTTCCATTTGTTACCATCAATCCTAAGCCAAACCGTAACGAAGCCGTAGAATATTACCGTAGAGTGGCAGAAAAATTTAGCTTAAAAATCAATCTTTTTGAAACTGTAAACCGGGTAGTAAAAGATGCGGATGATGTTTTCGAAATTACTACTTCTAAAGCTGATTATATTGCCAGCAATGTTGTTGTAGCGACAGGTTTTTACGATGTGCCACTATTAATGAATGTAAAAGGCGAAAACTTGCCAAAGGTTACCCATTATTACAAAGATCCACATTTATATGCTTTTCAAAATGTAGTTGTTGTTGGCGCAAATAACTCTGGCGTAGATGCCGCTTTAGAGACATACAGAAAAGGCGCAAACGTTACCATGATTATCCGAAGCGGAGAACTTGGCCCGAATGTGAAATACTGGGTACGCCCTGATATTCAGAACCGGATTAACGAAGGAGCGATAACGGCTTACTTTGATTCAGAATTGATGGAAATTAAAGAAAACGACGTCGATATTAAAACCCCTGAAGGTATTATAACGATACCCAACGATTTCGTAATTGCCATGACCGGTTATCAGCCCGATTTTGCTATGTTGAGGAAATTTGGCATTGATTTGCCAGATAGTTTGTGCCCCGTTTACAATGAAGAAACGATGGAAACCAATGTTAAAGGGTTATATTTAGCAGGTGTAGTTTGTGGCGGTTTAGATACGCACAAGCTGTTTATCGAAAATTCGAGAGTACATGCAGAAATGATTGTGAGAGATATTTTGGGTTAGGCTCGAATTTCCAATCTTGTTAAGCGTGCGATGTACTAAAGCCATAACGCCGGGATAATGAAATATCGTTTTTTACTCGTCGCTAGCGTTAACGATTGGAGCGATATCCCTGGCCTGTCCGGCAGGCAGGCTTTTTGGTTTTTTCTACCAAAAAGCTAAAGTCCCGAAATTTCGGGATTAAAACGCCCAAATACTAATTATAAATGAATTGTAATTATCAATCCAAATTTTAAGTATAAAAAAAAGCAACCATCTTTTGCAGGCAAAGTTTTGAAAAAAGAGGCTATTTCAACTTTACTGCATTTTCAAATTTCCCCAAATTCTATCAATCAAATGCAATGCATAAGTAAAGAAATATCCCATTCCGCCCATTGTTTCCCGTTACGCAATTCTGCGCTACAATAGATTATCTTATTAAAAGAAATTAGCTTAAGTTTGCAATCAAAATTTTTCGCCTTAATGCCGGGAATCGAACAGATAAAGAAACCTATAGCCACAGATATTAAAGCGTTTGAGAAAACCTTTAAAGAATCGATGCACAGCGACGCACCGTTGTTGGATAGAATTACCCATTATATTGTAAAACAAAAGGGTAAGCAAATGCGCCCAATGTTTGTGTTTTTTGCTGCAAAATTATGCGGTGGCATTACCGAATCTACACACCGGGGCGCTGCGTTGGTAGAGCTTTTACATACCGCTACGCTTGTACATGATGATGTGGTTGATAACGCTTACGAGCGTAGAGGCTTTTTCTCTATTAATGCATTATGGAAAAATAAAATTGCCGTTTTAGTGGGCGATTATCTTTTGGCAAAGGGATTACTACTTTCTGTAAACAATAACGAGCATCGGTTGTTACAAATTGTATCAGAAGCGGTAAAACAAATGAGTGAGGGTGAATTGTTGCAGGTGGAAAAGGTTAGGAAGATGGATATTTCCGAAGATTTATATTTCGATGTAATCCGCCAGAAAACGGCTTCGTTAATTGCTTCGTGCTGTGCTGCGGGTGCTGCGTCTTCTGGTGCAGATGATGCAACGATTGAAAAAATGCGCTTGTTTGGCGAAAAAGTTGGTATAGCTTTTCAAATTAAAGATGATACCTTCGATTTTGGGACTGATGATGTTGGTAAACCTTTGGGGATAGATATTAAAGAGAAAAAGGTTACTTTGCCATTAATTTATGCGTTAAATAAGGCCGATAAAGTCGAAAGAAAACGGATCATTAATTTAGTTAAAAATCATCAAGACGAAGCGCCAAAAATTCAGCAAATTATCGATTTTGTAAATGAGAAACAGGGTGTTTACTACGCCAATCAAAAAATGTTAGCATACCAAAAGGAAGCTTTTGATATTTTACATCAATTTGAGGCTGGAGAAGCGAGAACAGGTTTAGAGCAACTCGTTTTATACACCACCGAACGTAAAAAATAATGAGCAACGAATTACTTTTCAGTATTGGCTTCCTTTTATTCATTGCTTTAATTTTGGCATTGGATTTAGGTCTTTTTAGTAAAAAAGAACACGTTGTTAGCTTAAAACAAGCTGGCATAATGAGCTTAATTATGGTGGCTATGGCCATTGGTTTCTATTTTGTGTTAATTACCGAAGGTCAGGAATTACATGGAATTACCGATTTTGCGCACTTAAAAGAAATAATTGTTCGGCATCAGCACCACATCAAAATCGTTCCCGATGATTTTGAACAGAGTTTAGCCATTTATAAACAAAACCTAGGTTTAGAGTTTTTAACAGGTTACGTTATTGAATACGCACTTTCTATCGATAACATTTTTGTAATCGTTTTAATATTTTCGGCTTTTTCTGTTGAGGAAAAATACTATCACCGTGTGTTGTTTTGGGGTATTTTAGGCGCCATTATAATGCGTTTTATCTTCATTTTTGTTGGCGCTGCGCTAATTACCAAGTTTGGGTGGATTCTTTATATTTTTGGTGCTTTCTTGGTTTTTACCGGTGTAAAAATGTTTTTTAGTAACGATGATGATGATAAAATAGATCCAGAAAATCATCCCGTTGTAAAATGGGCATCAAAAATATTCTCCATTCACCCTAAGTATGAAGGCAAAAATTTCTTTATAAAAATTGACCACAAACGTTTGGTTACGCCATTATTTTTGGTGTTGTTAATTGTAGAATTTACCGATTTACTTTTTGCAGTTGATTCTATTCCGGCAATTTTTGCAGTCACAAAAGACCCTTATATTGTATTTTTCTCTAATATTTTCGCCATAATGGGCTTGCGTTCCATGTTCTTCTTATTGGTAAATATTATTCATAAATTCCATTATTTAAAAACCGGATTGGCAATTTTACTCGCTTTTATTGGCGTAAAAATGCTTGGGCATGTGTATTTAGAGCGAATAGGTTTCACTACCAAACATTCGTTAATTGTTATTTTAGCAATTTTGGTCGTTAGTGTTGTGGCCTCTTTGGCCTTTCCGAAGAAAAAAGCACCTAAGAAAATAGCTTAAATATTGCTTCGTTTTGAATTTAGATTGTTAACGATTTTTTGAAAAAGTAACGACAGTAGCGTTTTTTTAAGTCAGTCCCGCTTTCCGTTTTACTCCATTACATTCCGTGCTCACTGCAATCGGGGTTAGAAAAAACTTTGTTCAGTAACCGTTAATGCAGGTTGCATAAGGCCACCTAAAACTAGTTAATTATAAATTGAATCATGAATAACCATCACGCTAACTCCCATCCTTTTTTCAAGGAGTTGTTAATTTTCCTTTGTAGTTTAAGGTTTGGTTTGCTCTTTTATTTTGTATCAACATGCGTTTAAGCTATTTTTCTTCTCAAAACATAACTCAATCATTTGTCTCAAAAAAAAACGGCTGACAAATTTTGTCAGCCGTTTGGGACTATATAAAATAGGGTTTTATACCTTAACTACAATTCTACTAAACCTTCAATCGCAACCATTTCATTGGCTTCGGCTTTATAATCTACATGGTCAACTTCGAAACCGAATAAGCTCCATCTAGCGCAAGTCTATGCTCGGTTATTCTAGCCCCATCTAGCGCAAGTCTATGCTCGGTTATTCTAGCGCAAGCGTCCCGCTTGTGATGTAGTGGGAAAATAAGAGATATTTCCAGTTTTTTACTCAACTTTAATTTTAAGTCACAAGCGAGACGCTTGCGCCAGATTGCGGTTTAAGGTTTTGGTTGGCTCTTTATATTTTACATAGACATACGTTTAAGCTATTTTTCTTCTCAAAACATAACTCAATCCCCATCTAGCGCGAGTCTATGCTCGGTTATTCTAGCGCAAGCGTCCCGCTTGTGATGTAGTGGGTAAAATAAGAGATATTTCCAGTTTTTTACTCAACTTTAATTTTAAGTCACAAGCGAGACGCTTGCGCCAGATTGCGGTTTAAGGTTTGGTTGGCTCTTTTATTTTACATCAACATGCGTTTAAGCTATTTTTCTTCTCAAAACATAACTCAATCATTTGTCTCAAAAAAAAACGGCTGACAAATTTTGTCAGCCGTTTGGGACTATATAAAATAGGGTTTTATACCTTAACTACAATTCTACTAAACCTTCAATCGCAACCATTTCATTGGCTTCGGCTTTATAATCTACATGGTCAACTTCGAAACCGAATAAGCTTAAGAAATCTGATTTATATCCAGCTAAATCTCCAAGGTTAGGTAAAGTTTCTGTGGTAGATTCTTCCCAAAGTTTAGCAACCTTAGCTTGAACATCTTCACGCATTTCCCAATCGTCTATTCTTATTCTACCTTTTTCGTCAACCGCAATTTCATTTCCGGTATATAATCTATCGGCGTACAAACGTTGAATTTGCTCAATTGTGCCTTCATGTATGCCTTCTTCTTTCATCACTTTGTACAGCAAAGAAATATAAAGTGGAATAACAGGGATTGCAGAACTTGCCTGTGTTACCAGCGCTTTATTCACCGAAACATAAGCCTTTCCGTTAATGTCTTTTAATTTATCACTAATTGTAAATGCAGTTGCTTCTAAATGATCTTTAGCACGTCCAATTGTTCCTTTGCGGTAAACGGCTTCAGTTAACGAAGGTCCTATATAAGAATATGCTACAGTTAGTGCGCCTTCAGCGAGTAAATTTTCAGCTTTTAAAGCATCAATCCACATCTCCCAATCTTCGCCACCCATTACGGCAACTGTATTTTCTATTTCTTCCTCATTTGCCGAATCTATGGAAATATCAGAAACGATACCTGTATGAAAATCAACTGTTTTATTTGTAAAAGAGCCACCAATTGGTTTTAAAGTAGAACGATGTAAAACTTCAGTTTTTGGATTTTTTCTAACCGGAGATGCTAGGCTGTAAATAACTAAATCTACTTGCCCTAAATCGGCCTTAATTAAATCGAGCGTTGTTTTTTTTACCTCATCACTAAAAGCATCACCATTAATACTTTTTGCATATAAATCACTTTGGTGGGCTTCATGTTCAAAAGCTGCCGTATTGTACCACCCTGGCGAAGCTGTTTTACCTTGTTGAGGTGGTTTTTCGAAATACACGCCAATTGTAGCTGCGTTTGAGCCATAAGCAGCAGTAATTCTTGAGGCTAAGCCGAAACCTGTAGAAGCTCCAATTACCAACACTTTTTTCGGGCCGTTAATCGCACCTTTAGATTTTACATATTCAATCTGGTTTTTTACGTTCTCGGCACAACCATCAGGGTGTGATGTTAAACATATAAAACCTCGCATTCTTGGTTCAATAATCATATTATATTGATGTCGTTTAAATTATCAATTTTTGTTTATGGTTGTCAAAGGTAGTAAAAAATGAAATTTGTTTGTCTTTTTGTTTGAGATAGACAGTCAATATATGCCAAATTAATTTTCTGTACCATCTAATTATTTATAATTAAATTTTTATCGTTAATTTTACCGCCCCATGAACGAAATAAAAACATCATTCGATTTTGAAAAGCCTATAGCCGATCTTGTTCAACAAGTTGAAAAGGTTAAACAAGTGGCCGAAAAAACTAAGGTAGATATGTCTGCCACTTTAGAAGAGCTCCAGCTTAAAATAGATGAAACAACCAAAGAAGTTTACAGCAACTTAACAGGATGGCAAAAAGTTCAAATGAGCCGTCATGCAGATCGGCCGCAAACGATGGATTATATTAGCATGATTTGCGATGATTTTATTGAACTACATGGCGATAGAACGGTTAAAGATGATAAAGCGATAATTGGTGGTTTTGCCTCAATTAACGGGCAAACGGTAATGGTTATCGGTCACCAAAAGGGTAAAAACACCAAAGAGCGCCAATACCGCAATTTTGGTATGGCTAACCCCGAAGGTTACCGCAAAGCATTGCGTTTAATGCGCTTGGCAGAAAAGTTTAATAAACCCGTAATTTCTTTTATTGATACAATGGGCGCTTACCCTGGGTTAGAAGCCGAAGAGCGTGGACAAGGTGAGGCAATTGCGCGTAATTTGTTAGAAATGTCGGTATTAAAAGTGCCAATTATTTGTATTGTTATTGGCGAAGGTGCTTCTGGTGGTGCTTTAGGTATTGGTATCGGCGATCGCGTTTATATGTTAGAACACACTTGGTACTCGGTAATTTCTCCAGAGTCGTGTTCGTCTATATTATGGAGAAGCTGGGATTTTAAAGAAAAAGCAGCCGAATGTTTAAAACTGACATCTGAGGATATGTTTGGCAACCACCTTATTGATGGAATAATAACCGAACCTTTGGGTGGAGCGCATCAAAACCCAGAATTGATGGGACAAACCTTAAAAGATAAAATTATTGGCGATTTGGCTATTTTAGGTAAAGAAAAAACCGATAAGCTGATCGAAAAAAGAATTAATAAGTTTTGCGCCATGGGCGTTGTAAACGAATAATATTAAATTAATTGAAACAAAAAATCCTGTTTTGCTATAACGACACAGGGTTTTTTTTTGCAACCACAATATATACAAAAGCTGGAAGTGGGTTTTGTATTAAAATTTTGTAAATTTTAAATAGTTAAAATATTTTTTGGGCGTTTTAACACGCTTTTCGCTGTATCTTTTTGGCTGTCCTTCGACTACGCTCAGGATGACAGCCAAAAAGGATGCCGCTACAATCGTTAACGCAAAAAAAAACATCCTGTTGCAGTTATATTGGCTGTTTGCTAGCGTTAGGGATGGGCGGGGCTTGGTGCCAATTTTTTATTGGCACGGTAGCGAAGCGAACCCCCAGACAGCCCGCGCCCGATTTTTCATCGGGCAACGCCCAAATTTAAAACATCAATTTACTAATTATTTTTAAAAAGTAAATTCTTGTTATTGCTATACTTAAGTTTTTTTGGGTTATTGTAAAAAAAAAGCGTTGCAAAACAAATTGCAACGCTTTTTTTTACATGTTACTTTCTACCGTTGAAAGTATATTGAGAACCGTGCCTCTAACCCATTTAATATTTTATCTATTTTAGCATTTAACTTTATCTGTTTGTTTGCTTTAGTGGCTTCTGCCATTTGGTTTAGCAAATAAAACCCAGTTTGTACATTTTGCGTACCCGTAATGCCATTTTTTGATTTGGATATATCTGCCAAATAGTTCAGCTCTTTCTGAATGTAATCTGCCGATGCGTTAATCATATCGTTAGCCTTATCCGTTTCACCCAGATTATATAAATTTTCTGCCATCTGGTTGCGGCCTAAAACAGTTCGTATGCCATAAAAAGTTTGAGGCATTACCGCGAAATAGCGATCTACAACTTTTTTTGCATCTTCGGCTTTACCTTCTTGTATTAAATTTTGCGCCAAACTATTAAATAGGTTTGTGAAAATAAAAGTATCATCTGATGATTGTGGGTCTAAATATTTAGCTGTTTTCATATTGCCCCACTTAAACTTCGTCATTACGTTGTTGTAGGTTACCGGTACATTAATCAAATCAGGTCTGTTATTTCCTGAGGCTGTATCTGGCTTAAAAGGTACTAAACGCAAAGCCATACCTTCACTGTATAAAAACTTATCTAAGCCATTATATTGGTCGGATGGTACTGTTGATGCGAAATAAATAGGCCTTTTCCAATTGTTGTGGGCTAAAATATCCAACATGGCTAATGTTCCTTTGGTTACATATCCCTTGTTAAACTTCCATTCCATTACTGGTGTAATTTTCGCACTATCGGCTGCTGCAACTGTTCCGCTTGCAATAACTTCCTGTGGATTAATCGTCATTTTTATGTTTTTCGTTGGCAAGAAGTTTGCGAATGTTCCGCCTTGCATTTCAACCTTATCATTTTTATTATCTGATAACATTACGCCAACTAAATCTTTCAGTTCTATACTGCCGGCAAACCTAGAATCAACTGGTAAAACATCACGTACGCCTTGCACGTATTGAGAAGGTTTCATTGAGATTGGCAATGGTGCAGAATCATTCTGTTTCTGTTTCATACCATTTATATACCAGTCGGTATCGAATAAACTTAAGTTTACAATGCGTATATCAGGTCTTACTTTCTCAACCTCTTGAATATACCAAAGTGGATAAGTATCGTTATCGCCGTAGGTGAATAGAATTGCATTAGGCGCGCACGATTGTAAGTAATCTATAGCTATATCATGCGTTACCAATTTTGTAGAACGATCATGATCATCCCAGCCTTGTTGTGCCATTATTATTGGCGCAGCAAATAGCCCAATAACTGTTGCCGCAATTGCGCCTACAGTTGGTGTAAGTTTTTGAAAAATCCATTCCCTTAAACCCAATACGCCCAAGCCAATAAATATAGAGAATGCGTAAAATGAGCCCGTGTAAGCGTAATCTCGTTCACGTGGTTCTAATGGTTTTTGATTTAAGTATAGAACGATCGCGATACCTGTAAAAAAGAAAAGTAGAGCCACTACACCGCCAAACTTCGGGTTGCGTTGGAATAACCAAACTGCACCAATAATACCGAGTATAAATGGTAAGAAAAAGAATCTGTTATATGCTTTGCTGTCAACTGTTGATGGTGGTAAATTGGTTTGATTGCCCAATCTTAAAGCGTCGATTGGTTTTACACCACTTAGCCATTCGCCTTCAAAACCACTACCTTGACCTTGAACATCATTTTGGCGGCCAACAAAATTCCACATAAAATAACGCATGTACATGTAGCCAATTTGATAAGAAAACAGAAAGCCAACATTATCCACTACATTGGGTTTTTTACTCGGATCGAGATGCATCCATTCTTTGTAAAAATCTGCATGCCTTGCATCATCGCTATACATACGTGGTAATAAAGTAACATCTTTATAAGCAACATCTGTTTTTTTGCCTGCTATTTCATACTTCTCATCGCCTTTTCTATAAATGTTTTTACCTTCAGTTACATTATCTTCTCTTTCGGAGTTGTAATTAGGGCCAAACAGTAAAGGTCTGTCGCCGTATTGCTCGCGGTTTACGTAGCTTAAAAACGAAAAAGCATCTTTCGGAGCACTATTATTTAAGTTAGGATCTGCTTGAGCGCGAATGATAATCATAGCGAAAGAGCAATAGCCGAAAATAATTAGTACCGTAGAAAGTAAAGCTAGATTTAAAATTTTATTTTGATGTTGGATGCTATAACGAATTGCAACAACAAAACCAACAATTATTAAAATTGCGAAAAATAATACACCAGTACCAAAACCTAAGCCTAAACTATTTACAAAAAACAAATCGAAATAAGCGCCAAGTGAAACAATGTATTGAATTACGCCATATTGAATGAAACCTAACACAAAAATACCAGCAGCCAAGGTTTTGAAAATGCCTGATGTAGTGGGTTTTTCTGTTCTTCTAAAATAATAAACAAATGCCATTGCCGGAATGGTTAACAAGTTTAGTAAGTGAACCCCAATTGATAAGCCCATAATGTATGCGATGAACAGTAACCACCTATCGGCTTTAGGTTCATCTGCATGAGCATCCCACTTTAAAATTCCCCAAAAAACTATTGCGGTAAACATTGAAGATTGTGCATAAACTTCTGATTCTACTGCCGAAAACCAAAAACTATCTGAGTAGGTATATGCTAAGGCACCAACTAAGCCCGCACCCATTATACTAATTAACTTACCAGAAGTTAACTCTTCGCCTACTTTATAAACAATTTTTTTAGCAATTGCAGTAATACTCCAAAATAGAAACAATATGGTTGCACCGCTCGATACCGCTGAACCAACATTCATCCAATAAGCGATTTTCGTATCATCACCGCCGGCAAATATTGAGAAAAAGCGTTGAATCATTAAAAATAATGGCGCACCTGGTTGGTGCACAACTTGCATTTTAAATGCCGAGGCTACAAATTCGCCACAGTCCCAAAAACTGGAAGAAGGTTCCAGCGTTAATATATAGGATAATGTTGCAACTACGAAGCAGAACCAACCTACTAAATTGTTAACTTTTGAGTAATTCATTATTTATTTATGTTTTTAAAGTTTGTATTGGCATAAAAATGCTGCCGAAAATAACCAATATAGTCGATATTAACTGCAAAATGTTGCTGGGTTTTAACATAATTTAACTGTTTTAGTGGTTTTTGAGGGATAATTAAGTTTATTTAATTTTTTTTCAAATCATGCTTGCATTTTTAAAATAACGTTCCTACATTTGCATTCCCTTTCGGAGACATACTCTGAAATTGCTTGTCCGATAGTATAAGGGTAGTACGACAGTTTTTGGTACTGTTTGTCTTGGTTCGAATCCAGGTCGGACAACAACATTTAACATCGGATTATGTTTTTTTAAGCATAATCCGATTTTTTTTAACCCGTAAATCACACGGAAATGCCATTGCAGTTTAACCCAGTAAAATTATTTTCGGGAACAGGTTCTAAGGAATTGGCAATGCAAATTGCTAAGCATTATGGCAAACCGCTTGGCGAATCAACTACACATCGTTTTAGTGATGGGGAATTTCAGCCTTCTCTTGATGAGAGTGTTCGTGGATGTGATATTTTTATCATTCAATCTACCTATCAACCCAGCGATAATTTAATGGAGCTTCTTTTAATGGTTGATGCTGCTAAAAGAGCGTCGGCACATTATATTACAGCCGTTGTTCCTTATTATGGCTTAGCAAGGCAAGATAGAAAAGATAAACCCAGGGTTGCGATAGGTGCAAAGTTGGTGGCTAATTTATTAAAGTCTGCAGGTATTCACCGTATCATGACGATGGATCTTCACGCTGCCCAAATTCAAGGTTTCTTTGATATTCCGGTTGATCATTTAGATGGATCGGTTATTTTTGTGCCTTACATTAAAAGCTTAGGCTTAAAAAATTTAACAATCGCTTCTCCAGATATGGGAGGTTCGTATAGAGCACGTACTTTTGCAAAGTTTTTTAATGCAGAAGTAATTATATGTGATAAGCGGCGGAAGCGCGCCAATGAAATCGAATCAATGTCGATTATTGGTGATGTAACCGGACAGGATATTGTATTGATTGACGACATCTGCGATACGGCAAGGACTTTATCGAAAGCGGCGGCTTTGATTATGGAAAATGGCGCAAATAGCGTAAGGGCAGTTTGTACACATGCTGTATTATCTGGCGACGCCATAAAAACAGTAGAAGATTCGGTATTATCAGAGTTAATTGTAACGGATACTATTCCTGTTTCTATTAAAAGCGATAAAATTAGAGTTTTAAGTACTGCAGAATTATTTGCACGCGCCATTACAACAGTAAATGAATATGGTTCGATGAGCGAGCTTTTTAAAATTTAAATTACGGTATAAGGTAAAAGGTTTAGGGTGTAAGGCCTTAATACTAAATACTCGATACTAAAAAAAAAATAAGGTGTAAGGTTAAAGGTGTGGGGCTTCAGCTCTTGATACTTGATACTAAATACTTGATACTAAAAAAAAATAAGGTGTAAGGTTAAAGGTGTGGGGCTTCAGCTCTTGATACTTGATACTAAATACTTGATACTAACAATTAAATAAATATAAAAATGAAAACAATCGCAATTAGCGGTTCTCCGAGAGAGAACGTAGGGAAACGCGATGCCAAAGAGCTTCGTTACGAAGGTAAAGTTCCTGCGGTATTGTATGGTGGTAAAACACAACAACATTTAGCTGTTGTAATCGCAGATTTGAGAGACGTAATTTACACGCCTGATGCAAATTTTGTAGAAATTGATGTGAATGGCACAAAAACGAAAGCTATCGTTAAGGATACTCAATTTCATCCATTAACTGATATTTTGATGCATATCGATTTTCTTCAGTTATTTGATGATAAAGAAATCGTTATGGAAATTCCTGTAAAGTTGGCTGGTACTTCACCTGGTGTTAAAATGGGTGGTAAGTTGATTCAGAAATTACGTAAACTTCGTGTTAAATCTTTACCTGCAGATATGCCTCAAGAGGTTAAAGTGAGTATTGAGAAATTGGAAGTAGGTGGTATATTCCGCGTTCGCGATTTGCAAAAAGCAAAATATGCAATCACAAACATTCCTGAAGATACAATCGTTTCAGTAACAATGTCTAGAGCATTAAAACAAGCAGAAACTGAAGCTGCAAAAGGTAAGAAATAATTTAAATTCACTTTTTAAGTGAGTAAAAGTTAAAAAGAGGTTGTATCATGTAAATGATCAACCTCTTTTTTGTTTTAGCCCTAAACATTCTGCCCTAAAAATCAAATGATAACTGGGATACTTCTCGAGTATCGAAAGGCAAATCATCATAAAATCTACTTAAGGTTATGCCTAATAAACGTACCTCTGTTGTACCAATTTCGGCCTCGTCTAAAAGTTTAATTGCTTCTTTATAAATAATGTTCGATTCATTTATGGTAGTGGCGAAAGATCTACTTCTGGTAATCTGCCTAAAATCGGCAAATTTTATTTTTAGCGTTACTGTTTTTCCTTTTAATTGATGTTTTTGCAATCGATCGGCAACAGTTACACTAATTTCTTGCAGTAAACTGTGCATAATGCCAGCATCGTTGGTGTCTTCTTTCAGCGTATCTTCTGCACCAACAGATTTGCTTGCTCTATTTGCCCTTACTGGTCGTTCATCAATACCACGAACAACTTTGTAATAAAACCTGCCCGACTTGCCGAACTGAGCAACAAGTTGTTCCTCACGCAGTTTTTTTAAATCGGCACCTGTATTAATTTGCATGGCCTTCATCCGCGCCGCAGTAACTTTTCCTATGCCGAAGAATTTTTCTACAGGCAGTTTTTCCATAAAAGCTTTAATTTTTGATGGACCGATAAATGTTAAACCATCTGGCTTATTCATATCTGAGGCGATTTTGGCCACAAACTTATTGATGGAAACACCTGCAGAAGCAGTTAAATTTAGTTCGTTTTTTATAGCATCTTTGATAGATCTTGCAATATCAATTGCAGAACCAATGCCGAGTTTATCTTCGGTAACATCCAAATAAGCTTCATCAAGAGATAAAGGCTCTATCAAATCAGTATATCGACTGAAAATTTCTCTAATTCCTTTAGAGACCGTTACATAAGCATCAAAACGAGGATAAACGAAAATTGCCGTAGGGCAGAGTTGATAAGCTTTATTGCAAGACATTGCAGATTTTATGCCATAAACCCTTGCTTCATAACTGGCAGTAGCCACAACACCTCTACTATCGGGCTTGCCGCCAACAACAATAGGCTTGCCTCGATACTCGGGAAAATCTCTTTGTTCTACAGATGCATAAAAAGCATCCATATCAATGTGGATAATTTTACGCTGTGTGTTGGTTGGCTCTTCAATCATCAATAACCATAAAAATCGTAATTTTCTGAAGATAACTGGTCAGTAATTTGTATTTTTAAATCAGCGCTATTGTTGATAAGAACTTTAAACTACCCCTAAACTCTCCTTGAAAAAATAAGGGAAGTTAATTTAGTGATATGAAAGCTGTAAAATGGCTTATTGACTTGCAATTGTTCTTTAATCTTTGCTCTTTGTTCTTGCTCTTCTATCTCAAATGTTCCTTGCTGATTAACCCTTAAGTAGTTTTTATGGTACGATAACTCGCGTTGAACGATGTGCTTTCAGCTTTTTGCTTTCAGCTTCCCTTTAAGTTGCATCATCCTTTATATCAAACTGCGTTTCTACAAGTTTTCCACCGGTGCGCAATTGGTTTTTTATAAGTTCTTCTTGCTCACGGCGATTTTTTACAATGTGTATTGCCGAAAATAATGCTTCGGTAAAAGAAGTAGAGTCGGCTATTCCTTTTCCTGCAATATCATAACCCGTACCATGATCTGGCGAAGTGCGCACAATGTTTAAGCCTGCGGTATAATTTACCCCGTTATGAAATGCCAACGTTTTGAAAGGGATTAAACCTTGATCGTGATACATTGCCAAAACTGCATCAAATTGCTTATAACTTCCGTTTCCGAAAAAACCATCAGCAGGATAAGGACCAAAACATATAATACCTTTACTATATGCCTCTTGAATAGCTGGCGTGATGATATCAGCTTCTTCGGTACCTAATAAACCATTATCGCTGGCATGTGGATTTAACCCTAAAACGGCAATTTTCGGTTTTTCAATCCAAAAATCATTCTTTAAACTATCATTTATAAGCTTAATTTTATTCACAATCTTATCTTTCGTAATCGCTCCCGGCACTTCCGAAACTGGAATATGGCCTGTAACTACGCCAACCCTTAGGCTTTCGCTAATTAAAAACATCAGCACATCTTTACTACCACTTTTTTCTTGTAGATATTCAGTATGTCCGGGGAATTTAAAGGTTTCAGATTGTATGTTGTGCTTATTAATTGGTGCGGTAACTAAGGCATCAATATCACCATTAACCAAATCGGCAGTTGCTCTTTCTAAAGAAAGTAATGCATATTTCCCGCCTATTTCGGTCACTTGACCTAGTTCTATTTTAACATCTTCCTCCCAACAATTAATCATATTGGCCTTTTTCGGCTGTGCTAAATTTGCATGATTAATCACGTTGAAAGTAAAATCGCCCAAATTATTCGCTTTTCTATGGAAAGAAGAAACCTTTGTGTGCCCATAAACAATTGGGGTACAATAATTTAAAATAGCAGGATTGGATAATGTTTTAATGATTACCTCTAAACCTATGCCATTTACATCGCCTATACTAATACCAATTTTAAGTTTATTGCTCATAATTACTGGAAATTTTAGCGCAAATTACTGATTTTCGATTAAACAGATGCTTACCCGATAAAAATTAGTTATTTTGTATAAATTTCAGCGATAGAAATATAGCATTCACTTACAAGCAAAAATTGGATAATATTTATCCCATTCCGTGCTTTCTGTGTTTCCGTGGCTAACGAAAATATAAAATATGAGTTTAGTAAAAGCAAAAAAACATTTAGGGCAACATTTTTTAACCGATAAAGGCATTGCAAAACGCATTGTAGATGCTTTAATAAGTACGGATAAGTACAGCCAGGTTTTAGAAGTTGGTCCGGGAATGGGTATTTTATCTGATTTTTTACTTCAACAAGAAAACTTTGAAACTTTCATGATTGATATCGACACCGAATCTTACCACTTTCTGAATGATAAATATCCGCAGGTGGGCAATCGTTTAATAAACGGCGATTTTTTGAAAATGGATTTCGATGCCTTTTTTCCTGATAAATTCGCCATCATCGGTAACTTTCCTTACAATATCTCATCTCAAATTTTATTTAAGATTTTAGATAATCGAAATAAGGTTGTGGAAATGGTGGGTATGTTTCAAAAAGAAGTTGCACAACGCTGTGCATCTCCATCAGGGACAAAGGATTACGGCATTTTAAGTGTTTTTTTGCAAGCGTATTACAAAATAGAGTATTTGTTCACGGTCAAACCGGGTACATTTAATCCGCCTCCTAAGGTAAATTCGGCAATTATTCGCTTAACCAGAAACGAGGTAGAGGCTTTAGATTGCGATGAAAAACTATTTTGGCGCGTAGTAAAAGCGGGTTTTAACCAACGTAGAAAAACGTTGCGCAACGCAGTTTCGGCAGTAATGCCTAAAGATAAAATGGACGATCATATTTATTTTGAAAAACGGGCCGAACAATTATCCGTAGAAGATTTTGTAGCGCTTACGCAACACGTAAGTAAATTGATGGAGGCTTAATTTTTTGCTTCAAAAAACGAAATACTTTCTTGCAAATCAATGATTATTTTGACTAATATTCTGCCTTACTTTACCCCACAAATTATGCACTTATGATTAACTATAAAGAGATTTTTGATAACCAAGCAATCAGTTATTCAGCTTATCGTACATTGATAGATGAACTTTTGCTAGATGGAAAAAATACCGGTTCCGATCATTCAGAAGATTTATTAAATTATAGCAAACTGAATGTGCAACGGATGCGCAGGGTTGATAAAACAGCTGTTTTAAATGCAGAACTAGCCTCAATAATTGAAAATTTAAAATTGAATTATAAGTTTTTAGTAATTGCAGAAGGTTGGTGTGGCGATGCAGCCCAAATTGTACCCGTGTTTAATAAAATGGCGATGCAATCTGATGGTAAAATAGATTTAAAATTTGTTCTCCGTGATCAAAACCTACCATTAATTGATGCTTACTTAACCAACGGTGGCAGAGCAATTCCTATTTTGATTGTATTAAACGAAACTGCTGATAGCGTTTTAGCAAGCTGGGGTCCTCGACCTCAAATTTTAAAGGATATTTTAATCGGGTGGAAGAAAGAAGGTATCGAAATGCCAGAACTCGCAGAACATTTACATGGTTGGTACGCAAAAGATAAAACGCAAAATACGCAGGCAGAAATGGTTGAGTTTTTGAAAGGGTTGGAGGGTTAAAGAGTTTTTAATACAGCTATCAAGTCTCTGTCTGAAAGCGTTTCTTTATCTGCCTTATCATAAATAGAAAGAAGATAAATCGTTTCGTTAACAAAACGAATATTTGTTATCAATCTGGCTCCTGCAGATTTTCCTTTACCTTTGCTTGCAATGGCTAGACGAATTTTATAACAATCGTTTCCAATCGGGGTGCCCGAAATTGGACTTTCTTTTAATTTTTCTACGAGTGCAATTACATCACTTTTTGCGGATTTATGTTTTTTGCATAGTTTTTTAAATTCTTTATCAAAAAGAGATGAGGTAAATACATTAAACCTCATCAATAAGTTGATCAAAGGTTTTTAATTTAATTTTGCCATCTTCAGCCAACTGGGTTTCTTGATAAGCTTTGGCTAAATCAGTTAACTGGATTTCTTTGGATTTGTCAATTTTTTTCACAGTTATCCCTCTAATACTTTTTAATGTCTCTAAAATTGAAAGTGCTTTTTCACCCTTTATTTCTAATGTAACTTCCATAAAATTAGTTCTTTATGTTTAAATGTACAAATTCATAATTAATACTAAGAATTAATCAACCGAAACTGTTAATCCTTCTTGTTGTAAAATTTTGCGGTAAACTTCCATTTCGGTAAAAGAGCCTTCTAATACTGGGCATTTACCTTCGTTATGCACTTTCCAAGCAATTTTTTCGCCTTGGGCCTCACTATAATCCAAATATTTCATCATACAGTAAATTACATGTTCGAAACTATTCACATCATCATTCCATAAAATAAGGCGGTGAACGGTTTTTAAGGAAGTTAAAATTTCTTCGAGTGTAAAGGTCTCTTCTTTGGTTTCTGTAGACATATTTACAAAAATAAACAATAATTCGAAGATTTGAGATATTAGATTTGAGATGTTAGACTTAAGCACTCGCAAATCGTTTTACCAGCTTTATGGGTAAGAATGTATGCAATCTCTTAGCTCAAATCACACCACTCATATCTTTATAAATTAATTACCTTTGGTTTAGCTAACAATCTAAAATATGTTTCAATCAAGAATTGCGGGATGTGGTTATTACGTTCCAAAAAACGTGTACACAAATAACGACTTAAGTCGTTTTATGGATACCAATGATGAATGGATACAAGAAAGGACTGGCATAAAAGAACGCAGATTTGCCGATCGTTACGAAGAAACCACCACAACAATGGGGGTAGAGGCTGCAAAAATTGCTATTGAAAGAGCGGGTATTACCGTAAAAGATGTAGATTTTATTGTATTTGCCACGCTAAGCCCAGATTATTACTTTCCGGGCTGTGGTGTATTGTTGCAACGCGAAATGGGGATGGGAGAGATTGGCGCGCTTGATATTCGCAACCAATGTTCGGGATTTGTTTATGCGCTATCTGTTGCCGATCAGTTTGTTAAAACTGGAATGTATAAAAACGTTTTAGTAGTTGGTAGCGAGAAACATTCGTTCGCCATGGATTTTGAAACACGGAGTAGAAATGTTTCGGTTATTTTTGGCGATGGAGCGGGGGCAGTAGTTCTACAACCCACAACCGAGCCGGGAAAAGGTATTTTAAGCACGCATTTACATAGTGATGGTGCTGATGCGGAAATTTTGGCAATGTATTATCCAGGTGCTCATGCCAATAAATGGATGAAGGATAAACCTGCTTTTCCCGAGCAGGAACTTGGTGGATTATTTATGACGCCCGAAATTTTAGCGAGTGGTGCGGCTTTACCCTATATGGATGGTCCGGCGGTTTTTAAGAAAGCTGTGGTTAAATTCCCTGAAGTAATTAGAGAAGCCTTATTGGCGAATAACCTTACAGAAAAAGATATTAATTTATTGGTGCCACACCAAGCAAATTTGCGCATAAGCCAATATGTACAGCAACTTTTAGGGTTGAGAGATGACCAAGTATTCAATAACATTCAGAAATACGGAAACACAACTGCTGCCTCAGTGCCAATAGCTTTGTGCGAAGCATGGGAAGCGGGTAGAGTTAAAGATGGAGATTTGGTTTGCTTAGCAGCATTTGGTTCTGGCTTTGCCTGGGGAAGCGCGTTGATTAGGTGGTAGGTTAAGTTGTACCTTGTAAGTGAGTAAGAGGAATATGAAGCAAAGACCGCGACAGTGCACAACTAAAGAAATTAGTGCTTTTAACCATATATAAGGAAGACGCAAGGGACGAGAAATAAAAAAAACGAGTAAAAAGAATAATGGTGTCGGCACCTAGACAGGTAACTGATAACTCGCAACTGATAACTGAAAATCGGTATTAGAACCCGCAACTGGTAACTAGAAACTGATAACCTCAGTACAAAAAAAATAAAAAAATGAAGTTTAAATTAGGAGATTTTGTGCGTTTTGTCGATGAAAAACGTGAAGGATATGTGACAAAGATTATTGATTCGCAAACATTGGGCGTTACCGATGAAGACGGTTTTGAGATTCCTGTTGTGGTAAGTAATTTAACATCGGTACACGGGCACGGTACTGTTGCTGCAGAAATTGATGTTCCAAAACCAATCCATGTTAACATTCCAAGTATTGCCAAATATGAAAATGGTATTTATCTGGCGGTAGCCAATGATAATAAGGCTGGTAACGTGGTGCACTTTAACTTGTATAATCAAACGCCAAACACGTTGCTTATCACTTTAAATACAGAACGTAAAGAAAAATTCGCAGGCTCGTTTCATGGCGCAATAGAACCAAACAGCGCTAAATTGGTATATTCGGCTTCATTGGCAGATTTAGATATTTGGCCAGAATTTCTGTTTCAGATGCTTCTATTCAGCACAGCTGATGTTAAACCTTTGCCACCTCTTGTGTTGCGCAAAAAATTTAGAGCGAAAGATTTTAGTACAGATCTAAAAGAATTACCGGGCACTACACAAAAAGGATGGTTGATTCGCCTAGATGAACAACTGCCACTTATTGATGCTCAAAAATTGAAAGAGAGCTTTTTTAAAGCAACAGATCAAAAGAAAACCGTTCCTGCGCCAGCAAAAGAAATTGATTTACATATTGAGAAACTAAGAGACGACCATCATTTTTTAGAAGCAGACGAAATGTTGCAAATTCAGCTTAACCATTTTAATACAGCAATGGATGGCGCCATCGTACACCATTTCGATAAAATAATTTTCATCCATGGATCTGGAAACGGAACTTTAAGGGATAAAATTCATAAACTGATAAGCAAAAATCCACAGGTTAAAACCTATATGGATGCAAGGAAAGAGAAATTTGGATACGGTGCAACAGAGGTGGTATTTAAGTAATGATGATTTTTATACAAACTTTTGAGCCTAAACTTTTAAGGTTCGATTTTATTAACATTATTTTTTGTTTCGGAAAAATGTTATAAATTTGTAACCATTGTATAAGGTTATGTAGTTTGGTTATGGAAGAGTATTTATCAATAGGGGAAGTGTCGGAATTACTTGGTAAAAGTAAGGAAACCCTAAGGCGATGGGATAGAGAAGGTAAATTCTCCGCAGTTCGGGAGCCGATGAGTAATTATCGCGTATATCGTAAGTCAGAAGTTCAAAATTTGTTTTCTAACTTTATTTCCCAAGATATCAAAGAAACATTTTCAAACTTTGTTGAAGCTGAAAATGAATATAAAGTTTTAGAATTATTTGCTGGGGCAGGTGGATTAGCGATTGGAATGGAAAAAGCTGGACTAAAGTGTGTGGCTCTAAATGAGATTGATAAATTTGCTTGTAAAACTTTAAGACAAAATCGACCGAACTGGAATGTTTTAGAAGGTGATATTAAAGTATTTGATTTTTCTGAGTATCATAATAAAGTAGATGTTGTTACTGGAGGTTTTCCCTGCCAGGCTTTTAGTTATGCAGGTAAAAAACTTGGCTTAGCAGATGCTCGAGGAACTTTATTTTATGAATTTGCTCGAGTTGTCAAAGAAGTAAATCCACCAATTTGTATTGGTGAAAACGTTCGCGGATTACTTAGCCATGAAAATGGCAAAACACTTCAAGGGATGATTTCTATTCTGAATGAAATTGGATACAATGTTATTCCTGTGCAGGTTTTAAAGGCAATAAATTACAATGTCCCTCAAAAAAGAGAAAGATTGATTTTAGTTGGAATTAGAAAAGATATTGCGCAGAAATATGAATATCCGAAACCTTACAATAAAATTTATCATCTAAAAGATGCTTTGAAAAAGAGCGAGCTATTCAATTGTAACGTACCGAAATCAGACGGTGCTAAATATCCAAAAAGTAAAATCGAAGTTTTAGACTTGGTGCCACAAAAAGGGTATTGGCGAGATTTGCCTTTAGATATTCAAAAATCTTTTATGGGTGGAAGCTTTTATTTAGGTGGTGGAAAAACTGGCATTGCAAGGAGAATTGGTTGGGACGAACCTTGCCTTACTTTAACTTGCAGTCCTGCACAAAAGCAAACTGAACGATGCCACCCAGAAGAAACACGACCATTTACTGTTCGCGAGTACGCACGAATTCAGACATTTCCTGATGAATGGAAATTTGAAGGGTCTTTAGCGCAACAGTATAAACAGATTGGTAATGCCGTGCCAGTAAACTTGGGTAAAGAAGTGGGCTATTCTATCGTAAAATTTTTAAACGGTTATTACGATTTCTTAAATTCGAAAAGCTGAGATACTTGTATTTCTCTCGCTAACGCTTCAACGCCTACATTAATTAAGTCTTGAGTATCAATATTTTCAATTGATGTTTGAAGATTTTTTACAAGGCCATCGTAAAATTTTGGAAACCCTGTAATTCGATGCCAAAAATCTTTGCCAATTATTACGGGATGAGTTTTGTCAATCAGTCTATAGTGCATACTTAGTTCATCTTGTTCGCCATAAAGAACGCCAACAATAAAATCTGTGTTGTTTATCCTTTTAAATGCTTTATTAGTTCTTGCTAAATTAATTGTATCGGTAAATTTTCTTATAAGCGGTTTTACGTCTTCAGAATTAATTGTGTTTGGCCCTGATTTCAATTGACACCATTTTCTACGGTGGTCAATCTTGTCCACAAATTCGATGTCCATACCTTTTATTAGCGAACCTTCGGCAATTTTTAAATCTACAAACATATTTTGTATCCTTGTTCCAAACGAAGTATTTATTGACGTACCCAATACTCTTGGGTAAAATAATGCTTTGGCAATACCGAGTGGAGAATATTCATTCTCTAAAACCTTGGAAAGATATTTTACAACTATAGGATTGATGTTGTAGTTTTTAAGCTTTGAATGTGTATTTAATGAAGCTGTAACATGATTTTCGAAAATGTAAGTTTCAAAATATTGTACAATTTCGTTAATAGTTTCATCTTGAGTTTTGGCGATCATAAATATTAGTACCTTGATATTACTTTGTAAATATATAATTAATTTTATCACAATAGGAATGATGTAATATTGAGTTTTGCCTGGAATATAGTTATGAATAAGAGGTTTTACTGTGATTGAAAAACTATTTATTTTAGAACGCGATAAATTATTTACGAGGCCTGAGGTGCTATCAAACATGAAATTATAATGAACATTTAGTAGAATCCTTAAATAAACAGTTGTTTTTATAACAGATATTTAGAATATATCCTTAATTTTAGCCCCTTACAACTGCCAAACTGACTTAAATAAAGCCATGGCGTGGTTGTTGTATTTCATCAATTTTCAATAATAAATACGATTTAAAATATAATGTTAGAATTTTTAGCTAAGGTTTTCGGAAGTAAATCACAAAGAGATATAAAAACAATACAGCCGCTGGTTGTTAAAATAAATGAAGAATACGCTAAGTTATCTTCTATAAGCAATGATGAATTGCGGGCGAAAACAATAGAATTTAAAGGAAGAATTTCTGCTTTTTTAACTGATATTGATGGAAGAATTGCTGCGCTAAAAACCGAGGCTGAAAGCGATGATTTAGATCTTCATCAAAAAACGGCACTTTACGATCAGGTTGATGCTTTAGGTAAAGAGCGCGATGTGGAATTAGAAAAAGTTCTTTTGGAAATTCTACCTGAGGCTTTTGCAGTGGTTAAAGAAACTTCTCACCGATTAAGCGAGAACGATTTCTTAGAAGTTACCGCTACACAATTCGATCGCGATTACGCAGCACGTAAAGACAATGTAAAAATTATTGGTGATAAAGCACAATGGGCAAATCGTTGGGATGCAGCCGGAACCGAAGTGGTTTGGAATATGGTGCACTACGACGTGCAGTTAATTGGTGGTGTGGTTTTACACAGCGGTAAAATTGCCGAAATGGCGACTGGTGAAGGTAAAACCTTAGTAAGTACATTGCCTGCTTATCTTAATGCTTTGGCCGGTAAAGGTGTACACATAGTAACCGTGAATGATTATTTAGCGCGTAGAGATAGTGAGTGGAATGGTCCTTTATTCGAATTCCATGGTTTAAGTGTAGATTGTATTGATAAGCACGAGCCAAACTCAGAAGAAAGAAGAAAAGCTTATGCAGCTGATATTACCTACGGCACAAACAACGAATTTGGTTTCGATTATCTGCGTGACAATATGGCGCAAACTCCAGATCAATTGGTGCAAGGTAAATTGCATTTTGCAATGGTGGATGAGGTCGATTCAGTTTTAATTGATGATGCGCGGACGCCATTAATTATTTCAGGTCCAATTCCGCATGGCGATCAACATGAGTTTTACGATTTAAAACCGCGTATTGAGCGTTTGGTTAATGCGCAAAAAGCTTACGTTTCTTCTGCATTAAACGAAGCAAAGAAATTAATAAATGCTGGGAATTCTGGCACCGAAGAAGGTGAAGGTGGTTTGGCGCTATTGCGTGCTTTCCGTGGTTTGCCAAAAAATAAGGCGTTAATAAAATTCTTGAGTGAAAGTGGTGTACGTGGTTTGTTATTAAAAACAGAAAACCATTACATGTCCGATCAATCTAAGAATATGCCGAAGGTAGATTCAGAATTGTTTTTCTACATCGACGAGAAAAATAATCAGGTTGAACTAACAGAAAAAGGTATTGAATTAATTACCCAATCGGGTGAAGATCCTGGCTTCTTTATCTTGCCTGATGTAGGTACAGAGATTGCTGATTTGGAAAAATCTGATCTTGCTCTGGAAGAAAAAGTAGTTCAAAAAGATGCGTTGATTCGCGATTATTCTGTAAAAGCAGAACGTATTCACTCTGTAAATCAATTGTTAAAAGCTTATACTTTATTCGAAATTGATGTAGAGTATATCATCGATGAAGGTAAAATTAAGATTGTTGATGAGCAAACTGGCCGTATTATGGATGGCCGTCGTTACTCAGATGGATTACATCAAGCAATTGAAGCTAAAGAAAATGTAAAAGTTGAGGATGCTACCCAAACTTACGCTACAGTAACATTGCAAAATTATTTCCGTATGTACCACAAGCTTTGCGGTATGACGGGTACTGCGACTACCGAAGCGGGTGAGTTTTGGTCTATCTATAAACTTGATGTTGTTGAAATTCCAACGAATAGAATTATTACAAGAAACGATGATCAGGATTACGTTTACCGTACCGTTCGAGAAAAATATAATGCAGTTGCATCCGAAATACAATTTTTAGTTTTCCCTTATTCGCATTACGAGCAAGAATATGAGCTTGATAAGGCTGGTGCTATTAAGCAAAAGGATGGCAAACCAGTTCCTAAATTGGATGCAATAGGACGCATAGTACCTAAAACAGATGCTAAAGGTGCATTAATTCCTGCTGTAAATCCCGAAACTGGACAATTAGAGCCAAGAGTTGGTCGCCCGGTATTGGTGGGTACAACTTCTGTAGAAATTTCGGAATTATTGAGCCGTATGCTTAAGCTTCGTGGAATTAGACATAACGTGTTAAATGCTAAAATGCACCAGAAAGAGGCAGATATAGTTGCTGAAGCTGGACAAAATGGAACAGTGACCATTGCAACTAATATGGCTGGTCGTGGTACGGATATAAAATTGGGCGAGGGTGTTAAAGGTTCTGGTGGTTTAGCGATCATTGGTACTGAACGTCATGAATCTCGCCGTGTGGATAGGCAATTACGTGGACGTGCTGGTCGTCAAGGCGATCCAGGTTCTTCGCAATTCTTTGTGTCATTAGAAGATAACTTGATGCGCTTATTTGGTTCAGAAAAAATTTCTGGGGTAATGGTGCGTATGGGTATAGAAGATGGTGAAGTAATTCAGCACTCTATGATTTCAAAATCTATCGAGCGTGCGCAAAAGAAAGTAGAAGAAAATAACTTCGGTGTTCGTAAGCGTTTGTTGGAGTATGATGATGTGATGAACTCTCAACGTACCGTTATTTATGCTAAACGTAAAAATGCCTTGTTTGGCGAACGTTTAGATGTAGATATGAACAACATGGTGTTTGATGTTGCTGAAGATATCGTTTCAGAATATAAACAAGAAGCAAATTTCGAAGGTTTCAAATTAGAGGTAATCAAAAATTTCTCTTTCGATACCGTAATTACTGAGAAAGAATTTTCATCGACTAATATTACTAATTTAACTGAAAAACTTTTTGATGAAGCAGAAACTTTTTACGCACGTAAATCGGATGCTGTTATTCAACAAGCTTTACCTGTTTTAAATCAAGTTTATGAAGAACGTGGTGAGCATATCGAACAAATTGTTGTTCCGTTTACCGATGGCATTCGTGCGATACAAGTTGCCGTAGATTTAAAGAAAGCCATTACCACTAAGGGAAAAGAGGTTGTTCGTTCATTCGAAAAAACAATTGTACTTGCTTTAATTGATGACAGCTGGAAAGAGCACTTGCGTGAAATGGATGATTTGAAGCAATCGGTTCAAAATGCAGTTTACGAACAAAAAGATCCATTGGTAATTTATAAAATGGAAGCTTTTAACTTATTTAAGAGCATGTTAAATGCAGTAAATAAAGAAGTGGTAAGTTTCTTATATAAAGGTGGAATACCAGTACAACAAGAAGCAGAGCAAGTAAGAGAAGCACCAGCACCACAAAAACAGCCAAAATTGCAAACGACTAAACAAGAGTTTGGTAATGAGCAATCGGGCGCAGAATTTGGCGATACTCGTGAAGTTGTTACGCAACAACCTATTCGTAAAGAAGTAACGGTTGGTCGTAATGAGCCTTGCCCTTGTGGAAGTGGTAAAAAGTATAAAAACTGCCACGGTGCAAATTTGTAATTATTAACTTATTAAAATAAATATAGGCTACATCGATTAGGTGTAGCCTTTTTTGTTTAATAATGGATTTTCAAAGCGATCGAGAGGCCGGGAAGACTAGTAGTAGTTGAGAAAAACAATCAATGGATAAAAGAACAAAGAGCAAGGATGAAAGATTGGATTTCTACTACTATCCACACAAAGTGATGCCTATTGCTGCGTGCAACCACGCCGAGAAATCGTCTGAAAAAATAATCAGATTACCAATCTAGCATTTGCACAACCCATAAAGAATGACGAATTTTGCACTAATTGAAGCTTAAAATTAATAGCAGCTTAAATTGAATCAATAATGAGAATACTATTTACGTTTTTATTTCTAATCACGCTATCTCAAACTTCCTTCGCACAAAAAGGGGCAATAGAAATAGTAAAAGACCCAATAATTGATAGTTTAATTGCAAAAAGATTAGAATTATACCGCAGTACTGGGGAAGTTAAAAACAATAGACCTATTGTTTCAGATTACGGCTATCGCGTTCAAGTTTTCTATGATTCTGATCGTCGAGAAGTTTTTAATCAGCAAGCCCGATTTAAAAATAGTTTTCCAGGATACAACACCTACATTACCTACAAAGAACCAAATTATTACATCCGTGTTGGAGATTTTAGAACTAGGATGGACGCGCAAAGGTTAATGAATGAAATACGTCCTGCTTTCCCCACTCTATTCATTTTTAGGGAGAAAATTAATGCACCAACTTTAGATATTACCAATGATGATCAAAGATAAAATTAAAGATTTAGCCGATCAAATATTTACTGATGTAGTAGGCTATCGCCGCCACATTCATGCAAATCCAGAATTATCTTACAAAGAATTTGAAACTTCTGCCTTTATAAAGGAAAAATTAACAGCTTGGGGTATTGAGTTTACAAGTTGTGCAAATACAGGGGTTGTTGGTTTAATAAAGGGAAATAAACCATCTGATAAAGTGATCGCTTTGCGTGGCGATATGGATGCTTTGCCAATACTTGAGGATAATAACAAGCCTTACCGATCGAAAAATAATGGCGTAATGCATGCCTGTGGTCACGATGTACACACTTCCTCACTGCTAGGAACAGCATATATTTTAAATGAGTTAAAGGATGAATTTGCAGGTACCATAAAATTAATTTTTCAACCTGCCGAAGAACTTTTACCAGGTGGTGCAAGCATCATGATTAAAGAAGGTGTTTTAGAAAATCCTAAGCCACAAGCTATTATCGGGCAACATGTTATGCCAATGATTGAATCTGGCAAAGTGGGTTTTCGTTCTGGGATTTATATGGCATCAACTGATGAATTGTACGTAACCGTTACAGGTAAAGGCGGCCATGGTGCACAACCGCACCAAAATGTAGATCCAGTTGTTATTGCATCGCATATTATTATTGCGTTGCAACAAATTGTATCTCGAATCGCCGATCCGCGTTTGCCATCTGTGCTTTCTTTTGGAAAAGTAACAGCAAATGGTGCTACCAATATTATTCCTAACGAGGTAAAAATTGAGGGTACTTTTAGAACCTTAAATGAAGAATGGCGTAACGAAGCGCACAAAAGAATGAAGAAAATGGCCGAAGGAATGGCCGAGAGTATGGGTGGAAGTTGCGATTTTGATATTCACAGAGGTTACCCATTTTTAATTAATGAAGAAAAACTTACGGCAAATGCACGTGCATTCGCCGAAGATTTTTTAGGCAAAGAAAATGTAATTGATCTGGATATTTGGATGGCTGCGGAAGACTTTTCTTTTTATTCGCAGGTAACGGATGCATGTTTTTATCGTTTAGGCACTGGGAATGTAGAAAAAGACACGTTCCACTCGGTGCATACACCAAAATTTGATGTCGACGAAAACGCCTTGAAAATTTCGACAGGTTTGATGGCGTATATTGCATTGAAGCAAATGGGAAATTAATTTCTTGTAAGTATTGCAATTGGTTTTTCAACTAGTTTTCTAATTTATTATCTTACAAATCCATGGTTTTTCTGCGTAAGAAAGGCATTGTTTTTGTCATTACAACCGCGTATGAAGAAACTTCTTTTAGTTAATGTATTGTTATTTTTTGGGTATTTTAGCAATGCTCAAGTTATTGATCGATTTAATCCCGACACTTTAAAAACGATAACACTCGATTCTACGATAAACATTAAAGCTGAAAGACTAAATGTTGAAACTTTCATCAAAGCGATTATAAGCGATACGAGTTTTTATCAATCTTTTAGGGATATGAAGCATTATAGTTTTATTGCTGAAAATAGAATTTATACCTACGATAAAAAAAATAAGGTCGATGGCAGTATCTACCGCAAAATTCGCCATAGTAACAGTGGTAGTCATAAAATGGAATATTTGGCCAAGCAAGATAAAGGCAATATTTACAAATCAAATGGAAAATACCAGCTTTACACCGTAGAAATGTTCGATTATATTTTTATGAATGCGTACAATAGTGATTTTATAAACGATGGGCCAATTGATGGAAAAAAGAAGGGCGGTGGCAACGAAGGATACAAAGAGAAACTTAAAACTTTAATATTTAATCCCGGCAGGCCAGTAAAGGGTGTTCCATTTATTGGTAGTAAAACGGAGATTTTTACGGCAAATATGCGCCAATATTACGATTATGGTTTTACCAGTGGCACTTATTTGGATTCAATCCCGGTTTATCGCTTTAAAGTTTCGGTTAAAGAAGATTTGAGCAGTTACACAAAAGATGGATTAATGATTAAGGATTTAGTGACCATTTTTGATAAGAGAAACTTCAACATTTTAGGCCGATATGTAGATATGAAATACAGTAATTTATTCTTTGATTTTAATGTGCAAATGAATATAGAAATGGGCTATTTCGGGGGTGAGAAATTGCCAACAAAAATTACTTATCAGGGCAATTGGAATGTTCCATTTAAAAAAGAAGAACGCGCAAGTTTTTTAGTGTTGCATAAAGATTATATGCTTGAAAAGAGAAAATAATCGTTCACTTTCTTTATCCCTTGTTCTTAAAACAAATTATTACCTTTAAACTTCATTTAAACTAAAAAGATGCAGAGAAGAATTTCCCTCGTTTTACTTATTTCGATAAGTTTTATTGCGTTATGTACCTCGGCGCAGGTGCTCACTTCAAAGCAGGTAGATAGTTTGGTAGAAAAAACGCTAACTACGTTCAACGTTCCTGGTATTGCTGTTGCCATTGTTAAAGATGGTAAAGTTATACACGCAAAAGGTTATGGCGTTCGTTCCATAAAAAGCAAGCAAAAAGTTGATGAAAATACATTATTTGGCGTTGCTTCTAATTCCAAAGCATTTACCGCTGCCGCACTCGGTATGTTGGTTGATGAGCATAAAGTTACTTGGGATACTAAAGTGACTGATGTGATACCAGAATTCAAATTGTACGATCCTTATGTTACAAGCCAATTCACCATCAGAGATTTGCTTACGCATAGAAGTGGTTTGGGTTTAGGTGCGGGTGATTTGATGGTTTGGCCAGATTCATCTACCGTTACAAAAAGTCAGCTCATCCATAATTTAAGGTTTTTAAAGCCAGTTTCATCCTTCCGCTCTAAATATGATTATGATAATTTGCTATACATCGTTGCCGGTGAAATTGTCGAGCGGGTTTCTGGAGTAAAATTTGAGGATTTTATCGAGAATAGGTTTTTTAAACCCTTAGGAATGACTAAAACGGCCGCATCTTGGTATCGTTTAAAAGATAAATCGAACATTATTGATGGCCACGCACCTTATGAAGGAAAATTGTTGCCCGTTGGATTGAGTTTTAGTGAGGTTGCAAATGCAGCGGCAGGTATTTATTCTAACGTTACCGATATGAGCAAATGGGTAATTGCTATGTTGAATAATGGCGCCTACGGAGATAACTTAAGTAAAAAATTATTTAGCAACTCGGTACATAAAGAGCTTTGGACACCGCAAACGATTATCAGGAATGGAAACCCGGAAAGCTTTACAAGTTATGGTTTAGGCTGGAATTTAAGTAGCGTAAACGGAATGTTTCAGGCTTCTCATACTGGTGGTTTATCGGGGATAGTTACGCAGGTAATTATGATACCTGAAATTAACCTTGGTATAATTGTTTTAACCAATCAGCAATCTGGGGCTGCATTTAACGCCATTAGCAATACCATTAAAGATGGCTACTTCGGTATCAAGAATCAAGATAGAATTGCAGTTTATAATGATAATCGCCTTAAAAACGAGAAAACTGGACATGAGGAGGTAGAGAAAATCTGGAAGGATATTGCCGCAAACCAAAGAAATAATACTTTTAAACCGGATTTTAAAAACTATTTAGGAAAGTATAAAGACGAATGGTTTGGTGAGGTGGCAATAACCAATGTAAATGGTAAAATGCATTTTGAAGCTAAAAATTCGCCAAAATTAAGAGGCGACATGATATACTATAAAGGAAATACTTTTATTGTTAAATGGTATGATCGAAGTTTGGATGCAGATGCCTTTATTAATTTTGGTTTAGATAATAATGCCTTAGCAGAAGGTTTTAAAATTGAAGCCATTTCTCCTTTAACTGATTTTAGTTTCGATTTCCAAGATTTAGATTTTAAAAAACAAGACTCCAAATCAAATGAAAATAATCTTTAGAACAGCTGTATTGCTAACCCTTTGCCTTATTATATTTACTTCGATGACATTTAAACCAAAACGGGTTATTTTTTTCGGCGATTCCGTTACGCAGCAAGGTGTATCAAAAAATGGATATATAACGTTGCTTAAAAAGGCGCTAGACTCAACAAAATATGATATTATTGGTGCCGGTATTGGTGGTAATAAAGTTTATGATTTGTATTTGCGCCTTGAAGATGATGTGCTATCCAAAAAGCCAGATTTAGTTTTTATTTACGTAGGGATAAATGATATTTGGCATAAAGAAACGCACCACACCGGTACAGATTATGATAAATATCTAAAATTTTACCAAGCGTTGATCAACAAAATTCAAGCCGCTGGTAGTAAAGTTGTGCTGTGTACACCTTCGGTTATTGGCGAGAAGAAAAATAATGCTAATTTACTTGATGCAGAGTTGGATAAATACTCAGAGGGTATTAGACAATTGGCGGTAAAAAATAATTTGCCTTTGTGTGATTTAAGAAAAGCATTTTCTAATTATGAAATGCAAAATAATCCCGAAGATAAAGAGAAAGGTATTTTAACTGTAGATGGAGTGCATTTAAGTGATGTAGGGAATAAATTCTTGTCGGATTTGATGTTATCCTTTGTAAAGTAATAAAGTTGCCTGTTACGTGTTGCGTGTTGTGGGTTTAGATTCATGACAGGGAACTCGTAGCCCGCAACTCGTAACCAATATGATAAACCGCGAAACAATAGATAAGATAATGGATACCGCCCGAATTGAGGAGGTAGTTGGGGATTTTGTGCACTTAAAAAAACGCGGAACAAGTTTAATCGGTAATTGTCCTTTTCACGGTGAGAAAACACCTTCCTTTCACGTATCGGTAACTAAAGGCATATTTAAATGTTTTGGTTGTGGCAAAGGTGGAGATTCTGTTCGCTTTATTATGGATCATGAAAAATATTCATATCCAGAAGCACTCAAATTTTTAGCCAATAGATACAATATCGAAGTTGAGGAAACTGAACTTACGCCACAAGATACCGAAGCTCAGAATGCAAAAGAAAGTTTATACATCGTTTCGCAGTATGCTACAACATTTTTTGTTAAACAACTATGGGAAACAAACGAGGGTAAAAGTATTGGTTTAAGCTATTTTAAAGAACGTGGATTTAGAGAAGACATATTAAAAAAGTTCGAGGTGGGCTACTCGCCCGATGTTTGGGATGCCCTAACTCAAAGTGCCACCAACAATGGCCATAAATTAGAATTTTTAGAACAAACTGGCTTATCCATTAAAAATGATAATGGTAAAATATACGATCGATTTCGTGGTCGAGTGATGTTTCCAATACACAATTTTACTGGTCGGGTTATTGGTTTTGGTGGGCGTACTTTAAAAACTGATAAAAACGTTCCAAAATATGTAAACTCGCCCGAGAGTGAAATTTATCATAAATCAAATGTTTTATATGGTTTATTTCATGCAAAAAAGGCGATTAGAGAGTTAGATAATTGCTATTTGGCAGAGGGTTATGCCGATGTTCTTTCCGTCCATCAAGCTGGGATAGAAAATGTAGTTTCCTCATCAGGTACTTCACTAACAACAGAGCAAATTAGGTTAATTGGTCGTTTTACCCAAAATGTAACTATTCTTTTTGATGGTGATGCTGCGGGAATAAAAGCTTCGTTAAGAGGTTTAGACATGATATTGGAAGAAGGGCTGAATGTAAAAATTGTTTCCTTTCCTGATGGGCATGACCCTGATTCGTACATGCACCACGTTGGAGCAGGTGCTTTTAAGATTCATTTAGAGCAAAACAGAAAAGATTTCATTTTATACAAAGCCAATGTTTTACTTAAGGATGCTGGCGATGATCCAATAAAAAGAGCTGGAATTATTCGAGATATTGTAGAAAGTATTGCAAAAATTCCTGATCCAATCAAAGCATCGGTTTTTGTTCGAGAGTGTAGTAATTTGTTAGAGATTGAAGAGCGTATTTTACTTTCCGAATTAAATAAAATGCGTTCGGCTAAACTTAAAAAGAGTTTCGACAGTAATCAACGTTCACAGCAATCCAATTATAATCCAAATTCTGGTTCACCGGAGCCTTTAGGTCCGCCAGATAATTTGTGGGATGATGATGCAACTACCTTAACTCAGGTTATAGAAATAGATGAAAACCAAGAGAAGGAAATTATTAGGCTGTTGTTAACTTACGGGCACGAGTTTGTAAATTGGGATAAGATTGATGATATGTATATTGGCTCTTTCGTAATGCAAAACTTAGCCGATGTTGAATTTGAAAATATACTATGTAAAAAAATTATAGATTTTTATAAAGTAGAGATAGATAATGGGCGCCTTCCGACTGCAAACCACTTTATGAAACATGAAGATAGGGATATAGCCGACTTGGCAATTACGCTTTCAGCATCGCCTTACGCGCTGAGCGAAAATTGGTTAAACAAGCATCAAATTTATGTGCACGATGAATCGATGGATTTAAAGTCGACTATTTTAGGTGGTATATTTCATTTGAAAAAGCGTAAAGTTGATAAAATATTATCTTCGTTGTTAAAGGAAATTAAAGATGAAAAGGATAATGATAACCAGATGATTTTGATGCAACGTTACGGAATCATCAAAAATGTAGAACGAGAAATTTCGAAATTTTTAGGCTCTGTAATTGTTAAGTAGGGATGTGCTACGGGTTGTGTGTTATGTGTTACCTGTCTGGATTCTTAAAGCAGGCATTTAAAAACACGCAACCGATAACCCGCAACCCATAACTCACAACTGATAATGTCTTGATGCTAGATACTAAATACTTGATACTACAATATGGCCACCCACAACGATTTAGGTAAAAAAGGAGAGCTGATTGCTAAAAATTACCTTGAGGAAAATGATTATGAGGTTTTAGATGAAAATTGGACACATGGAAAGGCAGAGGTAGATTTAATTGTTTACAAAGATAGAATGATCATCTTTGTTGAAGTAAAAAGTAGAACTTCAATAGCCTTTGGCCAACCAGAAGAATTTGTAGATTTAGCAAAGCAGAAGCAAATGGAGCATGCTTCTTTACAATATATCGAATTGATGAACCATCAAAACGAAATTCGTTTTGATATTATTGCAATAACATTTAACAAGAACAACACTTATACTTTAAAACACATTGAAGATGCTTTTTGGCCTGAAGATTAAACAAATTAAAAACCTGGTGTTGGTTGCAACACTCGCTACAATTACGTTTGCCTGTAAAACTGATCCAGCTTCTAAATACAGCAGCTTCATTACGCCTGATGGAGGAAGTACTTTTACGGCAGGGAAAGATATTAAGGTGAGCATCCAATTTGCTAAAGATAAAACCATTGATTCTGTGGTATATTTCATAGATTCTACCCGGGTTTCATCTCACAAAGATACTTTAGCAAAAGCTATAACAACTTCGGCGCTTAAACTCGGCAATCGCCTTTTAACCGCGAAAATTTACACTGACGGTACCGCAGAAGAATTAGTTGCCAATTTTATATTATTGGCATCAAACCCTCCAGTAAATTACACTTACAAAATTGTTAATAAATTTCCTCACGATATTTCTGCCTATACAGAAGGTTTGGGTTATTATGATGGTAAGTTTCTCGAAAGCACGGGAGAAAAGGGTAAATCGGAGTTGAAATGGGTTAATGTAAATACAGGCAAAACGATTCAAAAAACACAGTTAGCACCTCAATATTTCGGCGAAGGATCAGTTAAAATTGGCGATAAAATAATTATGCTTACTTGGCAGGAACAAACGGGATTTGTTTTCGACAGTAACACATTGAAAAAAATTAGCGAATTTTCTTATACCGCTGGTAGAGAAGGTTGGGGTATGACCTTCGATGGAGAAAGAATATTAACCACAGAAGGTAGCAATTCGATTATTTTTTTGGATAAGAATACCTATAAAAAAACGGGTTCAATTGAGGTTTACGATGATAAAGGCAAAATTGATAACTTAAATGAGTTAGAGTTTATTGATGGGAAAATTTATGCGAATGTTTACACCAAGAATTACATTATAATCATCAATCCAAAAAGCGGTGCTGTTGAAGGTAAAATAGATATGAGCGGACTTTTGCCTGCCGATTATTTTAAAACAGATGATGAAATTGGAAACAATGTTTTAAATGGAATTGCGTACGATAAAACGACTAAGCGCTTGTTTGTAACAGGTAAAAAATGGCCAAGTATTTTCGAAATTAAGTTGATTCAGAAATAGAGTTAGCATGTGATTTTTCTTATTCTATGTTGGTGAGGATTTATACCTATGTTGGTTGGGATTTGTAATCCCGACTCGTATAACTGAGGATTTCTAATCCTCGACTAAAAAAACAATTGATTTATATTAGTCTCGATCCTAATGTTGGTCGGGATTTGTACCTATGTTGGTCGGGATTTGTAATCCAGACTTGTATAACTGAGGATTTCTAATCCTCGTCTTAAAAAATGGATTTAAGTTTCTTGGAGTTTTTAATCGCAACTCGATAACCTAAGGATTTCTAATCCTCGATCAATAAAAAAAGCCCCAAAATTGTCTAAATTTTGGGGCAGATAAGCACTCTTTTATAATTAACTATTTTTTAGCTTCCTCAGTCACACCGTTAAAGTTGATCGGCTGTCTGTTCACGCTAATTACCGTTAATGATGCATATCCGTTTTCAGAAATGGTCAAGGTTAACTTATAATTTTCTGCTTTAACGTCTTTAGTATTAATTTGAATAGAATAAACACCTTTTTTATTTTTTGATTCCTTATATGAAAAGTCTTTCGAGGTAAATTTTATTCCACTTTCTGACGGATTCATCGGTGCCGTGTAAGCCCTGCCATAATAAGGTAGGTACGCTATAACACTGTCTTTAGTTACTTTCAAATCATATTGCGATCCAGTTAGCGCTATCGTGCCTCCACCTTGTGCTCCAGGTATAGCATTTAATACTTTACTTATATCTGCAGTGGCCATTGGTGTGGCAGAATTGGCAACAAACACATAATTTTTCTCTGCTACAATCTTTTTAGTAACTTCTGGCGAAGTTTGGGCAAGGGCAACAATACTCGAAGATAGTAAAGTAGCAATTAAAATATACTTTAGGTTTTTCATAATGAGAATTTTAGGTTAAGTAACAAATTTAGGCTGATGTAGTTTAAATTTTTTTATCAAAAAAATAGGCCTTACAATTTTATATCGAAAGGCCTATTTTAAAGGTAGTAAATTTTTAATTAAAATCCTCGGCTTTTAACGGCGAGTTGAGTTTAATTTCTTTTACAACAATTGTAAATTCTTGTCCGCCAGCTGGCGATTGCATGCTTTGGTTTATCTTAAAAGGAAACATTATGTCGCCAACTTTTTTATAGTCGCTATATTCCATCGTTTGCGAAATATCCACACCATTATTTGGTGTTACTTTTTCATCTTTTAACAACAAACCCGATTTTACATCGTAGTATTCAGTTTTCTTTTTACCATCTGCCGAGGTAATAATTAATTTATAAGTATCGGCATTGCCAACCTTTGCTATTCCAGCCGATTCTACTTTTCCACCATCGGTAAAATAATAAAGTTGGTTAAATAAGCCTTTATCATTTTTTGCATCGGCAATTTCTTCTGCAGTTAACACTGCTTTTTTGCCCATTTGCATTTGGTAGCCGGTATTGCCATTAAAAACTTGTTTCATTACGGTTTGTCCCATCATTGTAGCTTCGTTACTGCTAAAGTTTGGCGCTAATTTTTTCATTACTAAACCAAGCTTCGTACCTTGAATTTCCATATCGGCAACCTGTTCAATAGATGTTACCTTTTCTAAATTAGCCTCACCACCAATTGCAGTAATATAGCTTTTTATCACCTCTTGCGCAGATTTTGCAGGTGCTGTGCTAGCGGTTTCAGCCTTAACAGGATTTGCTAAATTATCAAATTCCTTAACAGCAAATCCATTTTTCTTTAATCCAGCAACAAACTGATCGGTTTTACCCACAATAACTACTCTGGTATTATCATGGTTAAAATATTTCTTTGCTACTCTTAAAACGTCATCTGTACTTACAGCATTTATCTTTTGTAAATAAGTGCGGTAAAAATCTTTAGGTAAATTATTAATTAGAATTGTACTTGCAAAGCTAGCAGTACGAGCAGGGTTTTCTAAAGCCAATGCAAAATTTCCATTATATAAATTCTTAGCATTTTGCAATTCTTCTTCCGAAACTTTCGTAGATCTAATTGTGTTTATTTCCCTTAAAAATTCTACTACGGCGCTATCTACTTTATCATTTCTAACCGCTGCAGATGCCGAGAATTTCGACTGAAAACGACCGCTGCCTGTGTTAGAATATGCGCCATAAGTAAAGCCGTGTTTCTCTCTCAGGTTCATAAATAACCTTGATTCAGCGCCACCGCCTAAAATTTGGTTCGCCAATAAAACAGGGAAGTAATCAGGATTACTCATCTGTAAATCGATTAAATTGGTTACGGTAATTTCTGATTGTACCGCATTGCTCAAGTTTACAACATCAACCTCTGTTTTTACAGGATTAGCAACTTTGGGTACGATTGGCAAGGTAAGCATATTGCCTTTCCAAGTTCCGAAGGCTTTTTCTGCTAAAGCCTTAGCCACAAGTGGCTTTATGTCGCCAACAAAAGTTAAATATCCTCTCGATGGTGTAACATATTTTTTATAGGCTACTTTAACATCTCCTAAAGTAATAGAATTGATGGATGCTTCCGTATCAAATTCTCCAAAGGGATTATTTTTGCCGTAAGCCAATGCTTCTACAACTCTACCCGAAACTGCTTTTGCATTTTTTTCGTTCGATTTCAAGTCTGTTAACGTTAACGATTTTAATTTTTCGAATGATGAGGCTGGAAATGATGGGTTTCTGATTCCATCTGCCATAAGCATAAAAGCTTGGCTAAAATAGCGTGTCAAAGCTGATGAGCTGCCACCGTAGGCGCCAATATTTACATCTGCGCCTAGTTGGTCAACGGCTTCATCAAACTGTGCTTTAGTTTTGGTTGTGGTGCCTTCGTTAAGCATACCGCCCATTAAACTAATCACACCAGCTTTACTTCCTTCGGTAATAGGACCAGCATCAATACTGTAACTTGCCGAAACTTTAGGTAGTTTGTGGTTTTCTACAACCAACACGGTAATGCCGTTGGCCAGTTTATAAACCACAGGGTCGCCAATGGTTATTATCGGTGCCGGACCCGGTTTTGGTTTGTGGCTTCTATCTATTTTTTGAGCCGATACACCTTGAGCCAATAGTGTTACTGCAACTATAATGAATATTTTCTTCATGTTTTTATAATTAATATGAACCTAGCTTGGTGTTATTTCTTTGGTAAATAATACAATACAACTCGTTGGTTTTTATTGAGGTATTTTTTAGCAACATCTCTAATTTCCTCTCGAGTGATAGATTTTATTACGTTTAATTCCTCGTTAATATCGTTAGTATTTTTATTGTGAAAGGTATAGCCATTAGCTAAATTTTCTGCCACGCCCAACATTTTGCTGTTCGCACTTACATATTCGTTTTCGAATTTATTTTGCAGTTTTTTATAGTCGCTTTCGCTAATTAATTCAGTTTGTAAACGCGCTACTTCAATATCAATATCTTTCAATAAATCGTTTAACGGCGTGTTTTTATTTGGGAGTGCTAGGGTTATGTAAGCGCCATAATCTTCTAATGAGTAATTAAAGGCCAACACTTGTAAAGCTGTTTTCTTTTCATCCACCATTTTAGTGCTTAATCTAGAACTTCCTCCGCCAGATAAAATAGAACTAATCATACCCAATACTTTACTTTCTCGTGTTTTCATTCCTGGTACACGATAAGCGGCCATAATTGCCGGAATTTGAATATTTGAATCGTACGCGGTATCGATAATTTCTTTCGTAATTGCTGGTAAAACGTATTGTGTTTTAACCACAGGTGCACCTTTTGGTACATCGTTAAAATAGTTTTTAACTAAATCTTTTGTTTTTTCTAAATCTAAATCACCGGCTACAACCAATACAGCATTATTGGGTACGTAGAATTTTTTAAAGAAAGATACAAATTCGCCTAATTTTGCCGAATCTAAATTAGCCATAGAACCAATTGGTTGCCAACGGTACGGGTGCCCAGCAAATAAGTGCTTAAAGATATTTTCTGAAAATTTACCATAAGGAGAATTGTCAATACGGAGGCGCTTTTCCTCTTTTACAACTTCGTTTTGTGTTTTTACACCAACTTCGTTAATAATTGGATGCATCATGCGCTCGCTTTCCAACCATAAGCCAAGTTCTAATTGGTTAGAAGGGAAAAGTTCATAATAAAAAGTACGGTCTTGACTAGTATTGGCATTGTTTTGTCCGCCATTACTGCTTACCAATTTCATAAATTCCCCTCTTTTAATGTTTTCCGTTCCTTCAAATAAAAGGTGTTCGAAAAAGTGGGCAAAACCCGTTCTTGTACTGTCTTCATCTTTTGAGCCAACATGGTACATTACGGAAACCGCAACTACGGGCGCAGTTTTATCTTGATGAAGAACAACGTGCAATCCGTTATCTAAATCAAATTCTGTAAACTGCACTTTCTGTGCAGATACATGAACAGCCATAGCCGAGAAAGCTAAGGCAAAAAGAATTTTTTTCATTAATAATTGTTTAATGGCTTTTGGGGAAGAATCCTTATCGGCCAGTTGTAAATAAAAAGTTAGTTTATCGCAAACGGATAATACGCTCAAGCTGTGTTTAAATGTTTAGCCTAAATTTATTTTGATTGGCGATGTATTTAGCTAAAACGAAATTAAAATTTTTTTAACGAAAATTGGTATGTTAAGGAGCGAAATAAATTACTTAAACGAAAAAATCCGTGAGGTGGAGCGCTCACGGATTTTTCAGTAATTTATTACGCTTATCTCCAAGCTTTGTATTGGTTTATTAAACCATTTGTCGAACTATCGTGACTTGACACTTCTGAATTATTTTCCAGTTCTGGCAGAATTTTTTTCGCCAGCTGTTTTCCAAGCTCTACGCCCCATTGGTCGAAGCTAAAAATGTTCCATATTATGCCTTGAACAAATATTTTATGTTCGTATATAGCTATTAAACTGCCTAAACTATATGGCGTAATTTTCTTTAAAAGGATGGAGTTTGTAGGTCGGTTACCTTCAAAAACCTTAAATGGTGCAAGTTCTTCTATTTTAGTTTCGGTATCGCCTGCATCTTTAAGTTCTTCGCTCACCTCTTCTTCGGTTTTTCCATTCATTAATGCCTCCGTTTGCGCAAAAAAGTTCGATAGTAAAATAGCGTGGTGTTCGCCAAGTGGGTTTAAACTTTGTGCTGGCGCGATAAAATCTGCGGGGATAATTCGCGTACCTTGATGGATAAGCTGATAGAATGCATGTTGGCCGTTTGTGCCTGGCTCGCCCCAAATAATTGGGCCGGTTTCATAATCAACTTCATTGCCATTTCTATCTACGTGTTTACCATTGCTTTCCATATCGCCCTGTTGAAAATATGCCGAAAAGCGATGCATATATTGATCGTAAGGTAAAATAACTTGCGTTTCTGCGTTATAGAAATTGATATACCAAATGCCCAATAAACCTAAAATTACCGGTAAATTGCTTTCAAATTCGGTGTTTTTAAAGTGATTATCAGTTGCGTGCGCACCTTTTAGCAACTCCTTGAAATTATCAAAGCCAATACTCAGCGAAATTGATAATCCGATGGCGCTCCACAAAGAATAACGGCCACCAACCCAATCCCAAAACTCGAACATATTTTCGGTATCAATACCAAAAGCAGCTACATCTTTCTCATTTGTAGAGAGCGCAACGAAATGTTTAGCAATCTCGTTTTCTGCGCCACCTTCGTGCAAAAACCAAGTGCGAGCAGAGTGCGCATTTGTCATGGTTTCTTGCGTGGTAAATGTTTTCGAGGCCACTAAAAATAAAGTAGTCTCCGCATTTAGTCCCGCTAATGTTTCAACAATGTGCGTACCATCAATATTGGATACAAAATGAAGGTTTAAATGATTTTTATAATGTTTTAAAGCTTCAGTAACCATAACAGGGCCCAAATCTGAACCTCCAATTCCAATATTTACAATATCGGTTATGGCTTTACCAGTGTAACCTTTCCATTGGCCGCTGATAACATTGGCACTAAACTTTTCCATTTTAGCCAGTACCGCATTTATTTCTGGCATAATGTCTTTACCATCTACTAAAATGGGTGTATTGCTCACATTACGTAAGGCGATGTGAAGCACGGCTCTATCTTCAGTTTCGTTTATTTTTTCGCCGCTGTACATTGCTTTTATCGCATCATCGAGCTTACATTCACGAGCCAATTGCATTAACAATGCCATTGTTTCGTCGTTAATTCTATTTTTGCTGTAATCCAATAAAATATCCTCAAAAAAAACTGAGAATTTAGCGAACCGCTCCTTGTCGGCTGCAAAAAGATCCTTAATATCTTTTTTGTTAATATCTATAAAATGATCTGCCAAATATTTGTATGCGGCAGTTTCGGTAAAGTTTATTTTAGGCAACATATTTTTTTTGTTTTTGTAAATGTAGTAAAGCAAAAATTAAATTCACTTTTTTAACAATCAAAATTGATAACAGTTTTTCTTCTCAAAAATTCCTTGTAACTTTAATTATCAAATCCTTAGGTTTTTCATCCCAATTAATTAAATATTAAAAAAAGAATGTTAGAAAATTTAAATGAATTGGTGCGCGAAAACGTGCAAGATGCTGTTGTAAATAATAGCGAAGTTCCAAACGAACAAAATGAAGCGGCAATTGGTGCGGCGTCTTCATCAATTTTTGATGCTTTAAAAGATCAAGTTTCTTCGGGTAATATTAGCGGTTTAGCCGATATTTTTAATGGAGGAAGTACTGATGGCTCGGCAGTGGTTCAAAATGCATCAAGTTCGTTTACCGAAAAATTAAGCGGTATGGGTATAAACGCAGCAACTGCGAAAACCATTGCTGCAAGTGTTATCCCGATGATTATTAGTAAATTAACACAAAAAACAGCAGATCCTAACGACAGTTCGTTTAACATTACCGATATTTTAGGTAAGCTTGGCGGCGGTGCAGATGGTAAATTTGATGTAAGCGATGTTATTGGAATGTTTGGTGGTGGTCAAAGTGCCGATCCAAATGCGCAAAACGCTGGTGGCGGTCTTTTGGATAAATTAAAAGGAATGTTCTAAATTAAACTACGTTACAATTTTTTTATTTAAGTTGTAAAAAGTATTTTGATAATAATTGGGCACGGAAATATTTTTTCGTGCCCAATTCTATTTAAATTTAAAATCTATGCCAACGGATGCATAAAAAACACCTTTTAAATTTTCAGTATTCGTTTTGGTAGTATTTTTAGTTTTGTCTAAATAAGAAACAGTGCTTGTAGTGGTGGTTGTTATCGGGTGTACAGGTATAGCAAAAACTGGATCCAAGAAAAACGACCAACTTTTGTTTGCCCAAGTTATTGGTGCATCTATTTCATAATCAAGTATAGCGAAGCCAGTATTATTGGCAACCGTATAATTGGTAATAGCAATTAATTTTCTTTTTCCTGTTTTTTTGCGGTAATCTGTGTAAAAGTTTTGTGTGCCTGCGTTAACCATAAATTGAGGCACTATTGATAAATGTTCGGCTTTATCTAGTGCAAACCAATGCGAAACACTCAATGCCGTGGTATAATCTGTTTTGGAAGCAAAAGCCAATCCGGCACTTAGATTAAAAGTTAAAAAACCGGGATCGTAAATTATTTCTGCATCTAAATCGGCTAGTACTGCGGATCGGATTGATGTACTATTTTTATTGTAAAATGATTTGTTTAAATCTACTGTTAGTGCCCATTCGTCGCTTAAATCATGATCGTAACCCAAATCGACTGCAAAATTATCGAATTTAGATGTGTTTGTTTGGAAGCTTTCGCTAACATTGATGTTTAAACCATTTTTTAAATAATAAGCGAACGATGCTGTAAGATAAGGCACTTTAACAGAATCTGTTCTACCTTGGTAAACATTATTAGTGAGAAAGTTTAAGGATGCTTTGAAATAAGGTGTTTTTTTTGAGGAAATATCGGTTTCAGTACTGTCGGTTTGAGCACTAACAAATTTGCTGCAAAAAAATAGCAAGCAAATAATAGGTAGGTAGATATTTAATTTCATAAGGCGTGTAAAAATAGCCACCAACTTTTATATTATGCTGGTGGCTACTGGTTAAAAATTATGCTCTTTTACGGGCATTGTGTTTTTTGTGATAAATCTCTTTGCTAAATTTTGATTGATCTTTGGCCAAAACCCTTCTTTCTGCCTTGTCAACTTTTCCATCGGCTTTAGCCACTTTAACTTCATTTTTAAGGCCTTTATTATCTTCTCGTAAATCTTTTGCTTCTGCCTTTGTAAGCTCACCCGTTTTAACGCCTTCCTTTATGCGTTTTCTATCACTTTTTTCTGCTTTCCAGCCTGCTTTTGCGGTTGCAGGTGTTGCAGGTGTAGTTTGTGCCATCGCGCCAAACGTAATCCCACCCATTAAAAATAATCCTAATAATTTCTTTTTCATGATAAATTTTGGTTTTAAATTGAATTGCCGGCAATTTCAAACTTGTAATTTTGTAGAATAGAGTGCTTGCACATTCAATGGTTTAATGCGATGTAAAAAAAAAGTTACAACTCCATTTAGGATCGGATACTATAGAAATTTTTAGATGGGACTGAGTTTCGTTGAACATGATGCGCTTAGTACAACCAAAAAATCAACCAAATAAAAAACGAATACACTAAAACCTTATCTTTGCCTCATGACCAAAGAACAAATACAGGATTTAAGGGACAGAATAACGTCGCTGAGGAGGCATCTTTGACGTTGATGAACTACTTTACGCCATAAGGGAAGAGGAAAAACTAACCATGGCGCCCGATTTTTGGGATGACCCGAAAAAAGCAGAGAAAATTTTAGCAGAAATTAGTGCCAAGAAAAAATGGACTGATGGTTTTGGGAAAGCAAATAGCGGTGTTGAAGATCTTTCGGTTTTGATGGATTTTTTTCAATCTGGCGATGCCACCGAGGAAGAATTGCAAGAACAATTTGATGTTAGTAAGGATGCGGTTGCAGATTTGGAGCTTAAAAATATGCTTCGCACGAAAGAAGATCAGCTCTCTGCAGTGGTGCAAATTACGGCAGGTGCAGGTGGAACAGAAAGTTGTGATTGGGCCTACATGCTGATGCGTATGTACATGATGTGGGGCGAAAAAAACGGCTATAAAATTACCGAGCAAGATAGTCAAGAGGGTGAAGTTGCGGGTATAAAAACGGTAACGTTACAGTTTGATGGCGATTTTTCTTACGGCTATTTAAAGGGCGAAAATGGTGTTCATCGTTTGGTACGCATTTCTCCGTTTGATTCCAATGCCCGCCGACATACGTCTTTTGCATCCGTTTATGTATATCCTTTAGTTGATGAAACGATAGAGATTTATATCAATCCGGCTGATGTGGAGTTTGAGACTTTTAGAGCCGGTGGCGCTGGTGGACAAAATGTAAACAAAGTTGAAACCGCTGTTCGTTTACACCATAAGCCATCGGGAATTATTATTAAAAATCAAGAATCTCGTTCGCAGTTGCAGAATAAGGAAAACGCACTTCGTTTGTTAAAATCGCAATTGTATGAAATTGAGCAACGTAAGCGCAACGAAGAAACTGCCGCCATTGAGGGCAAAAAAATGAAAATAGAATGGGGTTCGCAAATTAGAAGTTACGTGCTTGATGATAGGCGTGTGAAAGATCATCGAACGAATTATCAAACATCAAATCCGCAAGCGGTGCTTGATGGAAATATAGATGAATTTTTAAAAGCATATTTAATGGAGTTTTAAATTTGTAATTATGATCAAGTCATTTCTTGTAACAGCATTTTGTATGGGAATTATTAATGTAAATGCTCAAAAAATCATTCCAATTTATCCAGCGGAAATTCCTGGTGCAAAACCAACGCCTGCAACTTATGTAGAAACTACGGTAACTAGAGCAAATGGTACGTTGAGTGTAACGAAGGTGTCTATTCCAACACTTACTGTTTTTAAAGCGCCAAAAGAAAAAGCGAATGGTACGGCGGTTATAATTTGTCCGGGTGGTGGTTACAGCAGTTTAGCTTTTAGTCACGAAGGTTTGGATGTTGCCAAGCGTTTTAACGAAATTGGTATAACTGCATTTGTATTAAAATATCGTTTACCTAACGATGAAATTATGGTTGATAAAACCTACGGACCGTTACAGGATGCGCAACAAGCCATTTATCTGATCAGAAAACACGCTAAGAAATACGGAATTAAAAAGAATAAAATTGGGATATTAGGCTTCTCTGCAGGTGGTCATTTGGTTGCTACTTTATTAACTCATTATGGAGATTTAAAAATTGCGGACGAAGAAAAAATTAGTTTACGTCCTGATTTCGGCGTATTGCTTTATCCAGTAGTTAGTTTTAAAGAATTTGTGCATGAAGGCACAATGGATAATCTTTTAGGTAAAACACCAAGCGATGAAATGAAAACCTATTTTTCTGCAAATAGAAATGTAACTAAAAATACCCCTCCAGTGTTTTTCGTACATGCTAAAGATGATAAAACTGTACCTGTAGAAAATAGTATTTTAATGAACGAAGCACTTAAAAGATACGGCGTTGACACAGATATTTATCTTTATGAAGCTGGCGGACATGGTTTTGGGCTTAAAAACAAAACCAGTGATGTAGATTGGTTTGGTTTGATGGCAACTTGGTTAATGAAGAATAAGTTTTAAATTATAGATTAATGATCAATCATCAGCAATAACATCCTGCAACTCATTTAGTTCTTTTACTTTTTCAGTTGCCCCTGCATTTTCATAAGCAGAAATTAAATTGCGGAGTACTCTCCTAATTACATCAGTATTTGTGCAAGGCTTATAATATTCGGGCATGGCTTGTAAGTTAAGCTGTCGTAAAAACTGATCAACGTCGTGTTTCCCAAAAATATTTCCGCGGTTAAAAGCATTGATGTAAAATAAAACGCCATTTTCGTTGCCATCTTGTTTACTTTCATCAACATAACCTAAAATAAAATGCTGTGGCAAATTGATGCCGTAAACAGGCAAATCTAGCTTTTGCGCAAGGGTAGAGTAAATTATCGCCAAAGAAATTTGATTCCCTTTTTTACTTTCTAAAACTTGGCTCAAATAAGAATTTTGTGGGTCGAGGTGGTTTTTGGTATTTCCTCCGAAACCATATTGATTGTACAAAACATGATTAATGAGCTTTACTTTTTCTAAAGAACTCATCTCTTGTTGCATACCTAGCCAAATTTCCCGCTTAATATCTTCCAACTGAATGATGATTTTTTGTTCATCTAAATCAGGATATTGATATCTATTAATAATCAATGCGCCTTGCATTAAATCAAAAGCACCACTCAAATACCAAAGTTTTAAGTCTTCTTTAACATTTTGAAATTGTATTTGGTGTACAATATTTTCTATACGTTCTTGCAATAAGCTGTCGAAAGACTGCTCCCACGCATTTTCAAGAAATTGAATCACTTCGCCACCATATTCAAACAGCCTTTGTTTTACATGGCGATAAACCTCTTCATCGGGATCATCTAACAATTTTACTAAAGCATTTATTTCAGCGTTATTTTCCATAAAATGTACATCAATTAAGGTGATTAAACTACTTTTGTTTTATTATGTTATTACAATTCGCTATAGATTATTTAAAACATCGTTTTACAGCTAAAACCCGCCACGGAACGCATTCGCCATTTGTGTATAAGTTAGCCGACGAAGTAATTTACGATTTTAATGATAAAAAAGAATATAAAAAAATCGAGAATCAGCGAAAAAAACTTTACAATGACGATTCCGTTATTGCGATTACTGATCTTGGTGCAGGATCTCACCTCAATAAAAATAAAACGAAAAAGATAAGTGCAATTGCAAAAAATGCATTGAAATCTCCTCGATTGGCACAATTGATTTATCGTTTTGCAAAAAGTACATCACCGAAAACCTGTCTCGAATTAGGTACTTGTTTAGGTATAACAACAGCGTATTTATCTCTTTCTGCTCCCGATGGAGATATTATTACAATAGAAGGTTGTCCTGAAACGGCAAAAGTTGCCTACCAAAATTTTAAAGATTTGGAGTTGGATAATATCGAACTTCATGTAGGTAATTTCGATGAAATATTTCCGCAGGTGCTACAAGATCAAAAAGAACTCGACTTCGTTTACATTGATGGAAATCATCGCAAAGATGCTACGCTGAATTATTTTAAACTTTGTTTACCTAAAGTTACAGAAAATACATTGCTTATTTTTGATGATATTTACTGGAGCAAAGGCATGAAAGAAGCTTGGAATAAAATAAAAAACCATCCTGATGTTACCATTACAATCGATTTATTTTGGATTGGCTTGGTTTTTTTTAAAAAAGGACAGGTTAAAGAACACTTTAAGCTTAAAATTTGATTATAATGAACCTAAAACCAAAAAGCCTATTAAAATTCTCGGCTTTGCACATCTTATTGTTAAGTGTAATTACGGGCGTAATGGCATATTTAGCTTCGCTGTTAATTAATATGGCTACGCTAACGCACATTATGTTCGGTTGGGACGCTTTCTGCTTAACGTTAATCTGTCTGCATTGGTATTTGTTTTTCCATACTTCTATTGCACAAATTCATGCTAAAGCACAGGTTCAAGATGAAACTAAAAGTGAAATATTCGCAGTAGTCGTTATCTCTACATTTGCAGGTTTATTGGTTGTAATTCTACTTTTAATCAATAAGAATATTCAACCAGCCGATTTAATCATCGCAATTTCTGGTATGTTTTTATCTTGGTTTTTAGTTCATACTACATTTACGATGCGTTATGCGCATTTGTATTATGGCGATGCAGGCAAAAAAAGCAGTAAAGGAGGGGGATTAAACTTCCCCGGTGATGAAGATCCTGATTTTATTGATTTTGCTTACTTTTCGTTCGTAATCGGGATGACTTTTCAAGTATCTGACGTCGACATATCTTCTCGACGAATAAGAAGGCTTAACCTAGTGCATAGTTTAATCTCTTTTATTTTTAATACCGTAATTGTGGCGCTCACGATAAATGCACTGGCAGGGTTGAGTAAATAGGTCATTACTCGCAGTATTTCTTAAGGCTACCGTCATTCCCGTGAGAACGGGAATCTTAATGCGAAAGAAAAGCCTGTTTATTGCTTTAAGATTCCCACCTACGTGGGAAAGACGCAAGATGTAACCGTCATTTGGCGCCACACGACTAGGTGACCGCCTAAGGCTGTTTCTCCAAGCACCATGAAAAATGGTGACTTTCCGCATCCATCGGGTTTAAAAACAAAGTAAACTATTGAAACTGCTCATTTGAGCAACTTATTCTTGTTTATTACGCCAATCTATATCGATTGTTTACCTTGTAAAATAATTAATTAATTGACTATCAGTAATTTGTGATTTATGGACTGTTTTTTAAGTTGTATAACGTAAATGTACGTTGTGAAACTGAAAAATAAGTTATGCATTTGGTTTATGGGAGAATTAACAAAAACTGAGGAGCGGATAATGCAAGTTTTATGGAAACTTAATAAAGCTTTTGTTAAAGATATTATCGATGCTTTGGATGAAGAGACAAAGCCACCTTACAATACCATTTCATCAATAGTTAGGTTATTGGAAAAGAAAGGTTACGTCAACTACAATGCTTACGGAAAAACCTACGAATATTTTCCTGCCATAAGCAAAGAGCAGTATGCAAAAACTACTTTTTCTAAGTTGTTTACTGGCTATTTTGATAGTTCTCCCGCAAGCCTTTTATCGTTTCTGGTAAAGGAAGAAAAGCTAAGTGCAAAGGATATAGAAAATGTTTCTAGCAGTAAATAGCTGTAAATTATTGAAAATCAATCGAGTAAAATAGCATTATATTTAGAGTTTAGTTTAAAAGTCCTTCTGCCAAGTCAATATTCGACTTGGCATTTTTTCTTTGTTGGGTTATTAGCATTATAGTTTCTCAACTTACAATAAACTCATTAGCTGGTATAACATTAATTATTTTTCCATCTTTATTAAAAATTTCTTTTTGATTAAAGCTTATTATTTTGGCTTCTTTTAAATCGAAAAAATCCATTGCTTCGGTAAGTCCAGCTATTTCTCTTTCCATATTCTCTGCGTTTAGTTCATAACAAACTTGCAAAAGTTCTACAACTTTACCCTTTTGCATAACCACAAAATCACATTCTTTTTTCTCTGCGAAGTAATAAATTTCGCTATAGTTTGTCCTTAAGTATAGGTAAACTAAGTTTTCTAAACGCCTACCATTTTCATCAGAAAAAACGATAGAGTTTTCGGTAAAAAGGCCTAAATCTATCGTGTAAACCTTTTTCGGATTACGGATTTGGGTTTTTATTGAATAACTAAATTTGGATACAAATTGTATAACGTAAGTGTTTTCAAGGTAAGAAAAGTACTCTAAAATGGTGGTGGTAGATTTGATGCCAAATACTTCTTTTAACTTGTTGCCCGAAACTGGCTTCCCTATATTCGATATTAGATAAGTTGCTAGTTTTTTTAAAGTAGATACGTCTCTCACATTATACCTAACAGCAATATCTCTATTTAAAATATCATCTAAAAGTTGGTTAAGTATCATGCCATCACCAGTTTTTAAATATTCTGGAAAACCACCCTGCTTTAGGTAGAGTTGTAAGCTATCTGCCGTGTTTTCGAGGGTTTTAAATGCTAAAAATTCTTGGTAAGAAAACGGAAATAATTCTGTAGATAAATGCCTGCCAGTAAGTTTTGTGCCCAACTCTGTACTCAATAGCGTAGCGTTAGAGCCCGTAATTACAACTTTGTAATCATCATCCAATAACTGCCTAACAAATAGTTCCCAATTTGGCATCAATTGTATTTCATCAAAAAATAAAGTTGTGATGCTTCTGGCTTTTATTTCCGCAATAAGTCTAACAAAATCATCATTTTCAAAATTGACCAAACGCGTATCTTCAAAATTTAGAAAAAGTACATGACTTAGGTTTTCATTTAAAAGCTGATAAAGTAGTGTGGTCTTTCCGCACCTTCTTACGCCTGTTATAATCAATGCAAAGTTAATTACTAGCTTTAATTTTGCTAATTTCTCTCTCTTTTGTCCAAGTTTTTTATTTGTAAAGGTTAAATACTGAGCATCCAATATCTCTGCTAATTGGCTTTGTAATATCATATATTTTTATACTGATACCACAAATGTAATACTTTTATTTTAAATGGAAGATATTATTCATTGCTAATGAAATATATTGTTCTTTAATAATGAAAGATGTGTTTTTGTTTTTAAAAAGCTTCAGCTATACTGATGTAAAACCCACTTTGTCGTTTTTCATTTACTTTCTTCTCGCCAATACCATAATCTAAACGTACACTTATTCCTTTCTCCGGATCGAAGAAATACCTTAAACCAGCACCATAATTTGGTTTAAAAGTTTTTGCAGAAAAATCATCAACTCCCCAAACTGTTCCTGTGCCACCAAATGCAGTAGCGCCAAATCTACTACTTAAGCGATACCTTAATTCAGCTTGAAAAGCGAGTAAATGCTTATCTCTATATCTACCGCCGTAATAGCCACGCATCATCTCATCATTACCCATTTGTGGGAGTAAGTAAACGGGTGTGTTTTTCCCTATAACCGAGTTATATAAACCTTGCACACCAAATGCAAATTGTGCATTTAGCTTCCAAAAATTACGGGTATCAATTTTAAATTGACTACCAGTAAAATCACTTGATTTAAAAATTGATGGCGCGTATTGGTAAGTTCCTCTAATAAAAAATCCTTTGGTGGTGTAATTATTATTATTTCGGCTATCGTAACTTTGCGAAATGCCCAAATATAAAACGCTTCCGGTATTGTTGTTGTAATATTGATTTTTACTAAAAATACCGTCGGCTACCAAATCGGTATATTTATAATTTTCAAAACCTAAAGAAAAACCCGTGTAAGCGTTCGGCAATAATTGCTTTTCGGTTTGTAATAAAACCTTAAATTGTTGCTGCACCAGTTTGTCTTCATCTTTTTCGTGGGTATTGTTTCCGATACCGTAGAAGTTAAAAGGTAGTTTTTTGAAGCGAAATTCACCTTGGTAATGCAATTTATTTCCTTTGCCCCAAACATCAATAAACGAACTTAAATTATACGCTTTTTTAGTAGAGTAATTAAGGTTTAAAGTAACAGATGATGGACGGTTTGTAGTGTCTAGCCGATCAGCATAGAAACCTAAAATAGCACCAACTCCAAATTGAAGGCCAGTTTCTTGTGCATATCCAAAAGAGGGGATGGGTAAAAAACTTGCTTTGCGTAAGGTATCTTTTTCGTTTGATAACAACTTTTTAATTAGCTTCATTTGGGCAGCGCCTGATAGAGAAATAAGTATTAAAAAAACAAGTGCGCATAATTTTTTCATAGTGCAAAGAAAAGGATTTTTGCTTTATAGTTGTATAGGCTTTAGGTTTTGCGTTAAGGATTGAAGTGAAAATCCTTTTTGTACTTTTTCAGTACAAAAAGATTGCCTGCCTGCGGTAGGCAGGTAACGTAAAGCCCGCCCGAACGCCCAAATAATTCAATTATATCGTTCCTTATCGAATTTGCTAGCCGAACAATTTTTCTATTGCGCAAATAATGGTATTTTTGCCACAAATTATACAATAAAGCATGAGCAATACTAGAGGACCAATATCTCAATTTATGGAGCGTAATTACCTCCATTTTAATGCAGCAGCGATGATGGATGCAGCTAAAGGTTACGAAACACATTTAGATGAAGGCGGAAAAATGATGATTACCCTTGCTGGGGCAATGAGTACCGCCGAGTTAGGGATTTCATTAGCAGAAATGATTCGTCAAGATAAAGTTTCTATCATTTCTTGTACAGGTGCAAATTTAGAAGAAGACATTATGAATTTGGTTGCACATTCTCACTACAAGCGTGTGCCAAATTACCGCGATTTGAGTCCGCAGGATGAATGGGATTTATTAGAAAACCATTACAATCGTGTTACCGATACCTGTATTCCTGAAGAGGAGGCTTTTCGCCGTTTACAAAAACACATACAGAAAATATGGATGGATGCCGAAGCTGCGGGCGAACGCTATTTTCCGCATGAGTTTATGTATAAAATGCTTTTGAGTGGAGATTTGGAACAGTATTATGAAATTGATCCGAAAAATTCTTGGATGCTTGCAGCTGCAGAAAAGAATTTGCCAATTGTTGTGCCAGGATGGGAAGACTCTACAATGGGTAATATTTTTGCATCTTATGTGATGAAAAAAGAATTAACCGCGACTACAGTTAAGGGCGGTATTGAATATATGGGCTGGTTGGCAGATTGGTACATTGCAAACAGTGCTGGTAAAGGGATTGGTTTTTTCCAAATTGGCGGCGGTATTGCCGGCGATTTTCCAATTTGTGTAGTACCAATGCTATATCAGGATATGGAAATGGAAAACATTCCGTTCTGGAGTTACTTCTGTCAGATATCAGATTCTACAACTTCGTATGGCTCATACTCTGGCGCGGTGCCAAATGAGAAAATTACTTGGGGTAAATTGGATATTAACACGCCAAAGTTTATTGTAGAAAGTGATGCTACAATTGTTGCTCCGCTAATGTTTGCGTGGATTTTAAAACAATAAATGATTTTCACTTAAAATAAAAGTCTAAAAAAAAATATCAGCATAAAAGTAGAATTCCCTTGTTGGTGTCATAATGTAGGTTTTTGTGACTTTAAACACATTTGTTTAGAATGATTATAAATTGTAATTGAAGTCACTATTTTGTCAGCGGATTTATTAATAAGTTATACTTTTGTTAACGTTTTGGTGGAAGGACTAAGGTTTAACCATCAATTAATGATATAAAGTAATTTAAATAAGTATAAAGTGTTCATTATGAGAGATATCTCGATGATTTTAAAAAGTGTTCGGAATTCGTTATTCCTTTTTACAGCAATTTCTGTATTGGCGGTTTCTACCGTTAGTGCGCAGGATGCTAAAGAAGGTAGAACGCTTTTCAAGGCTAAATGTTCATCATGCCACGCATTGGATGCAAAATTGATTGGTCCGGCATTAACTGGCGTGAGCGATCGTCACCCTGAGGCCTTCCTATTAAAATGGATTCCAAATTCGCAAGGGCTGGTTGCTTCAGGAGATCCTGCGGCTGTTAAACTTTACAACGAGAATGGTAAAATTGCCATGACTTCGTTTCCTGAATTGGACGAAGGAAAGGTTAAAAGTATTTTAGCATACATCAAAGAAGGCGAGCCTAAACCAGTTGCTGCTGCCGGCGGAGCTGCGCCTGTACAAGATGATACCGTTTCTGGTTTATCTATAGCTGGTATTATTGGTATCATTTTAGTTGCCATCGTAATATTAGTTATTTTGGCTCGTGCTGGTAAATTGTTAGAGCGTTTAATCTTACAAAAACAAGGTATAGAAACAGAAGATGATATGCCACTTAGCGTGGGTGTTCGTAAAATGTTCCGCAACAAGAAATTTGTATTGTTCTTTGTTTTATGTATTGCAATTGCTTTAGGTTCTTGGGGATGGATGGGCATGTGGAATACAGGTGTACACACAGGTTACCAACCTGTTCAGCCGATTAAGTTTTCACACGAGCTTCATGCTGGTATAAACCAAATCGATTGTCAATATTGCCACAATGGTGCTTTCAAATCGAAAAATGCTACAATTCCATCATTAAATGTTTGTATGAATTGCCATAAAGCAGTTCAGGCAAGAGATAAATATGATGGTCAAATTTCTCCAGAAATTCAAAAGATTTACAATGCATTGGGTTACGATCCTGAAACTCAGAAATACGATCCAAATCAGCAAAAGCCAATGGAGTGGGTGCGTGTGCACAACTTGCCAGATTTTGCCTACTTTAATCACTCGCAACACGTTGTTGTAGCTGCAGATGCGATTCGTAAGGCTAAAGGCTTGCAGCCAAACGAACCAGTTTGTTATGCTTGTCATGGTCCGGTTAATACAATGGAAGAAATTTATCAATATTCTCCGCTAACCATGAAATGGTGTATCAACTGCCATAAAGAAACTGATATCTCAGGACAGAAAGACAATGCTTTCTACACTAAAGTGATTGAAGCACACGAGAAAATCAAAAAAGGAGAAAAAATTACCCCAGCTTTATTGGGTGGTTTAGAGTGTGGTAAGTGCCACTATTAATAGATTAGAATTTTTTAAGAACGTTCGATAAACAGTAATATAGCTTAAATGGAAAGCAACAAAAAATACTGGAAAGGCCTAGAGGAGTATAAAAATACCCCCGATTTTGTTGAAAACAGCAAAAACGAATTCGCCGAGCCACTTCCAATAGAAGATGTTTTAAATGAAGCAGGGTTAAGTACCGTAACTCCACGCCGCGACTTTTTAAAGGCGTTAGGTTTTGGCTTAGGTGCTGTAACGTTAGCAGCATGTCAAACTGCACCTATTCATAAATCAATCCCTTACCTGATAAAACCTGAAGAGGTTACACCAGGGATTCCTAATTATTATACTTCTAGCTATAACGGCCAGAGTATTTTGGTTAAAACTAGAGAGGGTAGGCCAATTAAAATTGAGGTAAATCCTAATGCAGGTGCGTTTAATAGAGGTACTGATGCAAGAACTCAAGCTTCGGTATTGGATTTATACGATGTTTCTAAATTAAGATCACCTGTTCTTAAAAACGAAGAAACAACTTGGGCAAAGGTTGATGCTTTTGTTAAGCAAGCTTTAACAAGTGCGCAAAGCTCGGGCAAAAAAATTGCCATTGTTTCTTCTACGATAAATAGCCCTTCTACTAAAGCAGTAATTGCAGATTTTATTGTAAAATATCCAGCAGCTAAATTGGTGCAGTATGATGCCGTTTCTTACACTGGTATTATTCAAGCAAATAAAAATAGCTTTGGTAAAGCAGTATTACCTAAATACAATTTTGATAAGGCTGATTTTATTTTAAGTTTCGGAGCTGATTTCTTAGGAACTTGGATTAATGGAGAATCGTTCATTTCTCAATATACTTCTAATCGTAACTATAAATCGTTAGAAAATAAGAAAATGAGTCGCCACATTCAATTTGAAAGTGGAATGAGCGTAACAGGTACTAACGCAGATACACGCGTGCCAATAAAATTATCAGAAGAAGGACCTGCTTTAATCGCATTATACAACGCAATTACTGGTCAGTCTTTAGCTGGTGGTACATTGGGTAGTAATGCAATGGCCGATAAGGTTATTAAATTAGCTGCAAAAGAACTGACGCAAAGTAAAGGTAAAGGCCTTGTAGTTTGTGGTTCTAACGATGTTTCTACTCAAATTTTAGTAAACGCTATAAATGTTGCAATAGGAAGTTACGGGTCAACAATCGATTTAGATAATCCATGTAATTTATTCGGTGGAAACGATGCAGAATTTGCTGAGTTAATTGCCGAAATGAATCGTGGGGAAGTTGGTGCAGTGTTATTTTTAAATAGCAACCCGGTTTACGATTCTATCGATACTAAGAAATTTACAGATGCATTAGCAAAAGTGCCTTCAAAAATTTCGTTTTCAGATCGTTCAGATGAAACGGCATCACTATGTGATGCAATTGCAATCGACCATAACTATTTAGAATCTTGGGGTGATGCTAGTGCTTACGAAGGTACTATCTCCATCGTTCAGCCAACAATTAATCCGGTTTTCAACAGTCGTCAGGCTGAAGAGAGCTTGTTAACATGGGCTGATGCACCAGAAAAATCGTATTATAAATATGTTCGCAGTGCTTGGGAAGCTAAGGTTTTACCTTCGTTAAGCCTAACTTGGGAAGATGTTTTGGAAAAAGGTATTGTTAATTTACCTGCAAAAACTGCTGTTGCTTATAACTTTAGTTTAGCTTTAGATAGCGTAACAACTACCATTTTAAATAATAGTAAAGCATTAAATAAAGATATTCAAGTTCAGTTATACGAAAGTATAGGCATACGTGATGGTAAGCATGGCAATAACGCATTTATGCAAGAATTGCCAGATCCGGTTACCAAAGTAACTTGGGACAATTACGTTGCACTATCTCACAAAACAGCTGAGTCTTTAAAAGTATCAGAATTTGATGTTGTTAATGTTAAAGGATCAAATGGTTACTCAATTGATTTACCGGTTTTAATTCAACCGGGTCAGGCACAAGGAACAGCATCAATAGCTGTAGGTTATGGACGTACAAAGGCTGGTAAAGCAGGCAATAGCGTAGGTCAGAATGCATATCCGTTAGCGAGTTTTGTAAATGGTACGTTGCAATATGCGGGTACAGTTACGATAACAGCTACTGGTGGTCACCATGAACTTGCACAAACTCAAACGCATCATTCAATTGAAGGACGTAATATTATCCGCGAAGCTTCCTTTAAGGATTATTTAAAAAATCCTGCGGCCGGAACTGGAAACAGTGAAGAGAAGAAAAAAGAATACGCAGAGAATGACCTTTGGCCTGATTATGTTAAGTTAGGTAATAACTGGGTTATGGCTATCGATTTAAATGCTTGTACCGGATGTGGTGCTTGTGTGGTAGCTTGTAACGTAGAAAATAATGTGCCAGTTGTTGGTAGAGACGAAGTTCGTCGCCGCCGTGAAATGCACTGGATCCGTATCGATCGTTATTACAGTTATGACGATAACGGAAAAGAGGTTACAAAAGAGAGACAGATTGATCACTTAGAAAATTTCGATAACGTTTCTGTTGTGTATCAGCCAATGTTATGTCAACATTGTGATCATGCACCTTGCGAAACTGTTTGTCCTGTTTTGGCTACCGTTCACTCATCAGATGGTTTAAACCACATGGCTTATAACCGTTGTGTAGGTACAAGATATTGTGCAAATAACTGTCCGTATAAAGTTCGCCGTTTCAACTGGTTCAATTACTGGAACGATTCTCGTTTCGATAACTACTTAAATAACGAGTTTACCCAATTGGTACTTAATCCTGATGTTACAACACGTTCTCGTGGAGTAATGGAGAAATGTTCAATGTGTATTCAGCGTATCCAAGCAGGGAAATTAAAAGCTAAAATTGAAAAACGCCCATTGAAAGATGGGGATATCACAATGGCTTGTCAACAAGCTTGCCCAGCAAATGCTATCATATTTGGTGATTCAAACGATCCTAAATCTGAAGTTTCCATTGCTTTAAAATCTGAACGTATTTATTACGTGTTAGAAGAAATCAATGTTAAACCAGGTATTGGCTACATGACAAAAATTAGAAACATAGATACAACCATACAAGCAGCAGAAGCTTAGTATTAAGAATAGATAATAAATTATGTCAGGACATAACGAATCAATACTTAGAGAACCATTAATTACGGGCGATAACATTACGTATGCAAAAATTACGGATGATATTTTGGGCCCAGTAGAAAACAAGCCAAACAAAGCTTGGTGGATTGGTTTCACTTTTGCCTCATTAGGTGCTTTACTTTGGGTATGTGCGGTAAGCTATACTTTTTGGACAGGTATTGGGGCTTGGGGATTAAATAAAACAGTTGGATGGGCGTGGGACATTACGGGTTTCGTTTGGTGGGTAGGTATCGGTCACGCTGGAACATTAATTTCAGCAGTACTATTGCTCTTCCGTCAAAATTGGCGTAACTCAATTAACCGCTCTGCAGAAGCAATGACAATTTTTGCTGTAATTTGTGCAGCTACTTACGTTGTTTCTCACATGGGTCGCCCTTGGTTAGCATATTGGGTTTTACCATTGCCAAATCAATTTGGATCACTTTGGGTAAACTTTAACTCTCCATTGGTTTGGGATATGTTTGCAATCTCGACTTATTTCTCGGTATCGTTACTATTCTGGTACACAGGTTTATTGCCAGATATTGCAACAATTCGCGATAGAGCAACTGGAATGCGCAAGAAAATTTATACGATCTTCTCTTTCGGTTGGACAGGTAGTGTTAAGACTTGGCAACGTTTCGAAGCTGTATCTTTAATTTTAGCAGGTATTGCAACGCCATTAGTATTATCGGTACACACTATTGTATCTATGGACTTTGCAACATCAGTAATTCCAGGATGGCACACTACAATCTTCCCTCCTTACTTTGTGGCTGGAGCAATCTTCTCTGGTTTCGCAATGGTACAAACATTATTATTGGTAGCTAGAAAAGTTTTAGGTTTAGAGAATTACATCACCATGTTTCATATAGAATCGATGAATAAGATCATCCTTTTAACGGGGTCGATTGTAGGTGTAGCTTATTTAACTGAATTCTTCATTGCATGGTATTCTGGTTCAGAATATGAGCAATATACTTTCTTAAACAGATTTATAGGTCCTTATTGGTGGGCAGGCTGTATGATGTACGGTTGTAACGTGCTAATGACCCAATTAATGTGGTTTAAAAAGATTAGAACGAATATCCGTCTGTCTTGGTGTCTATCTATAGTAGTGAACATTGGTATGTGGTTCGAGCGTTTCGTTATTATCGTACTTTCATTACACAGAGATTATTTACCTTCAAGTTGGGCAATGTTTTATCCTACTTGGGTAGATGTAAGTGTATTCGTAGGTTCAATTGGCCTTTTCTTTACCTTATTCTTATTATTCTTAAGGGTTTTACCTTCTATTGCAATTGCAGAGGTTAAATTATTATTAAAGACTTCGAGTGAGCAGGCTAAGATGCAACAGATTAAATCTGGACACGAAAACAAAGAATATGTGGCTGAGTACATTGAATCTTTAGAGAAATTCGATAGTGTTAAACAAGAAGATTACGCAAAACTATAACAATGAGTAATATTAAATATATTTTAGGCAGTTTTGGCGATCCTGATGAAATGATGCATGGCATTGATAAACTTCAGGAAAATAACATCAGTATTTTTGATGTATATACACCAATGCCAATACACGGAATAGAAGCCAAATTGGGCATTAAAAGGTCAAGAATTGATATCGCTGCTTTCTGCTTTGGCATTACAGGAACATGCGCGGCCTTTGCTTTAATTTATTTCTGTGCAGTAATTGATTGGAAAGTAAATATTGGTGGTAAGCCATCGTTCGCATTTCCAGATTTTATTCCAATTATGTTCGAACTTACAGTGTTGTTCTGTGCTTTCGGGATGGTTTTAACTTATTACGCATCAACACATTTATTTCCGGGCAGAGCGCCGAGAGTAATGGATTTACGAGCTACAAACGATCGTTTTGTAATTGCAATTGATGCTAAAGAAAATGTAGCACACCTAGAAATTGACAGTCTGTTAAAAGGTGCTGGTGCTTTAGAAGTAAAATATAATGAAAGGAAGTACATTAGCTATGAATAAGAATAAATTTGTTTATGCCGTGTTTGTAGCTTTTGCATTTGTGGCTACGTTTTCGGCTTGTAAAGATAAACGCAGTACAGGCTTAGAATATGCAAGGAATATGTATGATCCGATTGCTTTAAATCCTGATCAACCGGTTGATACGACTAATAAATATTTATCTAGTTTTAAAGGACAGGCAGCTCAAACGCCACCAGCAAACACAAAGCCAGTAGGTTTTAAAGAATATGATGAATTTCCTAATAACCAAGAGGGTTATGTAGCTGCAGGTGCAACAATGGTTAATCCATTACCTGTTGATACAACGAATTTGGCAGAAGGCAAGCATTTATATACTGTGTTTTGTAGCCCTTGCCATGGTGATAAAGGAAATGGTCAAGGTCATCTGGTGCAGATAGAGAAATTTAGTGGAGTGCCGTCGTACCACGAAGGTAGTTCATCTAGAGGTGGTAACATGAAAGATCTTACTGCAGGTAAAATTTACCACACTATAACTTACGGATTAAATAACATGGGTTCGCATGCCTCGCAAATTACACCAACAGATCGTTGGAAAGTAGTGATGTATGTACAAGAATTACAAAAAGGACAATAGTAAAGCATAATATAAATGGGAACTCACAATATTAATTTTAGTGAACAGTTTGAGTTTACTGGTAAAGCAAAAACTTTAAGCATTGTAGGCATCGTTTTGGGTGTCGCCGCTATCGCTTATGGCTTTCTAAGTGGTCTTCACGAGCGTACTTTTGCTAACTTGTTACTTATGGCCTACTACTTTGCATGCGTTTGTATGTCAGGTACATTTTTCCTAGCCATTCAGTATGTTGCACAGGCAGGTTGGTCAGCATCAATTCTTAGAGTACCGCAAGCGATGGCAAAAACCTTGCCTATTGCTTCAATAATACTTATCGTTATTATTTCAGCCGGTCTTTATTCTCACAATTTATATCATCACTGGCATGCAGATGGCATTACAGATATAAAAAGTCCGAATTATGATTCGATTATCGCTAACAAATCAGCCTTTTTAAACGTACCATTCTTTATGGGTCGTATGGTGTTGTTTTTGGGTTTATACAGCATCTTTTCGATGATGTTTGCTAAACTTTCTTACAATGAAGATTTAGCCGGTGGATTGAATTCGCACAGGAGAAGTTTTAAAATTGCTTGTGTTTTCTTAGTAATTTATGGTTTTACAACGCCAATATTTGCTTTTGATGCGGTGATGTCTTTAGAAGCGCATTGGTTTTCTACAATGTTTGGTTGGTATAACTTTGCGGCAATGTGGGTAAGCAGCTTAGCCATTATCGCGGTAATGCTTATCTTATTGAGAAGAGCAGGGTATATGAAATGGGTAAACGATAGTCATCTTCATAACTTAGGCCAGTTTATATTTGGTTTCTCCATATTCTGGACTTATGTTTGGTTTGCACAGTTTTTATTAATCTATTATGCAAACATTCCTGAAGAAACCGTATATTTTGCGAAGAGATTCGAATATTACAAGTTTTGGTTTTTCTTAAATTTATTAATGAATTTCTTAGCACCAGTATTGTTGCTAATGGATAGAGATAATAAAAGAGGCGATTCGAAATTGCTAATTGTTTGTATCATCGTTTTAGTTGGGCATTGGGTTGATTATTACCAAATGATTATGCCAGGAGCTGTGCAAGCAGGAGAAAATGGATTTGGTGTTATTGAGATAGGTACTGCTGTAGGATTTGTAGGATTGTTTACCTTCACGGTATTAACAGCACTTAGTAAAAAGTCACTTATCGCTAAAAATCATCCATTATTGCAAGAAAGTTTGCATCATCAACTTTAATAGGTGATTTTTTAAGGGCAAATATTTAATTATTATTGTAGAAGTACAACGTACTACTTTTAAAGAAATGAGTTTAAAAAAGTTTATCACGAATAAGACGACCGCAGCATTAGCAGTTTTACTAATTGTTTTTGCGAACACTAGCGCATTTGCACAAAGTGCAGCAGCAGCGGCAATGCCGGCGGGTCCAAAGCCTGTGGATATGGGCGAGGTTTACAAATCAGTAATATTTTACGGGCTGATTTTTTTAGCCGTTTGTTTATTCATAAGCATTATTGGCAGGGCCTTAAAGGTTTATGAATTGAGCCAAGAAGCACAAGGGAAAACCTTAGGTATAAATTGGGATAAGATAAATGCTATGCTGTTTGCGTTTGCCCTGATAATTGGTTTGTATGCGTTATATTGGGAATACACAGTTCATGGAGCGATGATTTTGCCAGCGGCTTCATCAGAGCACGGGAAACGTATCGATACAATGTTTAACATTACGTTGATTCTTACCACAATTGTAATGGTGATAACGCATATCTTATTATTCGGTTTCGCATACATTTATAAATATTCGCCTAAGCGTAAAGCTTACTATTACCCGCATAATAATACAATCGAGAAAATTTGGACAATTGTACCGGCTTTAGTTTTAACTATTTTGGTTTTAATGGGCTTTTTAACGTGGCGTTCTATTTTTTACAAAACAGTGGATCCAAATAATAAACCCATCCAAATCGAGGTAACTTCTGAGCAGTTTAAGTGGTCGATTCGTTATCCAGGAGCTGATGGAATTGTTGGTAAAAAGAATTATAAATTAACTACTACATCAAATTTGCTAGGTATTGATTTTACAGATATAAATTCTCGTGATGATCAAATGGCAGATGAAATGGTTATTCCAGTTGGTAAGCCTATTAAATTAATCTTGAATAGTAAAGATGTAATTCACAGTTTTTATATGCCTCAATTTAGGGTACAGTTGAATACAGTGCCAGGTATGCAAACTATTTTTGAGTTTACGCCTACAGAAACAACTAAACAGATGCAGGAAAAACTTAACGACCCAACTTTTAAATTTCTTTTCTATTGTGCAAAAATTTGTGGTGGTGGCCACTACAATATGCAAAAAGATGTTAGGGTGGTAAGTGAAAGTGAATATAAAGATTGGTTGGCTAAGCAAAAACCATACTTGAATGATGATTTGAGAAAAGAATTTAATATGCCTGTTTTGGCTCCCGCTCCTTCAGTAAAGGGAGATTCGACAAAGGCAGACTCTGCTGCTGTTAAAAACAAAACATTAGCTTTAAATAAATAATATACCTGAAGAGCGCAAAAAAATTATGTCAACATTAGTATTAAACGACGAACACAATCACGATCACGCTGATCACGGGCACCATAAGGAGACTTTGATTTCGAAGTATATCTTCAGTATGGATCATAAAATGATTGCAAAACAGTTTTTGATAACAGGTATTATCATGGCTGTAATTGCGATGTTTTTATCTATTTTATTTCGTATCCAACTGGCATGGCCTGATAAAAGCTTTCCATTTTTAGAAACATTTTTAGGTAAATGGGCTGAAGGTGGTCGAATAAAGTCCGATTTTTACCTTGCATTAGTTACCATTCATGGTACAATAATGGTATTCTTTGTACTAACTGCTGGTTTAAGTGGTACCTTTAGTAATCTCTTAATCCCGCTGCAAATTGGGGCACGAGATATGGCATCTCCATTTCTGAATATGCTTTCTTATTGGTTCTTCTTTACTGCTTGTTCCATTATGATGGCTTCGTTCTTCATACAAACAGGGCCGGCATCAGCAGGTTGGACAGTTTATCCGCCTTTATCTGCACTGCCACAAGCAATTCCAGGTTCGGGTTTGGGTATGACCATGTGGTTAATTAGTATGGTGCTATTTGTAGCATCATCGTTAATGGGTGGTATCAATTACGTGAGTACCATTTTGAATATGCGTACAAAAGGTATGGATCTTTGGAAAATGCCATTAACAATTTGGGCGTTTTTCTTAACTGCTATTTTGGGTATCCTTTCCTTTCCAGTATTAGTTGCTGGCGTGGTGTTATTAATATTTGATAGAAGTTTCGGAACAAGTTTCTATTTGTCAGATATCGTAATGGGAACTACTATATTACCAAATGAAGGTGGATCTCCAATTTTATGGCAACACTTATTCTGGTTCTTAGGTCACCCTGAGGTTTACATTGTAATTATGCCAGCAATGGGTATCGCATCAGAGGTTATGGCTGTTAATTCTCGCAAGCCAATCTTTGGTTACCATGCAATGGTTTATTCATTAATTGGTATTACGGTACTATCATTTTTAGTGTGGGGTCACCACATGTTTGTAACAGGAATGAATCCGCTACTTGGTGGTGTGTTTATGGTCACGACGTTGATTATTGCCGTACCTTCCGCGGTAAAGACCTTTAACTGGCTTGCCACATTATGGCGTGGAAATATTAGGTTTACACCGGCAATGTTATTTGCAATTGGTTTAGTGTCATTCTTCATCTCTGGCGGTTTAACTGGAATTTGGTTGGGTAACGCATCATTAGATATTACGCTTCACGATACATATTTCGTAGTTGCTCACTTTCACTTAGTAATGGGTTCTGCAGCTATCTTTGGTATGCTTGCTGGGGTTTATCATTGGTTCCCTAAAATGTTTGGTAGAATGATGAATCCTAAATTAGGTTACCTTCATTTTTGGTTAACTTTCGTTGCTGCGTATTTGGTATTTTTCCCTTTACACTTTTTGGGTCTAGATGGTGTTCCACGTCGTTATTATGCATTTACTGAGTTTGAATTTATGAAGAAGTGGTTAACAGTGAATGTATTTGTAACTTGGTCTGCCATCGTTGCTGCCCTCGCACAAGTGGCGTTCTTATTTAACTTTTTCTATTCAATCTTTAGAGGTAAAATAGCTACTCAAAATCCTTGGGAAGCAAACACTTTAGAATGGACTGCTCCAGTAGAACATTTACACGGCAACTGGCCTGGCGAAATTCCAACAGTTTACCGTTGGCCTTACGATTATAGCAAGCCAGGCGATGAAGGAGATTTTATACCTCAAACTGTGCCTTTCTCTCAAACAATGAGCTCTAATTTGCCTCACGATTTTGAAGGAAACCCAGAAGCTGAACGTATTCAGTTAGAGTGGGAAGCAGCTAATCCGGTTATAGTAGATAAAGTTTAATAATATAAACTTATAATCATATTTAAGGGGTATCTGATTAAGTTTCTGCTTATCCAGATGCCCCTTTTCTCTTAGATAATATAATGATTAAGATTTCAGAACAACGTTTTATAAAAATCAACCTTATAACGATAGTGGTAACGCTATTGGTTATATTGGCTGGTGGCATAGTACGTAGTACCGGTTCTGGAATGGGTTGCCCAGATTGGCCAAAATGTTTTGATCAATATATTCCACCTACGAGATTATCGCAATTGCCTGCTGATTACAAGGAAAAGTATGTAGAAGGCAGACTGAAAAAGAACGAGAAATTCGCAAAATACCTTGAAAGTATGGGTAAATTGGATTTGGCAGATAGTGTAAGACATGATAAAACCATCACGTTACCAGAGGAATTTAATGTAGCCAAAACTTGGACTGAATACATTAACCGTTTGTTTGGTGTAGCCACAGGACTTTTCTTATTACTAACAGCTGTTTACTCTTTCGCGTATCGAAAAACTGCTAAACGGATTATTGTATTAAGCATACTTAATATATTTTTGGTTGGTTATCAAGCTTGGTTGGGATCGATAGTAGTTTCTACCAACTTAATGCAATGGATTGTAACCGTGCACATGCTTTTGGCCCTGCTAATTTTATCAATATCCATTTATACATACAGTTATGCAAAACAACTGCATAAAGAACGGTCGGTAATAATGTATAGGATTTCATGGTTAAAGGGGTTTTTGTTTTTTACATTAGTAGTAAGCGTTATTCAGATTATATTAGGCACAGAGGTAAGAGAAGGCGTAGATTTGATTTCTAAATCACTTGCTTTGCCAGGCAGAGAGACGTGGGTAGATAAGGTTGGCAGTATTTTTCATTATCACCGCGATTTTGCCATTTTGGTGATTGTTTGTAATGCGATAGTGTACAAAATGGTTATAGATCGATTTAGTGGGAAGGCAGAACCTTTGGTTACAGCTAAGTATATTATTGCAACGTTGCTTATCCAATTGGTTACAGGAATTGCTTTAGCTTACATGTCGTTACCACCAATGGCGCAGGCCTTGCATATTTTGTTCTCATCGGTTTTATTTAGTTTACAATTTTATTTGTACTTGTTGGTGTATAGAACAAGAACATATAAGCAATAATATATTAAGGAATTGAAGCAGTTTTTTTCAGATTTCTCGAAACTCATAAAATTTAGATTAACATTTTTAGTCGTTTTTTCTGCGTCGATTACATTTTTAATAGGATCGCAGGTTAAAGTTGATGGTGTAGTTCCTGGTATTAATTGGTTAAATTGGCTTATTTTAATTGCAGGTGGCTTTTTGGTTACGTCTGCTGCCAATTGTTTTAATGAGGTTATTGAGGTCGATTTGGATAAATTGATGACTCGAACAAAAGATCGACCAATGCCTGCTGGGCACATGACTACTGGACAGGGATTAGTTTCTGGATTAGTAATGGGTATTTTGGGTACTTTTCTATTGGGAAAACTAAATGTAGAAACAGGTCTATTGTCTGTATTTTCAATATTTCTCTATGCATTTGCTTATACACCACTAAAGCGAAAATCGCCAATAGCAGTATTTGTTGGTGCAATTCCGGGCGCTTTGCCACCACTTATTGGATATGTTGCAGCACATGGAAAGATTGACGGGATCGCATTTATTTTGTTTTTGATTCAATTTGTATGGCAGTTCCCTCATTTTTGGGCAATCGCTTGGGTTTTGGATGATGACTATAAGAAAGCTGGTTTCAGATTGTTACCAACTAAAAACAGAGATAGAATATCGGCCATTGTAATATTTGCCACAACGATAATATTAATCCCGGTAAGTTTACTGCCAACCTTTTATGGTTTCGGCGGTTATTATATTGCTGGTGTTTCAATTATAGCAGGTGTAATTTTTTGTTGGTTGGCCTTTAAATTATTAATAAATAAACAACTGGCAGATGCCAGAAAATTAATGTTTTGCTCGTTTTTTTACTTACCAGCCGTACAGTTGGTTTTACTGTTTGATTTTATTATAAAATAATTATGAGTTTAACAATGGAAAATAAGCAAGATATATTTGATCCAAGACCAAGAAAGTTTATAGTATGGTTATTTGTAGTATCATCAACAATCATGTTTGGTGGTTTTACAAGTTATTATCTTGTATTTGTAGCATCTAAAGGTAAGGGTCATGGTTTAGTGTTGCCTGATGCTTTTATTTATAGCACATTCGTAATTATTGCGAGCAGTATAACGCTTATGATTGCGTCTCGATGCCTAAGGAAATCCAATTTTAAGACACAGCGTGTTATGCTATGGTTATCTGTTATTTTAGCTGTAGTTTTTGGGTTTATTCAATTCTCAGCTTGGGGTAATTTAGTAAAAACTGGTGCTACCTTGGTAAATAATAATGCAGCTATATCGTTTATTTATATCGTTTCGGGGCTGCATTTATTCCATATTATTGCTGGTGTTGGGCTTATATTCAATGCGTTAGCTGGTAGTTACAAAAATATTCCTTTAGCCAAAAAGGAATACAGAATGGAAATTGCATCTATTTTTTGGCATTTTATAGATATATTGTGGATATATCTTTATGTTTTTTTACTTTTGAACCGTTAAATTTGTTAACAAACTATTATACTTTTTCCAAATGAATTCAGTATCACAATTAGATCAAGTTAAAACCGGGCCATGGAATGGTGGCCGTTCTCCCTGGGCGGTAGAATATGGTAAACTAATGATGTGGATTTTCCTTTTATCGGATGCCTTTACATTTTCGTCGCTTTTAATTTATTACGGCGCTCAACGTTTTTCTAAATTTACTTGGCCAGATCCAGATTTAGTATTCCAATCTGTACCAGGCTTTGCAGATAGCGGTTATCCATTAGTATTTGTGGGTATAATGACTTTTATATTAATCTTAAGTTCAGTAACAATGGTTATGGCTGTAGAAGCCGGACATAGAAAGGCAAAGAAAGAAGTAATTTGGTGGTTAGTAGCCACAATTATATTTGGCTTTATGTTTTTAGGTTGCCAAGCTTTAGAGTGGGGTCACTTGCACCATGAAGGATTTTGGTGGGGTCAAATTCCATCAGCTGAAGAATTAAAACATTTGTTTGTAGGCCCGGTATCTTTAGTTGCGGCGCAACAGTTTGCCAATTTATTTTTTACAATAACAGGTTTTCACGGTTTCCACGTATTTACTGGAGTAATGATCAATGTGATTATTTTAATAATGACTATTTGTGGAACATTTGAAAAGCGCGGTAGTTACTTAATGGTAGAAAAAGTTGGTTTATACTGGCACTTTGTAGATTTAGTTTGGGTGTTTGTATTTACATTCTTTTACTTGGTTTAACTTATTTTAAAAATATATTATGGCAGAACATACGCACACGAACGAAGAACATGAGCATGGCGACCATGCTGGTATGGATAAGGGCAAAATTTTAAAAGTTGCTGGTATTTTAACAATTATTACCGCAATTGAATTTATTATTGCGCTTTGGGCAATTCCAGGCGGACATATCCCTCAACACATTGGTAATTATATCTATATCGCTTTAACTTTGTTAAAAGCTTTTTATATAGTTGCTTATTTCATGCACTTAAAATTTGAGAAGTTAGGACTTCAATTAGTCTTATCACTCTCTTTTATACTGATTATTTATTTTATTGTTTTAATGCTCATAGAAGGACATTTTATTGGTGTCCACATGATTAATCATTAATGAAATCAAAATCAACATTTAAAATTTTAATCCTGGTTAGCATCTTAGCTGTACCAGGATTTTTGTTTTTTTACCTTTTGCCGCACTACGCAAAGAATAGATATAAGCGCTTGCCTTTTTTCGGAGAGAAACAAGTCGCCTCAACGTTTCGAATGGTAAGAGGTGATAAAATCCCCGATACGGTGTATCACGAGGTGCCTGATTTTAACTTCGAAAATCAGAAGGGCGATACAATAAGTTGGGATCAGTATAAAGATAAGCTGATAATCATCAATCTTTTTTATGTAAACAGCCCAATAACTGTTGCAAATCAAAATTTAAAAAAAATTGCAACAGGTTATTTAAGAAATAAGTTAATTCACTTTATTAGTATTTCCGTCGATCCTTCCGACCATCAAAAGCAATTAGGTGAATATGCGGCAAAAATGAATCTTCCGGCAGATAAATGGAATTTTTTAAGTGGCGATACTACATCAGTGTATCGATTTGTACGCAAAGGTTTACTGCTAGATGTAGTTGACCATCAAAAAGATGCAATTGGAAAGATAATTTACAGTAATGAAGTACTGTTATTAGATAATCAACACCGAATTAGAGGTTTTTATGACGCAACTAATGATGAGGCAATGTCTAAGTTAGACGATGAGATAAAAGTGTTGGTAGCAGAAGATTTGCGTGGTATTAAGGATGGCAGATAAGTTAGTTTTTTAGAGGATTAGTTGTCTGGTTGGTTAGTGGTTTAACCGTAACTGACCAAGTTTAGGTTGCAAAATAGATGAGTATGAATACTTCAGCAGAAAAAAAATATAACACTTGGATTATTATTTTATCAATAGCCATTCCTTTGGTGGTGGCGGCGCTATTTGGCGTTAATCTTCGAAAATTAGGTTTCGATGTAAAGCCCTTAACATTTCTCCCGCCGATATATGCCACTACAAATGGTATTACCGCTGTTATACTGGTAATTGCATTAATCGCAATTAAAAATGGGAAGAGAAAATTGCACGAAAATTTGATGAAATTTGCAATAGCCCTTTCTGTGTTGTTTTTAGGGATGTATGTGGCGTACCACATGACCTCAGATTCTACTTCTTACGGTGGGCAGGGCGTAATTAGAACAGTATATTTCTTTATTTTAATCACACATATTGTGCTCTCGGTAATTATAATTCCATTTGTATTAATCACATTTGTTCGTGCGCTATCAGGAAAGTTTGAACAGCACAAAAAAATAGCTAGAATTACATTCCCCTTGTGGTTGTATGTTGCAGTTACGGGCGTAATTGTTTACTTGATGATTTCTCCTTACTATATTCATACTTAAGGTTTATGATTTCGCAAAACTTAAATCGCTATAATATGTTTTTTTTTGTATGTTGAGGCAAATTAACTAAAGACATGTTCTAATTTGAAGAATGTTGATAATATAGAAACTGGGCTAGAATTGCAAAATGTTATTATTAATAATAATACCGTTGCCTTTACCTATTTTTATAAATCTTATTTTTCTAAACTTCTGTTAGCCAGCAACAGTTATTTGAAAGATGCGGCATTGGCAGAAGAGGTAGTCCAAAACGTTTTTTTAAAAATTTGGGAAAATCCCTACCAACTTGGGGAGGTGAAACTCGTTAAGCCGTATTTTTACCGCATCGTTATTAATTTATCCTTAAATTCTCTTAAAAGAAAGAAGAGCTTAGATCAGCATCATTTAAAAATAGCTAATCAGTTGACTGATGATGAAATTGATATCTTGGATGAGGAGAATGAAGTGATTGCACTGCTACACTCAGAAATTGATAAGTTGCCCGCACAATGTAAAAAAATCTTTAAACTGAGTAGGTTTGAAGGGCAAAAATATAAGCAAATAGCAACGCAGTTAAACATTTCGGAAAAAACAGTTGAAAATCATATAGGAAATGCGTTGAAAATATTGAGAGGTAGGTTTTTGAATGACGAGACCCTTAATAAAAAAGGAAAAGGATATTTAAAATTAATCTCAATATTTCTGTAAATAAAAAAAACTTTTTTAGTCACTAGGGGTTTTACAGGGTTTGTTTGTCTAAGCACTACCAAGTAAACTAACTTAATGATTGTAAACGCCGAAACGCAAGCTTTAATTGCCAAATTTCTCGATAATCCCGATGACGTGGAAGTTTCATTCCAATTGGCGCATTGGCGTTCCTTATCTAACGAAAACGAAAACTATTTTCAACAATTATCCGAAATTTGGGTAATGTCATCAAATGGAGCGGTTTTAGATGAAATTAATGAGAGAAAATCTGTTCTTGAATTAAATAGAAGTTTACCTAATCATGCTAATCAAAAGAATATCGTGTTGAAATGGATAGGTTCTATTGCTGCAATATCCTTGCTATCGTTTGTTAGTTATTGGGCATTAAGTACCAAATCTGAAACTTTATTAACTAGGTCAACACACAACGGGCAAACAGACTCTGTATTTCTCGCCGATGGGTCTAAAATCATGCTTGCTGAGAATAGTACATTGATCTATCCAAAGGTATTTAATAAAAATACACGTACGGTTTACCTTAACAAAGGCAAAGCTTTTTTCTTAATTTTTAAAGATCATAAACATCCTTTTAAAGTAATTATGAAGGAGTCTTCTGTGTCGGTTTTGGGGACTTCATTTAATATAGCTTTAAGTAATAATAAAATCGATTTGGATGTTAAAACTGGTGTAGTCTCTTTCTTGCCTTACGACAAAGGTAAAACTTCATTTTTGAAGGCAGATGAAGCAATTACTTACTTCATAAATAGTAATCGGATTGTTACTAGGTCATCTTTAAATGGAGATGCATGGTTAACAAAAAACCTTGTTTTTGTTGAAGCGCCTTTAGAAGATGTTTGCAAACAACTTAGCGAATATTATCATGTAGATATCAAACTATCTGGAGATCTTATGCATGATAAAAAGCTCAACGCTGATTTTAAATCGAACAGTTTGCACGAGGTACTGCAAATATTAAATGTTACCTATGGATTTAAAACAAAAAAAATAAAAGATATTATCTATTTAAAAATTCCTAATTAAACCGTCAAATCTATAAACCAGAAAAATCAAAACAAACTATGGAGAAAAATTACTACAAAAGAAGAGTTAAAACAGGTTTCTGCCGAATGGCATTAATTTTTTTAGCTGTCTTTTCTGTATTTTTAGCTAAGGCCGAAGGAAGGCAAGCAAAATCAGAAAATGAAAGGTTGGATAATTATTTAAAGAAAATTGAAATTGCGTATAAAGTCAGTTTTGTTTATGATGCCAACGAAATAAAAAAAAACACGATTTTAGTTGTTCCAGAAAAATTGAGCTCTATAACGGAGTCTTTAGATCAGTTAAAACAAAAAAATATTGGTTACCAATTAGTAGGTAAACAAGTAATTTTAAAACTTCAGCAGCCTTTAAAAGCGAGTATTAGTAAAGATATTGTAGTTAAAGGTAGGATTAAGGACAAAAAAGATGGTTCTACTTTGCCGGGGGTGAGTGTAATGGAAAAGGGTACAAACAATGCTGTATCTACTAATGCGCAAGGCGATTTTACAATAAAAGTAAAAGAAGGTGCCACGATTATTGTTAGATCAGTAGGATATAAAACGCAAGAGGTCGTTGTTAATGGACGAACCTTTATTGAGGTTTCTATTTCAGAAGATACAAATCAATTAAATGAAGTTAATGTGGTATCTACAGGATATCAAACTTTGGATAGAAAGCTGTTTACAGGAGCATCCAGTTTAGTAAAGGCAGAAGATTCTCAAAGAGCTGGTGTGCCTGATGTAAGTAGAATGCTTGAAGGTCAAGTTGCTGGTGTTTCAGTTCAAAACGTGTCTGGAACATTTGGTGCTGCACCAAAAATAAGAGTGCGTGGCGCAACTTCTATCTCAGGAGATAATAAACCTTTATTTGTTGTTGATGGAATTGTTTTAGAAGATGTTGTTAATATTTCGAACGACGCGTTATCAACTGGTGATCCAAATACTTTAGTCGGATCATCTTTAGCTGGCCTAAATCCTAACGATATTGAAAGTTTTACAGTGCTAAAAGATGCAGCTGCAACCGCAATGTACGGTGCAAGGGCAATGAATGGCGTTATTGTAATTACATCGAAGAAGGGAAGACAATCAGATGGTAGGCCAACTATCAATTACACAACCAATTTAACCACCTACGCAAAACCGAATTATTCTCAATTTGATATCTTAAACTCTGCAGATCAATTAAATTTAGATTTGGAACTTTTAGATAAAGGTTATTTTGGGCAAGCGTCTACCAAGGGATCAAACGTTGGCCTATTTGGTAAGATGTATGATGCGATTTATAATTACAACCCTACTACAAATAGTTACGAGTTGAAAAACGACGGAACGAGCAGGCTTAATTTTTTAAATAGGTATGCTAACGCAAATACAAATTGGTTTGACGTTTTGTACAAAAATTCTTTGCAACAAGAGCATTCTTTAAGTTTATCTTCAGGTACTGAGAAATTCCAAACTTACGCATCTACTTCATACTTACATGATAGTGGCCAAACGCTTGGAAATAGTGTAAATCGTTATACTGGTAATTTTCGCGCTAATCTTAAATTGAGCGATAAGTTAAGTGGAGAATTTTTGGTAAACGGATCAATCAGAGATCAAAAGGCCCCAGGTGCTCAGAATAGTGCTACCGATGCTTTGTATGGTACTGTTTCAAGATCGTTTGATATTAACCCATATTCGTATGCTTTAAATACAAGTAGAGCAATAACGCCATATAATTCAGATGGTTCGTTAGAGTATTTTACGAGAAGTTATGCGCCTTTTAACATTATAAATGAAATTGCAAATAATTACATTAGTATTGGTCAAATTGATTTAAAGGTTCAAGGTGGCATAAAATATAAAATTATTCCATCGTTAACGTATTCTATTGATGGATCATACAGGTATGTTAAAACACAACGACAAGCTACTATAACAGAAAATGCAAATGCTGCACAAGCTTTTAGAGCTGGCGCAAATGATCCAACCGTGCAAGGTAATAATCCTTTTCTCTTTCAAGACCCAGATCAGTTAGATGCAACTGTTAAGGTAACTTTGCCATCGGGCGGTTTTTATAATATCAACGATGACAACCTTAAAAATTTCTATTTCAGACAAAATTTAGAGTATAACAAAACCTTTAATGAAGACCATAAGGTGAACTTTTTTGGTTCGATGGAAACGCGTTATATCGATCGCCAATATTCAAATTTTGATGGTGTAGGCTATCAATATGGCAATGGAGGTATTGTAAATGCAGACTATAATTATTTTAAAAAAGGTCAAATTGGTAATGCGCCATATTTTGGTATGGGTTTCGGATCAGAACGATTTGCAGCATTCGCTTTAAGAGGTGCGTATGCGTATAAAGATAAATATAGTTTTAATGCGACAACTAGATATGATGGTTCAAACCTATTGGGTGCGAGTACAGCTGCTAGATGGCTTCCAACTTGGAATGTATCTGGAGCTTGGAACGTAGACCAAGAAAGCTTTTGGCCAAAAAATAATATTTTAAGTTCTGCGAGAATTAGAGCTACTTACGGTTTAGTTGCTAATTTAGGTAACGCAAGTAATGCAGCGGCACTTTATTATAGTGAGTTATCTAAAAGACCATATTCAATTGATAAAGAAACGCAAACCTACATTAGTAGTTTAGCAAATACCGAATTAACTTGGGAAAAATTGAAAGAAGCAAACTTAGGTATTGATTTATCTTTTATTAAGGATAGACTTAACTTAACGGTTGATTTGTATCAAAGAAATATATATGACTTGATTGGGCAAATTAAAACTTCGGGCATAGGTGGACAATATACTAAAACAGCCAACTATGGTAAAATGAAAGCAAAAGGCTTAGAATTTACACTCGCTGGTAACGCAATTTCGTCAACAGATTTTAAATGGAGAACCCAGTTTAACTTTGCTTTTAATAAAAACAAGATTACAGAGTTGGAAAACTCTTCGAATGTTTTTAATTTGATAGACGACAATGGTGGTCCCGTGGTAGGGAATGCGCAAGCAGGTTTATATTCACTCCAATTTGCAGGCTTAGATCATAATTATGGTTATCCATATTTCATCGATACCAATGGCAAACGCAACACTTTTATTAATTTGCAAGCTACTGATATTGCTTATTTAAAGTACGAAGGGCCTATAGATCCTACTTTTACCGGTGGTTTTTACAACAGTTTTAAGTATAAGCAATTCGTGCTATCTGGTTTATTTACGTTTGCAGCAGGTAATTATGTTCGCCTCGGCCAATCGTCTTCAGCAGAATACACAGATTTTACTGCAATGTCTAAAAACTTGTCCAACAGATGGGAAAAGCCAGGAGATGAAAATTTCACGAGCGTGCCGGCCATATTAGATCTTTACACATCTAGCTTGGTTAAAGATGCTGATGGAAATACTGTAAATGCAAAATATGCGTACAATAGTTACAATTTTTCTACTGAAAATGTGGCCAAAGGCGATTACATTAAACTTAAGCAAATTTCTTTAGGGTACGAGGTGCCTCAATCAATAGCAAAAAAATTAAAAATGTCATCTGCATCTTTGTCTGTTGTTGCCAACAATCTTGTCACCATTTATTCAGATAAAAGATTAAATGGACAAGACCCAGAGTTTTTTAGTAATGGTGGCGTTGCATTACCGGTGCCACAACAATTTACGCTATCTTTAAAAGTAGGATTTTAAAATTATAAAAATGAGAATAGAAAAATCGATATATTTAACTTTTGGAATTTTACTTTTAGTAAGTTTTTCCAGCTGTAAAAAGTATTTGTCAACAGTGCCAGATAATCGTGCTGAAATTAATAGTATTTCAAAACTATCCCAATTACTGGCTACAGCATACCCTAATAGAGATTACTTATATTTTACTGAGGGTGCTTCAGACAATACAGAAGATAAGGGAAATGGTAAGGGTACGGTAGAAACAAATACCAGTGCACCATATTTCTGGCAAGATCAAGGCTCTGGTACAGGATCGCCGATAGATTACTGGAACAGTTGCTATGAGGCTATTGCGGCTTCTAATCAAGCGCTTGAAGCGATACAAGTAAATAATTTTGGCGATGCCGCTTTGCCATACAAGGGAGAGGCACTGGTTGCGCGAGCTTATGCGCATTTTATGTTGGTTACCTTTTTTGCTAAGGAATATACAATAGGCGCTGCCAACGATTCGCCGGGAATACCTTATGTAACTGCCCCAGAAGAGAAAGTTATACAACCTTATGATAGAGGTACCGTGGCTTCAACTTATGCTCAAATTGAAAAAGATTTAGAGCAAGGCATGCCGTTGTTAACATCTTCAGCTTATTCAGTACCAAAATATCACTTTACGCCAACTGCAGCCAAAGCTTTTGCTGCAAGATTTTATTTATTCAAAGGCGATTGGAAAAAAGTAATAGATAATGCAAACTTGGTGGTGCCAAACGGTGATTTTACAAATAATATTAGACCCATTAATTCAACCTTGAATAGTTTAGGGCGTGATCAATTTAAACAAGCGTTTACGCAATCTGGTCAGAAGTATAACCTTTTACTTTCAGCCCAATACTCCCTTTATCAACGCTTAACAGATCAAAGATATGGTTTCGGAGATAAATTGTTGCGTATGTATAATGCTGGTGGACCTTCTGGTAACATAACTGGTAAAGCTATTGCAAATAAAACCCAAGGTGCGTTTGGTAATTATACTACTTATAAATACAACGAATATTTCTTTATAACGGATCAGATTGCGCAAGTTGGTTATCCATATTTGATAATGCCTTTATTTACCACCGATGAGGTGTTAACGAATAGGGCTGAGGCTTTAGCACAATTAGGTCAGTACGATAGTGCTTTGGCAGACGTAAACTTGTTGCTTGCCAACAATGTAGTTAATTATAATGCCAGTACCGATGCTGTAACTCAAGCTAAAGTACTTGCGTTTTATAATACAACGGATATTAAGCAGGGTATAATAAAACTTATCTTAGATACTAAGAAGACACACTTTCTGCAAGAAGGCATGAGATGGATGGATATTTTAAGAAATCATTTACCAGTTGTGCACAATTATTTTGCACAACCTTTTGTAGAAACTTTTTTAACATTAAGTCCAACAGACAACCGTCGCCTTTTCCAAATACCAGATGAGGCTAAACTTTCTGGAGTGCCATTGAATCCTAGATAGAGATGAAAAGTTTAAAAAATATAAAGAATATGAAAAATATAATATTTAAATCATTAATGTTTCTTACACTCTTCAGCTTATTGTTGTCGTGCAAAAAAGAAGCTAAACTTAACGTAGATTTAACCAAATCAACGGTAGATAATCCAACGGCTAATTCTCCGTTAGATGCGTGGCTTAAATCTACATTTTTAGATGAATATAATATGGATATTGTATATAAATACAACAGATATAAATATTCAAATGATGTTGTAGTTTCTGCGCCCGATACCACCCGCGTTCGCCCACAAATGCAAGCAGTTTTAAATGCATTTTTGTTGCCATATAGAAAGGCTGCTGGTGCTACCTTCATTAAAAAGAACACGCCTAAAGAATGGGTTTTATTTGGTTCCCCAGCTTACCAAACAAATGGTTCTTCCCTTGCAGGAACAGCTTCCGCTGGCAGAAATATTACACTTTACGATGTTAATAGTTTTAATGTAAACGACCCCGGTTCTGTTGTTGGTAAAATTTATGTAATCCACCATGAATTTACGCATATTTTAAACCAGTTGGTGCCAATACCAGATGATTTTAAAACAATAACAGCTTCAACTTACAATGCAAATTGGCCAGCTGTATCGGACCAAACTGCAAAGGATAATGGTTATGTTTCGGCTTATGCTTCTGGCTCGTATATTGAAGATTTTGCAGAGACCAATGCCGTGCTTCTCGTTTATGGGGAAATCTATTTTCGTGCGAGAGCCAATGGTTCCACTCCGGCAGGAAAGGCCGCTTTACTCGCAAAACAAGCTAGCGTTATACAGTATTACACGCTTTTAGGGATTGATTTTAGAACATTGCAAAAGGAGGTTCAGAAAGTTTTGAAAGATAGTTATAGCTATCAAAGTGCGTCTTTTCCTTCGGTACTAAACCAAGGTGGTGTCAGCCATATTCCTGTTGACCCTAGCGATGCAATCTATGCTAAATATCCAAACGGAAGCCAATATACTGCTGCGTTTAATGATGCTAAGGCGAAGTTTGCCTTAAAAGGTTACAACTTGGATTATTTGGATTTCGTTTTTAATTCCACTACAAAGTTAAGTGTTGTTGCGTATTTTTCAGGTGGCGGTGTTCAATACAATGGTGTCTACGATTTCTCTTATACAGTGGATCCAACATCAGGAGCCACAAAGTTTACGCGTATTGCCGATCAAGGAACGGGCAATCAATATGGCAATGCTAATTATTTTGCAACCGAATTTTCATCGTCGATTGAAAGTTATTTAACCCAAAATAATTTTACTGCAGATTATCTACCTACTAACATTGATGATGATAATTTGGGTAAATATGGTGGGTTTTATGTAACCGGTTCACCATCAAACTTTTTTTACGGTCCTCTTCAATAAAAACAACTATGAAAAAATATATTTATTTATTTCTTTTCTTCCTTGCCGGATTGGCAGGATGTAAAAAATCATCATTCCAGCCGGCATTTGATAAAACTCCTGATGAAAGGCGTGGAGAGGAAGTTAGTTTGGTGAATACTCAACTAATTGCATCGCCAAATGGGTGGGTTGCTACGCTTCCAGCCTCCGCTGGTGGTGGGTATGGCTTTTATCTTAATTTTGATAATAAAGGTAACGTGTCAATGATAAGTGATATTAATAGCCAATCGGCAAGCACCCAGCGTGCATCTACATATCGTGTAATTGCAGGCTTAGGGGCCACTTTAATTTTCGATACCTATAATTACATAAGCTTTTTGCAAGATCCCAATCCAGCAACTTTAGGTGGTGCGCAAGGAAGAGGTTTTTCATCTGATGTGGAGTTTACTTATGTGAGGGCTAATGCGGATAGTTTATTTTTTACCGGTCGGCAATTCCGCCAGCCTTTAGTTATGGTAAAGGCGACTGCTTCTCAAAAAACAGCTTACTTAGGTGGTGGGTTAAAAACGTCTATTGATAACATTAAAGCATATTTGGCAGGAAATCCAAATCCTTATATAAACATAGTTTCGGGCTCTTCTACAATACAGGTGGGCATAACCCTAAACGTTACCAACGATTTATTAACTGGTAAAAGAGTTAGTTATGGTGTGGTATCGGCAGATAAAAGAACTGTTGACCTGGGCGCGGGTAAATTCGTTTTTACGCTCTTAGGAGCAGAAATTATAGGCGATGGTTTAGTTTATGGGAATGTGAAATTTACAAAGATTTCATTCAAAGATGCAAATACACTAGCATTTTATGATAGTACTGGCAAGGAATATATTGTTCAGGCTAGTCCGACTCCATTAGTTCCGCTTAGTTTACTTCTCGGTAAAACTTATTCTAAAGTTGCGTTACCTAATGCAACTACATTTGCAGGTTGGAGTCCTGATTTTGTAAATAGAAGGGCGAGTGCTGCTAATAATTTGTTTAATGGTGGTTATTCGCTTACTTTAGAGAATATTGATTTTACTTTCGATGGCAACAATAAAACCATTGAAATGAAGATTGCAATACCGCAGTACGGAACTCGATACGAGGCAAATTTATATTATAACTATGCCATTGCAGATGATGGGACAATAAAGTTCACTTATACAGGTCCAGATAATGTTAATGGTCCTCTTGTTGTAACCGCTATGGCTCCTATCACCTCACAACGATTAAATACTAACAACTTTAAAATGGATTATTCAACTGATCCCGTTACAGGAAAATTGTTAGGTAAATTTACAAGTGTAGAGAATCCAAATTTTAGTTTTACTGGGTTTCTTCAATAAAATTTCGTTTTCGAGATTAACTTAATTAAAGCCCCACCCAAAAAGTGGGGTTTTTTTATGACATAATTTTTAAACTCACACCACCTTAATCTGTATATTTGTACCGATGAAGAAAGTAATAATTTTTTGCACAGTGTTTTTGATATCAACCTTTCTGGTTAGTTCAAATCTTTTCGCTCAATGCGCTATGTGCGCCATAAACGCTGAACAAGGCACCAAAAACGGGAATACGCAAGGCGTTGGATTAAATACGGGGATTATATATCTTTTGGTTATCCCATATATATTGGCGGTTGTGATTGGTGTTATTTGGTATAAAAAGTACAGAAAACCCAATATTTTAACTTAAATAAAACCTTAAGGTGGCTTTTAAATTTTATTAGTCAACAAGTATAACTTTATGTTGAAAAAAGAAACTTTAAACTTTATTAGTTCTGTTGCTGCCAACAATAATCGGGAGTGGTTTGCAATTAATAAAGCAAGTTACGAGGATGCAAAAGCCGATGCGTTAGTTTTAGTAGAATCCATCATGGCCGAGCTTGCTAAAATAGATCCACTTATTTCTGCAAATGCCGACCCTAAAAAACATCTGATGCGTATATACAGAGATGTAAGGTTCAGTAAAAATAAGGATCCGTACAAAAACAATTTTGGGATTTGGTTTTCTGCCAAAGGCAAGGGAGGTAACGAACCAGGTTATTATTTGCACATCCAACCCGGTAAAAGCTTTTTAGCTGGAGGTTATTGGATGCCAGATGCTGCACATTTAAAACTCATCCGGCAGGAAATTGACTATAACATTTCTGCTTTTAAAGAGGTAGTAGAGTCTGAAACATTTACAACAACATTTAAATTAGGGAGAGATAATGCATTGAAAAATGCGCCGAAAGGTTACAATCCAGAAGATCCTAATATAGAATTTTTAAAATTAAAGAGTTTTGAAGCTTCCAAGCCGATTAAAGACAGTGATTTTTTAAAAACATCCATAGTAGAAAATATTGTGGCCGATTGTAAAACCATTTATCCTTTAGTCGCATTTTTACGTAATGCTATCAATAGCTAAACGAACAACGCCAAACGAAAAACGAACAATGAAAAATACCTTTCTTGCATTAGCACTTCTTTTAATGATCTCTGCTTTTACCTCTTGCGTGGTAATGTCACCAAAAAAGTATAAGGCCCTTTTAGCAAGCAAAGATTCATTGTACTCAGTAAATAACGAGCAACAAGTTAAAATAGAAAATCTAGAATCTGAGGCTAAAAAACTTAAAAAAGACACCACTTTAATGGCCGAAGAATTAAGGAATTTACAAGGTCGTTATAATGATGTTGATGCAAATTATGCTAAACTGAAAAGCAACACTTCTACAGAAATTAATAAGTTGTCGGGCGATTTAGCAGCTCGAGAAAAACGATTAAAAGAAGTTGAAGAGGTTTTACGAAAACGCGATGCGGCGACCAATTTATTGAAAGAAAAATTACAACAAGCCTTATTAGGTTTCGCCAAAAATGGCTTAACCGTAGAAATTAAAAATGGTAAAGTGTATGTTTCATTAATGGATAAATTGCTATTTCCTTCGGGAAGTATCATCATTGATGAAAAGGGAAAGCAAGCATTAACCCAATTGGCTAAAGTTTTAAAAGAACAGCCAGAAATTAATATCGCAGTGGAAGGTCATACCGATAATCAAAAGGTAAATAATCTCGGTCAGATAAAAGACAACTGGGATTTGAGCGTATTAAGGTCAACATCGGTAGTCCGTTTTTTAACAGAGCAAGAAAAAGTAGAAAGTGTTAGAATGACTGCTACCGGAAAAGGAGAGTTTCAGCCTTTAGGCCCCAATAATAGTACAGAAGCACGGAGTAAAAATAGAAGAATTGAGATTGTGCTTTCTCCAAAATTGGATGAGTTGTACAATCTGATTAAATAAGATTTTGACTAATCGACTAATCTCTATTTCCGAAAGGGAAAAGAGATTTTTTGTTTAAAAAAGACACGAGAACATATCGGTACTCAGATGTGGTTAATCTTCCCCGTCAATGAAGAATGTATTTGGTCCTTCATTAAATAAAATTTCCAGCTGCATCTAAAAACTTAAGTTTTTTTTAATTTCCATAAGTTTTACATATAAGCTTAAGTTACTCATTTACACATTAAACTTTTTAATATTTTACTTCATTTCTATTTAGCACTCAAATGAAATTGGGATAGATTACTAGGTTCTCAATTTCGCCATAAATATCCCCGTTGTGGGGAAAAATCCCCCAATCCCACTTTGTTAATTTAATGTCACTAATTGCTTGCAGGGCATACAGTCAAGTTCTTTTCTATTGGATTGATTTTTGGTATGCAACTATCGAGGAAAGCTTCATATCTAAATTAAAGACAGATTTAATGGTAACTGTACAAACATCTTTTTTATCTGAAGGATTATAATGTAAAGTACTGCTTGAAACTAAAAACACTTAAAAACAGCTCTCGATTAAATAACAATGCAATTAAAAACTTACGAAATGACAAAAAAATTACTTCTTGTTTTACTTTTTTCAATGTCTCTAACAGTTGCGCTCGCACAACAAAAAGTGAAAGATGGAACTGTTGGCGGGACTGGCTTGCCAAATAAAGATGCTGTTCTGGAATTAGAGAGTTCCAATAAGGGTTTGCTTTATCCGCGAGTTGGATTACGTTTAACAACTGACTTTTTTCCATTAACTACGCACGTAGCAGGTATGATGGTTTACAATACATCAACTACTGGAGATGTAACGCCTGGTATTTATTATAACGATGGTGCAAAATGGTATAAATATACGCAAGGTGCAGACGGTAAGTCCATATCAAGTGGATCGGGAGTGCCTGCTGTAGTGAAGCCAGGCGACATTTATATAAATACCATTAACGGTGATCTTTATACCAATAACGGTGGCGTTGTGTCTGTTACCGGAAATATAAAAGGACCAAAAGGAGAGACAGGGGCTAAAGGTGAAATCGGAGCAACTGGCTCTACTGGTGCTCAAGGTATCAAAGGAGACATTGGTTTAACGGGTGCTCCGGGTATCCAAGGAGACAAAGGAGTGAAAGGTGATACTGGTTTAACAGGTGCTCCGGGTATCCAAGGAGATAAAGGAGTGAAAGGAGATACTGGTTTAATGGGTGCTCCGGGTATCCAAGGAGATAAAGGAGTGAAAGGAGATACTGGTTTAACAGGTGCTCCGGGTATCCAAGGAGACAAAGGAGCTCAAGGTGATAAAGGAGATACTGGTTTAATGGGTGCTCCGGGTATCCAAGGAGATAAAGGAGTGAAAGGAGATACTGGTTTAACAGGTGCTCCGGGTATCCAAGGAGACAAAGGAGCTCAAGGTGATAAAGGAGATACTGGTTTAATGGGTGCTCCGGGTATCCAAGGAGATAAAGGAGTGAAAGGAGATACTGGTTTAACAGGTGCTCCGGGTATCCAAGGAGA
>NZ_SJCY01000001.1:618468-624383 GCF_004354365.1 Pedobacter changchengzhani
GCTCCGGGTATCCAAGGAGACAAAGGAGCTCAAGGTGATAAAGGAGATACTGGTTTAATGGGTGCTCCGGGTATCCAAGGAGATAAAGGAGTGAAAGGAGATACTGGTTTAACAGGTGCTCCGGGTATCCAAGGAGATAAAGGAGTGAAAGGAGATACTGGTTTAACAGGTGCTCCGGGTATCCAAGGAGATAAAGGAGTGAAAGGTGATACTGGTTTAACGGGTGCTCCGGGTATCCAAGGAGACAAAGGAGCTCAAGGTGATACTGGTTTAACAGGTGCTCAGGGTATTCAAGGAGAACGAGGTCCTGCAGGTTTAGATGGTATTGGGGGAAAATCAATAGCAGGTACTGGTATTTTAATTACAGGTACAGGTTCAGCTATTGATCCTTATATTATTAATAATACAGTTGTAAATACGGATAATCAAACTATAACTGATTTTTCATTAGATGCGACTACAAAAGTTTTAACATTGACTTTAGAAAGAGGTAATACAAAGACTCTCGATTTAACTTCACTTTCTAACACTACTGCAGATAACGGTTTAACAAAAACGGGAATAAACACTCAATTAGGTGGAACATTGATTAAACCAACTGCAATTATGACAGATGCTACTCAAACTTTAGCCATAACTGGTTTACAAACAGGAGCTATTTCAGATAATGTTGTAGTAGCAGATGCAAATGGTGTTTTAAAATCAATACCAGCATCAACATTAAGTAATGATTGGCATATTACGGGTAATGTTGGTACAGTTGCAGGAACAAATTTTTTAGGAACAACGGATGCGCAATCTTTAGTATTTAAGGCAAACAATGTTAGAAGTGGTTTAATTGACGTTGCCACCAATAACACTTCATTTGGCTTATCTGCCTTAAACCCACTAACAACAGCTAATAACTTAACTGCATTTGGTAAAAATGCTTTGCAGAATAGTACTGCCGGTAACGGCAACACTGCCATTGGTACTAATGCTCTGCAAATGGCTACAACTGCTAATGACAACACTGCCGTAGGTTCAAATGCATTATCTGTTAATTTAACTGGATTTAGTAATACAGCCCTTGGTACAGGGGCATTACAATTAAATATTTCCAGTGCCAACACTGCTCTTGGAACTGGCGCTTTAAAAGCAAATACTACGGGTTCAGAAAATACTGCTGTGGGTGCGTCATTAGTCGCTAATACTACCGGTACTTATAACACAGCTGTAGGTAGATTGACGCTCGCGTCTGTTTCGAATGGTTTTTTTAATACTGGTATGGGCCGAGTGGCATTGCAACAAGCAAAGGGATCGGGTAATACTGCCTTTGGTGAATCTGCAGGTGCAGCACTTGCTGGTGATGTAACAACTGCAGATAACAATACATTAATTGGAAGAAATGCAGGTTTTGTTGGTACAGGAAATCCAAATAATCTAACAATTGGAAATAACAATATTGCTTTAGGTTATAGTACAGGGTTTATAGCTCCTACAGGATCTAACCAAATGAACATTGCCAACAATATGTTTGGTACAGGTTTAACTGGTTCGGTAACTGCTCCGGCAGGTAATATTGGTATCGGTACAGCTGCTCCCTCTAATACTTTACACGTTAAATCCACTGCAGATCCAGTTCGCTTTGAAGGCTTACAACCTGGAACTGGAACAGATAAAATTGTAGTTGCAGACGCAAATGGTGTTTTGAAAACCATTACACAAACTCCTGTAAGTAATAATACTTTCGATAACGGATTAACAAAAATAGGCGTAAATACACAATTAGGTGGCGCATTAATTAAGCCTACTAAAATTAATACAGATGCTACAAATACATTAGCCATAACTGGTTTACAAACAGGGTTAGCAACTGATAGCCTTTTGGCAACAGGTGCAAATGGTGTATTAAAAAGAATTGTTCAAACTCCAGTTGATTTAAGAGTGGTTGGTACAAGAAACCATATTACTCAAGATGCTGGTGTAGGTAGTAATGGTACGAGTGTTGGGCTTGGACAAGACAATATTGCTATCGGTGCTGATGTACTGAAAGCAAATAATATTGGCTCACGTAATGTTGCCATTGGTTCGTATACAATGAGTGCAAACACAGATGGTATTCGCAACGTAGCTGTTGGTGGTTATGCTTTTACAAGCAATACAACTGGTAACGATAACGCTGGTTTGGGTTATAGAGTTTTAAACAGCAATAAAACTGGTGGTCAAAATACAGCAATTGGTACATATACTATGTTAGGTAATAGCACAGGTAATGCCAACACTGCTGTAGGTTACTATGCTATGTACAATAGTGCTTCAGGTAAAGAAAATACTGCAGTTGGTAAAGGAGCTTTAGAAGATTTAGGTATTAACGGTGCTGCCGCCGGTAATGGTAACTCGGGTTTTGGTTTCGAGGCTCTGTATTTGGCTAATTTCGGTGATGGAGCTGAATTTAGTAACAACACAGGTATGGGCTATGCAGCAGGTAGAAATTTCACCTCTGGTCTTAATAATACTTCGATTGGCGCAAATGCTGGATCTAACAGTTCTGCGGGTCGTTACACGGGCAACAATAATTTAATGCTGGGTGCAAATACATCTATAGCGATTGTTACAGGAAATGACCAAATGAACATTGCCAACAATATCTTTGGTACAGGTTTAACAGGTTCGGTAACTGCTCCGGCAGGTAATATTGGTATCGGTACAGCGGCTCCCTCTAATACGCTACACGTTAAAGCCACTGCAGATCCAATTCGTTTAGAAGGTTTACAAACTGGCTCAGCTTCAGACAAATTTGTGGTTACAGATGCAAATGGCGTCCTAAAAACGGTAACTGGCCCAACAGCTACGGTAACAATTAAAGGCCGTATTGCTTGTGCAGGAACTGCAACGCAAATCTTTACTGATGCTGCGGTAACAGCAAACGCTGTTATTTTGGTAACTTATGAAGATCCAACAGATGGAGCGCTAATTACTGTAGGAACAGGTTCTAGAGTGGTGGGTACAAGTTTTACTGTATTGTTTAGCGCTTTGCCTCCAACAACATCATTTGTAAACTATCAAATACTTAACTAACATATACACCTTCAAAACTCCAATCCACCTTGCGCACTATGCAAAAGGCTGATTGGGGAAATGCAGGAAGATAAAATATCATAAAATGAAAAAAAATATTTTTTTAACAGCAGCATTAGCAACGGCAACTGTACTTGGTACGCTAACAATTGCCAGCGCACAACAACAAGATGCAGGCTCAGTTAAAGTTGGCGGTACAGCAACATCAATAAAAAATACGGATGCACAAGTAGATTTGCAGGGTACCACAAAAGGGTTTTTAAATGCTCGTGTTGCACTAAAAGCGACTACAGATTTTGCACCTCTATCTGCCCATGTAGCTGGTATGACTGTGTACAATACTGCTACAGCAGGTACTGCACCTATAGATGTAACACCAGGTTATTATTATAATGACGGTACAAAATGGGTGCGATTAGGAGATGCTGCACAAGGTAAAGAGCCTTGGCAAATAAAAAATACAACCGATCCGGCAACTGCAAATACTCAAAATATTTATCAAAAAGGTGATGTAGCCATCGGTACGCAAAATGGTACAGGAATATTTAATATCGATGCTACAAAGAACAACGCAGCAACGGGTACTCCAACTGCTACAGAGCTTCTAGATGATATTATTGTAACTCCAAAAGGCAATATAGGTTTTGGTTATAAGCCAAGTGATGCAACTTATCCTTCACCGTCAGGCGGAACATTGATGCTTGGTAAAGATGAAAAGGTCACTTATTCTGCAAACGGCGATTTGGATTTTAACTATAATTTGGCGACTACAGATAAAAACGAAGCGATCGTCCATAGAGGGATAATTTCTAACGGAGTTATTGGAGCAAGAGAAGCTAGAGGAAGAGGTCAGTCTATCATGGCATTTGAAGGCTATACGAGCACAGCTGATGCAAACTTGTCTTATAATGCGTTAACACAGCAAAGAGCGGCTATAGTTTTAAGAACTGGTAACAGTGCCGATTTAGGTGGGGAAATTTGGTTTGGTACTGCAGGGTATAATAACTATCAGTTACCTAATCCTCAAACCACTGCAAAAGTCGAATATCGTACAATTATGGACGATAAGGGTAATTGGAGATTTGGTAGTTCTGAGGGCGATTCATTTACTAATGTTGCCACACAGAGAATAGATGTACAGTTGGGTGGTGTAAGAATTTTTGCATTGGGTCGTGGTACGTTACCTGCTTACAGAGCAGTACAGGCTGCAGAAAGACCAAATTATATAAGTACAGATCCTTCAGATAGAATAGTTGTTGCCGACGCAAATGGTGTTTTAAAAACTATCGCGCAAACCCCTGTGGCTATTAATAATCCATCAAATATTAGAAGAGGTGCTGGTCAGATAGTAGCCGACGATTATACGGTCTTATTAACTGGCGATGCTACCTTACCAACCCCAGTTGGTGTTAAGGGAAAGATATATACACTTGTATATGATGATTCGGCTGTTACAAATATGACAGTTACAGGAACAATGAGATATAATGGTAATAATAATACATCAGTCATTCTTTCGTCTGGAATTTCTAATGCTCAAGTTACCTTCCAAAGTGATGGTGTTAAGTGGATTATAATCGGTAGATAAAGACAAAATTGTAACGCTGAAGGCTGTTTAAATACTGAATTCAGAAATTACCAAAAGATCAAGATTTTTCATAGTAGCCGATCTATAGTATTAGTGATTAGTTGCTGGATATATAAGGGTGTGATATGAAAATGAACTGATTTGGACTTTATTGAAATATAAAAATTAAAAATGAAAATATTTTTACTCAGTTTACTTTATCCCATTTTTTTTGTAGCAGTAAACGCTAATGCACAAAACGGTGCGGGTAGTTCAACTGTAGATAACTCTACGGTTGTGATTCTACCGGGGACTTCCGAATCACGTTATTCCGAATCGAGTTATTTCGGTCCGAATGCAAACTGGCAGATCGACGGCACGCTCGAGATCTACGGCAAGAACATTTGGATTGCACCCGGTGCCACCTTCAGTGGAACGGGAAAGATCATCATCTACAATCCTGGCGCCAACCCTTTTTACCCAACAATGGGTGCGGGGCAGACCACTATCGATGGGAACAACGGCAATTTTATCAACCTGATGATCGAGCACAGGAACAGCAGCAATGTTATCCTTGCAGACCTTCAGGATCCCGGTTATTTAACAGCCAATCCGGCCGGTGCGCTTGGCGCATCACTTAACCTTGGTAACAGGATCGACCTTGCGGTCAACGGTGGAGACATCATACTGAACGGTTCCAACCTTGGGCTGAACGGTGCGGGAACGATCACGAGCTACAGCAGGGACAGGATGGTGGTTACGGGCAACAGCATCACCGGCCATGTGATCAAAGATTACGCTGGGATGGACAGTTTTGTTTTCCCGGTAGGTATAGCCGAAGGCGATTATACACCTGCAACGGTAACACCTGCCCAGGCAGGAAGAGTTTATGTAAGCGTACAGGATTTTGCGGCTGCGAACAAGCCTGTTGCAAATGCACAGCTCAGCATGGACAGGATCTGGCACATTTATTCAAACTCGGCACTCAGTGTGAACATGGTGCTTCAGCACAATGCAAACACGAACGGTTCGCTGTTTAAAGATGCCAATGCTGCAATAGCCCGCTATGTGGGGCCACAGAAGTATGATATCCTTAAAGGTACCAATCCGAGTGTGGGCGTACATACCCGCAACAATGTTGTGCTTTCTGCGGACATGTCTGCCAACGGCGGATTTTACACCAAGATTTCGGTCTCTGCCTCAACGCTACTCGTTCCCAACCTTTTCACGCCCAACGGAGATGGCACGAACGAGACATTTGAGATAAGGGGAATTGAACTTTTTGCCA
>NZ_SJCY01000010.1 GCF_004354365.1 Pedobacter changchengzhani
ATAAAAAGAGGAACCCCATATCTTGCAGAGATGATTGCATAAAAGAAATTCAGAGGGCATATCTAAAATAATGCTTCTCAAAAAATAATTGCCTTTTTTCTTGTAAAAACCATAGAATACAGGTTTAGTAACGAAGGTTTGTAGCATACTAACTAAAAACCACCCCCAACCCCTCCTTGAAAATAAGGAGGGAGCTGATTTACGGAAATGCTAGCAAAAAGATAACTACAATTATTACTAAATTTTCGCTATTTGTCGGTAGCTACTCCCTTCCTTGAAAATAGTGAGGGGAGCTGATTTACGGAAATACTAGCAAATGGAAAACTAAAGCTATTACTAAACTTTCGCTATTTATCGGTCGCTACTCCCCTCCTAATTTAGGAGGGGCGGGGGTGGTTAAATTCTTCAAGCAAACAAGCTAATTGTAAAATAAACTCGACGCAAATAGAAATGCTTTTAAATGCACCTCGAAAGTTACTAACTCTAATAAGCACATGCCTAGTTAGAGTTAGTAACTTTACTGCTAAAAGATTGTCGCAAAGGGATGCGTACTGCAAATTGAATAGCATAATTGTACTATCCGCAGAACCGTTACAACTAATTTCCAATTTTTATTTCCAATTAAAAGCATGGGAAATCAACAATAACCAAATCAAAAGCTTTTCTTATCTTTGCAACCTGATGAAGCAAAACTATTCAAATCTTATCGCAGTTAAATTTCTTTAACTCAGTTTCATCATCTCCTTTTTTATCCAATTTTATTATGCTTAACCCTGAAATAGAAAAACGCAAAACATTTGCCATTATTAGTCACCCCGATGCTGGAAAGACAACTTTAACAGAAAAATTTCTGCTTTTTGGAGGTGCAATTAATACGGCTGGGGCGTTAAAACGTAACAAGGCAAGCCAAAGCAATACTTCCGATTTTATGGAGATTGAGAAACAGCGTGGTATCTCTGTGGCAACTTCGGTTATGGGTTTCGAATATGCCGGAAAACGCATTAATATTTTAGATACACCTGGTCACAAAGATTTTGCTGAAGATACTTACCGGACTTTATCGGCAGTAGATAGTGTTATTTTGGTGGTAGATTGCGTAAAAGGTGTAGAGGAACAGACTGAAAAATTAATGTCGGTTTGCCGGATGCGAAATACGCCTGTAATTATTTTCATCAATAAAATGGATAGGGAAGGTAAAGATGCGTACGATTTATTGGATGAGATTGAAGAAAAATTAAACATTAGTTTGTGCCCGCTTTCTTGGCCAATTGGTCAAGGGCATACTTTTAAAGGGGTATATAGCATTTACAATAAGCACTTAAACTTATTCAATTCTGATAAAAGTAAAGTTACCGATTCGGTTATTGCTGTGAGTGATCTAAATGACGCCTCGCTTTTAAATTACCTAAAAGAGAACGAGATTAACAACCTAAAAGACGACGTGGAACTGGTTGATGGAATTTACGGAAAAGTTGATAAGGAATTATATAACGAAGGTTTAGTGGCGCCAGTTTTTTTTGGTAGTGCTATTAATAATTTCGGCATTAAAGAGCTTTTAGATACATTTATTGATATTGCCCCGAGTCCGCGACACCGCGAAGCTGAAGAGCGTGATGTTTTGGTAGAAGAGAAAAACTTTAGTGGTTTTGTATTTAAAATTCACGCTAATTTAGATCCAAAACATAGAGACAGAATAGCTTTCTTGCGCATTTGTTCTGGTAAATTTGAACGTAATAAATTCTATTACCATACCCGCCAAAACAAGAAATTAAAGTTCTCGAACCCGATGGATTTTATGGCAAATGAGAAAAGCATTGTAGAAGAAGCTTGGCCTGGTGATGTGGTCGGTTTGTACGACAGTGGTAACTTCAAAATTGGCGATACACTTACCGAAGGTGAAAAGTTGCAATTTAAAGGCATACCAAGTTTTTCCCCATCTATTTTTAAGGAAGTAGAAAATATGGATCCAATGCGTACAAAGCAGTTAGAAAAAGGAATTGAACAGTTAACTGATGAAGGTGTGGCGCAATTGTTTGTAATGCAACCCGGCAATAGAAAAGTAATCGGCGCTGTTGGAGAACTTCAGTTTGAGGTGATTAACTTCCGTTTGGAGCATGAATATAGCGCTAAATGTCGGTTCCGTACGTTAAGTTACACACGTTCGAGTTGGGTAACTTCTACTGATAAAAAGAAATTGGAAGAGTTTGTAAAGCGCAAACAGCAACATATTGGTTTCGATAAAGAAGCGAATCCGGTTTATTTATCCGATAGTGAATACATGATTAATTTAACTAAACAGGATTATCCTGATATAGATTTTCATAAAACGAGCGAGTTTAAGACTCCAAACCCCTAAGACCCCAAACCCCTAAAGGGGTTTTTAATAGCGATATAAACCTCGCAGGTTTTTAAAACCTGCGAGGTTTTTTTATATAAGTTCAAAATGCAACTTTGGAAAATAGAAATAAATTTCGTTAAATTTGATTACGGATTTCATGGCGGAGAAACTTACTATATTACAAAAGATTATCAATACTAATGATGAAGGACTAATTAAAGATATTCAGTCGTTACTAAACAGTAGAGATTTAGACTGGTTTGATGGATTACACAATGACCAACAAAGTGATGTGTTAGAGGGAATTGACCAGTTAAATAGCGGAAAGTCTTTCAGTCACGAAGAAGCAAAAAAAAGATTCGGTTATAAATCAAAGTAAATTGGTCTGAGAAACTAGGAAATGCCAATCTCGCAGGATCTGAAAACCTAAGAGGTTTTTTTATTTATGTCGTCATTGCGAGGCACGAAGCAATCTATTTAGCAAGAAAAATTAATTTCTACTTTCTAATCACGAGTGTTCGTTCATGGTTTAGCTATTATGATAGTGGCGAAAAATTAGCTCTAATGATTAGTCATCCGATGAATATATGCATTGTGAAGATATTCATCGGATGACCAAAATACTAAACCTTATAAGCTTTTCAACTTCTCTACCAAAACCTCTGATATTTTACGGTAAGAATCGAACGTCCAGCCGCCAACATGTGGTGTTAAAATAACTTTTTGGTTTTCGCTAAGTTCTCTGTACCAAGTTTGTCCACTTAAATTAGGGAATTTTTCCGCTTCCAAAACATCTAAACCGGCACCTAAAATTTTACCTTCTTTTATGTATTTTAATACAGCCTGAGTATTCACAATTTCGCCACGGGCCGTATTGATAAAGAAAATTGGTTTTTTAAAATGATAAAAATATTCATCGTCAACCATTTGCTTGGTTTCTGTAGTTAATGGAATATGCAGGCTGAGTACATCACTGTGTTTAACAATTTCTTCCATACTTACTTCGCGGGCAAATTTATCGCTAAAGCCAGTTTTGTATTTGTCATACGCCATAACATCCACCCCAAAACCTGCCAATTTTTGCGCAAAACTTTGACCCATGTGTCCGTAGCCAACAATACCAACTTTTTTGCCTTTTAGCTCGTAACCACGGTTACCTTCTCTATCCCAAATGCCATTGCGAATCTCCATATCCGCTCTGCGAAAATTATTCATCAACGATAAAAGTAAACCTACGGCATGTTCGCCAACGGCATCGCAATTGCCTTCTGGTGCATTAATGAGTTTTATACCTTTTTCACCAGCAAGTTTAACATCAATATTATCTAAACCAGCGCCAGCACGAGCGATAAATTTTAATTGATTTGCTGCCTCAAAAATCTCTGCATCAATTCTAAACTTCGTTCTAACAGCTATACCAACGTAATCCTTAATTTTCGCAAGTGTTTCTGCTCTAGTAATTTGCGGTTCGTCATCTACCTCAAATCCTAATTTTATAGCTTCTTCTTTAAAGGTGGGATGTAAGTCGTCGACAATAAGTATTTTTTTGCTCATGATAAATCAAAAGTAACAATTTTACCACTTCAATAAACGATAACTTGATATTTAAATCGGTAATTCTGTTAAATAGGAACAAAAATATTACGTCTTTTTGCTGTAATAAAACAGTTACTACCATAGTTTTAAATTATAGTTGGCGTTAATTTGCAACTGCTTAAAGCACACTTATAATTCAAAATATTTAATGAAATTATTTCTTTCAAAAACAATAAAGCTCCTCCTTTTTTTAACTTTTTTAACGCTTAATGTTTTCGCGCAAAGCAACGGGAAATCGGCAATAAAAGGTGTTTTAAAAGATGCAAGTACGGGCGAAACTATTCCATTTGCATCAGCAATATTGATTAATAAAAGCACTAAAGCAACTGTTAAAATTACTCAAACAGATATAAATGGTGCATTTTCAATGGTGGATTTGCCAAACGGTATTTTCACTTTCAAAATTAGTTATGTAGGTTATCAAACAATGGTTAGAGATAATGTTAGCCTCAACAGTACAACAGGAACTTTAAATTTTGGTGCTATAAAAATGAACGTTGCTAAAGGAAACGTGCTTAGCGAGGTAACTGTTACTTCACAAAAAGCAGCTATCCAATTAGGTATTGATAAAAAGGTCTTTTCTGTGGATCAAAGTTTGGTAAGTGAAGGTGGTTCTGCGTCAGATTTATTGCAAAATGTGCCATCTGTACAAACAGATATTGATGGCAATGTGAGTTTACGTGGATCTACGGGTGTAAAGGTTTTGATTGACGGAAAACAATCTTTAATTGCTGGTGGAAATGTTGCTCAAATTCTTCAATCAATTCCGGCAAGTTCAATTGAAAGTGTCGAAGTAATCACTAATCCATCTGCTAAGTACGATGCAGAAGGTCAATCGGGGATTATCAACATTGTTTTAAAGAAAAATACAAAATTAGGTTTTAATGGTTCGGTTGCGTTAACGGCTGGTAATCGCGATAGCTACAATGCGAATACGAATTTAAGTTTCCAAAATAGTAAATTGAATGTTTACGGAAATTATAGTTATAGAGATGGCAATCGGTTGATTGGGGGTTATCAAAATATTACCTATTTTAATTCTCCAGGCACCATTGGTTTTGTAAATCAAGCCACTTCAAGTACTTCGGCAGATAAAGGCAACAATGTAAAAGCGGGTATTGATTATTATTTGGCGCCGAAAAGTGTGGTTAGTTTATCAGGCGGTTTTAATGCTAGAGAAAATAACCGAAATGAAAATATAGGCATTGATCAGTTAGGGAAACTTGGCAATCCGCTTATATTAAGCAATAGAAATAACATTAATGATGGAACTGGAAATAGCTTTGATTTAAACTTAGATTATACCCAAAAATTTAATAAACCTAAAGAGGAATTGACGTTTAATTTTGGTTATTCTGAAGGGAAAAATGACAACACGCAAGCTTATAATACCAATATTTACAACAAAAATGGTATTGATGTAAGTTTGCCACCGAGCATCCAACATACCATAAATAATGGCGATAATACTAATTATAACATCCAAGCAGATTATACTTTGCCAATTGGTAAGGAGGGCAAAATTGAGGCCGGTTATCGCAGTCAAATTAAGTTAGGTAACAATACGCAATACGCAGATTCTCTTTTAAGTGCGACCATTTACGTAAGCAATAATAAGTTAAATAACTTTTTCTCTAATAAAGATCAGGTGCATGCGTTGTATTTCAACTACCAAAATCAAATTAAAAATTTTGGTTACCAACTTGGGTTAAGAGGAGAGGATGCCAGTTTGGATACCTATTTAGAAGGCTTTAATGGGAATGTTTTGTACGCTACGCCGGGCAGAATTCACTATACAAGACTTTATCCGAGCGTATTTCTAAGTCAGAAACTAAAAAACGACCAAACCCTGCAATTGAGTTACACTAGAAGGGTAAACAGACCGAGAGCTTGGGATACCAATCCATTTTTGGATGTTTCCGATCCTTTTAATTATCGCCAAGGAAATCCAAATTTATTGCCTGAGGATGTACATTCATTTGAATTGGCATACAGCAAATATTGGAAAGCCGTAACTTTTACGTCTTCCGTTTATGTTCGCCAAACCAACGATGTTGTACAACGCGTAAGGAGCGAGCCAAATGCTGCGGGTATTATAACCTCTACGCCACAAAACTTAACTAGAGCTATAAACAGTGGTTTAGAATTAATTGGTCGGTTCGATTTAATAAAGGCTTTAAATTTTACTGCAAATGCAAATTTATACCAGAGTAAACTTGTGGGCGTACCAGCGTTCGGAATTTTAGAAAATAGCGGTTTTAGCTGGAATGCTAATTTAACAGGGAACTTAACAGTTGTAAAAAATGTTTCGGTACAGGTACGTGGAGATTATAGAGCTGCAGAAATTATGGCTCAAGGAAAACGTAACGCAATGTACGGGCTCGATGGCGGTGCTAAATATGATTTCCCGAATAAGAAAGCATCTTTAAGTTTAAATATTAGAGATATTTTTAATACTCGCGTGTGGAGCATGACTACAAATAGTGGCAGTACGCTGGTAGATTTTCAACGTGGAATGCGCGGTACAACGGGTAACTTAACATTTTCTTACCGCTTCGGAAAAAGCACATTTAACTTTAATAAACCTAAAAAAACCGAGCAACAAGATAATAGAACCGATGAAGGCTCATTTTAAAATACAGTTAATTTCAGTATAAAATTTATTTAATCGGTTAACTTTCGGCGTTTAACTTTATACCTTGCAGTATGGAAGAGATTAATCCCTGGCAAACCCTAAATAGCGATGTAAGATACGATAACAATTGGATTAATTTAACCGAGCATCAGGTTATCAATCCATCAGGTGGAAACGGCATTTACGGTGTGGTTCATTTTAAAAATATCGCCATTGGCATTTTACCTTTGGATAGAGATTACAATACTTGGTTGGTTGGTCAGTATCGCTATCCACTAAATGCGTATAGTTGGGAAATACCCGAAGGTGGAGGAGTTTTAGGCATAGACCCGTTAGAAAGCGCCAGACGCGAACTTTTGGAAGAAACCGGTTTGAGTGCTAAAAAATGGACTGAAATTCAGAGAATGCACTTATCAAATTCTGTAAGCGATGAATTTGCCATTATGTATGTTGCAACAGATTTAATTGAAGGCATTGCAATGCCCGAAGAAACCGAACAACTTATCGTTAAAAAACTACCTTTTAATGATGCTTATGCAATGGTGATGAATGGTGTAATTACCGATTCTATGAGTGTAGCTTGCATTTTGAAAGCCAAAATTATGATGTTAAATGGCAGTTTGTAATGTTTATATTTGCTAAAATTTTGATGCTGCAATGAGTAAGTTTTTTGGATATATCCTTACACCCATATTTTATATTTCTTTTGGGTTATCGCTTTTAATTTTCCACCCGATACAATGGGTGAGTTATAAGCTTTTTGGCTATAAAGCGCACAAACTTTCTGTTGATGCACTTAATTTTTTTCTTACCTATTCACAGTTTTTTCTTGCGAATTCTGTATCCTTTAAAAACAATTTCGATTTACCTACCGATCGGCCGATCATCTTCGCCTCTAATCATCAAAGCTTATATGATATTCCTTCATTAATTTGGTTTTTAAGGAAGCACCATGCAAAATTTATTTCTAAAATTGAGTTAACAAAAGGCATTCCTTCTATTTCTATAAATTTAAGGTTGGGTGGCGGCGCAAATATCGATCGAAAGGATAATAAGCAAGCAATCTCTGAAATTATTAAACTTGGACGAAGAATGAAGGAAAATAATTGGAGTACGGTTATTTTTCCCGAAGGTACACGCGCAAAAGACGGTAAAATAAAAACTTTTCAGTTTGGCGGGGTTGCTACTTTGTTAAAGGCAGTTCCTAATGCACTTGTTGTGCCAATTGCCATCGAAAATTCGTGGAAAATTGTACGCTATGGTTTGTTTCCATTAACTACTGGTAACGCTTTAAAATGGACGGTTCTTACGCCTATCGAACCTGAAGGAAAAACTGCAAACGATATTACTTTGGAAGCAGAAACTGCGATTAGGAAAGTGCTTGGGCAGTAGTTTTTTGGTTTTTTGGCTGATTGGTTTTTTAGTTAGCAACTCACAGCCATGACTTACTGACTTTCAGGCTCTTATAATCGGACTTTACTGGCTTTTCCGACTTCCCGACTTTTCCGACTTTCGGACTTTTTAAAATTTTTATCTTCGGGCTTCGGACTTCCGACCTCGGACTTTACTGACTTTTCCGACTTTCGGACTCTTTATAACTTTTATCTTCGGACTTCCGACCTCGGACTCCTTCAATCTAAATATTCTTATTACCAATCACTTTATAAAATTCATCTCTATACGTATCACCTACGGGGATTATTTTATCATTGATGGTAATTCTGCTGCGCTCGATACTTTTAATTTTATCAATTGCGATGATGTATGATTTGTGCACCCGGATAAACTGCGCGGTTGGCAACGCTTCTTCCATTTTCTTCATGCTTTGCAATGTAATTACGCGCTCATCCTTAGTAAAAATAGAAATGTAATCTTTTAAACCCTCAATAAATAAAATATCGTGTAAGTATATTTTTTGAATTTTGTGTTCGGTTTTAACGAATATAAAATCTTGTACGGGGTTTGGCGGAGCCACAAAAGGCTGTGCGGATACTAAGGGCTGTATGGTATTTGTAGTCGGTTCGGCAGGTTTAATTTGCTTATGAACTTTTTCTACAGCTTTATAAAAACGATCAAAAGCGATTGGTTTAAGCAGGTAATCCGATACGTTCAAATCATAACTCTCTAACGCATATTCTGGGTAAGCAGTGGTTAAAATATAATGACATTTATTACCCGCAATTTTTAAAAATTGAATACCTGTTAACTCTGGCATTTGAATATCTAAAAAAACCAAATCAATACCGCCTTCTTGTACCGTTTGTAAAGCGTCGATAGGATTTTCGCAACGCTTTACCAAAGTTAAAAATGGAACTTTAGAAATGTAATCCTCTAAAATATCTAATGCTAGAGGTTCGTCATCAACAATAATGCAATTTAAGGTCATTTTGTAGTATCAAGTAGTGAGTATCAAGTATCAGGCTTTTCTGCTGCGCATGAAACTTTATTTAAGTTTAGGTGCTTGTGTTTTCTAGTATTGGTCTTTTCGCTTTGGTCTTTCTGCTTTATTCTTTCCGCTTTAGTCTTTTTGCTTTGGTCTTTCTGCTTTGGTCTTTTTGCTTTGGTCTTTCTGCTTTGGTCTTTTTGCTTTGGTCTTTCTGCTTTAGTCTTTCTGCTTTGGTCTTTCCGCTTTGGTCTTTCTGCTTTATTCTTTCCGCTTTAGTCTTTTTGCTTTGGTCTTTCTGCTTTTCTCTTTCGCTTTGGTCTTTCTGCTTTGGTCTTTCTGCTTTGGTCTTTCTGCTTTGGTCTTTCCGCTTTAGTCTTTTTGCTTTGGTCTTTCTGCTTTGGTCTTTCTGCTTTGGTCTTTCTGCTTTGGTCTTTTTGCTTTGGTCTTTTTGCTTTGGTCTTTCCCCTTTGGTCTTTCTGCTTTATCCTTTCTGCTTTGGTCTTTTTGCTTTGGTCTTTTTGCTTTAGTCTTTTTGCTTTGGTCTTTCTTCTATATATCAATCATTAACTCACAGGTGTAATGCGTAGCCGAATTTACAACATTTAATTTATATCGGTCGGGGTAAATAAGTTGCAGGCGACGTTCTACGTTTGGTAAACCTACGCCACCTTGAGCATCTTTATTTTGATTATTTTTCTTATTGATTACACTAAAATTCAGAATCTTTTTATTTGCAATAATGCTAATTTTTATCGGCTCTTTAGGGTCGTTAATTACGCCATGTTTAAATGCATTTTCTACAAAAGATATCAGCATTAAGGGCACAATCTGTTGGTCGTCTATCTCGCCTTGTATGGTCAATTCTACAAATGCACCATCTTTAAAACGTATTTTTTGTAGCTCGATATAACTTGTTAAGTAGTCAACCTCTTTACTTAATGATACAGTAGGGGTGTTGCTTTCGTAAATCATGTAACGCATAATTTCCGATAACTTCATGATGGCGTCAGCGGTTTTATCCGATTTTTGGTAGGCTAAAGAATAGATGTTATTTAACGAGTTAAATAGGAAATGTGGGTTTAACTGCGATTTTAAAAACTGCAATTCCATTTCTCTACGCTCACTTTCCAAATTGCGTTGCACCCGTTCGTTAGAAAACCAATCTATTGTGAATTTGATAATGCAACTCGAAACCAAGAAAAATCCTGATATAAAGGTTACAATAATAGCGAAGGTATTAACCGGCATTTCTATTACTTTTCCATTGGCCAGTACTGTTTTTAAAACATCATCAGGATAAAGTACGGCAATGGTAATTTTCGCAAATGCAGAAATGGCGATAAGCAGAATAAAAACGCCCATGTACACAAAATACCGTTTGCGTTTTTTAATTAACTCCGGAATTAAGAAAATATAATTAATATAAAATAAAGAAATGTTAATGACCCCATAAACTACATAAGTAATAAAGTAATCTAAATTAGTATGTTTACTGCCACCCAAAATGGTTTGAGCTATTAAAATGATTCCAATAATGCCCCAAAATAGGCTGTGCAATATTATAGGACCTCTATTATTTTTCATTTGGTAAAGAGCTGTTTATAGTTTTTGAATCAGATAAACTTAATCTAAATTTTTTAAACACACTTGTATTTGCGCCTCCAAAGTAAAGAAACTTTATATTTTTTAAACAAACAATCTACCAACAGGCTATTTTTTTCTACCAACGGCTAATTTGCCAATATTTATCGACAAACTTCAAATTGCACCGTTCATCTATAAACTTAAACACTTTGTATAATATATTTTAACACGTTGTTTTTCTTCCATTTCTTTGAGGTATCAAAACAAAAACGATATGAAAACTTTAACAACTACTTCGCCTTTTTTACTTTTATTGGTTCCAGTATTTATGATGATTGCAATTACTTTATCGATAAATCTTAATCAAAAAGCCGATAATGATTTAGTAATTAAACCAGCAAAAACATCAACAACTTTAATAAAGGGAGCAACTGTGCTTTTTAAATAGCCATCTGCTACTTTTGCTCATTAGCCAGCGCAGCTATATATCCATTGTCGAGTTCAATGATTTGAATAATTTTTCAAAGCGCAATTTTTCGCAAACTTTCTTTCCTTCAACTAAGTAATCTTAGCATATTATCTCATCACTTTATTTCAATAGGTGTATGACAAAAAATTCATATCTTATATTCATTTTAACCCACTTAAAAGGTGTTAAACGCACTTTAAATTCTATTTATCTTTCTTCTATCGATTTATTTTGTGGAGTTTTAACTCCCGAAAAAATTTAACCTGCATAAAAATCAAGTCAATCTACACTCAATTTCAGTCCTAAATAGATTTCGATTTTTTTTTCGTTAAATCGACTTATCCAAAAATAATCTTATTAAAAACTAATAAATTAGTTGTATAACTAAATAATTAGTTATACCTTTAAATCAGGAAATGAAATTTGTTTCAATCCTTGTTAACTAAGTATAATGGATATAAAAGATTTGACTAAAGCCGAAGAACAGATTATGCAGGTTTTATGGCAGTTGGAAAAAGCATTTGTAAAAGATGTGATTGATGAATTGCCCATCCCGAAACCTGCCTACAATACGGTATCTACAATTATCAGAATTTTGGAAACAAAAGGTTTTATTGGCTATGAGGCTTTTGGTAAAACGCACCAATATTTCCCCTTAGTTAGTAAAGAAGACTATAAACGCCATATTACCGAAAAATTATTGGAGAATTATTATGAAAATTCTGCAGAAAGTATGCTTTCGTTTTTTGTGAAAGAAGAGAAGCTAGATTTAAGTGATGTTGACGAGATACTGAAAATGATTAATAAAATTAAAAACAGGCCACGATGAACATAGCACATTATCTTATACAGGTAAATTTGTATTTACTTGCTTTTTACGCACTTTATGCGCTTTTACTATCGAAGGAAACTTATTTTGTCATCAATAGGATTTATTTGGTAAGTGCGGGTATATTATCGCTTTTAATACCATATATCAAACTCGATTGGTTTGCCAAAGATGAAGTACATCAGCAAGTTTATATAAGTATAGATCAGTTGCTTGCGCAAGGCGTAATCGTTGCCGATGCTGAACAGCATTTTAATTGGGGATTATTACTGGCCACGCTATATGTTTTTGGAATTATATTTTTTGCTGCAAAGCTGATATTTAGGTTATTACGATTAAAAAAGCTTTTTAAAGTGGGTAGGAGCGAACAGGCATTCTCTTTTTTAAACCGAAAGGTAGTGAGCAGTTGTTTGCCCCAACAAGCAACCATCAACCACCACGAAAATATCCATATTAAGCAATTCCATACCCTAGATGTTTTGTTTTTCGAATTTTTAGGTATTATAAACTGGTTTAATCCAGTAAGTTATCTATTTAAAAATGAAGTGAAAAACCTTCACGAATACTTAGCCGATGAAGAAACGGCTAGGTTGCAGAGCGATAAACAAACCTATTCGCTTTTATTGCTTAGCCATGCTTTAAAGGTAAGTCCGAGCACACTAACAAATAGTTTTTTTAATAAATCGATGTTGAAGAAAAGGATCTATATGCTACACAAGCAACGTTCAGCTAAGGTAGCTATATTGAAATATGGATTATTTGTACCCTTATTTGGGTTAGCGTTAGTATTATCATCTTCAACTTTAAATAAAAGCAAACGAATTTTAGCCATAACAAATCAAATTCCGTTGAACAATTTTGCTGATGTAAAAAATGCTTTAAGTACTCCAATTGCAGTTGCGGAATCATTTACAACCTCTAAAAACCAAGAACCTAAAAACCAAAAATCCATGAAAAATACCTTAAAAGCAGCAGTATTGGCATTGGCCGGATTAACTGCACAACACAGCCTAGCGCAAACTACCGATTCTACTAAATTTGAAATTAAAAATGCTAAAACTGGTGAAATAGTAAAAACAACTAACTTACTAATTGGTGGAACGAAAAACAGTCCGCTTTACATTGTTGATGGAGTAATTGCCGATAAAGATGCTGTTGGGAAAATTGGCCCAGCTAGTATTAAATCAATCGACGTATTAAAAGACAAAACCGCAACAGATTTATATGGCGAAAAGGGCAAGTACGGAGTAATTCTAATTACCACAAAGAAGAATACTAAATCCCAAAATACCGAAAATTTCGCCACAGCACTAAAAAATGAAAATCTTACTGTAAGCTCCGATGATTTGCCTAAATCAATTAATGCTATGTTTATTTTGGATGGAAAAGTCATCTCTAAGGCTGAGATGGAAAATCTTGATCCCAATACCATCCTTAGTCTTAACGTGTTGAAAGGTGCTTCAGCAGTAGCGGCTTATGGAAAGAAGGGAGAAAATGGAGTTGTGTTAATTACATCTATAAATAAAAACATATCCTATAGATTGGATACGAAACAAGAGAAAATTTACGATTTCGTTTCAATAGATAAGCAACCGGAATTTCCAGGGGGAATAGGCGCATTTTACAATTATGTTGGTAAAAACCTTAAATATCCAGCAGAAGCAGTAAAAAATAATATCCAAGGAAAGGTTTTCTTATCATTTATTGTTGAAAGAAATGGAGATTTAACGGATATTACTGTAACGAAAGGCCTAAGCCCGGAGTGTGATAAAGAGGCCTTGCGAGTAATCTCTAATTCTGAAAAATGGAATCCAGGTATTCAGAATGGTAAACCGGTTAGAGTAAAGTATAATATTGCATTAAATTTTAAGCTAAATAAATAAAATAGCTAAAAGTGTCATTAACCACAAAACCCCATCTAAAAATAGTTGGGGTTTTGTGGTTTCACTCCTGTCTCGGAGCCTTAAATTTAAATGTTTTTTTGATTATTTGCAAATTTTACAAAATAAAATTTTGTTAATGTTCAGGATGAATAATACATAAAGGCACAATGTTCGTAGTACACCTCTCGTCTTTCTTGCACGTACTGCAAACTGATGTACGCAGAAATACTATAACGCTAAAACAGGTTTTCTTTAGCATTACGATTCCCGCCTGCGCCTGCTTTGCATAAGGCAGGCAGGCATTTCGCTATGCTCTGCCTCCAAAAAGTTCCTATGGAAAAAAGGCATGACTTTATGACAGGCGAAAAGACGACCTTACGCTTGGATCCAATAGTTGTTCGATCACGGATTTACAATTAGTCCTCCAACCGTTACTCTTCATGTCGATCCCATTTCCAGCATGGGTAGGCGTGCGAACGATTTCTTCACGATGAGAAGTCTGCTTGTTTATTTTATTGTTAATCTTGATTTGTAATCGAGATTTTTGACTTGAGGATAAAAAATCCTAGGTTCAATAGTTCAGGAAAGCATTTTCTGAGAGACGAGAATGTTCTGCGATGTAGTATTATTACAAAAATGTTAAACCAATTCTTTTATTAAGCCCAATTTCAAATATTCTAATTAAGGTCGAAAGTTGTATATTTCCTCTTCCATTTTCAATTTTTGAAATGTAGCTTTTTTTTGTTCCGGTTTTTTCTGCTAATTGTTCTTGCGTTATTTTAGCCTCTTTTCTCGCACCTTTGAGCATCTCACTTATAATAAACATTTGCGAGTTTTTTTCATAAATGCTTCTGCTTTCTGTTCCAATTTTTCCGTGTTCAATATCAATCAGCTGGTCAAATGTTTTTATATTGCCGTAATTTTTCATTTTAATTTTTTTAATTTTAAAATATTCATTCTTTAATTTTATAGCTTTATCAATCTCTTTTGAAGGTGTCTTTTGTGTTTTCTTTTGAAACCCGTTAAATAACACTACTAATTTCCCTTCATCAAAACAACAAAATATTCTATAGATGTTAGACTGATATTCTATTCTGACTTCATAAAATCCGTCTGTGCCAGTCAAATGTTTGAGAAATTTTTCGGGCACTTTCTCAACTTGCTTAATAAGTTCAAATACGTACTGAATTTTTCCTCTAACCTTTTCATCTTGAACTCGGTAAAATTCTATAAAATGGTGTTCGTAAAAAATAAGTTCTCTACTCACTTCACAAAGTTATCTCAAAAGATAACTATTTCCAAATTTTAGGAACTATTTTTTTGATTGGCCTCAATTGGCTGCTTTTTTGAAGAATTGAATCCAATTATTCGTCTCTGCCAAAAAATTGGTCAAGTTACGCTCATTAAATATGAGCCCCATCTATTGGCCTCATTTCCTGCCTAAGGTACTGGATCGCTCGAAAGGACGAACGATTTTAAGTTTTATTTGGAGCAATCTAACAGACAATAAATATGGGCGTAGTTTAGGTAAGTAGCTGATATTTAGTTAATTGTATGGATACCTGCAAAAGCTTAATATTCATCCTATGACTAAATAAAAAAGCCCCCAAATATTTGGAGGCTCAAGAATCCGATTTTAAAAACCGGACGCACAGTATATTTTTTACATTGTTTCTTCTGAAACGAATTTTGCTGAAGCATAATCGCGGTTCATGCGGGCAATGTTTTCTAAAGATATTCCTTTAGGACATTCTGCTTCGCAAGCACCAGTATTGGTACAGTTTCCAAAACCTTCGGCGTCCATTTGGGCAACCATACTTTGTACACGACGATAACGCTCTGGCTGGCCTTGCGGTAACAATGCCAATTGAGAAATTTTAGCCGATACAAATAACATTGCCGAAGCATTTTTACAAGTAGCCACACAAGCACCGCAACCAATACAAGCTGCTGCCTCGAAAGCTGCATCTGCATTTAATTTTGGTATTGGCAAATTGTTTGCATCCTGAGCATTACCCGTGTTTACCGAAATAAAACCACCGGCAGCAATCACTCTGTCAAATGCCGAACGATCTACAGTTAAATCTTTAACAACAGGAAAAGCAGCAGCTCTCCATGGTTCTACAACAATAGTATCGCCATCTTTAAAAGAACGCATGTGTAACTGGCAAGTAGTTACTAAATCTTTTGGTCCATGCGGTCGGCCGTTTATAAACATCGAACACATACCGCAAATGCCTTCGCGACAATCATGATCAAAAACTACAGGTTCATCACCTTTATTGATCAAATCTTCGTTTAAAACATCGAACATCTCCAAGAAAGACATATCTGGAGAAATACCGGCTATTTTATAATCCACCAAAGCACCTTTGGCTTTGTTATCTTTTTGACGCCAAACTTTTAGCGTTAAGTTCATATTTCCTGTACTCATTGTATCTCAGATTTGAGATATGAGATTTGAGACATTAGATTGGAGGCTTGCGACTAGTGCTTTCTCATATCTCATATCTCACATCTAATATCTATTTATAACTTCTTTGTGCTACTTTAATATTTTCGTAATTCAAAGCTTCTTTATGCAACTCAAAATTTACGCCCTCTTTAAATTCCCAAGCTGCAACATATTGGTAGTTTGCATCATCACGTAATGCTTCACCTTCTGGTGTTTGGTATTCTTCTCGGAAGTGACCACCACAACTTTCGTTACGGTCTAATGCATCAATACACATTAACTCACCAAGTTCGATAAAATCGGCCACGCGACCTGCTTTTTCTAATTCCGTATTTAATTCAGTAGTTGTGCCTGGTACGCGAACATTTGCCCAAAAATCAGCTCTTAAAGCTCTAATATCTCTAATTGCTTCATTTAAACCTTCAGCGTTACGTGCCATGCCACATTTTTCCCACATAATGTGGCCTAAACGTTTGTGAAAATGATCTACCGATTTTGTGCCCTTAACATCAATTAATTTATTTAAAATTCCAACGGCTCTTTCTTCAGCTTCTGCAAACGCAGGATGATCTGTTGGAATCGCTTTTACTGAAATTTCTTTCGATAAATAAGCACCAATTGTGTATGGAAGAACGAAATAACCATCGGCTAAGCCCTGCATTAAAGCAGATGCACCTAAACGGTTGGCGCCATGATCAGAAAAGTTAGCTTCACCCGTGCAATATAATCCTTGCACGTTGGTCATTAAGTTATAATCAACCCACAAACCGCCCATGGTATAATGTACCGCCGGATAGATGCGCATTGGCGTTTCGTACGGGTTTTCACCAGTAATTTGCGCGTACATATCAAAAAGGTTTCCGTATTTAGCTTTAATTACTTCTAAACCTAAACGTAAACAAGTGGCTTCATCAGGGTGATGATTACCCGCTTTCGAAGCTTCTATTTTTCCGTAACGGATGGCATTGGCTTTGAAATCTAAATAAACGGCTAGTTTAGAAGATCCTACACCATAACCTGCATCGCAACGCTCTTTAGCAGCACGAGAAGCCACATCACGTGGCACCAAGTTACCAAAAGCAGGGTAACGGCGTTCTAAATAATAATCTCTTTCCTCTTCAGGAATATCTTGAGGTCTGCGCTCATCACCTTTCTTCATTGGCACCCAAATTCTTCCATCGTTACGTAACGACTCAGACATTAAGGTTAATTTAGATTGATGATCGCCAGAAACTGGAATACAAGTCGGGTGAATTTGAGTGTAGCAAGGATTTGCAAAATAAGCACCAGATTTGTGTGCTTTCCAAGCTGCGGTTACATTACTGCCCATTGCGTTAGTAGAAAGGTAAAATACGTTTCCATATCCGCCGGTTCCTAAAACTACAGCATGACCGAAATGACGCTCTATTTCGCCAGTGATTAAGTTACGTGCAATAATACCACGCGCTTTGCCGTCGATTTTAACAATCTCCAACATTTCGTGGCGGGTGTACATTTCTACTTTACCCATTCCAATTTGGCGTTCTAAAGCAGAATAGGCGCCTAATAAAAGTTGCTGACCAGTTTGTCCGGCTGCGTAGAAAGTACGTTGTACTTGTACACCACCAAAAGAACGGTTATCTAACAAACCGCCATATTCGCGTGCTAAAGGAACACCTTGAGCAACACATTGATCGATAATATTTGCACTTACCTCAGCCAAGCGATAAACGTTTGCTTCGCGAGATCTATAATCGCCACCTTTTACAGTATCGTAGAAAAGGCGATAAGTACTATCACCATCATTTTGATAATTTTTTGCTGCATTAATACCACCTTGTGCTGCAATTGAGTGCGCTCTACGTGGAGAATCTTGGAAACAAAAACATTTTACTTTGTAACCCATTTCGGCTAAAGTTGCGGCCGCCGAAGCACCTGCTAAACCCGAGCCTACAACAATAACTTCTAAAGTTCTCTTGTTTGATGGATTAACCAAAGGCACAGAAGACTTAAATTTTGTCCATTTGTTGGTTAATTCACCTTCTGGAATATTCGAATTAATATCTGACATATCTTTTGTGCTAAAAATTATTGAATTAAACCAAAGTGAAATGCGATTGGCATTGCAGCGAATAAAATAGAAATGATAATTGAATACCAAATACCCGCTCCTTTGATTATACCATTATATTTTGAATGATTCCATCCCAATGTTTGGAAAGCAGACGCAAACCCATGGAGTAAGTGATAACATAATGAAATTATCCCTAAAAGATAAATGCCAACCCTAACTGGATCTTGAAATTTCTCTCTCATAACTGCATATAAATCTTCGTGTCCTTGTGCATCAGTGGATGGAATGCCCGTGAAACGAGATACTACCCAAAAATCTTTAAGGTGAACCACTAAAAATATTAATAGTAAAGTACCCAATAAGCCCATGGAGCGGCTATACCATTTACTATTTGCGTTACCATCTGTTACGGTGTAACTTATCGGTCTAGCTTTTCTGTTTTGCAATGTTAATCTTAATGCTTGGAAAATATGCGCAAGCAAACCAATAAACAAAACAATTTCGCCAGCTCTAATAAGCCAATTGGAGGCCATAAAATGGGCGCCGACGTTAAAAGTCAATCCACCGTCGTTAAAAAAGATTAACGCATTAATGCCACAGTGTACAATTAAAAAAAGTATCAGGAACAAACCTGTAATACCCATAATGAATTTTTTTCCTATTGAAGAGGAAAAAGCATTTCCGAAACCACTCATTTGATTAGGATTTATATCTAAATTTCTTACAAAAGTATCTAATTATGAGTTATAATTTACAAAGCTTTATGACAAAAGGGGGGTTAATATTTTATTTAGAAACATTCTAAGTGATTGAAGTCATTTTTTTGGTTTTAAAACAAACATTAAGGCATTAAGGAACATTAAGTTTTGTTGAGGATTTCTTAATTGCCTTAACTTCTCAATGGTTCAAAACTTTAAATATTCTGCGTTGAACAAACATCAAGGCATTAAGGAAGATTAAGTTTTGTTGAGGATTTCTTAATTGCCTTAACTTCTCAATGGTTCAAAACTTTAAATATTCTGCGTTGAACAAACATCAAGGCATTAAGGAAGATTAAGTTTTGTTGAGGATTTCTTAATTTTCTTAACTTCTTAATGGTTCAAAACTTCAAATATTCTGCGTTGAACAAACATTAAGGCATTAAGGAACATTAAGTTTTGTTGAGGATTTCTTAATTTTCTTAACTTCTTAATGGTTCAAAACTTCAAATATTCTGCGTTGAACAAACATTAAGGCATTAAGGAACATTAAGTTTTGTTGAGGATTTCTTAATTGCCTTAACTTCTCAATGGTTCAAAACTTTAAATATTCTGCGTTGAACAAACATCAAGGCATTAAGGAAGATTAAGTTTTGTTGAGGATTTCTTAATTGCCTTAACTTCTTAATGGTTCAAAACTTTAAATATTCTGCGTTGAACAAACATTAAGGCATTAAGGAACATTAAGTTTTGTTGAGGATTTCTTAATTTTCTTAACTTCTTAATGGTTCAAAACTTTAAATATTCTGCGTTGAACAAACATTAAGGCATTAAGGAAGATTAAGTTTTGTTGAGGATTTCTTAATTTTCTTAACTTCTCAATGGTTCAAAATTTTAAATATTCTGCGTTAAACAAACATTAAGGCATTAAGGAACATTAAGTTTTGTTGAGGATTTCTTAATTTTCTTAACTTCTCAATGGTTCAAAATTTTAAATATTCTGCGTTGAACAAACATTAAGGCATTAAGGAACATTAAGTTTTGTTGAGGATTTCTTCATTTTCTTAACTTCTCAATGGTTCAAAACTTCAAATATTCTGCGTTGAACAAACATCAAGGCATTAAGGAAGATTAAGTTTTGTTGAGGATTTCTTAATTTTCTTAACTTCTTAATGGTTCAAAATTTTAAATATTCTGTGTTGGACAATCATTAAGGCATTAAGGAAGATTAAGTTTTTTTGTGGATTTCTTAATTGCCTTAACTTCTTAATGGTTCAAAACTTCAAATATTCTGCGTTAAACAAACATTAAGGCATTAAGAAACATTAAGTTTTGTTGTCAAGTTCTTAATTGTTCAAAACTTCAAATATTCTGCGTTGAACAAACATTAAGGCATTAAGGAAGATTAAGTTTTTTTGTGGATTTCTTAATTTTCTTAACTTCTTAATGGTTCAAAATTTTAAATATTCTGCGTTGAACAAACATTAAGGCATTATGAATATTATTTTGGAGTACACAATCAACTTAATTTTCATAGCTTTAGCATAGTAAATCTTGCTCACATCCCGATTGATAATTTATTAATACTTTAATTTAAAAATTTGTGATGACGAAAAAAGAAATAACTCAATTGTCTTATGAGATAGTTGGATTGGCAATTAAGGTTCATAAGGAAATTGGTCCCGGTTTGCTCGAAAGTGTTTACGAACAATGTCTCAAATACGAACTCGAAAAAAATGGATATAGGGTTTCTCAACAGTTTATCGTGCCTGTTGTTTACGATGAGTTAATATTTGATACTAATTTGAGAGTAGATCTAATGGTAGATGACTGTATAATATTAGAACTCAAAACGGTAGAAACAATCCTGCCTATTCACAAAGCACAACTCTTAACCTATATGAAATTACTGGAGAAACCTCAAGGATTATTGATAAATTTCTTTACGGATAACATTTCTAAAGGGTTAAAGCCTTTTATAAATGATTATTTTAGAATATTGCCGGATGAATAATTAACTAACGTAAAAGTGAGACACAAAAAAAAGTCCTGATTTTCATCAGGACTTTTTACGATCTATGTGTTTTAGTTTTCTTAAGCTACTTTAACATTTACCGCGTTTAAGCCTTTTCTACCTTCTTCTACATCGTAGCTAACTGAATCGTTCTCACGAATGTTATCGATTAGGCCTGAAGCATGAACAAAAATTTCGGCATCGCCATTTGCTGGTGTAATAAATCCGAAACCTTTAGTTTCATTAAAAAATTTTACTGTTCCTTGTTGCATTGTATTATAATTTTATTTCTACAAAGGTAATGCTAATTCCCTATAAATCAATTTTTTATTTTTTATTTTTTAATTATTTTTTTTCAGGCAATAAGAAATAGTCAATTTCCGCAAATATTTCAATCCTCAAAGGCCATAAAAAAAGCCCTTTGCAATGGCAAAGGGCTTGATTTTATGCTGAAATTTTATTTATCAGGGAAGTTGTAATTAAAAGTCCCCCCCCCGTCTAAACCAGAAATACTAATCATATTATTTCTCGTTTGAGGTAAAGCTTTCTCCACATCAGCTACGCTACTTACACTAATTCCGTTAACTTTTGTAATAATTAAACCTTTCGGAATGCCGTAATTATCGAATGCTTTGCCTTCTGTTATGCCTGTTACTACAACTCCATTACTCAAGCCATATTTAGATTTCTGTGCCGGAGTTACTGGGGCGATGGTAGCACCTAATTTTTCGATGGTTGCTCCTTTAGTCGTATTGTTTGCTACAATGCCAACGCTCGCTTCACCTTTTAGCGTAACCGAATAATCTTTAAGTTCTCCATTACGTAAAATAGTTAGTTTAACCTTATCACCTGGGTTTAACCTGCCAATTTTTTCTTGTAAATCTGGCGAATCATAAATGGTTACACCGTCAACTTTTTTAATTACATCGCCTGCTTTTAAACCTGCAGCAGCGGCACCGCCACCTGCAACAACATCGTTTACATATAAACCAGTTATTTCTGTAGTTTTAATTTCTTTCGAGTTATCTGCGCTTAACGGCACAAAACTCACCCCAATATATCCTCGTTTAACTGAGCCATATTTCATAATATCATCAACTACTTTTCTTGCTAAATTAATTGGAATAGCAAATCCATAACCTTGATTGTAACCACTCTGAGAAGCAATTGCAGAGTTAATGCCGATTAATTCTCCATTAGCATTTACAAGTGCACCTCCACTGTTGCCAGGATTAATAGCTGCATCAGTCTGTATAAAGGCCTCTATACTTGTATTGGCAGCTTGTTTTGGTCTTTTTCCCGTGCGTTGGTATTCTTGGTATTCTTCTTCTGTAATTTGATCACCTTGTTGCTCTCGGCCAATAATACCGATGCTTCTCGCCTTTGCGCTCACAATACCAGCCGTTACAGTTGTTTGTAAATCTAACGGGAAACCGATAGCCAACACCCATTCGCCTACTTGTACTTGATCTGAATTACCCATTTTTACAACCGGTAAACCCGTAGCGTTAACTTTTATTAAGGCCAAATCTGTATTTGGGTCGCGACCTACAACTGTAGCCTGAACTTTGCGCCTATCTGTTAAAACTACTTCAACTTTCTCCGCATTTTCTACTACGTGATTATTGGTAATGATATAGCCATCGGCACTAATAATTACGCCCGAACCAGATGCTGCTCTCGGGGCACTCGGCATGCTTCTACCGCCACCGCCAAAAAAATCTCTAAATATATCCATTTGAGAATTATTATCACCTCTGCTAGGTGCAGCGTAGGTTGTTTTTATGTGCACAACACCAGGAGATACCGCTGCTGCTGCTTGTACAAAATTCACTTCGCCCGTTGAGGATACTTTTAATGGGTTATTGGCAAAATAAAGCTGTTGCTTCTCTGAAATAGTTGAACCTGTTTGATTGTTTTCGAAGATTTTGTAACCTCCAATTGCGGCTGCGCCTCCAATAAGTGCTGCCAAAAATGTAATTCCTAGTATCTTTTTCATTTGCTTAATATGGTTTTAAGTGAAGGATTTATTGCAATGCTACCTTTTTAAACAGAACGCTTAATAATTTTCGACTGCTTAAAATTTATTACGCTAATACACTCAAATTTAATACCATATAAACGATATTTGTGTATTGATATGCGAGATTCGATGTTAAAATATGTTAAATTGAAGTAACATTAGCTTTATGCCGTTTCACCGTCCAAATATTAAACTTAAAAATGAACATTTCATGAAAATTAATTTTTTTAAATATCAAGGTGCAGGTAACGACTTTATTTTGATAGATCATACCAAAGATGGATTAAATACTGTTGATAATAAGCTGATTGCGAATTTGTGCGATCGTAGATTTGGTATTGGTGCAGATGGTTTAATGTATATAACTTCACATAATAAATTTGATTTTGAAATGCATTATTTTAATGCAGATGGTAAATTAGGCAGCATGTGTGGCAACGGCGGAAGATGTATTGTGGCTTTTGCAAAACATTTAAGAATAATAGATAAGGAAACTAACTTTTTGGCAGTTGATGGGCCACATTTTGCCAGAATTTCTGAAAATGGAGAATGGGTAGATTTGCAAATGATTAATGTGGATGATGTGAAGCTAGATAATGATGCCTTCGTTTTAAATACTGGTTCGCCTCATTATGTAGCATTTAAAGATAACTTAAAAAACTTTGATGTGTTTGCCGAAGGAAAAAAGATAAGGTATAACGAAACATATAGTAAAGAAGGTATAAATGTAAACTTTGTAGAAGAGCAACGAGATCACCTTTTCGTTCGAACTTACGAACGTGGGGTGGAAGATGAAACTTATGCCTGTGGAACAGGTGTTACCGCAGTTGCCATGGCGGTTGCTAAGCATAAAAAACAAAGCGGACATGTAAAAACCGATATTAAAGTATTGGGCGGAGATCTAAAAATTGAGTTTGATTACAATGACGAGAAATTTTCGAACGTATTTCTTTGCGGTCCAGCTAAATTAGTATTTGAAGGCGAATTTAACGTTCGGTAATGGATGTAAAAAAAGAACGGGGATAAATCATACCGACCTATCCCCGTAATCTAAATTAACGCTCTCGGTTATATAAACGATATATTTTTGGATTATTGTATTAAGCTGAAAAAAAATATATTTTATTATTGGATTTGAAACTGCCGTGATGCGTTTGATGAATTAAACGCCGCTTTTTATTAAAAATCAGTTTTATTAAACTTCAATTTTCCGTATGTTTCTGTGGCAGAAATTATTTCCTTAAAAAAGGAACGGGGATAAATCATACCGACCTATCCCCGCAATCTAAATTAACGCTCTCGATTATATAAACGATATATTTTTGGATTATTGTATTAAACGGAAAAAAAATATATTTTTTGTTGGATTTGAAACTGCCGTTATGCATTTGGTAAATTAAATGCAGCTTTTTATTAAAAAATCGGTTTTATTAAACTTCAATACTCCCTGTGTTCCCGTTTCCGTGGCAGAAATTATTTCCTTAAAAAAGGAACGGGGATAAATCATACCGACCTATCCCCGTAATCTAAATTAACGCTCTCGTATATTTAAACGCTGTAAACCAGAAATATTATATCAACAGTAGAAATTATTTTTTAACAGCAGTTTTTCTTACAGTTTTTGGTTTATCTTCAATTGCTTCTTCTTTCTTTTTAGGAACGGCCTTAGCTTTAACAGGTTTGTCAACCGTGGCATCTGTTGCTTCTACCTTCTTTTTAGCAGGGGCTTTAACTTTTTTAGGTTCCGCAACAACATCATCTGTTTTCTCAGTTTTTTTTGCGGTTACTTTTTTAGTCTTAACTGCTTCGGCAGGTGCGTCCGTTGCTTTCTTCGCAGTCGTTTTTGGTTTTTTTACTTCAACTACTTCAACCGGAATTAGCTCTGGCTTAGGCTCAGGTTTAATTTCTTGTACTTGTTGTAAATAGTTTGACAAAACTTGCTTTAAATAAATTTCTGGTTTCGGCATATTAATAATTGCACCAGGTAATTTATCTTGAGATTGTTTAATATAAGCAGATTTAATCTTTCCCCAATCTTTAGAGTAGAGTTTTATAAACATTTCTACAAACTGCTCTTGAGTATATTTTTTTGACAGTCTGCCAAGCACTGCCTGAATTTTTTCTTCTTTTCTATGTAATACGGCCATTCTAAATTTTATTTTTACAAAGATAGTTGAAATTTACCATTTTAATTTTTTTTGAAATTTTGAGGTAAAAAATCTGTAGGTTATCTATTCTATGGTAGGGATTTTATTTTCTTTGCAAGCCTCTACGTATAATAGAATTTGGTTTACACACGTACTTAAATTGTGTTTTACCTCATGTTCCCAAAAACGCATTACCGTATAACCCATTTTAATTAAACTGGCATTCGCGTGTCGGTCTTTTTGCATATTGCGTTCAATTTTCGGAATCCAAAATAATGCATTGCTTTTTATAGCATCGCGTTTCTGCGCCCAATTGTAGCCATGCCAAAAATCTCCATCCACAAAAATGGCTAGCCGGTATTTGTTAATCACCAAATCAGGGCATCCCGGTAGGTTCTTTTTATGTATTCTATATCTAATATTTTTTGCCCATAATGCTTTTCGTAACAGCAACTCCGGAATACTATTTTTCCCTTTAATTTTTCCCATGTTGGCGCTACGCTGCTTAGTGGTGTAAAAGCCAGCGCTTTCCTCAAATCGAGGCACTTTAATTATCTCTTCATCAATATAATATGGTTTGTGTGCCATAAATAGTATAACTTCAATAAAATAAAATTGTTTAATAACCGGTAAATATTATCTATTAATGAAACAAAGCGCTGGAATTTTATTGTACCGATTGAAAAACGAAGTGCCAGAGTTTTTTCTGGTGCATCCGGGTGGGCCGTTTTTTACATAAAAAAATGAAGGTTGGTGGACAGTTCCTAAAGGCGAACTTATGGATAATGAAGATCCTTTAACGGCTGCGAAAAGAGAATTTAAAGAAGAAACGGGTTACGAAGTTTCTGGAGAATTTACTGCCTTAATGCCTATTAAGCAAAAAGGTGGAAAAATAGTTTTGTGTTGGGCTGTTGAGGGCGATTTTGATCAAAACGAAGTTAAAAGTAATACTTTTGAAATTGAATGGCCACCAAAATCGGGTCAGCGTAAATCTTTCCCCGAAATAGATAGAGCAGGTTGGTTTGCTTTTGAAGAAGCACAGCAGTTAATTAATGAAGCGCAACGATCTTTTTTAATTGAAACATTGAAATTCTTAACTTAGATTATAGGTGTATTTTTTCATTTCAAAACCGATATGAATGCAGCCTATTTGTGCTAAGATTTAAAAACACAATTATGTTTAATAAGCTTCAATTTATTCACCCGAACATATTTAACATTACTAAGCGCAAAGAATTTGTAGCGGATTTAAGTTTGAACGGATATGTCGATCATGCTTTTGAGTTTGCTTTTAACATGACTTTTGGTGCCGAGGGGCATCATCGAGATCATCGTACCGGAGGACAACACCAACGGCAAAAAGCAGAACTTTTTATTAATGCTTTTCAGGGCAAACTAGCAGAATTTGGTGTTTATAGAAAATTGACTGACAATAAAATTGATGTTAATAAACCCGATTTGCGAATAATGGGTGCCGGTTTGTGGGATGATTTTGATTTTATCTGCGGAAGCAAAAAGATAAGTGTAAAATCTGCAGCGCACTTTTCTAATTTAATGCTGTTGGAGCAAAAAGACTGGAGTAAGAACGGTGCTTACATTCCTAATTTGGAGGGCGGAAATTCGCAGTACGATTATTTTATTTTTTGTAGAATAAAGCCTGATGGAAAGCAAATGCTTCGTGACCATAAAGATATTTTCCTAAAGGATGAAGTTGATAAAATTGAGCTTAAGCGATTAATCATAAATGGCCAAAGTTGGTTAATAGATATCGCGGGTTTTATTGCGCACGAAGATCTAGTTTCAATCATTAACGGAGAATTTATTTTACCACAAAAAGCTTTGCTTAACGGTAAAACAGAAATGGATGCAGCCAATTATTACGTACAAAGTGGCGATCTACATCCTCTCTCCGATTTGGTGACCGAATTAAAAAGTTCAATCTGAGTTTAAATTTTACATCCCGCTTTGCGGATTACAGGTTAAACCTGAACCCAATCAATATAAACTAATCTTTAACGCCAATCTGTAATAGCGCATTTTTAATATTCTCGGCAATGCGTTTAATTACTGGCACCGTTACCGAATTACCTGCTTGTTTGTACAATTGGGCCTGAGATATATCTGGCAAAACAAAGGCTTCGGGGAAACCCTGAAAACTAAAACACTCTTGTGGCATCAATTTTCTAATGCCACTTTTAGTTAAAATTAAAGGCACATTATGTCCGCCTGTGCCCATATTTGCCGTTAAGGTAGGGCAAACATTTTGTTTATTTTCTCTAACATAATGCCTGCGCCATTGGTAAACAGTTTCGGTTGAGGTTATGTGTTGCGCCAATTCGTTATAAATAGCTTTATCCTTCCCATAGTAATAACGCGGTGCAACTTCAATATCCTCAATTAAATCTTCAATTTTAACATTAAGTTTTATGGGTTCAGGAAATTTGAAGTATTGGCCGTAAATATCTATATGGTTTTCATCTTTTAAAAAAGCTACAATATAAATACGTTCTCTGTTTTGTGGGATGTTACCAAAAGCTTTAGAATTTAAAACCGATGTAAAAACGGAATAATTCATTGCCTCTAAAGTTTCTATAATTACTTTAAAGGTGTTTCCTTTATCGTGCGACATTAAGTTTTTTACATTCTCCAAAAGCATTGCTTTAGGTTTTAAAACCTTTGCGTATTGAATTATCCTAAAAAAATGATTGCCTCTTTTATCTTCAAATCCTTTTCTGTAACCTGCAATAGAAAATGGCTGACAAGGGAAACCTCCCGTTAGAATATCGATAGGGGAGAGTTTATTTGGTTCAAGTTCGAAAATATCATTTTCATATAATGTATGGTTAAAATTATTCCGGTAGGTAACACATGCAAATTTATCAATTTCATTGGCCCACGCTAACTCCATTCCTGCATTGATAAAACCTTGGCATACACCGCCAACACCTGCATATAAACTGCCAACTTTAAATTTTTTACTCATATTTTATTGAAGAATTTACCCTTATTTATTGTTATTCGCAACAAACAAAGGGCTATAAAGATACTAATATCACGGCCATATATTTTTGGATGTTGGAGGGTTTTTGTTTAGCGAATGTTTTTACAAGGATAAGTAATCCGTATTAAGAATAGATTTTTACTGTGCGACGAAATTAAGGCAATATTTAATAATTCATTTTGGGGCGCTGAACGAGCTGTTTAAAGTATTTAGTTATGCGTTATCGTTCGCAATTATTGCTTGCAGGCCAATTACATCTAATATTTTAATTTTCCTGCCGGTGATTAATACAAGGCTGTTTTTGGTGAAATCATTTAGCACTTTAAACAGCGTTTCGTAGGTAGTGCCCGCAAAAGAAGAAATATCTTGACGGCTTAATTCTACTTTTACGTTCCCATCATCATCGGCACCTAATTGAGTTTGTAACGATAGAAAAGCTTGGGCAATGCGTGCTTTTACAGACATGTGTGCAAGGTTGCGCATGTTGCGTTGAGATTCCTGTAATTCGTTGGCGAAGAATCTCATTAAATCATAAGTTAAGCCAACATTTACTTTCAGGGTGCTTTCAAAAAAGCCCATTTCTAAAAAACAAACTATGGAGGTTTCTAGCGCGGTTGCCGTAACAGGATACAGCGCTTCTTGGCCTAAACCCATGTGCCCAACAATGTCGCCCGCTTTGGCGAATCTGGTAATTAATTCTTTATCCTTATCCCACCTTTTGTGTACTTTAAAGCTGCCACTAAAAACGAAATAAATTCCCTCAACTTTATTGCCTTCACTAAATATTTGAGCACCTTTTTTAATTTCGTAATTTTTTTTGTGGGCAGTAATTGCGGGCAACCACTCAGGCAGAACTCGCTGGCATAAAAAACAACTTTCAACATTGCAAAGCTTACTGCATTCTTTCATGCTTCAAAGATGCATCAAAATTTTATAAGCTTAAAATCATGCAGTAAAAAACTATTTTTATATTAAATAAACAATATAAATTGATGTTTATAGAGTTGAATTTGTTTATAAATATAAAATAAACAATATTTATAAGTATTTGTTGCTTTATAAGTTTTACCTTTGCAAAAAAATTACCAATCGCTTATTACAATGAATATTAATGAACAAACCGGAATACCAATTTCTCCGGCCTTAGCAGATTTACCTACGCCAGAAGGCAGTTCGCATACTTCAAAACCATCGAAGAAACGTCTTTTACAAATATCGTTATTATCTATTGGCGTTGCCGTGGTAATCAGTTTTATCGCTAAATTTTTAGTCGAGCTTATTAACGTTGTTACCAATTTATTTTTCTATGGCACTTTCGATTTGCATTTTCGCAGTCCGGCCGATAATAATTTAGGTTTATTTGTAATTTTAATTCCAGCTATTGGTGGAGTAATTGTGGGTTTTATGGCCCTCTACGGTTCAAAAGCAATTCGTGGTCATGGTATTCCGGAGGCGATGGAGCAGGTTTTAACCAATCAAAGTAAGATAAAACCATCTATTGCATTTCTAAAACCAATTTCTTCTGCAATTGCGATTGGTTCTGGTGGTCCGTTTGGTGCCGAAGGGCCAATTATAGCCACAGGTGGTGCATTAGGTTCTACCGTGGGTCAGCTTTTTAAAATTACGCCAAACGAACGTAAAATCATTCTCTCTGCCGGAGCTACGGCAGGTATGTCGGCCATTTTTGGAACGCCCATAGCGGCTGTTTTTTTGGCGATAGAGCTTTTACTTTTCGAATTTTCGCCTAAAGCTATTTTGCCAGTAGCCTTAGCTTGTATTACGGGCGCTGCGGGTCATCAGTTTTTATTCGAATCGGGACCAGTTTTCCCTATGCCCAACTTAGAAATCCCCACTAACTTCGCTTTAGCAATTTACAGTGCCATTGGTTTAGTAATCGGTTTCCTATCCTTAGGCCTTACAAAAATTGTGTATTGGATAGAGGATATGTTCGAAGAATTACCAATCCATTGGATGTGGTGGCCAGCTATTGGTGGCTTAGCAGTAGGTTTGGTGGGCTATTTTGCGCCACATACCTTAGGTGTAGGTTACGATAATATTATCAGTATCCTTTCGGGCAAAATTTCATTAACCTTATTAATTAGCCTTTGCTTATTCAAATTTATATCATGGTCTATCGCGCTCGGAAGCGGAACTTCGGGCGGTACTTTAGCGCCATTGCTAACCATTGGTGGTGCTGCGGGTGCAATTATCGGTATCGGATTAACATTGCTTTTTCCGAGTTTAAAAATTAGCATTCCTATGGCGGCACTTATTGGCATGTCATCAATGTTTGCAGGCGCATCCAGAGCATATTTAACCAGTATTACTTTTGCGCTAGAAGCAACAATGCAGTCTAATGCCTTGCTTCCTCTACTCGGTGCATGTACGGCTTCTTATTTGGTTTCGTTCTTTTTTATGGAAAACACCATCATGACCGAAAAGATTGCAAGACGTGGAATTTACACGCCTGATAGTTACGAGCCAGATATATTAAGAAGTTTAACAGTTGCGCAGGTACTCGGAAAAGGTAATAAAAACCCTAAAAAAGTGCCAGCTTTGGAAGATCTTTTAGCTAAGAAACTTCCAATTTTAAGGGAGAACGATCCATTAGCTAAAGCGGTAGATTTAATGTCGGCAACCGAGCAAGAATTTTTACCCGTTACAAGTGCCGATGGAACGGGTAGTATTGTGGGTATTATTACTTACAAAGATGTGCTGCATGCGTATCGTCAATATCACCAAGATAATCAAGAAGCGGGTGTGAATTTATCGCTGAAAAGACAAAGGAAAAAGATGATTATTAGAGGTAGAAACTTTGTAGATAGAAATAAAAACAACGATTAAAACATTATCAATAAAATTAATTCTGTCATTATTAAGTAATTAAAACATTTTGTGCGTGTTTTATGTTTCTGTCTTGATGCGGAGGCTATCTATTAATTGCCTTTCGTATTGTAAACATAAAACCTTAAAACTATGTCATTAAACGTTTTAGAACAAGCGAAAAGTTATTTCAATAATGAAGTAATTAATAGAGCAAGTACGCAGTTAAATGAAACCGAATCTGGAGTTTCAAAAGCCATTAATTTAATTCTGCCGGCAGTAATGGGTTGGATTACTGATAAAGCCAGTACAGCTGATGGCGCTACACAAATTTTGGATTTAGCAAAATCCCATGCGAGCGAAGGTGTATTAAATCCGATAGAACATTTATTGCAGGCTGATCATAATGAGGATTCTATGCGTAAGGGCCAATCTGCGCTAAGTGATATTTTCGGGCCATCCCATCAAACAGATGTAGATAAAATGGCTTCAGAAGCTGGAATAAAACCAACAAGTATTTCTGGTTTATTTAGTGTAGCCATACCAACTGTGCTGGGTATTATTGGCAAGCATTTAAATAATGGCGATTTCTCGGTAGCAACCATGGCTGGCTTTTTGGGAGGTGCAGGACGCATTATAGATGTTCCGGTAGCGAATGTAGCAACGCATGAAGTTGTGGAAGTTGCGCCAGTAGTTCCTGTAGCACCTGCTTTCCTTCCGCCAGTAGTAAATATACCGCACGAAGAACAAAAATTGATAGAGGCACCAAAAAAATCATCAAATAGTTGGCTGTGGTTATTGCTTTTACTGCTAATCGGTTTAGGCATTTGGTGGTTTTTCTTTAAGAACAAAAATTCGATGGAAACCAATAAAGTTACTAGCGATTCTACTGTCGTAATTACGAAGCATGTAGTTACTGGTAGAGTTGGCGAGAATGGCGATTTCTTTTACGATGAGGGAGATTCCATTACCATAAAGTTGCCAAATACTGGTGCTGAACTTAGGGTGGGTAAATACAGTACCGAAGCACAATTGGTAGAATTTTTAAATGATAAAAACCAGATGGTTGATACCGTAAAGGGCAATTGGTTTGAGTTTACAAACGTTCATTTTAAACTTAACAGTGCAGATTTAACCGAAGTTTCTAACAGACAGTTAAACAACATTGTTGCGATATCGAAAGCTTATCCGAATGCGAAATTTAAGTTTGGTGGCTATACAGATACGACTGGCAATATGGCTATCAATTTGCCTCTATCACAACAGAGAGCCGAAGTAATTTCTGCTTTAGTAGAAAAATTAGGTGCAGATAAAATGGCTATTGTTGATGCAAAAGGTTATGGCTCACAATATCCGGTGGCAAGTAACGAAACACCAGAAGGAAGAGCGCAAAACAGACGCGTAGCGATTGATGTGAAAGAAAAATAAAAGTTATTATTCTAGTTAGAAAGGAGTTCGAAAGAACTCCTTTTTTTTTTGGAAAATTTGGATTAAAAAGAACCACCTGTTTTTATGATTGGTGGTTTTTGTGTTATAAAGTTAAATATTGCTAACGATATAAGCGTTTTATATGCTCGATGAAAGATATGGTTTGAAGCATATTTATCAGTCTTTATTTTGAAGATAGATGAATAAAGTACCTCACTATAACGTCTATAAAAATTGACATTCTTATATATTCGAATCTTAACAAGCTCGGCAATACTAATTTGTATTTAAATATTTCTGAAAATAATTTGTAATATTGAGTTGTAATTATGCTCCTCAATAGATTTATTTAACTCATATTTTTTATTCCTATGAAATTTCTTCCATATATTTTTGTGATATCCTTATTTGTTTTTCAAAAAGCAAAAGCACAATTACCCGATTGGGAGAATACACAAGTTTATCAAATAAATACTTTAAAGCCTCATGCTACATTTATTCCTTTCGAATCTGCTTCGCTGTCGAAAATAAACGATCCGATAAAATCTATCTATTATAAATTACTTAATGGTAATTGGAAGTTTAATTGGTCTAAAAACCCAGATACACGACCAAAAGATTTTTATAAAACTGATTTTGATGTTAAAAATTGGAAAACCATTAAAGTACCTGGCAACTGGCAAATGTATGGTTATGATTACCCAATTTATGTTAGTGAGGGATATCCATTTCCAAAAAATCAGCCATATATGCCTAAAGATTTTAATCCTGTAGGTTCATATAAAACTACATTTAACGTTTATGATAACTGGAAGGACAGGAAATTAATACTTCATTTTGGTGCTGTAAATTCTGCTTTTTATGTTTGGATAAATGGCAAAAAAGTTGGCTATAGTGAAGATAGTAAAACGCCTGCAGAATTTGATATTAGTAAATTTATCAAAACAGGAAGTAATGAAATGGCGGTAGAAGTTTACCGCTGGAGTGATGGAAGTTACTTAGAGGATCAAGATTTTTTTCGCTTAAGTGGTATAGAAAGAGATGTTTATCTGTTGGCGGTACCGAAAACTAACATTAGAGATTTTGAAGTAAATGCGAACTTAATTAACAACTACTTAGATGGAAATTTCTGTTTGAATGTTTCTTTGCAAAATGATCGAAAGAAAGCCAATGTTGCTGTAAATGTTCAAATACATGATGAGCATAACAAGCTCATTTATCAATCAACCCAAAAGGAAATAATTGGAGATAGTACCGCTGAACTAAAATTTGCAACATTGCTAAGTAAAGTAAAACAGTGGTCGGCAGAGGTGCCAAATTTATATCGCTTAAGTATTGGTTTAACGGAAAATGGTAAAACGACACAATTTATTGAATCTAAAATTGGATTTAGATCTACTGAAGTTAAAGGTGGCAAATTTTTAGTAAATGGTAAGCCTATTTTGCTTAAGGGTGTTAATAGACATGAGCATGACCCAATAACTGGTCACGTAGTTTCTAAAGAAAGTATGCTCGAAGATATTAAACTAATGAAAGCTTTTAATATCAATGCCGTTCGTACCAGTCATTATCCTAACGATCCGTATTGGTATAAACTCTGTGATGAATACGGGATTTATTTATGGGATGAGGCTAATATAGAATCGCACGGTTATGGTTATGATACAGATAAAACGCTGGCGAATAAGCCTGAGTTTATGAAAATGCACCTAAATAGGATGGAGCGGATGTTAGAGCGAGATAAAAATCATCCTTCTGTGGTGATTTGGTCTATGGGTAACGAGGCTGGTGATGGCGTAAATTTTATTGCTGGTTACGAATATTTTAAAAAGCGTGATCCTTTTAGACCTGTACATTATGAACGGGCGGAACGACAAGGAAAAGATTTTCAGCAAAGGCACACCGACTTTGTGTCTTGGATGTACGCTAGTGTTGATAATTTGAAAAACACCTATTTGGGCAAACATTTGGATCGACCGTTTATTTGGTGTGAATATTCTCATTCTATGGGAAACAGCGATGGTAATTTTAAAGAAGATTGGGAGTTTGTTAGAGCGAATGAGCAAGTGCAAGGCGGTTTTATATGGGATTGGATGGACCAAGGAATTTTGAAAACTACTGATGATGGTAGAAAATATTTTGGCTACGGTGGCGATTTTGAGCCCAAAGGGACTGTTAACGATAATAATTTTTGCGCAAATGGATTATTAAGTGCAGATAGAACGCCACATCCTGCTATTTATGAGGTTAAAAAGTCTTATCAAGATATTCACATAAAACCATTAAATATAAAAGAATTGAAATTCGAACTTTATAATGAGTTTTTCTTTAAGGATTTGAGCAATTATGAAATCAACTATGAATTTATTAGAGATGGAATCGTTTTCCATACGGGCAAGCAAATATTTAAATCTACCAAACCTCAACAAAAAACAGAATTTACAATCCCGAGTTTCCCTGTAACCTTGCAATATGGTGGCGAATATTTTATCAATTTCACTGTGAGGCAAATTAAAGCAAGCCACTTAATCCTAGCCAATCATATTTTAGCAACCGAACAGTTTTTGTGGAAAAATGAAAATGACTATGCAAAACGTGTAAATGGCAGTGTTGATTATAAAATTGAAAGGCTAAAAGATGAAAGCATTTTTACAAATGGCCAAATTCGAATTGTTTTTAATAACGATAAAGGAACGTTAAATTCTTATCAAATAGATAAAGAAGAAATGTTATTAAAGCCTTTAGCGCTAAACTTTTGGCGCGCACCTACCGATAACGATTTTGGGAGTAATATGCCAAAGAAATCTGCATCATGGAAATTTGCTTTAGATAGTTTAACAAATTCTAAATTTAGTATAGTTAATAGTAAAGAAAGAATGGAGATTGTTTTTACTGGCGAGTTGCCGACAGTAAAATCTAAAGTTAAAATCATTTACACACTCTTGCCGGATGGAGAAATTTTAGTTGACGCGGAATTGGATAATCCGGATCAAAGCACGCCAGAATTACCGAGGTTTGGCATGAATTTTACCATTGCGAAAGAATTTGATAATGTAACGTGGTACGGACGAGGACCTTTTGAAAATTATTGGGATAGAAATAATGCCGCAAACGTTGGGTTATATACAACTAAAGTTGCCGATTTTTATTTCCCTTACATTAGGCCACAAGAAAATGGTGTACGAACTGATACGCGTTGGTTTTCATTAATGAACGAAGCAAAAAAAGGACTAAAAATAACTGCCGAGAAAACAATCGATTTTAATGTGCAACATAATTCCATTGCAGATTTTGACGATGGTATGGAAAAACATCAACGCCATACCACTGATATTGTGCCACAAAATTTTGTTGCCGTTAATGTTGATTACAGACAACGCGGTTTAGGCGGCGATAATAGCTGGGGCGCAAATCCACATAAAACTTATAGAATGTTAAATGGCCTTTATAAATATCAATTTTCTATTAAACCGATTGGATTTAAAAGATAGATAAACACGTTTTTTTGCTAAGTGATGAATGAGTTATAAAAAATGGCTGGTTTTTAATGATAATATCGTACAATAATTTGCCAATAATTTACAATAAAATGAGAATTTAAGTTCTAATATTTGATTTAACCAAGTATTACTCAAGAGTGTTTATATTATTTTAACAAACAAATAAAGTTTGTTAAGGTAAAATTTATAAATAAATGGTAACTAACGTTATCTCTTTTGGATCCTCACAAATTAATAAATTAAAATTAACGAACTATGAAACCTCATTTCCATCGAATATCTGGCTATCTTCAAAACTCGTTTATTATTAGGCATCAAAAAGAGCCTTATTTTCGTGCAGGTTGGCATTATCACCCAGAATTAGAACTTCACTATGTAGTTAAGGGCAAAGGGTTAAGGTTTATAGGCGATAATGTAAGTAATTTTGAAGAAGGAGAACTTATTTTATTAGGGCAAAACTTGCCCCATTCATGGCGAAGTAAGGAAGAAGATTTCGAAAACACTGATCAAATTGGCACTGAAGCCATTGTAATTCAATTTCTACCTGAATGTTTAGGTACTGATTTTATGAATTTGCCCGAAGCCCACTTAATTAAACACTTATACGAAAAAGCAAGAAAAGGAATTATAATTTCTGGCACTGCTAAAATGAAATTAGTTTCATTAATGGAAAAAGCCTTAGTTGTTGAAGGGCTTGATAAATTAGTAATACTTTTAAGTATTTTAAGTGCGCTTGCCGAAGCTGATGATGTAGAAACGATCGCATCTTTTAATGCCTTTTATCAATCTCATGAAGCTGAAACTGCTAGGCTGAACCGGATTTATTCTTTTACTATGGCAAATTACAAAAGAGAATTAAGTTTGGAAGAAGTAGCCGAAATCGCAAATTTGAGCATAACATCATTTTGCAGGTACTTTAGGTTGATGACTAAGAAAACTTACAATGATTTTTTAGTGGAGATTAGAATAAGTCACGCCTGCCGATTACTGGTTGAAGATACACTTGTAACAGAAATGGTATGCTTTGAGTGTGGATTTAGAAATGTTTCAAATTTCTACAGGCACTTTAAGAGAGTTAAAGGCTACACACCTTTAGAATATAAAAGATTATTCTTGGTGAAGAAAATTATTTAGTCCAACAAAAAGTATATTAGTCTGCATTCAATCATTGCTAATATCCTACAAACTGTGGGCAATAACATACAAATTCAATTGCTCAAATACTTTTATTTTTGTGTAACTGATCTATTTTATGTAGAGAAGGTTTGCAACAAAAATTTCAATTGCTTTTGTCAAAATAAGTAAAAATTTTATAAAAATTTTGATAGAAGTTATCTTACATGATTTATGAATACAGTTAAGAAAGGTTTTATTCCCGTAATGCTTACTCCTTTTACGCACAATAAGGAAGTAGATTATGATACTTTAACGCGTCTTGTTTATCTTTACTTAGATTCGGGCGCCGTCGGATTATTTGCCAATTGCCTATCTAGTGAAATGTTTCAGCTTAGTAATCAGGAACGTCTTCAAATTACTAAACATATTATAAAAATAGTTGATAACAAAGTGCCAGTGGTGGCTACAGGAACCTTTGATGGATCTATAGAAAGTAAAGCAGAATTTGTTAAACAAATTTACGATACTGGAATTGAAGCCGTTATTGTAACCACAAATTCTATGGCCGATATTGCAGAAAGCGACCAAGTTTTTGAAGAAAATTTTTATAAATTATTAGATATTACAGAAAATATACCATTAGGGTTTTACGAATGCCCGGTGCCGTATAAAAGATTAATTGAGCCAGCGCTATTAGGAAAATTTATAAACACAGGAAGGGTTATTTATCATAAAGACACCTCATTAGATATTAGTTTGGTTAAACAAAAAATTGAAGTAGGCAAAGATTTTAATTTTGGTCTTTACGATGCTTTTGCGGGGCATGCTGTTGCATCTCTAAAAGCAGGTTCAGCAGGTTTATCATGTATTCAAGGCAATTACTTTCCAGAACTTATTGTTTGGTTGTGTAAAAACTTTGATAATCATAACTTGCAAAATGAAGTGAATGAAGTTCAGCTGTTTTTAAATAATAATATGGATGTGGTTCATGAATCTTATCCAAATACAGCAAAGCATTTTTTAAAGTATAAGGGTATTAATATAAACACTGTTTCAAGGGTAAATACCGATGTCATAACTAAAGCAAATGCCGGAAAAGTGATTGGCTTGTACCAGGACTATGAATTGCTGAGACAAAAATTTGAAATTTGTTAATTAGGATTATTTTAGGTAAAATGTAACCTGCAATACCAATATTTCTTACAAACAAAATGATAAAATTTAACAGATTTTTTTCAGCACTTGCTTTTTCATTTTGTGCTTTTATGCCGTTTGCCTGTACAACTATGCGTTATAAAGAGGTTCAACTTACTTCGGCCAGTTACGGCCATCTTCTTAATTCAACACAGTGCTTCTCTCCTGACGATGAATGGCTGGTTTATGATACGCGTAATGATGAGACCAAGATTATTAGCACACTAAACATAGAAGCTGTTAACACCAAAACTAAAGCCGTTAAGCTGGTTTATAAAACACCAAATGGCACTGTTTACGGGCCTGGAGTTGGTGCAGCAACATTTGCGCCAATTGGGAATAAGGTTTTATTTATTCATGGTATTAGAAATGCAGATAAAGAACATCCATACGATTTTACCCGTAGAACAGGCGTTGCTATAGATTTATCAAAGACAGATAAACTTGTTTTTATGGATGCAAGAAACATTAGCCAGCCATTTACACCCGGTGCGCTAAGGGGCGGTACGCATGCCCATACTTGGAGTGGAGATGGTAAATGGATCAGTTTTACTTACAATGATTATATTTTACAACAGCTTGCTAAAGTAGATTCAAATTATCATGATAGGCGAGTAGTTGGGGTAATGTCGTCGGTAAAAAAAGTAGTTGTAAATAATCCCGAAGGTTCATTAGAGGATAACAACGGCGAATATTTTGCTGCAGTTGTTACCCAACTTACCGATAAACCAAAATGGGGGTCAGATGAAATAGACAAAGCATTTGATGAATGTTGGATAGGGAATGATGGTTACATTAAAGAGAACGGCCTACAACAAAAGCACGCCATAGCGTTTCAAGGAAATGTATATAACGAACAGGGAAAGGTTAAAACGGAGCTATTTGTTGTAGATCTTCCTGCGGATATTACCCAAGCTAGAACTGGTTTTCCAATTGAAGGCACGGCAACTAGCTTACCAAATGTGCCAGCTGGCGTTAGCCAAAGGCGAATAACATTTACCAATGCCGGAGTGAAAGGACCACGTCATTGGTTGCGTGCTAATCCAAACGGTTCATCAATAGCTTTTTTGGCAGAAGATGTAAATGGTTTGGTGCAAATTTATGGCATTTCGCCGAACGGGGGTAAAATAACCCAAATTACTTTTAATAAGTTTTCGGTTTCTGGTCCATTTAATTTTAGTCCAGATGGGCAAAAAATCGCGTATATAGCTGATGGAAGTGTTTTTGTAACGGATTTACAAACTCATAAATCTATAAGAGAGACGGTAAAGTTTAACGGCTCGAAAGGTTTAATCGGCGCGCCTATTTGGTCTAACAATGGTAAAATGTTGGCCTATAATAAATATGTAACCAATAACGATGGGCAATTTTTACAGTTATTTTTACTCCATTAAATTTTAGTAATGAAAGATGAAACGCCTTCTGTATTTGTGCTAGGCAGCTTTGTAATGGGTTTTACAATAAAAACAAAATGTTTGCCAACCATTGGCGAAACCGTAATCGGTAGCAATTTTAACTTGGGTATTGGCGGGAAAGGTTTTAATCAAGCTATTGCCGCAAAAAGAGCAGGGGCCAATGTGAATATTTTAGTTTGTACGGGTAACGATGAGTTTGGAGAAATTGCGAAAAAAACCCTACTAAACGAAGGAATTTCTATTGATAATTTGATTGCACTCGAAAATGAAAGTTCTGGTTGTGGGTTTGTAACATTATTAACTTCTGGCGAAAATACAATTTTGATAGATCCTGGAGCAAATTTAAAACTTGATGTTGCTAAAGTAGAAGCGGTTAAGGATGCAATAATTAAAAGCAAAATTTTAATGGCCCAATTAGAAATCCCGATTAATTCGGTGACCTACGCTTTTGAAATTGCCAAAAAAAACAATCTTCTTACCATTTTAAATCCTGCTCCTGCACAAAAACTTCCATTGGCGCTGTTAAAAAATATCGACATCTTAACGCCGAACGAGACCGAAGCAAAAATTATTCTTGGGCTCGACCCAGATGCTGATATTGCTATTGATTTGCTTGCAGAAAAACTTTTAAATACTGGCGTGAAAACCATTATCCTAACCCGTGGAAAACACGGCGCTTTAATTATTTCTAACAATGATAATAAAACAATTGCAGCACCTAAAATTGATGCAGTAGATTCTACAGGTGCAGGTGATTGCTTTAATGGCAATTTGGTTGCTGCGTTATTACAAGGTAAAACTGTAGAAGAAGCGGTAAATATTGCAGTGCTGGCCGGCGCTTATTGTGCACAATATTTGGGGGTATTTGATGGCTTACCATCGCAAAAACAATTAATAGAATTTAAAGAAACCGTACAATATACCTAATTAATAATATGAATATTTGGATAGCTGGAACAATAGAAGAGGTTAAAGAAGCTGCTGAAACTGGTTTGGTAACCGCTGTAATTACAAACCCAACCGTAATAGCAGATTGGACAAAAACTGGAAGAAGTTTAGAAGAGGTTAGTAAAGAAGTTATAGAATCTACTAAACTACCTTTATATGTACAACTTAGAAGCGAAACTAAACTGCAGTTTTTAAAAGAAACAGAATATCTAAAAAAAATATCAGATGCTATAATTCCAAAAATACCTTCTACGCTTGAGGGACTAAGTGCAGCAAAAATATTAGAAGATAATGGTACAGAAACGCTTATCACAACAGTGGTTTCTATTAATCAAGCTTATGCGTGTGCTGCGGCAGGTGCAACAACTATTTGTCCGTATTTAAACAGGTTGCAAGAAGCTGATGAAGATGCACTCGCCTTTATAAAAAATACAGCAGATATGTTTAAGAGAGTAGCTGCAAAAACAAAAATTATGCCTGCAAGTGTAAGAACAACCTTAGATATAGAACAAGCACTTATTGCAGGAAGTGATGGGGTAATTATTTTTTATCCTCTTTTTAAAGAAATGTTCCATCACAAGGTTACTTCATCATCGTTAACGTCGTTTAATGAGGATTGGACTAAAATTCCTTATCATTTTTAAGTATGCAAGTTTAGTAACTTACAAAATCGTCTTTTAATAACTGGCTTAGATTTAAACTCCTCCCATCTTAAGGCTAAAATATTTTAGATGTGAACTTTTGAGCCAACTATTTTTCCGAGTAATTTGTTGGTCGTCAATTTTGGGTTGTTAATGTTGTTCTAAAAGAAGCCAAAATGGATGTATTTCACTTCGTGCTACATCCTTTTAAAGTGCAAACGCTTTTAAATATTTTGCCTAACGCCAGCAATATTTTCAATCAGGTTCATCTGTTAAAACCGAAGGCAACAATAAAACTCATAACCATCAGTTTTAGCCAAAAATTAAATTTCATTTTAAAATGTGATCATTTTAAAATCGTTTGCCCTGCACTTTGTTAAATTAAAAGTGGTGAGTTGCAAGCGTCATGTTGTATTAACATCAATAATCATTTTCTATTTTAGTTTAGCATATCTACAACGACTAATAAAATAAAACTATTATTTACCTATTTCTTAAAGTAGAAGAAAAAAAGTCCGCCGAATTTTAAATACGATGGCAATCTTTTTTTATTTATCACAAAAAAGTTACTAAATGTATATATAAATAATTGATAGTCAAATTGTTAATCAGTTTTTAAGCTACGTTATTTAACAAAATACGTGTTAATTTTTGCAATAAAGTATAATTTTAATGTTATAATAGGCGCAATTGCTAAATTTATCAAAGTCCTCCTATTCAGCTAAATAAGCTTGTATTGACTACCGTTTTTTTAACTTATGTTCAATATCCATTATTTTTTGTTAAGATAGTACTATCTTTTTGTATGTCTCTATTGTAATTTTGGTTAACCAAATATATAAAAGTGTTATCTAAATAACATTAATTATCAAAAAAGACTGAATCTTATGTTAGTGCAATACGATTTACCGGAAGGAAACTTTCGTGAGTACCCTTTAAAGATATAATCTAAACAGTAATCCAAATTAAATTAGCAAGCAAGTAAAAAAATTAGAGTGGCTAAACATTTTGCTAGGCAATTTGAAGCAATTAAAGAATGACTTAAACATTAATCAATCTAAAAAAATTATGCAGAATTTATTACTTATAAGTAAGAGTACAATATTTAGGATGTGGATCATGAGCCTCGTCTTATTTCTATTTTTTTCGCCAATGGCTCATGCACAAACCATCGTAAAGGGTAAGGTAACTTCCGCTGGCGATAACTTAGGCATTCCTGGGGTTACCGTAAGTGTTAAAGGCACCACTAATGGGCCAGTAACAAGTACAAATGGCGACGGTAGTTATAGTATTAGCGTTCCTAATAATGGCACACTGGTGTTTACTTACATTGGCTACGAAACTAAAACAATGGCCGTTGGTGGTAAAAGTACTATTAATGTGCAACTAGCGGCAGCAAACAACACGCTAAATGAAGTTAACGTTGTAGCGATAGGTTATGGTACGCAAAAACGGAAAGATGTTACTGGTTCTATCAGTTCTATCAGTGCTGATCAAATCGAAAAAACACCAGTTACTACTTTAGATCAGGCTATACAAGGGCGTGCAGCAGGTGTACAGGTAACCAATAACGATGCTTCTCCAGGTGGTTCGGTATCTATTCAAATTCGTGGGGTTGGCACATTTAACAATAACGATCCTCTTTATGTTGTTGATGGATATCCAATTAATGGAGGTTTAGGTTCAATAAACCAAAATGATATCGCTTCAATTGATATATTAAAAGATGCTTCCGCTACCGCAATTTATGGTAACAGAGCTTCAAACGGGGTTGTAATTGTTACCACCAAGCGCGGTCGCAAAGGTGGTGTTCAGGTAAATCTTGATGCACTTGGCGCAATCCAAACCGAACCTAGAAAGTACGATGTTTTAAATGCGCAACAATTTGCAACATTAGCAAATGCTTACGCAACATCTGAGTCTTTCAATACATTACCAGAGTGGAGTAACCCAGCTGCTTTAAGAAATATAAATTGGCAGGATGAAGTTTACAAAACTGGTTACAAGCAAAACTATAATTTAGGCATCCGCGGTGGAGATGAAAAAACGCAAGCAGCTTTTTCTGCTGGTTATTTAGATCAAAAAGGGATTACGCTTGGTTCGGGATATACCAGGTATAATCTTGGGCTTAACTTAGATTACCAAGCAATTAGTTGGTTAAAATCTTCTACAAGTTTAAAATTTACCCGTACAAACAACCAAGTTAGTTTTGGTACTGGTGGCCAAGGTGGAGGACTGGGAATTTCAAATTTAAATAAACTGGTGCCTACCATCACGGGAAATCCATTAACTGATCAGGTTAAAGATGCCAACGGTAATTACGGTTTTTTCACGCCTAGCAGTCAATATGTAGGTTACTTTAACAACCCAGTATATGCAATAGAAACCCAAGATCAAAAAAACACAGTCAACTACTTTCTTAGTAACACTTCGTTAGAGGCTACGCTTTTAAAGGGATTAAGATTAAAAACAAATCTAGGTATAAACACTACAGATTATTCAGGCTATTATTTTTCGCCTTCTGATAAGAGACGTGTGGGCTTAGGTGGTGGAGCTGTTCAATCATTCTATTCACAAACATCTAACAGTTCATTTGATTATGTTTGGGAAAATACAGTTGCTTACACTAAAGATTTTGGTAAAAGCAATGTAGATTTCGTAGGTGGTGTATCTTGGCAGAAGAATGTGTTTAGTCAAATTGGCGGTCAGGGTAACGGTTCGCAGAGTGATCAATTAAGAACACTTGAATCAATTACTACACTTACAAATGTTTATGGTAACACAACACCTACTGCGCTTACCTCACAATTTGCTCGATTAAATTATAAGTATGATGATAAGTATATATTAACCGCTACGGTTAGACATGATGGTTCATCTAAATTTGCCGAGGGTCATCAATATGGTACATTCCCATCTGTATCTGCAGCGTGGAAATTGAAGAATGAAAGCTTTTTAAAAGATAATAAAGTTATCTACGATTTGAAATTAAGAGCAGGATATGGAGAGGTGGGTAATCAAAATAGCATTAGCCCTTTTCAATATTTACCTCAATATACAACTGGTGGTGCTGCTTCGTCTGCAAATAACTTAGGCTACCCATTTGCAAAAGTTTACCAACCGGGTTTAACATTGGCAGCTTTACCTAATCCCGATCTTCAATGGGAAACTTCAAAACAAACCAACATTGGTTTAGATGCTGCTTTTCTTGAGGGTAGATTAAATGTAACGGTTGATTATTATGATAAAACTTCTAGTAAATTTTTGTTAGCCATACCTGTACCATCACAAACTGGTTTCACTACGGCTGCACGAAATGTAGGAAGTATAAGCAATAAAGGTTTAGAACTTAACATTAGTTTTAACGAATCGAAAAAAGATTTCAAATACAACGTATCGTTAAATTTAGCCACGGTAAATAATAAAATCGTTAGTTTGGCTGATGGTTTGACCTCTATTTCTAACTTTGGCTCGTTAAATTTACCAACAATTGGTAGTAATCCATGGAATACCTTTACACGTTCTACCATTGGAGGTTCTGTTGGAGAGTTTTACGGATTTAAAACAAGTGGAATTTTCCAAAATCAAGCAGAAATAGATGCAGCGAACGCTAGCGCAACTGCTAAAAATGGTGGTGTGCTAACTTATTATCAAACATCAGGTACTAAACCAGGCGATAGAAAATATCAAGATGTAAATGGCGATGGGCATGTTGGTGATAATGACCGCGTATCGTTAGGTAGTCCAATTCCTAAATTTTATGGTGGTTTTAATTTCGATGCTTCTTTTAAGAACTTCGATTTTAATATGTTTTGGTATGCTTCTGTTGGAAATAAAATTTTCAACTACTCAGAAAGAACACTTGAAACCTTCGGCGACACACAGGGCGGTATAGGAATTCAAAACATAGGCACAGAATATTATCAAAACGCTTGGACACCAACAAATCCATCTAACCGTTATGCAAGAATTGCTAAAGCTGATCCAAATGGAAATACCCGTCCTTCTGATCTTTTTGTAGAAGATGGTAGTTTCTTGAAACTTAAAAATGTTCAAATTGGTTACACTTTGCCATCTTTACTTACAAAGAACTTAAATATCTCGAAAGTAAGATTCTTTGTAAGCGGTCAGAACTTAATCACAATAACAAAATACTCTGGTCTTGATCCGGAAATTGGTCAACCAAACGATTCAAGCGCAGGTAGAAGTGTAACCGCTTCGGGTATTGATATTGGTACTTACCCAAGTTCTAGATATTACACTTTAGGTTTAAATGTAACGTTTTAATACAAATAGGAAAGTTATGAAAATTCAAAAACAAATAATAGCATTGGCACTGGGAACCGCGATGTTGCTGCCACTTAGCTGTAAAAAAGGCTTCCTTGATTTAAAGGATACAAAAACTGCATCAAGCGATGCTTTGTTTAAAACGCCAAGTGATGGTATCCAATTGGTGAATGCTATTTATGATACGTTTGATAACGTGGACTTTATGAAAAAAGCCATGTGGTACCAAGCTAATTTCTTGACCCAAGATTTTAAAAATTATGGGGGGGATGTTTTTTTTACCACTTATGAAGTGCCAACTAGTTTTGATCCATTAAATACCTTTTGGGTCCGTTCATATCAAGGTATTGCACGTGCAAATGCTGCATTCCCAATCATTGCAAAAATGAAAGCAGATGGCGTACTAACTCCTGCTCTTGCTGATAGACTTACTGGTGAAGCTTATTTTTTACGCGGTGTGTTTTATTACTACATGGCTTGTGAATTTGGTGGTGTACCTTTGGAATTAAAAACAGTAACTGGTAGTGGTCGTAATCCTCGTGCTACACAAGATGAAGTTTTTGCTTCTGTGGCTTCTGATATGAGCACTGCAGCTGGCCTTTTAACTTGGAAAGAAGACCTACCTGCAACAGAAATTGGTCGTGCCACAAAAGGTGCGGCGTATGCTTATGCTGGATCAGCACTAATGTGGTTAAAAAAATATGGTGATGCTTTAACAAGTTTCAAAATGGTGGATACTCATTACCAGTTAATGGAAAACTATTTAGATATTCACGAATACAATAAACAAAATAACAAAGAATCGATATTCGAAGTTCAGTTTAAAGTGCCAGATGGTGGCGATCAGTCATGGGGTCACTCAAACGATTCGAATTGGTTAGGATCTTTTGGTATTCCTGAAGAAATATCGCAAACAGGTTATGATTATGCAGATCCAATTTACTTTAACTCTTTCGAAACAGGCGATAGCCGTAGAAGAGCGACTGTAATTGGCCCAGGTGAAACACATCCAAGTCCTAACATTCAAATATCAAGCTACCAACAAGTTATTAATGGTTTTGCTAAAGGCGATCCAAAATATATTGGTGATGATAATAAAATCATAAACACTTGTGGTACAGTTTCTAAACCATGGAAAGGTGGAGATAAATTACGTTCTGGTTATTATGAAGTTAAATATTGGAGAGATCCGGCTTTGTCAGGCTATTCATCTACCGCAGCAGGTAAACAAAATATCTTTGGTGATCAAAATGCAATTTTCTTACGTTACGGCGAAGTCTTACTTTCTGAAGCAGAGTGTAAATTCCGCATGAATGATGAGCAGGGTGCATTAGACTTAGTGAAATTGGTTCGTAACCGTGCTTGGGGTAAATTAGCAGGTTCTAACGCTGTTGTACCTGCACCGCCTGCAGCAGGAAATACTTTATATGTAATCCTTGATGAGTATAGACACGAATTGGGTGGCGAATTTTCTGTTTGGTTTAACTTAAGAAGATCTGGTGAGCACATTAAATATGTAAAACAAAAATACAATGTTAATGTACCAGCAGGTAAAGATTTAATGCCAATACCTCAATTGGTTATTGCTACTAATGAAACTATAAAACAAAATCCTGGATATTAATATTTAGTTTTTTAATCGAAAAGACCGTTTCATAAAATTTATGAAACGGTCTTTTTTTTTGCTTATTTCCCGTTGGATAATTAAATTAAACATGCTAAACACCGCACACTCGCTAATTCAAAGTGAACATTTTTGTTTCATAGGCAGCATTTAGCTTATTACTTAAGAAGTAATCAATAGAATACGAAACGGTTAAAACGAAGCGATTGTTTACTTTTTAACTGTGCAACACAAATGGATAACAAACTTTTAGCGCTTCTTTCTGATAAATTTTTGAACATTAACCTCCTAAATCATTAAAATTTTTTATGATAATATCCTATAAAAATAGGATAGTAATTTACATGAAACACTTTCATTATTCTGTGATATTTGATTTAACTAATACGGGTGGTAACCAACCTGAAGACGAAACCTAAAATCAAACTAAATGACAATCGAACCTTTCCTTAAAAGATTACAATCGTTCTAGGGTAGTATAAAATTACCAATCCACAAAGAATTAAATATTAGCTAACCAATAATTAAACCGTATGAAACTTAATTTTACATTTAGTTTTTTATTACTTTTTTGCTTTTTTTGTAACGCCGCTTTCTCTCAAACCACGATAGTTAAAGGTGTAGTTAAGCAGGGTAATTCTGGCGATCCATTGCCTGGAGCCAGTATAAAAATACCAGGGACATCAATAGGTGCAATTACAGATAATGATGGAAAATTTACAATTAAAGTAAATTCTTTAAATGATGTGTTAAGAGTATCTTATATTAGTTTTATAAGTAAGGATGTTACTTTAAATGGTAAAACCGAAATTACAATAGCCTTAGAGCCCGATAATTCTAACCTCGATGAAGTTGTAGTAATTGGTTATGGAACCCAAAAGAAAGAAACTTTAGTAGGTGCCATCAATACTATTTCTACTAAAGAATTAGTGCAGAGTCCTGTAGCAAATATTAGCAACTCGCTTGCTGGCAGATTGCCAGGACTTACTGCAGTACAACGATCTGGAGAGCCTGGTCAAGATGCTTCATCACTAAAAATTCGAGGAATTGGAACACTTTCTTCTGGCGCAGCTTCTGATCCGTTAATTATGATTGATGGTGTGCCCCGCGAAATTGGCAATGGTGGCCAAGGTGCATTAAATAATTTAGATCCAAATGAGATAGAATCTATCACCGTTTTAAAGGATGCATCTGCAACGGCAGTTTTCGGTGTTAGGGGTGCGAATGGGGTAATATTGGTCACAACCAAATCTGGTAAATTGGGCAAACCATCCGTTAGTTTCTCTACTAACATCGCTGTACAAAATCCAACATCTATTGCTAAATTTTTAAATGCTGGCGATTATGCATTTTTAAAGAATGAAGGAAGTAGAAATGACAATCAACCCGAATTATTTTCAGATGCAGTAATCCAAAAATTTAGAGATCAATCAGACCCGATTGCTTATCCAAATTCTGAGTGGTTGAGTAAATTTATTAAAAGTGCGGCACCGCAACAACAGTATAACCTCAATATATCTGGCGGTGTAAACAATGTAAAATATTTCGTTTCCGCTGGCTATTTCAACCAAGAAGGTATATACGATACCGATGGTATTGATTTTGGTTTTAAAGCAAATCCATCAACAAAAAGATATAATTTTAGATCTAATTTCGATATTAACCTAACCAAAATGCTAACAGCAACTTTACGGTTAGGAACTCAAAATATATCGAATAATTACCCTGGTCAAAGTTCTCAATCTGTATTTTTTAATATATTAAACGTTTATCCTTTTACTAGCCCTGGCCTTGTAGATGGGAAGTTAGTTAATGCTTATGTAAATGATCCACTTGGGTCTTTAGGTTGGCCTTCTAGAGGATATTCGCCGTACAGTGATATCGCATCAAGTGGTTTTACAGAAAACACCAACAACAATTTAAATATGAACTTGGAGTTGAAACATCAACTAGATTTTGTTACTAAGGGATTATCTATTAGAGGCTTAGTTGCATTCGACAATACATTTTCTCGGTCTGTTAGTAGGGGGAGAGCAATTGATACCTATACCGTAAACCCTGATTTTAAAGGTGGTGGTGATTATTTTAAGAATTCAGATTTGGGTAACTTCTCTTTTTCGCAAGGATATGGGAAATTTAGAAGAAATTATTATGAAACCTCATTAAATTATGCACGCAGTTTTGGTGGACATAATGTAACTGCCTTAGCGCTATATCAACAAGAAACGCGCTGGGATCCTACTTTTCAATTCAGCGTTCCAAGAAATAACTTGGGTATGGTTGGGCGCATAACCTACGATTATAAAGCTAAATACCTTTTTGATTTTAGCATGGGTTACAATGGATCAGAGAATTTTCCGGAGACGAAGAGATATGGTTTTTTCCCAGCATTCGGCGTAGGTTGGGTAGTAACTGAAGAAAAATTTATACCTAAAAATAATATTCTGAGTAGATTGAAATTACGCGGTTCGTATGGTGAAGTTGGAAATGATAAAATTGGTGGAGACCGTTTTCTATACTTACCATCGGTATTCAGTTTTGGTGGTGGCTCAACACGGGGTTATAGTTTTGGTACAACTGGTATAGATAGAAATTTATATGGTGGTTCTCAAGAAGATAAATTAGGAAATCCTAATGTAACTTGGGAAAGAGCCGTTAAATCAAACATTGGAATAGATTTATCGATGTTTAAAAGCAGATTAACCATTACAGCCGACTATTTTAGAGAAGATAGAAACAATATTTTGGTAAACCTTGGAACTGTGCCTGCTTTGGTTGCTGCTAACCTACCTGCGGCGAATATCGGTAAAGTAAAAAATCGTGGTTTTGAGTTAGAAATGAACTGGCGCACAACTAAAGGAGATTTTACGTATTCAATAGGCGGAAATATGGCTTTTTCTAGAAATAAAATTTTATTTGCTGATGAGCCAACGCCTTTATATCCTTGGATGGCAAGTACAGGATTTTCCGTAGGCCAATTGAAGACTTTTAGAAACGCTGGTTTTTACAATAATTATAATGAAACACTAAACAGACCTTATAATACATTTTATGGAAATCTTATCCAACCAGGTGATTTAAAGTATGTTGATATAGATGGAGATGGAAAAATTGACCAAAATGATCAAGTTCCGTCTGGATACAGCACCTTTCCTGAAATTACTTTCGGTATGCCTTTAAGTTTCTCTTACAAAAACTTCGACTTATCGGTACTACTTCAAGGATCAACCAATATTGCTACCTACTACGATGGCGTTTTTGGAGTTGCATTTGGAAATATTTTTACTGCAACTATAGCTAGGCATTTAAATAGATGGACACCAGAGCGATTTGCCAATGGAGAGCTTATAAATGAACCAAGACTTAGTGGAAATGGAACATCCTCGCCCAACATCCAGCGTTCTGATTTTTTTATGCACAATGGTTCGTACATCAGGTTAAAAAATGTAGAAATAGGGTTTAGAATTCCAAAATCGGTTTACCAAAAAATTGGTGTTAATAGCATACGTGTTTATGTTAACGGATCTAACCTAGCCACCAAAAGTTTTACAGATTTTAAAGATATGGATCCAGAAAAATCAAATGGTGCAGCGTTTGGCTATCCGCAAATGAGGGTTATAAACGGTGGTGTAAGTGTTCAATTTTAAAATTTAATTCAATCAACGATGAAATACTCGACAAAATTTTTATTTGCTCTTTTGGTAGCGCACTTATTCATATTCTCAGCCTGCAAAAAGCTAGAAAAACCACTTGGTAATGATGTTACAGAGGATCAAGTCTTCTCTAGTGCAATTAACGCGCAGTCGTTTTTATTCGAAACCTACAGGGTAATTATTCCTTATGGTTTTCCTTATGCTACAAATACGGTTTCCTCGCACATGTACCGTTCTATGGAGTCAAATTTATGTGATGAAAGTGAATTTACAATTGGCTATTCAGTAGCTGCATCCATCAACATTTCTGGCTATGCACCAAACGATGGCTTTCTTACCAATGATGTGTTTAGTTATAATTATGCGGGTATAAGACGGTGCTTTGTTGTATTAGAAAATATAGATAGAGTGCCCGATTACAGCGATGCACAAAAAAGCCAGATTAAGGGAGAGTGCAAAGCACTTTTAGCGTTGCGCTACTCGCACATGCTTAAATATTATGGAGGCGTGCCTCTTGTTAAAAAACGATTAACTGTAGAGGATGATCTCAAAATTCCAAGATCTTCTGTAGAAGAAACAGTAAATTATATTGCACAGCTTTGTGATGAAGCAGAGGCTGCTTTGCCAGATAGTTACGAAGGTAGATTTACAGGTAGGCTAACTAAAGGTGTTGCAATGGCCATAAAAGCAGAAACATTTTTATATGCAGCAAGCCCACTTTTCAACTCAAGTACGCCATACATTTCTTCGGCAAGCAATAGCTTAGTATCTTACGGAAGTTACGATGCAAACAGATGGAAAGCCGCTGCAGATCAAAGTAAAAAGGTAATCGATTGGGCTTTGGCAAATGGATACAGCATCATAAATACAGGCAACCCGTTTGATGATTATGGCGTGGCAACATCAAAAGAAGACAATAAAGAAATTTTGCTCTCTTTTAAAGGCCAGCTTAATCAAAATGGTTTTACACGTTATTACCTTCCAACTTTAGGCGCTTTTAATGCAGGTAGTGGCATAAATTTCAATATCCTTCCACAATTTTATAAAGCAGATGGCACCAACCAAACTTGGCCAACTTTAGCTGATGGTAAAAAGCCTTATGCAGAATATAAACAAAAAATGGACGATATGGAGCCACGTTTTAGGCAAATGGCTTGGATTTGGGGACAATCGCCTTACGCAAACCCTACCAATCCTCGTTTCCAATGGTCGTTTAGTACAGAAAATGGTCAAGTAATTTCTTATACGAATGTAGCGAAGTTGGTCAAGTTTACTTACAAATATGAAGGCGGTAACAACGGAAATTACGCGCCAGATTGGGCTGTATTTAGACTTGCAGAATTTTACTTAGATTATGCTGAGGCTTTAAACGAATATTCGCCAAATAATGTAGAAGCATATACTGCATTAAATGTGATTAGAAATAGAGCCGGCTTACCTTCAATATTATCTTCAAACCCTGCTTACAATACGCAGGCAACATTAAGAGAAGCCATACATAGAGAGCGAGCAATAGAGTTATTTGCAGAAGATCACAGATCTTTTGATGTAAGAAGATGGAAAATAGCCTCGCAACCGGGTGTTATCGGTGGAGATTTCTACGGCTTTCAATACACCAGAAACAACGCAAGTACCGCTTACCTAGATTATCAGGTTTATAAGTTTGAAACTCGGTTTTGGCAAGATAAAATGTACTTAACGCCAATTCCTCAAGTTGAGGTTGATAAAGGATACATTATACAAAACCCTGGTTATTAATTATTAAAAAGAAATATTGGCATCTTTAAAATATTATATGATGAATATATATACCCTGTTGGTAAGCACAAAAAACTTACTTACCTATAATAGACCCAAACATTGGCTAAGCACATTTTTTGTAATGATGTTGCTCTCTTCCTCAGTTGCATTTGCGCAAACAGATGTTACGGGTACTGTTACCGACCAAACAAACAATTATGTTGAAGGCGCAAATATTTCTAGTGGCTCTTTAAATGTGATTAGTGATGAATTTGGTGGTTTTAAAATTAACCTAAAGGCTGGAGATAATTTGATTGTTTCAAAAAAAGGATTTAAAACCGTAACTCAAATCTATAAAAGCAAAAGTACTATCAATGTTACACTGCTCCAGAGTTCTGGTGATTCGACAGTTAACGTGGCTTATGGAAAACAATCAATAAATCATTTAACCGCTTCAATATCTTTTATTGATGGAAATGAACTATATAAAACACAAATTCAAAACTTAAGTAGCGCAATTAATGGAAGGTTAAACGGATTAACCGTTAATCCGCTTCAATCTGAGCCAGGATCTGAATTTCCGTCTTTAAATATCCGTGGTCTTGGGAGTTACAATGGCAATAACACACCTTTGTTTTTTGTTGATGGTTTTGAAGCACCTTATGAAACACTTTCTGCCGTAGAAATTGAAACTTTAAGTGTATTTAAAGATGCTGCTGCCTTAGCTCCTTTTGGTGTACGTGGTGCAAACGGTGTAATTTGGGTTACAACGAAAAGAGGCGAAATAGGTAAAACCCGTATTAATTTTAAAGCTAGAACAGGCTTTTCTCAGCCAATTCAGCTACCTAATTTTGTAGATTCTTATAACTATGCTAGTCTTTATAACGAAGCGCTTTCTAATGATAATGGCCGAGTTTACAATCCAAGATACAGCCAAGCAGACTTAGCGGCTTATAAAGATGGTTCTGATCCCATTTTTCATCCAAATATTAACTGGTACGATCAAACGCTAGAAAAAACCATTCCAAATTACGAAGCAAATTTAACTTTTGATGGTGGAACTAAGGCTGTAAAATACTTTATTGCTTTAGGTTATTTAAATACACCCAAATTATTTAAAGAGAATACAGATGCGGTAGAAAGCAGATTGAAAAGTACCGGTGGCGCAAAACGTTACAATTTTAGATCAAATGTTGATGTAACCTTAAATAAAGTTTTCGATGCTTCTATCAGCTTGGGCGGTTCAATTCAGGATAGATCTTTCCCTAATTACACCAATTATTTTGATTTACTGGCAGCCACACCACCAAATGTTTACGCGCCAATAAATCCCGATGGTTCTTACGGTGGAAATGCAATTTATCCAAATAACCCAATAGCAGCGTTGTATGGTCTTGGTCAAAGAAATACCAACGCCAGAACATTGCAAACAAATTTTAAATTAAACGAAAAACTAGATATGGTAACGCCGGGACTTTCGTTAAGTCAAGAGGTAGCTTTTCTTAGTTATTTTCAAGGAAATTATTTTTACCAACGAGATTATGCTCGATTTTCCCCATCAATTGATCCTTTAAGCGGTGCAATTGTATATAGCAAATTAGGAAATGATAAACCTTACTCTATCGACGAAAGTCAGTACGATGAGTACAATAGAGACAGCTACTCTATTCAAGCTGATTATAAGCGGGCTTTTGGTTTAAATAGTTTTCAAGGTATGGTTAATTACCGTTTAAGTAAATATGTGATAGACGGAAATAATGTACCATTTGTAAGCACTGGTTTTGCCGGCAGGTTAAGTTATGCTTATGATGAAAAGTATTTGGCCGAAGTAGATTTTGCGTATAATGGTTCTGATAACTTTGCACCTGGAAAAAGATTTGGCTTTTTCCCCGCAGCATCTCTAGGGTGGATTTTATCGAAAGAGAACTTTTTAAAAGATAATTCATTTTTAAATTTCCTTAAACTAAGATCGTCTATTGGTGTAGTTGGGAACGATCAAATTGGTGGCGGTAGATTTTTATACCAAGGCTATTATTTTGGCGGACCATCTGTTATTTTTGGTAACAATGGCAATAGTGCTTTCGGAACTTTGGCTGAAGGGGCAGTTGGCAATGTAGATGTTACTTGGGAGAAAAACCTCATGTTTAATGTTGGCTTAGATGCACAATTTTTAAATAATCAATTACAGTTAACTTTCGATTATTTTAGAAACCAAAGGTCTAACATCCTTTCTACAAGATCTGCCATCGCCCCTGCAATTTTAGGTGTAGCTTTGCCTTTCGAAAATTTAGGTAAAACGAATTCTAGCGGTGTAGAATTTTCATTAGGTTATTCATCTCCTAAAAATAAAGAATTTACATATTACGTTACTGGTAATGTTTCTTATGCACGTACTAAAATTGTTAATCAAGAAGAAATTACTCGTAGCCAAGATTACTTATATAGAACGGGTAAATCTGTTAATCAGCCATTTGGATTAACTGCAATTGGTTTTTTTCAATCTCAAGCAGAGATAGACGATCCTAAAACTCCTATTCAATTGTTTGGCCCAGTACAACCTGGAGATGTTAAATATAAAGACCAAAACAATGATGGCTTTATAAATGATGATGATGTAACTGCAATTGGATATAACGATGTGCCATTAATAAGTGGTTCATTAACGATGGGTGCACAATATAAAGGTTTTGATATAATGGGAAGCTTTTATGGAGTAGCCAATAGAAGTATTTACGAAAGTGGTCCTTATTTTTGGGCATTTAACAACAATGGCCAAGTGCCAGCAATTGCCGAAGGTAGATGGGCATACTATCCAGATCAAGGAATTGATACCAGAGCAACAGCAAATTATCCTAGACTTTCTTTAACCAACAACCTCAATAATAATAGACGATCAACACTTTGGACAAAGAACGGTAATTTCCTAAGGTTGAAAAACTTAGAATTTGGATATACTATTCCAAAAACCATCGCAAAAAAGTTGAAGGTAGAAAATATTAGATTTTATTTAAGTGCAACCAATCTTTTTACATTCTCTGCACTTGATGATATCGATCCTGAGTTTCCGGTAGGTTACCCACAAATGAAAAATTATCAGTTTGGTTTAAATGTAAAATTTTAATGGATGTTTTATTTCCTATTAAAAATTTTAGGAATGAATTAAAAAAAATAATGATGAAACGACTACTAATTATTTTAACACTAGTGTTACCCTTTGTTTTTTCGGGTTGCAAAAAAGCACTTGATAATCGTATAGATACAAGCTTAACACCCGATCAGGTTTTTGTAAATTACGATAGAATAAAATCTTTCGGCCTTGGTACTTATGCCTATTTGCCAGCAGGTTATAATAGAGTTGGAGGCGCTTTTTTAGCAGGTGCTACCGATGATGCGGAAGAAACTAATACAAGTTCGGCTATCCAAGCATTTAATTTTGGCTCTTGGACCGCATTTTCTAATCCGGAGGTCACTTTTGGTTCATTCTATAACGGGATACGGAACGCTAATCTTTTTTTAGAGCGAACTACCAATTTTAAGCAAATAATTGCAAGAGATACTTTTACTGTAGAAGGTAGACAAAAGTACATTAGAAATGTTGATGATTTACGTTGGTTGAGGCAAGAAGTTAGGTTTATCAGATCCTACATTTATTTTGAATTGATTAAGAGATATGGTGGTGTTCCATTGGTTACAAAAAGCTTGCAATTGGATGAAGGTAAAGATATTCCGCGTAGTTCGTACAACGATATGGTAACTTTTATCTCTAATGAATGTGATGCGGTTAAGGATAGCGTAAGGGATGAATGGCTCGGCTATAGCGATACCGAAACAGGTAGAATAACTAAAGGAACAGTTTTAGCGCTAAAAAGCCGATTGTTACTTTACGCAGCAAGTCCTTTAAACAATCCTGGCAATGATGCGCAAAAATGGCAAGCCGCAGCAAAGGCCGCTCAAGATGTTATTGCGATGAACAAGTATAGTTTGTTCAACAACTACCAAAATTTGTTTTTAACGCCAAACTCATACAGAAGTACAGAAGTTATACTCTCTAGGCGATATTCAGGTAGCAATGGTCCGGAAAGGGCAAACTTCCCGATAGGTACGCCAGGTGGGCAAAGTGGTACAACGCCTTCACAAAATTTGGTTGATAGCTATGAGAAACTTGCTGGATGGGATGCTACAAACCCTTATAATTTACGAGACCCTCGATTAAATGCAACTGTTGTGGTTAATAATTCTAACTGGAATGGCCGAACCATACAAACTTATATTGGTGGCGCCGATGGCCCCGGAAAAGAACGCACATCAAAAACAGGTTATTATCTTAAAAAATTCCTTTCTAACCCTTTAGATTTGGTAAACAATCAAACTACTGTAAAAGCATGGATATTGTTCCGTTATGGCGAAATTCTTCTTAATTATGCAGAAGCAATGAACGAAGCTTATGGACCAGATGACGCAAACGGTTACGGCCTTACAGCTAGGCAGGCAATTAATAGTTTACGTGCCAGACCGGGCGTAAATATGCCGGCAGTTGTTGCAATTGGCCAAGGCGATTTGAGAGAGAAAATAAAAAATGAAAGACGAGTAGAACTTGCTTACGAAGACCATAGATTTTGGGATGTAAAACGTTGGAAAATAGCCGAAAGTACTTTGGGCGCACCTTTATTAGGTATCGAAATTACAAAAGATGCCAATGGCGTTTTCTCGTACGTAACTAAAGAAGTTGAAAAACGTGTGTTTCAACAGAAAATGTATCTTTATCCAATTCCTCAGATAGAAGTTAATAAATCTAACGGAGTTATTGTTCAAAATCCAGGATGGTAGCCAACTAATTAAGCATTTTAAAAATTCACCAAACATGAAAAAATTAATCTTATTTGCATTTATTTCCGCTTTATTATTTTCTGCCTGTAAAAAAGCAGCTAAAGATGAAGAATTTGGTTTTGCAAAACTTTATATGCCACAGGCAACAGTGCAATCCGCAGGACTTAACAATAACTATTTTGTATATATAAAAAACTATAAAACTGCCGATACAACCATTCTGGTCGGTTTGTATAGAAGCGGGCTACAGCCGCTAACTTCGGTAAATGTATCTTTGTCTGTAGATCAAGACACATTAGCTAAAGCAATCGTGCAGTCGATGGCACCAGGTGCTTCAAGTAATTTAGATGTTTATAAAAGTGCAAAATTACTTCCTCAAGCTTATTATACAATGCCCAATAGTATTGGTTTAAATGATGGTCAGAGAGAATCTTATGTAGGTTTAGTAGTAAATAAAACTTTGTTAGAGGCTGATCCTGATTACGGGGTTAAGAGTTTTATATTGCCTGTTAGAATCAGTAACCCTACAAAGTTTGAGCTTAATCCAAAGTTGAGTTTAACCATGTTTATATTTCAAAAAAAAATAAATTAAATTACGTTTACTCGCATTGGTGTAAATGAGGTTTAACTAAATGAATTGATAGAGTTGTTAAAGAGCCAAACACTAAAGTGTTTGGTTACTTTTTGCCATCTACAATTTCTATTTTCGCTCGCTGTGAACAATAGTATTTTTTTTTGTGAATTAAGAAGTGTAAAATCACCTCTAAAATTTAATAAATGTAGGTGGTTTTGTTAAAAATTAAATAATTTACAGATAATCTCATTTTAATCGCTTCCAAATTTTATTACTTTTTCAATTAACGTCGATCTCAAAAGTTTTAAAATTAAGAATGTCTCTCGTATTTTAGTAAAATGTGCGCACTTGAGCAAGATTTGGTTCATAAAGAATTTTGTAAGCTAACCATTAAGAAAAAATGAAAAAATTTAACCTTGTCTTATTACTTATTTTAGTCGTTGGTAAACTATTTGCGCAAACGGAGGCTACTCTAGAATTGCCATCCAAAAGTTCAGACCTGGTAATTAGCAGACATATTTACGGTCAGTTTTCCGAGCATTTGGGTCGCTCTATTTACGGCGGTTTTGTAGTAGGAGATGATGTAAATGTGCCTAAACAAAATCGCATCAGGCTTGATGTAGTCGATGCATTAAAAAAGATAAAAATTCCCAATTTAAGATGGCCGGGTGGTTGCTTTGCCGATGAATATCATTGGCGAGATGCAATTGGGCCACTTAAAGATCGACTCAAAATGATTAACACCAATTGGGGTAATGTAACCGAAGACAATAGTTTTGGTACACATGAATTTTTAGATTTATGCAGTATGCTAAATTGCGAACCTTATATCGCTGGTAACGTAGGCAGTGGTACGGTACAAGAAATGTCTAACTGGATAGAATATTTAAACTTGGATGGAGAAAGTTCTATGACCGAAATGCGCAAGCAGAATGGGCGAGATAAACCTTGGAACGTAACATTTTGGGGTGTAGGGAACGAAAGTTGGGGTTGTGGTGGAGACATGACAGCGCAGTTTTATTCAGATCAATATAAGCGTTATGCCGTTTATGCTAGAGATTATCCTGGTGCAAAATTAAAGAAAATTGCCACTGGTCCAACCGATGACGACTACAATTGGACGCAAACATTGATGAAAAATGTAGGCACGAAAATGTGGGGTTTATCACTTCATCATTACTCATTACCAAAGGGAAGTTGGGGCGATAAGGGATCGGCAACCAATTTTGATGAGAAACTATATTTTAATACGCTAAAATCTGGCCTGTTTATGGATGAATTGATTACCAAACACAGCGCCATTATGGATAAGTATGATCCAAAACGTAATGTAGCTTTGGTGGTTGATGAATGGGGCGTGTGGACAAATGTTGAGCCGGGTACTAATCCTGGCTTTTTATATCAGCAAAATAGTATGAGAGATGCTTTGCTTGCTGCATCTACATTAAATATTTTTAACAACCATTGTGAGCGAGTGAAAATGGCAAACTTGGCACAAACTGTAAATGTTTTACAAGCTTTGGTGTTAACCGATAAAGAGAAAATGTTGCTTACACCAACTTATTATGTATTCGATCTTTATAAAGTGCATCAAGACGCACAGTATTTGCCTTTAAAATTAACAAGTCCAGATTACGTGTTTGGAACAGCTAAATTACCAGCTATAAACGCTTCTGCATCTAAAGATAAAAATGGTGTAACGCACATTTCGCTGGTAAATATCGATCCATTAAAAAAAATAATAGCCAAAATTGATATGGGCAATGCAAACCTAAAATTTCAGAATGGACAAATTTTAACGTCAGAAAAGTTTACGGATATAAATACCTTCGAAAAGCCATATAAAATAAAAAATGTAGTTTTTAAAAATGTGAAGATAAGCGGAACACAACTTGCTGTAGCATTACCGCCACTTTCTGTGGTGATGATTGAATTGAAGTAATCCTAAATTACAATACTATTATTTTAATTAGTAAAACAATTGTTATGATTAAACTATTTGCCGATTTCAACTTTGCTAAAACATGTAGTCGATTGCCTTATAAACTATTTATACTTGTACTTACAGCTACGGTTTTCTCGTCCTGTGTGGTTAAAAAGAATAGTTCCTCAGCATTAAAACCGCCGGGAGTAGTGATAGATTATAGCCCCGCATCTTCGGGGTTATACATTGGTTCCCCAAGTCTTACCGTATTGCCCAATGGAGATTACGTTGCTTCGCATGATTTTTTTGGACCCGAAGGAACCGAACGTCAACAGGGTATTACGGCAGTATTTAACTCGAAAAACAAGGGTAAAAGTTGGACTAAAATAGCAGATGTGAAAGGACAATTTTGGGCGAAGCTATTTATGTATCAAAATGGTTTGTACTTATTCGGCACTTCGAAAGAATACGGAAACACAGTTATTAGGAAATCTGTAGATGGCGGCGTTAATTGGACTGTACCAACAGATTCGTCCAACGGATTATTATTGGCCGGCCAATATCACTGTGCCCCAACGCCAATAATTGAACATGATGGCAGAATTTGGAGGGCGATGGAAGATGCAATGGGTCCAATAGAAGGTTGGGGGAAAATGTTTGGCTCTTTTATGATGTCTGCACCAATTGGCAGCGATTTGCTAAAAGCATCTAGTTGGGAGAAAAGTAACATTTTGAGGTTTGATCCAACTTACCTAAACGGGAATTTCGGCGGTTGGCTAGAAGGAAATGTCGTTGTTGCACCTAACGGGAAAATCGTAAATATATTAAGAACAGCTTACGATAAAGATGGTATAGAAAAAGCAGCGATTACCCACATTAGCAACGATGGCAAAACAGCAAGTTTTAACCCCGATAAAGACTTTATTAATTTCCCTGGCGGAGGGAAAAAGTTTGCCATTCATTTCGATGCCATTACAAAATTATATTACACGCTTTCCAATTATATCCCCGAAAAAAACAAAGCTGCATATATCGGAAATACGAGAAATGTGCTCGCCCTGTGTACTTCTAAAGACCTAACAACTTGGGAAGTTAAATCAATTATTTTGGAACACGCCGATAAAGAAAAACATGGTTTCCAGTATGTAGATTGGCAGTTTGATGGTCAGGATATTATTGCGGTATCGCGTACTGCCTACGATGATGCTGAAGGTGGCGCACACAATTTCCATGACGCTAATTATCTAACATTTCATAGAATTAAGAATTTTAGAACTTTAAACTTATAAAATAAACAAAATCGTTATGTGTAATTTTTTTAACCAAACATTAAATGCATGCAGAAAAACCCACAAAGTAGTATTGCTTTCTGTTTTTCTTTTTGGCTCATTATCCTTAAGTGCGCAAACCATAATGGATTTATATAAGGGAGAAATACCGGGTTCGGTAGAAGCAAATCTTCAAGAAAAAATTGAAATTAATAGTGATGCAACAATTTTTGTAGGCAATGTTGCTAAGCCAACTTTAACAATATTTTTGCCCAATACAAAAAAGGCATTAACATCAGCGGTTATTATTTGTCCCGGTGGCGGTTATCAAGGTTTATCTATGACGAGCGAAGGCACTAAAGTTGCCGAACAGTTTGTTAAAAACGGAGTTGCGGCTTTTGTGCTCAAATACCGATTACCAAATGATAAAATTATGGTAAGCAAGATGAACGGTCCTTTGCAGGATGCCCAAGAAGCAATTTTAATGGTGAAAAAACATGCAAAAGAATGGAATATAGATACAAATAAAATTGGTATAATGGGATTTTCGGCAGGCGGGCATTTAGCTTCAACTGCGGGCACACATTTTTCTGGCGTGATAAAAGATGAAGCACATCAATTTATTCGTCCTGATTTTATGATGTTGATCTACCCCGTAATTAGTATGGAGGATAGTCTTACACACGGTGGATCGAAGTACAGTTTATTAGGTAAAAATCCTTCAGAAGAAACTAAACGATGGTTTTCTAACGAATTTCAGGTAACTGAGAAAACGCCACCAACATTTATCGTCCATGCGCAGGATGATCCTGTGGTGTCTCCAAAAAATACACTAGAATTTTATAAAGCACTTTATAATAAGAAAATCCCAACGGAAATGCACATTTATCCGAAAGGCGGTCATGGTTTCGGCCTTGATAATGCGAGTACAAAAGACAGATGGTTTGATCGTTGTATCAACTGGATGCAGGCAAATGGTTGGATTGCCGCAACAAGTTCAACAACAAATTAAAAATGAGGAACTACCTAACTCTTTTTTGTTTGTTGCTACTTCTATTTGGTGTACATGATGCCGTAAATGCTCAAAATGAAAAGGAAACTAAAAGCCAAGTTGCAAAAGCGCCACTGTTTCGAGATCCTATTTATGATGGCGCTGCGGATCCAATGGTCATTTACAATTATAAAGATAAATGTTGGTCGATGTTCTATACAAATAGGAGGGCTAACGTAAAAACTCAAGGCACAAATTGGGTATATGGTACTGATATTGGCGTAGCGACAAGCATAGATCATGGCAAAACTTGGGTGTATAAAGGGGCATTAAATTTAGCGTTTGAGCAAGGCCACAATACTTTTTGGGCCCCTCATGTGGTTTACGATAAAGGAATTTACCACATGTTCGTTACTTATATCCCTGGTATCAGCGATAATTGGTCTGGAATTGGGAAAATAGCACACTATACAAGTAAAGATTTATGGGGTTGGAAGTTTAAACAACTCATTCCTTTGTCTGAAGATGCTTTGCTTGATCCTACGGTTTACAAAAAGCCAGATGGATCTTGGGGTTTATGGTATAAAAACTCGAAACTTGGTTATACAGTAGAGGCGGTAAGTAAAGATTTAAAAAATTGGAAAAATATTGCTGGTACAACTGTAAACGACGTGCAGCACGAAGCACCGTTTGTTTTTAAAGCTAAAGATTTCTATTGGCTCCTGACCGATCAGTGGGATGGTTTGGGCGTTTATAGGTCTAAAGATTCAGATCATTGGGAAAAACAAGGTGTCATTTTAGGAAAAAAGGGAATTAGAAAAGATGATAACGTTAGGGCAAGTCATCCCGGTGTAGTGGTTGCGGGCGATAAGATTTATGTGTTTTATTTTACCCATCCGGGATGGGAAAAGGAAGGTGGCTGGGCAAACGAAAAAGATAAGTTGGATGAAGACGGGATTCTTCCTTACCATTACAGGCGTTCTTCTATACAAGTAGCAGAAATAAAAATAGAAAACGGCATATTAACTTGCGATCGAGATGCACCTTTTAATTTTTATTTGCCTGATTTGAATATTGATAATTAGTACATTTTTGAAACTTGAAAATCAATTTGTAGGAATAAATTCAGCCTCATTTTCGATGGAAGTGTTTACGCTTTCATCAATAATAAATTGTATTGGACGTTGCAGAAGTAGTGAAGCCTGAAATAAAATAAGTTTAATAAAATGCATCAGATTATATAAAACACACCTATTAATGAATATTTCTACAACAGATCTTATCGTTTTTTTAGTTTATATGTTCGGAACCCTAATTTTTGGGTGCTCATTTTATTTTAGAAATAAATCTTCAAACACATTCACTTCTGGCGACGGAAATATGCCGGCTTGGGTAGTGGGAATGTCGATATTTGCTACATTTGTAAGTAGTATCAGTTTCTTAGCATTACCCGGTAGCGCCTATGCCAAAAACTGGAATGGTTTCGTTTTCAGCTTATCCATCCCGATTGCTGCATATTTGGCCGTTAAATTTTTCGTCCCATTATATCGTGAGGTAAATAGCCCATCGGCTTATACTTTTTTAGAAAAACGCTTCGGGCCATGGGCGAGAATTTACGCATCACTTTGTTATATGTTAACGCAGGTTGCGAGAATGGGTTCCATTATGTTTCTGTTAGCACTCCCAATAAATGCGCTTTTTGGTTGGAATATTTACCTCATCATCATTGTTACTGGTGCATGTGTATTGCTATATTCTATGTTGGGTGGCATTACTGCCGTAATATGGACGGATGCGATACAAGGAATTGTTTTAATTGCAGGCGCATTAATTTGTGCAATTATATTGCTTTACTCCATGCCCGAAGGACCAATGCAAACCTACCAAATTGCTAAACAGTATGATAAATTAAGTTTGGGAGGATTTAATCTCGATTTTTCTAAATCAACTTTCTGGGTAATTTTAATTTATGGTTTGTTTATTAATGTTCAAAATTTTGGAATAGATCAAAGCTATGTACAACGATACATGACGACTGGATCGCTTAAAAAAGCAAAGTTTTCTACTTGGTTTGGTAGCTTACTTTACATCCCAGTTTCTATGCTATTCTTTATTATTGGCACGGCATTATTTGCATATTACCACGTTTATCCAGATTTACTACCAGCAACTTTAAAAGCCAGTGGAATGGGAGATCGGGTTTTTCCTTATTTTATCGCCCATGGATTGCCAAAAGGCGTTACAGGCTTATTAATCGCTGCAATTTTTGCTGCAGGTATGAGTTCTATTTCTACAAGTTTAAACAGTTCTGCAACGGTTATTTTAACAGATTACTACGAACGCTACTTTCAAAAAAACGCAAGCAATAAAAAGTCGATGCGGGTACTTTACTTATCTACATTTACAATGGGCATATTGGGCGTGTTAGCCGCACTAGCCATGACGCAGGTAAAAAATGCGCTCGATGCTTGGTGGGGTTTGTCTTCTGTTTTTAGCGGAGGCATGTTAGGCCTTTTCCTTTTAGGCTACTTCTCTAAAAAGGTAAAAAATGTAGATGCTGCAATAGGCGTTTCGCTAGGCTGCTTGGCTATTTGTTGGGTAAGTCTTTCTCCAGTTTATTTTACAAACGGAATTTGGATCTCTTTTAAAAGCACTTTAAATACCAATTTGGCCATTGTAATTGGTACAATAATTATTTTCCTAACGGGATTTTTAAGTTATAGCATCTTCAATAGGCAGAAGTAATAATATTGAAGGCATCATCATAAATTAAAATTTTTACAACACAGTTTTAAAATTCATCCTATGAAAATTAAATTAGTTTTAGTAGTCCTATTTGCAAATATTTTAAGTTTGAATGCACAGGTGAACGACTGGGAAAACCCAAGTTTGGTAAGCATTGGGATGGAAAATGCCCACGTTACTTTTATGCCTTTCGATAATCAAAAGGATGCAATAAGCAATGATTACGCCCGCTCTAAAGATTTTAAATCGTTAAATGGAAATTGGAAATTTAATTATGTAGATCAATATAAAGATAGACCAACAACCTTCGCAAGTGCAGATTTTGATGATTCTGGCTGGGCAGATTTAAAGGTGCCATCAAATTGGGAGTTAAATGGCTTTGGTGTACCAATCTACACTAACATTGTTTATCCTTTCCCCAAAAACCCACCGTTTATAGGTCCTAATAATCCTGTAGGTACGTATCGTAAATCATTTATAATTCCCGAAAATTGGAATCAAAAGGAAGTTATTTTACACTTTGGATCAATTACGGGTGCCGCGTTTGTTTATTTAAATGGTAAAAAGATTGGGTTAAGCAAAGCCTCTAAAACACCTATCGAATTTAACATCACTAAGCATTTAAAAAAGGGAGAAAACAAATTATCGGTTCAGGTTTTTCGTTGGCACGATGGCAGTTATTTAGAAGATCAGGATTTTTGGCGTTTAAGCGGAATTGAGAGAGATACTTATTTGTTTGCACTGCCGAAGTTAAGTATATGGGATTTCTTTTTAAAAGGAGATTTAGATGTAGCCTATAAAAATGGCTTATTTAGTGCCGCAATTGATATCCGCAAATTTGTTGGAAATGACATTAAAAATGCAAGCGTTTCTGTTTCGTTAACAAACAAAGTAGGTAAAACTATTTATGATAAAACCCAAAATTTCACTGTAAATAAAGATAGTATTCAAACCTTAAACTTTAGTGGAACAATTAATAATCCCCTAAAATGGAATGCAGAAAATCCCAACTTATACGACTGCGTAATTACTTTAAAAGATCATGCGGGAAAGGTATTGTTTATCACCTCGAACAAGGTTGGTTTTCGCAAGGTTGAAATCAAAAATGCGCGTCTATTGGTAAATGGAGTGCCAATTTCTGTTCACGGGGTTAATCGCCATGAGCACGATGAAGTAACTGGCCACACCACTACAAAAGAATTAATGCTAAAAGACATTAAATTGATGAAAGAATTTAACATCAATTCGGTTAGGCTTTCGCATTATCCTAACGATCCGCTTTGGTATAAGTTATGCGATGAGTATGGTTTATATTTAGTAGATGAAGCGAATATAGAAACACATGGTATGGGCGCCGAATTTCAAGGAAGGATTGATAAAAGCAGGCATCCAGCTTATCTTCCAGAATGGGCACCAGCGCATTTAAATCGTACCGTGCGAATGGTAGAACGCGATAAAAACCATCCCTCAATTATTATTTGGTCTTTAGGTAACGAATGCGGTAACGGCCCTGTTTTTCACGACAACTACAAATGGATAAAAAATAGAGACAATACAAGGCCAGTGCAGTTTGAACAGGCAGGCGACGATTGGAATACAGATATTGTTGCCCCAATGTACCCGAGTATAGATAATATGAAAAAGTATGCCGCTGATGAAAGTAAAACCCGCCCTTACATTATGTGCGAGTATGCGCATGCCATGGGAAATAGTAGCGGTAACTTTAAAACCTATTTCGAAATTATGCGCAAAAGCAAGAATATGCAAGGTGGCTTTATTTGGGATTGGGTAGATCAAGGAATTAAAACTAAAGATGCCAATAATAAATCATTTTGGGCTTATGGAGGCGACTTAGGTGGTTTTTATCTCCAAAATGATGAAAATTTTTGTGCGAATGGTTTAATTTCTGCAGATAGAACACCACATCCTGGTGCGTATGAAGTTAAAAATGTGTATCAACCCATCATCATTACCGCAAAAGATTTGAATAAAGGGATATTGGAAATCGAAAACATATACGATTTTACCAATTTAAAAGCATGTAATTTTAAATGGGAACTGTTAAAAAATGGCGAAAAAGTAAATGAAGGAACTTTTGAAGTCAACTTAAATCCGCATCAAATTAAAGATGTGCAGTTGAACCTACCAAAATATAAATCGATTGCCGGTACAGAGATTTACTTGAATATTTATGCAACCACTAAAAATGAAACGCCATTGTTGCCAGCCAATTTTGAAGTAGCTAAAGCCCAGTTTAAATATGCCGGAGATTATTTTGCAAAGGATGAAGCCATTGTTACTAGTCTTATTATCAATCAATTAAATGATCAAATAAAATTTACCGCGGGTAATGTAAAAGGCGAATTTAATATTAAAACCGGAAGAATATCTGGATATAGTAATGGCGAAAATAAATTCTCCAATTTTTTAGAACCTTATTTTTGGAGAGCACCAACCGATAACGATTTTGGAAACGAAATGCCTAGTAAATTAGGTGTTTGGCGATCTGCACATTTAAATAAACAGCTAAAAGATGTTAAAGTTGGCGTACAAAATGCACAAGGTTTATCTATTGATGTGACTTGGCTATTGGCAAACATTAACGTGCCTTACCACATAAACTATTTAATTTTGAATGATGGTTCGATTAAAGTAACAGGATCGATGGATTTTTCTAATACCCAATTGCCAGAATTGCCGAGATTTGGAATGAGGACAACCTTATCAAATTGGTACACAGATTTAAATTATTATGGTAGAGGTCCGTTCGAAAATTATATCGACCGTCAAGACGCTTCTTTTATAGGTATTTATAAGGACAAGATCGAAAATCAATATTTTAAGGATTATATCCGTCCGCAAGAAAGCGGCAATAAAACCGATGTACGTTGGTTAACATTGACAAATAATAAGGGAATGGGCATTAAAATTGAAGGTGCGCAACCTTTAGGTTTTTCTGCAATAAATCACAGCACCGAAGATTTAGACCCCGGTTTAACCAAAAAACAGCAGCACCCCACCGATTTAAAACCACGAGATGAAGTGTTTTTAAATGTAGATTTAAAACAACGTGGTTTAGGAGGAGATGACAGCTGGGGTGCACTTCCACATCAAGAATTTCAATTGCTCGATAAAAAATACAGTTATAGTTACACCATCAGTTTAATTGACGGAACTGCAGATAAAAAGGAAAAATAGAAATCAGTTGTTAAATATGGAAAGGAGCTCGAAAGGGCTCCTTTTTTTTGGGAATTAGAAAGGTATGTACAAAGGAGGCGACGAAATTCTCCAACGAGATCACATTAAAAATCAAAATTCAATTCAAATATTCCATCTAAACCAATCTAAATTATGTAGTATAAAAATGAATTTAATTTTAGCTAAATGCCAGATTTAAAAGTTTAACAATACATATTTGATTTTTTTTGCCCACTTTTATTAATCATACAAAATAAAGGATTTATGATATTTGGAAACTAAATATTACTTTAGCGAATACCACTCGCACTCAATGAACCAAAACCCAGAACAAATAGCTCGTGATCATATCGACGGTCAGTTAATCGACTGTGGTTGGGTTATTCAATCCAAAAAAAACATAAACTTATCAGCTAGCTTAGGTGTAGCAGTGAGGGAATATTTAACTGATGTTGGCCCTGCAGATTATGTGCTTTTTGTAGATAAAAAACCTGTAGGTTTAATTGAAGCGAAAAAAGAGGAAGAAGGTTACCAGCTTATAAAAGTTGAAGAACAATCTACCGACTATGCCAACGCCAAACTTAAATATATAGACAGCGAGCCTTTACGCTTCGTTTACGAAAGTACGGGAACACTCACAAGGTTTACAGATTATCAAGATCCAAAACCACGCTCGAGAGAAGTATTTAGCTTCCACAGGCCAGAAACTTTTCAAGAACTCCTAAAAGCAGATGGATCATTAAGAGCTCGGTTACAGGATATTCCGGCATTGCCAGAAGCTGGCTTGCGTGAGTGCCAAGTTTTAGCCATCAATAATTTAGAAAAATCTTTTAAAGATGCCCGACCGAAAGCTTTAATTCAAATGGCAACGGGTGCTGGTAAAACGTTTACAGCCATCACTTTTATTTACCGTTTGCTTAAATATGCCAAAGCAAAGCGAGTGCTATTTTTAGTAGATACAAAAAACTTAGGTGAACAGGCAGAGCAGGAGTTTATGGCTTATCTGCCGAACGACGATAACCGTAAGTTTACCGAACTCTACAGCGCCACCCGTTTAAAAAGTAGTTTCATTCCCACGGATAATCAAGTTTATATCAGTACTATCCAAAGAATGTATGCCATTTTAAAAGGTACAGAATTAGATGACAGTGCAGAGGAAGAAAACCCCAACGAAAGTGTATTTAAAACAAAAGAACCGCTTCCGGTAGTTTATAATGAGAAAGTACCGTTAGATTTTTTCGATTTCATTGTAATTGATGAATGCCACCGCAGTATTTACAATCTGTGGAAACAGGTATTGGATTATTTTGATGCTTTCCAAATTGGCTTAACCGCCACGCCTGATAACCGTACTTTTGGTTATTTCAATCAGAACTTAGTTTCTGATTATGGCTACGAGAAAGCCGTTATAGATGGTGTGCTAGTGCCTTACAATGTTTTCGGTATAGAAACTAAAATAACCAAAGACGGTGCTAAAATAGGCTTGGGCGAAAAGGTAGATAAACGTGAACGCTTAACCCGTAAAAAGTTTTGGGAAAGTGTAGATGAAGATATCGAATATGCTGGCAAGCAACTAGATAAAGACATTGTAAACCCAAGTCAAATCCGCACTATTGTTAAAGCCATTAAAGAAAATCTACCGCAGATGTTTCCAGATCGGTTTGATAAAGACGGAGCTTTTGAAGTGCCCAAAACTTTGATCTTTGCCAAAACAGATTCCCACGCCGAAGACATCATTAATATTGTAAGAGAAGAATTTAACGAAGAAAACAAATTCTGTAAAAAGATTACCTATAAAAGTGTAGAAGACCCTAAAACGGTATTAAGCCAATTTCGTAACGATTATTACCCACGCATTGCCGTAACCGTAGATATGATTGCTACAGGTACGGATATTCGCCCTTTAGAGGTGCTGGTATTTATGCGTGACGTAAAGAGTAAAAGTTACTACGAGCAAATGAAAGGACGTGGTACACGTACTTGCTCGCTAGAGCAATTAAAATTAACAGGCACACCAACGGCAAAAATTACTAAAGATCATTTTGTAATTATTGATGCCATTGGTGTAGAAAGCTCGCAGAAGACTGATAGCCGCCAATTGGAGAAAGCGCCCGGTATTTCTTTAAAAGATTTACTGCAAATGGTTTCCGTGGGTAACACGCAAGAAGAAGTGCTATCTACTTTGGCCAACCGCCTAATTAGGATGGATCGGCAGATCAACGAGAAAGAGAAAATTGCTTTCGCCGAACATGCAAATGGCTTTACCATTAATCACGTAGTAAAACAATTGCTAAATGCCCACGATCCTGATACGCATTTGGAAATCATCCACCAAGTAAACGAACAAATGAAAGGGCAAGCGCCATTGGCGATAGAGAAAGAAATCATCAAGCAAACAGAAAGGTTAATTGCCGATGCTGTAAATGTATTTCACAACCCCGAATTAAGAAGCTATATTATGGACGTGCGTAAAAAGTACGATCAAATTATTGATGGCATCAACATCGATGAAATTGTGAATATTGGTTGGGTTAAAGACCAAACTGAAAATGCTCAAAATGTAATCAATAGCTTTAGCGAGTGGATTGCAAACCATAAAGATGAAATTACTGCTTTACAATTATTTTACGGGCAAAGCTACCAACGCAGAGAGCTGACTTATAAAATGATTAAAAACCTGTACGAAAAACTAAAAACCGATGCGCCAACATTAGCACCGCTTTCCGTTTGGAAAAGTTACGAACAGTTAGAAAAAGTAAATGGCTCGCCAAAAAACGAATTGGTGGCTTTGGTCTCTTTAATTAGGCGGGTAATTGGTTTAGATGAAAACCTGACCGCTTATGATAAAACCGTGGATGCTCATTTTAAAGATTGGGTGTTTAAACAACAAGCCGGAACTTTAAAGTTTAGCGAAGAACAAATGCAATGGTTGCGGATGATTAAAGATTATGTAGCCAGCTCTTTCCATGTAGATAAAGAAGATTTTGAACTTGACCCTTTTAACAAAAACGGTGGTTTGGGCAAAATGTGGCAGTTGTTTGGCGACAGAACGGAAAGAATTATTGAAGAATTAAATGAAGTATTAGCGGCTTAGTATTTGTAGTATAATTTGTTAATTTTGTATTAAACTTGAAAACCTTCGAAAATAAACTAAAACTCGGAAATGGTATTTATACCGTTAAAGAAATTTCTCAAATCCTAAGAGTACCTTATCACAAAATTAATTTGTGGATTACAAAGTATTGGGATGGAGAATTGGGAAAAGCTTATGAGCAAAATTATTCGTGGAAAGTAGCTGATACAAAAGCAGTCGGCTTTCATACACTAGTAGAATTTTATGTAATGATGCAGTTTGCAGAAGCTGGTGTCAAAATTAGAGAAGTTTTAAATGCGCATAAAGAACTCGCAAGTATCAATAAAAGTAATTTCCCTTTTGCAACCAAGGCGATTTTAGAGAATATTAAAACAGACGGTAAGAAAATCTTTTTAAGTGCCAATGGCGATACAATTACATTGGATGGTACAAAGCAATTAAATCTTGATTTTATCAACCTGTTTTTTAGGAAATTAGATTTTGATGAAGAAAAAGTTGCTTCTAGATTTTGGCCTTTGGGTAAAGAAAAAGAAATCGTATGCGACCCGCATCATAAATTTGGACAAGCTGTTATTGGCGGTACAAATATACAAGCCGAAGCAATTTACATGATGTATTTAGCTAAAGAGCCAATTGATTTTATTGCTGAATTGTATGAGCTTAGCAAATCTGAAGTGCAACACGCTATAGAGTTTTATAAAACGGCAGCCTAAAATGAGGCACTATAAAATTTTTATAGACGAAAACTTACCTAAGCAATTAGCCATTGGTCTTAACGAATTGCAAAACCCTCAAAATAAAAAAGATGGATTTACGGTAGAAGTGCTTTCCATTGCCGATGAATTTGGTAGAGGTACACAAGACGAGGATTGGATTCCAAAAGTAGGCGCTATCAATGGTGTCGTAATTACCCAAGATTTTAGAATACAAAGTCAAAAGCATCAAAGGGAGTTGTACCAAAAACATGGCGTTGGCATACTTTTTTTTAATCCACCATCTAAAAGTGGTTTTGCATACTGGGAAATGGTTAAATTATTAGTAAACCGTTGGGAAGAAATAAAACAAATCGTTAAAAAGAACAATACGCCTTTCGCATTTCGATCTTCTGCTAAAAAGAGTTTTGAACTTATGGAATATTAACAAGTCTTATTTGACTGAAAAACAATTGTTTAAATAATTACAGCGTAACTATGTGATTGTCAATAACTTTTTATTTGATGGTTATTTGACTGAACAAAAAAAATGAACAAATTGAAAGAATTGCCAGAAGGGTGGAAGTGGGTCGAACTTCAAGATATTGCAGAAGTAACTTCAAGTAGGAGAATATTTCAAAGCGATTATGTCCAAGAGGGAATACCTTTTTACAGAACAAAGGAGGTAAAAGAATTAAGTGAGGGCAAAGAAATAAAAATCGAGCTTTTCATATCTTCGGAAAAATATGCGTTAATTAAAGCAAAAAACCCTGTGCCTAAAATAGGAGATATTTTGCTCTCTGCTGTAGGTACTATTGGAGTTTCTTACATTATTAAAAACGAAGACACTTTTTATTTCAAAGACGGGAATCTGATTTGGGTAAGAAATCTAAAAAATGTGATTTCAAAATATTTAGATTATAACTTTGCTCACTTTATTAAATTCCAACAATCAATTCTTACTTCTGGTTCAGCCTACAATGCGCTGACTATAATAAAGCTCAAAAAGTACTTAATCCCTCTACCTCCACTTACCACCCAACAATCCATCGTTTCCAAAATAGAAGAATTATTTTCTGAGTTGGATAAAAGCGTAGAAAATTTAAAAACAGCCCAACAACAATTGAAAGTTTATCGGCAAGCGGTTTTGAAATGGGCTTTCGAGGGGAAATTAACAAGTGGTCTAAATCAAGATGCTAATGATGTAGCTGATGAATATGATTTAGCAATGGTGGCAGAGCCTGAAGGGGTTTATCAAACTGCAAATGACAAAGCAAATCAAAATGCCGAACAAGCAGGATTGTTTGAAGGGTGGAAGTATAAACGATTAGGGGACATGTTTAATTTCGTTGGTGGAGGAACGCCAAGTAAAAGTGAGCCTTCATACTGGAATGGAGATATTAATTGGGCTTCTGTTAAGGATGTTAAAGGTGATTATTTGATAAAAACGCAAGATTATATAACTGAAATAGGTTTAAAAAATAGTGCTTCCAATCTTGCACAAATTGGCGATGTTATTTTAATTACAAGAATATCTCCAGGGAAAGCAATTATTTCGAAAATTATCACTTCAATCAATCAAGACCTGAAAATTGCAAAGCCTAGATTTGAAACAACATCAAGTTTTGTAAAATACTTTTTCAATGCTCTTGAGAGACAATGTATCAAAGTTGCAAGTGGAACTACCGTATTGGGAATTACCCTTAACAATTTAAATGAATTGTTAATTCCTGATTTATCTCTAGGAGAACAAACCCAAATCGTTGAGGAAATAGAAAGACGCCTATCCGTTGCCGATAAAATGGAAGAAAGCATACAGCAAAGTTTATTACAAGCAGAAAGTTTAAGACAAAGTATATTAAAAAAAGCTTTTGAGGGAGAATTAATTAAATAAAATAATTCACAAATTTGTGAATATAATTGATATATTTGCACCAGTCCAATACTAATGGAGATTACGTTTAAAAATATCTTACTGGCAAATTTATATGAGGGTAAAAAGGTAAAAGACAAGAAATTTCAATTTCAGCCTCAAATTGTAAAGCAATATATTAAAACGTTAAACATACTTCGCTCTTTAGATAAAATAGAACAAGCCTACCAATATAACACCCTACGTTATGAAAAACTATCAGGTAATTTAAAAGGAAAAAGTTCGGTAAGTGTTAACATGCAATACCGTGTCATTTTTCAAGAAATAGCTAGTGAAACCGAGCCCTTCGAAATCATTTTATTGGATATAGAAGATTTGAGCAATCACTACAGCTAATTAATTAACCTATTTTAATATAAAGGAGCGCCACCTTTAAAACGGCTAACCCGTATGTCAACCAACATAAATCAACTTACCCCAGCAAAAGCAATTCATCCCGGAGAAATTCTTAATGATGAATTAAAAGATAGAGGCATCAGTCAGCAAGATTTTGCACTAGAAACTGGTATTGCTAAAACTATACTTAATGAAATTATAAAAGGGAAAAGAAGTATCAATGCAGATATTGCTTTATTAATTGGTAAATCATTAAAGATGGATGCAAAGCTATGGCTCAATTTGCAAAACAATTATGATTTGGATTTAGCCAATATCAAACAAAAAACTCAAAAACAATTAATCGCCTTAGGCGCTTGGAACGAGATAAAGGAATATGTACCTTATCGGTTTTACAAAAAGCACAAAATAATTTCTGGCGATCCATTGGAAGATGTGTATTTGTTGCAAAAAATTTACGCTGTAAATAATGTTGCTGCGTTATTAGCAGTCTGCAATGAACCAAATTTTGCTCGTTTCCGAAAATCAGAAAAATTAGAGCCAAATAAAATTAACTTAATTGGTTGGGTAAAATTAATCGCTTTTGAGGCCAAGAAATTGGAAGTTGGTATTTTTGATGCGTCAAAAAAAGATGAATTGATTACAGAATTAAAAGAAATTTTAAAGGAAAATGCAGAAACGGTCAGTCGCACAAAAGTGCTGTTGGCAAAGTATGGAGTCAAGTTAATTATTCATAAAAATCCCGAAAAATGCGCCGTAGATGGAGTTTCCTTCTGGAGTGAGGGTAAGCCCGCAATTGGTTTAAGTGTAAGGCATCAACGAATTGATAATTTTGCATTTACCATTTTGCATGAGTTAGGTCATGTGTTTTTGCATTTGGCAAATGATAAGAATGCCCAATTTATTGATTTGGATAAACAAGAATTATCAGAAGACTACTGCTTAAGCACTGAAGAGAAAGAAGCAAATGATTTTGCAGCGAATGCATTAATAAGCCTTCAAGATTGGCTAGTGTTTATGAAAAATAAATCTATTTACGATTCGAAAGAGGTGATTGCCTTTGCAGTTCAGCTGGGTTTGCACCCGGCAATAGTTTACGGTAGGTATGCCAATGAAACTGGCAATTATAAAATTAAAGTAAGCATAGATAAAACGTTAAATTAATACCGTTTAGCCAAATTCAAAATTGAATTTTAGTGTACATCTTTTCAAACATGTACACTAACTCGGCATTTAGTTTACATCTTTAATAAAAAAAATATCATATAATAATGGCGAACAACGCATCGAATATAGTAAACAAAGTATGGGCATTCTGTCAAACCTTGCGGGATGATGGTGTAGGTTATGGGGATTATTTAGAGCAATTAACCTATTTGCTTTTCTTGAAAATGGCAGATGAATATACCAAGCCGCCGTATAGCAGAACAATGCCTATTCCAAGCGAATATGCTTGGGATACATTAACCAATAAGTCTGGTGCCGAGCTAGAGACGCATTACAACGTTTTGCTCAGAGAGTTAGGTAGAGACAAGGGTATATTGGGTCAGATTTTTACCAAGAGCCAAAACAAAATTCAAGATCCTGCAAAATTATATAAACTCATTGCTTTAATAAATGCCGAGCAATGGTTGCTGATGGGCGTTAAAGATAAGGGCGATATTTACGAAGGTTTATTAGAGAAGAACGCTGAAGATACTAAAAGTGGTGCTGGTCAGTATTTCACACCGAGAGCTTTAATAAAGGCGATGGTAGAATGCTTACAGCCAGAAGCTGGTAAAACAATTGCCGATCCAGCTTGCGGTACGGGCGGTTTCTTTTTAGCTGCGTACGATTGGTTGGCAGAAAATAGAGATTTAGATAAAGAACAAAAACAATTTTTAAAGTACAATACGTTTTACGGCAATGAGATTGTAGCCGGAACCAGAAGATTGGCTTTAATGAATTTGTTTCTACACAACATTGGTGATATTGATGCCGATTCAGCTATTTCTCCCAATGATGCACTAATCGCAGATAGTGGAATCAAATACGATTATGTGTTGGCTAATCCGCCTTTCGGTAAGAAAAGCAGTATGACCTTCACCAATGAGGATGGAGAGCAGGAGAAAGAAGATTTAACATATAATCGTCAAGACTTTTGGGTAACCACATCGAACAAGCAACTTAACTTTGTACAGCATATTAAATCGATGCTCAAGAGCACAGGTAAAGCTGCGGTTGTTTTACCAGATAACGTTTTGTTCGAAGGTGGCGTCGGAGAAACCGTAAGAAAGAAGTTATTAGACACAGCAGATTTGCACACTATTTTAAGGCTTCCTACCGGTATATTCTATGCAAATGGTGTAAAAGCTAATGTGTTGTTTTGGGATGCTAAGCCAGCCAGTAAAACCCCATGGACAAAAGAAGTTTGGGTGTATGATTACAGAACAAACGTTCACCATACTTTAAAGAAAAATCCATTAAAGTTAGCAGACCTGCAAGATTTCGTTTCTTTGTATAAAACTGCCAATCGAAACAAGAGAGCGGAAACTTATCATCCCCAAACCAACCCAGATGGAAAGTGGAGAAAGTTTAGTTATGAGGAGATTATGGCTCGAGATAAGACGTCTTTGGATATCAGTTGGATTAAAGATAAATCATTAGCCGATTTAGATAACCTGCCCGATCCTGATGTATTGGCGAATGATATTTTGGAAAACTTAGAAGCAAGTATAGATAATTTCAGATCGATAATTATGCAGTTGAAATAGATTATGTATTCCATTTTAGCCTATAAAAACAAAAACCACCAATTTTTATAATTGGTGGTTTTTTTGTAGCCCGCAGGGGAATCGAACCCCTATTTCCAGAATGAAAATCTGGCGTCCTAACCGGTAGACGAGCGGGCCATTAAATAATAGAAGTGTCTTTCAACTTCTTTGGTAGCGGGGACCAGACTCGAACTGATGACCTTCGGGTTATGAGCCCGACGAGCTACCAACTGCTCCACCCCGCACTTTATGTCTTCAAATTATCCTACCTGAAGGAGTGCAAAGGTATGCACTATTTTCGATTTTCAAAATAAAATATTAAAATAAATTATAAATTATTGATTATCAGTTAATTCTTTTTTTTTGCCCTCTATTGTGGAAAATAAATAAGGAAAGAAATATATTGATTTACAAAATCTCGTAAACCAAAAAAAAGTTGATCGTCAGCGTTATCGCTTTAAATCAACTTTTTGTATTTCCTGTAGCCCGTAGGGGAATCGAACCCCTGTTTCCAGAATGAAAATCTGGCGTCCTCACCCCTAGACGAACGGGCCATTCAAGCTTAAAGCTAAGAGGGAAAAGACCAAAGCTTTGAGCTTTCTGCTTTAACCTTTCTGCTAAAGTGGTAGCGGGGACACGACTCGAACGTGCGACCTTCGGGTTATGAGCCCGACGAGCTACCAACTGCTCCACCCCGCATTGTATATTAGAATTTTTCTTCTTCGGGTTATGAGCTCTTTCGAGCGTACTCCCGATGATTCGGGACTCCACCCCGTATTGTATGTTAGAATTTTTCTTCTTCGGGTTATGAGCTCTTTCGAGCGTACTCCCGATGATTCGGGACTCCACCCCGCATTGTATGTTAGAATTTTTCTTCTTCGGGTTATGAGCTCTTTCGAGCGTACTCCCGATGATTCGGGACTCCACCCCGCACTGTATGTTGAGCGTTTTTTCGTCCGAAAAATCAACTTTTTGAGTTAATTTTTCATAAATCGGAGCTCAAATCCGCGTGCCAATTAATACGTTATTAAATCCTTAACTCCGTTTTTGAATTGGAATGCAAAGATATAATTCGTTTCTTTGCTGTGCAAATTTATTTTAGATTTTTTTAAATGACACATAAAGCAGGTTTCGTAAGTATAATAGGTAAACCAAATGTGGGTAAATCAACCCTGATGAATGTGCTTGTTGGCGAGCGACTTAGTATCATCACCCCCAAAGCGCAAACTACCCGTCACCGTATTTTGGGTATCGTAAATGAAGCCGATTATCAAATTGTTTTCTCTGATACGCCTGGCGTAATTAAGCCAAAATACAGTTTACAGGAGAGTATGATGAGTTTCGTAAACGGATCTTTAGCCGATGCAGACTTGCTTTTGTTTGTAAACGACATTAACGAGAAACATGATGAAGAGGATGTGATGGAGAAAATTTTAAATCGCAATATTCCTACAATCGTATTAATAAATAAAATTGATCAAGCTTCGCAAGAATTGGTTGAAGAAAAAATAGCCTATTGGAAAGAAAAACTAAATCCGATTGCAATTTATGCCATATCTGCCTTGCATAAACATAATGTTGATGGTTTGTTGGAGCGCATCTTAGAAACGTTGCCTTTTCATCCGCCGTATTACGATAAAGAAGAATATACCGATCGTTCTGAACGTTTCTTTGTGTCTGAAATGATTCGTGAAAAAATATTTACAAATTATCAAAAAGAAATTCCTTACAGCACCGAAGTGGTGGTAAAAAGTTTTAAGGAGGAGGAAATGAAAAATGGTAAAGGCGAAATGATCCGCATTGCAGCAGAAATAATTGTTGAGCGCGATTCGCAAAAAAACATTTTAATTGGTACCGCAGGCAGCATGCTTAAAAAAGTGGGCACCGAAGCCAGGTTAGAAATTGAGAAATTTTTAGATAAAAAGGTGTTTTTGGAAATGCATGTAAAAGTTATTCCCGATTGGAGAAGTAAAAAGAACTATCTTAAAAGCTTTGGTTACGAGAATTAACCGTACCTTTGCAAACTGAAATAAAAAGTCAATGGCTGTTAGTTTATAGTTGATAGTCAAATTGATAGGTGTATAGTCCACATCAAAATCATCAACCATTGGCCAAAAAACTAACAACATTTTTACGATTGTGTTAAATCTACAACCGTAAATCTACAATCTGAAACACAAATGAGTAATATTATCGCCATCGTAGGCAGGCCAAACGTAGGCAAAAGTACCCTTTTTAATAGATTAACTGAAAGCAGAAAAGCAATTGTTGATGACGTTAGCGGTGTAACCCGCGATAGACATTATGGTGTAGGCGAGTGGACAGACAGAAATTTTACCGTAATTGATACTGGTGGTTATGTAGCCAACTCTGAAGATGTTTACGAAGCTGCCATTCGTGAGCAGGTAATGATTGCCATTGAAGAAGCAAGTGTGCTTATTTTTATGGTTGATGTAACTACCGGCATTACCGATTTAGATGACGACATTGCCCAGGTTTTACGCAGAAGTAAAAAGCCTGTATTTGTTTGTGCAAATAAGGTTGATAATACAGCGCTATATGGCGAAATACATACTTTCTATGGCTTCGGCTTAGGCGAGGTTTATGCACTTTCTTCTATGACGGGTTCGGGCACTGGAGAGTTGCTTGATGAGGTGGTTAAACACTTTGAAGATGTAGTTGAAGAAGAAAATTTACTGCCAAAAATTACAATCGCCGGTCGCCCAAATGTGGGTAAATCTTCTTTAGTAAATGCATTGGTAGGTGCACAGCGTAACATTGTTACCGAAAATGCTGGTACAACCCGCGATTCGATTAAAATTCATTACAATCAATTTGGGCATGAATTTATGCTGATTGATACGGCAGGATTGCGTAAAAAAACCAAGGTTAAAGAAAACCTTGAATTTTACTCGGTAATGCGTAGTATTAAAGCTATAGAGGAGGCTGATGTTGTTATTTTGATGATTGATGCGCAAGACGGTATCGAAAGTCAGGACATTAATATTTTCCACCTAGCGGAGAAAAACAAAAAAGGTATTGTTATTTTGGTTAATAAATGGGATTTAATTGAAAAAAATACCCAAACCATGAAAGCTTTTGAAGAAGAAATTCATGAGCGCATTCGCCCTTTTACTGATGTGCCAATCGTATTTACTTCAGTTTTAAACAAACAAAGAATTTTCAAAGCTGTAGAATCGGCTTTAGAAGTTGCTAAAAATAGAAGCAAGAAAGTGCCTACATCTAAATTAAATGATGTAATGTTGCCGTTAATTGAGAAGTTTCCACCGCCAGCATTAAAAGGAAAACACATTAAAATTAAATACATTACTCAAATTAATGCCACCTCGCCAATGTTTGCGTTTTTCTGCAACTTGCCTCAGTACATTAAAGATCCATACAAACGTTTTATAGAAAACAAGTTGAGAGAGCATTTTGATTTTTCTGGTTCGCCGATTCAAATTTTCTTCAGACAGAAATAGGGTTATTATAGCAAAAGCTGAAAATTATATTTATTAGAAAGCAACACTCAAAAGATGTTGCTTTTTTTATTGATATGAATTGATAAATCAGTTATCCGTTGAATATCGGCGTGGCGCTTATATGCATCGGATGACTACAAAACTTGACCAACAATCTTCTCGGTAAAGGTAACAACTCGCTAGTTAAGAAATACTTCCCTGGTTTATTAGCCGAGGATTTTAACTCATCAGTAGCAGAATCAGAATTACAAATCTTGACCAACAATGAGTCGTTGGAAATTTATTTTATTATAGGTTGATGTCCTCACCGACCGAAACTGCGTATGTTTATTTTTGCTGTTAAATAATTAATCGCTATTTGAGTTTTTTATTCAAACCTAAGTTATCTAAACCTGACATGAATGGAAAACACGGATTGCGTTTTTTTCTACGCAAACGGCTTTGTAATGGTTGGCAGGACTAATCTTGATTTTGTAACAGGAACCTGCTTTTCTGAAAAATAATTTATTGCAAATTGATTAACGCTTGCTTAACTACGTTGTCGGTTTGATTAACGGCTTTGTAATAACCAACATCGCCTAAGTAATAACGGCAAAGAAAAGCCTTTAAATCTACCGCGATATGCATTTTAGCACTGTTGAGCTGTGTATGATCCACTGTAATTTTCTTATTTTGAAGATAGGTTGCAAAATCTTTGAAATCGTTATCGCTGATGTTGAAGGTGTTAATATTTTGTTCGATGAACGATGAAGAATAGCGGGTTGTTAACACATCAAAAACAAAATCGGACAATATTTTTTTGATGACTAATTTGCCGTAAAATTTATTGTAACCAGTAGTATCTAACTTAACAAAAACATCGGGTTGAATGCCACCTGCTGTTTTTTGGGTTTTAACTGACGATGGATTTACACCTTCAGTTTTCTCAACAGAATCTTGAAACGAAGTGCGATCGGCAGTTAGTTCGCCATCGGCCATTCTATCATCTAGTTCGTGTTTATAGGCATCGTAGCCTTTTTTGTACGATTTTTGAATACTTCGACCGGATGGCGTAAAATACCTTGCTATGGTTAGGTTTAGCGCCGAGCCATCATTAAAAGCAAACTGTTCTTGCACCAAACCCTTACCAAAAGATCGGCGGCCAACAATAATTCCCCTACCTAAATCTTGTATGGCACCAGCAACAATTTCGCTCGCCGAGGCCGTATTTTCGTTTATTAAAACAGCGAGTTTACCTTGCAGAAACGCGCCAGTGCCCGATGCAAAATAGTCGGTGCGAGGCTCGTGCTTGCCTTCTGTATAAACAATAAGTTTATTTTCAGCCAAAAATTGATCGGCCAAGCCAGTAGCTGCGCTAAAATAACCGCCTCCATTGTCGCGCAAATCCAGAATGAGTTTTTTCATTCCCTTCGCTTTTAAATTATTTATGGCATTAGCGAAATCTTCATCGGTATTTGCACCAAATTTGCTAATGCGCACGTAGCCGGTTTCGGCTGCAATTAGGTAGGCCGCATCAATACTGCTTACGTTTACTTTGCCTCTTGTTACCATTAAGCGGCGTGGTTGCAAACTGCCAGTTCTTAACAACAAAACATTTACACCTGTGCCAGCTTTACCTTTAAAACGCCCAGAAAGTTGCGCTTTAGGTAAATTTTTTCCACTTACAACAGCACTATCGATACTTAAAATTTTATCGCCTAGCTTAATTCCGGCCATAAAAGCGGGGCCATCTTTTACTACTCCGGTAACCATCATGGTATCGTTTAGCATATAATACTCTAAACCCACACCTTCAAAATTCCCTTCAAGGGTATTGGTCATATCATCTACATCGGCAGGAGGTAGGTAAACACTATGAGGATCTAATTGATGTAAAACACTATCGATGGGCAGATTATGCAGCGAATCAGTATTAATATCATCTACATATTTTTTATTGATGATGTGAAGAATCTCATCTAGCTTCTCCCCATTGTTATCAACATATTTAGTGTTTTTTTGAATGTCGAAACCTTGCATTTTTATAAACTTAATGCCAACAAACATGCCTAATGTTAATACAGCAGCGTAAGTAAAAGCAATAATAAGGTTATAACGAGTGTTCTTTTTCATTTATTTTTACAAAAATATGAAAATTAGTGGGTTCATTATATTTTTAACCACATTATAAGGTGAATTGTTTGTCATTATTTGATGTTTTTGACGTTAAAATTTTTTAGCCGTCAAAAAGGAATTAATTTAATTCATTTTTAAAAAGGAATTAACGATTTTTATCAAAATTATAATTGATATGAACAGAGTTACCGAGCAAGAATCTAACTATAAGCACATTGAAAAAATGTCGGTTTTGGAAGTATTGCAGGGCATAAATAATGAAGATAAACAGGTTGCCTTTGCGGTAGAAAAATCGTTGCCTCAAATAGCAAAACTTACAACGGCCGTGGCAGATAAAATGAAAAAAGGTGGCCGATTATTTTACATTGGCGCCGGTACAAGTGGCCGATTGGGCGTTGTAGATGCATCCGAATGTCCGCCAACTTATGGCGTGCCGTTTGATTGGGTGGTGGGCATTATTGCCGGAGGCGATACCGCAATTAGAAAAGCGGTAGAAAATGCCGAAGACGATGTGGCGCAAGCTTGGAAAGATTTACAAGAATTTAACATAAATGAAAAGGATTGTTTAGTTGGCTTAGCAGCTTCGGGCACTACGCCTTATGTAGTTGGAGGCTTAAATATTGCCCGCCAGCATGGCATTTTAACAGGTTGTATTGTTTGCAACGAAGGTGGCCCGATCGTTGCAGGATCTGATTTCCCGGTTGAGGTGGTAGTTGGGCCAGAGTTTATTACTGGATCCACGCGGATGAAATCGGGCACAGCCCAAAAATTAGTTTTAAATATGCTAAGTACGGCGGTAATGGTGCAGTTGGGTAGGGTTGTAGGCAATAAAATGGTAGATATGCAGTTAACCAACCATAAACTTGTAGATAGAGGCACATTAATGATAGCTGATGAATTGAAAATAAATTATGAGGACGCCGCCGAATTATTAAGTAAATATGGAAGTGTTAGAAAAGCTGTTGAAGCAAGTAAAAGTTGAAGGTATTAAGTTCTAACTATAATAGTGCAAATATAAAAAAGCTTAAAAATAAACGACTTATATTAATCTTTACAAAACTAAGCTAGTAATAGTAATTTCCGACTTATAACTTACCACCTATAACCTTCAACTTTACAGATGCACGAAATAGAACCTTATTACCAATGGAGAGATGATTACATTTCTGCGGAAGATGATCGCTCGCCTTTTTACAATACCGAGTATTCTGAATTGTACTTTGATAAGCAGATTTATAATTTTTTGTTACATCCCCAATGGGACGAATTTGGCTCTAATACGCTTTATTTAAAAGTTTTGTATGCCGATTACGATAGAAGTTATGCCATTATAGAATTTATTGGCGAATGGAACGATGCCATTAATAACGATATCATGATGCTAAAACGCGATATTTTAGAATTGATGATGGATGAAGGCATTACAAAGTTTATTTTAATAGGTGAAAACGTGCTTAACTTTCATGCTTCAGATGATAGTTATTACGAAGAATGGTTTCAGGAAGTGGAAGATGGATGGATTGTGGGTGTTAATTTTCAAGAACACGTAATTAAAGAGTTTAAAGATAATAATATTGATTATTACATTAACTTTGGTGGCGCGATTGATGATATGCCTTGGCGCACGTTAAAGCCTTTACAGTTTTTTAAAAAAGTTGAAGAACAACTGACAAAAAGATTGAATTAAATAATTATTTTTATAAATTAAATCACAATAATATAAATGGAACAACAAAATTATCAGTACCAAGACAATAGTGTTTTTGTACAACAAAACTCGGTTGCAAAAAAATTCTTCGCAAATGTTTTTTTATGGATGTTTGTGGCCTTAAGTTTATCAACATTGGCAGCATTTTATGTATCCAATACCGATTCGGTACTGCACATGCTTATCAATTTTGAAACCGGACAAAGAACTGGTTTAGGTTATGTTGCTATGTTTGCACCGCTAGGTTTAGTGTTACTAATGGGTGCAGGGTTTAGTAGGTTATCTTATACTGCTTTATTGGGCGTATTTGTTGCTTTCTCTTTACTGTTGGGCGTAAGTTTAAGTTTTATTCTTTTAGTTTATACCGGTACTTCAGTTATAACTTGTTTTGCAGCTGCAGCAGGTATTTTCGGTATTATGGCGTTTTTAGGCTATACCACCAATGTAGATTTAAGCAAGTTTGGTCCAATTTTAATGGTTGGTGTTGTTGGTTTAGTAATTGCCAGTATTGTCAATATGTTTATCCAAAGTGAACAATTTAGTCTAATTATGGCTTTTATTGGTATTGCTGTTTTTACTGCATTAACTGCTTACGATGTGCAGAAGATTAAAAGAATTGGCTTGGGCTTGGAAGAAAGTGGCGAGCAAATGGCATCAGCTGATACTAAGAAACTAGCGATCATGGCTGCTTTATCACTCTATTTAGATTTTATTAACATATTTTTATTCTTACTTCGTATCTTCGGAGGTAGAAAATAATCATCATTTAGCAAAATATTATATCGAAGGCCATGCATTTTTGCGTGGCCTTTGTAATTTTATTTGGTTGCAAAGCGATAATTTTTGGAATTGACGAGCGTTTGTTGCATTTTTGCACTGCTTATAAAGAAAGACGGAGGGATTAGACCCAACGATGTCTTAGCAACCTGTGCCAAACAAGGTGCTAAATTCTAATCTAGTTCCGATGGTTATTCGGGAGCAAGAGAAGATAAGTTTAAAGGAGTACATCCGATCCGACTTTTTAGTAAGCTTTAGAGATTTGAGAAGTTAGATTTGAGATTTGAGACATTGCGCTCTAAATTGATCTCATATCTCATATCTCATATCTCATATCTCAGAAAAAATGGATATTAGAGAAGAATTAGAAAAGCGGATTTTGATTATTGATGGTGCAATGGGCACTATGATTCAGCGATATACCTTAACTGAAGAGGATTTTAGAGGCGAACGGTTTAAAAACCACCCATGTGATGTGAAAGGCAACAACGATTTGCTAAACATTACACGTCCGGATATTATTAAAGCCATACATTTAGAATATCTAAAAGCCGGTGCCGATATTATTGAAACCAATACCTTCAGTACACAGCGTATTTCCATGGCCGATTACCAAATGGAAGACCTTTCTTACGAAATGAGTTTTGAAGGTTCGAGAGTTGCCAAAGAAGCTGCTAACGAATTTATGTTGGCAAATCCCGATCGGAAATGTTTCGTTGCAGGTGCAATTGGTCCAACAAATAGAACACTTTCTATGTCGCCAAATGTTAACGACCCTGGTTATAGAGCAGTTTATTTTGATGAACTTGAAGTTGCTTATTATGAGCAAGTTCGTGGCTTGGTTGATGGTGGCGCAGATATTTTATTGATTGAAACTATTTTTGACACTTTAAATGCGAAAGTGGCTATTGTAGCCATAAAAAAATACGAAGAAGTAATTGGGCGCAAACTAGAAATTATGATTTCTGGTACGATAACCGATGCTTCGGGCAGAACACTTTCAGGACAAACAGCCGAGGCTTTTTTAAATTCGGTAATGCATGCAAAGCCCCTAAGTATTGGCTTTAATTGTGCTTTGGGTGCGAAAGAAATGCGCCCACATATTGAAGAACTTGCCACAAAAGCTGGTTGTTATGTTTCTGCTTACCCAAATGCGGGTTTGCCAAATGAGTTTGGCGCTTACGATGAGCAACCACATGAAACTGCTCATTTAGTAGATGATTTTATAGCATCAGGATTTGTAAACATTGTGGGCGGTTGTTGTGGTACTACGCCAGAGCACATTGCCTGCATTGCTAAAAACGCAAAAAAAGCAACACCTAGAAAAATCCCTGTAATTGAGCCATTTATGCGCTTAAGCGGATTAGAACCCGTAACCATTAGACCTGATAGTATTTTCGTAAACATTGGTGAGCGTACAAACATTACAGGATCTCCAAAATTTTCTAAATTGATTTTGGGTGGCGATTACGAAGCTGCCCTTGCCGTTGCCTTGCAACAGGTAGAAGGTGGTGCGCAGGTTATCGATGTGAATATGGATGAAGGGATGCTTGATTCGGAAGCTGCGATGACTAAATTCCTAAACCTTATTGCTTCAGAACCTGATATTTCAAAATTGCCAATCATGGTCGATTCTTCCAAATGGACGGTTATCGAAAATGGTTTAAAATGTATGCAGGGAAAAGGTATTGTAAATTCAATATCCTTAAAAGAAGGCGAAGAGAAGTTTAAAGAAAGTGCTCGCAAAATTATGCAATACGGCGCTGCAGTTGTGGTAATGGCTTTTGATGAAAAAGGACAAGCTGATAATTTAGAACGTAGAAAAGAAATTTGTAAACGCAGTTACGATATTTTAGTTGATGAGCTTGGTTTCCCGGCACAGGATATTATTTTCGATCCAAATATTTTAACCGTTGCCACAGGTTTAGAAGAACACAATAATTACGCAGTTGATTTTATAAATGCCACAAAGTGGATTAAAGAAAACCTGCCTCACGCAAAAGTAAGTGGTGGCGTTTCAAACATATCGTTCTCTTTTAGAGGAAATAATACCGTTCGCGAAGCGATGCACTCTGCATTTTTGTACCACGCCATACAGGCAGGTTTAGATATGGGCATTGTGAACGCGGGTATGTTGGAAGTTTATCAAGAAATTCCGCCAGAATTGTTAGTAAGGGTAGAAGATGTGCTTTTAAACCGTAGAGATGATGCTACCGAGCGATTGGTAGAATTTGCCGAAACGATTAAAAGTAAAGGAAAAGAAATTGTTCGTGATGAAGAATGGAGAAAAGGAACGGTTGAAGATCGTTTATCCCACTCTTTGGTAAAAGGAATTGTAGAATATTTGGATGATGATGTGGAAGAAGCCCGTCAGAAATATCCTCGGCCAATACAAGTAATTGAAGGCCCGTTAATGGGTGGAATGAACATTGTTGGTGATTTATTTGGCGCTGGAAAAATGTTTCTGCCTCAGGTGGTAAAATCGGCAAGGGTAATGAAAAAAGCAGTGGCTTATCTATTGCCGTTTATTGCTCAAGAAAAATTAGATAACCCCGATCAAGATCAAAGTTCATCAGCAGGTAGAGTCTTAATGGCTACTGTGAAGGGCGATGTGCATGATATTGGTAAAAATATTGTAGGCGTTGTTTTAGCTTGTAATAATTTCGAAATTGTAGATATGGGTGTAATGGTTCCCGCACAGGAAATTATTAAAAAAGCCCGAGAAATAAATGCTGATATTATTGGTTTAAGCGGTTTAATTACACCTTCGTTAGATGAAATGGTTCATTTTGCAAAAGAAATGGAGCGCGAAGGTTTTACCATTCCGTTAATTATCGGCGGCGCCACAACATCAAGAATACATGCCGCCGTAAAGGTTGCGCCAAGTTATTCTGGCCCCACCATACATGTTTTAGATGCCTCTCGAAGTGTTACGGTTTGTAGTACTTTGATGAATCCTGAAACAAAAGGAGCCTATGTTGATGGAATTAAAGCAGAATACGATAAGGCACGAGAAGCACATTTAAATAAACGCTCTGATAAACGATATAAAACAATCGAGCAAGCAAGAGCAAACAAGTTCCAAATCGATCTAACGCAGGTTTCTCCAGCGCCAGCTTTTACAGGCACAAAAATTATCGAAAATTATCCGTTGGAAGATTTGGTTCCTTACATCGATTGGACGCCATTTTTTCATACTTGGGAATTACGTGGAAGCTACCCTAAAATATTTGATGATAAAAATGTTGGTGTAGAAGCTAAAAAGCTATTTGATGATGCGCAAACTTTGTTAAAACGTATCGTTTCAGAGAAATTACTGACTGCAAAAGCTGTGATAGGTTTTTGGCCGGCCAATACTATTAATCATGATGATATTCAGTTAGATGTTGAAAGCGCGTTGCTAAACGCCGATGAGAAACTTAAAAATGGTAACGCCGAGAAAGTTGTTATTCACACTTTAAGGCAACAGACTGAAAAAACTGATGGTCAACCTTATTATGCATTGGCTGATTTTATTGCACCGCAAGAAAGTGGCGTACAAGATTACTTTGGAGGTTTTGCGGCTACAACTGGTATTGGTTGTGATGAATTGGTGGCTGAATTCGAAAAAGATTACGACGATTACAATAGCATTATGGCCAAAGCTTTAGCGGATAGATTAGCAGAAGCGTTTGCAGAAAAACTGCATGAAATGGTGCGTAAAGAATACTGGGCTTATGCAAAAGAAGAGAAACTATCTAACGAAGAGTTAATAAAAGAGCAATATGTTGGTATTCGTCCTGCACCAGGTTATCCTGCTTGTCCGGAGCATACCGAAAAAGGGACTCTATTTGCACTCTTAGATGCCGAAAATAAGATTGGTTTAAACATTACCGAGAGTTATGCCATGTATCCAACTGCTGCCGTAAGTGGTTTTTATTTCTCACATCCCGAATCGAAATATTTTGGTCTAGGAAAAATTACTAAAGATCAGGCAGAGGATTATGCTAATAGAAAAAGCATGAGTTTGGAAGAGGCAGAGCGTTGGTTGAGCCCGAATTTGGCTTACTAGGTTGTTACCTGTTATGTGTTACGGGTTGTAGGTTTGGAAGTTTAGTAATGCGTATTAGCTGTTACAGGTTACGGGATTCGAAGCAGAAAGAAAAGATAAATGGAAAAAGAAAAAAAAGCATATACAGATTTAGATGTTTGGAAGGAGGCGAGAATTTTAACAAACGAAATTTATAATGCCACTAAACTATTTCCTAAAGATGAACTATTTGGTTTAACTAGCCAAATGAGGAGGATTGCCGTTTCAGTTCCATCAAATATTGCAGAAGGCTGTGGGAGAAATTATCCAAAGGACAGTATTCAGTTCTTTTTTATAGCCAGAGGTTCAATTTATGAATTAGAAACTCAACTTTATATTTCATTTGACCAAAAGTATATTGATGAAATAAGCTTAAAATCAATACTTCTGAAATTAGAAATCGTTAGAAAATTATTAAACGGGTTCATAAAATATTACCAGCAACTGGCGAAGTAAACACCCAACCCCATAACCTAAAACTCTTAACACGTAACCCCACATGAAGCTATCAATTTTTGATTCGGCATCCAAACAGGTAACACGTAACTTACAACCCGCAACAACATGAAAATTACTCAGCATATACAAGAAGCCAAAAAAACCTTATTCTCATTCGAGCTTTTGCCACCTATAAAAGGGCAAAGTATTCAATGGATATACGATGCAATTGATCCATTGTTGGAGTTTAATCCGCCTTTTATTGATGTAACCTCCTTAAGGGAAGATTATATTTATAAAGAGCAAGACAATGGTTTATTGCAGAAGGTTTCGTATCGGAAGCGCCCAGGTACAATAGCCATTTGTGCTGCGATTATTCATAAATATAATATTGATGCCGTTCCACATTTAATTTGTGGTGGTTTTACTAAAGAAGAAACTGAAAATGCGCTAATTGATTTACAATTTTTAGGGATTGATAATGTGTTGGCTTTACGAGGCGATGCACGCGCAGCTGATAAATCTTTTATTCCAACCAAGGGTGGTCATTGTTACGCAACAGATCTAATTGAGCACATTAAAAACCATAACGACGGTAAATTTCTGCACGAAGATATAGAAACTTTTAACAGTGATTTCTGTATCGGCGTGGCCGGTTATCCTGAAAAACACTTTGAAGCACCAAACCTAAACGCAGATTTCAAATTCTTGAAGAAGAAAGTGGATGCTGGCGCAGAATTTATTGTTACCCAAATGTTTTTTGATAATCAGAAGTATTTCGACTTCGTAAAAAAATGTAGGGAAAATGATATTAATGTGCCGATTATTCCCGGGTTGAAACCCATTAGCACATTATCTCAGTTAACGGTTTTGCCTAAAATTTTCCATATCGATTTGCCAGAAGAATTAACAGACGCCTTATCTCACGCTAAAAGCAATGCTGAAGCTAAAGAAATAGGTACAGAATCGATGATTAAACAGTGTAAGGAGTTGATGGATTTTGGAGCGCCTGTGTTGCATTTTTATACTATGGGCCGACCAGAACAGACGAAGAAAATTGCTAGAGCGATATTTTAGTTTTTGTTGAGTAGGATTCAAAATCCTAAGTTCAGTAGTCGGGATTACAAATCCCGATTAACGAGTTGGTCAGGATTTGCAATCCTGACTCCAATGCCTATAGATTTGCAATCCATTTTAAGAAAAAGCACTTGGGCGTTAATAGGATTACAAATCCTAAGTTCAACAATCGGATTACAAATCCCGATTAACAATGAACTTGTCGCATTGCTTTGCTGGTCAGGATTTGCAATCCTGATCGATTTATCTGTGAATTTTCAATCCATTTTGATAAAGTGGCCATCTTTAATAGAATTATAAATCCCGATTAATGGTAAGTTTTAATAACCAATTTCACAAGAAATCGCCAAATCTGTATAGTAAGGTAAAAGATATTCAAAGGGTACCCAATTTCCCCCGTAATCTAACGCCATCACATTTAACCTTTCTCCTTTTTTATTACTCACCCCAACAAAAGGTCTTAAGGCTATACCCATTGGGTTTGTCGATTTTGACCAAGTAATATAGTTGAGGTTTTTTAGGCTAGGCACCCATTCTACAGCAACCATAAATTTTCCTTGCGGTAATGCAATTTTATACTTTGATAAATTGATACGCATATTTTGTGCTGGTGGTTCGCGATCAATCAATATAGGAGTAATGCATAGTTCGGCCGCCGGTTGGTTGTTTTTATCCAATTGGTAAATCCTTAACTTAAATTTATTTTGCTGTATATAACTTGGCGCATAACTATGCATATAATCCTTGTCTTGGTATATAAGCACAGTCGAAGTCCCTTTGTTAGCATAGGTAATACTACTATCCGAATTCATCGAACCGTCATCATAAATGTTATTGGGTGGCAAGTCAAAATATAATTGATTAAGCTTTATGTTATTGAGTTGTGCTCCAGTATATTTATTCTCAAAAATTTGTCCAACTTGCAAGTATTCGAAAGGTTTATCCCCTAATGGTAAACCAATCCACTGGCTTACAGTTTGTGTATCATATTCATTTAAATCAACATTGTTGTGAGTTGAGTTTAACACTGGTATGGATGTATCTTGCGGTAACAGGCTTGCTTTTTTTATTTGTAAAAGTTCATATAAGGGAATTTTCAGTTTTTGAAAACCTTGGGCATCTATGAATAAAGTGTCCCCTAACATTTTTTGGTTATAGTAAATTTCGAAAACACCTTTTTCGGCATTGATAAATTTTCCCATGCGTTTATCAGCCAATGTTGCATTTAAAATGGTTTTACCATTTTTACGATTCTCGACCTTAATTTCAGCATTAAAATTAGTTTGAGCAAAAAGTGGAGTAATTATACTTAGCAATGCGATTAATAAGATGGTGTTTTTCATCAATATAAATTTTTTCTTAAAAATGATATGCCACAAATTTTTATCTTTCCATTGTTGCAACGTGTTTGTTTTTAATAGTAGGATATTTTGGCAGACAGTGCAAATTCTGTATCAATTTTACCATCAGAATCAGGCTCTACAGTAACCCAATTATCTTTTAGCCAAACATATTTCTTTGTTGAATTTTTCTTATCAATACGGTAAGTACTTACATAGGGTTCATATCCGATCTCATAAACCAATGCCATCGCTGGACCTTTATCATCTTTGGTTTGTGTAGGTAATGTAAATTGCCTAAATACCTTAGGTTGATTACGTTTGCCTAAGCTGTAAGTTAGGTTGGGCAAAATAGCGAGCCACTCTATTGCAATATAGAAATTACGTTGTTTAGGCCTAATGTTATAGTTACGAACATCAATTTCCGTATCGGTAATGGCACTAGTTAATGAGATGGGTATTTTTACAGCTTGATCTAATGGCTGGGGTTCTCCGTTCTCAGCTGGATATATAATATATAAATTAAAAATAGCTCGCTCATTGTGCTTTTTTAATTCGTAAAATAGCCAAGGTGCCCTGATATATTTGATTTCATATTTCTCAGTCAATATAGTTGTTTGTTCATTGCTAGCTTCTACAAATCTACCGAGGTGGATTTCTTCAAGCTTAAAGCTGTCAACATTGGCCGTAAATTTTTTAGCAATTGGAAACTTAGCGCTTAAGTAAGACTGTGCAATATCTTTGTTTATAGTATATTTTATATTGGAATAGGCGAATTCATTAATTATTTCGTAACGTTTCTTACCTACGCTAACACTTACCTCTTTTAAGGTTTTTTCATCTTCGTCTAGATAGATAATCCCATCTTTCGGTAATTTATCAATTGGCAGTTTCGCTGATAAGTAGCCTATGCAGGATACAAAAATTGTATCCTTAAGATTTAATTTATCTACGATTATATTAAAATCTCCAGATTCGGTTGTTAATTTAGTTTGATTAGCTAACTTTAACTTTACCGTAGCATAAGGGATTGGCTGTTTACTTTTAGTAGCTATAATTTTTCCTTTAATGGTTTGGGCAAAGCAGGTTAATGAAACAATCGAAAATACGATGAGAAATATTAATTTTTTCATAAGTGACCTAATATCGGAAATTTTAGGTAAATCTTTGATTTTCGACTTTGTAACTAAATCCCATTTTTAAAGTTAGCACATTTAGGATTACAAATCCTAAGCTCAACAATCGGGATTGCAAATCCGGTGTGGCATGATGTTGGTCAGGATTTGCAATCCTGACTAATTTAGCTATAGATTTGCAATCCATTTTAAGAAAAAGCACTTGGTCGTTAATAAGATTAAAAATCCTAAATTCAATAATCGAGATTGCAAATCCCGATTAACTGCAAATCCATCTTAAGAAACAGCACTTGGTCGTTAATAAGATTACAAATCCTAAGCTCAACAATCGGGATTACAAATCCCCATTAACTGTGGTGTTGGTCAGGATTTGCAATCCCAACCCAGAAGCTGTGGATTTGTAATCCACATTAAAAGTTACTTAGTCATCAAATACTCCTTAAACCCTTCAAAATCTATCCCCAATTTATCTGCATGTTTTGGTTTGCTTTCTAAAGTTTTTACCTGCCCTGGTATTTCTATTTTAGCAGCAATATCCTCCGGAAAAATATCAGGAAACTTGCAAGCATGAGCAGTAGATAAAAATACAGCAGCACTTTCATCCAATGGATTTTCTTTTCTATATTTTTCTATCGCCAAATAAGCAATTGCGGTATGCGGACAAGCCACGTAATTAAATTTAGCATCAATTTCTTTAATGCCAGCTAGCGTTTCTTCATCATTAAAACGGTATGATGTGATTACTTTTTTTAGTTCATTCACATCCTCATTAAACAAATTCATAATACGCACCCAATTGCTTGGCGCACCAACATCCATGGCGTTTGAATAGGTTTGTGTTGATGGTTTTGTTTCGTAAACACCACTTGCTAAAAAGCGAGGAACGGTATCGTTTATGTTGGTTGCTGCGATAAATTGCTTAACTGGCAAACCTAATTTGTGAGCCAATAAACCTGCACCGATATTGCCGAAATTTCCACTTGGTACAGAAAAAATTACTTCATTAATTCCTTGCTTTTTCAACTGCGCATACGTGTTGAAATAATAAAAAGTTTGGGGAATTAGCCTAGAAATATTGATCGAATTTGCAGATGTCAAACGGAATCTCGCGTTCAGTTCGTCATCTGCAAACGCTTGTTTAACCAAAGCTTGGCAGTCATCAAAAGTGCCTTTAACTTCAATTGCTCTTATGTTTTGTCCGTTGGTGGTTAACTGTAATTCTTGTATCGGGCTCACTTTACCTTCGGGATATAAGATGGTTACTCTCGTGTTTGGCACGCCTAAAAAGCCCAAAGCCACTGCGCCACCAGTATCGCCAGATGTGGCAACCAAAACATCTAATAACTGCTCGCCATCTTTTAAGAAATAAGCCATTACACGACTCATAAAACGAGCACCAAAATCCTTAAAAGCAAGTGATGGCCCGTGGAATAATTCTAAAACAAAAGTTTTATCATCTAGCTTCACCGCTGGTGCTTCAAAGTTTATCGCATCCTCAATAATTGCCTTCAAATCCTCAGCAGGAATTTCGTCTTTTAATAAAGTTGACGCAATTTTGTAAGCAATCTCTGGTAAAGAATACTCCTCAATATTTTCTATAAAATTAGTATCTAATCGAGGAATTTCGACAGGCATATACAAGCCCTTATCTTTAGGCATACTATTAAAAACGGCATCTTTAAAAGAAACGCGTAAATCTTTATTGTTGGTTGAATATAATTCCATTGGGTTGTCAGTTACGTGTTATCAGTTGCGTGTTTTGAGTTTCATTATGCCGGCTTTGCACCTAGCCAGGTAACTGGTAACTCACAACACGTAACACATTTTACAATACTCTCGGTCCTTCGGCGTTAACCGATGACACGAAAGCCTTGCTATTTATATTTAAGTTGGTTAAATGTTGTTGTTGTAATTCGGTAATTTTTTGTGCGGTTTCTTCATCTTTAGTTAATGAGAAAACTGATGGTCCAGATCCTGAAATTCCAAATCCAATTGCGCCGTTTTCCATTGCAATTGTTCTCATATCTTCAAAGCCCGGAATTAATATTGATCGTGTAGGTTCTACTAAAACATCTTTCATGCTTCTGCCAATTAAATCAAAATCATTCATAAACAGGCCACTAACTAAGCCTGCAACATTACCCCACTGGGTAACAGCATCTTTCAATAAAATTTTACTGCGAATCATTTGGCGAGCATCTTTTGTAGGCACATCCACTTCTGGATATACGATTGCAGCAAACATTCCAGCCGGAGTTGGCAAAGATATTACATCAAGCGGATCGTAACTTCTAACCAACACAAAACCACCTAATAAAGCAGGCGCTACATTGTCGGCATGGCCGTAACCGCAGGCCAATTCTTCGCCTTTCATGGCAAATGGAACAAGCTCTGTTGGCGTTAATAAATCGCCCATTAGCTTATTGATCGCAAATAAACCCGCAACAGTACTTGCCGAGCTTGACCCTAAACCACTGCCAATTGGCATTTTTTTGTGCAGTTTAATTTCAACACCAATATCCAAACGGTTAATGTGCTGTAAATAATGCTGTACACTAGCGCTAACGGTATTCTTCGCTGCATCTAAAGGCAACCTTCCATCATCGCCTGTTATTTGTTTGATGATTACGCCTGGTGTATCGGTTAGTTGCATTTCAACTTCATCGCCAGGTTCATTAACGGCAAAACCCAATACATCGAAACCGCAAACTACATTGGCTACAGTTGCTGGGGCAAAAACTTTTACCCTTGAATCCCGACTAGTCGGGACTTTTTCCTTTCCATCGTTTTTTTCAGATTTCAAAAATTGTTCGTTGGAGTTTATATTATTTGACATTTTAGTTGTATCGAATTTATATTTATTCTTGTTTTACCACCTTGCTTTTCAGCTCCTCCTTTAGGGCCTGCCTGCCGGAGAGGCAGGGGTTGGGGGGCTAATGATTTTGCCCAACATTTATAATATCAGAAAATACGCCTGCTGCGGTGACTTCTGCGCCTGCACCCGGGCCTTTTACAACTAGCGGACGGGTTTTATATCGATTAGTAGTGAAAGAAATAATATTATCACTTCCCGAAAGCATATAAAATGGATGGCTATCATCAACCATTTGCAGACTGATATTTACTTTTCCATCTTCTAATTTGCCGATATAACGCAATACTTTGCCGTCATTTTTGGCTTTATTTTTTAAGTCTTCAAAGTAAGGTGCATTTGCTTGGAGCTCTTTATAAAAGTCTTCAACTGAAGAGGCATTCAAACAAGCTTCTGGTAATATATTATCAATCTTAACGTCCGAAGCCTCCAATGGATAACCAGCATCACGTGCGAGAATGAGCATTTTTCGCATAAAATCTTTTCCGTTCAAATCATCCCTCGGGTCGGGTTCTGTATAGCCAAGGTCTTGAGCTTCTTTAACGGTTTCGTAAAAACCTGCGTCGCCTTTAAAATTATTAAAAATGTAAGAAATTGTACCAGATAAAATCGCTTCTATACGGGCGACTTTATCGCCACTCATCATCAACTCTTTTAGCGTTCTAATAATTGGTAAACCTGCACCTACATTGGTTTCATAATAAAAATCGACGCCAAACTTTCGGGCTGCGTTTTTAAAAGATTTGTATTGAGCAAAATCAGCAGAGTTTCCTTTTTTATTGCAGGTTACTATCGAAATGCTACTCTCAAAAATGCCTTGATAATATTGTATCGGCGCTTCGCTAGCTGTATTATCTACAAAGACACAGTTGGGCAAATTAAGGCCTTTCATTCTTTCTACAAAATTAGCCAAATCAGCCGGTTCGCCATTTGTATCCAATTCACTTTCCCAATCTGCTAACGATAAACCGTTGGTATTGAAAATCATTTTTCGGGTATTGCTAATGCCAGCAACTTTAACCTGTAAATCATTATTCGAAGCCAAAAACGGCATTTGCTCTTTCAACTGATTGAACAGCGTTTTGCCAATATTACCGGTGCCTAAACAAAAGATATTCAATGTTCTCTTTAAATCGGTAAAAAATGCATCGTGCACCGCATTTACGGCTTTCGATAAATCGTCTTTGCCAATAATTACCGAAATGTTATATTCAGAAGATCCTTGCGCAATTGCCCTCACATTTATCCCGTTTCGGCCTAAAGCACTAAATAATCGGCCACTCATACCTGGTGTGCGTTTCATGTTTTCGCCAACCACTGCTAAAACTGCCAAGTTTCCTTCCACTTCAGGTAACTCTAATTTTTTAGCATCAAGCTCCAACTCAAATTCCTTTTGAATAAATGAAATGGCGTGTGCTGCATCTGTAGGTTTTACAGCAAAAGTTATACTATGCTCGGATGAGGATTGTGTAATCAGCACAACGTTAATTTGCTCACGCGATAACAATGAAAACAAGCGTCCACTAAACCCGGCCTTGCCAACCATACCACTTCCGGTTAAATTGATAATGCTAATTTGATCAATCGATGAGATGCCTTTTATAGGTAAATTTGAAGATTTTGCATCACTTTTTATATACGTACCTTCAAATTCGGGTTGAAAAGTGTTTTTTATTACAATCGGAATCTTTTTCATAAACGCCGGAATCATTGTTGGCGGATAAATTACTTTAGCACCAAAATAACTTAACTCCATTGCTTCTGTATAACTCAATTCGGGCAAAGAGAAAGCTTTCTTCACCATTCGTGGGTCTGCAGTCATCATTCCATTTACATCTGTCCAAATTTGTATTTCTTCGGCATTTAGTGCTGCTGCCCAAACTGCTGCGGTGTAATCCGATCCACCACGGCCAAGCGTTGTAATTCTGCCTGCACTATTGCTGGATATAAATCCGGTAACAAATAAAACTTTGCTATTGTTGGTCTGATAAAAGTCGTTAATTAGTACTTCTGTTAGTTCAGTATTAACCTTTGCTTGCCCAAAATTATTATCGGTTTTAATATATTCGGCACCATTTACGTAAATGGCATTTTGTATAGTTTGTGTGGCAATATGGCTAACCATAAAAGTAGAACAACGTTCGCCATAACTTAGAATTTGATCTTTGGTTTGCAAACTTAGCTCTTGTAGGTTGGCAACAGACTGAAGTAAATCTTCAATTTCATTAAAGAAAATTTTTAAGCGTGTAAATACTGGATTTTGTGAAGCAGCGGGTAAAAGCGCTCTAATTACCTCAAAGTGTTTGTTTTCAATTTCCTTGATGCCATTGTTGTAATCCTCGCCACGTTCGGCTTTTTCGGCCATATCGGTTAGCAAATTAGTTACACCACTCATTGCCGATAATACAACTACCGGATTGCTTTGTAATTTTTCGTTCGCTACGATACTTAATAGCGTTTTAATGTTCTCGGCCGAACCTACGGATGTGCCACCGAATTTAAGTATTTTCATTTATTTTGAGTTTAAAAAAAAAGCGCCCCGATTGTCGGGGCGCTTTTTTTGTTTTTATATTTTTTTTACAACAAAATTAGCCCCGCTGGTTTATCCCTGTGGTGTTAATAATAATCGTAATAATTGTTGAGTTGAAATTCATATCTACTTAGTGTACTTTCTACACCGTAAAGTAGAATATAATTTTTTTAAAAAGCAAATAAATTGGAAGATTTATTTTTAAATTTTTGTAAATAAGCCTTTATAGTTGAAATAACAAGTTTTTCAGACTAAAAACTGGGTTGGTTTTTTAAAGTTTATTTTCAGCACTTACATAATATGATGCATGTAAGAGGTTTACATGATAAACTTTTTTTAATGAAAAGCTACCGATGCGATTTTCAAAATTGTAGTATGTCCTAAAATAATGCTAGAAACTTCTCAGCACTTGTAATTTGTAAATTTTTGTTGCTTAGTTTTTGAAACGCTATATCGCTAGATAAGATATAGTCTAATTTGTGTTTTGTTGCGGTGTAAAAATGAACAGCATCCTCAATATCAGCAATCGAGGAATTTAAGGCTTGTAAAACAATTTCTTCATCGGCTTCGATAATATTTACAATCAATAATAACTCCAAAAGCAGTTCTTTGGAAATTTTGCTTCCATAGCTTTTTTGTAAATAGAAAGATGTTGTTTGTAATATTGATATACCCACGAAAGCCTTAACCTCGTTATCTTTCGCTAAAATCAACACTTTTTCAGCTACATCAAAATCGCGTCTTTTTAAAAAGAAATTCAATAAAATGTTGATGTCTAATAGTATATTAGAAATCATATTTGTCGGTTCTATCTCGATAATATTCCTTCTTAAAATCGAAATCTTCTGGAATATTTGGTTTTTCTAATCTGTTTACCATTTCAAAAAGTTTAACATGCTGCTTTTTTGGTTCAGTTATTTTTTTAAAATAACTTTCAACTAATTCAGATACACTTGTACCTATTTTAGCAGCATGTTTTTTTGCTTCTACAAGTAAGTCTTCCTCGATTGTTAAATTAACTCTAGCTTTCATAATAACCAAATATACGCACAAATTTTTATTATGCGCATGCCCGATTGATTTTTATATAAACGAACGAATAGTACCTTTAAGTTGTTAAAATTTGATATAAAAGGGTGTATTAATGATGAAAATTCAATTTCATTTTTTCCGATTCTTCAGAAGAAACTATTTTCTAACTTTCTTTTTATCCAACCATAAAACCAATGCAGGCAACAAAGTCAGGTTAAAAACCAATGCAACAAATAAGGTTATAGACAGCAATAGGCCTAAAATAACGGTTCCGCCAAAGGTTGAGGCTGTAAATATTCCAAAGCCAAAAAATAAAATAAGCGCAATGTGCGTCATACTCACGCCAGTTTCTGTTATCGTATCTGTAATCACAGTAGAAACACTCAGGTTTGTTAATTTAAGCTCTTGTTGATATCGGGTTAAAAAGTATATGGTTTGATCAGAAGCCAACCCAAACGCTATTGTAAAAATAAGTATGGTTGATGGTTTTAAAGAAATATCGAAATATCCCATAATTCCAGCGGTTATAATTAGCGGTACAATATTGGGAAGTAGTGAAATAAACATTATACCCAAACTTTTAAACTGTGCTAAGCGAAGTAATGAAATTAAAACAATGGCTAAGCCAATACTTTCAAATAAATGTTTTAGCATGTAATCTGTTCCTTTAGAAAAAATTACGCTCGATCCTGTGAGTTCAACATTAAATTTTGAAGGAGGCAGAATGCTATCAATCCGAGGTTTTAGCTCAGCCATAATAGCATCTAGGCGTTTCGAGCCAACATCGGCCATTTGAAAACTAATGCGCGTTTTCTGACCATCTTTATCTACAAAATTGCTCAACAAACTTGAATTTCCCTTTCCGCCATTGGCGATGTATGAAAGGATGAAGTTTTTTTCCATATTATCTGGAAGTCTGAAATACGCAGGATCATTATTGTAAAAAGCTTGAGTAGCATATTTTAAGCCCATATTTAACGAGATAGATCGAGAAAATTCTGGATAAGCAGAAATCATTTTCTCCATTTTTTCTATCCTTTTAAGATTGGTTAGGTTTAACACGCCATTCTTTTTCTTCGTATCTACACTAACTTCTAAAGGGAGAATGCCATCAAAATTTTTCTCAAAAAATCTTAAGTCTTGCAATATTGTCGAGCTTTTTGGCAAATCATCAACCACATAACCATTTACATTAATTTTTAAAACACCAATAAAGGCGATTATAGAAATGATTAGTGTGCCCAAGTAAACCATAGCACTTTTATGCTGCACAAAAATATCGGTTTTTACCAAAATTCTATGCAATAAACCTTTGTTTATATCTGTTTGCGGCTTTAATTTCGGTACAGGTAAATAACTAAATATAATAGGTATTAAGCACAAACACATCAACCAAGTAATCATTACGTTAATCGAAGCAACACTTCCAAACTGCATTAAAACCTCACTGCCAGTAAAATATAAAACGCCAAAACCAATTGCCGCGGTAACATTTGCAATTAAGGTAGTTACAGCAATTGTTTCTATAGTTGTACTCAGTGCTTTCTCTTTATCGCCATGTTTTCTAAGCTCTTTTTGGTATTTATTTAATAAAAGAATACTATTCGGAATACCAATAATCACAATCAGTGGAGGTATTAAACCTGTTAAAATGGTAAGTTCAAAGCCAAATAGCACTAATATGCCAATGCTCCAAATTACGCCCATTACAACCACTAAAATGGGGAAGAAAACAGCGTAAAATTTTCTGAAAAAGATTAATAAAATAATGGCAGAAACTAATATGGATAAGCCCAAAAACAGTACAAATTCGTTGCTTACCAGTTTGCTTACCGCAGTGCGGATGTAAGGTAAACCAGAAATATGAACTTGGATTTTTGTAGATTTTTGAAACGCTTTTGCTTTTTCTTCAATTTGCTTTAAAATAGGGTTTCTCTTTGCGGTGTTTAAAATCTTCGTATCAAAAGTAATCGCCATTAAGGTTGCATTGTCTTTATTAAATACTAATCCCTCAAAAAACGGTGTGTTGTATAAAGCCGTTTTAATTGAATCCATCTCGGCATCCGTTTTTACGGGCTGAGCGGGTAAAGGCTTTAAGCTAAATTTTTGGTTTACGGTATCTTTATAAAGTTGAAATATTTTGCCGGTGGATAAAACTTGCTTAATTCCAGGTAAATCTTTAATCTCGTTAGATAGTTTTGCCCATTTATTATAAACATCTTTATTAAAAATATCTGGCGATTTGATACCGATAACCATTACACTGCCGTCTTCTCCAAAAGTCTTTTTAAAGCTATTGTATTTTATAAAAGCACTATCTGTAACGGGTAATATTTTACTTCCTGTATAAGATAATTTAACATTTTTGGCCTGGAAAGCCATAAAAATTGTACCTACGACAAAGAATAATATGAGTGCAATTCGGTTTTTAAGGATGAAACGCGATAACTTAAGCCACATTGAGTTTAGTTTTATAAAGTTTACAGCAAAACTAAACCTTATTTGCAAATGAAGATTATTTTTTTGCTGATTTTAACTATCATTTAACAAAAAAAAATTAACAATGTTTGGTTTTTGAAAGTGATTTCCAAATATCGCAATTTGTATTACAGTTATTTTTGAGTTATTTAGGCTAAATTCCGCAATTTTCTTTCGTACTTTGTTTACGGTCGATTACAAAAATAAACCAATTTTAATGTTGCATAAAGTACGAGGTATTGTTTTAAAAACTACAAATTATAGCGAAACCAGTGTGGTGGTGCAGGTTTTTACCGATAAGTTTGGCATGCAATCATACTTAATTAATGGCGTAAAAAAACCGAGGGCCAAAATAAAAATGAACATGCTCCAATCCTTACATCTTTTGGATATGGTGGTGTACCATAACGTAAATGCAAACATCCAGCGGGTTTCGGAGATTAGGCAAACGCCTGTTTTTAAAACAATTCCCTACGATATTATTAAAAGTAGTGTAACTATATTTTTAAATGAAGTGCTTTATAAAAGTATTAGGCAACAGGCCGCAGATGAAAGTTTGTTTGATTATATATTTAATACAATAGCCTGGTTTGATGAAACAGAACAACTGCACCCAAATTTTCACCTATCATTTCTTTTAAAGCTAACGCGATTTTTAGGTTTTTACCCAAATGATAAAAGAAGGCAGGATCAAAATTATTTCGATTTGCACGAAGGTGAATTTGTTTCGCGACAACCCTTTCATCTAAATTTTTTAGAATTGGACGATGCTTTAAGGTTTATTTCGCTTTTTAATACCCCTTTGGAAAAAATAATTGAAATAAAATTTAGCAATGAGCAACGCCGATTTTTACTCGATAAGATATTGGTTTTCTATACTTTACATACTGCTTCTTTCGGAGAGATACAGTCTCATAAGATACTGGAGACATTATTATCATAAAAAAAACAAAAATAAATTTGCAAAGCAATTATTTCGGGCTATATTTGCATTCCCAAAACGAAAGAAACTTTATCTTTTTATAAGGGAAACCAAAAGGGAAATTAGCTCAGCTGGTTCAGAGCACCTCGTTTACACCGAGGGGGTCGGGGGTTCGAACCCCTCATTTCCCACCAAAAGCCTTTCATTGCAAAATGAGAGGCTTTTTTGTTTTAAAATCTCTTGAAATGCTCGAAAATATAAATCGGGCATAAAAATGAATCACAACCAAAATTTGTGGACTGAGCAACTAATTTAGTTACACTGAACAGAAAAAATTGATCTCTCCTATACCTCTGAACTGAGATCTGACTGCTTTAATATTCCATATTTTTGTAGTCATTTTTTCCAAAATTTAAATCTCCTTTATGCAATAATTCGTGCTAGTCTAAAATTGATTTTTATCCGCCACACATTTAGAACGATTTTTTTCAAGACAATTTAAGCTAAATCAGATATAAAATTAAGTTTCATAAAACCAATTTAAAGCATTTAAGGTTATCTATTTAAAATGTAGATAAAACTAATTGCTATGAAAAAAGATTCAACCTCAGATCCTAAATTTAGTTCAAAAACTGACGGTCAAACTTCTTCTGGTTTAAAAGCATTATTCGAAGATGGCATCTGCGATATTTATTGGGCAGAAAACCATTTGGTAAAATCCCTGCCAAAAATGATCGCTGAAGCCGGAGCAAAAGAATTGAAAGATGCGATCGCAAATCATTTACAGGAAACGAAAAATCAAGTGGCTCGCTTAGAGCAGGTTTTCGAACTGTTGGGCAAAAAGGCAATCGCTAAAAAGTGCGATGCGATGGAAGGCTTAACAAAAGAAGCCGAAGGGATTATAGAAAGTACTATTGCCGGTACAGATGCAAGAGATTTGGGCATTATTCTTGCTTCGCAAAAAGTAGAACATTACGAGATTGCCACTTATACCGGATTGCACAAGCTCGCCCTAGAGTTGGGTTTAGATGACGTGGCCCAATTATTTGCACAAAGTTTAGCTGAAGAACAAAAAGCTGATGATAAGCTTAGTGATGTGGCAAAAAAAACTATTTATGATCAACCGAAAAAAAAGTCTAATTAAAACATAATGGCTAAGCAAACAAATAAAAAGGAAACACCTAAACCGATCAGTGATAAGGCTACGCAGTTGGAGCAACATGTTGCGGATTCTACTGGGCAGTATATGACAACCGATCAGGGGCTTAAAATAAACGATGACCAAAACTCACTAAAAGCAGGAGAAAGGGGCGCTACTTTGCTTGAGGATTTTATTCTCCGAGAAAAAATTACCCACTTTGATCATGAACGGATACCCGAACGGGTGGTGCATGCAAGAGGGTCAGGCGCTCATGGTATTTTTAAAGTTTACGAAGATCAATCTGCACTTACAAAAGCACATTTTTTATGCAATCCAGATATTGAAACTCCGGTATTTGTAAGGATATCAACCGTTGCAGGTTCTAGGGGGTCTACCGATTTAGCCAGAGATGTAAGGGGTTTCGCCGTAAAATTTTATACTCAGGAAGGAAATTTTGACCTTGTCGGCAATAATATGCCCGTATTCTTTATTCAGGATGCGATCAAATTTCCCGATCTTGTTCATGCAGTAAAACCTGAACCAGATAACGAAATGCCTCAGGCTGCGTCTGCTCATGATACTTTCTGGGATTTTATCTCTTTCATGCCCGAAGCTTCCCACATGATTATGTGGCAGATGAGTGACAGGGCAATACCTAGATCATTAAGAATGATGGAAGGCTTTGGTGTACACACTTTCAGGCTGGTTAACGCAGAAGGTGTGTCGCATTTTGTGAAATTCCATTGGAAACCACTTTTGGGTGTCCACTCGGTTGCATGGGATGAAGCGCAGGCGATTTCAGGTAAAGACCCCGATTTTCACCGTAGAGATTTATGGGAAGCTATCGAATCTGGCGCCTTCCCCGAATGGGAATTAGGTGTGCAGATTGTACCTGAAGAAGATGAGTTCAAATTTGATTTTGATCTTTTGGACCCTACAAAATTAATTCCTGAAGAACTTGTTCCTGTACAGCGGATTGGCAAAATGACCTTAAATCGGAATCCCGATAACTTTTTTGCAGAAACCGAGCAGGTTGCTTTTCATGTTGGCCATGTGGTGCCGGGCATTGATTTCACAAACGACCCATTATTGCAGGGTAGGTTATTTTCTTATACCGATACACAGCTGATCCGACTTGGAGGGCCGAATTTCCATGAAATTCCGATCAACCGTCCTGTTGTGCCGGTGCATAATAACCAACGTGATGGGTTTATGCGCCAAACAATAAATAGAGGTAAAACCAGTTATGGCCCAAATGGCATTGCCAATAATGATCCACAACAGGCAAAAGCGAAAGACGGAGGTTTTGTAAGCTATAACGAGCGGATTGATGCGAGAAAAATAAGGGCAAGAAGTAGAAGTTTCTTCGATCATTTCTCTCAGGCGAAATTGTTTTTCAACAGTCAGAGCGAGCCGGAAAAAAATCATATTATCGATGCATTTAGTTTTGAGCTAGGAAAGGTTAAGAGTGTAGAAATTCGGGAGAGAATGCTGGGCTTGTTAAATCATACAGATCCAAAGTTGGCTTCTGAAATTGCTTTTGCACTTGGGTTGCATGTGCCAAAAATCCCGCTACCTGAAATGAATGGTAGTGTACCAGCTGACGCTGATCCTGCCGATTATACGCCTGTTCAAACAGAAAGTAAGTTGACAGAATCTCCTGCTTTAAGTATGGCAAATACGATTAAGGACACCATAAAAACAAGAAAAATTGCCATTCTTGCTGCAGATGGCGTAAACGAAAAATCTTTAAACAGTATGAAAGCTGTTTTAGTTGATGGAGGCGCAACAGTGCATGTTATTGCACCGAAACTGGGTGAAATAATAAGTGAAGAAAGTATAAAAATTTCGGTAGATGAAAGTTTCCTGACTGCAGCATCTGTACTTTATGATGCCGTTTATGTTCCCGGAGGCAAGAATAGTGTGGCCACGCTAGAGGCAGAAGAAAACGCTGTTCATTTTCTAAATCAAGCATTTAAACACTGTAAAGCTATAGCCACTCATGAAGATGCGATGCAGGTTCTTGAATCCACTTATTTCTTTAAAAAGTTGCCAAAAAATTATGATGAAGAAACGGTGATGAGAGAAGGTGTTTTAGTTGGTGCGGATGAAAAGAAGCTCCAAAACCTCTTTGTTAAAATGATTGCCCAGCACAGGTTCTGGGAGAGGGAAAATGCGAGGAAAATTCCAGCATAATCATATAGAAAAAAAGGGGTGTACTGAATGTATACCCTTTTTTTTATAATCACTATAAACAGCTCAAAAGATGATTTTAGCTTTCTAAAATCGCGATCGCTTCCAAATTATTCTGAATAACCGCAAGGTCTAAAGCAGACTGGCCTCTATTGTCTTTTAAACTTCTACTCGCTCCTTTTTCGATTAGCAGTTTTGCCACATCATTTCTGCCGAACATAACTGCGAACATCAGTGCGGTTCCGCCATTTCCATGCTGTAAGTTGAGGTCTGCACATTCATTGATTAGTAAATTCACAATTTCTAAATAACCCTTGAAACTAGCGCCCATCAAAGCCGTATTGCCCCCCAAATCTGATGCATTTAAATCAGCACCAGCTTCGATCAAAATTTTTGCTGATTCCAATTGGTTATTGTAACAAGCTATAATTAAAGGTGTATAGCCCTTTTCATCCTGAAAATTAATGTTGCATTCCCGTCGGATCAATTCCTTCAAAACTTCATTCTCACCTTTTCTTGCAGCTGGTATGAGCAAGGCTTCTATATTTTCCATTTAAATTTATAATATCTTAAGTTAATTCTTTTCTGTATAGATTTTCATAAAATACTTAACAGGATAATCTGCAAAAAGTTCGAGCATCTATGCCTGATTTCCTACATTATCGACAAAAATGAAGCAAACGTATAACATCACTACTAAAATATTTCCTTCATTAAGCACAAAAAAAGAGACTGCTTTTTTTAAAACAGTCTCTTTTTATACTTTGTAACTTGTCTTTAGAAAGTAAAACGTACACCTAAGCCTACGTCTCCACTATAAAAAGATGCATCGGGTGTTAATTGCAGAGTTGGTATCCAATCCAAAGATAAATTGATTGGCGCACCTTTAAATTTGTAGTCTAAACCTAAAACACCATTTAATCCTAAGTACACATCGCCATCTAATTCCTTTACCTTGTATGATCCGATAGTACCACCACCACCGTAGTACCAAGTAAGGCCTGCTGCGCCATTTATAGGATTGTACACTTCGTAAAGTCCTGTTAATCTTAAGTAATCTATACCCTTTGTACTTCTAAAGTTACCTACAAGTTCAAGCATTGCGCCTTTATTCAGCCCAGTTTTAAAGGTAATTCCGTTGGCATTTCCAAAACGGCCACCAATCGCATTCTTGTAATTCTGCGCATTAACATTCGTCGCACCAATTGTAAGTAAGGCTACACATCCAAAAATAGTAAGTAGTAATTTTTTCATAAAAATGATTTTTTTTGCTTTAAAGCAATATCTGTGCCGTTGTCGTACACATTACGCAATTTTCTCAAATGAAACCATCGAGAATCTTCTGCTTTTAACTAAAAAAAATATTTTTCAACGCGTTGGCTGAGTGTTAAAACATTATTTCAACAATAAAATATAATAAATTACTATGCATGCAGAATAAATTTAAAATCTATTGCAGTAGAAAAGATAATTTGTTAGATTTGGTTTATAGCACCTAACAAATGTTATGAATTAAGTTATTGCCTAGCCAAAATTAAAATTCTTGTTTATGTCTTCAACCGTAAAAAGAGTATTCGATCTTTTAAAATATAGTGCAGAGCAGCCTAAAGAGGATTTTGCCTGTGGTAAAGAAAATGGAAAATGGACTAAGTACAGCACTGATGAATTTTGTACCGCAGTTGATAACTTAAGTCGTGGACTAATAAAGAAAGGGATCGTTAAGGCGGGTCGTGTAGCGGTAATGTCTCACAATCGGCCCGAATGGAATATTGCCGATTTTGCGGCAAATCAAATCGGCGCTTATCAAATCCCGCTCTATCCAACACTTGCAGAAAATGATATAAAATTTATTTTAAAAGATGCAGACATATCAATCATTTTTGTTGCCGATGAGGATTTATATAAAAAGGTTAAACCTTGTATAGATGCTGTTAACCCATCAATTAAAATATATACTTTTAATGATGTGGCCGGAGCCGAAAACTGGAATGTTTTATTAAAAGATGGCGCAACTGCGGATGAAATCAACCTCGATGAATATAAAGATAATGTTTCTCCGGAGGATATATTAACGATCATTTACACATCCGGCACTACCGGCACACCAAAAGGTGTAATGCTAACACACAATAACTTAGTGGCAAATTTTTTAAATTCTGCTGTTGTTATGCCTCCAAACGTAGATAAAGGGCTCAGTTTTCTGCCTCTATCACACATTTTCGAGCGGATGATTATTTACCTGTACATTTTCAACAGAACATCAATTTATTATGCCGAAAGCATGGATACTATCGTTGCGGATATCCAATATGTAAAACCCAATGCATTTTCTACTGTGCCTAGGCTTTTAGAAAAAGTGTATGATAAAATTATGGAGAAGGGTAAAGCCCTTACAGGTATCAAAAAATCTATTTTCTTTTGGTCTGTGGCTTTGGCCGAGAATTATAAAATTGATGCAGGTGCATGGTATAATTTTCAGTTAGGTATTGCCAGGAAGTTAGTTTTTAAAAAATGGCAAGAAGCTTTAGGCGGACAAATTATTGTAATCGTATCTGGCGGTGCCGCATTAAACCCAAGGTTGGCTAAAATTTTCTGGGCAGCGGGCATGCCTGTTTTTGAAGGATATGGATTAACAGAAACTTCGCCTGTAATTACCGTTAATCGATCTGGCGGTACAATGTTCGGGACCGTTGGTGAAGTGATAGAAGGTGTGGAAGTTAAAATTGCACCCGATGGAGAAGTTTTAACGCGTGGTCATCAAGTAATGAAGGGTTATTACAACAAACCTGATTTAACTGCCGAAGTAATTGATGCCGATGGCTGGTTTCATACCGGAGATATTGGTGAGTTGATTGATGGAAAATTTTTAAAAATAACCGACCGCAAAAAAGAAATGTTTAAAACAGCTGGAGGCAAATATGTGGCGCCTCAAGTTTTAGAAAACAAATACAAAGAATCTATATTTGTTGAGCAGATTATGGTTTTGGGTGAAAATAGAAAATTTCCTTCGGCATTGATTGTGCCAAATTTTGTTACTTTAAAAACGTGGTGCGAAAGACATGGAATAGCCTTTACTACGAAAGAAGAAATTATTCAAAATGAAAAAGTGTTAACTAAATTTGCTGAAGTTTTAGAAGGTTTTAATAGCGAATTTGGTAAGTGGGAACAAGTAAAAAGATTTGCTTTGTTGCCAAAAGAATGGACCATAGATGGTGGAGAACTCACGCCTAAACTTAGTTTAAAACGAAAAGTTATTACCGAAAAAAATAACGCTATAATTGAGAAAATATATAAAGATGCAGAGAATTATAAAGCTTAAAACTTTCCGAATCCTTACTTTAGGCTTGTTAGCCGTTATTGGTTTTTCGTATGGTTGTGCAAGCGGGCAGCTTGGTAAAAAAAATAGCGATGAATTTAAAAACGGCATGGTGGTTTCTGCCCATCCGGAAGCTTCGAAGGTTGGTATTGATATTTTAAAAAAAGGAGGTAACGCCGTAGATGCTGCAGTAGCTGTGCAATTTGCTTTAGCAGTGGTTTATCCGAATGCAGGCAATATTGGTGGCGGTGGCTTTATGGTTTATCGTTCGGCAAAAGGAGAAGTTAATGCATTAGATTATAGAGAAAAGGCACCAGCAAATGCAAGTAGGGATATGTATTTGGATGCTTCTGGCAATCCTATTGTTGATAAAAGTTTGTATGGGCATTTAGCTGCGGGCGTTCCCGGTTCGGTTGATGGAATGGTTGAGGCACACAAAAAGTACGGCAAACTTACTTGGGCGCAAGTGGTGCAGCCAGCGATCGATCTTGCCCAAAATGGATTCAAAATTACCAAACGTCAGGCCGGTGAATTAAATGAGTTACACCAAAAGTTTACAACTTTTAATCCCAACGGTGCAGCATTTATTAAATTAGAAGGTACGTGGGCGCCCGATGATGTTTTGGTGCAATTAGAGTTGGCGAACACGTTAAAGTTAATAAGAGATAAAGGTAGAGCAGGTTTTTATGAAGGTACAGTAGCAGATAATATTGTTGCCGAAATGAAAAGAGGCAACGGTTTAATGACCAAAGATGATTTAAAAAATTATCACGCTACGTGGAGAAAACCTGTTGTTGGCAATTACCGAGGATATAAAATAATTACTATGCCACCTACATCAAGCGGTGGCATTGCGTTAATCCAATTATTGCAATCGGTGGCGCCTTATCCATTAAAACGTTGGGGTTACAATACCGATTCGACAGTGCAATTGGTTGTTGAGGCAGAAAGAAGAGTTTACGCTGATCGAGCAAAGCATTTGGGCGATCCAGATTTTTACAATGTTCCGCAAGATCAATTGATCAAAAAAAGTTATAATAAGGATAGAATGGCAACCTTTAACTGGAATGTCGCCACGCCAAGTAGCGAAGTTTTGGCAGGTGTGGTAAATGCTAAAGAGCACGAAGAAACAACTCATTTTTCTATTGTTGATAAAGAAGGAAATGCGGTATCCATCACAACTACTTTAAATGGATCTTACGGTTCGTTGGTAACTGTAAACGGTGCAGGGTTTCTTTTAAATAACGAAATGGACGATTTTTCTGTTAAACCGGGCGCACCAAATATGTACGGTTTAGTAGGTGGAGAGGCCAACGCGATAGCGCCGAATAAACGGATGTTAAGCTCGATGACGCCAACGGTAATAGAAAAAGATGGGAAATTGTTTATGGTTGTGGGTACGCCCGGCGGATCGACGATAATCACTTCAGTTTTTCAAACCATTATCAATGTAATCGATTTCGATATGACAATGCAACAGGCAGTAGCGGCCAAAAAGTTTCATCACCAATGGTTGCCCGATGAGGTTTTTGTAGAGAAAGATGCATTAGATCCTACCACTACTAAAAAGCTTGAAGCCAAAGGCTACAAAATAACACCTCGTGGGCCGATTGGCAGAGTAGATGCGATTCTAAGAACTAAATGGGGATACTACCAAAGTGGAGCAGATCCAAGAGGGGATGATGTTGCAATTGGCTATTAGCCTTAATAATTATTAAAATAAGCTTCGATGATTTAAAAATTATCGAAGCTTTATGTTTTTAAAGTTACTTAATCAGATTTCTGATTTTCCTTAAATCCTTGGCATTAAAATTGTAAGATATCGCGGAGTAAGCTTGGTAAAGTAATTCATTGCTAGCACTATTATAAATAGTAACTACTTTATCAGTAGTACTTTTAGTGTAAACCAAATAATTAATGTTCGAACCCTTTTTCAAAATAAGTTCATTCAACTCCTTCGTGCTTACAAATTTAATTGGGAGCTTATAAGCCTCAGCAAGGCTTTCGTCTTTTTCCTCATCAACTTTTTCAGACATGGTAAACATGCTAAATCTTAACTTAACATATTCGGGTACGTAAAGCGTATCCTTTAATAAAGAAGCAAGTTTCATTTTGTTTTCCATTTCGAAAGTATTTTTTCTGTTTTTCTTTGTTAAAAGTCCATCATTAATTTGTTTGAGATAGGCTCTAAGTACGCCCGGAGACCAGTTGTATAAAATAGCATCTGTGTATAAAAATGTAATCATATCCACATCCTTAGTTTTTGAACCTCCAAATTTAAAAGTATTCCCCACCGTCTGATATAGCGTTTTGTCATCAGGATATATTAATACATTTCCGAAGTTTACATTTGATCCTTTCTTGCCATTTTTTTTAAACGTTGGTAGGTCTAAAGCGTAAAAAAAACGAATAACTGTAGTCTTGCCGTTAGTCTCTTTAAAACCACTAAAAGCAAAGTAAGTATAACCTGGCTTATCGATATATTTGCTTAGCTCGTCTGGTTTAATGATTAAAAATGGTGTTATTGTCCACACGGACGCAATAGCTTGATTAAATTTTTCTAATTCAGTATAATCTTTATACTGAAGGGAAAATAGCGTTATTGTGCTTTTAAAGGTGGCCATTTTTTCTTCTCCTGCATCCTTTGGATAGAATGTTACTTGACTTTTGCTCGAAAAATAAGAGAAAATATAGATCGCAATTACGATTAGTTTTTTTATTGAAAACATATAAGCTGATAAGGTTAATTTATTCACAATTATAAAAATAATTTTTGCAATTTAAGTTTGCTTTAATAAAATACATTCATTAGCTTTGTTATGCAAGCATAATAAATTAATGAGAATGAAGCAAACCAAAACTATAGATTACCACGTAAAGTTTGCGTGGCAAAATATGTTTAACAAGTACAATCAAATGGCCTCGGGATTTGGAATTACCCAAGCTATTGGTTACATGCTCATCAATATAAACGACGATGAGGGTACTGCGGTTTCTGTTCTTGCGGGCTTGTTAGGTGTTAAGGCTACTAGCCTTTCCCGTATGTTAAATAATATGGAGGATGCAAATTTAATTTATCGTGAAACAGCCATTGGCGATAAGCGGTCGGTTAAAATTTTTCTAACTGATTTTGGTAAGGAAAAGAAACATTTAGCAAAGGGCGTTGTGCGCAAGTTTAATGAATACCTTGATGAACATTTCTCGAAAAAAGAGAAAGAAACATTCATTAATTTATTAATAAAATTGAATGATATTACAGTAGCATATACTGTAGATTAAACTTATTTATAATGAAACGAAGTATTAATAAAGTTGCAGTTTTAGGTTCAGGTATTATGGGTTCGCGTATTGCATGCCATTTTGCCAACATTGGTGCAGAGGTTTTGCTATTAGATATTGCACCTAAAGAACTTACTCCAGAAGAACAGTCGAAAGGATTAACACTAGAAAATGCTGCTGTAAAAAACCGTATTGTAAATACCGCGTTTCAAACAGCAGTTAAGAGTAACCCCTCTCCAATTTACTCAAAGAGTGTTTTAAATAAAATCAAAACAGGCAATTTCGATGATGATATGCCTAAAATTAAGGATTTTGATTGGGTAATTGAAGTGGTGGTTGAGAACCTCGACATCAAGAAAAAGGTTTTCGAGCAAGTGGAGCAATTTCGTAAGCCGGGTACTTTAATTACATCCAACACTTCTGGTATTCCAATTCATTTAATGGCTGAGGGTAGAAGCGAAGATTTTAAGGCAAACTTTTGCGGAACACACTTTTTTAACCCGCCTCGATATTTAAAATTATTAGAAATTATTCCTACGCCTTACACTAAGCCAGAGGTTGTTGATTTCTTAATGCACTATGGTGATAAGTTTTTGGGTAAAACAACCGTTTTATGTAAAGATACCCCAGCTTTTATTGCCAATCGGGTAGGCGTTTATTCAATTATGGCCCTGCTTCATTTGGTTGATAAATTAGATTTAACAATAGAAGAGGTTGATAAATTTACGGGACCTGCATTGGGCAGACCGAAATCGGCAACTTTCCGCACGTCTGATGTGGTTGGTTTGGATACGATGATTAAAGTGGCAAAAGGTCTTTATGACAATTGCCCAGATGATAAAGCACACGAATTATTTAAACTTCCTGCTTATGTGCAAAAAATGGAAGAAAATAAATGGTTGGGCGATAAAACCAAACAGGGTTTTTATAAAAAAACTAAAACAGCTGAAGGCAAAACTGAAATTCTCGTTTTAGATTTAAAAACTTTAGAATATAAGGCGCAACAAAAGGTAAAGTCGGCAACTTTAGAGTTAACTAAGCCTATCGAAAATCTTCGTGAACGAATGAAGGTTTTTGCTGTTGGAAAAGATAAAGCAGGTGAGTTATTTCGCCAGTCTTCTTTCGGTTTATTTGAATATGTTTCAGATCGGATTCCAGAAATTTCGGACGAATTGTACCGTATTGATGATGCCATGCGTGCTGGTTTCGGATGGGAATTAGGCCCTTTTGAGCTTTGGGATGCCGTTGGCGTTAAAGAAGCGATTGATGGCATGGAGAAATATGGAAACAAAGCTGCGGCGTGGGTCCACGAAATGCTCGATGCTGGAAATACCTCATTTTATAAAGTAGAAGCGGGTGTTAAAAAATATTATGACATTCCATCTAAATCGTACAAGGCGTTACCAGGAACAGCTGATTTTATTATTTTGGATAACATCCGCGAGCATAAAACGCTTTGGAAAAATTCTGGCGTTTCTATTATCGATTTAGGCGATGGTATTTTAAATGTAGAATTTCATACTAAAATGAATACCATTGGTGGCGATGTAATCACCGGAATTAATAAAGCTATTGATATGGCTGAAAAGGATTATCGTGGTTTAGTAATTGGTAATAATGGGGCAAACTTCTCTGCCGGTGCAAACGTAGGTATGATTTTTATGATGGCTGTTGAGCAGGAGTGGGATGAATTGAATATGGCCATTCGTATGTTCCAAAACACATCAATGCGCATTCGATATTCCTCAATTCCAGTGGTGGTTGCGCCACATAATTTAACTCTAGGTGGCGGTTGCGAATTTAGTTTGCATGCAGATTATGTTCAACTTTCTGCCGAAACCTACATGGGTTTGGTAGAATTTGGTGTCGGTGTAATTCCAGGTGGTGGCGGTACAAAAGAGTTTGCTTTACGTGCATCTGACGAATTTAGGGACGATCAAATTGTTCAAAATACTTTAAAAGACCGTTTTTTAACCATCGGCATGGCAAAGGTTTCTACCTCGGGTTATGAAGCGTATGAATTGGGTTATTTGCAGAAAGGTAAATTCTCTATATCGATGAATTCAAACCGTTTACTTGCCGATGCAAAAGCGAAAGCAATTGAATTGGCAGATGCAGGATATACCGAGCCAGTACGCCGAACAGATATCAAAGTTTTGGGTAAACAAGGATTAGGAATTGTTTATGCTGGTGCAAACAGTATGTATGCAGGACATTACATTTCTGAGCACGATAAGAAAATCTCTGAAAAGTTAGGTTACGTAATGTGTGGTGGTAATTTATCATCACCAACAGAAGTAAGCGAGCAATATTTGCTTGATTTAGAACGCGAAGCATTTTTATCGCTTTGCGGAGAAAGAAAATCTTTAGAAAGAATACAAAGTATAATTACAAAGGGAAAACCGTTGAGGAATTAGTGATGAGATATGAGATTTGAGATATGAGATATGAGATTTGAGTATCAAGTATCAAGTATCAAGATTGCGAGGCTGAAAAACTCTGAGGGGTTTCCCCATTTGGAGGGGGCAGATTTAAGTTTCTAAACACTGAACTAAATTTTTAAACCCGATAGAAGTGGAAATACTTTTTGTTGCTTCTCACAAAAAAGATTGCCACGTCGTTCTTAGTAGCAATGACGGACATGGGTGGATGACAGAAGCAAAAAAAGATTGAAACGGATAGCGGGGACTAATTAACCTATGAAATGCAGGATTTGCTTTTCAAATAATTGAAATAAAAATATTAGCGATTTTGGGTTTTAAGCTCAGTCTTGATACCTGATACTCGCTACTTTATAGTAAAAATAAACAATTGCGATTTTCAATTTCGAGCCTAGTCTTGATACTTGATACTCGCTACTTTATACTAAAAATAACCGCGATGTCATGTTTCGAGCCCAGTCTTGATATTTGATACTCGCTACTTTATACTAAAAATAACCGCGATCTCATGTTTCGAGCCCAGTCTTGATACTTGATACTCGCTACTTAATACTAATAAGCTACTAGATACTAGAAAATGGAAGCATACATAATAGCCGGATATCGTACAGCAGTGGGCAAGGCGCCTCGTGGTGTATTTCGTTTTACAAGAGCTGATGATTTAGCTGCAGAAGTGATTAAAGCTTTGGTGGCATCAGTTCCGAATTTAGATAATGAACAAATTGACGATGTAATTGTGGGTAACGCCACGCCAGAGGCAGAACAAGGCCTTAATATTGGGCGGATGATTTCGCTTATGGGTTTGGATACAGAAAAAGTTCCAGGAGTTACCGTAAACCGGTATTGTGCTTCGGGTTTGGAAACCATTGCTACGGCTGTTGCGAAAATTAAAGCCGGAATGGCCGATTGCATAATTGCTGGTGGTGTTGAAGTAATGAGTGGAATGCCTTTTGGTGGCTGGAAATTAGTTCCAAATGCTGAAGTGGCAAAGAAAAATCCAGATTGGTATTGGGGAATGGGCTTAACGGCAGAAGCAGTTGCAAATGAATATAAGGTAAGTCGCGAGGATCAAGATGCTTTTTCGTTGAAGTCGCACGAAAAAGCCATTCATGCCATAAAAAATGGCCATTTGAAAGATGGCGTTTTGCCAATTACAATAAATGAAAACTATTTAGATGCAAATTTAAAAGCTAAAACCCGTTCTTATGTAGTTGATACAGATGAAGGGCCGCGTGCGGATACCACTTTAGAAAAGTTGGCGAAACTTAAACCAGTTTTCGATGCTTTTGGAAGTGTTACGGCGGGTAATTCATCACAAACATCTGATGGTGCAGCTTTCGTTTTAGTAGTATCTGAAAAGAAGATGAAAGAATTAAATGCCGAACCAATAGCACGTTTAGTAAGTTATGGCATTGCAGGTGTTCCACCCCGAATTATGGGTATTGGCCCAATCGAGGCGATTCCGAAAGCTTTAAAACAAGCTGGTTTGAAACAAGCAGACATAGATTTAATTGAGTTAAATGAGGCTTTTGCGTCTCAATCACTAGCGGTAATCAGAACATTAGATTTAAATCCAGATATTATTAACGTCAACGGCGGTGCCATTGCATTAGGCCATCCACTTGGTTGTACTGGCGCTAAATTAACGGTGCAAATGATGAACGAATTAAAAAGACAAAATAAAAAATACGGGATGGTTACTATGTGTGTGGGCACAGGACAAGGTGCAGCGGGGATTTTTGAGTTGTTGTAAAGGAGATGTGAGAAGTTAGATGTGAGATATGAGAGGTATGGCGTTGAAAAAAAACATGAGCAATGAATAAATTAGATGAGCTTAAGATATGGAATAAGGCGATTGATTTAACAGTTGCTGTTTATAAGGCAACAGCTAGTTTTCCGTTAGATGAACGTTTTGGTCTAACTAATCAATCTCGCAGAGCTGCTGTTTCAATACCTTCGAATATAGCAGAGGGAGCAGGACGAAATTCTATGAAAGAATTTAATAATTTTTTAGGGATTGCAAATGGTTCATCCTATGAATTACAAACGCAACTATTACTGGCGAATAAGTTAGAAATGTTAGATTTAGATTTATTAAATCCACTATTAGCTAAGATAGATGAACTGCAAAAAATGACATATGGTTTTCAGCAAATGCTGAGTAAGAAAATTAACAATAAAAACATTTGAGATATTAGATTTGAGATATGAGGAAGACGGCGTTTTCTCATATTTCAAATCTCATATCTCAAAATAAATAATCGATTTGTTTTTTGAGAATGAGCTTGTCTCACATCTCACATCTCAAATCTCACATCTCAAATCTCATAAAATGAACAAAACAATTAAAGGTGGCGAATTCTTAATTAAAGAAACAGCTTATCAGGATGTATTCATACCTGAAGAATTTGATGAAGAACAACAAATGATTGCGAAAACTTGTCGCGATTTTTTAGTTACTGAGATTACTCCAATTTTAGACAGAATTGATAGTCAGGAAGAAGGATTAATGCCCGCTTTGATGGATAAGGCAGGCGAATTGGGTATTTTGGGTGTTTCGATTCCTGATCAGTATGGCGGTTTTGGTAAAAACTTTAATACCTCAATGCTGGTTGCGGATGTTTGCGGTGCAGGCCATTCTTTTGCAGTTGCGTTATCGGCGCATACTGGTATTGGTACGCTGCCGATTTTGTATTACGGTAACGAAACCCAAAAAGCGAAGTACATTCCAAAGTTGGGTACGGGCGAATGGAAAGCTTCCTATTGCTTAACTGAACCAAATTCCGGCTCTGATGCGAACTCGGGTAAAACCAAAGCTACGCTCACTCCCGATGGTAAACATTACCTAATTACAGGACAAAAAATGTGGATCACCAATGGTGGTTTTGCTGATATTTTTATTGTTTTTGCTAAAATAGATGATGACAAAAACTTAACTGCTTTTATTGTTGAGAAAGATTTTGGCGGTATAACCATGAATCCTGAAGAACATAAAATGGGCATCAAAGGTTCATCAACTCGTCAGGTGTTTTTTAACGATTGCCCCGTGCCAGTAGAGAATATGTTAAGCGAGCGTGAAAATGGGTTTAAAATTGCCGTTAATATTTTAAATATCGGCCGTATAAAATTATCTGCAGCCGCAATTGGCGGAAGTAGAGAGGTTTTAAGCCAGGCGATAAATTACTCAAATGAACGTATTCAATTTGATCGACAGATTTCTAAATACGGTGCCATTAGATATAAAATTGCCGAAATGGCCACTAAAATATATGCAGTAGAATCTGCAAATTATAGAGCCGGGCAAAATATAGATGATGCTTACGATGAGTTGGTTGCCGGTGGTATGGATGAGGGGAAAGCGAAATTGAAATCGACCGAGCAGTTTGCAGTGGAATGTGCTATTTTAAAAGTATGGGGATCTGAAGTTTTAGATTATGTAACAGATGAAGGTGTGCAGATTTATGGTGGAATGGGCTTTAGTGCCGAGGCACCGATGGACAGAAGTTACCGTGATGCTCGTATCAACCGAATTTTTGAGGGTACAAATGAAATTAACCGCCTATTAACGGTTGATATGATGTTAAAGCGTGCAATGAAAGGAGAGTTGGATTTAATGGGTCCTGCCACGGCCGTTGCTGCAGAATTAATGAGCATCCCTGATTTTGGCGAAGAAGATACAACGCTATTTGCTGCGGAGAAAAAAGTTTTAGCCAACTTGAAAAAAGCTACTTTGATGGTTGCAGGTGCCGCCGTGCAGAAATTAATGATGACGTTGAGCAAAGAACAAGAAATTTTAATGAACATTGCTGATATGGCCGGTTATGTTTACATACTCGAATGTACTTTGCTCAGAACGGAAAAATTAGTGAGCTTAAAAGGCGAAGAATCTTGTGCTGGCCAGTTAGATATGTTAAGAATTTACATGGTTGAAGCGGTAGATGGTGTTGCAAAAGCTGGAAAGGAAGCACTTTGGGCTTTTGCCGATGGCGATGAACAGCGCATGATGTTGGTAGGCTTACGCCGATTTACAAAAGTTGAACCGTTTAATGTAAAAGATGCGCGCCAAAGAGTGGCGAAACAACTTATTGAAGCGAATAAATATATTTTTTAAGATATTTTTTTTTAAGGTTGAGGTTTTAGTGTTTAGAAGTGAAAACTAATAAACACTAAACCTTTTTTTGATTTTAAAGAAGATTTTAAAAATGTTTTAGTTTGGTTGTTCTACTAAGAATTCTTCACTCTGCCCCGATAAGTGCCGTGCTTCAGACAATAATTCCCGTCCACCCGGCGTCATTCCCGCGTATGCGGGAATCCTAATGCGAAAGAAAAGTCTGTTTATTGCTTTAAGATTCCCGTTTTCACGGGAATGACGAACGCCCTGAGAATAGTGCGAGATGAATTTTTATCTTCAACCATCTAAACTCTAAAACGCCTCAATCTAGTTGCGATCTAGCCCTGCTTAAACCCAGTATACTTTTTTATAATCGAAATTTTCATTTACTGTTTGACTTAGCCAAAAAAAATAACAACGTAAAATTCCAAAGAAGTGCTTTTAGCACCGACCTATATTTACCGATTGTGTATAAAGCTACATTTCTTAAAACTGAACATTTTAATTTTCTACTCATAAAACCTTATTTTTGTTGATGTTCAAACCAAAATATTGCTCAATTCTAATCCTTTTTATCGTTTTATTAGGTTCTTCATGTACAAGAACCGAAGAGACAGATACCGATAAACAGCTTGTAGCGTTTTTAAAGAAAAATAATATTAACGCAGTTAAAGATGCATCAGGCTTATATTATCAAATTATAAAACCTGGATCTGGATCGTTTACCTATCCCGATAATACTCAGATTACCATTAAATATGAGGGAAAACTTTTGAACGGCGAAATGTTTGACGATGGGGGAGGACAGGAACAAACTTTTCCACTTGCCAGTTTAATAAAAGGTTGGAAAATAGGTATCCCGAAAATTCAAAAAGGAGGAGAAATCCGGTTGATTATTCCGCCGAGTTTGGGTTATGGAGGTAACGGCGCAGGGTCAGTTCCGCCAAATGCTGTACTTGATTTTAATATTAAACTCAGCAATACGCAATAACTTTTATTTAAATTTTGTACAAAATTTATAATTGCGCCCTAATTTTCTATTCAATTAAATCAATTTAGAATGTTAAATTTGGTTAAAAATTGTACCATCAACATTAAAAGCCTATTTTTGTGCACTATGATGAAAATAAAATACTTTTTACTTTTCTTATGCTTTGTAGGTTGCCTTTCTGCATGTAAAAAGGGTGAGATAGTTGAGCCTTACAATCCTGTGCCTCAATTTCAGGCAGATACCACAGCAATTAGAAGTTTTGTTACATTGAATGCTATTCCTGTACAAAAGTTTCTTACTTATGGTGTTTATTATCAAGTTATTGACCCAGGCGTAGGAACCATTGATTGGAAGGTATCGAGAAAAATTACTGTTGATTATACTGGTAAATTATTAAACGGAACAACGTTCGACTCCTCAAAAGGTACACCGGTGTTATTTTATTTAGATAATTTAATTATAGGATGGCGGGTTGCAATACCTAAAATTCAAAAAGGTGGTAAAATTAGATTTTTTGTACCATCTTACTATGGTTACGGTAATGTAGCGACCGGGCCAGTACCTGCAAATTCAGTTTTAGATTTCACCGTTACACTTACAGACGTACAATAAATTAATGAAAAATTTTAATAAACTTAGTTTAATAGCATTATTATTCTCTATAGTATTTTTAACGTCTTGTAAAAAGGAATATGATTCTATACAAATTGTAGATGATGCTGCTATACAAACCTACATTCAAAAAAATAACCTTACGGGTTTGATGAAGGCTGATCCTGACGGTTCTGGGTTTTACTATCAGGTTTTGGATCCAGGTACAGGAAATACAATGGCCAATAAAGATTCGGTGTTATTTAATTATCAGTATAAATCGTTAACCAACGGTAATACATTTTTTGGGACGCCTGCAAATAGCAATAACGGCACTTATTTGGGTTATTTAGCAGAGCCTAATTTTCCAAATGCGTTCAGACAATCGTTACAGGGATTAAAATATGGTGCTAAAGTCCGTGTAATTATCCCGTCGTACCTTGCTTTCGGTAAAAACGGAAGCACATCGGTTAACATTGGCTCGAATGAAATAATAGATGCTTACATCAATACGTTCAGCACGAATAAACAATGGGAATTGGACGACACTAAAATTCAAACTTTTTTAACAGCAAAGTCTTTGACCGCAGTTAAAGATCCATCGAGAGTTTACTATATTACAAGCAATCCTGGCACGGGAACCGATGTAATTACCAAAGAAAGCACATTGGTTGTGAAATATACTGGTCGTTTATTAGATGGTACGGTTTTCGATTCATCAACCGATGGAACATTTTCTACTACATTAAATTCGGTTGTAAGAGGTTGGAGTGTTCTAACAAATCTTAAAGCTGGGGGTAAAATGAGAATTTTTATCCCTTCTGATTTAGGTTACGGAACAGCAGGAAGTTTTAGCCAGGTAACTGGTGCGCAAACCATTCCGTCTAATGCAATATTGGATTTTGATATTGAAATTGTAAGCGTTACCAATTAAGATAACGCTTCTTTATAAACTTTAAGCACTCTTTCTCGTGCAAATTTATGCTCAACTATTGGTTGGGCATATTTTTTTGTCCCAAATTCTGGCACCCACTTTTTAATGTATTTAAATTCTGGGTCGAATTTTTTAGTTTGAAGTTCTGGATTGAAAACTCTAAAATATGGCGCAGCGTCATTTCCTGATCCTGATGCCCATTGCCAACCGCCAACATTACTTGCCATCTCATAATCTAAAAGTTTTTCAGCGAAATAGGTTTCTCCCCACCTCCAGTCAATTAGCAAATGTTTGGTTAAAAAACTACCAACAATCATCCGTACTCGGTTGTGCATCCAGCCAGTTTGGTTAAGTTGGCGCATACCAGCATCAACAATTGGATAACCGGTTTCGCCTCTGCACCAAGCTTTAAACTCGTCCTCATTATTTCGCCATTGTATTTTATCGTATTGTTTTTTAAAAGAGCCAGATGCCGAATGAGGAAAATGCCATAAAATCGTCATGTAGAATTCTCGCCAAGCTAATTCTTTTAACCATATATAAGATTTCTCTTCAATAGCCTTTTGTGCAGCTTCTCTTATACTTAGCGTGCCAAACCGTAAATGCAAGCCAACATGTGTTGTGCCTTCTAAAGCAGGGTAATCTCTCTTCTCCGCGTAAGTTGCCAATTTATCGGTATAGCTAATTTTTGGGAAATCTAAACTGCTTTTTTCAAAGCCCATTTCTTGTAGCGTTGGTGTAGAAAAGCGCTCAGTCTGCAATAGATTGTTTAAATAGTTTTCCGTTGGATAGGCTTTGGTATAGAAGCTATTCAGTTTAGCAAACCATTGATTGTAAAAAGGAGTAAATACGGTATAGGGTGTTTTATCAGCCTTTAAAATTTCATTTTTCTCAAAAATGACTTGGTCTTTATATGTTTTGAAGATTATATTTTCACTCGCTAAAAACTCGGCCATGTTATCATCGCGCTCTCTAGCATAAGGTTCATAATCATTATTAATATAAACTTCTTTTACGGTGTACTGTTTTAATACATCAGGCCAAATCTCTTCCGGATTACCGTATTTGATTAATAAATCAGAGCCGTTGGCCTGTAATTGTACTTTAATATCCTCCAATGTTTGATAAATAAAGGTAACTCTATCATCCTCCTTATTAAGTTTGTCTAAAATATTTTTGTCGAATATAAAAAGCACGAGTACTGGATATTCACTTTTAAGCGCATGGTAAAGCGCAGCATTGTCTTGTAAACGCAAATCTCGGCGCAACCAGCAAATCGTAACCCCTAAATCCCTGCCTGTCCGGCAGGCAGGCCCTGAAGGAGACTCTCCCGTTCTATTTTTTAACCCCTCCGCCCCTAAAGGGGAACTTACCCCTAAATCCCCTGAAGGGGACTTTTCCATTCTATTGTTCATGTGAAATTTTATATTTTTTCTTACTTATCGCTCTTTCCACCACGCTTTTCCACTCGCGCTCTAGGTAGTGGTTTGTCCACCCTGCTTTTCAGCTCCCCCTTTAGGGCCTGCCTGCCGGACAGGCAGGGGTTGGGGGGTACAACTCCCTTATCGCATCCTCCAACTTAATAAACTGAAACTGGTATCCTGCATCTAAAATATGCTGTGCAGAAGTATTGCTACTCATCAAAATCGCGTCTGATCGTTCGCCCATTAAGGTTTTAAGTAAAAATTCTGGCACTTTAATTGGCCAGTATGGTCTATGAAAATGTTTTGCTAATGCTTTTGTTAGGGTTTCATTTGTTATAGGATAAGGTGCGCAGGCATTGTAAGCTCCACACATACTAGGGTTTTCTACTGCTTTTATGTACATGTCCACCATATCATTTATATGTAGCCACGGCACCCATTGTTTTCCTGTGCCTAAAGCTGCACCTACAAATAATTTTACTGGCGTGGCAAGTTGAGGCAGCGCACCTCCTTTTAAGCTAAGTACAATCCCTGTTCTAAGTTTTACAACTCTTAAGCCCAATTTGTTTGCCTCATCAACAGCATTTTCCCAAAGCTTACAACAATCGGCTAAAAAGCCATAACCCACTTCAGTGTCTTCGGTTAAAATTTCATCGCCACAATCGCCATAAAAGCCTACTGCAGATGCAGCTATAAATGATTTGATTTGATGAGAATCCGATTTTTTAATTGCGTTTAGCACTAAAGATGTGGATTGAACTCTACTATCAATAATCGATTTTTTTCGATCTTCGGTCCATTTTTTATCAACAACAGGTTCGCCTGCTAAATGAATAACTGCATCAACACCCTTAAGGCAATTGGCATCAATTTCTTGTTTTTCTACGCTCCAAACATAATTGTTAGGTTCATCGGTTTGCCTTCTCGAAAGTGTATTTACTTCATTACCTTGTGCCAATAACTGTTTTTTTAATGCAGTACCTACAAGTCCACTTGCGCCAGTAATCAATATTTTTTTTGCCATTATTTGTTAAAACAATAAAGATAGAAAAGGGTTTCAGTAGGCAATTACATTTAGCAAAATATATTAACAAAACAAACTCGACGTTATGCACTTTATTTTAAAAATGGATGGTTTATGCCATATTTTTAAATTGAATATCGCGAAAGTGGGGCCTATTTTGTTGCCGATTTGTAAATATTGCTTTTGATGTTGTTATCGATCAAAAAAGTGGTTAATATTGTAGTCACTCCTAATCTTTGTTTCTCACATAAAATGTCAAAAAAAATCCTAGTCTGGTTTAGAAATGATCTTCGTTTACATGATAACGAAGTACTTTTTGAGGCAATTTCTAAATCGGATTCTATTTTGCCAGTTTATGTAGTCGATCATCGATTATTTGATAAAACTAAGTACAACACCAATAAAACTGGAAGCATAAGGGCGAAGTTTATTTTAGAAAGTGTTACTGCTTTACGAGATTCCTTAAAAAAAATCGGAGGGAATTTACTCATTTTGTCGGGTAAGCCAGAAGATATTATCCCTCAAATTGCGAATGAGTATCAAATTAGCGAAGTGTATCATCACCGCGAGGTTGCCTCAGAAGAAACCCATATATCTAGTTTAGTAGAAAATGGCTTGTGGAAGTACCGCATTAATTTAAAGCATTTTATTGGCCATACTTTGTACAATAAGGAAGATTTACCTTTCCCTGTTAAGGACATTCCTGATGCTTTTAATCAGTTTAAAAAGAAAGTTGAGCGAGATGCGATTATAAAACCGTGTTTTGTTGCGCCAGAAAAAGTAAATGTTGCTGAACTTTCTGATTGGGGAAATTTACCAAGTTTGGATGCGTTGGGCATTATAGATCCTGAAAAGGATGAGCGTTCTGATTTCGATTTTACGGGTGGGGAGGAAGAAGGTTTGCTACATCTGCAGAAAGTTATTGATGAAATGCAATTGCCACCAACCTCGAAAAGAATAATTTTCGCCTCTAAACTCTCTGCCTGGCTGGCAATGGGTTGTTTGTCTCCGCGAAAAGTATATTGGGAAATTAAAAAAACAGAGCATATTCCACATACAAAAACAATGTTCAATCATGTTTTATTAGGGTTGCTTTGGAGGGATTATTTTCGCTTTATGTTTAAAAAATATGGCAACACCTTTTTTAAGCCCCAAGGTTTTTCTAAAGATGTACATGTGGTTGCTGAAAATGAAGGCGAAAATTTAGAAAATTGGAAAAATGGAACAACTGGTTTTCCTGTGGTAGATGCAGTAATGACCGAACTGAACAAAACTGGGTTTATTTCTAATATGGCTAGGCAAGCTGCGGCACTTTGCTTAATTCATAATTTGAAAGTAAACTGGATTTTTGGCGCAGCGTATTTCGAAGAACGATTAATAGATTATAATCCGGCCAGTAATTGGGGTAACTGGGTACAAATAGCAGGTTTGGGAAACGACCAAAAAGCTAAAACCAATTATAACTTTGAAAAGAGCATTAAAATTATCGATCCCAAAGGTGATTACGTAACCTATTGGGCATCTTAGGTAATTTTTGTTTATGAGAATTTGAATGTCTTAACCAAATTTTAACCGAGAAAGTGCGAATTTTATCTCTGTTTTTTGGTTTTTTGCAGTGCCGAAAATTTTAATAATTCTTTCATTGTTCCGATGTGCATTTTTATTTCATAAAATCACAATTTTATTAGCTTTTTTGCTGTTTATATAAGGTAAAGTTATAGTTTTGTAATGCTTATAGTAAACAATTAATAATGGGTAGTTTATCTTATCTTAATGGCGCAAACGCCGAATTTATAGATTCTTTATACCAATCTTACCAACAAGATCCTGAATCAGTTGAGTTTGGTTGGCAAAAGTTTTTCGAAGGTTTTGATTTTGGAAGGGAATCAGAATCGTCCGCAGTTTCAGTTGAAACTCCAGAACATTTTTTAAAAGAAGTTAATGTTTTAAATCTGATCGATGGCTATCGCAGTCGCGGTCATTTATTTACACATACAAATCCCGTACGCGAAAGACGTAAGCATTTGCCAACACTCGATTTAGAAAACTTTGGGTTATCAGAGGCAGATTTAGAAACTGTTTTTAATTCTGGCGTAGAAATTGGCATTGGCGCATCAAAGTTGAAAGATATTGTAGCCTTTTTAAAGCAAACTTACGCGCACTCTATTGGTGCAGAATATAAATTTTTACGTACACCGGAAGTGTTGAACTGGATTCAACAAAAAATGGAAAGTACGCGTAATACGCCAAATTTCTCTATCGATGAGAAAAAGCGCATCCTTAAAAAATTAAACGAAGCAGTAAGTTTCGAAAATTTCTTGGGTACAAAATTCTTAGGCCAAAAGCGTTTTTCTTTAGAAGGTGCTGAAGCGCTAATTCCAGCTTTAGATTCTGTTATCGAAAAAGGAGCAGAATTAGGTATCGAAGAATTTGTAATCGGAATGGCACACCGTGGTCGTTTAAACGTACTTGCCAATATTATGCAGAAAACTTACAAAGATATTTTTGCAGAATTTGAAGGTAAAAGCTACAATCCTGAAACACCTTTTGGTGGGGATGTTAAATATCACTTAGGTTACTCCACAGATGTAACTACCGTTTCTGGCAAAAACGTTCACTTAAGTTTATGCCCAAATCCATCGCACTTAGAAACTGTTGATGGGGTTGTGGAAGGGATGAGTCGTTCAAAAATCGATTTTAAATATGGTGGCGACAACAGTCGTTTAGCGCCAATTTTGATTCATGGCGACGCATCAGTAGCTGGTCAGGGCATTGTGTACGAAGTGCTTCAAATGGCAGGGCTTGATGGTTATAAAACTGGTGGTACAATTCACTTGGTTATTAATAATCAAATTGGTTTTACTACAAATTATAAAGATGCACGTACAAGTACTTATTGTACCGATATTGCGAAAGTAACTTTATCGCCAGTTTTCCACGTAAATGGAGATGATGCAGAAGCGTTGGTTTATGCAATTAATTTGGCAATGGAGTACCGTCAAAAGTATAAAAATGATGTTTTTATCGATATTTTATGTTACCGCCGTTTTGGTCATAACGAATCTGACGAACCAAAATTTACGCAACCTTTATTGTATAAGATTATTGAGAAACACCCAAATCCTAGGGAAATTTATATCGATCAGTTAAACAAAGAGGGTAAATTGGAGGATGGATTTGCGAAAGAAATGGAAAAAGATTTCCGCGGGATTTTGCAAGAGCGATTAAATGAAGCCAAAGAGTATGTTGCAGGTAATAACGAAGTGAAATTTGGTGGCGCATGGTCTGATCTTAGGATGGCAACGCCCCAAGATTTCGAAACTTCGCCAAATACTTCTGTTAAAAAATCTACCTTATTAGAAATTGGGAAGAGAATAACCACTTTACCAGCAGATAAAAAATTCTTCAAGAAAATTGAAAAATTATTTGCTGAGCGCACGAAAATGGTGAACGATACGCATATTTTCGATTGGGCAATGGGCGAACAATTGGCTTACGGTACAATTTTATCAGAAGGTAAACGTGTGCGTTTAAGTGGCCAAGATGTTGAGCGAGGTACATTTTCACATCGCCATGCAGTTTTAACTTTAGAAGATAGTGAAGAAGAATATGTGCCACTTTGTAACATTTCCGATCAACAAGCGACTTTTGATATTTACAATTCTCACCTATCGGAATATGGCGTTTTAGGTTTTGAATATGGTTACGCAATGGCAAACCCTAATGCTTTAACCATTTGGGAAGCACAATTTGGCGATTTCTTTAATGGAGCGCAAATTGTTGTCGATCAATATGTGGCAAGTGCAGAAACAAAATGGCAAAGAGAAAATGGTTTAGTAATGTTGTTGCCTCACGGATACGAGGGTCAAGGCCCTGAACATTCATCGGCACGTATTGAGCGTTTTATGGAACTTTGCGCAGATTACAACATGCAAGTTGTAAATTGTACTACGCCAGCAAACTTTTTCCATGTTTTACGTCGCCAATTTAAGCGCGATTTCCGTAAGCCGTTAATTGTTTTTACGCCAAAAAGTTTATTGCGCCATCCGGCGTGTGTGTCAAAATTAGCAGAATTTACCGAAGGTGGTTTTAGAGAGGTTATTGATGATGTGAACGTTAAAGTGGCTGAGGTTACTCGTGTACTTTTTTGTAGTGGCAAAATATATTACGAGTTGTTAGAAAAACAACAGGCAGACAAATTAAAACATGTTGCTATCGTTCGTGTAGAGCAGTTATACCCTACACCTATAACTCAAATGGAAGCGATTAAAACCAAGTATAAAAACGCTAAAGATATATTTTGGGTACAAGAAGAGCCAGAAAATATGGGCGCATGGCCGTACTTGTTCCGCCGGTTATACAAAACAGCTTTAAAAGGTATCGATGTAATTTCGAGAAGAGAAAGCAGCAGTACCGCAACAGGTTTTGCTAAGCAACACGCAAACCAACAGGCGTATATCTTAGCAAAGGCTTTAGCGGTAAAATTAACCGAAGAAGTAAAAGAAATCGCTAAAAAAGCGACCAAAACATTGATTCAAATAGACTAAAAATAAGGCTGAGGCTTAGGTGAAGGTTAACTCAATCTTGGCCTTAACCTCAACCTCAAACTTGAAAAAAAAAGAAATATGAGTTTAGAGATAAAAGTTCCACCTGTTGGAGAGTCGATAACTGAAGTAGTTTTATCCAGCTGGATTAAAAAAGATGGTGATTTTGTTGAAATGGATGAAATCATTGCGGAATTGGAATCGGATAAAGCAACTTTTGAGTTAACAGCCGAAAAAGCTGGAACTTTAAAAATTATCGCTGCAGAGGGTGATACGTTAGCGATTGGTGCAGTTGTATGTGAAATTGAAGAAGGTGAAGGAAAGTCGGAAAGTCAAAATACCGAAAGTCCGAAAGCTGAAGTGTCTGTTGCCGATAAAGCGAGTGCCCCGACTCCTGAAAATAGTAGAGATAGTTACGCATCGGGAACGCCATCGCCAGCTGCGGGCAAAATTCTTTCAGAAAAAGGTATTGAGGCAAATGCTGTAAAAGGCACAGGTGTTGATGGACGTATTACTAAAGATGATGCAATTAAAGCTGAGAAAGCGGAAAGTCCAAAGGCGAAAGTGGAAACTCCGAAAGCAGTAACTGCTCCAGTAGTGGCAGGCGCACGTTCTGAACGCCGTGAGAAAATGTCGCCCTTGCGTAAAACAGTTGCAAAACGCTTAGTAACCGTAAAAAATGAAACGGCCATGTTAACCACTTTTAACGAAGTGAACATGAAGCCTATTATGGATTTACGCGGAAAATATAAAGATCAGTTTAAAGAGAAATACGGTGTTGGGTTAGGCTTTATGAGCTTTTTCACTAAAGCTGTTACCGAAGCACTGAAAGATTTTCCTTCAGTAAATGCACGTATTGAAGGCGAAGAAATTGTATTTAACAATTTTGCTGATGTTTCTATCGCGGTTTCTGCACCGAAAGGTTTAGTAGTTCCTGTTATCCGCAATGCGGAAAGTATGACTTTGGCCGAAATTGAAAAATCGGTTATGGCTTTGGCTTTAAAAGCACGCGATGGTAAGTTAACGATTGAAGAAATGACTGGTGGAACCTTTACCATTACCAACGGTGGTGTTTTTGGTTCGATGATGTCAACACCAATTATTAATGCACCTCAATCGGCAATTTTAGGCATGCACAATATTATTGAGCGCCCAATTGCAGAAAAAGGAGAAGTTGTAATCCGTCCGATGATGTATTTAGCTTTATCTTACGATCATAGAATCATCGATGGAAGAGAATCTGTTGGTTTCTTGGTTCGTGTTAAACAACTTTTAGAAGATCCTGCACGTTTATTGTTGGGTATTTAATTACAATATTTTTATAAGGAAGCCTTAATGTTAATTCGTTAAGGCTTTTTTTGTTTTAAAGCTATTAGCATATTAATCGATAATGAATAATACAATTTGTTTATTGTACTTTTAAATGTTAAAGATGTTGCAAATGCTATAACTTTTTGTTCCCTTTGCATCCAATGAAAAAAATATACATACTTATCGCGATCACATTTTTTGCAATTCATATTCAGGCGCAAGAAACGATTACGGTCAAATCTGATGGTACAGTTTCTAAAAGTATTTTCAATCCAGAACATAAAAGAAGTTTTTCGCGTAAAGGAGATTTTTATTTTCACTGGGGATATAATAATTCTTGGTATAATAAAAGCGATATTCGTTTTCAAGGTCCTAATTACGATTTTACGTTAAAAGATGTAGTTGCTCACGATCGGCAATCGCCACTAAGTTGGGCTTACCTTAATCCAGGTTTAATTTCTGTGCCACAATACGATATTCGCTTTGGTTATTTTATTAAAGATAATTACAGTGTTTCCATTGGTTGGGATCACATGAAATACGTAATGGATATTCCTCAAAATGTAGCAATTACGGGCCATATTGGCGCAAATATTACACCAGAAAATGTTTCGACGGGCGCTTTAGCTGGCGATTATAATGGGCAAACAATTAATGTTAAGGAAAGCATGTTAACGTTTGAACATACTGATGGGTTTAATTATGCGAACATCGAAGTAGAAAGATATGACGATATTTGGGTTGCACCAGGCGGAAACACATCATTAACTTTAGAAACTGGTTTAGGTGGCGGTTTAATGATTCCTAGATCGGATGTTAGGCTTTTTGGTTTGGGAAGAAATAACCATTGGAATATTGCAGGCTATGGTTTATCAGCAAAAATGGGATTGAAGTTTTACGTATGGAGACACGTTTATCTTCAAAATACTACAAAAATCGGGGCAACAAATCTGTCAAAAATCCATACAACCGGGTGGGACGATCTGGATAAAGCGAGTCAGAAAATAAATTATTTAGAAAATATGACTGTAATTGGTTTCCAGTTTTAGAATTTAATCGCTGAGCTTATTTTATCATCTTTTAAAAATAGAAAATAATCGCCCTGCAGCTGTTGCTTAACTTATTTTGAAAAATAGATTAATGGCATTAAAATTAGCATAAAAAAAGTCCATTGGCTAAATTGTCAATGGACTTTTTTAATTCGTTCTCACTAAAATAATCTATCTAAAGTAATTCAGCTAAAACATAATCTTAACTGAAATATCGCCTAAACGTTATTCGCTTTTAACGAAACAATTTTTAAAATATAAGCTTTCCCCAAACTAAATTTAAAATGATTGCCTTGCAAAAGTTCTTTTGTTTTAGCATCGCTAATTAAAAGATCATATAAATCTCTTGCCACTGCCGAGCCCGAGATATTATTTTTCACTTTACCGTTTTCAATCTCTAAGCTAAAACTATAATCCGATTTGTTTCTGTTACCAAGATTATGGAAATCTGATTTTGTAAAGTTAATTTCTTGTTCTTCTGATAATGCTTTTTTTAATTGTATTGCAAAAACAGGTAGGTACCTTTTCCAAAGTGGGTAGTACAAATTAATTTGTGACATCATATTATTTCGATTGTTTTCGTACTTAAATATGGAATATACCAAGTTTAGTCCGATTGCTTTATTTGTAGTTTAAGTTAATGTTTCTAATTATTTTAATTCATTTAATGTTCACTACCGATGACTAATTAGTTCAAAATACATTATAATTGTTTGATAATAAGTGCATTACTATTTAATTTTTGCGCCTTAAATTAATAAATTTTTGAAAACTCAACTAAGTATGCATAATCATCTTTATGATTGTGAACGAATGAAGCTGTTTGATTGCGATAAAAGTAAGCTTTTAGTTCTCAAATTGCCAATTTCTGTTAAATTCTTTACTTAAAAAGATAAATTAATACCACTTTATCAATAAAAAAAACGCTTGTAAAAATTACAAGCGTTTAAAAATTTATAAATAAAAAAAAGTTAAATCTTTCTAACCCTACCAGAACCAATCACTGTTTGCTCAACGGTGGCATTGCCCGAATAGTTTACGTGTCCAGAACCGCTAATTAAAGCACCTAAAGATTTATTTGCTTTGATGGTGATTGTGCCAGAGCCACTAATTTTTGCAGTTACATTTTCCGAAGTTAAATTGTTGCCCTTAAAGGCACCCGAACTGCTCAATAATATATTCGCGGTTGTTGCAGTCCCAGCAATATTTACACTTCCCGAACCACTCATTACACATGATAGATCGTCCACATCAGCATTTAGCTTTAAACTGCCCGATCCACTTAAGTTTGCGGTTAAGCTACCCGTAGTTACTTTCCCATTTACAACCATACTGCCCGAACCACTCATGGTTAAGCTAGCAAGTTCTGTAGCCGAAACATAAATAGTAACTTTTTTATCTTCATATTTTTTAGACCAACTCATTACGCTTGTTTGCGGACGAATAATTAAAATATTTCCTTTTACCTCAGTTATTATAGTGGCTATTGCTTCTGCATCGCCTTCTAATCTACAACCCTGCTTATCGCCGATGGTTACCACAACAGTTATTGGGCCTGTTGCAGCTATGCCGTTAAACTCGTCTACTGTTCTTTCATCGTTTGCAACTTTAACAAAATTATTTTCTGTATAACTTTTTGCCTTTAAGTTTACGGATGTAGCTAATAGTAGTACTGCAAATAAAATACCAATCGTTTTCTTCATTTTTTTGTGTTTAGTAAATAAATTTTCAAGCTTCAGTTTAATTATCATTTATGATAGCCTTCGTTATAAGACGATACCAAAGCAAAAAAGTTGCACAAGTTTAAAAAGAAATTTTAATTTGTTCGTTTAAGCCAGTCTAAGCCGATAAATATGATTTTTCCTTTGAAATACATCAAGTTGTATTTCATCCTTATTAAAGTCAGCTAAATTCCTCATCATTAATATTTTGTATTGGAAACTACTCTTTGTCATCTCAAACACGTCCCACATCAAGAATCTTTAATTTACAGGAAATCTGAATAGATTTTAAATGGTCAATTCCCCACAAATGTCATTTTTATTAGAAAATACATTTTAATTAACTTTACCGTTAATCTTTAACACTATTCTAACGTCTTAATAATTAGTTAAACCTAAAAAAATGGAAAAGGTAAGATATAAAGGATTTATCATTTTTGTACTCAGTACTTTAATGATTGGCTTAAGTGCAGAAAATTTATTTGCTCAGCGACCAAGCCGTGGTGGTTCTACCGCGCCCAGACAATCGCAGTCAGCACCGCCATCACGCCCACAAAGAGGTAGCCAAGTTGCACCATCGAGAGGGTATTCGCCAACAAGAATGCAAAGTGCTATTCGTCAATCATACGGATCATATCCACAAAGAATAAGAGGAAGTAGATCGGCTTATCCATATAACAGACAGTTCTATCGCCATGGTTATGGTTATCGCCCAAGTTATAATTATCGTTCTTATGGTTTTTATAATAGATCATATTATGGTTATTATAATTATTACCGCCCATTTATCGGTTTTCGATTAAACGTTTTACCGTATGGATATTATCCTTTTTATCTAGGTGTAAATCAATATTACTATTCAGGAGGATTATTTTACCGCCAATATAATAACAATTACCAAGTTGTAGTGCCACCCGTTGGAGCAGAAGTGCCAAATTTACCTACGGAAGCAAGTTTAGTGAATATTAACGGTGTTGATTACTACGAATATAAAGGAGTTTATTATACGCAAGGCGTAAATGCAGATGGAAAATCCGTGTATATAGTTGCCGGTAAGAATGGCGTTTTAAAAACAAGCGACGGCCCTATTGATACACATCAAATAGGGGATATCATTAATCAACTTCCTGAAGGTAGCCGTGAAGTTTTTATTAAAAATGATAAATATTTTGTATCGCCAGATGAAGTTTATTACGAAGAGGTAGTGGATGGTTCTACAATTAGTTATCGAGTGATCGGAAAGTTATAATGCACATTTTAAAGGAAGAGGCTTTGGTTTATCATAAATTTTAAGCCTCTTTTTTTTATTAAGAGATTAAAAAGTTACACTAAATAATCATTTTGAATTTTATTATGAGTGCAAATTATATAGTTTTGGTACATATCATTAAAAAAAAATATTTTGAAGGTTATTAAGTTCAACATCTGCTCTCTCTCACTTATTTCTGTTTTTTTTTCTTGCTCCACAATAAGGAATTCGTCACTTAATCAGCAAGGGGCTACAGTTTCTTCTGTTAAGTTTTTAAGTGAGTACGTAATTCCGCTTAATATTCATTTTAAAAATACTGTTATTGGCGGTTTATCAGGAATTGATTACGATTTTAAAAACAATCAATATTATTTAATTTCGGATGATCCTTCTCAGTTTAGTCCAGCGAGAATATATACTGCTAAAATTGACATCAAAGAGAATAAAATAGATACGGTGAAATTTACGGGTGTTAAATTTCTTCTTCAACAAAGCGAAAAAAAATATCCTAAATATAAATTTGGGGTAAATTCAAAAGCAGATGGCGAATCGCTTCGTTACAACCCAAAAAGTGGAAACCTAATTTGGGGCAACGAGGGCGAGCGTTTGTTTAGGCCAACCGACACCACCTTAGTACAGCCAGCGCTAACTTTTATTTCTACCGAAGGGAAATTTTTAGACACCATTCCTTTGCCCGCGGGATTTGTTGTTTCGAAAAAAGAAACTGGATTTAGAAAAAACTCAGTATTCGAAGGTTTATCTTTTGCCGATAATTACCAAACATTGTACGCCAGCGTAGAAGAACCGCTTTATCAAGATGGCCCTAAGTCGGCGTATAAATTTGATAAGGCTCTTACTAGAATTTTAAAATTCGATGTAAAAACCAAGAAAAACACAGCACAATATGCTTACAATTTAGATGCAATGCCTGTTCAGCCTACCATGGAAAATTCTTGGAATGTAAACGGAATTTCGGAAATTTTAGCGATAAACAATCATACTTTACTTGTTATTGAACGCGCTTGGGCAAAAGGTTACGATGATAAAACATTTGTTAGGTTGTATTTGGTAAACTTAAAGGGTGCAGAAAATGAAATCAATAACCCATCATTTATTACAAACCCACCACAACCTCTAAAAAAGAAATTGCTTTTTAATTTCGATACACTTAATATGCATATTGATAACATTGAAGGGATAACCTTCGGGCCAAAACTCCCTAATGGAAACAATACCTTAGTTTTTTGCGTCGATAATAATTTTGCAAAAAATCAAACCCAACAATTTTTTCTATTTGAGGTAATTCCTTAATTCCCCAAACCCCAAAGGGGCTTTGAAGAGCATATTGGCTTTCTTTAGCCTTTCTGCTTTCCGCTTTAATCTTTAGTCTTTCTGCTTTCTGCTTTCCGCTTTAGTCTTTCAGCTTTAGTCTTTAGTCTTTCAGCTTTGCGCTTTAGTCTTTCAGCTTTGGTCTTTAGTCTTTCAGCTTTAATCTTTAAGCTTTCCGCTTTTTTCCCTACATTTGGGCAATCAAAAATTATCATAATATTATGCAATACGATGTCGTTGTTATAGGTTCAGGTCCAGGTGGTTATGTTGGCGCAATCCGTTGTGCTCAGTTAGGTTTAAAAACTGCCATTATCGAAAAATATAAAACTTTTGGAGGCACATGTTTAAACGTAGGCTGTATTCCATCAAAAGCGCTGTTAGATTCTTCAGAACATTACCATAATGCCGCACATACATTTGCCACTCACGGAATAGAACTAAAAAACCTTAAGGTTAATATGCCGCAAATGATCGCTCGTAAAGACGATGTTGTAGCGCAAAATACCGCTGGAATTACTTACTTATTCAAAAAAAATAAGATAGATTCATTCGAAGGTGTTGGTTCTTTCGTAGATAAAAACACTGTGCTTATCACTAAAGCAGATGGTTCTACCGAAACTTTATCAGCAAAAAATGTAATTATTGCCACAGGATCAAAACCAACCACTTTGCCATTTTTACCAATTGATAAAAAACGCATCATTACCTCAACAGAAGCCTTAAATATTAAAGAAGTACCGAAAACAATGGTTGTTATCGGTGGTGGTGTTATAGGTTTAGAATTAGGTTCCGTTTACGCACGTTTAGGTACAAAAGTTTCTGTGGTAGAATTTATGCCTTCTATCATCGCTACTATGGATGCTGGGTTGGGTAAAGAACTTCAACGTGTTTTAAAGAAGACTTTAGGCATGGAGTTTTATATGGGGCATAAAGTTACAGGCGCTAAAAATAACGGCAAAACCGTAACAGTTACCGCAGAAACCCCAAAAGGAGAAAGTATTAGTTTAGATGCTGATTACTGTATCGTTGCAGTTGGGCGTACCGCTTATTCAGAAGGATTAGGTTTAGATAAAATCGGAATAACTGTTGAAGAAAGAGGCAAAAAAATTCCGGTTAACGAACATTTAGAAACATCTGTTAAAGGTATTTATGCCATAGGCGATGTAATTACAGGCGCCATGTTGGCACACAAAGCTGAAGATGAAGGTACGTATGTGGCCGAAACAATTGCCGGACAAAAACCACATATCAATTACAACTTAATTCCCGGCGTTGTATATACTTGGCCCGAAGTAGCTTCCGTTGGTTTAACAGAAGAGCAATTAAAAGAAAAAGGAATTAAGTACAAAGCTGGATCATTTCCTTTCAAAGCAAGTGGACGCGCAAAAGCAAGCATGGATACCGATGGCTTTATAAAAGTATTGGCCGATGCTTCTACAGATGAAGTTTTGGGTGTGCACATGATCGGCCCGCGCGTTGCGGATGTAATTGCAGAGGCTGTAATTGCTATGGAGTTCCGTGCATCTGCAGAAGATATTGCACGTATTTGCCATGCTCACCCAACTTATACCGAAGCATTAAAAGAAGCAGCTTTAGCAGCAACCGATAATAGAGCTATACATATATAATAGGTGTTCTCAAAAGTTTATTTAAAAGAGTTTCAGTTTCCTGAAGCTCTTTTTGTTTATATTATATTTTAGACAGCATCTAATATATTCTATTTGAAATTTATTATTCGTTGCTGGCTCATTGCCGTGGGTTTCAATTGACTATTTTTTTGAAAAATATCTATTATTTTCTATTTGGGATTAATTCATTGCCGTCGGTTTCAACCGACGAATAAGTAATTAAAACAATGATGGCTTTAGCCAAAATAGCCAAAAGCACTTTCTCCAAATGCTTTACCTACTAAAAACAATCAAGGTATTTTTAGTTATCTTTGCTTATCATCGGGATAAAAACCCGACAACCTATGCAAAAAACAATCGAAATAACATTGCTTCCTCATCAGCTCGAGCAATCAGAAATTATAAAACAAAAACTTGCCGAAGCGCTTAATTTAGCTTTCGAACGCATAAACGCTTTCGAAATCCTCAAAAGATCAATCGATGCCAGGTCCAAAACTGTAATCTATCGCTTGCAAGTCAATGCTTTTATCGATGAAGATATAATTCCGCAAATTTTCAATGTAAATTACCCTAACGTTGCTGATGCAAAACCAGTATTAATTATCGGAGCAGGCCCAGCTGGTTTATTTGCCGCTTTGCAATGCATCGAAAATGGGATGAAACCAATTATTATCGAACGCGGAAAAGACGTAAAGCAACGCAGAAGAGATTTAGCAGCCATAAATAAAGAAGGAGTAGTCAATACCGAATCAAATTACTGCTACGGCGAAGGCGGTGCAGGTACTTATTCTGATGGTAAATTATACACCCGCTCCAACAAGCGCGGCGATATTAATAAAGTATTAAATGTATTTGTAAGCCACGGTGCCGAAAATGATATTTTAATTGATGCACGGCCACATATCGGCACCAACAAATTGCCCGGAATTATATCTGCAATTAGAGAAACCATTTTAAATGCAGGAGGCGAAGTGCTTTTCGATAGCCAAATGACAGATTTAATTGTCGATTTTGGACAAGTAAAGAGTATTGAAGTAAATTTTCAAGACAAATACCTTGCAGAAAATATTATTTTAGCCACAGGCCATTCCGCCCGAGATGTATACGAATTGCTTAGTCGAAAAAACATTTTAATCGAAGCAAAGCCATTCGCTTTAGGTGTTAGAATCGAACATCCACAATCAATAATCGATAGTGCACAATATCATGCCGAAGAGCGAAGCGAGTTTTTGCCACCCGCATACTATAGCTTGGTAGAGCAAGTCGGCAGTAGGGGTGTCTTTTCATTTTGTATGTGCCCTGGAGGAATCATCGCGCCGTGTGCTACCGGTCAAAATGAAATTGTGGTAAATGGATGGTCTCCATCAAAGCGAAATAACCCATTTGCAAATTCAGGTACAGTTGTTCAAGTAACCTTAGATGATGTTTTGGGCTACGATCCATTAAGAATGCTAAATTTTCAGTCACAAATCGAGCAACTTGCGTTCAATGCTGGCGGTGGTAATCTTGTTGCACCCGCACAGCGAATGGTAGATTTTGTAAACAACAAACTTTCGCTCGATTTACCAAAAAATTCCTATCTGCCCGGAACAAAAAGCTCAATGTTAGATAATATATTGCCAAACTTCGTCTCCGACAGTTTAAAGGTCGCACTTCCCCTTTTCGGAAAAAAAATTAAAGGTTACTACACAAACGAAGCCATCTTGGTAGGGGTAGAAAGCAGAACATCTTCCCCCGTGCGCATTCCGCGCGATAAAGAAACTTTGCAACACCCACAAGTTTTAGGTTTATACCCATGTGCAGAAGGTGCAGGTTATGCCGGCGGGATCATTTCTGCAGCAATTGATGGTATTAATTGCGCAAATGCCATCCTAAATAAATAGCCGAAAATTTTTTCAAACCCCAATGTTCAATTTATAGCTATATTTCAAATAACCCAACACTTTTTATTATGAAAAAAACGTTAATCATCGGCGCCTCACCAGATCCTACTCGCTATGCTTACAAGGCAGCAAATATGTTAACCAAGTTTAATCACGAAATTGTTAACGTAGGTATAAAGAATGGCGAAGTTGCAGGTGTAAAAATTGAAAAACCAGAAATTATTTATACCGATATAGATACCATTACATTATATATCGGCCCAGCGTTACAGTCTCAGTACCACGATTATATTTTAAAAACCAAGCCTAAACGCGTAATTTTTAATCCGGGCACCGCAAACTACGAATTGGAAAAGCTTTTAGATCAGCATAATATAGAGTCGGTAGAAGCCTGCACATTGGTTTTATTAAGTACCGGCCAGTATTAATTGGTTTTTTGAAAACTTTCGGTTCTGTGCTTTTCCATTCCAGCAGTCCCGCTCTGCACTTCAAATCCACGTGCTCGTTCCTCGCCCTGCGGGTTTTCCGTTGCGATCGGGTTTAAAAACAACGGAAAGTACAAAAAACGCAGTTTTCCTTTTCCAGCGACAGTATAACGGCAATTTATATTCATTCATCTACAAATCTTCCATAGCGATAAGGTTTTTTATACCATCTGAGGGGCATTCCCCTCAACAGAGGGGTGGTCGCAGACCGGGGTGTCCCTTTTAGAGAGCGTACTTTATTTTTCCCTTTGAGCCTATTTCGGCCATATCACGAATTTTTCCCACTAAGGTTCCGCGCCTCTAACCTGCTTTATAAACGCTATCTCCAACGCTAATTCCCACCCCGTACCATGGCCGATAAATTTTTTCTTTTTGTTTTACAGGGCTTTAGCGCCTTTGTTCCAAAATAATGCCCTTTCCTGTTTGCATGTACGGATAATTTTTCTACTTTTGCATCCCGCTTCGGAGGAAGGGCAGAAAGTTGAAAAGTTGGATTTTGATTAATTGGAGCACAGAAAACGGATATGGGGGAGTTTAGAGAAAGCTTTAAATTATTTCAAAATAAAATTAGGAGTTGTGAAAATAACTGCTACCTTTGCAACCCTGTCCGGAAGGAACGGAAAGAAGTGAAAAGCTGAAGAAAAATAAAAGGAAAAATAAAATTTTTTTCTTTTAAGTAACAAAAATTTTTCTACCTTTGCACTCCCAACCGAAAGGGGTGGGAAACAAAAACAAAAACGCTGGTGTGGCGGATGTCACCGGAGCGAACAAAACAAGATTGAAACGGGAAGAAACAAAGTAGAGACGAACAAGACTTTACCAGACTGGAACCCGAAGATATATATAGACCGGCCGTGAGGCTCACCAGGTCGCCAAGTTCTTAAAAGAGATGTCAAGTAGCGCAGCGGGTATAACGAAGTACGCATTCAAGTACAGAGTGACCAGCTGAATTTTAAAGTCAGTGACTGACAGACAATACAAAAAAAAGAAGACT
>NZ_SJCY01000011.1 GCF_004354365.1 Pedobacter changchengzhani
AAAATGAGGGATAAACCCTCGTTTAACACTAATATTTTCGATGAAAAACTAAAAACAACGACGAAAAATCGAAGAGAAAATCAAAAAAAATGAAAAACAAATAATGTCTCACTTTTGCAACGGTCTTCGAATGTCTTTTTGCGAAATTTAAAGCTTTAAAAGGCGTTATTAACATAAAAACCGAAAAGTTAGCTAATATTAAAAATGGAAATGGCAAAAAACCACTAAGGCTTACTAAGAGATAGTTTACAAATACAACACCGGCATAAAACTTTTTGGGGTTTCCCTTATCAAGCGCATAACTATTAATTTTACTAAACAGCGACATTAAAAAAACGATACTCAAAATTGTCCTTAACGGAGCATTTATACCAGAATTTTCTTTTTCTTGAAAAAACCGCCAAGCTTTGTAAACCCACCAAAATTCGTACAATCCTAGCGTTAAAATAGAAAGTATTACAAATTTTGTTGTACTAATTAGGTATTGAGTTTCTATTTGATCATTTCTTTCAGCCAATTGTTCTATCATTTTTAAGCGTTTGTAAGGTTACGGATTATCAAAATATCAATCGCCAGTTAAATAAACTTTCATCGTCCCCAACTTTCTCAAAGCCATTTTTTTCTAAAATTCGCCACGATGGCATATTGGTTTTTGCAGTTTGCGCGAAGATGGATTTAACAAAATCTTGTCTTTTAGCCCACGCTAAAATACACGCTATTGCTTCAGTCATGTAACCTTTGCCTCTAAATGCTTTAAAAGTGCTGTATCCAATTTCTATTTCGCCATCAACATCTGGTAAACTTAAAAAATGAATGTCGCCAATTATTTTGCTTTGAGTTTTTAAAATAATTACCCACAATGAAGTAAAAAGGTGGTTTTTGCCAGCATCTTTTACATCAGGTAAAATATTTTCAACAAAACCTTCCTCAACTTTGTTGGAAATAATGTACTGACTTCTATTTAAGCGTAAATCTTTTTCCAAAGATCCATCATTTTTAAGGTATTTTGTCAACTGTTTACTGCTTAACGGCTTTAAAATAAGATTATGGCTTTCTATCATGCTAATATTTTAAAGTAGTAAATTTCAAAATGGTAGCGTTCAAATGTTCACAATTAGTCATTAAATTTCCATATTTATTTTTATTATTCACCTTATATCCGCCAATCCTATTGGTGTTACAGGCATTACAACCATCAGGCAAATAATAATATCCCTTGTAAGCAAAGGCACTAAAATTTATATTCGTAACGCAAGGCGATAATATTTGGTGCTGTTTAACATGTCCTTTAAACAAACTGTCGATCTCTAAACTGTTAAAAATTTGGTATTCAATTGCAAATTGTGGGTCCAATTCATTTTGAAGAACGAGTTTGCCAACAACTTTTTTGTTAAAGTTAAAGGTCGAATCTTTTATAAATTCAATTTTCCAGTTGTTCGGTGGTACAAATGATTTCCAATCTGCATAAAAATCCTGACTAAAAACAGAAAGTGAAGATAGGGATACAATAACGAAAAAGTATAGTTTTTTAAAATCTGGCATTGGCATTAATCATCTCCTAAGATAATATTTTCTTTAACATTTGCTCGTCAAAAGTAAAAACCATACTGCTTAATTCGTATGATTATTTTATCTTTAGGCGATTTTAACCATCGTGCTAAAATTAATTTCATTTTAATTTTTACAAAACAATTTGATATGTCAAACACTTCGAAAATAATCTATACCAAAACGGATGAAGCGCCAATGTTGGCCACCTATTCACTTTTACCAATTGTACAAGCCTTTACGGCATCGGCAGGTATTGATGTAGAAACTAGAGATATTTCTTTGGCAGGAAGGATTTTATCAAACTTTCCTGAATATTTAAAAGAAGAACAAAAAGTTAGCGATGCTTTGGCAGAACTTGGTGCTTTAGCCACAACGCCAGAAGCAAATATTATTAAATTACCCAATATTTCTGCTTCTATTCCGCAATTGGTTGATGCCATTACCGAATTGCAGGCACAAGGTTTTGCTATTCCCAATTATCCTGATAATGCGCAAACGGATGAGGAAAAAGAGATTAAAGCCAAGTATGGCAAAGTACTAGGTTCGGCAGTTAACCCGGTTTTGCGAGAAGGTAATTCAGATCGTAGAGCGCCAAAAGCCGTTAAAAATTATGCTAAAGTAAATCCACATTCAATGGGTGCATGGTCGGCAGATTCTAAAACTCGCGTAGCCAGCATGACTGAAGGTGATTTTTATGGTTCAGAAAAATCGGTAACGCTTACCGAAGCTTCTCAATTTAAAATAGAATTTGTTGCAGAAGATGGTGCAGTTAGCCAATTGAAAGGTTTGACGCCACTTAAGGCTGGCGAAGTGATAGACAGTTCGGCACTTAGTTTAACTGCTTTGAAAGCATTTGTGGCCAAAGAAATTGTCGCAACCAAAGCAAACGGGACATTATTATCAGCACATTTAAAAGCAACGATGATGAAAGTTTCTGATCCGCTTATTTTTGGCGCAATTGTAGAAGTTTACTTCGCAACTGTATTTACAAAATATGCAGATTTATTTAAAAAACTTAATGTTGATACCAGCAATGGCTTAGGCGATGTTTATGCAAAAATTGCTGGTCAGCCAGAACAAGCTGAGGTAGAAGCTGCGCTAGCCAAAGCAATAGAAAACGGCCCTGCGTTAGCCATGGTAAATTCTGATAAAGGAATTACCAATTTACACGTACCTTCTGATGTGATTGTTGATGCTTCTATGCCCGCAATGATACGTACTTCTGGCCAAATGTGGAATGCTGCAGGTAAATCTCAAGATACTACGGCCTTAATTCCAGATCGTTGTTACGCTGGTGTTTATACCGCCACGATCGATGATTGTAAAAAAAACGGCGCATTTGATGTAACCACTATGGGATCTGTACCGAATGTTGGTTTAATGGCGCAAAAAGCTGAGGAATATGGTTCGCATGATAAAACCTTTCAGGCAAAAGCAAACGGACTTATTCGTGTAACAGATGCAGATGGTAAAGTTTTCTTCGATCAAAAAGTACAAAAAGGAGATATTTTCCGCATGTGCCAAACCAAAGATGCACCGATACAAGATTGGGTAAAATTGGCAGTAAATAGAGCACGCTTATCGGCAACGCCAGCTGTTTTCTGGTTAGATGAAAATAGAGCGCACGATAGAGAAATTATCACTAAAGTAAAACATTACTTAACCGATCACGATACTGAAGGGTTGGATATTCGCATTTTAGCTCCTATTCAAGCCACACATTTTACTTTAGATCGTATCCGTAAAGGAGAAGATACAATTTCGGTAACGGGCAACGTACTACGTGATTATTTAACAGATTTATTTCCGATTTTGGAACTTGGAACTTCTGCAAAAATGTTATCTATTGTACCTTTAATGAGTGGTGGTGGTTTGTTCGAGACTGGTGCTGGCGGTTCTGCGCCAAAACATATTGAGCAATTTATTGCCGAAGGTTATTTGCGTTGGGATTCGTTAGGCGAGTTTTTAGCCTTGCAAGCTTCGTTAGAGCATTTATCTCAAACTCAAAACAATGCAAAAGCGCAGGTTTTAGCTGATGCACTGGATGAAGCAAACGCGAAATTCTTGGCAACGGATAAATCTCCTGGCCGTAAATTAGGAACGATTGACAACCGCGGTTCTCATTTTTACTTGGCAATGTACTGGGCAGAAGCTTTGGCAAATCAAACTAAAGATGCAGATTTGAAAGCTAGATTTACGCCATTGTTTGAAAGCCTAAAAGCAAACGAAGCTAAAATTAACGAAGAGCTAATTGGCGCACAGGGCAAGCCTCAAAATATCGGTGGTTATTATCACCCAAATATTGATGCAGTAAGTAAAGCCATGCGCCCAAGTGAGACTTTAAATACAGCTTTAGCAAGTTTGTAAAATATTATTAACTGAATTTTCAAGGCCCTCGATTTTTTGAAATCGAGGGCCTTTTTTATGGGTTATTACCTTCTATTGAATACTCAAGAGTATAAAACCATTTAGCCTCTACGTCTTTCCCACGCAGGTGGGAATCTTATAGCAATAAGCAATTTTATTCAGTACTAGGATTCTGGTTTTTTTATCGGTTGATGCCCTCACCAATCAGTACGCTCGAATTATTTAGACGTACTTTTATTTATGCACCATGCTTTCCCCCCTTTGGAGGGCGCAGGGGGAGGATTCTGTTTTGACGCAGCTCTACGGTTTGGCGAGGATACCAACCGATAGGTAATATAAAAAAAATCGTCATTTCGAGCGAAGCCGAGAAATCTTTAACCTATGTTATCAACACTTAAGAGACTTTTCCGTTTCTCTACACTCTGCCAAAGGCATTAATTTGTGACAGTCGAAAAGACCAGCTCTTTTTTTTGATCTCTGCATTGCGGTATTTCTATACTATTTATAAGCTTTATGTTGGTTTAGTTTTTGCGTGAGGGATAGTAGTGGAAAGCCCGGAGACCGCTTTTTTGCGGTTGAGGACTTGAAGCGTATAGCCCGACCCCTTACCTCTTCGGTAATGGGGCACCTGCCTGCCGGCAGGCAGGCGCCCAAATAAATTTTATCCAATAACCATCAACAACTCAAACCATATGTCCAATACTTTGTTATAATTGAATAAAAATAGGAGATAAAATTATGGCTACCGAAGAAAATAAAGGCTCGAACGATAAAATACACACCACTACCGAAAATAGTGAAATTAATAACGAAAATCTATCATTTGATGAGCGTAAGCAGAGTTACGAATTGGATGTAAAAGGCGATAACAAAGACTATGATCACCCAATGGGATACGAAACTGTTGCAACTGGTGCTAAAGATGATGATTCGACTTACGATAATTCTAACCCTTATGTAGGCGATGAATATGCCAAAGATGAGGCAATTGCCGATGACGAATTAGATGAATTAGGGATGCATGTAGATAATGGCGAGAGTGTAAAATTAAGTTCTGAAGATGAAATTTTGGCTCGAACACCTGAGGATGATCGTGATGATTTAGACGAGGAAGGTTATCCTGTTAATGATATAGAGAAGAAATAAGTTACGGGTTATGTGTTACGAGTTGTCTGTTTGAGCGCCAAATTAAGAACTAAAAATAAGTTTTGTGTTGCGTGTCGCGTGGTTGAACACCAACTTAAAAATTACAGCTACGTACCTTTTTATGCTATATTTTTCGTTCTCCTAGCCCGTAACTTATAACCCGCAACTCGCAACCTTTTAAGGACTAATATCTAAATTAAATTTTTTTCTTAAATCGTCTAACTTAGGGTTTTTGCCGAGCAGGTAATCGTACTTTTCTCTATTTCCATAAAGTCTGTTTTCTATTTTACGCTCAACCTGTTTAAAAATAATATCTATCGCAAAGTTTTGGAGTTCATTTCTTAAAAAGTTCATTAACTCTACCGACTCTTGTTGAATGAGTTGCTCTTGCGTTTTGCTCTCTACCGAAATTTCGATTAGCACATCACTTTTAAGCGTTGGTGCAAAATTATTAAGAATGGTGTAAAGGTTAATTTTATCGGCATCTTTTAAAATCTGAATATACCGGTTCCAAATTTCTAAAAGTTTATCATAATTAAAAGCTTCTCTGGCTTCGCCTGTAACGGTTTTTGGCGTATTATCATCATCGCCATTTGCAACCCGCCCCAAATCATTTAAAGATGGAATTAAGGTATTTAAAGAATTTGATTTCGGGATATTAATACTAATAGACGACGCCGAAGCGGGTAGTGCCACTTTAACCTTTTCACTTTCAGCTACTTCGCTTTGAGCTTTGAGCTTTAAGCTTTCAGCTGCTTTACTTCCTTCGCTTTCAGCTTTCAGCTTTAAGCTTTCAGCTTCCTGGGCTACGACATTAGTTTTTTTTTTATCCTGATCTTGGTCAGTTGCTGTGGTTGATGTAGGTTTTAAAGGTTGCTGTGCAAGGTGGACGACGGATCGAATGTGGCACATTTTAATCAGTGCGAGTTCTACCTGTAGCCTTTGATTTTTGGAGGTTTTATAATTTAAATCGCAAATGTTTGCCAAATTTAGCGCCGTTAATAAAAACGAAAGTTCGGTCTGTTTTGCCTGTTCTAAGTATTTCTGCCTAATATTTTCGCTTACTTCTAAAAGTTTTAAGGTAGATGCATCTTTACCTACCAATAAATTACGAAGATGGCTCGCCAACCCATTTATAAAATTATTTCCATCGAAACCATTATTCAAAATTTCATCAAATAGGAGCAAGGTTTGGCTAACCTCGGCTGTAGTTAGGTGTTCAGTAATTTTAAAAAAGTAGTCGTAATCTAAAATATTTAAATTGTCGATTACCGATTTGTAGGTGATATTTTTGTTTGAGTAGCTGGCAATTTGATCAAACATCGATAACGCATCGCGTAAACCGCCATCGGCCTTTTGTGCAATAATATGTAAGCCATCAATTTCTACAGTAATGGCTTCTCGCTTTGCGATAGATACTAAATGATTTGATATATCTTCTACTTGTATGCGGTTGAAATCAAAAATCTGACAACGGGATAAAATAGTTGGCAAAATTTTATGCTTCTCAGTAGTTGCCAATATAAAAATTGCATAAGGTGGCGGTTCTTCTAAAGTTTTTAGAAATGCATTAAATGCACTTGCCGAAAGCATGTGAACCTCATCAATAATATAAATTTTATACTTACCCGCTTGTGGTGGTATTCTAACTTGTTCTGTTAAGCTTCTAATATCATCAACCGAGTTGTTCGATGCTGCATCGAGCTCATGAACGTTAAAAGAATGACCTGTTTGAAAGGAAATGCAATTTTCGCATTCGCCGCAGGCTTCGGTATCTGCAGTTAAATTGGTGCAGTTTATGGTTTTTGCTAAAATACGGGCGCAAGTGGTTTTACCAACTCCTCGCGGACCGCAAAATAAGAAAGCCTGTGCAAGCTGATTATTTTTAATAGCATTTTTTAGTGTTCCGGTAATGTGCTGTTGCCCAACTACGGTTTCAAACGTAGCCGGTCTGTATTTTCGTGCCGAAACAATAAAATTTTCCATTGGCACGAAAATATGAAATTTTTTATGGTTTGAGGTGATTGAAAATTAGAATGTTGAAAAATTGGCTGTTACGTGCGTTAAAAGGCTATTTTACGTAATAGTAAAACCGCTTATAACCATCCTCGAAATTTTTAAAGCTGCCAAACGTAGTGGAAATTGCATCTTCACTGGTTTTACCCTGTTTAATTAGTTTTACAATATTGGTAAGTGCTGCGCTATTTTTTGTTTTTACCAAAAAATAAATCACGCTGTAAGCGGTACTATAGTTATCGGCAATGCCTTCGGTGTAAAAATTGTTTGCATTTAAACTAAAAAAAGTTTGTAATCTGTTTTTCTCTTTCAATTCTATACCTGTTTTAATATTTTGAATAATGCGTTGTTGCGGAGATGAATACAAATCGCCATTTTCATCAAAGTCAAAAGTTTCGAAAAACTCTGCCATCCCTTCGTTGAGCCAGCGAGGAGGGTTTTTAAAGTTCGATTGCATTAAACCATGGCTGACTTCGTGTAGCGAAATAGATATATAATCACTACTCTTAAATAAAAAAGCTTCGTTTACGTTACTTGCGTAAAAACCATCTGCCGACTTAAGAATTTCATATTGCTGTTTTAATGCCTTAAAATCTTTTATCTTTCCGTAAATGTTGAGAGTTATCGGAACATCAAAATTAATATCCGTGTCGAAAATCTCGTTATAAAACATACGCTCGTAATTTAACAGTCTTGCAATTTTTTTATTGTCAGATTCTTTAATTACGCAATTTATCGGCCTAATAGTTAGCGCTTGCCCAAAAGCGTGTGTTGTAAAAAGTATAAAAATAATTACGATTAGTTTGCTCATTTAGGTTTATTTTGCGGAAGTAATGATACATAAAATTTAAAATATTTCAATTGGTTGTTTTAAGTTGGTTATTTATAATTAAACCTTTGATTTTTAGAAATATATTACTATTTTTGTGCCTCCTAAAAAAAAAGGGAGCTCTTGTTGAGTAACCGCATTTAATTAGGATTAAAAAATTAAAAACAATTTTATAACAATGAATCAGTACGAAACTGTTATCGTTCTAACCCCGTTGTTGTCAGAAGATGTTGCGAAAGAAGCTATGGCTAAATTCAAAGCAGTTTTAACTGATGGCGGAGCCGAAATTATCCATGAAGATAATTGGGGTTTAAGAAAATTAGCGTATCCGATTGCTAAAAAAACAAACGGATTTTTCAACTTAACCGAGTATAGTGCTCCGGGAGATTTGATTAGTAAATTAGAGTTACAATTGAAACGTGATGAGCGTGTGCTTCGTTTTTTAACCATTAGGTTAGATAAACATGCCTTAGCTTATAACGAGAAAAAGCGTAGCGGTGCATTTAACAAAAAAACTAAGGAGGTTGCAGCGTAATGGCAAGAGAACAAATACAATACGTTACTGCCCCTAAAGTAGAGGATAACCGTAAAAAATATTGTCGTTTTAAGAAAAACGGAATTAAATATATTGATTACAAAGACGCAAACTTTTTGTTAAAATTTATTAACGATCAAGGTAAACTTTTACCACGCCGTTTAACTGGTACATCATTAAAATTTCAACGTAAAGTGGCGCAGGCTGTTAAACGCGCTCGCCACATTGGTTTGTTACCTTTCGTTGCTGACCAATTAAAATAGAAGATTGATATGGAAATTATTTTAAAACAAGATATCAAATCACTAGGTGAGAAGGATGATGTAGTGAATGTTAAGAATGGTTATGGCCGTAACTACTTAATTCCGCAAGGATTTGGTATTTTAGCTACAACCTCTGCAAAAAAGGTTTTAGCAGAAAACTTAAAGCAAGCTGCTTTTAAACAAGATAAAATTAAAAAAGATGCAGAAGGTATCGCAGAACGTTTAGCTGATGTTAAACTTTCTATCGGTGCTAAAGCAGGCGAAAGCGGTAAAATATTTGGTGCGGTTAATACCATCCAAATTGCTGAAGCTTTAAAAGCTAAAGGCTTTGAAGTTGACCGTCGTCGTATTACTTTCGAAACTGATCCGAAAATGATTGGTGAATACGTAGCTAACTTAAACTTACACAAAGAAGTTAAAGTTAAAGTTCCTTTTGAAGTAGTTGCTGAGTAATCTTATTCAAAATCTTATAAGCGTAAAAGCTCCGATTGTAAAATCGGAGCTTTTTTTATTTTTCTTCTGAAAAGGGTTGATTCCCTGCGTGTCCTTTATTGCCTTTTTCGGCATCTTGCCTCGCTTCTTCTGATCCGAAATCGCCTTTGCCAAAGCTCTTTCCTAAAAAGCCAGCATCAGATTCTACCTTATTTTGGTCTGTATTTTCATCGCTATGAAACCGTGGCACTAAACCATCGGGCATATTGGTTTGATCTACAGAATTTTCGATTTTATCATCTTCCAAATTTTCGTTTTTTATTTTGTTATTTTCCATGATGTAGTTCTTTATAAATACAACAGCTTTTTTAGGAGATGGTTTTAAGAGGCTGAAATTTAGATTTTCGAGGATCCTGATTTATGGATAAATCGTTTGTTGCATGTTCTGTCCTTAAAAGCGTTGGTTTAAGCAAAGTATTTGTGAGCTAATTTTAGAAAATTAGTAATGTCATTACTCGCATTTAGTAGTTCTGGTCGTCATTCCCGCGCAAACGGAAATCGTAATGCGAAAGAAGGGCCTATTTATTGCTTTAAGATTCCCACCTACGTGGGAAGGACGCAAGTTGGCTGGGGAATTCGTACCAACAAAGATAGGATTGATATCTTAACGGGAGCTGACGCTTCAGTCGGGGTTATGATTAAAGTATAGTGTTCCAAACTTTTAAATTTTGGGTAATATTTCACGAGTTTTTATACGATAGCTATCGGATTTGAGCCGGTTCGGGCGGTCGTCACATCGAGTGAGCATAGCGACGAGATGTCTGTTTGTTTTTTTGCACTGCGTTAAATTTGGCATTAGTTTAAAAAGTTGCCCAAACGGATGCCTTTGGCATAGCTTCATCTTTGTTGATCAGGAATGTTTTCCTGACTTACTCAACTTATGATTTTAAATCCTCTACTCTAGGATTTGGATTACAAATCCAAACCAGCAAAAGAATATAATAATGTTTCCTAATCTTCTCCCAAAACTGCATAACGATGATCTGTAGGTTTAATATGGAAGTTATTTGCACAAAACTTTCAAAGTTACCCTATACATCATGCAACGGTATTTAGGTGTATTTACCTGAGTTTTTAAACGGGATTGCAACGATATACTTTTTTGTTAAGGAAATTTTAATTTTTAAGGTTGGATAACAAAAAAGATTTAGTGGAAAGCCCGACGAACATTAATAAATGTGCTGCTATTGCTTTTCAAAATATCCAAAAAACAAAAACCGCAGATTGCTCAGCGGTCTTCACTTTTTATTTAAATACTTTATACTAAATACTCAACTAATCTTCTCCTAAAAAGGCATAACGATAATCGGTAGGTGATTCGAATACTTCTTTAATGGTACGTGGAGAAACCCAGCGTAACAAGTTAATCATCGAACCTGCTTTATCATTTGTACCACTTCCTCTGGCACCGCCAAATGGTTGTTGCCCAACAACAGCTCCTGTACATTTATCGTTGATGTAAAAGTTACCCGCCGAATTACGCAATGCATGCGATGCTTTTTCGATTGCATAACGATCTTGTGCAATAATGGCACCCGTTAAAGCATAAGGCGATGTGGTATCTATAATTTCTAAAATCGAATCAAAATCCTTGTCTGCATAAACGTAAACGGTTAAAACCGGTCCAAACAACTCTTCGCACATGGTGGTGTATTTTGGATCATCTACAACCAAAACCGTAGGCTCAACAAAATAACCTTTGCGCTTGTCGTAATTTCCACCGGCAATAATTTCTACACCTTTATCTTTTTTAGCTTGATCGATGTATTTCGCTAATTTATCAAAAGAACGTTCATCAATAACGGCGTTGATAAAATTGGTAAAATCTTCTGTTCCGCCCATTTTAAAAGTGGCTAAATCGCGAAGCATTTGTTTTTTAATTTCTGGCCAAAGGCTTTCTGCAATGTAAACCCGACTCGCTGCAGAACATTTTTGTCCTTGATATTCGAAAGCGCCACGAACAATTGCAGTGCTCGCAATATCAGCTTGCGCAGATGGGTGAACCAAAATAAAATCTTTGCCGCCTGTTTCGCCAACAATACGAGGATACGATTTGTATTTGTGAATATTGGTGCCAATTGTTTTCCAAATCTCTTGGAAAACTTTTGTTGAACCTGTAAAATGTATTCCCGCAAAATCGGGATGGTTGAAAACCACTTCGCCGGTTTCTGGTCCATCGGCGTAAACCAAATTAATTACGCCAGCTGGCAAACCTGCCTCAATAAAAATTTCCATTAAAAGGTTAGCGGCATAAACCTGTGTATCTGCGGGTTTCCAAACTACTACGTTGCCCATCATTGCAACAGATGCTGGTAAGTTTGCTGCAATGGCAGTAAAGTTGAAAGGAGTAAGTGCAAATACAAAACCCTCCAATGGGCGTTGCTCCAAGCGGTTCCATGTACCACGGGGCGAAACTGGAGGTTGTTGTTTGTAAATATCGGCCATGTAGCTTACGTTAAAACGCAAGAAATCGATCAGTTCGCATGCTGCATCAATTTCTGCTTGATAAGCATTTTTGCTTTGCCCAAGCATGGTTGCTGCATTTAATTTATAGCGATATTTGCCTGCAATTAAATCTGCAGCTTTTAAAAATATGGCTGCTCTATGTTCCCAAGCTAAGTTTTCCCAGTCGTGTTTTGCTGCCAAAGCGGCATCAATGGCATCTGCAATGTGGTTTTTATCGCCAATGCTAAAGCTTGCTAAAATATGTTGATGATCGTGAGGTGCGACAACTTTGCCTTTTTTAGCAGTATGCACCTGTTTGCCACCAATATACATTGGTAAGTCTTGCTTGTGCGAACGCGCTTCTGCAAGTGCTTCTTTTAATAATGCACGCTCTTTACTGCCTGGTGCATAGTTTAAAATTGTTTCGTTTACCGGAGTAGGTACGTTAAAAAATCCTTTAAGCATATTTTTATGATTTACACAAAAATACGGTTTTTGGAAGGGTTTATTCAATTATTCTGATTAGAAAATAAATGTTGGCGCGTAAGTTTGACAATGGTATTGTAGAGAGAAAGTTTATTTAGTCACACGGAATTTTTTTCAATTAGCAACTGTTTGTCGCTTTAATTTAAATCCATTATGTGCAGAAGATAAAAAAATATCCTACTAAAAAAAACTAATTTCCTTTAATTTTTTTCGCAACTGAATCTGCAGCGATGGTAGCGCCTTCCATATAGCCACTAAACATTCTGCTCGTTTCTGTACCTGCAAAGAAAAGTTTATTATCCATGTAACTTTCGGCAAATAGGGGGTCGCCATTGTTAAAATGTGGTGGAAGAAAAGTTTGAGTATCAGCTTGGATATATTGATCATTCCATATTTTATCGTTGTAACTGATAAAATCTGTGGCTTGGCTACCAAAATAATGTTTCAATTGGTTAATAACCTTTTGTTCTCGCTCTTTAAAACTATAATGTACGCTTGAACCATTTAGAAAGCCTTTTATAGCAAACCTAGTATTGTCAAAGTTGCTGTGGTCGTAAATTTCTGATGCTAAACCAGACTGACTATATACACTGCCCGAAAAACCATTTTCTTTCCAAAAAGCTGTTTTATATTCAACAGCAAATTTTATCGAACCGCTCATCCAAGTTTGCGTCTGTTGCATCACTTTCGTTACATTTTGCGGTAAACTCGGCGAGAAATGGATTTTATTGATTAACAAACTCGGTGGCATCGCAATGATGAGTTGTTTACATTGGTAAATATTTTTGGTTTCATCTGTAATGCTGATGTAATCACCCTCATCAATTACTGCCATAATCTGTGTATTTAAAATTATATTTTCTTCGCCAATACAATTCTGTAAAGCATCAATGAGATTGCGCGTTCCGCCCTCAATTCTATATGCAGAGTGGGTATTGGCCGGTACAAAATATTGTTGAGGTGGCTCGAAAGACATGGTCTCAAACAGTGCGATGCCTTCATTATGTTGTTCAAAATGACCAACGTTTAGTTCTTCTAAGAGTTTTAAAAGATTTTTATGATCTTTACTAAACCAAGTAGCACCCATTTCCATTGGCGTATTTAGCTTGCCTAAGTGGGTTTCAATTCTGCCACCTAAACGACTTTGAGCTTCCAATACTTTAAAAGCAATATTTCTTTTTTTGAGGTGATAGGCTGTGGCAAGGCCAGATAATCCACCCCCAATAATAATTACATCTTCCATTTTATTTGTTCATTGGTATTTAAATAATCGTCGAATCTTTTAATATTCCAACTCTACATATTTTTATACAACGTCTTTTTCTCCTTGCTTACGTAGATTTCTTGCAGTAGTTCGCAGTTTTCCAATCGCATAAATCGATTTAGAAAGGTTAGGTTAAATTAATCGCTTTGATTGTGGGGATTTTGTTTGCCTTTGTCGTCGTGTTTTCTGCTAAATAGTAATAGATATTTCCTCAATTTTTGATGCATATATCCACGCCGATGGTTGGCTTCGGTTAAAGAAGTTTCATCTTTAAAATGCGCATCGAAAACCTTCGGTACACCAATTAACTGTGCACTGTAAATGCCAGAATGGCCACTAAAAAGATAAGCGGTAAAACACGCTACAGCAAACAAAAGTACATGCTCTCCACCAAATAATTCGACGCCCATAAAAGTACAAGCGAGCGGCGTATTGGTGGCGCCAGAGAATACAGCAATAAAACCGAGTGCTGCAAACAATGCTACAGGTGCATTAAAGAGTGATGATAACGTATTGCCCAATGTGGCGCCTATGTAAAACAATGGCGTTACTTCGCCACCTTTAAAACCAGTAGCCAGTGTAACCGATGTGTATATTGTTTTCCATAGCCAGCTCCATGTATCTGCACCGCCTGCGTTAAAAGCTGAAGGAAGCGTAATTGCACCTGGATATTCTGCATCTACACCAAGGCTTAAATAATCGGGCTTGCCATTGATGAATGTAAATGCAATAATGCAAAGGCCACCAAAAACAGGGATCATCCATTTAGATTTGAATATTTTTAAACAGATGCTTTTTATTTCGTGTACCATTCCTGCAAAAAGATAACTGGCCAAACCAAAAATTGCCGATGCGATAATTACCTTTCCGAGCAATAGAATATCTATATGAAAGAAATTATCCAAAAAGTAGGGTGTTTTTGCAAGTACAGCGATGTGGTATTGGGTATGTGATATATGCCATGCCGAGACTGTTAAATCGGCTATAACGGCCGCAATTAATGCAGGAATTAGTGCTTCATATTGTATTTTCCCAATAGTTAATACTTCCATTGCAAAGATGGCTCCGGTTACAGGCGTGCCAAATACAGCACCAAAACCAGCGGCAACACCAGCGGTAAGAATCATGCGCATATCTAATCCTTCCAATTTAAACCACCTACCAAACATGGCAGCAATACTACCTCCCATTTGTACCGCAGTTCCTTCTCTGCCAGCTGAACCACCAAATAAATGTGTAAGTACTGTGGTGATCATGATAATTGGTGCCATCCTTTTAGGGATGCCACCACCCGCAGTGTGAATTTCTTCCATAATCAGGTTATTTCCTTTTTCTGATGATTTGCCAACGGATTGGTAAATAAAGTGTATTACCAAACCTGCAACGGGCAGGAGAAATAGCAACCACTTATGATCGAAACGGAAATGTATGGCACTAGTTAATAGCCATAAAAAAAGTGCGACCATACTGCCGATTGCAACAGCTACGGGAACTACCATGAGTGTCCACCGGGTGAGGTGTTTTACAATGGCAAAATGCTCTTTTAGCGATATATTGGTATTGTTTTTTGTATTCGAGGCGCTCATTTTTTTTCAGTTTGATTGTTATTTCTTTTTTGTGTTTCTTTATAATGCTGTGCTAAATTGGTAAATGCATTATAATTTATGGCGTTTTTAACAATACATATCTCTAAAGCAAGAAAAAATTCAACAGATAGAAATCGACGATGAATTAATAGTGTTGGAGTAAGAAATTTTGAATTTGCGATCATCTACAATAGTTTTACAGTCCACATAAATTATTTATATGGAGATTAATATTGTAGGCGCCATCAGCTATCGCGGTTTTAAGGAAGACACCATTTCCTGTTTACAAATGTATAAAATTTATCTATTTATCAAAATTTTAAAAAACGGTGAATATTTTATTTGTACTCGGGGCAAACACTTTTAAACATTGCGGCTAAAGCCAACAAAATTTTCAATAAATATCCGACGGCAAAACCAGCGTTCATTGCGCTTGGCTTCAAGTCTAGAGATTATATCAAATATGGAGGCGAAAAATATTCATTAGGCAAGTTATTCGCGTTTAATCAAATGCAATTTTAAAGGCGTTTGTCTTGATTTATAACGGATTAACTTTGCTAATTCGCTACTATTTAATATATACTGGCAATTCCGATTTTTCAATTAGTTCGCCAATTGGCGTTGCATAAAGTCCTTTACTTTTCAAAATAGATTCAACTTTCCCGGCAGATTCTTTTTTAACAGCAATCAATAATCCACCACTGGTTTGTGGATCGCATAAAATATGTCGCTGTGTTTTATCTTCGATTTTCAGTTTGTAACCATAGCTATCCCAGTTTCTTGTTGTACCTCCCGGGAAACATTTTTGATCTAAATAACCATAAATTTCGTCGAAAACAGGCACTTTACTGTAATTGATAATCGCCGATACGTTGCTGCCTTCACACACTTCAATCAAATGGCCCATCAATCCAAAACCTGTTACATCAGTTAAAGCGGTAACGTCCTCAATTTCTGATAACTGCAACCCAACATCATTTAAAATAACCATCGAATTTGCAGCAATATCCTTGTGCGCATCGTCTAAAATACCTTTCTTTTGTGCCGTTGATAGAATACCGACGCCCAAAGGTTTAGTTAAATAAAGAATACTACCAGCTTCGGCTTTGTCGTTGCGTTTTAAATTAGAGATAACCACCGAACCGGTAACAGCCAGACCAAAAATAGGTTCTTCATTATCAATGCTGTGTCCGCCGGCAAGGATAATTCCTGCATCGGTACAGGCTTTTCTGCCGCCTTCCATCACTTGTGCCGCAATTTCTGGTGCTAGTTTGTTTATCGGCCAACCGAGAATTGCGATTGCCATTAACGGTTTTCCGCCCATTGCATATACATCGCTTATGGCATTTGTGGCGGCAATCCTACCAAAAGTAAAAGGATCATCAACAATGGGTAAGAAAAAATCGGTGGTACTGATAATTCCTGTGCCATTCCCCATATCGTAAACGGCTGCATCATCTCTGGTATCGTTACCGACCAAAAGTCTCGGGTCTTCAATTTTTGGCGAAGTAGATGCTAATATGGTGGTGAGTACCTTTGGCGATATTTTGCACCCACAACCGGCACCGTGACTAAAGCTTGTTAATTTTATCGGTTCATTCATTTTTCTAATTCGTTAAGTGTATTAAAAATTCGGCATTTTTATCGGCATTTACCTCAGCGATCTCGAATTTTAAAATTGAGGTTGCCTCACGTTTTTGTAAACCTTTTAAATAACAGTTGTCGTAATATAAAAGTGTAAGCTCCACCACCTTGTAATAATCTTTTTTGTCGAGCGCTTCCAAAGCAAATTTTGCCTTATCGTAACCGAGTCTTTTGGTAATTCTACTAATTGCATCGGCCAATTGATTATGGCTTAATGTTGCGTAGGTATGCACTAGGTGTTTTGTTCTTTCCTCAAACGGAATAGCTAAGAAATAGACAGGTAAATCTCTCATCTTCGCAAAAAATCCAGTCGGGATGGATATTTTACCAATTGAAATGCTTTCATCTTCTACCCAAATTGGTAAGTTAGCATCTAAACGTCGCAGTTTATTAAACAGATTATTTTCAAATTGTTCTGTTGTAGGTTGTGGCGGAAGGTCTATCCCTCCAAAAGCCGAACCTCTATGGTTTGCCAAGGCTTCTAAATCTATAACTTGTTGATGTTTTTTTTGTAAGCTGTGCAAAATTTCGGTTTTACCCGAGCCTGTATAGCCACCTAAAACTTTGAGGTTAAAATTTTGCTCGAAAAATTGCAAAACATAATTTCTGAAAGCTTTGTAGCCTTTTTCGATCACATAAACTTTTTCGAAACCGTTCTCTACAAGATGATCTGCGAAAGCATTGCTTCTCATGCCACCACGCCAACAGTGAACTACAACGGTTTTATTAGGCGCAATTGCGATAGATTTTTCTATGAAATCATCCAGCTTTGGCTTAACATATTCAAAACCAATCTCAATAGCTTTTTCTTTCGATTCTTGTTTATAAGCCGTGCCAACTACTGCACGTTCTCCATCGGTAAATAATTCGATATTTTGCACATTCGGAATGTGTCCTTTCGCAAACTCTCCCGGCGACCGCACATCGATTATTGGGATGTGCGTTAAATTTTGAAAGTAAAAGTCTGCGGAAATAGTTTGTTTTTTCACCGGGTTTGTGTTGTGTGGTAAAGGTATATTTATTATGGGAATGGTGGAAGGGCTATATTGAATGACGGTTAAGTTTTCTTAAACTATTGGTGGAATTAAACTCTAAATTTGATTTAACTCAAATGCATATGCATAACTGATTAGGCTTTTGGCCTTTTCATTTTTTTTCCACGCTTCTTCGAGATGACTTAACTCAATGATTTCATTTGTCGTGGTTGTTTTAAATGTAGCCGCTACGCTCATTAAAATTTTCAATTCGTCTTCAGAAAACAAATCAGGGTTGAATGACCTATCTTTTCTTGTCTTAAATTGTTCGCCGGTGTAACCATTTGAAAATTCAGTGGTTTGAATTTCTATCTCGTTATTATTATCTAAATATTCGAATATGCTTTGGAAGTTATTTGGAACAGGTCCCATATCTATCGCATTGTAACGTAGCCCGCTAATCGAAAAGCAACTTTCTTTAAACATTAAAAAATCTGCGTAAAATAATAGCTTATTCATTTTCGTTTTGAATGGTGATATTTGTTCCGAAAAATAAACCACCATTTCGGTAAATTTCTCAAAATTTGGATTTCTGTACCCCGAATAAATATCGGCAAATTGATTGCCCAATAAATACTCTTTAAAATTCAAATCGAAAATATTTCGAGCTCTATCCTCAGCCAATAATTGGGCTTTTTGAATATATTTTGTTTTGGTTTTTTCTTCTAAAGTTGCACATAGCTCGACCATGTCGATGAAAAACTTCGGAACATCCACCATTTGAATTAATTTGGCGTTGGCAATGCTTGGTATTTCGCCTGCTTCATATTGGCGGTAACTATTTACTCCAAAACCTAAAATCTCTGACATTTTTATTGCCGACAAACCATATTTAGAACGAATTCTAATGATCTCATCCGTAAACGGAATATTGAATCGATTTCGGTATTGGTTATATACCTGATTGGTATTTACTTCATCTAATGCGGTGTTGGTGAATTGTTCTCCACTATCTTCGCATTTGTAATAATGAAAAACTACTTCAAAAGTTTCCTTTCTGAAATCAATTGATCTAATTTCTTTAGTCAATTTCATTTCTTTACCAGTTATTGGACTTTTCATATTATTTATTTTAAAGGATAGTTCATCTTATGTTCAGCGATGTGAAAAGAAATACAGATAACATTGTTGTTTATGTCGCCCATTGTAATTTTGATATACAATTCTTTTTTCTTGATGGTTTTCCCAAATACCCACATATCAGCGCCACCATATAATTTTTCTTCGAGCGGACCTTCACTATAGTCTTTGGTCTCTAGTACTTCTAGAATAGTTTTTCGCTCAATAGGTCTAAGTTCTAATTCGAGTAGCGTTTTAGTATTTTTACCTCTGTCATCTCGAAAAATCACATCCCAAAACCTCATCTTTTCTTTAAAGTCATTTAAGAATGAGGCTATTTCTGATGGTGAACTCATATATTATATTGGGAGTATAAAGATAGGTTTACTTTTTTCTAAAAACAACTTTAAAGTTGTTTTTTAAAGTATTTTATATACAATAACAATTCAATGCATGCTCGATTTTGTGCGTATAATGGAGAATGGACCGTCGTTATCGCTATAATTAGGCTTACCATCGCTGTCTAAACGGATAGTTATCGGCGTCTTTATAGTATTTAAGATAACTCAATAAACGGCAAAGCTCTCTTGAGCACATTTAAAATTTTCAATAAAAAATAAAAAATTAAGGTGATGAACGTTTCTGTTTCAAATGCTATTCCTTAAAAAGCATTTCAAAATTCTATCATCCATTAACAAGTTGTTTCGATCTGTTTATATAGTTGATGATTATATAATCCCTAACGTGATTTTTATTTTCCCTCATTGCCTAACTTTATAAAATAAGCCTGAAATAAATACCGTGATAAGGGTATATTTTATTTCCATACAAAACTATATTTTTATGGCATGAAGTATTTAATATTTAGTATCATATTTGCTATTGGAATTATATTCAATTCACAAGCACAGGACACAAGCAATGTGGCGATAGTCTGCTATAACGGTCGCTCAGTTATATTTCCTAGTAGTTGGCTAGATAGAAAAACCAATGCCAAGGCAACAGCAGCCGACAAAGATAAATTTCAAAAGGATACTGTTGCGTTAAAAACCGCATTTAATAAATATCCCATTAGCGTATTAAATGATGCATTAAAAACTGTTTACATCACAGGAAAATTGCGTTTTAACCGGCAAAATTTTTTAGGCACAAATTCTAACAACGCAATTTATATAGGTAGCGATGGTAATCAAGAGATAGAAAAAACATTTCACCACGAGTTTTCAAGTATTCTTTTAAGAAATAAAAGAGCTGTAAAATTTGAGGAAGAATGGAAAAAGTTAAGTCCTTATTTGAGATCGGGCAACAGTGCATCCGCAGTAAAAGCTGGTCTGTTTTCAACTGATTTTGATTTAGTTCTTTGCGAGCAGGGTTATTTAACACCCTATTCCTTATCTAATTTTGAGAACGATTTCAATATGTATGCAGAAAATATTTTTGCTGGAGGAAAAGAATTCTGGAAAATAGTGGACAAATACCCGAAAGTACAAGCAAAAGTAAAATTAATCGCAACTTTTTATCAGACTGTTTGGGGCGGTTATACAGAAGACTTATTAAGAGCCTTAGCTGATTGATGGTGATTTTTAGAAATTGAGTTAGGCTGGCTCTAATTGGCTTATGTTCGGTTTAATCTTAACTGGCTTTTTTAGGATTTGCGTTTGTTTAATGGTATTTTCACTCGTGATGTGACCTTTCGTAAACTCTCCCGTCGATCGCACATCAATTATTGGATATGCGTTAAATTTTGAAAGTAAAAGTTTACAGAAATGATTTGTTTTTTCACCAAGTTTATATAATGCTATAAGGGTAGATTTATTATGGGGATGGTGGAAGGGTTTTATCGAAGGACGATTAGGATTTATTGAAAAGTTAGTGGTATTGGTACCAAACTAAAAACTTCACTCAGTTGGCCTCGATACTAGCCAACATTAATATTTAAGTTTGGAAGTTCAACTTGTATTTTTACTTTTGCTTTTAATGCTTTAAAAACTCTTAATAATGTAGCCATTGTAGCGTTACTTGCGTTATTTTCAAGTCTTGAGATTTGTGCTTTCTGAACGCCAATTAATTTACCCAATTCCTCTTGTGTTAAATTACGTTGTTGCCGTGTTTGCTTAATCGCTTTTCCAATTAAGTCCATTTGAAGTTCATACTCGAACAAATCTCGGTCAGTGGTACCAATTTTACCTATTAATTTGTCTTGTACTTGGTCTAATGTATATGTTTTCATCTCTTTAATTTCTTTTCTTCAAAATATTTTGTTCGAATTTGAGTTGCTTTTTGAATCTCGTTATCGGGTACTTTGCTTCGTTTTTTTATAAAGCCGTGGGTAGATATAACCAATGTTTCAGTTGAAGAAGTTTTATCCCAAAAAGCGAGAAGTCGATACTGCAAGCCTTGATATAAAGTTCTGAACTCCCAAACGTCATTATTAAGTTTCTTGAAAAGCTCTGGGTCAGTTTCTATTTGGGCTTTACGGATGTTATAAAGTATCTTTTCGTAATGTTTTCGTTCTAATCCTTTTAAAAATTCAAACGCTTCTTCTAGAAATATGATTTCAAATCGTTTGTCCATTTTTAATCCTGAGAGAAAACAAAGATAACAAAAGTTTCATTAAAACGAAACTTTAAACCAACTAATTTATTACCTTCATGTCCATAACTATTCAGATACCGTTGGTAACAGTATTTGTTCTATCTTTTGCTTAAGTAAAGCTCTTGTTGGCTCGAATAACTCTTTGAGCGCTACTTTAGATTCAAGCTCTTGGTTTAAAAGTCCCTTGTTTATTATTGGTAATTGAAATGCCTTTATATAGATTTCTGTATCATTTGCCAAACTATCTTTTACAATTATTTGTATTAAATTCTTTTGATCGCTTTTTATCTTCTCAGAATTAAAGACCACTATTTATCAATAATATCAATTTTTTTGTTAAATTTCTGTTCAATCGCTTTGTATCCAATTATTTAAAAACTGTTAGATGGTCAATCCAAATTCTTCAGATATATCTTTAGTTAGCTTAGAAAATATCCTTTTATGGAAATGATCAGGATGCATGTAATTTCCCATCACCAATTCTTTTATTTCGCTTTCTGATGCAAACACATTAACTCCTCCAACTACAAAAGAGGTAAAAAGACTCTCAACAGTAGAGTTATTATAAAAATAAGCCTTTTTTATTATATCGTGAGCTAGGTCTTTATGAAACTTATACCGATCATTTAATGCCAAAGATTTAATACTTCCAAGCGCCTTCTTTTTTTCTGCTCGATTAGCTCCTAATTTTGGACGAAGTAAAAGTTCAAAATCAGCCCCATTCACCAAAAAATCAACGGCACCCACATTTGTTCTAAATTGATATGCTCCATCCATACTGTCAACAAAGGGATGAAGATGAGAAGATATTGAGAAAAGCGTAGTTCCTTTGACACCCGTGGAATTACAAACTGGGCAAGATGGAACGAGGTTGTAAAAGGACAATGCTAAGTAAGGATGCCTAGACTTATCTAGAAAATGATCAAATTGAGGTCTAGTCTTAGTTCTTTTATTTTTAATTGTAAATGTGAAATAGGAATTACAGTAAGAACACGTATTCATACTTAGTCTTTTCGCATGTCTGTAAGCTAAAGCACCATCATGACGAGAAGAAAACGAACTATTATTAAAATCATAATTAAATATGAGTCTGATTTCATCTTTTGCCCACTTAGTGATATATTGTTTTCTTTTTGCTATACTCAAGATAACTCCATTAACAGTTATTATTGGATTTGCCAGATCATAATTCGTTTTTGCTGCCACCAACAATGGGCTTATTTGTAAAGCATGAAACTCTAATCTTTCAGGTCTGCCCTTTATAATCTCTGGCAAATTATTGTGCAAATATGCCATCACTGGAGATATCTCATCTAAAGGCCGGGCACTGAGTTTATTTAATATATCAAATTCACGATGGATTTCCCGATAAAAGAGTTTAGCCATTTCATCAAGATCTAATAAGCTATGTTGACATCTGATCATTTTAAGCCCCTTTTCCTTCTATTCTTTAATTTTAACTTTTGTATCTCATCCATTCGCTTTTGTAAGGCAATTAATTCTTCCTCTAATCCAAACTTTTCAAACCACATGTCTTGTAACTTTCTACGGAGAACAGGTTCACCAATTATATCAATAGTCTTTTTATAAGCATCATTTGGATAAAATGAATCTTCATTTCTTAAAAATTTAATAATATTGTCGAGTTTGTTTTTTGCAAATTCTCCAATCAAAATTCCATCAAGATAAAAAGAGTCTGAAAAAAGACTATGAATATTTGCTGCAAAGGTCTCTTCACGATTATTATTTTTCGAATGGAAAATTGAAACATCTTTTTCTTTCTTTTCGATAAAGAGCACATGAGATTTTGGAAGATCTGAAGATAGAAACGGTGTATTAGCAGTATAGATCAATTGAATATTTTTATCACTAAATAAATTGCTAAGATAATTTAGGGATTCATTGAAAAATTTTCTTTGCCACTCTGGATGATAACAAGCATCTCCCTCATCAATCATGATGACTAGATTATCTTTAAGATCATGATGCCCATGAAACTTGACTTGATAAAACCTCGACATAAATGAGAGATAAGATTGCTCACCTGTGCTTAGAGACCGCCACTTAAAGTTAAAAAATGAGCCAATGCCCTTGACCTTTAAATAGAACGCCCGGAACTTCGAAAAAACCACATCTGATTTATCATTTAATGGGATAGTAAATGACGTGCTACCTTCACCTATCCTGATCGTTCCTTTTGCTATTAGATCTTTAAAGAACTCGTAAAATTCTTTGACCAAAAAAGATAGCTCCTTATACCTTGAAACACTAACTTCCATGTTCTCGTATTCAAAACGATAGTCTGCCATTCCTGAAAAAAAACGCAGAATGTATTCTTGAACATTTTCATTTTTCTTGTAAGGAACTGAATAATTAGTCGGATTATTTACGGAATATTTTTTATCATCTATTAGAAAATTAACCAAGATCGCGAATAACAGGTTATTTAAAAAGCCTTCCTTTGGATTATGCCAAGTATTTGCACTTGTCAAATCATCTAATAAGGTTTCAACTGCCTTTTGGCTCCGATTATTTTCAAAAAAAATCCTTTCGTTAATATTTATTTCAATGGTAAGTTCTTTGGGTTTTGAAAATGGGAGTTGAAGCCCTTCCATACCTAGAAGCTGTATAGCACGGGCTACTTCATCTAGATTTAAATTTTCAAGATCGCTGGTTTGAGATAAGAGTTCTAATCTTGCGCTTTCCGTATACCTCTCTTCAAAAATTCTTTTTCGCCCCTTAAGTAGTAAAGAAGCTGTAGAAATATTAATCAATCCTCCCCAATCGACCATATCTTCGTTTAATTCAAGAAAATATGAATAATTTATATAATCTACATCCGATAGCTTAGATTCAAACCTAAGAGATGTGTTTCCACCATAGCCCTCTTTAGAAAACAACTTTGTTTCATCAAATACTTTAATTTCCATACCATCTGGAATAACGACACGGAAAGATTCAACTTCGCTTTCCTTTTCCTTAAACGAATAGCAAAATAAATCATACATTAAACCAGCTTGCAGACCTTCTGGGAGGTTTGATTTAATATATTTTAGGATACTGGACTTACCAGCACCGTTCTTTCCAATTATTGCTGTGACATTCGAAACATTTTTTTTATCAAAAAAATCTGGGATAAAATTGGGGTTAACGGATATTTTTAATAAGAAGTCTCCTTGTTGATTTTTATTTTCCAATTCAACCATCTCAAAAACAAATCTTGCTGAAAGATTAATTCCTGCCTGACTTAGATATCCAGAATTTTTAACCCATATATAATGTAGTTCCATTGAGGGAAGTTAATTTTTTACAAAGATGATTGATTTTGATAAACATTCCAATTAAAGGAAGGCTTTTTCCTTTCTGTGGCGCTTTGGGTTCAGTGTTTTTGATTTTTTTGGTTTTTTTTTATTAATTTAGGTTTCCTACGCCAATCTCTCAACAAATTAACCACACCGGTATTTTCCATGTTTTTTTTGCCATCTGTCTGATTTAACATTATTGAATATCCTAAAAGAACTAAATTGTCAAGAAGGATTTAAAGGAAAACAAAATTAAACATAATACCACTGTACATAAAAGATTTCGAATGCCCAATCTTATTCATCTTACGCTTCCCTCAATAAACCAACGCTAAAAACCGCCCATGATGACTCACACAACCCGCACCTAATTTTTTATAATCAAACTCGTTATTCGGCCATTCGTAAATTGAGGTTTTAATTTCAGGTAGTTGCTCGAAACAACATCCAGCAATCGTATGAATGTAATCGCTAAAAATCGAAGTTTCTGTAAAATAAATCACCTCATCAATCCGCACAAAACCTGTAATGTTATTTCCCGCAAACTCAACCCAACAAGCCAATTTAGTTGGGGCAAAATTCCGGACGCCAGTTTTACGGTTATGGATTTTATACGCTGCTTCTTTCATGCTCCAAAAGGTCCAAACCATTTCATCGGGTTTAGCAGCAGAAAGAATGATCTCCTGCTCAGCAATCGTGAAAATTTTATTTAAATAACCCTTCCTGCGCCAATTGCTTTCCGTTTTAGCTAAGGTTAAATCGACTAAATCGTTGCCGATCATTTAGCTTGTAGCTTCGCAGAAATTACATCTATTGATGCTTTAACAGTCAGCATTTTTTCCATGGATTCATTGTCGATGGTAATTCCAAATTCTTCTTCCACATCTAAAACAATATCAACCAAATTGGCCGAATTGATGTTCAAATCTTTGATGAAATCAGAATTTTCGTTTAAATTATCTAACGACTCAGAAGCGGGAGCGTAGGTTACAATAATGGGTTTCAGCTTGTTTATGATTTCTTCGTTAGTCATTAGTCGGTATATTTTTTTAAAACAATGGCGGCGTTTAAATCGCCAAAACCAAAGCTTGCTTTAATCAAGGTATTAATTTTTTGCGACTTATAGCTTTGCGGGATTTTTTCTGTGTCAATCAGCTCGGCTATTTCGGGGTTCAAATCTTCACAATTTACATTTGGAAAAAGGAAATCGTGCTTAATCTGTAAAACCGAAGCAACACATTCTATCGCACCAGAAGCCGTTAAACAATGGCCTGTCATACCTTTCAAAGCATTTATATATGGAAAATTTTTCCCTTTTCTATTTAAGGCAATCGTCCAGTTTTTAATTTCTGTGGCATCCATCGCAGTTGCGGTTAAGTGGCCATTAATGACATCAATTTCATCGGCGGTAACTTTCGCACATTCTAATGCTTGTGAAATACATTTCTGTACCGCAACAGAGTTCGGGGCTGTCATGGTTCCTGCACCCCGCTGACCGCCAGAGTTTGCATAACCACCAAGCACTTCTGCATAAATTTTTGCGCCGCGGGCTTTCGCATGACTTAAAGATTCGACCACAAAAGCACCTGCGCCACTTCCCGGTACAAAACCACTTGCGGTTGCGCTCATTGGTCGAGAACCTTGCGTTGGCGTTTCATTATTTTTATAAGTGCAAACTTTCATGCCATCGAAACCGCCCCAAATGTAAGGGCCACTGTCGCTTGTTGCGCCTGCTAAAATGATGCTTGCTTGTCCACTTTTTATTTGTTCGTAAGCCATTAATAAACTTTCTGTGCCGGTACAGCAAGCCGATGAATTGGTCGAAATTCGATTGCCCAATCCAATTTTTCCTGATAGATAGGCACTCACACCGCTGTTCATCGTTTGCGCAACAACTGTACTTCCTAATTTTCTAATTTCTAGTTTATCAATGGTATAAATGGCTTCTCTAAAGCGATCGATGCCCGAAGTGCCTGCGCCAAACACCATTCCATAATCCCAATAAGGTTCGTCTGTTTCGTTTATGGTTAATCCAGCATCTTTCCAAGCATCCATTCCGGCAATTACGCCATACAAAATACCCATGCTGTTAAAACTTCGCAATTGTAATGGGGTTAAATATTGCGCGGTAATTTCTGGTGTAATTTCTGGTAAACCAGCAATCTGACAAGAGAATTTTAAATCTGCTAACAGTTGTTGATGCCGAATTCCAGAAATTCCGTTTTTTATGGCATGGAGGAAATTATCCAAACCAATACCATTTGGCGAAACCACACCCAATCCTGTAATTACAACTCTATTGTTATCCATGCTAGCGTTTTAAACTCATATTGATGATTATACGTTCTAATTCTATTTTTACTGATGAGGGATATTATCCCGTTTCGATTGACTGGTTTAAAGCTCTCACTATTTACGCCCTGCTAAGTCTAAGCAGTGCATCTCCGTTCCGCCTAAATCCGGCCTAATAAATTTATTTATTAGCGTTTATTGTTTTTTAATTGCATTCATGAGCTCGCATAAGGTGCTCGGTTTTGGGGATGCAGTGCCCAACCCTTCGCACTAACTTTAGTACAAAAATTTTCAGCCGGTGTTTTTTGTTTCTTTTTGACATCAAAAAGAAAAGAGCCCGTCCGGCAAGGACAATAAAATACCTCATTTTTACTGCCCATAGACCATCTTTTCCTGAAATAACTATGAAACTAAACTTTCAAAAACATCCCCGCCATTTCTGCTTCACAAACTTTTTCTCCTTTTTCGTTTTGCATCAGCACTTTACACTTCAATTTATTAAAACGAAAATAAACTTTTTCGGAAGTTACCGTTACTTTTTCGCCCGGGAAAACGGGTTTTAAAAATTCTACGTTCGATGAAGTCATCGCCACTTGGCCTACAAATTCCTCCTCAGCTAATAAATAAATGCCCAAACAAACTAAACCAATTTGTGCCATGGTTTCCGTTAGAATCACGCCCGGCGTAACCGGATAATCTTTAAAATGACCTCGATAAAAATCCAGTTCGGGTTGGAAGGTAAAGTTCCCAACAACTCCATTTTCATCAATTTTCTCTATTTCATCAACAAAAAGAAATGGTTTTGAATAGGGTAGAAGCGATATAATTTCTTGAGCATTCATTTTACCATTCTAATAATACCCTTTGTGCAGAAAAACCTGGGCCAAAACTCAACATTAAACCTCGCTCGCCTTTCGCGGGTTTAGCATCTAAAAACCGTTCTAAAACATAAAGCACCGTTGCGCTGCTCATGTTGCCATAAAGGCGTAAAACTTCTTTGGTATCGTTTATATTTTTCCCTAACGCACCAAATAAACTTTCTACCATTTGTACAATTTTTTTGCCTCCGGGGTGAAAAATTAAATGGTTAATATCTTCAATTGTTAGGTTTTGTTTCGCTAAAAACGGATGTAAAATATCGGGAAAATGTGCCTCTATTTTATTTGGTACTTCAATATCCAATACCATTTTTAAGCCAGTATTGGTTAGGTCGAAACCCATCATTTCTTCGGCATCGTAAAAATGGTACATTTCTTCGGCAACAATTTCTGGTCCTTCATCCTCTTCGTTTGATGATAAAAGTACACAAGCGGCGCCATCTCCAAAAATTGCAGCACTAACAATGTTTGTCATCGAGAAATCGTTTAATTGAAAAGTAGATGTTGGCGATTCGACAGCAACAACGGCAGCACGTTTTCCAGGATTTGCTTTTAAAAAGTTTTTCGCATAAATAATGCCCGAAACACCAGCAGCGCAACCCATTTCCGTAACCGGCAAGCGCACTACATCTTGGCGGAGTTTTAATTTGTTAATCAAATAAGCATCTAATGAGGGAATCATAATCCCAGTGCAACTTACGGTGATTAAAAAATCAATATCTTCTGGCTTCCAATCAGCTTTTTCCAAAGCATCGCTCAAACATTTAGTGCCAAGTTTTATGCCTTCGCGAATGTAAATTTTGTTCCGTTCTTCAAAAGAAACATTGCTAAACACTTCCTCTGGCGACATGAAAGAATATCTTTTATCAACCGCTGCATTCTCGAAAATTTTCTTCACTTTACGAATAAAACGTTCATCCTGATCGTACAACCAAGCATCTAAGAATGGAATAATCTCGTCTGTATTGCGGCTATATGCTGGCATCGCCTTGCTAACCGTTTTTATTTTTACGCTCATGTTGATTTTATAATCCACTGGTAGCGAAAAGCCCATTTCCAATGTATGCTGAAACTTTTAAAATTTAATTTTTTTGAATATCGAACAAGATCTGCTTTTTTAAATCCTCTTAAAATAGACACCAATCCATCCTGCCTCGACATAGAATTTAACCTGAATACAAAACAAATTACTTCGAATAAATAATACGCCAAATTGCTACGGTGCAGATCATTTATAACCACGCCAATTTTAGCTTTATCATGAAAATACTTTACCAAGTTCAAAATTTCATCATCTTTAAAATGATGAAGTGTTAATGTACAAACAAAAATATCAATCACTTCGGCTTTAAATTCATCCCCAAAAATATCAACACATTGGTAACTAATATTTTTATAATTTAGAGATAAACTTTCTGCATGTTTAATGGTGTAGGCATTTGCATCTACACCAATTAGGGTAAAATTTAAACTGTTTTTAGTGGCATAATCTGCAAGCGCTCTCAGCATATCGCCATTGCCGCAACCAATATCGGCAATGGTAATGTTTTGTTCAGCATCGCAGCCATTAATTAAACTTTTAACACCATTTAGGGTAACTTTGTTTCCGCCCAAAAACGTATTTATACTTGCAATTTTATCCAGCGCTTCCCTCAGGGTTTCGCCTTCAAGTGCAAAATCGTCCATTAATTCGGGTTCATCACTTCTTTCTTTCGTATTCGGCATTTAATTTAGACTTATAGGTTTTCCGTGTGTTTTTTTAATGATTATTGGCAAAAGAAATGGCAATTTAGCAATCAAATTAATTAAAAAATTAGCAAGTTTTTCCTTTCTAAGTAAACCCGAAAGTAACGATCCTGTTTTTAATCTCGATTTGAAATTTAATTTCCATTCGTTGGTGTACTGTTTTTCTAGTTGTGTTAGCGAAGAAATTTCGCCATTAAGGTAGTTAACAATTAATGTGCTTGCAATTTTTGCACCGTGTATGGCCATTCCCATTCCGTTACCGCACAGCGGATGAATTAATCCAGCCGTATCGCCAACCATTAAAATATGATTTTTTACACTTTCCTTCTTCTCAAAAGAAATTTGGCTAATGGTAAGTGGAGCATCAAATTGCATGGTGCAGTTTTCTAAAATTGATTTTAGATGCGCATTTTTATACAATACTTTTTTTTGATGCTCTTGTATGTTTTTATACTTTTTAAATGAAGCATAATTAACCAAATAACAAATGTTGATTAAGTTATCTTCTACTTTTGACACCCCACAATAACCACCTTTAAAATGATGAAGTGCAACTAAATCATTCGGGAAATTTCCAGAATAATGTGCTTTAACGGCTAACCAAGATGATTTTTGTTGAATAAATGTTCTGTTTAGTTTTACATCCAATGTAGATCTTTTTCCATAAGCACCAATTACCAGTTTACTTTTATAGATTTGGTTTTTTGTGATTACGTTAAAAATACTTCCGTCATAATTTACATCAAGTACCGTATCAGTTAGTATTGAAGCACCATTTTCTAATGCTTTTTTCATTAAAAAATGATCTAGTGCAAACCTGCTTATGCCAAACCCGCCCAATGGCAGACCCGAATGGATAACTGCACTATTTGGCGTAGTCATTTCAAAGTTTTTTAAACGTGTTGGCTGTAAAACAGATGGATTAACATCAAGATCATCCAAATAGGGTAGCACCTCATTAGAAATGTATTCGCCGCAAACTTTATGGTGCGGATAGGCATCTTTTTCGATTAAAATAACAGATTTTCCTTCTTTTCGTAAATGGATTGCACTCACTAAGCCTGCCAAACCACCTCCAATAATAATTACATCCGCATCAATCATGTATTGAAATTAAAACTAAACTAAGTTAACACATTCTAATTACGATTGTTTAGGTTATTTAGTTTTTGTACAATTGATAAAATTGCTTTATCGGGCAAAACTCAAAATCCTACCTATCACTTCGCTCTTCCATTTTCAAATCGGTATCAAAAGGGCTTTTTGTAAAGGGATAAATGGATTGTTTTATAAAACCTTTTGGGTAAGATCCTTCGTGCACACCTGTGCCCGCAGGCCATTCATTTTTGGGTAAATAATACGTTCCGAAAATCATATCAATAAATGGAAATATAGATGCGAAATTGTGTCCGTAATATTTAGGGTCTTCGCAATGGTGCCAATGATGGTATTGAGGTGTGGTAAAAATATATTTTATCGGACCAAAATTAATACGCGTATTGGCGTGAATTAAAACGGCGTGTATCGCAATAAAAATGATGTAAATGTTAAACACAAGTGGCGAAAATCCTAAAATATACAACGGAATAAAGGTCATTGCACGTGTAAAAAATATATCGATAAAGTGTGTTCTACTGCCTGCTAACCAATCCATATTTTGTGTAGAATGATGTATGGAGTGGAAACGCCATAGCGAAACCCGTGTATGAAAAAAGCGGTGTGCCCAATATTGAAATAAATCCGTGCTGAAGAATGCCAAAAATAATGCTACTACAAAGGGTAAGCCTTGCACCCAAGCGTGAAGATTTTCTAACCCGATCCATCCGAAAAACAATACAGCGGGTTTTTGAGTAACAATACCGAAAAACTGTATAAATAAATGGCTAATTACAAAATAGGTTAAATCGGTGCGCCATTCTTCGTGAAATTTGGTTTGTTTATCATTTTTAGGGAAGAATAATTCTAACGGAACGAAGATGGCAACCATCAAAAGCAAATCCAAAATCATCCAATCTAAACCGAAATGCCAATTGCTTTTTGCAACATCGGTACCTTTTAAAGTAAGGGCGCCAAGTACAATGGCTAAGCCAGTAATTGATGAGCCAATTAAAGCCCATTTTATTTTTTTGCTCAGTAATAAGCTCAATAAAGCAAAGAAGAACGAACTAATTACCCCAAAAATCATCAATGCTTCTGCCGTGCTCTTGGTGTAAACTTCTCTAAATTCTGGTGTTGTTAATCGTTCAGGATACCTAAAACATAAAACGCTTAACATTACCAGTACTCCTAAAAAAATTGATAAGTATCCGCTAATTTCACCTTGTCCTACTTTTAAACGTTCTCTATTTGCCATTTGACTAATCTTATTTTTTAACAATTATAACGAATTATTAGGTGTTTTTGAAGCTGTGTGAAAACAATAAGAAAAAAAGGTAAAAGGATTGAATTAATGGCATCGTCATGCTCAGCTTGTTCCGATAACTATCGGAAGGGCATCTTAATGCTTTGGTAGGAACTAATGTAGCAGTCTTTTTTTTGCATTACGATTCCCGCCTGCGCGGGAATGACGCCTCCCCAAAATATTATGTTGCCTATTAAATTCAAGATCAATCTTAGCCAACCTCTTTTCCGTGTGTTCCGTGTTTCCGTGGCAAAACCTGCCAAGTTGTAAATATCACCGATAAATATTCTTGTGCTGTTCTTTTTTAAATAATCTGTATTTTTGAGGCACATGCTCAAATACCTGCGACTTTTACTTTTCCCTTTTTCGTTCGTTTATGGATTCGTAATCGTTATACGCAATAAATTTTACGATTGGCATATTTTCAACAGCGTGGAATTTGATTTGCCTATAATTTGTGTAGGGAATTTGGCTGTTGGTGGTTCGGGTAAAACGCCTACAACCGAATATTTAGTGCGCCTGTTAAGCAATTATAAAGTAGCAATTTTGAGTAGGGGATACGGTAGGAAGACTAAAGGGTTTATTTTAGCTGATGAAAATGCAACCGCAGAAAGTATTGGCGATGAGCCTTTACAATACTTCCAAAAATTTAAAAATGTAACCGCTGCTGTTTGTGAGGATAGAGTTGCGGGCATTAGGCAGTTAAAAACAACTCACGATTTAATTATTTTAGATGATGCTTTTCAACATCGGGCAGTTAGCGCAGGGTTAAATATTTTGCTGTTTGAGTTTCAAAAATTAAGGGAATTTCAGCTGATGCTTCCCGCAGGAAATTTGAGAGATGTTTTTTCATCGCGTAAAAGAGCCGATGTGTTGATGGTTACAAAATCGCCCATCCCGATAACGGAACAAGCCGAGCAAGAATCTGTAAAAAAACTGAAACCGTTACCCAATCAACAGGTAGTACATTCTTTTTTGAAGTATGATAATTTGCAACATATTTTTAAGGATGAAAGCATCGAATTAGCATCGATTAAAGGTTTCGAAATATTTTTGCTTACCGGCATTGCCAATCCAAAGCCATTGTTAAACCATTTACGTACGTACAGCGAAAGCATAAACCATCATAAATTTGCCGATCATTATGTGTTTAGTAGAAATGATATTGAACAACTAAAATCTAATTTTAATCAGTCTAAATTTTTGCAAAAAATCATCATCACAACAGAAAAGGATAGCAAACGTTTAAAGATTAACGAATTTGAAGATTTACTGTTAAATTTGCCAACTTATTATTTACCCATTGAAGTAGATTTATTCGAAAAGGATAAAGTTATCTTTAACGAACTTATTTTGAAATATGTTAATAGCTATAGAAGAAACCGTTGAGTATTTAAAGCGTAAAACTGAAAACTTTAAACCAGAAGTTGGCATTATTTTAGGCACCGGATTGGGTGGATTGGTTAATGAAATTGAGGTTGAATTTCAGTTAATGTATTCTAATATTCCAAATTTCCCGATTTCTACTTTAGAGTTTCATAGCGGTAAATTAATTTTCGGAACGTTAAACGGCAAAAAAATTGTTGCCATGCAAGGCCGATTACATTATTACGAAGGTTATAGTATGGAGCAAATTACTTTTCCTGTTCGTGTTTTAAAAGGCTTGGGCATAACAACTTTAATGGTTTCGAATGCTGCAGGTTCCTTAAATCCCGAATTTAAAAAAGGAGATTTAATGATTATCTCCGATCACATCAATCTGCAACCAGAAAATCCACTTCGTGGTTTAATTTCTAGCGATTTAGGCCCTCGTTTCCCTGATATGAGCGAACCCTATAAACGTTCTATTATAGCTAAAGCTTTAGAAATTGCAAAAGATGTAGATGTAAAGTGCCATAAAGGCGTTTATGTAGCTGTTTCTGGCCCAAATTTAGAAACCAAAGCAGAATATAAATATTTACGATTAATTGGCGCAGACGCCGTTGGTATGAGTACCGTGCCCGAAGTAATTGTAGCCAACCACGCCGGTTTGCCCGTATTTGCTATATCCGTTTTAACTGATGAAGGTTTTCCTGAAGATTTGCAACCTTTTAATTTGGATGAGATTTTAGAAACTGCAGCGCAGGCAGAACCCAAAATGACCGAAATTTTAACGCGATTAATTGCCCAACTGTAAATGCAAAAGTTTTTAAAAGCATGTTATTTAATCTTTTTCCTTTTAATAGGAAACCAAGTGCTAGCGCAAGATTTAAAAATTGGTGTTGGCGATAACAAGGAGTTGGATTCGCTACGTAAAAAGGAAGAAGGCGCAAAAGACTCGGTAGTTTACACCGCTAAATTTATAAGATTTACCAAACTTTCGCTAACAAAAGATAGCATTGTGCTATTGCCTCTTGATACATCTACGGTAAATATTCAAAATTATAGTCCGCTTTTGCAACCAATGCACCCTTATATTTATACCGGTGTGATGGGTTTGGCATCTAAAAATTTACTTTATGAGCCAACAAAAACGATTGGTTTTAATGCAGGTTTTCATGCTTTAGATCCGTATTCGCTTTATCCAGAAGATATACTTTTTTACAGGGCCAGAGCACCTTTTACAAATTTATACTTTGTAAGCGCAGGAAAAACAGAACAGGTTTTTAAAGCAATACACACACAGAATATTAATAAAAACTTAAATTTAGGCGTTAATTTTAATCGCGCAGATTCTAGAGGGCAGTACATCAACCAAAGAGGCGATAATTTAAATGTAGCCGTATTTTCATGGTATCAATCTAGCAGTAAACGCTATAATTTATGGGCTTCGGCCATATTTAATAATTTAAGGGCTTATGAAAATGGTTCGGTATTGAATGATAGTATTTTTTCTCCAAATACACAACAGATAGATAGGCAATCAGAAAGAATTAGACTGAATACAGCTAAAAATGTTTATCGAAAGAATCTGTTTTTTCTAAAACAAACTTATTATGTCGGTCGGATAGATTCTACTTCGGGTGCCAACAGTAACGTTTTGCCTACTAATAAAGTAACCCATACTTTCGAATATGATAGCGATACTTACGATTTTTCTAAAAATGAGCCTGATGTATATGGCGTTTTGCCCAAGGCTTTGTTAAAAAATGATTTGCGAATTGACTCTATCTTTACCAATGATTCTACAAGCGTAAAGCATCTAAAAAATGAGTTTATGTATAGCTTTTTTTTAAGGGCTAAAAATTCTACCGTTATTAAAAACGAGTTAAAAGTTGATGTAGGTATTCGGCATGATTATTACAACTACGAAAATTTAGGCATTAGAAGCGACGGCAGTAAATATGAAAATAGAAGTATAACTTTTCAAAATTTAACTTTATTGGGTGCTGCGGGTTATCGCCTAAGCAGTAAGGTTGATCTTAATGTAGATATACAACAAATATTTCAAGGTAGAAATGCTGGCGATTTTTTATACGAAGCAAAAAGTAATATTGCCTTAAGCAAAACATTTGGTAGAATTCAGTTGGGTGCTTATTTGCAAAATAAATCTCCCGATGAACTTTTTAACCACTACAATGGCAATCATTACCGATGGGATAATAATTTTAAAAACACAAAAATTGCCAATTTATCTTTCAACTATATTAATGATAAGCTAAACTTAAATGCTGGCGCAAAATATGTGCTTACTAGTAATTTTTTGTACTTCGATAAAAATGGTATAAACTCCATCATGCCGATGCAAGAAACTGCCGATATAAGTTTGTTAAAGATTGATATTTGGAAAAAATGGAGGTTCGGTAAGTTCGTAATGGAAAATTATGTTGCTTATCAAAAAAACGATAACAAACAAATACTAAGAACGCCAGAAGTTTACACTTATAATAGTATTTATTTTGATCAGGTTTTTTTTAAAGTGCTAAAAACAAATATTGGTTTCGATGTAAGGTACAACACCAGTTATTTGGCTTATTCGTACTCGCCGGGCATTGCGCAGTTTTATGTGGGCGATGCGGTTACTTTTAAATCTGAGCCCGTAATTGACGTATTTATAAAAGCAAACTTAAAACGTGCAAACCTTTTTCTAAAATACGATTACATCAATCAGGGTTTATCGGCCAACGGCTACTACACGGTAAATAGATATCCAATGCCCGATAAGTTTTTAAAATTTGGAGTAAGCTGGAATTTTTATGATTAAAAGTTTAATAAAATTCAATTTTAAGTATTGCAATTGTTAAAATCAACCTTCGCGTAAAGGCATTAAATTTTATGTTTTCTGAGGTTTCTTTTTTGCTGCTGGGAAAAGCACGTTATTTAATATTAATCTGTATCCCGGCGAGTTCGGGTGTAAACTTAAATCCGTAGGTGGATCGCCAACCGCATGCTGGTAATCTTCAGGATCGTGGCCACCATAAAAGGTAAATTGTCCTTTGCCAATTTCTCCATGTAAATACCTAACTTCTGATGCGCCTTTATTTTCACCAAGTACAGTTACACTTGTTTTAACTAACCTTTTGTTAAATGCTGTGGTTTGGCCCATAAAACCCTTAATCACTTTCTCGTGGTTTTGGGTGAGCATGGTTGGCACTAAATCCCATTTCGCAGAAAAATCAAACAAGGTAAAATAATCGTTGCTTTCGTTTAGCGTGCGGGTTTGTGTTGCGTCTATATCCGAAAATTCGTAGTTCATTGGGTTGGTATCCAATTTAAAGTTTTGGAAAGCAAACGTTTTGCTGTAATCTAATTTAGATTGTGCGTTTGGATCCGCCGGATCTCCATCAAAAACTTGTGCACAAATATCTACACGATCTGCAGCAAGCGCAATGTCGAAACTATCCGTTCCGGAGCACATGGCGAACAAAAATCCACCGCCTGCACAATATTCTTTTATGTGCTTTGCTACTGCAAGTTTCATTTCCGAAACTTTTTTGTAGCCCATTTTTTTTGCTAAAGCCTCCTGGTTTTTAACATCATCTTGATACCAAGTTGCGTACCTAAAATTGGCCCAAAATTTACCGTATTGGCCTGTAAAATCTTCATGGTGGAGGTGTAGCCAATCGTATTTACTCAATTTATCCTTTAAAATATCCTCATCATAAATTACCTCGTAAGGTATTTCTGCGTAGGTAAGTACCAAAGTTACTGCATCATCCCATGGAAGTTTGCTTTTTGGCGAGTAAACGGCAATTTTTGGTGTCTTTTCTAATTTCACCATTTCCATGTTTACGGCTGGGTCGCTAATTTCGTTTAATAAATTAACTACTTTTCCATCTGCCATCACTAGGTAAGATACGCCTCTTATTTTACATTCATCTTCTATGTTTTTATTGTATTTGATTAAGAAACTTCCGCCCCGGTAATTTAGCAACCAATCTACTTCAAGCTGTTTGCTAATTGTCCAATAGGCAATGCCGTAAGCTTTAAGCTGATTTTTTTGATCTTCATCCATATAAATTAATATTGATGAAGCCTTTGCTGCGATATTACAAAGGAAGATTATAGTGAAAATAAAATATATTTTTGTCGATTTCATGGTCTCAGAAAACACTAAAATAATCAATTTAACTGGGTACTAAAATTAATGATGTTATAAGTTATACAATTTTGCTATTTTTGCGTTTCGTATAATAAATTACAATTACTTTTATACGCTGTTTAATTTAATTAATAAGATAAAATTTATATGAGTAAAGCAATAATAAAAACCGAAAAAGGCGATATGACTGTCGAATTTTTTGATAATGATGCACCAAAAGCTGTAGCGAACTTTAAAAAACTTGCTAAAGAAGGCTTTTATGACGGTGTTTCTTTTCACCGTGTAATTTCTGATTTTATGGTTCAAACTGGTTGCCCAAATTCTAAAGATGGTGCATCAGGAATGCCGGGTACTGGTGGCCCGGGTTACAAAATTGATTGTGAAACTACTGGCGCAAACCAACATCACGATCGCGGTGTGTTATCTATGGCTCATGCTGGTCGTAATACAGGTGGTTCTCAATTTTTCATTTGCCATAGCCGTACAAATACTGCACATTTAGATGGTGTACACACTGTTTTTGGTAAAGCAGTGGAAAATGTTGATCTTGTTGATGATATCCGCCAGGGAGACAAAATTTTATCTATTGAAATAATTGAAGATTAAAATATAGATTTGAGAAGCTAGATATTAGATTTGAGTTTAGATACTCATATTTATAATTCTTTCTCATTTTAATTAATTAGACACGCGATTTGACTTGTTTGGTTTGGGTTGATACTCATATCTCAAGCTCATATCTCACATCTCAAAAAAGAAATATGAATTTAAGAGGAATTGTTGCCGTTAGTGGCAGACCTGGGTTGTTCAAATTAATTGGACAAAATAAAGTGGGTTATATTTTAGAAAGTCTTGATGAGCAAAAACTTAAGGTTATTGCAAACATGACCAATACTAAATTGGCTTCGCTAGAAGATATTACCGTTTATGGTTTAGAAGATGAAATTAAATTAGTTGATATTTTTACAAAAATTACAGCTAAAGGAACTACGCCTGATCTTAAAGCAGACACTACTGTATTGCGTACTTATTTTAACGAGGTGGCTCCAAATCATGATGATGAGAAAGTTTATGCTTCAGATATGAAGAAAATAATTGGCTGGTACAACATCATTAAAGATTTGCCTTTATTTACCGAAGATACGCCAGATACGCCTGGAACAGATGCTGAAGTTAAATTATCAGAAGAGAAAACCGCTGCTGATAAAAAGCAAAAAACAGCTACTGGAAAAGCATCAAGCGCAAAAGCAAGTACTAAAACATCTGCACCTGCTAAAAAAGCAAGTATGACAAGTAAGAAAGGTGTTTAATCTTTTTTAAAGTTATTAAAAAACATCAGCCTCGGTTGATGTTTTTTTTTGGACTTTAACCAAAAAAGTACCACAAAGCAATAATGATAACAAATGATATGAATACGCTAATTTTCAAATATTTGTTGCTCTCTTTTTGATTGCTTTTTATTTTGTAGTTTCTTTTATATTTATCTAACAACATAATTTTTATTTTAATGATGATTTTTGGTGGGAATTTCCACAGTATTGTTTTTAAAATTAAGCGTGGTGGTAAGGCTCGCCCTTTAAAATGCTGAAACCTCTGTAAAGTTGTTCAACAAAAAACATTCTGATCATTTGGTGCGAAAAAGTCATATCAGATAAAGAAATTGAACCATTTGCCCTTTTATAAATGGTTTCGTCGAAACCGTAAGGACCGCCAATTATAAATATTAAATGTTGTACACTGCCCACCATTTGTTTGTTTAAATAATCAGAAAAAGCAACTGAACTATATTTTTTGCCTTTCTCATCAAGCAGTATTACAACGTCGTTATTGTTAATTTGTTTATGCAGCAATTCTGCTTCTTTGGTCTTTTGTTGTGCTTCGCTTAAATTTTTAACATTCTTAACATCGGGGATAGCCAAAAAGCTGAAATTTATATAATGTTTTAGCCGATTAATGTATTTTTCAATGCCTTCAATTAAATATTTGTCTTCGGTTTTGCCAATGGCGATTAGTGTAATCTTCATTTAAATAATTAGCTACCTTTATGATTTTAAAATGTAAATATAATGGTTAAAACACAAGAAGAAATAATTAGTGATTATAATTTAGAAACTACAAAGATTACGGCTACAATTGCTAAAACTAAAAAGCAGATTGATAAATTATCTTTTGTACGTGTCGGATTATTTTTGTTGGCCATTTTGCTTTTCGTGCTATTTGTGAGCGCAGAAAAAGAAGTTTTTAACCTCATTTTTGGCATTTCTATTTTAGTGCCGATTATTTTGTTTGCTTTAGTTGTTAAAAAGCAAAGTATTTTAGATCGGGAAGTCATTTATCTAAAGCAGCTTTTATGGGTGTATCAAAATGAGCTTAATATTTTACACGATTTACCAAACGGTTACGATAACGGTGATGGTTTCGCTTCAGAAGCGCATCCTTATTCTTCTGATTTAGATATTTTTGGTCCGTCATCGTTATTTGCTTTACTAAATAGATGCAGTACAAAAAATGGAAATCATTTGCTGGCATCACATTTGGCCGAACCAGTAGATATAAATTTAATCATCCAACGGCAGGAAGCAGTTAAAGAAATTACTTCAAAAACAACAGATACTTATGGTTTTCGAGCAAATCTTTACGGACATGATAACACTAAAATTGAACAGATAAAATCTCAATTAAAAAATCAACTGCAAAAGCAATTAGAATTTACAAATGGAACATTCTTTAAGTTTTACACTAAAATTATCCCATATTTTACCATTGGTTTAGTGCTATTAACTTTATTTGTCGATGGTGTTTTTGGTAATCTTTTAGGCTTATTTTTGGTTGCAAATATCGGGTGGACAATTATATTAAATCCAAAAGTTAACCTAGTATTTTATGGGTTTGGTAATGGTTCAAACTTATTAAATGATTATGCTGTAGCAGTAAAGTGGACAGAAAACCAAAATTGGAAAAGTGCGTACATTCTTTCGTTATTCAAATTTAAAACCCCAGTTAGCCATGAAATTAAGTCGCTTTCTAAGATTATTCAAAATTTTGATGCACGCCTAAATATTTTAGTTGGCGGAATTTTAAATGCATTTTTACTTTGGGATTTTAGGTGTTGCATTAAACTAAACCAGTGGTGCAAAACATCATCCGACCATGTAATTGATGCGCTAAACCGAATTGGCGATTTTGAGGAATTGATATCAATTGCCACAGTTGCGTATAATCAACCTAAATGGACTTTTCCTGACATTAAGCATAATTTTGAAATTGTGGCTGTTGAGCTTGGGCATCCACTTATTAATGAAAGTTATCGCGTAGCAAATAGTTTTGAGTTGGAGAAACAACCAACTGTAGATATTGTAACAGGCTCAAACATGGCGGGGAAAAGCACTTTTTTACGCACTTTAGGGATAAACATGGTTTTGGCTTACTTGGGTGCGCCGGTTTGTGCAAATAAAATGTCTTTATCGAGTTTTAAAATCCTTACCTATATGCGTATTAAGGATTCGCTAAATGAAAGTACATCGACTTTTAAAGCTGAATTAAATCGGTTAAAAATGATTTTGGATCAGGTGGCAATACACAAAAACGCTTTGGTTTTAATTGATGAAATGTTGCGCGGTACTAACAGTAGAGATAAATATTTAGGCTCGAAAGTTTTTATAGAGAAGCTGATTTCTACCAAAACGCCTGCTTTATTTGCAACGCACGATTTGCAACTTTCCGAGCTTAAAGAAACGCATCAAACTGCGGTTCGGAATTATCATTTCGATATTCAAATTAGCGACGGTGAAATGAAATTTGATTATAAATTAAAACATGGCGCTTGTAAAACTTTTAATGCTGCAATTTTATTAAAAGAGATTGGGCTGTCTTTAGATTAATTTACCGAATCAGGAAAAACGCTTTTAAACATTTGGCTAAAGCCAACAACATTTTTAATAAATATCAGTCGGTTAAAACCGACTGCAGTAATAAATTAATAGGAGGCTGTGTCAAAAACAAGTTAAGAAATTGTAAAAGAATTAAATTTGGCGCTGTCGCCATGCTCAGCTCGACTGGGCATCCTATTAGCCTGAGTTCGATAAATTTGTCTTATTAAAAACCATGCTTCATTGGCATTATGCTTATGCCTCTCGTCCTTCCCGTGAAAACGGGAATCCTAATGCGAAAGAAAAGCCTATTTATTGCTTTCAGATTCCCGCCTATGCGGGAAGGACGGAAGTGGCGCAAATTGCTGAAGTTTCCCACACAATAGCGTTAGATCAGGATGACCATTTAGACCTAAGAGCCAATTAAAATATTTTAAGTCAAGGATTGAATTATCGAATTCAGGTTAATACTTTAATAGGGACTAATTTCGTGGCCTGTTTTTGTCGCATTACGATTTCCGCCTGCGCTGGAAAGACGGCCGCATAAAATATTATTCTGACTATTCAAAAGCAAAATTAATTCTGAGACACCCTCATTATATCAAATACGTGTTGGGCTTTAGCCAAAAATTAAGAGATGCATCTCCAAAGTGTTTGTTCTATCTACCTAATCAACGTAATATATCCAGAATATTTAACATCTTTTTTAAAAATATCGGTACCGAAAATTACATAATAATAAACGCCAACGGGTAAGTCTTCATTCTTAAATCTGCCATTCCAATTGTCGAATATGTTATCTGTAAAGAAAACTTGGTTTCCTAAACGGTTATAAATTTGTAATCGGTATTTAACTAAGTTGGTAATGCCAACAACAAACTCGTCGTTTATTCCATCGCCATTTGGCGAAAATGCGTTGGGTGTAAATATTGATGCGTTTTTTAAAATGACCAAATCGCCTTTCGTTACCGAATTCCAACAACCATTTTTTGATGTTGCTTTTAAGGTAATTTTATAGGTGCCCGATTGGTTATAGGTGTGAAGCGGATTTGCTGATAATGAAGTTGTGCCGTCGCCAAAATCCCATTCGTAAAAATCGGCGTATAAGGAGTTATTATTGAAATTAATTGGCACAGGTGGCGAAAATTTAATGTTGAAGTTTGGTGTGGTGGTAAAAGAAGCGATGGGGATTTTCGCAATTGGCGGTACGGTAATACTTGCAATATCACTCGTACAACTTCCCGCTGTTGCGGTTAAATAATACGTGCCCGCTTGGTTAAAATTGTTAATTGGTATTTTAACATCAGCATCGCTAGCGGTGAAATTATTAGGTCCTGTCCACAAATATTTCAGTGTATTATCTTTATTTACGGTAAACTCAATTACATCGTTTAAACAAAAAGCCGGTTGGTTAATGGATATTATCGGTTTATCTGGCTTAATTTCTACTATAAATTTTTGTATTTGAGTAGATGTACATCCATTATTCGTTTCTACAATTAGTATTATCGTTTTTTCTCCAATGGATGAGTAGGTTACTTCACGGCTATCATTTTGTGTATTAATAATTTGGTCAACACCTTCGCCGAAATCCCATTTTATTTTTGTGTAGTTGGTGGATGAATTTGTGAATGTAAAACTTTGATTTTGCTCACATTTATTATTTACATTGCACGAGAAAACGGCTTTAGGTATTAAATCAACAGATTGGATTTTTATGCTATTCAGATCGCTTACACAATCTCCAACCTGTATAAATAATTTGTATTCGCCTACATTCTCTATCCCAGTAATGGGGATTTTAGGATTTTGTTCGCTTGAAGTAAAACCATTTGGGCCAGTCCAATGGTAAGTTGCATAATTAACCTGAGGTGTGGAAAGTTCTAAAACGTCGCCTACGCATAAATTAGTTTTAGATGCATTAACTACTGGTTTATCGGGTGTTTTAGCCACTATGAAAGTTTGAGTACTGATTACACTACATCCATTAGCACCCATTGCCTCTAATACCACAACTTTTTCGCCAGGCGTGCTGTAGGTAATGGTAAACGGACCTTCAGTAGTTTCTGATGCTGTGCTTGCACCTTCGCCAAATGTCCATTTTAGGGTATTATAATTGGATGATTTACTTTCGAATACATAAGCTTGGTTATCGGTACATGGGTTTAATTTTTTGACATCAATTTCTGCTTTGGCGCCTGCAAAATCTGCTGTACCACCAAATTCTAATGTAAATCCATTATTGCCACTCGAAAAGTTATCAATAATTAATGCATACGTTCGCCCTTTTACTAAATCTACATATTTTACCAATCCATTTTGTCCATCTACACAGCCAGACGATTCGTTTAAATCAGTTTCGGTTAAACTTAAGCCTGTTTTATAATAACTGGGAAAACAATCTACGCCACTGCCAGAAGCACATCGAATTGCCGTAGTTGCACTCACATTAGCGCAATTTCCACCAACTCCTAAGTCGTAAAAAACCCAGTCTATATCGTTTGTGGTTACGGTAGGGGTAATTAAGAATGTAAATGTGCCACTCTCGCTTGCTGTAAATAAATACCATGCAGAGTTAGATTCAGTACCTAAGCAAGTACCGTCAGTTTCGTGGTTGTTTAAGCCAGCACCTGTTACATTCAATTGTGTAAAAGTCTCTTTGGTGCATAAAACTGAAACTGTTCCGCAATCTTGTCCGGGTTGTAGCGGTGGGAAGTAATTATCCAAACACAATTTGAAGGTGCCGGTTTGGTCGTTTTGTGCGCTTACTCTAATGTAATATATAGTACCTATTGTTAAACCACCTTTGTTTAAAGATGTTACGTTGTTTGATGTAAATGAGTTACTGGGCATTTCATTTAAATTAGCTGTAGGGGCGTCATAAGTATATAAAGCTACTAATGGATTAATCAGTGTGTTTGTACTGGATGAGTTTACTTGGCCACTAACAGATATATTTACGTCGTATTTGGATGCTGTGAATTTAAACCAAACATCTTTGCCTGCTGATGCGCCCCAACCTGAAGGGGCAGAAAAAGGGCTTGTAGTTGCTTCAAAATTCTCATAAGCAGCATCGGTAGTACAAAAAGCGCTCGTGTTTGTAATGTTGATTGCGCCATTTATATCATCGTTAAGTGGTGGTGCAAATTTCGCTTCTGACGAAATGCTGAAAGTAAATGTAATGAGGATGAATATTAACAAGCGCATTTAGTAAAGCTATAAAAAAAAAGGTTTACTTCATTTTTATTGTGGCTTGTGATTAGTGGTTTTTTTAACGGTTAGGGTTTCTATTAACCTAAATGTTTTGAGAAGTTTTCTTGTGTTTGGTGAGGCACCAACCGGTAGTGAAGGGCTGAGAAAGAGCCTTAAAAACCTATTTTGAGCAGAATTATTTGGTAAAATTGTCTTTGGTCCGCTTGCCATTCGTTATGGGGCGTGCGGAAAAGCGATGGGGTAATGCAATCTTTCCTGTTGGTTGGTTCAATCTCTATAAAAGCGAATTAGATTGCTCCAAAGGAGCTCATTCCGAGCTTCGTTGTGCCTCCTCTCAACTACGATTTTGCGAACACAAAATCAGCACAGTTTCATATATTTACACCATGAACGACAGAACTACTGTTTACGCCAGTTATTATAACCCTATTGAAGCCAATATCATTAAAACCAGGCTAGATGATGCTGGGTTTGCCTGCTTTTTGGCTGATGAAAATATATCAACCATTAACCCACTTTATAACCAAGCGGTTGGTGGCGTTAGGTTAATTGTTTTTGAAAGAGATGTAGAAGAAATTAAAGCATTCTTAGGTGAAGATAATGCTATTGCAACGGAAGAAGAAGAGGTGGTAAATGAAGACAATGTAGTGTGCGAAAATTGTGGATCGACTAATGTTAGTTATGGCCAAGCTACGCAAAAGCGATTTAGTTGGTGGGTAACTATCATTTCGTTATTAACCGCTAGCTATCCATTTAAGGCAAATAAATGTTATCATTGTTATGCCTGCGGACATGAATTTGAGTAGGATTTTATAACCAAATGGCCTGAGTTATTTAAACCCGGTAGAAGCGATATACTTTTTGTTGCTGTTACTTCATGTCAACGAGATACCTTTACAAAAAGATAAAGCGCCTGCCGGCCGGTAGGCAGGTAGAACGGGACGAACTTTTAATAGATGCTTTTGTTCCTGCTTTACAAATAATTTTGAGCGATATTTTTTAATGCTGAGCAATAACGAGGCAAAGAGAACGTAATACTCCTCTCATAACATTTTCGGTTATTAATTAGTTCAAAAAAATCAGTTTTAATTATTTAACCATTAAGGAATTAAGAAAATTAAGTTGGACTATTTTTCGATATAATTGGTTTCACTTCGTCGTCTTTTCCCACGCAGGTGGGAATCTTAAAACGATAAAAATGCTAATTCGTTACTTTGAAATTTCGTCATAAATAGGGCCAAAGAGTTTATGCCTCAAACAAAAAAATCCCGTTCTGCAATTGGCAAAACGGGATTTTTTTTTAGATTAAAGATTAAGGAACAAAGATCAAAGACATTTCTCCATACTATCTGGTTCTTTATCTTTATTCTTTGCTCCTTTATCCTTGTTCATTAAAGCGCCGCTTTAGCCGCTGCTTCTCTTCTAATAATATTTAATGCGCCACCTGCTACAAACCATTCAATTTGTTGGGCGTTGTAGGTATGGTTTACAGGGAATTGTTCTTCCGAGCCATCAGCGTGATGCAATACGATAGTTAAAGGCACATCAGGTGTAAACGTGGTTAAACCTAAAATATCGATCGTATCGTCTTCTAGTATTTTATCGTAATCGTCTTTATCGCAGAAAGTTAAGCCCAACATACCTTGTTTTTTAAGGTTAGTTTCGTGAATACGAGCGAAAGATTTTACCAATACTGCACGAACGCCTAAATGACGGGGCTCCATTGCTGCATGTTCGCGAGATGAACCTTCGCCATAGTTTTCGTCGCCAACTACGATAGAACCTAAGCCTTTTGCTTTATAATCGCGTTGCGTAGCAGGAACTGGGCCATATTCGCCAGTGGTTTCATTTTTAACAGTATCGGTTTTATCATTAAAATAATTAACCGCACCAATTAACATGTTGTTAGAAATATTATCTAAGTGACCACGGAATTTTAACCAAGGACCAGCCATAGAAATATGATCGGTAGTACATTTTCCTTTAGCTTTAATTAATAATTTTAAGCCTTTAAGATCGGTGCCTTCCCAAGCAGTAAAAGGTGCTAATAATTGCAAACGGTGCGAAGTTGGAGAAACCAAAACGTTAACACCCGAACCATCTGCTGCAGGCGCTTGGAAACCAGCATCTTCTACAGCAAAACCTTTCTCTGGTAATTCGTGGCCAGTAGGCGGATCTAACTTAACTTGCTCACCTTTGTTATTTGTTAACGTATCGGTTAATGGGTTAAAACCTAGGTTACCCGAAATTGCAATTGCAGCAACCATTTCTGGCGAAGCAACAAATGCAAATGTATTTGGATTACCATCGGCACGTTTAGCGAAATTTCTATTAAACGAGTGTACAATGGTATTTTTTTCTGCTTTCTCTGCACCTGTTCTGTCCCACATACCTATACATGGGCCACAAGCGTTGGTAAAGATAGTTGCATCTAAATCTTCGAAAGTTTTTAAGAAACCATCGCGGTTTGCGGTATAACGTACTTGCTCAGAACCTGGGTTGATACCAAAAGCCGATTTAGTGGTTAAACCTTTTTCTATCGCTTGGTTGGCTATCGATGCTGCTCTTGATAAATCTTCGTAAGAAGAGTTTGTGCAAGAACCAATTAAGCCCCATTCTACTTTTAAAGGCCAGCCATTTTTCTCTGCTTCAATTTTCATTTGCGAAACTGGCGTAGCTAAATCTGGTGTAAAAGGACCGTTTAAATATGGCTCTAATTCATCCAAATTAATTTCGATTACTTGATCAAAATAGTTTTCAGGATTTGCATAAACTTCAGCATCGCCAGTTAAGTATTCTTTTATTTTGTTGGCTTCGTCGGCAACTTCATTTCTGTTGGTTGCACGTAAATAACGTTCCATACTTTCATCGTAACCAAAGGTTGATGTAGTTGCGCCAATTTCGGCGCCCATATTACAAATGGTTCCTTTACCAGTACAGCTTAAGTTTGTTGCACCATCACCAAAATATTCTACAATTGCACCAGTACCACCTTTTACGGTTAAAATACCAGCTACTTTTAAAATAATATCTTTGGCTGCTGTCCAGCCGTTTAATTTACCTGTTAATTTAATACCAATTAATTTAGGGAATTTAAGTTCCCAAGGTAAACCTGCCATAACATCGCAAGCATCAGCACCACCAACACCAATGGCAACCATGCCTAAACCACCTGCATTAACGGTATGTGAGTCGGTTCCAATCATCATTCCACCTGGGAAAGCGTAGTTTTCTAATACCACTTGGTGAATAATTCCTGCACCCGGTTTCCAAAAACCAATACCGTATTTATTCGAAACTGACGATAAGAAATCGAAAACTTCGGCACTCTCTGTTTTAGCGTTCGGTAAATCTATCGCAGCGCCAACTTTAGCGGTAATTAAGTGATCGCAATGTACCGTAGAAGGTACGGCAACTTGTGGGCGACCAGCTTGCATAAATTGCAATAATGCCATTTGTGCTGTTGCATCTTGCATCGCTACACGATCTGGAGCAAAATCTACATAATCTGTTCCGCGAGCAAATGCTTTTTTCGGGTCTCCATCCCAAAGGTGAGCATATAATATTTTTTCTGATAATGTTAAAGGTCTGCCAACTATTTTGCGGGCAGCATCAACACGGCTACCAAAGTTTGCATAAACCTTTTTAATCATGTCTAAATCAAAAGCCATCGATTTCTTAGTTATTAAAAGGTGAGAAAATTCTATTCTGTTGCTGCGAATTTACAAAAAAAATGCGGCTGATTAAGTCATACTTCAATCATTGTATTATTTGGAAGAATTCTAAATAATTGGTTGGGGGAGAGGAACAATGAGTAAAGATTAAAGAACAAAGATTAATGAGGCAATTTATTTCTACAACATAAAAGCTACTTTTGGATTTGGCGATAAAAGGAACAACGAACAAAGATATCAAGCTAATTAGTTTTAACTCTCAACCTCAGCCTCAATCTCAATCTCAACCTCAACCTCAGTCTCAACCTTAATCTTCGCCTCAGTCTCGGTCTCAGCCTCAACCTTAACCTCAATCTTATTAAAGCCCTTCAAACCTAAACCCCTTTTCGGTAAAATACGTCAAAACTTTGGGCAACGCATATTTCAACCTTTCAAAGGCTTTTAAACTATCGTGAAAAACAACGATGGAGCCATTTTCTGCATTTTTGATCACATTTTGATAACACTTCTCCGGACTTAGCTTAACATCGAAATCGCCACTTAAAACATCCCACATCACTATTTTGAGTTGTGGGTTATTGGTTACGGGTTTTGGGGCATGGAGATTTAAACCGACAACTGACAACTCGTAACCCGTAACTAATTTGGCAATTTGGCTTTTCTTAATCCTCCCGTAAGGCGGACGAAAAAGATTGGTTTGCGTAAGTGTTTGGCATTTTAATGCATTTTGAATATAGGTTTCATCGTCTGTTTTCCAGCCTTTTAAATGATTAAAAGTGTGGTTCCCGATGGCGTGCCCTTCATCTTTTACCCTTTGGAACACATCAGGATTTTTCCTAATATTATCGCCGATACAAAAAAATGTAGCTTTTGCATTAAATTGTTTTAAGGTTTTTAATACAAAATCTGTAACATTCGGTATAGGCCCATCGTCAAAGGTTAAATAAATAACTTTGTCGGTTCGTGGCATATTCCAAAGTAAAGATGGATAATACCATTTAAGTAAAAGTGGCGATTTGACCAGATACATCGAGTCAAAGTTACGAATTGCTGATATAGATTGAAATTATTTAATTTGATTGTATAGATTTGAAACAAATTATGAAAATATTTACTCAGAATAAACTTTTAAGTGGCTTTGGCCTCGTTTTAAGCTTTTTTGCTTTTCAAAATGTGCATGCGCAAAATGTAATAACTATACAGCAGGCCGTGGACCTTACATTGAAGAATAATTTGCAAATAAAGCAGGCGCAATTTAGCGTAGCATTGAGCGACGAAAATTTAAGCCAATCTAAATATGCGCTGTACCCAACGTTAAACGGAAGTATTGGACCGAATTTAACTTTTGGGCGGGGTTTAGATCAAACCACTTTTCAGGTAACCAACCAAACCTCATTGTACACAAGTGGTAATTTAAGCACTAATGTTGAAGTGTTTCAAGGCTTTTCGAAAATTAATCAAATTAGACAAAATAAAACTTTATTAGAGGCCGATAAAAGTAATGTAGATAAAGTTAAGAATGATTTAATCCTTCAAGTGGTAACTTCATATCTACAGGTTTTATACAATACCGATTTGCAAAAAGCATCAATCGACCAATTAGATATCGCAAAGAAAACTTTAAATAGAGAAAACGCTTTGTTAGATGCGGGCAACAAAACGCTGGCAGATGTTTCTCAGGCAAAATCGCAAGTGGCAACAGCTGAGTTAAATTTAACCAACGCAACAAATCAATTGGCCATTTCTTATTTAACCTTAGGTCAGTTAATGGAAATGTCGCCTGGTGATAAATTTGTGGTTCAAGCGCCATTAATCGATCAAATAAAAGTTACGCCATCTACAGAAGATACTCAAGAAATTTTTGATAGTGCTTTAAAAACTTTTCCAGATGTTAAATTGGCTAATCTAAGAACTTTAGCTTCTAAACAGGCAATAGATGTTGCTAAAGGCGCTTATTATCCAAGGTTAAGTTTCGGCGCTGGCTTATCGTCGTCGTATTCCTACCAATACAGCTATAACGGACTAACACCTCAGCAATCTTTTGCTGATCAGATAAACCAACGTTTCGGACAAAGCATTGGCATGAGTTTGCAGATCCCAATTTTTAATGGCTTTTCTGCAAGAAGTGGCGTGAGGAGAGCAAAAATCAATTTCGATAATACGGCTACTCAAGAGCAATTGGTTAAAAATAACTTAAACAAAATTATTTTTCAGGCGATAACCGATCTTAAAGCGGCTCAAAGTCGTTTTGTTTCAACTAAAAATGCTTTCGATGCTCAAAAAGATGCTTTTTATGTGGTCGAACAACGTTATAATGTTGGTTTAGTTAACTCATTAGATTATACCACCTCACAAACCAATAGAAATAAAGCTGAAATTGATTTCATTCAAGCTAAATACGATTTGCTATTTCGCTCTAAAGTGATTGATTACTACTTAGGCAAACAGATTGTATTTTAAGCTTAAAGCCAAAAGCAGAAAGACTAAAGCTGAAACGCCAATTGGTTATTAAAAGCCCCTTTGGGGTTTGGGGATAAAGGAACAAAGATTAAAGAATAAAGCTTAAAAGACCAAAGCTGAAAGACTAAAGCTGAAACGCCAATTGGTTATTAAAAGCCCCTTTGGGATTTGGGGATAAAGGAACAAAGATTAAAGAACAAAGCTTAAAGTGCTCAGCAAATTAGTTCTTAAAAGCCCCTTTGGGGTTTGGGGATAAGCGCTTAAACTGATAACTCGCAACCCATAACCCGTAACTAATATCCCTTTGGGGAACACGAACAACGAAAAACGAACAAGAAAATAAATTATGAAACTAAAACATATTTTAATAGCCGTAGGATCACTTTTAGCTATTTTGGCCATTCTTGCTTTAACCGGTGTAATTGGTGGCAAAAAAATCGAAAAAGTTACTGCAGAAAAAGCAAGTGAACGTACCGTTGTAGAAACCGTTACCGCCAGTGGCAAAATTTTACCCGAAACTGAAGTTAAGCTAAGTTCTGAAGTATCGGGAGAAGTTGTAGAACTTAAAGTTAAAGAAGGCGATATTGTAAAAAAAGGACAACTACTCTGTAAAGTGAGGCCAGATGTATTGCAATCTGGTTATGAGCGCACGGTAGCCTCATACAATGCTCAAAAAGCAAGTGTTGCCGGTGCACAGCAGCAATTAATTCAAAATCAAGCAAACTTTGCAAATGCAGAAGCTACTTATAAACGTAATGTTGAGTTATTTGGCAAAAAAGTTATTTCTGCATCAGAATTTGATGCAGCAAAAGCAGCGTATTTAAGTGCAAAGGCAAACTTAGCAAGTGCAAAAGAAGGTGTTACAGGCGCAAAATTTACATTAGATCAAACTGGCGCTAACGTAAAAGAAGCTGGTGCAAACCTCGCTAAGGCTACAATTTACGCACCTGTAGATGGTGTGGTATCAAAGTTATCAATAGAAATGGGCGACCGTATTTTAGGTACTTCACAAATGGCAGGTACAGAAATTATGCGTATTTCCAACCTTTCATCAATGGAAGTAAATGTTGATGTAAACGAAAACGATATTACCCGTGTAAAAGTGGGCGATAATGCATCAATAGAAGTAGATGCTTTTTCCGACCAAAAATTTAAAGGCATCGTAACCGAAATTGCAAGTTCATCTACAGCAGTGGGTGCGGCATCTTCATCGGTTGATCAGGTTACTAATTTCTCTGTTAAAGTAAGAATTACCGAAAGTTTAGAGGGCAAACAACAATCTAAATTTAAACCAGGCATGTCTGCAACTGTCGATATTGAAAGCGAATCGCTAAAAGGTTTGTCTATTCCAATTCAGGCGGTTTTTACCGACACAAAAAAGCCCGCCGATGATAAGAGTGGCGGTAATGATGGTAACCAAGCAAGTATGGATAAGCAAAAAGCCAAATTAAATGATAAGGCGGTAAAACAGTTTGTTTACGTGCTAAATGCTAATAAAGTTAAAAAGGTTGAAGTAACAACAGGCATTCAAGATGATCAATTTATTATCATTAAATCGGGTTTAAAATCGGGTGACGAAATTGTTACAGGTCCTTATTCTGCCATCCAGAACAAGCTAAAAGATGGGTTAATTGTAGAAAAAACAACTAAGGATAAGCTATTTACTACCGAAGCGAAAAAGTAAGGCTTAGAACAAAATATTTTATAGTAAATTGTCCCGACTTAAAACATTTAAGTCGGGATTTTTATTTTATTACCATGATACCAAAAATAGCGATGATTGGTGGCGGAAGTTGGGCCACATCTATTATAAAAATGCTTTCTGATAACACCACCGAAAAGGATATTTTTTGGTGGATGCGAAACGATGAAGCTATTGATCATATTAAAAAATTTAAACACAATCCAAACTACATCAGTTCCGTAGAAATCAATTTGCCACATCATCATCTTTCTTCCAATTTGAAAGAAATTATCAGCAATGCCGATTACATTATATTAAATGTGCCAGCAGCTTTTTTGAAAAACACCTTAGCAGGCATAAATAGCGCAGATTTAAAAGGCAAAAAGATAATTTCGGCCATTAAAGGTATTGTGCCCGAAGATAATTTAATTATTGGAGAGTTTTTAAACGAAAAATATGGCATTCCTTATCACGATATATTGGTATTGAGCGGACCATGCCATGCAGAAGAAGTCGCTTTAGAAAAGCTTTCATACTTAACAATTGCCTGTACTGATTTGGAATTGGCAACAAAGTTTGCTACATTTTTAAAAACTCGTTACATAAACACCAATATTTCTGACGATATATTTGGTACAGAATACGCTGCGGTTTTAAAAAATATTTACGCCGTAGCCAGCGGTATTTGCCACGGTGTAGGCTATGGCGATAATTTTCAAGCAGTATTAATCAGCAATGCAATAAGAGAGATTAGCCGTTTTGTTGATGCTGTACACCCTATAAACAGAGACATCAAAGAATCGGCATATTTAGGCGATTTGTTGGTAACAGCCTATTCACAATTTAGCCGCAACCGTACTTTCGGCAACATGGTAGGTAAGGGTTATACGGTCAAATCTGCCCAATTGGAAATGAATATGATTGCAGAGGGTTATTATGCAACTAAATGTATTCATTTAAAAAATAAGCAATATGAGGTAGATATGCCTATCTGTGATGCGGTTTATAAAATTCTGTACGAGGGTAGCACACCCTATAAGGCCATGAAACTGCTTACCGAAAAATTAAATTAATTTTAGAAAAACAACGGCAGTGCTCATCGCTTCCAACAGTCCTTCTTTTCGCTATTATATTTTTATAAGTTTAGCGTTTTGCAACGCTCAAACTTATAAAAATGATAATCGCTGCAATAAGGTTTAGTAATAATGGGGTTTGTGAAACAAAACTCCAACCGCATTGTTAAGCATATAAATAAAGATTTATTATTATGAAAAAGAAATATATAATTGGGTTATTATCTGTTGCATTATTAGGCGGTTTAACCTTAAGTGTTAACGCACAAGAAAAGAAAACAGAAGTTGGTAAAGCAATACAGCACACAGGTAAAGCGATAGATAAAGGCGCAAAATCTGTAGGTAACAAAACTGCTGAGGTTGCTGTAAAAGGTGCGTCAAAAGTTACGGATCAGGTTTGGAAAGGTAAAATGGCGCCAGATGGATCGGATGTTTATATCGATTCGAAAAACAAAAAGTATTATGTAAATTCTAAAGGTGCCAAAGTTTGGTTAAAAGCAAGCCAAATTAAAACTAGAATGGTTAAGAAAAACTAAACTAGTATTAAGTAACAGGTTTTAAGTGATGCAATTGCAAAACTTAATTTGACAACAAATGGTCGGTTTTAAGCCGACCATTTGTTGTTTTATAGCAACTTGATTTACGTCTATCGGTTGGGTTTTCTCACCAAACGTCAAACTATCGTTTAGTAGGATGTTTTGGTCTATTTTCCCTCCAAGTATAAGGTTTCAGGACTAAAGTCTTGTCCAGACAGCCAAGTTATAGAACCTAGTGAGGTCTTAACTGCGTAAAAAGCTTCAGGTTCTTTTAATTCTTGAAAAATGCCTTTGGTTAAATAAGGCTTGAAATCAAAAATTTTTTCTTCGTCATTTTCGAATGTTATTTTTAGCTGAAAATCTTGTTGGGCTTAACTTTTATAACTTTCATTATTTTAAAGGGTCTATTGGGAATATTTTTTCACCACTTACAGCAAGCTCCCAATTTGCTATTAATTCTTCTTTGTGCACTTCAATCCAAGCCTCAACTAGTTTTCTTTGTTTATTAGGAACTTCTCCATCCAAAACTGCACCGTTTTCTAAAGAAAAAACAGCTTCCTTTCCTTGATATTTGAAAGGTGATGTTTTTTATTGTTAAAGTAATACATCATCACAATTATCCCATAAAACATTGATATGATTGGCATATCTAAAAATAGTAGTTTTTATTTTACTATCGTTCCATATAAATCAAAATCTTCGGCTCTGTCAATTTTAACATTTACAAAACTTCCGTTAGCTGCATAACCCGTTTTTGCATCAATTAAAACTTCGTTATCTACTTCTGGCGAGTCAAATTCGGTTCTGCCCACAAAGAAATCACCTTCTTTTTTATCTACCAATACTTTATAAGTTTTACCAACTTTCTCTTGGTTAATATCAAAAGAAATTCCTTGTTGAATTTCCATAATATCATCAACACGTTGTTGTTTCACTTCGTCAGCAATATCATCAACTAGATTATGCGCGTGAGTTTTTTCTTCATGAGAATAGGTAAAGCAACCTAAACGGTCAAATTTGGTTTCTGCAACCCAAGTTTTCATTTCTTCAAAATCGTACTCCGTTTCTCCTGGGTAACCACAAATTAGCGTAGTTCTCATGGCAATATTCGGCACTTTATCTCTAATTTGATTTACTAAATCAATTGTTTTTTGCTTGGTAGTGCCACGGCGCATCGATTTTAGCATATTATCTGTAATGTGCTGCAATGGCATATCTAAATAATTGCAAACGTTATCGCGTTCGTTCATTACATCCAAAATTTCCATCGGGAAACCAGAAGGGTAGGCATACTGCAAGCGAATCCACTCTACGCCGTCAACATCAGATAGGCGACGCATTAATTCATCAAGTTTACGAACGCCGTAAATATCTAAACCGTAATAGGTTAAATCTTGTGCAATTAAAATAAGTTCTTTAGTGCCGTTTTTGGCCAAAATTTTTGCTTCGTTAACCAATTCTTCCATTGGTTTACTTAAATGCTTGCCACGCATTAAAGGTATGGCGCAAAATGAGCACGGGCGGTTACAGCCTTCGGCAATTTTTAAATATGCAAAGTGCGATGGTGTAGTTAACAAACGTTCGCCAATAAGTTCGTGTTTGTAATTTGCACCTAACTCGTGTAGTATATTATGTAAATCGTTGGTGCCGAAAAAAGCGTCAACATTGGTAATTTCTGCAGTTAGTTCTGGCTTATAGCGTTCTGATAAACATCCAGTAACCACAACTTTGCCTATTTTACCTGCTTCTTTTAGCTCGCTAAACTGCAATATGGTATCAATAGATTCTTGTTTTGCGTTATCAATAAAACCACAGGTGTTAATGACTACGATATCATTTTTGCCCATCTTATCACTTTCGTGCACAACGTTTAAATTGTTTCCACGCAACTGACCCATCAACACTTCAGAATCGTATATATTTTTCGAGCAACCTAAAGTAATTACATTAATTTTAGGTTGGGTAACAACTGGCTTTTTTTTTATTGGTTTGGTATTCATAATGTTTATTGTAGCTCAAGTAAATCAATAAATAGTGTTGTGTATTGATTTAGACTTAGATAATTATGGGAATAATTTATAAATCTCTTTTCGGTGGAGCACTCTTTCGAAAGTTAAAACTTCATCAATTAGTTTTATTCCAATACGGTAGTTGCCAAATCTAATTTTATAGTATTGGTTAAATCCTGTTAGTTTCTCTAGGTTTAATAATAAAGAAGAGTTAGAAAATTTTGATATTTCTTCAAAAGCAAAAAATTCAATTTTATTTCTATCTTTTTTAGGAATGGAGGCTAAATCTTTTAGAAATTTTTTATTGTAATTAATTGTCATTATTTTTTACTCAAGGAGTGATAATAAGCTACAGCTTCCTCTTGTATTAAGTTATCACTTTCTTTATTCTGTTTCATTATTTGTGCCAAATTAATGTCTTCTTTTTCATCAACACTTAAGATCTGAGCAGAAAGCCCCATTTTCTTAGATAATTCTTTTAGTAAAGAAATATCTTTCTTGTTTTCGGCATGAATAATTATACTTCTCATAGGTGCAAAAATACGAATTATTTAAACAAACTATTTACAAACTCTTTTTTGTCAAACAACTGCAAATCGCCAATTTTTTCTCCAACACCTATATATTTTACAGGGATTTTAAACTGATCTGAAATTCCGATGATTACGCCACCTTTCGCTGTTCCATCTAATTTTGTTATCGCCAAAGCATTTACGTCCGTCGCTTCTGTAAATTGTTTACATTGCTCAAAAGCATTTTGCCCTGTTGAGGCATCGAGTACCAATAAAATTTCGTGCGGTGCACCAGGTACAACCTTTTGCATCACTTGCTTAATTTTTCCAAGCTCGTTCATTAAACCCACTTTGTTGTGCAAACGGCCTGCAGTATCAATAATCACCACGTCTTCGCCATTGGCAACAGCCGATTGCAAAGTATCAAATGCTACTGCAGCAGGGTCTGAACCCATGGGCTGCGCAACTACTCTTACATCTACTCTTTGTCCCCAAAGTTTAAGTTGATCAACGGCTGCAGCTCTAAAAGTATCGGCTGCGCCTAAAACAACTTTTAAACCCGACTCTTTAAGTTTATGCGCCAGCTTGCCAATGGTTGTCGTTTTGCCAACACCATTTACACCAACTACCATAATTACATACGGTTTATGATCGCCATACTCGAACTGACGGAAATCATTGCTATTATTTTCGGATAAAAGCAATTGAATTTCATCACGAAGGATAAAATTCAATTCAGAAGTGTTTACGTATTTATCTTTGGAAACACGTTCTTCAATTCTTTTGATAATTTTCAGTGTCGTCGTAACACCAACATCAGATGTAACTAAAACTTCTTCCAAATTATCAAGCACTTCATCATCAACAGAAGATTTTCCTGCTACGGCTTTGGTTATTTTGCTAAAGAAACCTTCTTTGGTTTTCTCCAAACCTTTATCCAAAGCTTCTTGTGCTTCAGGCGCAGTTTCCTTCTTTTTGAAAAAATCGAATAGACCCATATCTTTAATTTTATCTAACGAAAAAAAGCCCTTCCATATAAAACGGAACGGCCTTTAATATTTTAATATAAAAAATATTAACCCTATTTAGATGCGATAGCATCTTTTACGTGGTCGTTATGTACAATAAGTTCTTTGAATGAATATGCACCAGTTTTAGGTGATTTTGTCATTGTAATAACTTTTGAATATTCTTTACCTGTACCTGTTTTAAGGGTTGCAACTACTTTCTTAGCCATGTCTTTTTTAAATTAATGATTAAATAATAGAAGGTTAGAATGAGAGCATAACCCTCAACCTTTTGCCTTTTATCTTTAACCTTATTTGATTTCTTTATGTAATGTTACTTTTCTCAATACAGCGTTGAATTTTTTCAATTCTAAACGTTCTGTAGTGTTTTTACGGTTTTTTGTAGAAATATATCTAGACATACCCGGCATGCCACTTTCTTTATGCTCAGTACATTCTAAAATAACCTGAACTCTGTTACCTTTTTTTGCCATTTTAATTTAAATTGTAAACTGTTAATCTCAACAGTTAATGTTTTTTACAAAAATCCTTTTTTTACGAAACGGTTAATTGCTTCGCTTATACCCACTTTATTGATGGTTTTAATTGCTGAAGTAGAAACTTTCAACGTAATCCAACGATTTTCTTCAGGAATATAAAATTTCTGTAGTTGTAGGTTTGGGTAAAATTTGCGCTTGGTTTTAACGTTTGAGTGAGAAACGTTGTTACCTACCATTGCTTTTTTTCCTGTTAAATCACAAACTCTTGACATGACTTGTATATATAGTTGTTAGTATCGTTCGCTTAATTTTTTTAAGAGTGTGCAAATATCTGAATAATATTTGAAAACAGCAAGAGGGTTGAAGAATATTTTTATATATTTTTTCAATTTCACTCCTTTATTAATTTTGATGCGATTTTGGTAATTTTCTTGACTAATATTTAATTAAATTAGCCGCACTAACCCAAAATATATAAACTAGCAATGCAAATTACATCTTTTAAGCAATACGAAGAAGATTACAAAAAAAGTGTAGAAAACCCCGAGCAATTTTGGGGCGAAGTAGCGCAAAATTTTCAGTGGCGCAAACCTTGGTACAAGGTTTTATCGTGGAATTTTACAGAACCAAATATAAAGTGGTTTGAAGGTGCTAAGTTAAACATCACCGAAAACTGCTTGGATAGGCATTTGGCCACCAATGGTGATACACCTGCAATTATTTTCGAACCTAATAATCCGGATGCCGAAAGCATAACCTACACCTATAAAATGCTTTACGAACGCGTTTGTCGTTTTGCAAATGTTTTAAAACGTAATGGTGCCAAAAAAGGCGATCGTATTTGTATTTATATGCCAATGGTGCCAGAATTGGCGATTGCAGTACTTGCCTGTGCCAGAATTGGTGCAGTACATTCGGTAATTTTTGGCGGTTTTTCTGCAAAATCTATCGCAGATAGAATTAATGATTCGCAATGTAAATTAGTAATTACTGCAGATGGCGCTTATCGTGGCAATAAACAAATTCCATTAAAAGAAGTAATTGATGATGCATTAATTGGTTGTCCTACGGTTGAGAGATGCATTGTTCTAACCCACATACGCACGCCAGTTTCTATGCTTAAAGGCAGAGATGTTTGGTGGGAAGATGAAGTAAAACACGTTAACGATGTTTGCGAGGCAGAAGAAATGGATGCAGAAGATTTGCTGTTTATTTTATATACTTCAGGCTCAACCGGCAAACCAAAAGGCGTTGTACATACTTGCGGTGGCTATATGGTTTACGCAGGCTATACTTTTACCAACGTATTTAATTACAAACCGGGCGAAGTCTTTTTCTGTACCGCCGATATTGGTTGGATAACTGGTCACTCGTACATTGTGTACGGTCCGCTTTCGCAAGGGGCAACTTCATTATTGTTCGAAGGCATTCCAACCTACCCAACGCCATCGCGTTTTTGGGATATTATCGAGAAACACAAAGTGAATACCTTATATACCGCACCAACCGCCATTCGCTCTTTAATGAGTTATGGTGATGATCCACTTAATGGAAAAGATTTAAGTTCCATTCGCGTTTTGGGATCGGTAGGAGAGCCGATAAACGAAGAGGCTTGGCATTGGTACGATGAAAAGATTGGTAAAGGAAAGGCACCTATTGTTGATACTTGGTGGCAAACCGAAACGGGAGGCATTATGATTTCGCCAATTGCAACGGTTACACCAACTAAACCGGGTTTTGCCAGTTTACCTTTACCGGGTATTCAGCCACTTTTGGTTGATGAAAATGGAAAAGAAATTGAAGGAAATGGTGTAAATGGTAACCTTTGTATTAAATTTCCTTGGCCTGGTATGTTGCGCACCACGTACGGCGATCATGAACGTTGTAAGCAAACCTATTTTTCTACTTACGAGAATCTTTATTTTACTGGTGATGGCTGTTTAAGAGATGAAGATGGCTATTACAAAATCACTGGTCGCGTTGATGATGTTTTAAATGTATCAGGACATAGAATTGGCACAGCCGAGGTAGAAAATGCAATTAATATGCATGCAGGAGTAGTAGAAAGTGCTGTTGTAGGGTATCCTCACGAAGTAAAAGGGCAAGGTATTTACGCTTTTGTAATCTGCCCAGAAATGCACGGCGATACAGACCTAACTAAAAAAGATATTTTACAAACAGTAACCAGGGTAATTGGTGCCATTGCAAAGCCAGATAAGATTTTATTCGTAAATGGCTTACCTAAAACAAGATCGGGTAAAATTATGCGGCGTATTTTGCGTAAAATTGCCGAAGGCGATTTTAATAATTTAGGTGATACTTCTACATTATTAGATCCTGCAATTGTGGAGGAAATAATGGAAGCTTCGAAGGGTTTATAAATACCTTTAGTTTTTAAATAAAAAAAGCCTTCTGGGAAATTCTCAGAAGGCTTTTTTGTTGTTTGTAATTTGGTTTAGTTATAACCAGCATTTTGAACCAGTGCTTTATTAGCATCCATCTCTCGTTGTGGTATAGGGAAAACTAATTTGTTGGAATTCCAAGATAGGGAGCCAATATTTGTTTGAGTTCTTTTCGCATCGTGCAAAGCAAAACCCTCAAAAGCCAGCTCTAATTTCCTTTCGAAAAGAATATCTGCAAGTGTTGCAGTTGTGGTTGTTAAATTTGCACGAGACCGCACTACGGCTAAATCTTGTAGTGGTGTTTGGCCACCAATAGGGGCAAAAGGTGCTAAGCGAGCGTTACATTCTGCCCTAATTAAATACATTTCAGCTAATCTAATAATAGAAACATTACCAAAAGAATTTGCGAATTTTGAGGTAAACATATCTCCATCATCGTAAAACGCATTAATTCTGTCATCAGTTGCACTATAAGTAGTACTTATCCAAGTTGGATCAATAACAGCATCACCACGTCCTCCATAGCTAGAAGACCCATAAAACTCATTATATCCATTATAACCGGTAAGCTTTGTTACTTGGATGGAAAATACATCTTCGGTAGTATTTACACCGACAGAAGTCCCCATAATTGGGAATGCATTAATAAAAGAAGTTGTAAGGCTGTAATTACCCGATGCTATTACTCTATCGGCAGCGTTTGCAGCCGCGGCGTAATCACCCATTTGTAAATACAATCGAGCCAACATACCCGCTGCGGAAAATTTAGTGGCGTAAAACCCATTAGTTGCTGGTAGCTTAGCTTCAGCATCGGTTAAATCGGTAATTGCTTGCGTGTAAACCGCTGCAACTGTAGCTCGGCTTACATAATTAGCATCGCTAATTGTAGTTGTTGGACTAAGTACTATTGGTACGCCCAAGTTTGTGTTTGGGTTACCATCGTTATAGGCTTTACCAAATAGCCTCACTAAATCAAAGTATGCAGATCCCCTTATAAATTTGGCCTCGCCTAACACCCTATTTTGCTTTGCTGCTTCAACCTTACCAATAACAGCAATTACGTTGTTTGCATCGTTAATTGCAGTATAGCCATCTGCCCAAACATTATCAACATAACCGTTTGTTTTTAAAAGTGATTTATTTATGGCCTGAGTAAGCTCTTCATAAGTTCCACCCCAAACTATTGCATTGGTATTTGCTAAAAAATCGGCCATTAAAAATGGTCTTCCACCATAAAAATTTCTACTCCCTAAGGCAGAGTACGTGCCTACAAGTGCAGCTTCTACATCTTTCGATGTTAGTAAGGCTCTACTTTGTTCTAAAGTATCAACTGGCACAATATCAAGTGCTTTTTTGCACGAAAAGGCTGCTGTTATTAATACAGAAGCAAATATTAATTTAAATATATATGTCTTTTTCATAATTATTTGAATTTAAGATTATAGACCAACGTTTATACCGAAAGAGATAACTCTTGGTTGCGGAGCAGAATAAAAATCTACACCTAGGTTAATATTTGTTGCCTGATAATCGGCATTAACTTCAGGATCCCAACCTTTATAACTGGTAATGGTAAGTAAGTTTTGGCCGGTAGCAAATAACCTTAATTTACTTAGCTTTATCTTGTTTAATACCGATGTTGGAAAGTTGTAGCCTAGCGTTAATGTTTTTAACCTAACGTAAGATCCATCTGATAAATATCTAGTCGAATTTCCAGTTCCATTTCCTGCAAATAAACGTGGTTCCGGTACGGATGTGATATCGCCGGGTTTGTCCCAATAGTTCATTTGGTCGATGGTTTGATTGTCAAAACCGTTAGATGCACTCGCACTCATATAAGGGCCGCCACCGTTATAAATTTTATTTCCTTTTACACCTTGAAAAAATATAGTCAAATCGAAATTCTTGTAAGAAAAATTATTATTTAAGCCAAACGTATATTTCGGATTAGGGTTACCGGCAAAAATTCTTTGTGCCAAATTAATATCGTTTGTAGTGGTTTTATTTAAATTTCCATTTGCATCGGTCGTATTTAAATAATACAAAGCATCGCCATTTGCAGGATTAACACCAGCATACTCTGGTAAATAAAACACGCCAATTGGCTGATTGGCTACCGCAGCATTAATTTCATTTCGGTTTATCACCTGCCCACCCAAATCTATAATTTTATTATTGTTTATGGCAACAGTTATTGTTGTTGACCATTTAAATGCGCCAACCAAGTTTTCGGAACTAATACCAAGTTCAAAACCAGTGTTTTTTAATGCACCAAGATTTTTCGTTATTGTGGAGAAGCCTGTTGTTTGAGGAATTGGTACATCTAATAACAGTTGAGTCGTATTTTTTTGATAAAAATCTAAAACGCCACTAATTCTATTTTTTAGGAAACCAAAATCTAAACCGATATCAAATTGTTTGGTTTTTTCCCAAGTTAATTCTGGGTTCGCAATTCTGGTTGGGATTTGGCCGGCATTGCCACCATAAGCACCGGTGCCACTGAATAATGCAAGGGATGAGTAGTTACCAATTTCGGCATTACCAGTTAAGCCATAACTTACTCTCAGTTTTAATAAGCTAATCGTTTCGCTATTTTTTAGAAAATCTTCTTCTGATGCAATCCATCCTAATGATCCAGCTGGGAAATAACCATATCTGTGGTTTTCACCAAAGCGAGATGAGCCATCGGCCCTAACACTAAAGCTAGCTAAATAACGGTCGTTATACTTATAATTGGCCCTAAAGAAGTAAGATAGAAAACTAAAGGCATTTTCATTGCTTGTTGCCAATACCTTCGTGGCTGCGCTACCAAGTTTTTTATAAGAATCGCTCGGGTAGTCTTGGCCTTCTATTGAACTATATTTTGTTGTCGATTTTTGAAAACTCGAACCTAAAATTGCATCGAGAGTACTTTTACCTATAGTTTTGTTGTAACTAAAGAAATTGTTTGTATTTGTGCTTATTACAAAAGTAGAAATATTTTCACCATCGCCATTTGCTGTTCCTGAGTTTCTAAAGGTTAATGATCCGTAATAACTTTCTTCATTTTGATTTAAGTTATCAATAGAAAAATCGCTGCTGAATTTTAGTCCTTTTGAAATATTTAAATTAGCAAAAGCTTTACCTATTGTACGGTAAACGGTTGCTTTATAGGCTGCATTATCTACACTAATTAGGGGATTGTAATAAAGCGGATAGTTTGAGGCTATGCCGGGTAATGTTCCACTAACCAAACCCGATCTTGGATCGATAATTGGCGTAATTGGCGATAAAGCTACTGCCTGTAAAGGATTAGAAAATGCATTATCGTTTGATAATCTATTATTAATACTGTTAGAGAAATTTAAATTTACACCAACTTCTAAAAAATCGTTTACTTTATTGGTAAGGTTTAATCTGCCACTGTATCGTTTGTAGCTGTTACCAATAACTATACCTTGTTGATCTAGAGATTGACCGCCAACATAAAACTTTGTTTTATCGTTACCACCAGTTAAACTTAAATCATATTGTTGTGTAGCTGGGTTTTTTTGAAACGCTGCTTTATCCCAATCAGTATTTACTAGATAAGTCTTATAATCGTCATTACCTGCCGAGTATCTATTTAACCTGTCTTCCACATAAGGCACATTATCGTCCAATGCCTCTTGCATGGTGGAGTAGGTTCCGTCAGCTAAGCCTACATTTGCAGCACCTATTGCAGCCCTACGTTCTATTTGCACATATTGCGTTGCATTTAAAAACTTTCGATGCCCAGAAGGATTACTTATGCCACCTAAAGCGTTAAATTGAATTAAAGTTTTACCTACTTTACCTTGTTTAGTTGTAATTAATACCACACCATTAGATGCTCTAGCACCATAAATAGCAGATGAAGCTGCATCTTTTAAGACCTCGATAGACTCGATATCATTTGTATTGATATCTGCAAGTGAGCTTGTAGCTGCCGACGTGTTCGATAAATCGGCCGCAGTGATAGGTATTCCATCTACAATATAAAGTGGTTCGCTACCAGCAGATACCGATGATGCACCCCGAACTCTTACTGATATAGCTTGGCCCAATTTACCATTTTGAGCAGTTATACTTACACCCGCAGCTTTACCTTGTAGTGCTTGTTCAAAACTAGTAACAGGTAAGTTTTCTAAATCTTTCGATTTTACTGAGGCAACAGAGCCCGTAACATCCTGCTTGTTTTGCGTACCATAACCCACCACAACAACATCGGTTAATACGGTATTTTCTTCTTCTAAACTTGCATTGACAGTAGCGCCTGTAATTGCGACTTCTTTGGTTTTGTAACCAATAAATCTAAAAACGAGTATTTTAGAATTTACAGGTACACTTAATTTGAACCTTCCAGCTGCATCACTTTGTGTGCCATTTGTAGGAGTACCTTTTACGTAAATGCTAACACCTGGAATTGGTCCGGATGTTGTTGAGGTTACTTTTCCGGTAATGACCTTATCTTGAGCAAACACAAGAGAGATCAATCCGAAAGATAAAACCATACTGAGTAGTAGTTTTTTCATCTAATTTAGTTTTAGTTAATAATGTTTTGTCGATTGGAAAAATACAGAAATATTTGTTGTAATTACTTTACAATTTACAAATAAAATTTTTTAGAAAGCACGCTACATTCATTTAATTTTTTAAAAACAAAATCAATAGCTAAATGTTATTTTTATATCAACCAATTGTTAAACCATAAAAATAATCAAAACATGGATAATTTAGAATTAAAAGGAAAGTGGAATGAAATTAAGGGAAAAGTTAAACAAGCTTATGGAGATTTAACCGAAGATGATTTAACACATGAAGAAGGAAAAGACGATGAATTATTGGGTAAATTACAACAAAAAACTGGCAAAGGAAGAGATGAGCTCGTAAAGTGGATCAACTCCCTATAATTTTATACATTAAAAAAGCAACCAAATTTGGTTGCTTTTTTTTTATAATTTAAATGCACATGGCCGATATCGCTTACCGATTTTCTGATAATCCATTACTTTCTCCACAGGATCTACAGCCGAGTATAAACGGGCTGGAAATTGCATGTTTGCTAAATCCTGGCGTATTTACTTTTTTAAACAAAACTTGGTTGCTGTTGCGGGTAGCCGAAAGGCCAAAGCAAGTAGATGGCGTTATATCATTTCCAATCCTTTCTGATCAAGGTATTGAAATAAAAAAAATTAAAGAAGATGACCCCGAATTAGTTATTAACGACCCACGGATACTTACCTACAAAGGCGTAGATTATTTGACCACACTTTCGCATTTAAGGTTGGTTTGTAGCGATGATGGTGTTCATTTTTACCAACCGACTGATTATCCTCTTTTGCAGGGCGAAGGAAAAAATGAGACATTTGGAATTGAGGATTGTAGGGTAGTTTTAATTGAAGAAACATACTATTTAACTTATACGGCTGTATCTGAGCATGGCGTGGGCGTTGGGTTGAGAACTACAAAAGACTGGAAAACATTTGAAAAACATGGAATGATTATTCCACCACACAATAAAGATTGTGCAATTTTTGAGGAGAAAGTAAATGGTAAATTTTACGCCCTACACCGGCCAAGCAGTGTAGATTTAGGCGGAAATTATATCTGGCTTACGCAATCTACTGATGGATTGCACTGGGGAAATCATAAATGCCTAATTAAAACCAGGGCCAGTAAATGGGATAGTAAAAGAGTTGGAGCAGGTGCATCGCCAATCAAAACAAAGATGGGTTGGCTGGCCATTTATCATGGCGCTGATGACGCAAATCAATATTGTTTGGGTGCATTTTTGTTGGATTTAAATGATCCATCCATCGTGCTTGCCCAAACGGATGCGCCAATAATGAAACCCGAGGAAGATTATGAATTGAACGGCTTTTTCGGTCAGGTTGTTTTTACCAACGGACACCTTGTAAAAGGTGATGAATTGACTATTTATTACGGCGCGGCCGATGAGTTTATTTGTGGCGCTAAATTTTCTATTCAGGAAGTACTATCGCTATTGCAGTATTTGTAAATCGATAATAAATCAACAGTCATAAACACGAAATTTCAGTTAGAAAATCACAATACAAAACAAAAGCGATTCCCGTTTCCAAGAATCGCTTTTATCTTTAGTATCCTCCCAATCTCCCAAAAAGATACTTTTGAGAAAGCATTAATTTTAACGCACTGCTCTTTCTGCTCTATTCTTTCCGCTTCAAGCTTTCCGCTTCAAGCTTTCTGTTTTAAGCTTTCTGCTTTAGTCTTTTCGCTTTAAGCTTTCTGCTCTATTCTTTCCGCTTTAAGCTTTGATCTTTCCGCTTTAAGCTTTCTGCTTTAGTCTTTCCGCTTTAAGCTTTCTGCTTTAATCTTTAGTCTTTCCGCTTTAAGCTCCTCTCTTAATACCCAAAAATCTGCGCTAAACTCAATTTAGTTACCGGACCAAATTTTTCTAGATCAGCTAAATTTATCTTCTTTTCAGAAGCAACAACGCAATAATTATAAGCTTTCCCAGAAAGGTTGTTTTTATGAAAGTCTTTAACATCAGCAAAGGTTAATGGTTTTAAACTTGCGTATTCATCAATTCTCGAATCCTGACTTAAACCTAATTTTTCATCCGCCAAATATTTTTGAATAATGTCACCTTTGGTTATTCTGGAAGTTTCTAAACCACTTAAAGAATTACTTTTACTAAGTGCAAATGATTTATCCGATTCGGGTAAAGTGGTTAATAAATCGTTCATTCCTGCCAAAGCCTCGTTCATTTTATCGGCTTGCGCACCAATATAAGCAATAACAGTATTGTCTTTATCTTTACGATTTGGCGTAGCGTACACCGCAAAAGTAGAATAGGCCAATGCCTTTGATTCTCTCAAAGTTTGAAAAACAACCGAGCCCATGCCACCGCCAAAGTAATTGTTAAACAAAGCCACTTTGGCTGTATTTGCCGGATCATAAAGGCCACTATTGCGCACCCAACGAATCTCGGCTTGCACCATATCGTAATCTGCAAATAAAACTTTATTTGCATTGGTTGTTGTATAAGCGAATTTTTTTGCAGGTGCCTCTGTCATAAATTCTTTTGGCAACGCATGAAGTTTGGCAATTTCAGTGCTAAATTCTCCTAAAGTTTTCGGACCGTAATAGGTTATAATATGTTTGTAGTTTTTTAAGTTATGCAGAATATTAATCAAATCAGAAGATTTAATGTTTTTAATTTCATCGTTGGTTAACCCGTAATTGAAAGGATTATCGGCACCATATTGCGCGTAACTCATCAAGCCACCCAAAATAGAAGCTTTATTTAATTTTGCATTTTCTCTCGATTTTAAAATACGTCCTTTTAAATCTTCTAATGCTTTTTCATTAGGCTTACAATTGGCCAAAACATCTTCTAATAAATGCACTGCCTGATCAAAATTTTCTTGCAAACCATTAACAGAAATTACCGTTACATCATTGCTTACGTTCATATTGTAACTACACGCAATGTTGTAAAAAGCTTTGCTAATTTCTTCGGCCGTGTATTTATCCGTACTTAAAAAACTCAAATATTGCGATGCATAAGGCAATAACTTATCGTTATACGAACCAAGATTATACTGATAATCCATATCGAAAATGCTATTCCCCACATTTTTAACGTAAATAACATCGGCTATGCCAGCTTTGCCAAATGTCAAATCTTTTTTATAATCTAAAAACTTCGGCGCAATAGGCGTTACTGGCGCATCAATAATCGATTTGGTAAAAGGAGATACCTCATTGGTATTGGTTTTTACTGCGGTAATAGCAGGTTTTTCAACTTTAACTATGCTTTTATCTACTCCTTTATGTTTTAATAGCACTACATAATTGTTGATAAAAAACTTATTTGCAAAATCAACAACATCCTTTTTAGTAATTTTTGCCATGTTATCTGTTGCCGACAAATCTTTATCCCACTCGGTACCACGGTTTAAAATAAACGATTTCATGGTGGCATCTGCTCTAACATCGTTGTTATCGAAAGCCGTTAATTCTGCTAATTTTTGATTGGCAACAGTGGCTTTAATCAAACTTTCATCAAATTCGCCTTTTTTAAGTAAGTCAATTTGCCCCAACAATAACGCTTGTGCATCTTCCAAACTTTGTCCAGTTTTTGGCGTAGCGGTTAAAATAAACACGCCATAATCTTTCATTTGGTTGTAGCCAGTGCCGGATCTAAGGACTTTTTGCTGTTGATTTAAGTTAATATCAAATAAGCCTGCTTTACCGTTAGATAATATGCTCGAAATCAGATCTAACATGATGCTGTTGTGCGTATTCTCTGCATAACCTCGGTAAGCAATGTATAAGCTTTCTGCACTTGGGCCAAAAACATCAACTTTCTGTATTTTAGTAAGTGGCTTTTCTGGTGCTGGGTTGTAAAGTGCCAACGGCTTTTGTTGCATAAACGAAAAACTCTTGTCAATTTTTTTAATTAGCGCATCGTAATTTATATCGCCAGACATAATTAGCGCCATATTATTAGGCACATAATATTTGTTGTAATATTTTCTAATTTCTACTAACGATGGGTTTTTTAAATGCTCAATGGTACCAATAGTAGTTTGTTGTCCGTAATTGTGTGTTGGGAAAAGACTAAAAAGCATTTTTTCGTACATTTTACGGCCGTCATTATCCATCCCGATGTTTTTCTCTTCGTAAACAGCTTCCAATTCGGTATGAAAAATCCGACACACAGGGTTGCGGAATCGTTCTGCCTGCACAGCTAAAAATTTATCAATTGCGTTTGATGGTAAATCTTCTTCGTAAACAGTTTCTTCCACCGATGTATGCGCATTGGTTACGTTACTGCCAATTGCTTTCATCATTTTATCGTACTCATTTGCGATAGAATAGTTAGAGGCTTCGCCAGAAAGTTTGTCAATTTCCTTATAAAGTTCCTTACGTTTTGCGGGGTCGGTTGTTTTATCATAAACCTCGTAAAGCGCTTCAATTTTATCTAAATAAGGTTTCTCTTTTGCATAATTTAACGTTCCAAATTTATCTGTTCCTTTAAATAATAAGTGCTCTAAGTAATGCGCTAAGCCTGTATTTGTACGCGGATCAGTATTGCTTCCGGCTCTTACAGCCATTTTGTACACAATACTTGGTTCCTTATTATTTTGCGATAGAATAACAGTTAAACCATTTTTTAAAGTGTAAAATCGAGATTTTGTAGGGTCGTTGGTTACGTATTTGTAGGTGTAACCTCCTTCGGTTGCTGTTTTCCATTGATAGGTGTTTTGTGCTTTAACAAAAGCACTTGTAACCAATAAAAACGCAACTGTAAACAGTTTTAATTTCATGAATTTTAGGTTTTATGGGGCATTTTACCTGATTTAAATCTAATCAAGCGGTTTTTAATAAGTTATCCAAATATATATGGATTATTTTATAAGTACGATAAAAAAAATAGTCGGCTTGATTTATAAATTTAATTGAGCGCTGAGCGAAAAGTTGCATATAAAAATTGTGGTTATTATATGGTTAAAGTTTAAGGCCAAAAAGTTTATAATATGTATTTTTGCCAAATGACAAAGCAAAATACCAAACCAAATATTTTAGTTGTTAATGATGATGGCATTACCGCTACCGGGATTAAGGCCTTGATGGTAGTGATGCAGGAATTGGGAAATGTTGTTGTGGTTGCACCCGATAGTCCACAAAGTGGGATGGGACACGCCATTACCATTGGGAAACCCATTCGTTTTGATAAAGTAAACCTATATGATGGCGTGGAAATGTACAAATGCAGTGGTACGCCGGTAGATTGCGTAAAACTCGCCGTAAATAAAATTTTTAAGGGTAAAAAGCCCGATTTATGCGTTTCGGGTATTAACCATGGGTTAAATAATTCAATCAATGTAATTTATTCGGGTACCATGTCTGCTGCGGTAGAAGGTGCGATTGAGAAAATTCCTTCTATTGGTTTTTCGTTGGATGATTTTGCACAAGATGCAGATTTTGAACATTGTAAGAAATATATTAAAACTATTTGCGAACAGGTTTTGTCGCACGGTTTACCAGAGGCAACGTTGTTAAATGTAAATTTTCCCAAAGGGGATAATATAAAAGGTATTAAAATATGCCGGCAAGCAAATGCGAAATGGGCAGAGGAATTTGAAGAAAGAACCGATCCTTATAAAAGACCTTATTACTGGCTAACGGGTGTTTTTCAAAACTTTGATAAGGGTGAAGATACTGATGTTTGGGCGCTCGATCATCACTTTGTTTCCGTGGTGCCTGTTCAGTTTGATTTAACAGCTCATCACGCCATTCCGGTGTTAAACTCGTGGGATTTGGATGTTTATAATAAAAAGTCAAGTGCGCCTACTAAAACTTCATCACCTGATGGCTTTAATTTGGGTTAGTGGTAAATCGAGATAAAATGAATGAACAATTAAACAAGCTTACCAATTCGGTGTGGATCGGTTTGGCAATTGGCATTGTAATTCCTGCAATTTTATGCGGCTTTGCTTGGTATTTGATTAACCATGTTATTTATTTACAACGCGCCGATTTGTTGTACATTGGTGGCATTGCGGTAAACGCATACGTAATGCAGTACTTTTTTAAATATAATAAAGAAAATATAGGAAGAGGTATATTGGCCGCAACATTTTTATGTGCTTTTGTTTTTTTCTTTTATAAGGTTTTGTAGGGGGGGAGGTTGAGGTTGAGGTTGAGGTTGAGTCGGGAAGTCCGAAAGTCCGAGGTCATAAGACCGATGACCGAAGATAGAGCAGCAGAAAAGATCAGTAGTTAAAAAAATCGGGAAGTCCGATTTTATAAGAACGATGTTAGAAGATGGATTTTTACTCCCCTCCTTTTTTTGAGGAGGGTGAGTGCGTGGCTGAGCATTGGCGGGGGGTGGTTTTTTATTAGAATCCGAAAGTCGGGAAGTTAAAAATTATAAAAGCAAAAGCAGAGAGGTATGTTCCAAAAAACCAACCAACCATTGTCATAGGCATCCCTTTTGCACCAACCAAAAAACAAACCAACCAACCAACCAAAAAACCAAAAAACCAACCAACTAAACAAACCAAAAATGAAATATTATCTTGTAGCTGGCGAGGCATCGGGCGATTTACATGGTGCTAACTTAATCAAAGCTTTAAAAGCAGAAGATGAAGGTGCTGTATTTCGCTATTTTGGGGGCGATAAAATGCAGGCTGAAGGTGGCGAGCTAGTTAAACATTATGCCGATATGGCTTTTATGGGCTTTACGGAAGTTGTGATGAATTTGCCAACGATCTTTAAAAACTTAAAAGCCTGTAAAAACGATATATTGGCATGGCAACCCGATGTTTTAATTTTAATTGATTTTCCTGGTTTTAATCTGAAAATAGCTCAATTTGCAAAGGAAAATAACATTAAAGTTTGTTATTATATTTCGCCAAAGGTTTGGGCTTGGAACCAAAAAAGAGTACTTAAAATAAAGAGGGTTGTAGATAAAATGTTCTGCATTTTACCATTCGAAGTCGATTTTTATGCCAAATGGGGAATGAACGTTGATTACGTTGGCAATCCTTTACTAGATGAAATTGCTCAATTTACACCCGATCAAAATTTCAGGGCAACTCATAAAATTGGCGATAAAAAAATTATTGCACTTTTGCCCGGCAGCAGAAAACAAGAGATAGAACGCTTGTTGCCTGTGATGTTGAGCATCACCGAAAATTATCCAGATTATATTTTCGCCATCGCTGCAGCGCCAACCTTTAGCGAAGATTATTACAGCCAATTTACGCAAGGCAAAGCGGTGAAGTTACTCTTCGGAAATACCTATAATCTGTTGCAAAATGCGCACGTTGCTATTGTGGCTTCTGGCACTGCAACGCTCGAAACTGCACTTTTTAAAGTGCCACAGGTGGTGGTTTATAGAGGTGGTACGATTTCCATCGCAATAGCGCGGATGTTGGTGAAAATCAAATTCATTTCATTGGTTAATTTGATCGTTAACCGTAAGATTGTAACCGAACTTATCCAGGAAGATTGCAATTCGGCTAAAATGAATGCAGAAGTGTTGGAAATTTTAAATGGAGACGGACGAGCAGAAATGCTTCGCAATTATGATGATTTACTTGATTTGATGGGCAAACCGGGTGCTTCAGAAAAAACAGCACTTTTGATAAAGGGTTTTTTAACCACAGCGTAAACAGAGAAAATTAACACGGAGAGGAAAGTTACCAACTCTTAATGATGCAAGCGCGTATTAGGGTTAGTAACTTTTCAAATGAAATTAATCAATCACTCGATCTTTAACTTTTACCGCTGGATTGCCTTGGTAAATAGAATTTGCATCTAAACTTTTAGTTGCAACGCTACCCATACCCAAAACAGCGTGACTATGTAATGTTACTCCCGGAGCAACCATGCACCCTGCAGCGATCCAGACGCCATCTTCTAAAATAATTGGCGCAATCATTAAGTCAAAAGAATTTTTTCTGTAATTGTGGTTTCCTGTAATCAACATTGCTTTTTGTGAGATACAACAATTCTCGCCAATGCGTACCCAATCTAAATTTTCGATGTAACAATCGGCAAGCCAACTGTAATCACCTATTGTTAATTTCCAAGGATACTTAATATGTATGCCAGGCTTAATGCGAACTTCTTTTCCGATTTTTGAACCAAAAAGGCGAAGAATAAAGACTAAAATGCGACTAAAAGGAATTAAGTGACTTTTAAAAAAAAGCAGGCTACAGGCATACCATAAAATTTGTTTGAAATTGGATGCTCCGATCTTGAAATCGCCCTTATTGAAGTTTTTATGTAGTTGAGTTTCTTGCAAAGTATAGTGTTTGTTTTAAGGGTCGAGGCTGAGGTTGAGATTGAGGCTGAGGTTAAGGTTAAGGTTAAGGTTGAGGCTGAGGTTAAGGTTAAGGTTGAGGTTGAGGCTGAGGTTGAGGTTGAGAAGGGTAGGTCTCAGCCTCGTTCTCAGTCTCAACCTACCTTCCTTTTTTTCTTAATCCACATAAAAAGCATTATAAAGATGCAGATATAAACCAAAACATTAAAAATTTCGTGGTGATAGGTGAAATTATGACGTTGCGATTTGAAGAACCCAAGTAAAATACCCAATCCTGCTATTCTAAGTACATTAAGGATGTAAATAGCTATCACTCCTAGAACTAGCATCTTAAAAGTTGATTTCCATGTAGCTGGAAAGGCAAATACAAAGGCTGCTAAAAAACTCATCACTCCGAAACCTAAACAAGAATAGTTAATCCTCAGCCATGGCCCATTCACCACCATAACATCTTCGTTATTGTAAACCACATAAAAGCCAAAGGCTTTTATGATACTGGCTGCTGGTTTGATTAACGCGCTTTTTAACGCTTGGATGTAATCAAGATTAGTTGCAATATATAAATTGTAAAACCGAGATCCAGGACTCATCACGCTATTCATAAATAGATTGCTTTGGCTAAAAAAGAAATATAATATCAATAACGAGGCAACAAATTGTATTGCTTTTTGGTTGGCTACCTTTTTAGTTTCATCAGTAGATAGGTTAAGCATCTGTTGCGATTTTATTTTTAGCTTTTAATAGTTTTATTTTTTTATCGACAAGCAACCTGAACCATAATCCTTGTAGGTAATGAAAATAGATGGCCTTCCGATCATCAAATATACCGAGTTTAAAAGTCATTCGGTAAATGAAATACAAATAAGGACGGATACCCAAGGGCAATTTCCACCACAGTTTTTTAAACCAAGCTCTGCGTTCATCAGGGTTACCCGAAAAATTTGCTTTGATGGTCTGCATCCTCAATTTTTTTTCTCTTTCAATTTCTTCTTCAGCGATAAGATCGCTGTATTTTTCATGTTTGGCAAACCAGAATTTTATGTCGTTTTCCTTTAAGTTTTCCTCAATTAAATAACCATTTTCCCAAATATGCGTGGCGCCGGTAACTACAAACCGATGATCCATATTTTCATTTAAATCAGAGAATCCGATTCCATTTCGAAACATTTTTAGCTGGTAAAAAGGGAAATATCCGCCAAAGCGAACCCAACTGCCTTGAAAATAATTTTTTCGGTTGAAGTATATGCCGTTTACATTTGCGTAATCTTCATCGTTAAAATCTTGTAAAAGCGTAAAAAGTTCTTTACTCACTGTTTGATCTGCATCAAGTCCGATAATCCAAGGTGTATTAATTTGAAAAGCCTTAAGTGCGAAATCCCACTGTTTTGGATGGTTGATAAATTTATTAAACTTGACCTCAACCTTAGCCTCGGTCTCAACCTTAGCCTCAGCCTTAAAACGCTCTACAATTTCCAAGGTGTCGTCTGTACTTCCGCTGTCTAAAATATAAATTTGAGCATTCAAATCCTTTATCGAATTTAGCAACCGCGGTAAATGTATTTCTTCGTTAAAAGTGAGGATTACGAAGGTGAAATTTGCATTCATTTATGAAATGGTCTGATAAAGTTGGATATATCGATCAACTAGATGAGCAGAAAAGTCGTGAGCGATAGTAGTGGGTGCATTTTCTCTAATGAGGTTTCTGCTTTGTATATCTACGAAAGCTTTTTCAATCTCCTCGCCGATTTGTTTTGCTTCCAAATTAGTGATCCATCCAAAGTTGTTTTCTTTAACATAATCGGCTAAGCCAACTTTGTTAGAAATTAAAACTGGTGTGCCCACCGATAAACTTTCTACCACAACGTTCGCAAAGTTCTCATTATATGAAGTTAAAACCATAAGATCGTGTTGTGCCAAGAGGTTAAATTTAGCGTCATTATTTACTTGTCCAACCCAATTTACTTTAGCGTCAAGCTTCAAGCTTTTAACTTTAGTCATTAAACTTTCAACGTATTCTTCTTCTCCTGAACCTGCAATTGTTAATTCCCAAGTAAATTTCAATTTAGCCAGAGCTTCAAATAAAAGTTCTAAACCTTTTTTTTCTTCAATTCTGGATAGGAATATGAGTTTGAATGGGCGGGGTTCGTTTATCGTTTGTCGTATGTCGTATGTCGTATGTCGTTGTACGTTATACGTTGTTGATGTTTGTTCGTTTGTTTTTAACGCTTCTTCATTGCTCTTTGCTCCTTGTTCCTTGTTCGCTTTTGGGTCTTTAGTCTTTAAGCTTTGGTCCCAGCCTGTCCGGCCGGCTGGTTTAATTCCTAAACTCTCAACTCTTAACTTTTCACTTTCAACTCCTTGCGCGTTACCTAATTCTACTAAATTTGGAATAACCGTAATACTTTTGGGTTGAATAAAGTTCAGAATATCCTGTTTTTCTAACTCGCTTGTTGCATGTATGTGGCAGTAGGAGAGAAGTCTTTTTCCTAATAGTTGATGGATAATTTTTTTAACAAATCCATTTCTATTTTCTTGGGTGTAGCTTGTTAACATTCCGCGAGGCGATAATACAACAGGTATTTTATACCACTTTGCTATTAAACAACTAAAAATAGAGACTAAATTCCACCAAGCGTGGATGTGGATGACTAGAGCCTCACCCCGGCCCTCTCCGAAGGAGAGGGAGTTATTAACTGAGTTACGTTGCGTTACTATTATATTTTTTTTATGAGACTGGATTCTACGCCTTAAAGCCAGAAGCAATGCTGGAGAGAAATGCGTGTGGTCTTTTGTTATCCGGTTAAAATAGGTTACTGGTACGCCATCTACTATTTGTCTCTCATTCGACTTAATATTTAGTTCGGTTTTACCGTTGGCTAGTGTAGTGAAAACCTCGATATCTAATATTTGGTTTTCCTTAATCGTTGTTCGTTGTTCGTTCTTCGTTTCTTCACCTTTAGTCTTTGAGCTTTGGTCTTTGGTCTTTTCGTTTTGGTCTCCCCCAATCCTAAAAGGGCTTTCTATACTGCCTTGATTGGTTTCTCGATCTTTGAGCTTTAAGCTTTGGTCTTTGGTCTTCTCTTTAACCAGTGCCTCGCACAATTTAGCCACCGACATGGTTGGTCCGCCATAAATGTAGGCAGGTTTATACGATGCTATAATTTGAATAATTCTCAAAATAAAATAACGATTTTCATATTTCTAAACCTTAACCAACCAACCAAAAAACTAACCAACAAACTAAGCTTCTTTAACCGAAAATTTTGGCATTATTATTTTAAACATAATTAGCAGTTTGCATAAAGCAAGCATAATTAAGTAACTATAAAAAATATTATTAATCATAAACTCAAAATTATTTCCGCGCCATAGTTGTTGGAACAAACTGTTAAATACGATTATACAACCTAGCTCATAACTACCAAATAATTTTTCTGCCAAATTGCACATACTTTGCATCATTAGCCCATAAATCAGCATGGTAAAAAAAACACCAGGAATGCCCCAGCTGAGGTAAGCATCAACCACAGGCCTCGTTTTAGCAGAAACGGAAGAAAATCTACTTGCCACACCAGCGTCGTAAACTCTTTTCATTGAAACATCTTCGGTATTGGGTTTATTTTTCCAAAATATCCTCGGGATTAAATTTATAAATGAATCTTCTAAAATTTCAAAGCCATAATAATCGTGGTGTGCGGGCACGTAAGCAACAAAAGTGGTAAACATGTCAATTTCACTTAATCGATTGGTTAAAAAACTCCAATTTGTTTCTTCAATTTCATCTTGATTTGAATTGCCCAATAATGTTTCAAAGGCTTCTGTTCTGGCTTCCTCTGCAGAAACGCTTCCATTCCATGAAGATCTTACAACTGTATTGTAGGTAGGTAAAAAGTACAATAAAATATAAGCTACTGGAATAGACGACCAAATAATTGCCTTTTTATAATAAGGTAAAAATAAACATGCAAGTATAATTACATTGGTAATAATTGGTTCTTTGTATCCACTTAAACTGGCATTTAAAAAATTACCAATAAATATGAAAGCACCAACCAAAAAATAATTTAGGTTTTTCTCTACTACCCCGCGTACCAAAAGAACCGCGCCACAGCTTATTGCCACAGCCATTATTGGTAATGCAACTTGTATAAGGCCGGGTAAATACTGACAAATAAAACCAATAATGTAACTGATAATAGATAGACCAATTAAATAGTTATGGCCACTATAAAATGTGTAATTTTTTGGTTGAATAGGTTCTTTTTTTATCTTTAAAATTATCCCTGTTACGATTGCGGCGTGGGCAAGTAAACTCAATCTCTGACATTGCGCAATAATATATGTTTTTTCTGAGCCTTGAAATTGAAGTCCTTTTTCTACTTGTGTAAAATATCTATACCCCAAATGATCCATAAAATAAAATATGGATGTTACGCACATAAAGCCAGCAAATACAAATTGAGTGAGGTAAATTGGCCTCATAATTTGCTTGTAAATAGGCAAATCTTCGTTATAATATTTTGATGGTGAGAACCATGTCCAATAAAATATAAATAACGACCCCAACCAAGCAATAATATACGATGCAATTGGAATACCACTAAACAGGTAGGCTAAAATTACAGGAATGTAAAGCGGTACAATGGTTTTCGATCGCTCGTTTGCTCCGGTCATATTTTATCTAATTCAGTTTTAATAGCGGTTACTTGGTTATCAAAACTCCAAGAAGCTATTTTAGCTAGAGAAGCTTTGCCCATATTACGCAATAAATCTTTATTTGCACACATCGTGATTAGTTTGCTTTGTAAATCACTTTCATTTTCTGATTCAAAGATATAACCATTTTTGCCATTTGTAACTAAATCAATCCCGCAACCCACCTTATCCGAAATTAGAACAGCCTTGCCCGAGGCCATTGCTTCGTTAACAGCTAAACCCCAGGTTTCACTTAACGATGGTAAGCAAAATAAATCACAAGCTTGGTAAACCACAGGCATTTGCAATTGATTTTGAAAATCCATAAAATGAACGTTTTTAGTTATGAGATGTGAGATATGAGATATGAGATTTGGGTGCTTATCCTGCGTGATGTATTCCTCAAATCTTTTACCTTTCACCTTTAAACCTTCATCCACTAACGCCTCACCGCTAACCCCTAAACCTTGAGCTTTATCTTCTGCTAAACTTTCAACTTCTTTAAGCTTTGAACTTTCAACTTCCTTTTCCGCTAGCCCATCACCGCTAATCGCTAAACTACTCTTCAACTTTAAGCTTTCTTCTAATTCTCCATTTCCGACAAAAAGTAAATGAATTCCTGTCCTTCGGACATCCCCTAAAGGGGAAACTGTTTGATCGACGAGGGTACTAGTTTTTATGACTTGGGAATTCTGACTTTGAACTTTAAACTTTATACTTTGATCCTTTGTCTTTGGTCTTCGGTCTTCCAACTTTTTCATGATTTCTGACTCCTTCGTCATTCCAATAAAGGCATTAAGTAAAAGTTCAGGGTTTTTTACTTTTTCAAATTTTCCAGCGAAAAGAATGAGCGTATCTTCCTCGGCGATGCCCAAATTTGATCTCAACGCATTCGCTTCTTGGGTTCGATTTTCGGCAAACCGTTCATTATCAATTGCATGTGGTGCGAATATCAATTGAGATTCCTTAAATCCGTATTTTTTGAAATAATTTTTATTAGCTCTGCCAACGTAGAAAGCGAAATTTACTTTACTGTAAACCCATTTTAAAAAGAGATTTTTCACAACAGATTTTAATCCCATTCGATTATTAAATAAAGTGGAATCTCCTCTGAAATAAATCGGAATTTTACCCTTAAAAAATCTAAACGCTTGCAAATGGCTCTTCCAAGCCCAACCATAAATTAAAATCGCGTCAGGTTTAAAATCACTTACTTTTAATATTAAATCTGGATTAACGATGCCATTAAAATGATGCGTACCCTTATCCTCCGCCGTATTCTTTAAAAATTCATACTCGTAACCATATAAAAGAGGCAAATCCCATTCGACCTGTTTTTTGAAACCTTGATCGAACTTTTTTAGCGAACTTTCTCCCCAAGTATAAAAAACTTTTAAGTCTATACTTTTAGCCAAAAGCTGAAATACTGGCGCATAATATTGAATGGGATGGGTAGTAATTATAGCCAATTTTTTACTCATAATATTTCGCTAAAATGTTTCCCGATAGGAGGTTTTGAAAGTTTTTGACATCCACTAAACCTTTTCTAGTGACGTATTGAAAACGATAACCCGATTTCGCCAGCATCAACAAAATATAATCTTCCGATCTTCCTGTTTTTTCATGATAATGCTTATCATATTCAAAAATAATCTTCGGTTTATTTTTATTAATGGTTTGCATTAAACCTTCTATTACGAAACTTTCGTATCCTTCTACATCTACTTTAATAAAATCAACCTTTTTTCCCCCAATAATTTCATCTCCTACAAAACAATTAATAGGTGTTTGTCTGCCTTGTTCAAATAAGTTAAATGCACCAGGATTAGTACTTTTCGCATCAACATCAATAATGATTTGTTCTTTTTGATTACTTAAAGCGATGTTGTAAGTGGTTATATTTAGAAAGCTGTTTAATCCTATATTATTATTTAGTGCTTTAAAGTTTTGTGGTACAGGTTCAAAGGATTTAACTGAACCGTTTTCTCCAGTAAGTTGTGCAAAGTATAAGGTATGGAAACCAATATTTGCGCCAACATCCAAAATCTGGTCACCTTTTTTAATAATCGATTTAAATACTTTTTTAAGTTCGGGCTCGTAATCGCCAGTGTACACAATTTTCCCACCAATCCAAGTAGCCGTGTCGCAACAGATTTCGAAATCGCCTGTTAATGGTTGTACGATTGTAGAATGCTTTTTAAATTTGTTATGGGTAAACAAATAATTAAATATTCTATCCTGACCACTAAAAAAAGCTCTTCTTAAAATGAATTGATATATGGATTGCATGTTTTTTTAAATAGATTTTGTCATCCGACAGCTATCGGATCTGAGGAACGAAGAATCTATTTTAGATAATTTCATATTTCCTCTTCGAAAGTGTGAGTTTGGGAACTGATAAGTTAAGTAGTTAAACAAACGGTGATTTTTAAACGAAAGGCGATCTACCTTAACTTGTATTCTTTCTCTGTGGTCTCTGTGCAAAACTCTTTGCCCTCTGTGGTTAAAAAACTGGTGCGAATTCCCTAACATAGATCCCTCGTATCTCGGGGTCACAAATTTAGAAAATGAAAACCCATAACTTCGTTAAATAATTTTACCTGCTTTTCCGACATCGCTTTGGCGGTATAAGGCTTAAAAGCTTCCCAGTCCGTAGCAGGGATTAGGTTATTTTTAATACCTTCTAAATAATTGGACAGCGTTTTAAAAGCAAATTCCTCTTCTGATCCTATCCCAATATAATAACCAGCGTTACAATCTTTTAATATTTTGGTGGCACTGCTTCCTGAATGTAAAACGGCTAATAATGGTTTTTTTGCTAAAATATAAGGGTACAACTTCGAAGCGGTGTAATCTGCTTGGTTGGACCCGACAATCATCAAGCCATCGGCATTTTGTAAGTTTTTTATGCTTTCATAGAACCCAATTCTATCGGTATATTCGCTCACATAATTGGTCAGGCCGAAGTCTGACGCAACTGGCTTCACTGTAAATTCGCCCTTACCTTTTGGTGCATAGCTTGTGCCAATAAAATGCATGCTAATTTTTTCAAATCGCTGGGGGTCTTCCTTTAGGCCTTTTTTAAATGCACTAAATAAAGTTTGTAGAGCTGGTTTCAAATCATGCCCACCACGACCTACATAAACCAAATTCACTTGTTTTTTCTCTGCTTTATAAACTAAATTAAGTTGTTCATTGTATTCTGTTGCGATTTCAAAATCAACCTCAAAAGCGCCAAAGGTAATTACAGCACTTAGTTTGTTTTTTAGTCGCGGATAGCGCTGCTCCAAAGTTTCAATGTAATTGGCCGAAACTGCAATTAAACCATCAACAGCTTTCATGGCTAAAGGCTCCAAGTATTTATTCAATCGATACGAAAACCAGTATTTTTTTGGACGTTCTGCCTTAGGCTTATCTTTGTAATAATCAGTATGCCAAGGGTCTTGCATATCAATTACATAAGGAATGCCGAATTTCTTTTTCCAATAGGTACCTAAAATACATACTGGAAATTCGGTAGTCGAAAAATATATTAAGTCAAATTTTTTGGTTTTAAGTAATTCATTTCCTTTTTTCCTGATAAACCACAATGATCTTAAAGCTAAACTTCCCAAACCAACTTTAGCCGTGTATTTTTTTGATAATGCCTTAACGCGATGTATAGGTATTGAAGTTGGAACGGTGTTTAGCAACAATTCATCTTTTACCACATCCGTGAATTTTTGGTCGACCGTAATCACTTCTGCTTGCCAACCCAATTCCTCAAAATAAGGTAAACTCATTCTAATGCGTTGCAAATCGGCAGTATTGGATGGAGGGAAGTGAGGGGAAATGATGAGGAGGCGTTTCAAATTGTTGCCAAAGTTTGTTCTACAATATTGAGAAATTTCAGTTTTTCTACTTCCCAGTTAAGCTCTTCATCCGCATATTTTTTGGCTTGTTTTTGGTGAGCCAATAATAACGTTCTGTCTTCTAGGTATGTTTTTATTACTTTTGATAATGATGCTGGATCATTTTTTTTATAAATCATCCCCATATTTGGGTATTCCTCTAAAAGAGACGATTGGGCAGTTGTATCAGATGCGATTACAGCCAAGCCTGCTTGAATGTAGGTGAAGATTTTGTTGCTCAGCGCCGAATCGTTATTAATAGAAAATGCAGGTTCTGTAGCCAAGCCTATGTCAAATTGATTAAGATAATTTTGTACATCATCAGGATGAATAGGTGCTTGAAAGAATATTTTAGGTGGATGATTGAATTGTAAGTGATGAGTAATTTCCTCAAACTTTTGTTTCATTACATCTGATAAATAGCCTAAAATATAAAATTCAATCTCAAACTCCTGCAACTTCTTTAAAGCGGTAAACACATCTTGAAGGCCCCTAGACAAACCAACGTTTTGAGAAAACCAAACGAGTTTAATTGCGTGATTATTTGATGTTTTTATCGTTAAGTTTTCTTGCTTTGGGAAAACGTTTAAAATGCCATTGAATATAAGTTTTGGAAATAATTTTTTATAATAAGCTGCTATTTGAGGGCTACTTGTGGTTAAATAATCAACTTTAGGGAAGTATTTTTCTTCAATAAATTTTTTTAGTTTAACATGGATGTCTGTTGCCTTATTACTCATTTCATAACGATGAAGATCTTCTGCATCGAAACCAGATTTTGCTTTGTTTCTTTTTGCAGCATTCACCGCTGCGGGTAATGCTGCTAGATTATGGGCAATGTATAAATCTGAAGATATTTTACACGCTTTTCGCGATAAAGCCATTGCGCATCGCCCTATACTTAATTCAGCTAGATGATATTTTAAGCCAATTTTTCGGGATAAGATATTGGCGATTTTACTGATGATGCGTAATTTCCAATACGAAAAACGATTCGTGTCTGGTGTTCCACCTACTCTAATCGCTTTCCATTTTTTTGAAGCAATTAAAGTTTCATCTGCTATGGTTGCCCAATCGTTCCAATATTGATAAATCAAAGTCACCTCATAACCCGCTTCTACCAATGCATCGGCTTCTTTTACTAGTCGCGGGTTAAGGGAAGGTTGACCGGAAGTGATGAGGACAATCTTACTCATTTATTATTGTCGATCATTTTTTGATACAATTCCAAGTAATGATTAATAATTATTGTTGAAGAAAATCTTTCTTCGCAATCTCGTCTGATATTTTGTCTATTTAATTGTGGCACCTTACCTATTAGACCAATCATTTCTTCGACAGTGTTGCAACTAAATCCATTAATTCCATTGATAACAATTTCTGGAACAGACCCTCGATTAAATGCAATTACGGGAGTTCCGCAGGCCATCGCTTCAGCCATTACAATGCCGAAGGGTTCATTCCATTCAATAGGCATCAGAAATGCCAAGGCACTACCTAAGAGCTTGTTTTTTTGTGAATCGTTTACTGGACCAATGTAGGTAATGGTATCTGACAGGTAAGGTTTAATTTCCTGCTCAAAATAATTTTGATATTCAGCTGGAATATTTCCAGCAATAATTAGCCTTTTATTCGTTGCCTGAGCTACTTTTATTGCAATATGTGTACCTTTTATAGGTTCAATTCGTCCTAAAAATACTAAAGGAGCATCTTCCTTTATTTTTTCGACAAAATCGTAAATTGATAAATCTACTCCATTAAATATTGGATAGGATGTAGCGAAAGGTGATATTTGGTTACTGATATAGGCACTGCAACCCGTAAACGATAGTGAATTTTTCCTCGACAATGTTATTGCCTTTTTAATTTGCCCTAATGATGGCTCTCTTTGGTAACTCATCAGTTTAGGTAACTTAACTGGTAATTGCGGTAGCAAATAAGCCAATCGTCCAAAGCTGTGAACGATGTCGAAATTATTCTTTATAAGTATTCGATTAATTAAAAATGTATTTTTAATCACATCTAATTTATTGCTGCTGCTTAATCCACTATACGCAAATAGTTTTGCTGATGTGTTAGAATCTGGATGCGCAAATAAGCTAACTTTATGCCCAAGTTTTATATAACCTTCAATTAACATGGATATAATTCTTTCTATTCCTCCGTATAAAAGGGGAGGAACAGGCAATTCCGGATCGGCTATAATTGCTATTTTCAAACTCTAGATTTATATAGTTTTGTGTAGTTTTCTGCCATAATCGCTGCTGTGTAATTTCTTTCAAAGAAAGCTCTACATATTTGTCTGTCAATTTGATTTAGATTATAAACTGCACTGATGAGATCTTCAAATGTTTCTCCTTTAAAACCATTCACTCCATTTATAATATATTCATCGAAACAAAAACGATTATAGCTAATCACAGGACACCCACAAGCGTTTGCCTCTAACATTGTAGTATTAAATGCTTCACTATCAATGGTAGGAATAAGTAACGCAAGAGCTGAATTGAGTAGTACATTTTTTTGCTCATCATTTATTGCTCCAATAAATTTTATATTGGATCCGTTACATTCTGAAAGAACATATTTATTAAACCAATCTAATTCTTCAGGATAATCACCAACTTTACCAGCTATAATTAAATTTCTCTCGGTAATCTTGGCTAGTTTGATTGCATCAAGAACACCTTTTTTTTTTCCCATTCTGCAAATAATAATTAGTGGGGAATCTTCAGACATTATTTTTTTATGATAAGTATATAAGTCTTTTGGCAAACCATTATTAACAAATGCCCAATTACCCATTAAATGCTTTGTTTTGTCTTGTATCCACCTTCCACACGGGCTAAAAGTGAAATTTCTAGCTTTGAGTTTCGAAAATCTAAAAAAAGACTTTGTTTCCAGGTCTGACATGTGGAATGTGTGTATTTTTCTCACATTACTCCATATTAAAGGCAAGAAATAAATAAGTCTTCCATGGTTATGGATAACATCGTATTTATTGAAAAGTAAATGTTTCCAGATCGTTTTTACTGTGTTTTCTTGTTCTAGATATCGCCCAATCGGAATAAATTTAACGCGTGCAGGCACGATACTATCACTATGACCCATCAGCGTAACTTCATGACCATCTTTTATTAATTCATCAATCAAATAAGATACTACACGTTCTGTACCACCAATTGTAGTTACAGGAAATGGAATTACCGGGTTAACGATTTGAAGAATTTTCATCAGTGGTTTTTGTGTAGATTTCTACGTATTTATTCGCACAAATTGAAAGAGTTAGATGCTCTAAAATATAATCTCTTGGTTTGAAATCTTTTCTTTTTAATTGATAAATGAATGTTTCAAGCGTATCACTAAAATTGGAAATATCTTCAAACTTCAAGCCACATCTCTCGTCCCAATATGGAACTGAGCTTACAGGTTTGTATTTGACTTTATTGGGGAAATAATAAGGGTCTTGCCAATATCCACCTCTATCCCAGGCCAAAATAGGGGTATTGGTCGATAGAATTTGTTGATAAGCTTGCCCTTGTGTTTCATGTTCACACAAAAAAATTGCCGATAAAGAGACGGCTAGTTTTTCCATCAACTCATTAGGCTGGTAAGAACCATATTTCAAAATGGTATAGGTAAGCTTTAATCTTTCTAATTCGTTTACAATAGGTTGTATGAGTGAGGTTTCAAATTCATCATGTTTCCATCTAATTTTATCATAGATTAAAAAATCATACTCCTTTTGTTTTTTAATTGATGGATTCCATTTTGCTGTATCTATTCCAGCTGGCCAAGCCAATACCTTATGTTTATAATAGGGTTCGAACATTTCTTTTATCCAGTTACCCGGAACAAGAATTTTTTTTACGTTGGGGTAAAACTCAAATAAATCAGGACATTCTATAGGATGAGAATAAACTCCTGCACCAAATAGGATAGGGTTTTTAAATCGCTTCTCAAAAATTAGCTGGGGTTTACCAACTATTCCAATCAACTCTGTTGGGTGCTTTTTGGCGTATTTATAATCGTTAAAACGATAGGGGATGCCCAGTTCGTCTAATCCCTTCATTAATTGTAAAGCAATTAACATTACGCCCCCAGGTTTAGCTTTACCTCTAAATATTCTGCGTATTATTTTTCGTGGATAGCGATCATATTTGATCCAACGATCATTTTCAGGTTCTTCGTAAAATAAGTTAAGCGTTTTAATGGGATTTGGGTTTAGTAAATAATCTTCTGAAATTTAATATTTTTTCGGTGGTTCTAAAACCCAATTTTTTGTAAAACACACCTAATATTCCTTTGTTTGGTATGTGAAAATCGGGATTTAGTTTATAAATCCATTTCACAATTTCATCAGCCTCCTGTAAATGGTTTATTGCGACCCAATGTGCTAATGGCCATAGCACTTTTATGCCAGCGTCAATTCTTCGCTTGGAAAGCTCGCTTGATGACGAGAGTATTTCAAATATTTTTCGATAGAGTTGATAGTGTTGGTAGTTTTGGATTATTTTATTTGGGGTAAATTGAAGTCTTTTGTTATTGTGAATTCTATGCAATAGTCCGTATCCATCATGAAAACTTACTCTTGGTTTCTTCAAAGCTACTTCAAGAACGAACAACCGATCATCTCTAAATCCAAAATCAGGTCTATGGGGTATTTCATTGATAAATTCCTTTCTGAATAAATATGAAGAATAATGTGACGAATCACATTCTCCTAACTGTTGGGCAACAAAATCATCAGATTTGATCCAGGGTTGTTCTTTTATAATCCTTCCTGCTTCATCAATTAATTTATACCCACTTACCACTACATCTGCATTTTCTTTTTCTGCAAGAATAAATTGTTCATCTGTTGCTTGGTTATTAATCAAATCGTCAGAGTCAAGAAATTTGATGTACTTTCCTTTTGCTATTTTAAAACCATCATTTACTGCCCAACACTTCCCCCAATTTTGTGTTTTTATTTTAGTAATTTCTTTTTGATTTTGTAGCCATTCCCAGGTTCCATCATTACTTCCGTCATCAATAACAATAATTTCTACTTTGCAATTCGTTGGAAAACAACTTTCTATTGCTTTAGGTAAACACCAAATTCTATTGTAAGTAGGGATTATAATACTAACATCCATTATTCTACTATTCTTTCTGATTTAATAATCCGTCTAGTTCCAAAAAGCAATCTAAAAACTGGTCTGAAAAGTATTTTAAATTGTTCTTTAAATCGAGCGGGCGCTTCTATTGTAACCTTTGAATAAAGGTCTGTATGCCAGTTCAATTTATTGTTGAGATGTTTTTCAAGACGGTAAACTTCTCTTTTATATGGATAGTTTTGCGTGTAACTACCTAAAAAATGAACAACTAGTGGCTCTACTTTTTTAAATGGATACCAAGACTGGTGTAACGGATGTTTAAACGAATTTAATAGCCATCTTTCTCCGCTGATCACATCTATTTCATATCCACCTTGACAGGCTTGTGGATCACTCATTATCGTTCCATCATCAATTAAAGGCTCCATGTTATGTATTTGCATAGCCAATGCCATAATTACTTCATCATTGGGGCGGTTCCTTAATCTTACAAAACCTATTTCATCGTATTTCTTTTCTATTTCTCTTGCTAAACTATATACTTCTGATGCTTTCTCACTACTTTCTAAATAATATATTCCTCCATTAAACTTCGGTAGGTGAGGGATATTAAATTTTTCACAAATAAGCCTTATGTCTCCAAACCATTCTCCATTAGTTATATAATCACCAACCACTGAAACTTTTTTTCCTTTAAAGCGCTCAAAAACCTTGATAAGGTTGCCGAAAATTAAACAATCACTATCTATAAATAAGGTTTGACCTGGAGGAGCAACTTTGTCTAAAAATAATTTTGGTGTAAAACCTAATCCAAATTCGTTTGGCTGAATGGATATTATTTTAATATCATTTAACAAATCTAATGGAAGTTGATTTGGTAAATCGGTAACAATATAAAAATCGATATTAGAATCTCTATTCCACAATATAAACGATCGGGCAAGATTGATTGCCAAATCAAAATAAAATTTCTTTCCTGTAGCGAGTGTGATAATATTTCTATTCACTATTATTTAATTGCTTCTAAACCGCTATGATTGATATTGAAAGTATAGCCATGATAATATCTTCGTAAATAGCAGTTAACTACTCTTTTTGAATTAATGCCCAAAACGCAAATAGTTAATGTATTTGATTAATTTCCAACCAAATATTTTACTTAAGATTGTACTGATCGGGCCAGCTGAATAGGCTATTTTTTTTAATCCAAATTCTTTTGTTTTCTTCAATGCTTGTGCAGATATACCATTAAACCTTGGATAGGTTGCAACAGTAATTTGTTGAAATTCGATACTAAAAATCTTATCAAGTAAATCTTTACTAAGCTCGTCTTTTAAGTGGCTATATTTAAGTAACGAAGCGTTGAACATAGAAGTGAAGCCTTTTAAAGTAAGTTGGGCTGATAGATTAGTATTTGAATTGTGCTTTCTATAATAATTAATTCCATTCACTGAAAAGCAAATACCTTCTGATGCTAACAAAACTCTACAAAAGTATTCTCCATCATCATCCATACTTAACGCCTCGTTCCATTGTCCTGCCTTATCCAATACTATTTTTGGCGATAGCCAAGAGTGTACAGCAACCATTCCGCCTAAATTCGCCCCCACTAGATCGCCCCCATAAAGGTTTCTTATAAATTCATGTTTAGAACCAGTAAAATTGCTCATCCAAGTTTTTTCAGGATATTTTAGGTTAATTTCTTCACCATCTTTAAAATATACTGTTGAACAAATGCTTATAAACTCCAGTCTTTCTTCAAGTATCAAAGCCTGACTAGCTATCTTATCGTCACTAATCAAATCATCAGCATCTAAAAACTGAATATATTTACCTTTTGCAATTTTTGATCCAGCATTTCTTGCTGCGCTTGCGCCCTTATTATTTTGGCGTACGATGATTGTATTTTCCTTCTTTAATTTATTAGCAACCTCGTAAGAGTTATCTGTCGAACCATCATCAATAACGATAACCTCGATATTGGTGTAGGTTTGATTATAAATACTGTTAAGTGTTTCAGCGATATGCTTTTCTGAATTGTAGAGTGGGATAATCACTGAAATTAAAGGTAAAGTCATCAATAACTAAGAATTAAAGATTTCTCTCCATCTATTTATTGATGATAAACTTTCGGGCACTTTGTTTTCTTTTAGCCAAGGTTCATTCAACATACTCATATACATTTCGGGATTATTATCTAGTTCAATGATTTTGTCAATCAAAGGTGTAAAATTCAGATTATTCAGCTGTATTTTCATTTTTTCATTTTTGCCGATCATTTTTAATTTTCGACGCACTTTGTAATATAAACTATCAAATGTTGCGGGACGGTAATCTTTAAAGTTATACTGACTATTTTTTTCTAAAAATTCTTTTAATGTATTGTTAGAAACTTCTACATAATTGTTAGCATCGATTAAGCTTTGGTCATTAAATACCTCAGCTACCTTTGGGTCTCCACAATAAATGGGAATTGTATTCATCCGCATGGCATCATATAATTTTTCTGTTTGATAACCTGGATAAGAATAGCTTTCAAAAGCAATTGTAAACTTATATGGGCTAAGAAATTGTCGTTTAATTTCCCATGTATCCCCTTTGTATTGAGAATCTATTGGAGCCATGTTGTTCATAGATTTTCCTGGAGCATCTATCTTTTTGTATTTTGATAGCTGTTTGAAAAATTCTTCCCGGTAAGGTATCTTATTTGAATATAGGAAATTACAAAATTTAGTTTTTTTTGCAAACTCAGATTTAACATCAATATTTTTGATAAAAACGGATGGATTTAAACCATGCCATTGTATGCGTTTGTATCGATAATTTTTAACTTCCTCTTCTATTGGCACACCAAATGCCCATTCACAATTTGTTAAATCTGGTCTAATACTTTCGCAATAATACCCTATCCTAACATAATCTCCTTTCGTAGGTATATCATTTCCATAAGGCCCAAAAATGATAAAATCTGGATTCTTGCTGTCTACAAATTCATACTCATCTGTTAATTCCCAAAGAATCTCCTTAACGCCACTTTCAAAAGATAAACCATTCTGAAATTTAATGTTAATCTTCTTCATGACTAATATTTAATATTGATATTCTCAATATGCTTTGTTATATTATTACTGTCTGTATAGCTAAAATATCGTTTCAATTTTGTGAAACTAGATTCTAAATATTTAAATGATATATAGGACACAAAAAAAACAATTGCCAATTGGATTAAATATGCTGGCGGTGGATAAGTTAATATTCTTAATGTGCGAGGGGAAAAATTGGAATAATGATTAATATAATCTATAAACTCTAAATAGTATCTTGGTGTAATGAAATGATACAAATAAATACCATAACTGATTTTCCCAATGGTAATTAATAATCTATTTTCAAAGATAAATTTTGTTACAGTGTTATATTTCTCTTTGGTTACATAGAGGATAAGGTTAACGGCAATGATTGAATTTATCAATCTAATTAACACCAATTTATGACCAAATTGGCTAATCATAAAAAAAAGAATTGCAAAAGGAAGGGCAAATGTAATAATACGTTGAATTTTAACATTTGGATAGATTTGTAGATAGCTCGCTAAGGCGCCAATCGAAAATGCTGTAAAACAAGTAGGTGTGAGCACATAAAAAATAGCACCATAAAAATAATGTATTGCCAAGCTACTAATAATGCCTACTGCTAGGAAAGCTAAAATGGTTTTTAAAATTTTATTTTGAGGACAGAGAATTATAACCCATGGCCAAATTATATAGAATTGTTCCTCGACAGCAAGTGACCAAGTATGGGAAATACTATCCCAAATATTTGTTTGAAATATAAAAATATTTGAAGTATAAGTGAGATAATAAGGTAAATGATTCCTTACTCCTTGGTCTCCCAATAAAAACACGATAAGAATTAAAATGTAGTAAACGGGAAATATTCGCAATGATCTACGTATATAAAATGATTTGATAATTTTCATTTTATTTATTCCATTAGATTCTAAATTCGCGTTAAGTAAAATCTTAGTAATTAGAAATCCGCTAAGCACAAAAAAAAGATCTACACCAAAATTGCCGTCGGGCAGTATTTTTTGGTATATAGCTGTAAATGTTACTGAGCTAAATTGATGTGGGCCCCAGTGTGTAATAATCACAAAGAAAACAGCAAAAGCCCTCAAAACATCGAGTCCTTTATAATATTTGATGTTATTTACAGCAATCAATTTTTATAATTAAAATAACCAACTTCATTTACCTCAATAATTTTCTTGCCAATTGATATAATGGGATCACGATAATTTTCACCAACCAATCGCTTAAATTTACAGGCAGTAATAATTTGTAATGTAGCTTTAAACGAACGGAATCAAATAACCAAGGTTTTTTATTATAATTCCCACTACCTACATGAAGTATTTTTGGACTGTATTCGCCTATTGGTAACCAGAATTTATAATTTGTAGCGTTGGCGATATTATTAAAAACGGGCGGAAACTTAAATATATTAAGTTGATTTTTATACTCCCATTGAGCCAAATCACCCCAAATTTTACCATCGTCTGCTAATGGATCTACCCTAAATTTAGACAAGGCTATCGATAAAATTGGCTCATCATACATGGTGTTTTCATTGTGCTGAAATTTTCGGCCTGAAAGATAAAGTTCATTCGCATAATCGAAGATATCTTTACCTATTTTATTTTTTATGAGGTAATAAAAGGCGCCACAATATCTTACCATATAATTTAAATCAAATTCTTTACAGGCAGATTCAACATCTTCATCTACAAAAATACCATCCGTAACCTTTAAACCAATTACATTTACTGTTTGCTTATTGAACAAAGAAAATAGGTTGCTTATACTTCCATAAATTAAAGAGTCTGCGTCAATAAAAATGGATTCATCTGTTGGAGCAATGTCTAAAAGATGAAGTTTGAATTCTAAACCTGGACCAAGAATGTTTTGACTAACTATTGTTTTGTTTACCCAAGTCAAATCCCAAGGTAAACTGAAATCTTTATTAGAAATTATGCTAAATGGAATTGAAGTACCATTGTGAAAACGGTACGACCGAGCTAAAGCGAAAGCAAGCGCCAAGTACTTTTTACCACTTGCAAAAGTAAAGAAAGATTTTTTAAGGGTTAAATTACTGGTATCTGAATCCAATTTTGTGGATATATTTGGTTTGGGTATTCAACTTCTGTTAGAAAACCTAGATAATATTTGGGGCAATACACTATTTTTTCCTTGTTATTTAAATAGGCAGCCCACCAACTAAATGAGCTATTTGCAATTACACAAATATCTGCATTTTGCATAAGCTGGAAATCAATAATCTCATTTTCTTGAGAAAGATATTTGTTTTCCAGATAACCGAATTCTTTACCAATAGATAAAATATCATCAGAGATGAAAATGTAAAAATTTTCTGAATTATGAATCTTTTTGATAACACTATGGTAATAACTCATCGGCAAAGTTAAGTCAGCAGAACCTAGGTTTAAATATCCAAAAGCCGATTGATAATCTGTTCGTCTAATATGAATCGTAACAACTTTTTTTTTATTATTTAACCAATTGAACTTATGATCAAATGCCTTTAAATATTTTTTTTTGATTTGAAATAGCGTTAATATTTCTTTACTATGCGTTTGGAAATATTGTTCTGATTGAAAATAACCTTCATAAATAGTATTATCATTTATTAACTTAAGTGCTACTTTTGGGTTGTCACGATTATCGACTACGACAGTATGTTTCAGTTTCGTTTTAATCAGTAAAGTTGTAAAAATCCTTCTTAAATAATGCGAGAAAATTAATTTAAACCCATCATAATCGAAGAAGAATAAGTCTAGATAATAGAACGTATTCTTATCTAATATAAAATATTTATACAGTAAAATAGGAGAGCCCTTTTTTAATAAAATGAAATTGGTGTTTAATCGTTTATGTGAACTGTAAATAAAGGCATATTCAAATAGAAGATTTCCTAAACCTCCAGCTAATGCAACTGCTATCATTTTTTAGTAAACCAGAAACACCCACAACCCCACGCTTGAGCATTAACTTCGCTTTTTGTTGCATTTAAAATTAGGCCTTTATCTTCATAGTCATCAGGTACGAGACTAAATTCAACAATTTCTAAAGATGGAAAAGTCTCAATGATATCTTCATACTGATAGATGCGATGTGCGTTAAATTCTATTCTCCGAAAACCGACTGGTACCACAAAGAGTAAATTTCCAGCAGGTGCCAAAACTCTTGCAAGTTCTTTCATTGCTTTGATGTCTCCATCATAATCTATCGGATCGCCATACCTGCCCAAGCCGATATGCTCTACCGTGTGCATGCAAGAAATTGATTCAACAGAATTATCTGCGAACGGAAGGGCCATCAAATCTGCTTTTCCCATTGCCAACTCACTTAGTTGGATTTTTGCCGGCCGATAATCATAAAATCTTACTGGAATAAAGGCTGAAACAATACTACAAAAACTCACTGTACTTGAAATATCGATGTGAAATGCTGGTCTTGTTTTGGCAAGAATTCTTGCTGCCCATGCTGGGTGATAAATATAGTGGGGGTCAAAGGAAGTATTTGAAGTCTTGTCATTAAGAAAAGGAATTAATCTTTCTATTTTTAAGGATCTAGAAGAAAGTAACTGTTCTTTCTCAAATTTTTCTAATTCACTATAAAAGACAATCTTTTTTTTCTCTTCGAATATTTGAGCTTTATATTTTGACCGAATTTTTTTAAAGTTGAGCAATTTGAATAAACGAATAGCAAAGTTAGTTGCGTAATTTAGTTTCATTTATTTGAGGCTTAAAAGATGTTTAAATTTAAAATAAAACAGCTTAGTCTTGTATTTAAGATATGAATCTCGCTTCCATTTGTAATTAAAATAGAGTTGCGGCAGGCGAGTATATCTAAAATATTCCTTTTTGCTCAAGGACTGAGATGTAACCGCATTTAGATGTGAAACGATTGAGCTGGTGATTAGTGTATTTTTAATTCCATGCATTTTCAATGTTTTTAAATAATCCGCATCTGCATACCAGAATTCAAATTTTTCATCTAAAAAACCTATTGTATCAAATAGGGACCTTTTAACCATAAAGCACCAACCAGAAAATAACGTTTCGTAACCATCAATCAAACCGCTATTCATTTTAAATTTTCCATTTTTGTGCATAATTGGGCAGAACGTACTAGCACTTAGAAGTTCTGAATCATCTTTCATTGCCTTAAGAATTTCTGATGCCCAATTTGGATGGAAAAGCAAGTCGTTATTACACAGGCATATATATTCGTTATTCGTATTTTTTATTCCGATGTTTAAATACCTGTGAAAACCAAATTTCACGTCAGGATAAATTGTTTCTGAATGTTCGAATTGATATGGTTTTAAATTCTGATTAGACTCAATAACCACGATATTGAACTTGATTTCTTTCTGCTCTTCAGATTCAACACAGGTGGAAATGGTTTGTTCAGTCAGTTTTTTAAGCTCATCATTTTTAGCATAGCTAAGTATAATAATATCTATAACTAATGGATTTTCGCTATTCATTTTTTGTAGCAACTATCGCATATTGTGGGTAATGCATGTCGTCTATTGATTTTAGCAGAAAGAAATTTAGAATTTCTAAATACTTAAAAGTGTGTCGATTAATTCCTTCTACTGTTTTAACAATGTAATTGCTTTCTTCAAAAAGCCTAATCATACTTTTTTTTGTAAAAAACCGAAGATGCGTTTTATCCATGACGCCCGCATCAAGGTATTTAAAGTCTTTATGTCTTAACAGAGAAATTATAGCTGGGTAAAACCTAATATTAGGAATTGAAGCAATTATACAACCTGTGGGCGATAAATACTTTGTTGCAAGTAATAATGCTTCCTCTGGCTGTGCTAAATGCTCAAGCACATCATTAAAAAATATACAATCGAATTGTTTGTTGGCAGGTATATCTGTCTCATTATCAAATGGCCCATGATATACCTTATCTAATTTAGTACTTGCAATCTTTGCCGAATTTTCACCTGGCTCTACACCCCAAACTTCACATTTGTAAAGCTCTTTTAGCATTTGTCCAAAATTACCACCAGCACAACCAATATCTAAAATTGAAGTAAAAGTTTTGGGTAAAAATTTCAGCAGTTCTGGTCTGGTATGGCTGTAATAAGAAATATTTTTTTTATCGTACAGTTCTTTCATGATATTTTAAAGGCGGTAATGGTACTTTTTATGTATTTTAATAAAAAATAAGCTGTTTCCTTATACGCTGAAATACCAAACTTACTTTGAAAAATTTCTTTTAAAGCTAAATTATAACTGTATTTAGGAGAATAATTATTAGCAATTAATATCTGAGAAAACTCTTTTAGGGTTTTAAACTCTGTATCTAACATTTCAGTTTTAGTTAATTTTACAACTTGTACTGGTAATGTTTTTTTCCATTTTTTTTTTAGCGCAAGGGCATTCTTAATCCATTGGTCATTTACATCTCCCATAGAGATATGCTCGATATGGATATCGAAAACACAATATAGTTCATACTTTAATTTAAAAATTTGTAAGCAGATATCAATATCATAAATGTGATAACCTTTAAAATTATCACTATCAAACTTAATTTTATCGAATATAGATTTTCTAATGCATAACCATATTCCATCAAGTACAGCAACCGGTTTAGAAACGGCTTCGATGCCATCGCTAATTTTCGTTGATAATCTTAAACTGCTGTTTTCTTTTACAAGTAATTGTTGGTTAATTAAATCGCCTCCCCACCAAGATCCAGGCATATTTGGCGCATAAGGGCTTCCTGCAATACCAATGGCGCCAATATTTTGGTTATCGAAATGACGATCAACCTTAACACCCCAATTCTGAGTATGAAATAAAATATCATCGTGCATAAAGCACAAAATGGAACCGTTACTTTTTGATACACCAATATTGTAAGCCTCGAAAATACTCAGTTTATTAGCAGAGTTGTCAATTGCAATAATTTCATATTCAGTTCCGATAGTCTTCTCAATATTAGTTTTTAGCGTTTCGTTAATCTTTGCCGTTCGGCTACAAATTATAATCGAAATCATTTTAATAAGGATTGAACTTTCAGTTTTGAATAAATCATTAAGCAGTAAACTCTCATCATTGGTGCTACTTTACTATTTCTATTTAATGCCGCTTCTTTAATGTAATATCTAACTTTAGCAAATTCTATTTTATGAATGTGTTTGCCAAAATAATTGATGAAATTATAAATTTTATCTTGTTCAAATTTTTCGTCTTTTAACGTTGTGCTCGAACCTCCAACATTAAAATTGGCAACGATTTGGTCAATGTACTGAAGCTCAAATTTAGAGATGGCTCTCAGATTAAAATCATGATCTGCAAAGAGTTGATAATTGATATTGTATTTCCCGATTTGATCAAAAACACTTTTATGGTAGAATATAGCCTGATGTGGAATGTTGTGAACCAATAAACGTTTTAAGTCAAATTCGCCACCGTAGATTGTATTATTTTTTACCAAATGGCTGTTACCTTTCATTTTTACATTGCCGTAAATTATCCTAGCATCAGAATTTACAATTTCCTTTGCAATAGTGTGTAAAACTTCATTGTCAAATAAAGTATCATCACTGCCCAAAAAGTATAAATATTCGCCCTTTGCTAATGATATTCCCTTGTTCATAGCATCGTAAATTCCTTCGTCCATTGCTGATGAAATGGTTAATGCGATTTTATTCTCAAATTCTTTTGCATTTAGAATTGTTTCATCGGTAGATAGTCCATCTATAATGATTACTTCAAAAGCTTTAAAAGTTTGTATGGATATTGATTCCAAACATGCTTCAATGGTTTTTCCTGAGTTGTAGGTTGGAATAATGATAGAAATCAACCTGATCTCATTCATTTTCCTCTTTTACTTTGATAAATTGCATCCAAAAATCTTTGTGGTATCTTTCCCAAGCGTGGCAACCAAAGGGTAATATGTTATTGTTTTCCTTATAAAGCTGAGGCGCTTTTACTTCCATTGCGAACTTAGAAGCCGTGCGCTCATTTGGTAGCCTAAAGTTTTTAAACGACCTAGAAACAATTTGTCCCCAAAAAATATCCTCGCCAGAATTAAAGTTGTTAAAAAGATAAAATGTATTATTCCTAAAAGTAAAATTGGACACAACATGAAGTAAACTTCTAAACGTTAATCCTCTGTTTTTAAAAGTTTCTTTCATCATTTCTACGGGTGAGTTTACATAAGAAAATGAATAGAGAACCTTTAAGTGACTTTTTACTTTTCTTAGTGAAAACCCACCGTTGCCGACACCTATAAATTTTGAATCTGAATTTGCATTGTGCAAATCTTCATACCATGGTGCACCGATGTAGTCATAATTTTGGCTACACCAATACTGTAATTCATCATTAAATACCCATGCGTCCAGCTCATAAAATAAAATAAAATCAAAACTGCTGAATAATTTATAGAGTAATGGGTTGGTTTTTAATTTATTAAAATTTCGATAAGTTGAAAGCCATTTAGGGTTTATGGCAACATGGCTTATATTTGGTGCGACTGGTAAATAAGCACCAATGTCCATTCCTTTTGGAAAAATCAATACAATTTTATAGTTGTTAAGTTTTTTCCAGCATTGTTCTAGTGAAGCTAACTCTGATTCTTGAGGATCTGGTTTATGTATGATAATTAATATAGCACTTGTCATATTGCAAATCTTATGTAAAAGGTGGCTATATCTATTGTTGATTTAATTCGAGCTTTTATATCCAGCCCATTGTTTCCCCATATTTTTGATAACCACATCTTAATTGTTTGATGTAGTTCTCGCCTAGGTAGCTTTATCGTTTTTGGATTCAGCAGGCTTAATAGTTTAGTACCTTCAGTAATCCAGAGCCCATTCTTGAATGCTGAATTTGAAATATTGTCATGATACCATCTGAAATTGTTAAGTATTTTTTCAGTATAATATAAATTTGATTCACTTAAAATTTGGATGTAGAAAAGCCAATCACCGCAGGATCTGAATTTCCATAATTGACTTGTATACTTTTTTGCGAGATTAGTTTTTATGAGTGCTGAACTTACATTCTGAATAGTGTTATAATACAACAATGTTATTATTTCTTTATTTCCTAATGCAAATCTCGATTTCAAATGCAGAGAGAGACTGATACCAATTTCATTTTTATCATTTATCCAATTAGAGTTACAGAAGGCTATTCCAATGTCTTTCTGAGTAGTAAAACATTCTAGCAAAGTTTCTATGAAAAAAATATCTGCAAAATCGTCACTTTCAGCAATCCAAATGTATTCACCTTTGGCTAAACTAATTCCCTTTTCCCATTGCTTGAACGCGGAACCGCTATTCCTCGTGTTATAAACAATCTCTTTTACTTTTGAATTACCTCTATATCTTTCAATAATATTCTTACTGTTGTCTGTAGAACAATCATCCAAAATTATAATTTCAAAATCTTGGTAAGTTTGAGTGATTACTGAGTCAATCCGTTGTTCGAGAAACTTTGCATGATTATAGTTTGGAATAATTACAGTGACTTTAGGCATTAAATTTACTTTTAAAGAAACTCAATGGTCTTAAAAGCACATTGCCAATTCTATAGCTCCAAGATTGTTTTATTTTTGATACTGCACTTTCAATTTTCTGATGAGTATCTTGTATGCTTAACGAATTAATCATTTTAGAATCAAATAAGCTAATTCCTAAAAGAGGTAATTCACCATTAGTCGCTATTGAGATAACGTAAATATGCGTTTTTTCTGAGATCTCTTTCACTATCGAATAATCTCCTACATATTCTGAGAAGTTCATCTTTAAATTATTATTGTAAATAATAGAGCCTTGTATCATTTTTTGAAAATAGAAAGAAGCATTTTTGAAATGTCGCTTTAATAGGAAATTGAATTCTTCAAAATAAAGTTCTCTAACATGGTGCGGATTGATATTTCCTGTTTGGTCTGTATAGGTAAGTTTATCTGGTGATGAAATTATTAGTAATCCTTTGGGCTTTAGAACTCTTTTTATTTCAAGCATCATTTGTTCATGTTGATCATGATGCTCTATAGTTTCGAAACTGACAACTACATCAATGCTTTGATTTTCAAGCGGAATGGCAGATGTTGAACCACAGCTAAACTTTAGGTTAGATTTTAGATACTTTTTTTGAGCCTTATCAATAGTGATTGGTGATATATCTACACCATGAACGTATTTTGCACTTTCAGCCAATAAATTACTACCGTACCCCTCACCGCAAGCGATATCCAAAACAACCTTATTTTTAGTTAGTTCAATTGCGATTGCATATCGATGGAGGTGCTCTATTGTATTTTCGTTAAAAATATAAGTTTCTAAGCGTTCTCCTGTCCATATTTCTTCCGATTCCATATACTACTTAATTTTTTTTAAGAATCCGTTGGTATTAAAAGTTGCATTAATTCCAAATAAATCGCACCAATATCTATCGATAATGTACGAATCATTCTCTTGTATAAATTCTTTTATTGCTTTATTTGGACCACCGTTATATTCTTTTTTCCAACCCAACTTATCTAAAATTCCATCTTCTACTATAAAATATGATTCTTTTGTAACAAACTTTGAAAATTTATTTAGTGTTGCCTTGACATCTTCATAAGTATGAGACCCATCCTCAATTATTAGAACCGTACTGAATGAGCTGATAAGGTTAATATCATAGTTCTGGAAACCACTACCAAAAAATTTTATCCTAGGATGTGACTTAGCGGCTTCATCTCTTAAATCCACAATATCTATAGTATGTAGTTCTCCATTTCCACTAAGTTCAAGCAGGTCTGCGAGATACATGGAAGAACCACCTTTATTTGTTCCAATTTCTATAATCAAGTCTGGCTTAATCTGAAATACTAACATTTGATAAATTACATAATCAAATGGACATTTTATCATTGGAACATTTTTATACGCTAGTTTGTGATGCCCCTGCTCAATTGACTTAATGTCAAATTTGACTGTATCAGTATAGTTGAATTTATTTTTGCCAAATGAAATCATATTTTTTGTTGCTGTAATAATTACTTACTTATTTTATAATATCTCTTTAAAATTTAGTTCAAAATATTTTGTGCAGAATCTCAACTCATTAAATGATTAAATCTTGGTTATTGACCATTCTAGCAGAGGTCTGACGATGCCGGGTAGACTTCCAACATAATGACCTCTTGTAGGATTATCATTTGTTTGATCTACCATATTAAAGACGATTACATCCATTTCATGTAAATGTATTACAAATGGATTTTGCGTTAAAATCGCAGCTCCGATTATAATATTTCCTTCTGAGAATAAATTTTTTGGCAACCAAGCAACAACTTCGTAAGTACCTATTTGCTTAGGCTTGTTATTGGAATCTAAATATTCATGAGCATCGAATATGTTTACACCATTTCCATTGAAAAAATTAAATGCTGAATGAAATATGTATCCTTCCGTAAAAACTTGATATTTCATGGAAATACCTACTGATTCAGTAATGTCAAAAAATTCCTTATTTACATAATTAGCATCATGTGCTTTGACAGATATTAATTCTACTAAACTATTTTTTGGCGCATCCCTATGAGACCAAGTTCGTGTTGACGTAGTACCAGAATCAGATCTCAAATAGGAATCAATAACCTTAGATGACTGATCGTACGATTGTATTCGTCCATTCTTCAAAAGTATACCTTTCTCGCAAAGTCTTGTTATGGAATCCATGTTATGGCTCACAAAAAGTACCGTCCTCCCTTCACCTTTGCTCACATCATTCATTTTTCCCAAGCATTTCTTTTGAAACTCTGCATCGCCAACAGCTAAAACTTCATCTACAATTAAGATTTCACTTTCCAAATGTGCCGCAACTGCAAATGCCAAACGCACATACATACCAGAAGAATAGCGTTTCACTGGCGTATCGAGGTAGCGTTCTATACCTGCAAAATCTACAATCTCCTCCAATTTACGTTGGATTTCTTTTATGCGCATGCCTAAAATAGCACCATTTAAAAAAATGTTTTCTCTACCGCTTAATTCTGGGTGGAAACCTGTCCCAACTTCTAGTAAGCTGGCTATTCTACCTCTTCCCGAGATTTTGCCCGTGGTAGGAGCGGTTACTTTACTTAATATTTTTAATAAAGTGCTTTTACCGGCACCATTTCTGCCAATAATGCCCACGGCATCGCCTTGTTCAATTTCGAAGTTGATGTCTTTTAAACTCCAAACTAAGTCGCTTGAGCTTTTGCTCCGTTGGTCATTAGTTTCGCCAATTTTTAAAAAAGGATCTTCTTTTCCACGTATACTGGCATACCAGCGCTCTAAGTCTTTGCTTATTGTGCCGGTGCCAATTTGGCCAAGCTGGTAGGCTTTGGAGAGGTTTTCTGCTTTTATTGCCAAATTCATTAAGTGTCGCGAAGCAATTTGTTTTTAAGATTTAAAAAATATTTTTCAAAAAAATAATATGATACTAATGCCGCCAAAACTGCAAATATTATATTTATTGGAAACCAAACGTAAACCGACCAATTCGGATAAATCCCTAAAGGAAATAAAAACAGCTGTTGCCATATATATAAACTATAAGAGATTGTCCCTAGCTTTATAAAAAGCTGGGTGTTTAGTACTTTAAATAGAAAATGATCATGTTTAACTATTGTAGCTATTATAAGATACATTATTGAAAAATTTGCTACTAACTCTCCTAATGTTAAATTAAATTTTCCAAAAATGCCTAAAGATAACGAATATGCGTAAACGCATAAAAATATAAAGGCAATTATTGCCATCACTTTTGTAATTATCAGTCTTTTAAATATATGTTTATTGAAAATAAGAAAGGCGCTCAATGACCCAGTGAAAATTGATGTTGCTGAATTAAAAAATGGTTGCAGAAGTAAGTAATTTAACGAAGGAAATTTATAGGTTAATGGCTTTAAAATAGGAGATAAACAAATAATTATTATACAAATATAAATTGCATATTTATTTAGTCTAAAAATAAACGGCCATAACATATAAAATTGTTCTTCAACTGAGAGTGTCCATGTGTGTACAAGAACCCAAGATGATGGAAAAAAACCAAAGTTTGTAACATATAAGGCTGGTCCCAAGAAGCCTATAGAATTAAGTCCAAAATCAAACTTATTATTTAGAATAAAAACTATTAGCAAGTATAGGTAAAGTACGGGCAGAATTCTCAGGCCTCTTTTTATGAAAAAATTTTTGACATTAATTGAACCATATTTTATCTTTTCTTTTATCAGTAGACTTGTAATTAAAAAACCACTTAATACGAAAAATATTTTTACGCCAAGTAATCCACTGAAGAAAATTTTAGCAATTATATAATAACCAGAATCCGGTGAACTTGAGGAACCAGCATGGCCTAAAACCACTAGTGTTATAGCTATAGCTCTCCAACCATCCAATGACGGGTAATATTTTTTGTTTAAAAAATCTGGTGTTGTTAATGGGTAACTTAATAATTGATTAACTGTATTAATTTTTTCCTCGATTTTAGCTATTGATGTATGCATAAATTTATCCCTACACTGTATCCACAAAAGTTCGTTCCACTTTATTAAACACTACAATACCAACAACCATCAAAAGCGCCGTAATCCCACTCACATAACCCAAGCTTCCCCAGCTGAAACTACCTTGGCCTAAAAAGCCATATCTAAAGGTTTCAATAATTGGCGTCATTGGGTTAAACTCGATAAGCCAAGCATATTTTGGATATTTTGTTAGGGCGATGGATAAAGGATAGATTACTGGCGTGGCATACATTAAAAGCTGTACACCAAAACCGACTAAAAATGCTAAATCTCTGTATTTGGTGGTCATGGCAGAAATAATCATACCAGTACCTAAGCCCAACAGCGCCATTAATAAAACTAAGAGCGGAAAGAGCGAAATGGCCCAAGTTATTTGAAAATGTGCACCCGAAAAGTAATAATAGGCCATGAAGAACACGAATAGGAGCATTTGTATGCCGAATCGGACCAAGTTGCTGACTACGATACTTAAAGGCATAATTAACCGAGGGAAATATACTTTTCCGAAAATGCCTGCATTATCTCTAAATACGGTTGATGTTTTGGTTAAACAATCAGAAAAGTAGTTCCAAGCCGTAATACCGGCCATGTAGAACAACGGTTTTGGCAAACCATCAGTAGAGATTCCAGCCAGATTGCCGAAAATGAATGTAAAAATAATGGTGGTGAATAGGGGTTGGATAAAGAACCATAGCGGACCTAAAATGGTTTGTTTGTAGAAGGAAACAAAATCCCTTCGCACCAATAGACCCAATAGATCGCGATAAGCCCAAACCTCGTTTAACTTAAGGTCGAATAGTGAAGATTTGGAATTAATTTCCCATTCTTGATTGTCTGTGTTCATATGGTTTCAATAACTACTCCCTCTCCTTCAGGGTACGCGTCCCGACTTCTCGGGAGGGTTGGGGAGGGGCTCCAATCGTGTTCGTCTTGGTTCATTTATATTTTTAGTTTCTTAATAATGTTATGGAAGCTAATTTTATCTCTCCGCCATTCCGACAGAGCACTTGTTTTTGGTACGAATGATTAGTTAAAGCTTAAGAGTTGTCAGTCTGAGCTTAGTCAAAGACCTTTCACTAGTAATAAAATAACAAAATGATTGTCCTTCGACTCCGCTCAGGATTACATCATTTTGGGGTTCCACTCCTTAATAACGCCAATACCTTATCTAGATAGGCTTTATAACTAAAATTTGCCAAACATTTTTGTTGTAAAACTATGCTTAAGGCATGGCTTTTACCTTTTGTTAAGCTTTTTTCTATTGCACTGATCAATTCTGATGAAGATTCTGGATTGATCAACAAACCAAGGTCCCCATTTAGTAAAGCATCGGTACTGCCGTCTTGATTTCCTGCAATCACAGGACATCCGCAAGCGGTGGCTTCTATAAAAACGATTCCAAAGCCTTCTTTTTTACTTGGCATGATAAAAAGGTCGGCAAGTAAAAAGTAATCAGAAAGTTCATCATCTGGGATAAAGCTGACCAATGATACATGTTTTTCTAAACCATCTCTGCTAATCATTTTTGTAATTCTCGCTTTTTCTTTTACATCATATTTCCCTGCCAATAAATACTTAAGATTAGGAAAGCTTATCAGTAAATCTTTCAAAGTTTCAATCACCATATCATACCCTTTATAAAGTTCTGATGAGCACAAACGTGTAACGGTTAACAGTACAGGTTGCTGATTATTTATTTGATGTCTTTCTAATAAATAGGCAGGTTTTTCGAATTTAGTTGGGAGCTTAAAATATGGATCTAGACAATTATTGAGTACGTGTATTGATTTTCGGTCAATATTATGGGTATTTATTAAAATATTTGCGGTATGATGGCTTACTGCCCATATTTCAACATTTTTTTGTATAAATTTCTTTTTCCAATTTCTAAGTTCTCTCCAAACCTCTATGCCATGTGCTAAAAGGATAATTCGTTTTTTAGGTTTAAAAAATTTGATTAGCATTGCAATAAAGAGCAAATTGATGTGGCTTAGTAAAATAACCTCATGATGCAAACCTTTTGCGAAAGCTGATACTCCAAAAAGTATTTTATTGCCTCCAAAGCCCGAGAATTTATCTGGCGTGCAGTACCTGCTATCTAAATTTTCATTTTTATCGCAAAGCGAAACCATCTCGAAAGTTGTTTCCTTTACACCGTTACTTGGATGATGATGGTCGTAGAGCACCTTTGCAAGTGTTCTGCTTACTTTCTCGATACCGCCAGTTGAGCTAAATGTTTTAAGGGTTAATAAAAGCATCTTTCAAAAAAATTAAGTTTCATTAATTATTTGTGATGATTTTTTCAAAGTTCTTTCTTGTTTATCAAGCGGATAGCCAATGACTTTGCCCAATGTAATTGTCCAGCTTGATAAGCACTTAAAATTTCTTTTTCGTGTTTATTTTGAGGATCTTTCTTTATGTCCTTTTTGTTTTGTTTTAACCAAATCTCAAAAGGAAAGGTAAAACCCATTTTGGGTCTATTCCATATTATTTCTGGAATCATATTTTCAAACGCATCAATAAGTAATGCTTTTTTGGGTGATTTGTTAAATACCAAATTACTTTTGCAATGTTGCATCAGTTTGATTAAATCTTGATCCAAAAATGGCAAACGCACCTCAATACCGTGCTGCATACTCATCATATCGGTATCTTTAAGCAATTGATTTTGCATGTAAATGTTCATTTCCATCCAGCTTGCTTTTTCTTTTGAATTAAGTGTTACAGGCGCATGGATTTTGATCTTTTGCAGAACTTCATCCACATGATTTAGAGAACAATTTAACAGCGCACTAATATCTCGTGGACTAAATATTCCCCTTAGAAAAAGATATTGGCCAATGGTGTTTTTATAGCTGAGGTAATAAGCCCGTTTTAAAAGTTCATTTTTGAAATGATAGCCTTTCTTTAAAAGAAATTTTGGCAGTTTGCATAGTGTATCAACAATTGCCATTCTATTAAAAGATGGATAACCGCCAAATAATTCATCGGCACCTATGCCAGATAATACTGCTTTTAATCCTTCTTTCTTAGCAAAGTAATTTACAAACCACGAGTTTACCCCATCCGTAGTGGGTTGATCCATTGCATTTAATGCACGTTCAAAATTTGAATCGAAAATCTCTTTCGTAATTAGATATTCGGAGTGTTTTCCGCCGATTTTATCAACTATAATATCTTGATATTTTTTTTCAGAGAATTTCGCTTCTTTAAAGTTTATAGATAGTGTGTTTAAATCTTCTATTTTTCCTTCATCAGTTTTAACCTCGTTTGCCAGTACAGAAAGAACACTGCTGTCGATTCCACCACTCAAAAAAACGCCAATTTTGGCATCTGATAGTAAATGGTTTTTTACCGAATTTTTTAAACAATTACGTACCGCTACAATTGCTTCTGCTCGATTTGTAATCTGCTTAACTGTGTTTGTACTCGAATAATTTTCTAGAATATAAGAATTGCTTTTATGTTTCCACTTTAGATAATGCTGTTTTGGCAACATCTTGATTTCAGAATATGTTGTAAATGGCTCTGGGATATGACCGAAGGCTAAGAAATAAATTTTCCAATCGGGATTTTCCGTGTACTCATAATCAACTGCTTCAAATGCCTTAACTTCTGACGCGAACACCAAACTGTTATTTACATTGCTGTAATAAAGTGGTTTTATTGCAGATTTATCTCTAACTAAATAAGTTGTGTTTTCGCATTTGTCGTAAAGGGCAAAGGCAAACATTCCGTTAAACTTGTTAAAACTTTCAATTCCCCAAGCTTTGTAACTCGCTAAAATAACTTCGGTGTCGGTTTGTGTGTTGAATAAAAAACCTTGTTCTACTAATTCTTGCTTCAGTTCTAAATAATTATAAATTTCTCCGTTAAAAGTAATCACCAGCTCGTCGTTATTGTAAAACATGGGTTGGTGACCATTTTTGGATAAATCAATCAATGCTAACCTTCTGTGACCAAAAGCAAAATTTTCTGTTTCATTAATATAGAAGCCTTCATCATCAGGGCCACCATGAGCCATAACGTCACACATAATTTTTACATCATGCAGTAGTTTTGCTTCATCTTGAGTTTTATTTATAATTCCAGCTATACGGCACAAAGGAGGTTGAGGATAAGGTTGAGGTTTAGGTTGAGATTGAGATTGAGGTTAAGGTTGAGATTGAGGTTGAGATTGACGTTGAGGTTAAGGTTGAGATTGAGGTTAAGGTCTAGGGCTAGGTTAAGGTTGAGTGCTCAGCCTCGGTCTCAGCCTCGGTCTCAGCCTTGGTCTCAGCCTTGGTCTCGGTCTCAGCCTCGGTCTCGGTCTCAGCCTCGGTCTCGGTCCCGGTCTCAGCCTCGGTCTCCGGTCTCGTCCTCGGTCTCAGCCTCGGTCTCAGCCTCAGTCTCAGTCTCAGCCTCAGCCTCGGTCTCAGTCTTAGCCTCTGTTATCTCTCAGCCTTATTTATCCTCTCAAGCTTTTTATTAATTTATTTAATTCGTGATGAATTTGTTCGTTGCTTTTTAATAAGTTGTTAACGGTCTCTTCACTAAAGTAGCCTACTGCTTTACCATAGATTAATTGATTTTTCGATTCTAAGAGTGAACCTCGAGACATCACGTAAAATCGCTTCTTATCTAAATTCGTTTCTCTACCAAATCCTTCTGCTAAGTTATCCGACACTGAAACAGATGACCTTCTAATTTGAGATGTTAAAGCATAGTCCTCTTGCTTAGGCAGTTTAATAGTCAAATTAAATATTTCTACTGCGTAATCCATCGAAATTTTCCATACAGGCATGTCGGTGAAGTCGTAATACATTTTTTATCTCTAAGGTTGAGGTTGAGGTTGGGGTTGAGGTTAAGGTTAAGGTTGAGGTCGAGGTTAAGGTTAAGGTTGAGGTTGAGGTTAAGGTTAAGGTTGAGGTTGAGGTTAAGGTCGAGGTTAAGGTTAAGGTTAAGGTTAAGGTTGAGGTTAAGGTTGAGGTTAAAGTTTAGTACTCGGTCTCGGTCTCGGTCTCGGTCTCAGTCTCAGTCTCAGCCTCGGTCTCGGTCTCCCACAGCTTCGCCCTTTCAGTCCCATTTCTTTGAAAAAATAAGCCTGATTATTATGTTTCGATTCTGCTAACTTAGCTAGCACTGAGTTAGTTTGTCCTACTGTTTTGTACCGCCTTAAATTCTATGGCAATGTAACCGTTTGATCAGCTTATTTAGTAGGGACTAAAATACTATTTAAATGCAGGTGCAATTGCCTGCAAATAAGGCGAACTTACAAAAATTAAGGCAGGTTTTTTGAAGATTTTGACTTTTTTAGTCTTTTAATGATTCTATAAATGCCATTGATGTATTGATGTTTATAGAAAGTCCCATATTTTCTAAACGTAGTATGATGCGTTGTTTGTTGTATAGGGATACAGCTTCAGCAATCATTCCTTTAAATGGCCCTGCTTTTATCAATACTTTTTCGCCCGGCTGAATGTCAAATTCGAAAACTTCCAAATCCGAATCGTTTGCTAGCAATAATTTTAAATCTTCTATCTGTCGTTGGGGCATTGATGCCACTTTGCCAGCGAAATAAATAAACCTAGCAATGCCGTTTGTAATCAATACTTCTCCATATTCTTTGGTTGAGATATAAACGAATAAATAAGATTTTATTAAAGGCTCCTCAACTATTTTTTTGCGATCGCTCCACTGTTTTAAGGTTTTTTTTAAGGGTAGGTAGGCAATAATATTTTTGCGCAGAAGTTCGTCGTATGCCTTTTTCTCAAATCGTGATTTTGTGCACACTGGGTACCAATTGTAGGTATTGTCCATTTTTCGTTTAGTAGTTTGTTGTTTATTTGTTTAGTCGTTTTTCGTTGAATCGTTGAGGATTTTAATCTCTATACCTTCCCGCTTCCTCATCTTAACGCTTTAACGCCTCCACGCGTAACCACCTCCTAGCTTTTTTTTCAAAATTCCCACCATTTTTTAACCTCATCTTCATAATACGTCCTATCTCCATAACCACTATAATTAGAGTAGTAATAAGTTCCAGATCCACTTTGGGTATAATTACTGGTATGAATGTTCGAGTGTAATAACTCGTTCGAAAACGAATTTAATATAATGGCTATATTATTTAAAGCATATTCTTTAGATAGTCTTTCGGGTACTGATGCAGCGCCAAATTTTGACACCCCAGAGCGGATAATAAAAAGATTTACATCTGCTTGGTTAATTATCGGAACAGAATCAGACACTAAACCAACCGGGGCAGTATCTAAAATGATATATTCGTATCTTTTTTTCAAGTCTTGCAAAAGCAATTTCATTTTATTGCTATGAAGTAATTCTGAAGGATTTGGTGGCACAGGACCCGAGGTTATATAATCAAAATTGTAAGCGTTATCTCGATTTATAATTTCATCTAAGTCAGACTGCGCAGATAAATAAGTACTCAATCCTTTCGAATTATCAGCATCAAGAACATGGTGTAATTTAGATCTTCTTAAATCTGCAGCAATCAGAATCACCTTTTTATCTATTATACTAAGCGTGCCAGCTAAATTTAATGCTACAAAAGATTTGCCTTCACCAGAAATTTCTGAAGTGATACAAATTGTTTTATTTTCTTTATCCGAAGCTAAAAAACTCAGGTTTGTACGCACCGATCTTACCGATTCTGCAAAAATGGATTTGGGTTTTTCGAGCGCTAATATTTTTTGAATGTCACCAATTTTGCCCTTATCATACTTTAATATCACACCCAGAATTGGAATACTCGTTAAACCTTCTACAGTTTCCACATCGTAAATGTATGGGTTGATTAACCTAACTAAAACGATCAGGCCCAAGCCAGCCAGAATACCACCGATTAAATAAGATGAATAAATTTGGCCCGCTACGGGAGAAATAGGGTTGAACGATGGTTGCGCTTCGTTAATGATATTGGCTCCTGCCGTAACGGCTGCAGATGTAATTTGAGCCGCTAGTTTTTTCTCAAACAACAAAGAAAACATTCTTTGGTTGATATTATAATTATTCTGAAGTTTAGCGAAATCGTTCTCCTTAGCAGGAAGCTGACTTAACGAACCACCTACCTTATTTAATTCACTGTTGATTAGGTTGATGGTTTTTTGATTCTTTTGTTTTAGCGAATTGATATTTGCATTAATAAGCTGTTTTATTTCTGCTATTTGATTATCTAACTGCTTAATAGGAGCGGCATCCTCATTAAATTGGGTCAACTTTAATTCCCTATTGGCGATAGCGCCGTTTAATTGGCCAATCAATGCTGGCAATCCAGAACTTGCGATGCCATCAATATCTAAACTTAATCTAATTTTTTCCTTGTTTGCTTTAATTTGCTGTTCTAATTGTTCGATGGAAAACTTTTGAAATGCTAAATCTGTACGCTGCGTTTGAAGGGAAGTGAGCTTGCCAATGTTAAATTGTTTATCCGTTGCCGGATCTCCAACAGTACTTTCTGACGTAAAATTCGATAGCTTTTTTCCAGCTTGATCTACTTGTTTATTTAAAAAATCTATTTGACTATCCAAATAAGCAATGGTTTGCTTCGCTGATCTTTTTTTCTGTTCGGCGTCGTTAATAATATATTCCTTAACAATGGCATTTAAAATATCCGACGAAAACACTGGGTTAACATCAGTATGATTAATGTTCATGATATTACTATACTTTTCGGCTTCAAAAATGTTCAATCCACCTACAGCACGTCCATAAAAATCTGATTTGGTATTAAATTTAAAGCTGTAACTCCCTACATTCGGTATCGGGCTTTTGATGCTAAACAACATGTTGCCTAACGCAATATTTTGGTTATATTTAAATTTTAGCTTCTTTTCTGGCTGATCAGTAGATGTTAAGCTAAAGCTGTCTTTGTCTATAGGTTCTACAGCGTAAGTTGCCCGACTAAAATTGACACTATCTTGCGAAATAACGATAACTTTAAATGGTACTGATGGGTAAAGTTCGCTAGTTAAAACCCTTCCCTTTAAATAATAAGAAATTTTATAATCTAAATGCTCAATTGCTCTGTTAATAACATTTTGAGAACGCATTACCGTTGCTTCAGTTTGTATATTACTTTGATAAAAGCGGCTATAACTGCGCATACTTGGGTCAGTTGCCGCATCAGATGGAGATTCATCTAATTTTAAAGAAGCACCAGTGGTGTATGTAGGCGGTATGGTGCGGATATAAAGCCAAGCCACAACTAAACTAATAACTGCGCAACCTAAAACCCAATACCATCTACTTAGAAAAATCCTAATAACCTTCCAATAGTTTAACTGCTGATTAACAAGAACACTTTTAATGGGTTGAGTATCCATAACTATTTTGTAATGGTTAGTATAAGCAATGCAACATTTACAATTACCAAAATAGGCTGTACGAAACTGCTGATGGATTGCATTTTTTCATTAAATGCAGCCGATTTTGTGGTTTGCAGATAGATGATGTCGTTATTTTGCAGAATTAATTTTTTGCTGGCTAAACTGTTAATGTTGTTTAGGTTTACATATATAATCTCAGGATTAGCCCTATCTCCACGGATGATTTTTAAGCTCTTTGGGTCTGCCGTTTTATTTATTCCTCCAGCTTCTCCCAAAATGTCAATTAAAGTGGTGTTGTCTTTCTCTAATAAAAAATTCCCTTGCCTGGCAAACTCGCCCAATAAAGTAACTTTCAAATTAACCACGCTTACCTCTATAATTGGATCTTTTAATAGCTTTTCTTTATAAATCTCTTGTAGTTTCGCTGCAGCTTCTCGTCTGGTTAAGCCTATTACGGCAACTTTTCCTATTGCTGGCAAATCTACTTGTCCGTCTAAATCTACCGCAAAAGATTGTGCAGCAGATGCTGTTCCTCCAGTTGAACCACCACCTCCAGAAGATGAAGTACTGCCAACCGCTCCAAACTCAGGATTTTGAACGTTTCGCACGGCCAACAAATCGTTTGGTTTAATTCGGTAGTATAAATCTCCCAACCCTTGATCATTTACAACGTAAACCTGTTTTAAGGTGTCTGTAATAATATCAGTCGGAGCATTAAACAACGCTTTCTCTCTGCGAACAGAGCAGGATGACAACAAAATGATTGCAATTAATGGAATGAACAGTATAAATGATTTATTGTTAGGCATATTTTGAGGCAATTTTAATAATATTTTCCTTTATTTTTCTAAAGTAAAGGAAATGTATTCATTTTTATTTGGTCTTTGGCAACTCCAAAAATACATCTTTATTAGGTTAAAATAGGTGTTATTTTAAATAAACGAATGGCCTGGCGTTCATCAATTGCTAAATTTGTTTTGTAAAGGAGGTCGAAGCGCGCTCGTGTTTCACCATAATCAATTGATAAACTGATGGATACTTATTTTTTTATCAATTATTAACCATATATTAGTGCCTGATTAATACTAAAGCTTATGAAAAAGTTAGGTTTAATCATCCCGTTCTCAATAATATTTTTTTTCATCCCCAACAAAGTATTTTCGGAAATTGGTTGTTTAGTAGGTAACTCTCTGCTAACCAATCAAGTTCCCAGTTCAGGTTTGTATTATGGCACACCCAGCTATCCTTCTGCACCAGGTTGCAACTGGGTTTTAGTAAGGGTAATAGGCGGATGTGCTTTTGGAGGGCGCGGATACATAAAAGGAGATTATGAAATGCAATGTCCGTTGGACGATTACATTCCTGCCTTACTATTATTAATAGGTGGAATAGGCTTTGTCCACATCAGAAAAACAAAGTTTTGCAATGCTTAATGGGGTATTGATTAATTAACTAACTTTTAAGTTATTGACTGGCGCATAATTTTAGGATTATAATTAGTTGCTAGCGAAAATGATTGCTCGGTAATTGTTTTAATCCACATCATCCATAAAAGCCTAAATTCAAAATAATATCCTTTTAGGTTTGAATTGCAAGGCTAAAATATTAGATTTGCACAAAATAATTGATACATGAGCGTTTTAGTAAATAAAGATTCTAAGGTTATCGTACAAGGTTTTACCGGAAACGAAGGCACTTACCATGCAGAGCAAATGTTGGCGTACGGTACAAATGTTGTTGGTGGTGTTACGCCAGGAAAAGGTGGGCAGTCACATTTGGATAAGCCTGTGTTTAATACAGTTGCAGATGCTGTAGAAAAAACAGGGGCCGATGTATCGATCATATTTGTGCCACCAGCTTTTGCTGCCGATGCAATTATGGAAGCTGCCGAAGGTGGTATCAAAGTTATTGTTTGTATTACTGAAGGCATTCCAACAAAGGATATGATTCAGGTTAAGGAATATATTTCTGATCGCGATGTTACGCTGATTGGCCCAAATTGCCCAGGTATTATCACTGCAGATGAAGCTAAAATTGGTATCATGCCAGGCTTTATCTTCAAAAAAGGTCATGTAGGCGTGGTTTCAAAATCAGGAACTTTAACTTACGAAGCCGTTGATCAGGTTGTTAAAGCTGGTTTGGGTATTACCACAGCAATCGGAATTGGTGGCGATCCAATTATTGGAACACCAACTGTCGAAGCGATAAAATTATTAATGAACGATCCAGATACGCACGGAATCATCATGATTGGTGAAATTGGTGGTGGAATGGAAGCTGAAGCTGCACGTTGGATAAAAGAACATGGCACTAAGCCTGTTGTTGGTTTTATAGCTGGTCAAACTGCTCCTGCTGGACGTAGAATGGGCCACGCTGGTGCAATTGTTGGTGGTGCGGACGATACAGCTGCTGCAAAAATGAAAATTATGCGCGAATGTGGTATTCGTGTGGTAGAAAGTCCTGCTGAAATCGGTGCTGCAATGGCAGAAGAATTAGCAAAATAATATTTATTTAATTTAGATAAAGAAAGCGCTTCGAGAAATCGAGGCGCTTTTTTTGTTTTATGAGCCGGCAAGGAAGCAAGGAAAAAAAACGGAGCGTTTAAAAAGCTGTGTTGCTGGATTATCTGCCACGGAAACACGGAATTCACGGAAAAGAAACGGAGCGTTTAAAAAGGTCTGTTGCTGAATTATCTGCCACGGAAACACGGAATGCACGGAAAAGAAACGGAGCGTTTGGAGGGGTGTGTTGCTGAATTATCTGCCACGGAAACACGGAATTCACGGAAAAGAAACGGAGCGTTTGGAGGGGTGTGTTGCTGGATTATCTGCCACGGAAACACGGAATTCACGGAAGAGAAACGGAGCGTTTAAAAAGGTGTGTTGCCGGATTATCTGCCACGGAAACACGGAATTCACGGAAAAGAAACGGAGCGTTTAAAAAGGTGTGTTGCTGGATTATCTGCCACGGAAACACGGAATTCACGGAAAAGAAACGGAGCGTTTAAAAAGGTGTGTTGCCGGATTATCTGCCACGGAAATACGGAATTCATGGAAAAGAAACGTAGCGTTTAAAAAGGTGTGTTGCTGGATTATCTGCCACGGAAACACGGAATTCACGGAAATTAAAATAAATAAAAAATGCGTTAACTTAGGTTTAAATTTATCAATATGGATTATTCGATAAGGGAAAACAATTTTCCCTATAAAAATGAAACTTATTTAATCATAAATGCAGCTATAGAAGTTCATAAAACTTTAGGTTGTGGGTTTTTGGAAATTGTTTATAAAGATGCGCTTGTTATCGAGTTGGAAAGTAGAGGCCATTTTTTCGAAAGAGAAAAGTATTATCCTGTCTATTATAAAGGAATTTTATTACGTCATAGTTTTAACGCTGATTTTGTCGTTTTTGATTCTGTTATACTCGAAATTAAATCAAAAAGTGGAATCGCAAATGAAGATTTAGCTCAGTCGATTAATTATTTAAAGTGTTCGGGTTGTAGTGTTGGCTTAATTTTGAACTTTGGGAAACCGACTCTGGAAATCAGAAGGGTAGTTCTTTGATATATTTAATATCATGGGAGTATGTACCACGAACTGTGTCAAAGCGTTAAACCTTTAAACACAATTAGCGATGAGAACAGGAGAAGATTTTGATTTTGAGAGCTTCAAAAACGAAGCAATGGCTGGGCTAAGTTCCGGCGAAAAGATGACTGGAAGTGATGGTGTTTTGGCACCTATGATGAAGCATTTTTTAGAGTCTATGATGGCTGGGGAATTGAACCATCACTTATCTGAGAGTAAGCTCAATGGTTTTGCAAACAGAAAGAA
>NZ_SJCY01000012.1 GCF_004354365.1 Pedobacter changchengzhani
AAAATGAGGGATAAACCCTCGTTTAACACTAATATTTTCGATGAAAAACTAAAAACAACGACGAAAAATCGAAGAGAAAATCAAAAAAAATGAAAAACAAATAATGTCTCACTTTTGCAACGGTCTTAATTTAGCGCATCACCTAAAATCATGCGTAACAAGTTTCTTAGCTCTCTCCTTTTAAAGAAGTCAAGTTTTCAAAACTTGACTTCTTTTGAAAAAAACCTGACAACAACATTCAAGAAGCTAAACAATTTGTTTAGCCCACAATTTGGCGCGTAGCCTACAATCAAACATAGCAGAGGTTTTTAGCTCTTCGCTATTAAAGAAGTCAAGTTTTTAAAACTTGACTTCTTTTGGAAAAAACCTGACAACAACATTCAAGAAGCTCAACAATTTGTTTAGCGCACAATTTAGCGCGTAGCCTAAAATCAAACATAGCAGAGGTTTTTAGCTCTTCGCTATTAAAGAAGTCAAGTTTTAAAAACTTGACTTCTTTTTAAAAAACCCGACAACAACATTCAAGAAGCTAAACAATTTGTTTAGCCCACAATTTAGCCCGTAGCCTAAACTTATACATAGCAGAGTTTTTTAGCTCTTCGCTATTAAAGAAGTCAAGTTTTTAAAACTTGACTTCTTTTGGAAAAAAGGAAGCGTCATTTTCCCTTTACAAAAACATTGCTCAACAAAAAAAGGCTCTCGAATACAAGTCCGAGAGCCCTTTCTATTCATATATCTTAATCAATTAATCCTTATTCTTAGCTTCTTGAACCTCTAAACGGATTGCCTGAGCAAGGTTTTTTAAATCTTGCATTCCTTTACGCACGCGGGTACCTGCTGCATTGTTACCGCCGTTGTAAAATTTACCAGCGTCAGCTTCTAAACCTTCTAATAGTGCTTTTACTTCTTCGAATTTTTTCATATTATATTAATTAATTTACTGCGCTAATTTATAACCTTTAATCATGTTAAAAAGATTACTTCACATAAAAGTTAAATTTTTGGAAAATTTTCTTTCGACATTTGTTAAGGGATTACGGAAAACAAATTGCTAATCACAAAGCAAAAAATCCTCTAATTTGCGTTAAATGATTTTGAATTGATTATGCTATTTCGAACTTATTTTCTTTGTAATAACCAGATTCCAATTTTTTAGCAACTTCGCTAAAAGCATCTAATGTACGCTGTACATCATCAAGCGTATGTACTGCTGTTGGTATTAACCTTAATTCGATTAATCCCTTAGGAATTACTGGATACATCACAATCGAACAGAATATACCGTAGTGTGCCCTTAAATCGTAAGTAATTGCGGTGGCATCAGATAAATCTCCTTTTAAGAAAACTGGTGTAACAACACTATTTGTAATGCCTAAATCGAAACCACGTTCCCGTAATCCTTTTTGCAACGCCATTGCAATTTCCCAAAGCTTATCTTTTAGCTCAGGTTGACTTTTCAACAATTCCAAGCGTTTTAATAAACCAATTACCATTGGCATTGGCAATGATTTGGCAAATGTTTGAGAACGCATATTGTATCTAAAGAAATTGGTAATTTCTACAGTAGAAGCTACAAAAGCACCAATACCTGCCATTGATTTTGCGAATGTTCCAAAATAAACGTCAATACCATCAATACAATCTTGCTCCTCGTGCGTACCAGCACCCGTTTTACCCATTGTACCAAAACCATGCGCATCATCAACTAAAATACGAAAGTTAAAATCCTTTTTAAGATCTACAATTTCTTTAAGTTTACCCTGAGCGCCACTCATACCAAAAACGCCTTCAGTAATTAGAAGTATTCCACCGCCAGATTCGTTGGTTAATTTAGTAGCACGTTCTAATTGTTTTCTTGCACCTGCAATATCATTGTGTTGATAAACAAAACGTTTGCCCATGTGCAAGCGCAGGCCATCAATAATACAAGCATGAGATTCGCCATCATAAACAATTACATCATTTCTATCTACCAAAGCATCAATAATCGAAACCATTCCTTGATAACCGTAATTTAGCAAAAAGGCATCTTCTTTGCCTACAAAAGCGGCCAACTCTTGCTCCAACTGCTCATGATATTTTGTGTTTCCACTCATCATGCGGGCACCCATCGGGTAAGCCATACCAAACTCAGCAGCACCTTGTTCATCTGCCTTTCTAACTTCTGGGTGATTTGCCAAGCCTAAATAATTATTTAAGCTCCAAACCAAATGTTCTTTTCCTTTAAACTGCATGTGTGGGGCAATCTCTCCTTCCAATTTAGGAAAAGAAAAATAACCGTGAGACCATTTGTGGTGTTGGCCAAGTGGCCCCATGTGCTTTGCTATCTTATCAAATATATCCAATGTATTCGTGTTTTATTTCTTTTAAATTATTGCAAATTTACTTTTTATTCCGTTTAAAATCAACAGGGTTATGCGTTAAAGATTGTCAAATTTTTACATCATTAGTTTGCACCTTGCGTTACCACAAAACAGCCCAAATGTAAATAAAAAAAGCCTCAACATTTAAGTTAAGGCTTTCCAATTTTATATGATTTCTAATTAATCTACATTATCGTGTAAAAACGAATTATTTGGTCTAATTTCTGTTCCGCCATCCTGATCGTTACTTAACGTAAACCGACTTACCTGCGATTCTGAAGAGTGCTGCACTTGTTGCAAATTTAATTGCTTCCGCTTATAGGCAGGTTCATTTTCCAATTCTTGCAAACCATTTGTAGTTCGCAATTTCATGCTCAAATCTTTTAAACGCAAAATACGTTCTTTAGATTTCCTCAATTGCTCTTCCATTGATTCATCGCTCTTATCGTCGTCCAAACCAACAATAGGCTCTTCTATTTCTGGTTCAGGTTCTGGAATGAAGGTGGCGGCAGGAGTTTGAAAAACAAATTCCGTTTCTGCTACTTTCACCTCAAAATCAAATGGCGTATCTAATTTCTCTTCAACTTTAGGCTCTTCTTCTACAAGTGTATGGCGTACAACGCTATCGGTTTCTTTCGCAACAGGTACTTGTTTACTAAATAAACCACCAAACAAATCAGATTGTGCAACCTCTTCTTTCGCTTTCAAAACTGGCTCGTAAGTCGATTCAGTTTTTGGAACGATAAATGAATTTACAGGCTCCAAAGGTTTTACCATCGGTGCTTCATCTGGAGTTAAAAGAGAAATTTTCTTCTTATTTTTTTCTTCGTTTACACGTTGTTCGCTCGTTTGGAAACCTGTAGCAATTATCGTTACCGAAAGTCGGTCTTCCAAAGTAGCATCCGTACAGTTACCCCATATTAAATCGGCAGATAAACCCGCTTTTTCTTGAATAAAATCAGTTATAATGGATACTTCATCCATCGTTACTTCGCGCAAACCAGAACTAATGTTTAAAAGGATATAACGTGCCCCCTCAATTTCATTATCTTTTAATAAAGGAGAAGCCAGTGCACCTTCTACAGCTTCTAAAGCTCGATTTTCACCTTCAGCAGAGAAGCTACCCATAATGGCTACGCCACTATCCTTCATTACAGTACTTACATCTTTAAAATCAACGTTTATGTAACCAGGAAGCGTAATAATCTCTGCTATACCTTTTGCTGCAGTTGTTAAAATATCGTCGGCCTGACCAAATGCCGAACCTAAAGTCAAATTCCCAAAAATTTCCCTTAGTCTATCATTTGATATTACTAAGTAAGAATCGACATATTTTTTAAGTTCTTCCATCCCTTCATCGGCTTGCGACCTACGGCGTTTACCCTCGAAGGAAAAAGGCGTAGTAATGATCGCTACGGTTAAGATGCCTAATTCTTTTGCTGCTTTTGCAATAATAGGACTAGCACCTGTACCCGTACCACCACCCATGCCGGCAGTTATAAAAAGCATTTTGGTTGTACTGCCCAACATGGCTTTAATATCGTCGATATTTTCTATCGCCGAATTTTTACCAACTTCGGGTTGTGCGCCCGCACCCATACCTTCAGTTAAACTTGCGCCTAACTGTACTTTGTTTGGGATGGGACTAAATTCCAACGCTTGGGCATCGGTATTACAGATAATAAAATCAACACCTGTAATTCCTTGACGGTACATGTGGTTTACTGCGTTGCCGCCACCGCCACCAACACCAATTACCTTGATGATTGACGACTTATCTTTTAACATTTCGAACTGCATAATATTATGAATCAGTTATTTAAAAATTTAACGTTCCTGTTCATTACTCAATGTAATATTAACACTTTTTCCACACACGTTTTCCACAAGTGTTAAAATGTGGAAAAGTCTTTAATTGTTGAAAAATAATTAGCTTTTTAAATAATCTTCGTCGCTCACATTCATATCATCTTGCATAAATGTGGTTGCTTTCTTTAAAAGCTTATCAAATAATCCTGAACCTGTTTTTGTTGGCGTTTTAATTACTTTTCCTTTATCAACTATGGTAGAGCCAGTTTTTATTTCTTCCATTAACTCTTCCGCTTTTTGGATTCCCTTAATCAATAAACCGACACTCGTAGCATACATTGGGCTTTTCAAATCATCGTAAATCGCCTTTGGCATATCTTCATACTTTGATAAATGTTCGTTTGGATAACCAATACGACAATCTAACCCAGTTACGTACTCAACCGCCTGACTTAAATGCTTTAGTAAAGCGCCACCACCAGTTATAACAATGCCGCCAATCAATTTTTTCTCATATCCAGAGGCTTTAATCTCGTAATAAACATGCTCGATAATTTCTTCCATACGTGCTTGGATTACGTACGCAAGGTTTTTAACCGATATTTCTTTAGGCTCTCTACCACGTAAGCCTGGCACACAAATAATTTCATTTTCTTTATTCTCTTCGGCCAGGGCAGAACCGAAACGAGTTTTTAACAATTCGGCTTGATTGCGCATTACCGAGCATCCTTCTCTAATATCTTCTGTTACGCTATTTCCACCAAAAGGGATTACTGCTGTATGGCGAATAATACCTTCGTGAAAAATGGCAATATCTGTAGTACCACCACCAATATCAACCAAAGCAATACCCGCTTCTTTTTCTTCTATACTCAACACAGATTCTGAAGAAGCCAAAGGCTCAAGGATTAAGTCTTGCGTTTGTAAGCCTGCATTATTAATACATTTCATAATGTTTTTAACAGCAGTTACCTGACCAGAGATAATGTGGAAGTTTGCCTCCAAACGTACGCCAGCCATCCCGATAGGATCTTTTATACCTGGTTCATTATCAATGGTAAATTCTTGTGGCAAAACATGGATAATTTCCTCACCGGGAGGCATAACCAGTTTAAACATATCGTCTATCAATTTATCGATATCTTTTTTACCAATCTCGTTATTTAATTCTCGGCGCGTTAAAATACCACGGTGTTGCAGGCTCTTAATATGTTGCCCAGCAATGCCCACGTTTACCACTTGTATTTCTACGTTGGATTGGCCACTAGCTATTTCTACAGCCTGAGCAATGCCTTGAACAGTTTTTTGGATATTGGTAACTACACCACGGGTTACACCAGCAGATTCGGCCTTGCCAATACCTAAAACTTCTATTTTGCCGTGCTGCGTTCTACGACCAACGATTACGCAGATTTTGGTGGTACCGATATCTAGACCGACTACAATTTGAGATTGACTGGTAGATTTTGCCTTGTCCATAATTGTTAATTTTGTTGAGTTATATTTTTATTTCCCGAAGGATATTTTTTAATTATTTATTTTTCTCGGTAACCGGCTTTTTCTGAATCACTTCAGTTTTAGGTTTAGTTACCTTTGGTTTTTCTTTAACCACGACTGCTTTCGGCTGCGCATCTTTATTTTTTTCGGCAGAAATGGCTTTACCAATTACGTCTTTAACTAAAGAATCGGCAACTTTTGTATGCACAGCCAAACTATCTGCAGCGGTTAAAATTTTCACTTTTTTCTTCACCGTAACAGAATCCACCTTATTTCTTTCGCAAACAATTTGGTTTACATATTTAATGTTAATGGTTTTATATGTTTTGGCGATTACTTGAGGCATTACTTTTTTATAAAAAACTCGAAGATTTCTCATTTTTACATCCAAAGAATCTACAGTGCCCAATAAAATCTTTTCGTCACCAACTCTAGGAATCAGCTCCATTTCGTTTTTGTTATCTACTGCAATCTGCACAATTTGGTTATCCCATAATGTATCTCTCGAAATGTATTGGGCAGTTTTGTATAAATCTTTAGCCATTTGCGTATGCAAGGTATCTATTACCTTACCAAACACTTCGGTAATATTACCCGTTGCAACCAATACATTTGCCGTAAAGTTTGGCGAAATCGGCATTTTCAAACCATCACTATCAATATAAAAATCCTGACCAGATGAATTAATAATTCTCAAAATTGGTTGTCGCTGTTTAATTTCGATTTTCATCACGCCATCCATATCCACGTAAACTTTTGCAAAACCGATATATGGGTTTGATTGTAGCTTTTTTTCAATTTGATGGATATTAATTTTCTCCAAGTTTCGGCCAATTAAAACGCCTTGATCCTGCTTCAAAATCGCATCAACCTCTTCACGCTCAATAAAATTATTTGCCCCCGGAATTATAATTTTCACGTTGGTACATTTAACCGTTTGCTTTTTAACGTTGATGAAACTTAAAAGCACAACCACGCCTGCAAGACTAGTTAGCCAAGCAAAACTCGTAAAAATTGCGCCCCAGTTTATTCGTTTAAGCATTTGTTAATGTATTTTTTATAGGTTCGATTAATGTATCTATATCGCCAGCACCAACCGTTAAAATAAGTTCGGGTTTGTTGCTTTTAATGTGTTCAATTACTTGGTGCTTTGTATAAACATTTTTATTTATTGATGTCATTTTACTTAACAAGTAAGGCGAATCTATACCTTCAATTGGTAACTCTCTCGCCGGGTAAATATCCAACAACATCAAGTCATCAACCGTTGATAATACTTTCGCAAATTCAGTTGCAAAATCTCTTGTTCTTGTAAATAAATGAGGTTGAAATACAACTGTTAATTTTTTAGTTGGATACAGTTGCTTTACCGCATCAAAACATGCACGTAATTCTTCAGGATGATGTGCATAATCATCTATATAAATTTGCTTATCGTTATTAACGATGTACTCAAATCTCCGTTTTACGCCCTTAAAATTTGCAACTGCTTGCTTCACTTTTTCTGCATCAATACCTAATTGCAAGGCGATGGCAATGGCAACTGTGGTATTCTCAACATTATGCTTACCGGGCAACATCAAGCTGATATTCTTAATATTAGAGGTTGCATCCTTATAATCAAATACAAACTTCGAACCTTCTACTCTTATATTCTCTGCTTTTGCATCGGCCGTAGTGCTTGCAGCATAGGTGGTTCCTTTTATTGGTAAACCTTCGTGATTATAAATTTTGCCTCCGCTTTTTAACTGACTGGCGAAGAGATGAAAAGAATCTTCTAAGTGGCTTTTATCTCCGTAAATATCCAAATGATCTGCATCCATAGATGTAATCACAGCAATATCTGGGTGGAGCGTTAAGAAAGAACGATCGTATTCATCGGCCTCCACTACAACCACGTTATTGTTACCGAAAAGAACATTACTGTTGTAGTTTGTGGTAATTCCACCTAAAAAAGCAGTGCAATCATAACCTGTATCTTTTAAAATATGTGCAACAATTGATGAAGTGGTAGTTTTGCCATGTGTACCCGCAACAGCGATACAGAACATACCTTTACTGATAATACCTAAAACTTCAGACCGCTTTTTAAGACTAAAACCATTATCAATAAAGTAATTTAAAATAACCGAACTTTTAGGAATTGCGGGTGTATAAACAACCAACGCATCGTCACTTTTGGTAGCAAATTTTGTTGGCAAGGTTTCCAAATCATCTGTATAAGAAATTGATATTCCTTCCCTTTCGAGGTTCTCTGTAAGCTTGGTTTTAGTTTTATCGTAACCAGAAACCGCACATCCCCTTTTAGCAAAATAACGAGCAAGCGCACTCATCCCGATACCACCGATACCCACGAAATACACATTGTTAATTTTACTTAGTTCCATTTTTTTAGGTTTGAGATGTGAGATGTGAGATGTTAGGCAAACTGCCCCAAACTCAAATCTCATATCTAGTTTCTCACATCTTATTTAATCAATTTTAACACTTCCTTAGCAATAATTTCATCGGCATTTGGCAAAGCCATTTCACCAATGTTTGCAGCTAATTTATCTATTGCATTCTTATCCTTTAAAAGCTTTAACGCTTCCGCAACCAATGTATCTTCGGCAGCGCGATCATTTATTAAAATAGCCGCATTGTTTTTTACCAAAGCCATTGCATTTTTTGTTTGATGATCTTCGGCAACGTTGGGCGAAGGAACCAAAATAACTGGTTTTTTAATTAAGCAAAGTTCGGCTATTGTACCTGCTCCCGCCCTACTTATAATTACATCGGCAGCAGCATAGGCCAACTCCATTTTATTTAAAAACTCTAAAATCCTAACATTCGGATGGTAGTTAACACCCAACCGTTCTATAATTCCGTTATAATAAAACTTGCCTGTTTGCCAAATCAATTGTACATCTTCGGCAATTATTTCTGACAAATGCTTTTCTATACTTTTATTTAAGGTTCCGGCACCCAAACTTCCTCCAGTTACTAAAATTGTTTTCTTTTGAGGATCTAACTTTAAAAGTTCAGCTCCAAAAAAATTCTTCCCTTTAACATCAACAACATCTTTTCTAACGGGATTACCAGTTTTCAAAATTTTATCAGCAGGAAAAAATTGATCCATATCATCAAAAGCAACACATATTTTCGATGCTTTTTTGCCTAACCATTTGTTCGTTATGCCTGCGTAGGAGTTTTGCTCCTGTATTAAATAAGGAATTCCTTTTAGCGATGCTGCGTACAAAAGTGGTCCTGATGCATAACCACCAACACCAACAACAGCATCTGGCTTAAAATCTTTTATAATCTGCATTGCTTTACGCACACTGCCAATTAACTTAAATGGCAAAGTCAGGTTTTTTAAAATTGACCCTCGTTGTATGCCGCTTATATTTAAACCAACAATTTTATAACCCGCTGCTGGCACCTTTTCCATTTCCATGCGACCAATAGCCCCAACAAATAAAATTTGACAGCCAGGCACAATGCGTTTTAATGCATTGGCTATGGCCACAGCTGGAAAAATATGCCCACCTGTGCCACCGCCTGATATGATAATTTTTGGGTTACTGTTCATTTTTGTTAATTATTGATTATTTTGCTTTCGTCATTGCGAGGTACGAAGCAATCTATTGTTACTACATCCTTTTGAAGTAGATTGCCTCGTCATACTTCCTCGCAATGACGATTTACCTGTTACTTTCATCTAAGCCATCGCTGGTATTTCGCCAACAATTATTTTATTTTTTATTTTATCGTTTGTTTCCTTTACCGCTACGTTTTCTTCTACATCGCGACTTACACTTAAAATTATCCCGAAGGCAACACTAGTAAAAATCATTGATGTACCGCCCATACTAACTAAAGGAAGCGGAACACCAGTTACCGGCCCTAAACCAACTGCTACCGCCATATTTGCAAAAGCTTGTATGGTTAAACTGAAACTCAAGCCTGCAGCCAATAAAGCACCGAAGGCCTTGGGCGCTCGGGTTACTATTTTTATACATCGATAAAGCAGTACGAGGTACAGAATCATAACGATTAAACCGCCAAATGTCCCCCATTCTTCGATGATGATGGCAAAAATAAAATCTGAATATGGATGTGGTAGAAAATTACGTTGAGTACTATTTCCAGGTCCTTTGCCAAAAAAACCACCTGTGGCTAAAGCAATTTTAGATTGATCGGCCTGAAAAGTTTTATCAGAATGTTGTTGTTCTGGATGTATAAAGGATTTTATCCGCGATGCGTAGGTTGCCCTTCTAGGACCCAAAAACACAACCAACGTAAGCAATATCGCACCACCAATACAAACTAAAGAAATTTGCTTAATGCTAATCCTACCAATAATTAAAAGTAAAATACTAACCCCGAACAACATTAACGCTGTTGATAAATTTGCCAAAGCGATTAAAACAAAAACCACACAAACCGAACCCATAATTGGTAAAAATGATTCTTTTACATTCTTGATATTTTCTTGCTTTTTGGTTAACATTCTAGCCAAAAACGTAATTAAAGCAAGCTTTGCCAAATCGGATGTTTGAAAAGTTAACCCAATTACCGGAATTTTTACCCAACGGGATGCATCGTTTAAATTTGTTCCAAAAATGAGTGTATAAATCAATAAGGGGATCGTAATAATCATTAACACCTTTGAAATTCCTGCGTAATATCGATAATCTAAAAGATGGGCAATATAAATCATGCCAATACCCATCAAAACAAAAATCACATGCTTGGTTAACAACAACTTTTCAACTGCTTCGCCTTTTTTATAGGCTAAAGTTCCGGTTGCACTGTAAACTGCCATTATTGATATAAGCGAAAGCAAGATGATGATCAACCAGATCCATCTATCGCCTTTTGTTTTATTGAGTAGTGCCTGTAACATATTACAATCGCTTTTATAACTCTCTTACCGCTGCTTTGAATTGATCACCGCGATCTTCATAGCTGTTAAATAAATCAAAACTTGCACATGCAGGAGAAAGCAATACTGTATTTCCTCGTTTTGCTAAATGAAAAGCAATTTGTGTGGCTTCTTCAGCAGAAAAAGTATTTACAATAATTTCTACATCATCCTCAAAAGCATCGTGTATTCGTTTGTTGTCCTTACCTAAGCAAACAATTGCTTTCACTTTGCTTTTTACCAAATCTTTAAGCATACTGTAATCATTCCCCTTATCAACGCCACCCATAATCAAGACTACATCGGTCGTCATGCTTTCTAAAGCATACCAAGTAGAGTTTACATTTGTTGCTTTACTATCATTAATAAAATCTATACCAGATATTTTAGCAACATGCTCCAATCTATGCTCAACGTTTTTGAAATCGCTCATACTCTCTCGAATAGTTGGATTTCTCAACTCTAAAACTTTAGCAACAATACCCGAAGCCATAGAATTATAAATGTTGTGTTTGCCCTGTAAGGCTAAATCGGTGATTGTCATGGTCAGTTCGTTGTTTGATTCAATAAGGATGTGAATGGTATCGTGTTCGAGATAAGCGCCTTGATCAATTTTCTTTTCGATTGAAAAAGGAAATGATTTAGCTAATGGTTTAATATTTTTTAATGCCTTTAAAGTCTCATCATCATCGGCGCAATAAATAAAAACATCGTCCGCATTCTGGTTTTGAATAATGCGCATTTTCGAGGCGGCGTATTTTTCTAATTTGTATTCGTAACGATCTAAATGATCGGGGGTAATGTTTAATAGAACCGCAATATCTGCCTTAAACTGAAACATCTCATCCAGCATAAAACTCGAAATTTCTAAAACATACCATTCAAAACTTTCGGTTGCTACTTGTGCAGCGAAGCTTTTGCCGATGTTGCCAGCCAAGCCAACATTTACACCTGCATTTTTTAAAATATGGTAGGTAAGTAAACTCGTGGTTGTTTTGCCGTTAGAACCCGTAATACAAATGGTTTTTGCATTGGTGTAACGCTTTGCAAACTCAATTTCGGATATTACCGAAATACCTTTTTCGACAATTTTTTTAATAATTGGAGCATTTGCAGGTATGCCCGGACTTTTAATTACTTCAGTCGCATTTAAAATTAAATCGTCAGTATGTTTTTCTGATTCGAATGGAATGGAAAGACTTTCTAACGCTTTCTTGTATTTATCAGTTATAACGCCAAAATCAGACACAAAAACATCGAATCCCTTTAATTGGGCCAACTTAGCCGCGCCAACACCACTTTCGCCAGCGCCCAAAATTACAACACGGCTTTTCCCTACCATTTCTGATTGAGTTGAGTTTGCTGTATTTTGATTTGTATTCATTTTTGTTGTTCGTTTATCGTTGTTGATTATTATTTCGACTTTATACTTTTTACTTTCAACTTTTTACTTTTTACTTATCTTAATTTCAAGGTTACAATGGTTAAAATGGCAAGCATAATTCCAATAATCCAGAAACGAGTTACAATTTTTGCTTCGTGGAAACCCTTCTTTTGATAATGGTGGTGCAATGGCGACATTAAAAATACCCGCCTACCTTCACCGTATTTTCGCTTGGAATATTTAAAGTAGGATACCTGCAGGATTACAGACACCAATTCGATTAAAAACACGCCACATAGTATCGGAATAAGCAATTCCTTACGGATCATAATTGCGAAGGCCGCGATGATGCCACCAATTGCCAAACTTCCGGTATCGCCCATAAAAACTTGCGCTGGATAAGAATTATACCACAAAAACCCTACGCATGCACCCACAAAAGCGCCAGCAAAAATCATGAGCTCCCCAGAATTGGGTATGTACATAATGTTTAGGTAATCGGCTATGACCGTATTACCAGATACATAAGCCAAAATACCTAGCGTGGTACCAATAATGGCCGATGTTCCTGTTGCCAGTCCATCAATTCCATCGGTTAAGTTTGCGCCATTTGATACCGCAGTTACGATGAACACCGTAAATGCCATAAAAACTAAGAATGCATACTTCTCATAATCTTCGCCTAAAAACTTGAGTACTTTAGCGTAATCGAATTCGTTATTTTTGTAAAAAGGCATGTTGGTTTTAGTCGATTTTACATCTTGAGTATAGTAAAACGTTTCTCCCTTTTGGCGCAATACCATTGGTGCCGTAGAAGTTGATTTAGCTGTTTCTTCTACAGTTTCTCTAACCACAATATTTGGATTAAACAACATCGTGTATCCAATTATTAAGCCTAACCCAACCTGACCAACCACTTTGAATTTCCCGGCTAAGCCTTCCTTGTTTTTTCTAAATACTTTTATGTAATCATCTAAAAAGCCAATTGCACCCATCCAAATGGTAGTTACAATCATTAAAATAACGTATATATTGGTAATGTTTGCAAATAGTATAGTTGGAATTAAAATACCCAGCAAAATCATAATACCGCCCATTGTTGGCGTACCCTGCTTTTGCATCTGCCCTTCTAAACCTAAATTCCTAACCGTTTCTCCAACTTGTTTTGAATGCAGGTAATCGATAATTCTTCGTCCGTAAACGGTTGTAATAACCAAAGAAAGAATAATGGATATAGAAGCCCGAAAGGTTATGTATTGAAACAACCTTAATCCAGGAATATCGTAATGCTTATGTAGGTATTCGAATAATAAATATAACATTAGCGTTGAAGATTAAATTGTTCAAATAATATTTCTTTATCATCAAAATGGGTTCTAATGCCATTAATTTCTTGATATTTTTCGTGCCCTTTTCCGGCAATTAAAATAATGTCGCCACTTTGCGCTAAATGGCAGGCTGTTTTTATCGCTTCCCGTCTATTCAAAATGGATAATGTTTTGCGTTGATTAGTAGGTGAAACGCCAACTTCCATTTCGGTTAAAATAGTTTGAGGATTTTCCGTACGCGGATTATCGGAAGTTAAAATCACTTTATCGCTCCAATCGCAAGCCACTTGTGCCATAATTGGGCGTTTGGTTTTATCTCTATCGCCACCACAACCGATAATGGTTATTACTTGCTCGGTTCCTTTTCTAATATTTTGAATGGTGCTCAATACATTTTGTACAGCATCAGGCGTGTGTGCATAATCTACAATACCGATAATATTATTTGGCGATATCACATAATCAAACCGACCTTCGGCACCCGTAAGCATACTTAATTCTGTTAAAACGCGCAATTTATCTTGCGCTAATAACATTGCTGTTCCGTAAACTGCCAACAAATTATAGGCATTAAATGAACCTACCAACTTAAAAAAAACATCTTCATTATCGATATCTAAGTGCAAGCCACTAAATTGATTTTCGATTATTTTAGCTTTGAAATCTGCCAATTGCTTAAGCGCATAGGTTTTTTTATAGGCCTTGGTGTTTTGTAACATCACCATTCCGGTTTTATCATCGATATTGGTTAATGCGAAAGCAGATTTTGGCAATCCATCGAAAAACGCTTTTTTGGCTTTCAAATATTCATCAAAAGTTTTGTGAAAGTCTAAATGATCATGACTAAGGTTTGAGAACACAGCTCCTGCAAAAGTCAGCCCTTCTATACGATGTTGTACAACGGCATGAGAACTTACTTCGATGAAACAATAATCGCAACCAGCAAGTACCATATCATGCAAGAGTGAGTTTAATGCGATTGGATTTGGCGTAGTATGCGTTGCAGAAACCACAACATCATTTATAAAGTTTTCTACAGTGGAGAGCAAGCCCGTTTTATAACCTAAAGCCTTAAATAATTTGAACAGAATAGTGGCAATCGTCGTTTTCCCGTTCGTACCAGTAATACCAACTAATTTTAACTTTGCTGATGGATTATCGAAGAAATTGCTGGCCATAACACCAAGTGCGACACCAGTATTTTGTACTTTAATATAGGTAACGTTTTCTACTTTATTTTCAGGAACGGTTTCGCAAATGATTACGGTTGCACCCTGATTTATAGTTTGCGTAATATATTCATGTCCATCTGCTTGTGTACCCACTACAGCAAAGAAAACATCATTTTTATCTACTTTACGAGAATCGAAATTCAGCGCATTGACATTCACATCGGTTTTACCAACCAATTCTAATATCGTTACACCGTAAAGTAAATCTTGTAATTTCATATTTTATTTTAGTATCAAGTATTGAGTATCAAGTATCAAGTATCAAGACTTGCTCGCTTTTACTACCTCAGCCTTAGCCTCAATCTCGGTCTCTTTTTTTTAATTTAACTCTATTTGTACGCCTAAACCTCTGCCAACCTTACTTCCTGCAGGGATAGATTGGGCGGTTACCTTACCCATACCTACAACTTTTGTTTTTAAACCTGCATTCCCTAATAAATACAGCGCATCTTTTAAGCCCATACCTTCTACATTTGGCATTATGCCTTTATGTTCGTTATTTTCTTGAAAAACCGTGCCCGCGCTCGTATCTATTATATTATAATATTCAGATTTTGAAGCAAATAATGGCTTAAAACCAAATGCTTTATAAACCTTTTGGGTAGCTTTACTTTGTCCTGCTTTTGTTGGAGGCGTGCCGGTGTTACCCACTAACCTAGTTGGCACATCATCATACATTTGCATATCGCTAGCATAAATACGATCAGAAATTTCTCTAAAAACGGGTCCTGAGACCAAAGCACCATAATAAGATCCCTTTGGATCATTTATAACTACAATTAGGGAATATTTTGGCTTATCGGCAGGAAAATAACCTACAAATGAAGCTTGATATTGCTTATTTGCTTTGTACCCTTTATTCTCATCGGCAACTTGCGCAGTACCTGTTTTACCCGCTATTTTGTATAATGGATTATACACTATATTTTTTCCGCTACCTTCTAAAACCACACCTTCGAGCATTTTCTTAATTTTACTCAACGTTACATCCGAGCAAATTTTTTCATTTACAACTCTAGCCTTAAACTGCTCTATCGGGTTGCCCAATCTTCTAATTTCTTTTACAAAAATTGGCGCAACATATTTACCATTATTTGCCACAGCATTATAAAACGACAACATTTTTAATGGCGTAAGTTGCATTTCATATCCGTAAGCCATTTGTGGCAAAGTCATATTTTTGTTCCAGCTTTTGTTTTTTGGATTTTTAACAACAGGCTGCGCTTCACCCGGAATTTGCAAACCTACCTTCTCGTTTAAGTGCCAATCGTATAGGTGATCTGTAAATTTTGAAGGATTATCTTTATATTTTGAGTTAATTAAATAAGAAATGGCTGCATTTGATGATTCTTCGAAAGCTCTTTTAACCGTAACGACTCCGATGCTACCATGAGAATCTTTAATTAAATGACCAGGAATTTGATAAGTTCCCGTAGCCACCAAAGTATTGGTATCTACCAATTTATCTTCTAATAAAGCCATGTAAGAAGCCAACTTAAAGGTTGATCCAGGATCCTGATTACCGGCAATGGCATAATTAAACTTCTCTTTATAAACCCCTTCTTCCACTTTCGAGAAATTTGCAACTGCTCTAATTTCGCCAGTTGCCACTTCCATAAGAATTACAGTACCGTGATCAGCTTTGCTTTTTATAAGTTGTTTTTCTAAAGCACTTTGAGCCAAATCTTGCATGTTAATGTCGATAGTAGAAATAATATCAGCTCCATCTTTCGGTGCAACTTCTTCTTCATCGTTAACAGGCACATAAACACCTCCAGCAATGCGTTGCATTAACCTACGGCCCGTTTCGCCATTAATATATTGATTGTAAGCGCCTTCTAAACCAACGCCATTTGATACATTTTCGTTTTTATACCCAATTGTTCTCGCTGCCAATGCTTTAAATGGAAGAATGCGCTTGTTTTGTTGCACAGCAATTAAACCACCTGTAAATTTACCAATGTTATAAAGCGGAAAAGTTCTGATCACTTTTAAATCAGAATAGGTTACTTTTCTATGAATTAAAACGTAACGCGCACTATCTTGACGCGCAACCCGCAAATAACGCGAATATTCTTTAGCGGTTTTATCTTTAAAAAATTCTGCCAGCTTCATTCCTAAAGAATCTACTTTTTCGTTAAATACATCTTTATTCTGAATACCACCAGCATACATATCCATCCTCAATTCATATTCTGGTACAGATGTAGCCAATAAGCTACCATCGTTAGAATAAATATTTCCACGTGTAGCTTCTACCTTCATGTATTTAGTAGAAAGACTATCGGCCATAGCTTTCCACTTATGACCTTGTACATACTGTACTTGGCCAAGCCTTAAAAATACCGCTAAAGCAAATAGCACAATTAAGCCAAATGCCAGGTATACTCGAAGCAGGATGTTAGCTCTAATATTCATTGCTTTTAACAACTATTTTTTTTGGTGGTTCAATTAATTCTTTTATACCCAGTGTATCTACCTTTTTAGCAACCTCAGTTAATTTACTTTTAAACATAAGGTCGGCTTTTAAGGATTTATACTCCCAACGTAATTCTTTTACTTCTTTATTAAGTTTGTCAATTCTGCGGATATTATTTACTGCAAAATGGCTGTTACCGATATAAATCATACCTAAAAAAGCCAAGAAGCACAAAAAAGGCAACGCATCTGTAGCAGCTTCCTTTGTAATAATGCCATCGTGAAAAAACTTACTTAAAAATGAAGGAGTTTGTAATTTTTCTTCTTTAGGTATCGCTTTTTTTTGCGCAGGCTTTAAAACTGGCTCAGGTCCAACTTCCTCTTCGTCCGTATCTTCTCTAAACCTGTTCATATTTTCTCAGCAATTCTTAATTTCGCACTGCGAGCTCTGTTATTTTGTGCAATTTCTTCATCAGTAGCCACAATTGCTTTGCGGGTAATTGCATTAAAAGGCTTTTGCTGGTTGCCATAAAAATCTTTTTCTACCTCACCTTGAAATTTCCCTTTCGCCATGAAGTTTTTAACCGGCCTATCTTCTAACGAATGATAAGACATTACAACCAAACGACCACCCGGTTTTAAAACCTCGGCAGCTTGTATCAGCATATTATTAAGCGATTGGATTTCTGCGTTTACTTCGATACGTAATGCTTGAAAAACTTGGGCTAAATATTTGTTTTCTTTTCCTTTCGGGATATAGGATGCGATTGCAGATTTTAAACTATCAATATCCGTAAATGGCGTATCCAAGCGTGCGGTTACGATGGCACGCGCCAAAGATTTTGCGTTTTTAACCTCACCATAAATGCCAAAAATTTTATGTAGTTGATTTCCAGAATAGGTATTTAAAACTTGTGCAGCTGTTACCTCACCATGCTGATCCATGCGCATATCTAAATCGCCGTTGTAACGAATAGAAAAGCCACGCTCAGGTACATCAAATTGATGAGACGACACGCCAAGATCGGCAAGAATTCCATCAACCTCTCTAACGCCATTTAAGCGAAGATTATTTTTTAAAAATCCAAAGTTTTGATCAATAAAAACAACACGGTCATCAGCAGGGATATTTTTCTGCGCATCAGGATCCTGATCGAAAGCAATTAACTTTCCTTTTGGACCAAGATGTTTTAATATTTCTTTAGAATGGCCACCGCCACCGAAAGTAACATCTACATAAACGCCATCTGCTTTAATATTTAAACCCTCAATACAAGGCTGAAGCATTACGGGTACGTGATAATTATTCTCCATCAGTTCCTCCCTTCTTACCGCCCATTACTTTTTGAGCAAGGTTTGCAAAGTTTTCGGGCACATTATCAAAACTATCTTCATAGGCCTTTTTATCCCACAACTCAATCCTATCCAACTGACAAGCCAAAACCAAATCGCTACCGATGCCTGCATAATCTACTAAAGACTTTGGCAAAAGCACACGGCCGGCAGCATCCAAAGAAAGAATTGTAGCACCGCGCGTAAAAGCTCTAATGAATTCTCTATTTTCTTTTTCGTACACGTTAAGTTTACTTAAATCGAGAAGAATAGCATCCCAAACAGATTTTGGGTAAATGATTAAGTTTTTTTCGAAACCGCGATTAACGATTAACCCTTCTTCCTCGGCATTAGGCAATTGTTTCTTAAGTGCAGAAGGAACCATTAAACGGCCTTTTGCATCAAGTTTACAATCGAATTCTCCTAAAAGTTGGGTCATAGTGGTATTTACACTTTTTAGCTAGTGTAAAAGTAAAGAGTTCTACCACTTTTTACCACTTTTTACCACAAAAAAGTTTTCCACATCTATTTTCTCCCACTTTGGTTGTAAAAGAAAAAAATATTAAATCAATAACTTGCTAATAAAGTGCCCTAACACCTGATAAAAAGCAAGTTATCAATTGTAATGTCGCAATTAAAAAAAGACAAGATTTACGCTAAATATTATTTTTAAAAGCAAAGTTAAGGACATTATTTACTCATTTCATCAAAATTTTACTCACAAAAGTTTTAAAAAAGCGCATTTATAACTTTTATCCATTCGGTTTGTTAATGAATAGATATTGCATTAATTCGTAAGTAATGAAAAAGGAAAATATAGAAAAAGGAGCCAAATTTTTACTGGCTGCAGGTTTAGTTTTGGCTGGGATAGGTCACTTAACTTTTCTGCGAAAAGAGTTTCAGGCGCAGGTTCCAAATTGGGTTCCTTTAACTAAAGATGACACGGTTTTATTATCGGGATTAGTAGAAATTGCAATGGGTACTGCTTTACTTTTAGCACCCAAGAAGTATGAAAAGCCAGTCGGACTTATTGCAGCGGGTTTATTTATTGCAGTTTTCCCGGGTAATATTGCACAGTATCAAAATAAAATTAGTGCTTTTGGGTTAAATACAGATTCTAGAAGATTTGCAAGATTGCTGTTTCAACCTGTGTTAGTGTTTTGGGCACTAAAAAGTTCAGGGAATTTGAACCGAAGGATCGTGAAATAGTCATCGGTTTAATACTGTAAAATGTGCTAGGATTCATCCGATGACTTAATAGAAATGAAACATACTAAGTTGCTTCGTTCAAAGTCATCGGATATATACTATCAAGCCTGTTAGGGCTCATACGATGACCATTAGTCGTGAATTAATCATCGGAAGAAACAAGCAAAAAGTCTATATTCATCCGATGACTTATCTGCCAAAAGTTATAGGTGCCATCTCCATCAAAGTCTGCAACGGTTGCTGCCTCAGCTAAAAAACTAGTATTAGTTGCCGAAATTATCTGGATCTTGTAATTTGCGTTGCCAACCTTTCCGTCGGTTGTCAAGGTTTCTTGAATAAAACCAACCTCGTTAAAGTTATTGCTGTATTTAGAATGTTCGAAAAAGTACGACTGCTCCAACTTAGCCAGATGCTCCAATTGTAGTTTGGTCTCTGTAGTTTTTGCCTTGGTAATTAAGGGCATTAAATTGGGCAATGCCAAAAGCACCAATATCCCTATAATTACCAGCACCACCAATATCTCGGTAAGGGTGTAGGCATTTATTTTTTTATATAACTTTAACTTCATAACATTGATTGCGCAAGAACTGGCAACCTTTGCCTAACATTAGCTTCAAATATAAGAAGCTTACAGGCAAATACAACACAAATAATTATAATATATTTTTCGATTATAAATTTGATGAGTTGTTTTGCCCTTCATCAAAATTGAACTGAATAAAATAAAAAATTTTCAATACCTTCTTTATTTTGCCTAACATTTAAAGGCCCTGCCAAAGACCCCAAATCAGTTCCGTTTCAATTATAGATACTTTTGATAAATATGCCAAGATCATTAATACCTAAACTCATTAAATATATAAAAGCCCAACATCTCTGCAGGGCTCTTATTATAATTTTCTTTTGAGCACAAGCGGGACGCTGTGCGCTAGAATAACGAATTACATGCTTGCGCTAGTTGGGGTCCAACACCAATTATATTACTTGTGACTTTCCCCTGCTTATTTAAGCCTTGGCTAAAAGACGCCGAAAAAGACCCTGCCCCTGCTCCATATGAGTCACATGATTAATGAAGTGCCTCTATATTCCTTTAAAATAAAGTTATTTGAATAGGTATTTACAACTTTTCTTAAAAGATCTTTATCTGTACTTAAGAAGTCAATATTCAAATGCGCCGATATTTTTATTACAAATTGCACTTCACCATGTGAAATGTCTAAATTATTATACAATAGTTCTTTTTTATCAAATACAGCGTAGGGGTATGAAATTAAATCCCTGGCAACTTCTAACATTTCATCTTTAGTAAGAATTATACCGCCTTTGAATGTATTTGGAATGCTTTTATTTTTAAATAGCGTTCGTAAAGTTGTTAAATTATTCTCATTATTAGGAAACCAATCTTCATCTATAAAATCGTGATTTATAATCCAAGGTAAACCATTATCAAGACCAGAGATAATACTCCTAAACCACTCTTCATAATTTTGTAAATACACGCCTAAACCAATATCTTTTCCTTCAAAAACGCCAGGTAATTGAAATGAAACCCCATACCATTTTTTACGTGATATATATTGTTTTCTATCGTAAGGAAGTAGTTCTTCTATTTTCTTTATAAATTTTATCATTCGATTATTTAATTGATTATGGTAACAATCCGTCTCCCCCCCTGATTGTCATTTGTTCCATAATTATCGCCAATACTTTTCTTATAAGCTTCATTTTGTCTTGATGAATTATATTCCGCTATTTTTGCTTGCCTTTGCGCTAATTTTTGATAATTGCTTTCGCCACTACCAGTTCCTCCGAAAATGAATTGAAGGCATTCCAAAAATTATTTTCCCGTTGTTCTCTTCTCGCTGCTACACCATTTATAAAAGAGCTAATTGATAAAAGCTATAATACAACAATTAATTATGTTTCAATTTGCGCACATTACATTCATCAAAACCCGCTTAAAGCAAAATTAGTAAGCAACTTAGAAAGTTGGAAATTTTCTTCTTATTTAGATTATGCTGGGCTGAGAAATGGTTCGTTGTGTAATCAAAAATTATTTTTTGACCTTACACGAATGAACAAGGACGAATTTGTGCAAGAAAGCAAAGCGATTATTCAAAAAAATGTTTTTTAAAGTATGCTAGGATTTATTCGATTGCTGGTAGCCGAGAACTAATCAATAGATTAATCATTGAAGTCATCGGATGAATCTTGCAAAGCCTGCTAGGATTCATCCGATGACGGCTCTCAAGGATTCATTTAATCGTTAATTGCCTTAACACCTGGCAATTCTTTACCTTCCATATACTCCAATAAAGCACCGCCGCCTGTTGATACGTAACTTACTTCGTCTTCGTAACCGAATTTAGCAATTGCCGCAGCTGAATCGCCACCGCCAATTAACGAAAATGCACCATTATCTAAAGTTGCAACCACAACTGCTTTTGCAATTGCTTTTGTGCCAATTTCAAAACTTTCCATTTCGAAAACTCCCATTGGACCATTCCACAATAACGTTTTAGAATTTTTAATAACTTCTTGAAAAAGTGCGATTGATTTTGGTCCAATATCCAACCCCATCCAATCGGCAGGAATATGCCCAGAATCTACATCTTTTTTATTCGCATCATTGGCAAATTTATCAGCGATTACTGTATCGACAGGAAGAATTAATTTCACGCCTTTCGCTTTAGCTTTCGCAATCAATTCTAATGAAAGTGCTTGTTTATCAGCCTCTAACAATGAAGTGCCAATTTCTCCGCCTTGCGCCTTAGCAAAAGTGTAAGCCATACCACCACCAATAATGATGTTATCTACTTTATCCAACAATTTTTCTATCAATAAAATTTTATCAGATACTTTAGCGCCACCCATAATCGCAGTAAAAGGTCTTTCTGCATGGTTTAGAATTTTTTCGGCATTTGCAATTTCTCCAGCCATTAAATAGCCAAAGTATTTATTATTGGGAAAAAATTGTGCAATAACTGATGTAGATGCATGAGCACGATGTGCCGTACCAAACGCATCATTTACGTAAACATCGCCAAGTTTTGATAACTTTTCGGCAAAAGCCACATCACCCTTTTCTTCTTCTTTATAAAAACGAAGATTTTCTAATAACAAAACTTCGCCTGGTGCTAAATTAGATGCTTGATTTACCGCGCTATCACCAATACAATCATCAGCGAATTTAACATCGAGGTTAAGCATTTTTGATAAATCTCCAAGTATGTGCTTTAAAGAATATTTATCAGTAGGGCCATCTTTTGGGCGACCTAAATGCGACATTAAAATTACCGAACCACCATCTTTTAATATTTTTTTTATGGTTGGTAATGCAGCACGCATTCTCTTATCATCCGTAATTTTAAAATCAGCATCTAAAGGCACGTTAAAATCTACTCTTATTAATGCCTTTTTATCCTTAAAGTTTAACTGGTCAATCGTTTTCATGTTATATTGTTATTTTAAGTTTAATTTCATTTTAAAATGTGAACCGATATCTGGAATTTGAAATTCTTCAGAATCAATTAAAAATCCCAATTTTTGGTAAAATGGAACAGCCGAAGCCCTAGCATTGCACCACAAATAATCGATATTTTTTTGCTTTGCGTGATCTATGGAGAAATTGACGAGCGCTTTTCCATATCCTTTGCCACTAAAATCAGGGTGGGTAGCCATTCCTCTCAACTGCCAAACTTTATCTTCTGTGGGAAGATTTGAAGTGGGCATAAAACTAGCAATGCATTTAATTTGTCCGTTTACGATATAGCCTAAATGAAAGGTATTAAAGTCTGTATCGCCATTAAAAACACATTGATTGAACGCTTTCCCGTTGCGTAAAACCAAACTTCTAAGAGGCAAAACTTCTGTTGGGTGGATGAATTTGATCATGAATTATAATTGAGATATAAATTTAGTTTACAACGAAAATCTAATCCACTTATCACCCTCACCACCAAAAATAAAATATCCCGGATGGATCATTTCCGCTATGTCTTCAACCATATTAATTACACGCTGTGCATTTCGCTCTAGCCCGTCACTATCGCTCAGTAAAATTATTCTGTTGTTTTTAACTGCCTGCCAATCGGGATTTAACAACGTCGGAACTTCCCTCATCAAATCAATTAAAGTTTTACCTTCTTGATGGTAAACAATATAAACGGCGTTTAAAATATCTGGTTCGTTCATTCCGCCAGCAAGCAAAATCTCTTCGGATAAATGGTAATTCGTAGTATTATCGAGGTTTAAACACGCTACTGGAATTTTATCCATGAATTTAATTTTATGCTCAACAATATCCAAACGCTCTTGAAGTAGTTCTCTATCGTCGTTATTAAGTTCGGCAAATAGTTCATTTAAAAAAGACATGTGCAATAAATTATTTTGCACAAAATTAACATTCCTTTGCGCATACGTGGTTAATTTGAGTAGATAATTACAAATAATTAATTTACCGTGTTTAATTGCGCCATACCCACGCTATAAATGAAATTAAAAATTCCTTTAACTGTTTTAAATCGCGCTTTGGTCAAATTATACAATTTTAAATGTTCAGAAAACAAAAAAGCTTGTTCATCCATAAGACAAACAAGCTTTTAAAAAGAAAATAGTATTACCTAGTTGCCCATTCCGCCCATATTATTGCCGGGTTGTTGATCGCCTTGTTTACTGTCGTCATTTTTAATTTTACTTTTGTCGGTAAATTTAAGCTTACCAAAACTGTAGCTAAAATTAATACCGAATGAACGCAATGGGTAATAAATATTGGTACTTTGGAAAATAGTACTCACTGCACTTGTGGAATTATTTACTGTTTTTATATGTAAATCTTTAGTAAAAGGGTTTAAGGTATTTATGCCAATACTGCCTTTTTTCTTAAAAAGATCCTTTTTAAATGATGCACCATAGAAATAGAAAGGATCGGTTTTACCTTGAAATGTTCTTCTTGCAGAAGTTGCTACCCCAAATAATTCGAAGTTGTAACCTTTACCAAACCCATAGGCCGACCGGCCGAAAATACTATAATTTAGAAAAGTTCCTGTACTTAAGTTGCTTATGGTATTGGTAACCTCGTAAGTATTTGCAGAAAAATTACCCATTAAAGTCCATTTAGGTTTTGGGTTGTAAGATGCAAACAAGTTTAAACCATAAGTTTGCGCGCGCCCAACATTTATATATGACGATAAAACCTTCGTTGTATCATTCTCCACAAGTGTACTTATGGCACTTTCTATAACGCCACCGGTAGAACGATAAAACAGCGATGCATTAATCACTGATCCTTTTATAAACGTACTGTATCCTAATTCTAAATTGTGAGAAAGTTCTGGATTTAATTGAGGGTTACCCTGCATCACATTAAATTGATTACTTTCATTTCTAAAGGGATTTAAAAAGTTTTCGCTAGGCCTTTGCACCCTTCTATTGTAACTAAATTTAATCGTACCACCTTTTGCAAGGGATTCTGAAACAATTAAACTAGGAAATAAGTTGAAGTAGTTATTTTTTTCTATACCACTTGTTTGTGTATTAAAATCTATTGAAGTGTATTCTGCCCTAACCCCGCCTTTAAATTTTATCTTCTTTGTTAAATCGAAAGCAATAACACCGTAACCGGCTGCAACATCTTGGTTGTAATCAAAATCGCCTTGCAAATTACCATACTGGCTTTTCACATTTCTAAAAATCCCTTTGGCACCAACTTCTAAAATTGTGGTTTTAGAGAAAGGATAGGTATAATCGGTTTGCCCAGTATATTCATTATTTTTAGCGGTATTTTCACTGCCTAAAAATTTTCCGTTTGGAAATTGAGGCGAAGTTGAAATATTGCTAAAAACAGTTGGCGTTCTGCCCGTAGATAACTGGCCGGATATTGTAAATTCTTCACCCTCTTTTTTGGTTGTTTTTTTATAATCCACATTCCAATCCAAATTGTTACGGGTCATATCCATAAACGTAATGGTTGTTGCTGGTATGTTATTTCTAACATAATCAGATGCGCCTGGCCCACCATTTGAAAATCGACTAGCCTTTACATTAGAGCTAATATTGTTGTAAGCATTAAAATCGTAATCTACACCAAAACTACCGTTGTACCCACTTCTGCCCCACTTAGAATAGCCACTTTGGGTAATATTATCTGTAGTTCCGTTTAAGTAGGTTGTATTGGTTACAAATTCGGTTTTAGAATTTTGAGCGTAAGCAACATTTGCACCTAAACTTGTATTTACACTTAACCGACCAGTTTTGGCAGTTAAATTAAAAGCACCATTATTTTGTCTGGTACCCGCGCTCGCATTTACACTACCGCTAACACCTTGGGCATTAGATTTTTTTGTAATGATGTTGATGATACCGCCAGAACCTTCCGCATCGTATTTTGCCGATGGACTGGTAATCACTTCAACAGATTTAATTTGCTCTGCCGGAATCATTTTTAGTGCATCTGAAACACTCGCAGCCATTGTTCCCGATGGTTTACCATTAATTAAAACACGAACCGCAGCACCACGAAGCTGTACATCGCCACTAGCATCTACTGAAAGCATTGGTACTTTTCTCATTACATCTGTTGCGTCTCCGCCAGCATTTGTACCATCCGCTTCGGCATTGTAAACCATTCTATCTACCTTATTTTCAATCAAAGCTTTTGTCCCGGTAACCTGTACATCTTCCAGTTTTTTTGCAGTTGAGAAAATGTAAACGTTTCCCAAAGAAATATCAGGCTTCTCTGGCGTTGTAGTTATCATAACTGTTTTCGTTTGATAACCTAAAAAACCAATCAGCATTTTATAGGTATCCGGCGCAACGTTTTGTATCGAAAGCTTTCCCTTGCTATCTGTTACCGCGCCATTAACCGATTTGTTGGTTTTTGTAGATATTAGAGAGATAGTTGCATAATCGATCGGGCCTTTGGTAATCGAATCCAAAACAGTCGCTGTAATTCTACCCAAAACTGAGGCTTTTTTTGCACCCATACCCGTAGAAAACTGGGCTTTAGCACTCATAAATACGAAAAGTATAGATAATGAGAGTAAGATTTTTTTCATGTATTTTTTATTTATTGTTAGTTAGCAAAACACACCTATTGTTACAGCATTTATAATAATTTTTGCTTAAATAATATTGGTGCGCAAATGTCTAATATTTTATTCGTAAATTTTATATTATCAATATAATTATTACCAAAATAATATAAGTAACACCATAAAATAGTGGGTGTTATACACACTTAGCGCCAAATAACAAAATTAAAAAGTATTTGTTCACGCCGGCGGAAAAGAAATTGAGAAAATTTGGAGTTAGATAAAAGCCAAATACGTGCTAATTTTGAAATAATTAACACGTATGCTTAAGATATAGCCAGCAAAAAACCAGTTTAACACCTAATCCGAACAAACTCGAATGAGTACTAAACTTTAATAATATTGTGGGCGATTAAACTTTCCTTATTTTAATGATGCGTACCCAATGCAATATTTTCATCACAGGATAAGTTGGATCAAACTCCCACCATTTCGATGCAAAATTTGGACTATTTGGTTTTTTATGATGATTATTTTGAAACAACTCACCCATTAATAAAAAATCCCACGGCAATGAGTTTTTGCTATGGTCGGCATTATCATGATTTGAATAACCGTATTTATGACCACACCAATTTACAATTGCGCCATGTAACGGACCCATTAAAAAATGTATTGGCAGCAATAAAAATAACCACCAATGGTTGGCGAAAATTACGTAAAAACCAATATAAAATAAACCACAACTAATCCTCCATAACCACGAATTACCAATTTTATCAACTAAAGGCCATTCTGGATAATTACCTTGAAAAGCAGCCTCTGGCTGTATTTTAAAGTGCAAATAATCCATATACATATTTTTGGTGGCGATCATCATTCCAAACACATCCTTAAAAAAATGTGGCGAATGCGGATCTTTCTCCGTATCGCTATAAGCATGGTGCATACGGTGCAAAATTGCATACGCACGAGGGTTTAAAAATGATGAACCCTGAGAGAACAGCAAGATTAGATAAAAGAATTTTTCCCAAAAAGGCTCCATTTTAAACATCTTATGAGATGAATAACGGTGCAGAAAAAAAGTTTGGCTAAATAACGATAAAAACCAATGGCAAAGGAAGAAGATAAGTATGATCATGAATGATTGTAAGCTGTAAGAAACGAAAATTAGTATCGTTCAGTTTTTTTGAGCGCTAATTATTGTAATGAAATATTTGCTTTAAAGGGCATCATAAATCCTGCATAGTTTTAATACGCAGGATTTAAAATATTCTTATCTACCAAAATCGTCTTGTACCCTAACAATATCGCTTTCGTCAGAAGGGTTTGAAGCATCGGTATGTTGCCAAATTTCGGCCACAACGCCCCAATCATCTAAACCAACTAAACGATGACGTTCGCCTTGGTGCAATTTGACTTGTTGCTTTGGTGTGTATTTCTTTAATTCACCTTCCACATCTGTTTCACTTGTTATAATGCCAACAGTTCCTGTTACCACTTGCCAAATTTCGGCGCGACGGTGATGGTATTGCCACGATAAACGCTTATTTGGTGCAACAACTAAAATTTTCGGACTAAGTTTACCACCAATTTTTAGGCTTTCTACATCTAATCCATCAAAATAAGTATTGGCAAACTGTTGTGCTTGTTCCTCATCAATTACGAAGAAACCGCCCCAAGGTCTGGCTTCATCTGTATTTACGACATTAAAACCCTCACTTTTTAAGCGTTGCGCAACACTTTCAAATATTTTACTTTTATCATTTTGCATGACACAAAAATAAAAATAAAAGATTAAAAAACCTTCATACTAATATAATTTTATGAGGTAGAAAGTTTTGTGTGAGATAGAAATATATTTTTAAAGTGGAGTTTGTATCCCGCTTAGGGTTTGCTTTATCATCCATCTTTAAAGTCATCTAATTTAAATTGTGCAGTGACAACAAAGACCACAGGCAGAATCAAAAACCAAAATTTATCGGTTTCTTTTTTATCGGACACCGTTAATAAATTAATTTAAAACTCCTGATTTCAAGTCACAATGACGTCTACATTTGGCATACAGTCTATTTAGCAATGAGATTACCCAATTAGTCCAATACTAATTAAGTAGACAAAATAAGTGAATTATATCATTTAACTAAATGCTAATAGCTCAAGATTATCAGTTAAAGTTTATAAAGTTTAAAATCCTTCTCTATTTATGAAGAGACATATCTTAATCACCAATATCGCATACATTTTTAGCTAATGAGTTTTCTAATTACGTTTTATATTCTCACTTTCAATATTGCTTAAAAAAGCTAATCTATTTTTATTTTTTCAGCGCAAAAGAAATTTTTTTCGCACAACTTAAAAGAGACTAAATTTAAATTATTACCTTGTAAAGGTTCGTATTTTTCAACGTGTTAGCGATGACGAAATTAGTGATGAATGAGGTACAGAATTCACATTAAAATTGATAAAATAATATCAATAGTTGGAAAAAATTCGCAGAAAAATTTCCATTTATTAACGATGTTGATAATTTTTAACTGAACTAGATATTGTAAGTAAAACCAAATGCTAAGGAATTCTAACCATATTTTACTCTTCTAAATTTTAAATCCCCTAACATTCCCAACTAAAAATGTTTAACAGAAGAAAATTTATAAAAGCTACCGCATTATCTACAGCATTAATTGCAATTGATAAAACAAGTATCGCTCGCGAAGCATCATTCATAACTAATACCACCGTTAATAAACCAATCGTAATTTCTACTTGGGATTTTGGCGTGGCAGCTAACGCGGATGCTTGGAAAGTGCTCATTAAAAACGGCAACGCTTTAGATGCTGTTGAACAGGGTGTTCGGGTACCAGAAGCTGATGAAAAAAATCAATCCATTGGTTATGGCGGTTTACCAGATCGTGATGGCAAAGTTACTCTCGACGCCTGCATAATGGACGAAAACGGAAATATTGGTGCTGTGTTGGCATTAGAACATATTATGCATCCAATTTCTGTCGCGCGCAAAGTGATGGAACTCACACCTCACGTCATGTTAGCGGGCGATGGTGCTTTGCAATTTGCTTTAGAACAAGGATTTAAGAAAGAAAATCTTTTAACTCCCGCCAGTGAAAAAGCATGGAAAGAATGGCTAAAGACTGCCAAATATGAGCCTGTAATGAATATTGAAAATCAGCTTTATGATAAAGTTGCACCCCAAAAACTGCCCGGCAATCAATATAACCACGATACAATTGGCATGATTGCCATGGATGCAAAAGGAAACCTTTCTGGCGCATGTACAACTAGTGGCATGGCTTACAAACTCCATGGTCGTGTTGGCGATAGTCCGATTATTGGTGCTGGTTTATTTATAGATAACGAGGTTGGTGGCGCAACTTCAACTGGTGTTGGCGAAGAAGTGGTAAGAACAGTGGGATCATTTTTAGTTGTAGAATTAATGCGACAGGGTTTTTCACCAGAAAATGCGTGTAAGGAAGCAGTGATGCGCATCATCAAAAAGAAGCCAGAAACAGCTAAAAATATTCAAGTTGGTTTTTTGGCGATGAATAAAAAAGGAGAATATGGCGCTTATGCCATTCAACAAGGTTTCAGCTATGCAGTCTGCGATAGTAAGCAGCAAGATTTGGTAATTAAAGGAAAAAGTTACTATTAGCCGCCTAAATCCCCTAAAGGGGAACAGCAAAACGCAAATATCAACCTTCAAAACATACTATATGAACGAAAGAAAGGTAAAGCCAACTTTAGAAATTATGGGGTTAGAAATTTGTGCAAACTCCTACTCATCCGCAATTGCGGCGCAAAACGGTGGTGCAATTAGGGTAGAACTTTGCGAGAACATGGCCGATGGTGGAACTACACCAAGTTATGCTCAAATTAAACGCGCTGTTGAAAATTTGAAGATTGAAGTTTGGCCAATCATTCGTCCGCGAGGCGGAGATTTTTTATACAACAATGATGAATTCGAAATTATGAAGGAAGACATCAAAATATGTAAAATTTTAAAGTGCGGGGGTATAGTTTTTGGGATTTTGACATCGGATGGAGAAATTGACAAAGAACGATGTGCGGAATTAATCGAATTGGCTAAACCTATGCCCGTGGCATTTCATCGGGCGTTTGATATGAGCAATGATTTACCAAAAGCTTTAGAAACTCTAATTGAATTGGGATTTGTGAGAGTGCTCAGTTCTGGCGGAGCCGAAAATGCACACAAAGGAATTAAAGTTTTGAACAGGTTAGTAAATCAAGCTGACGGTAGAATACAAATTATGCCCGGAGCAGGAATTAATCCTCAAAATATTTTAGAAATCGCAACAAAAACTGGCGCCTTTGTTTTTCACTCTTCCGCACGAGTAAAAGTGTTGAGCAAAATGAAATTCAAAAATTCAACAACAAAAATGGCTACCAGCAATAACGAGATAGAAAATGCCAACGATGAGTATCAATACGAACAAACGTCAGAGGATTTAGTAAAAAAAATGGCACAACAAATTTCATTAAAAAACTAGCTTTCAACTTCTTTTAACCTATTAAAATTAATTTGATGAGGATTAATAAAATTATTATCACCTTACTCCTTTTTGTAAACGTTTCGTCTGCACAATCTAAAAAAGACTACACCGCATACGTAAATCCTTTTATAGGTACAGGCGGTCATGGGCACACTTACCCTGGCCCAGCTTTGCCTTTTGGAATGATCCAACCCGGGCCAGATACACGTTTAGATGGATGGGACGGCTGTTCGGGTTATCATTATACCGACAGTATCATTTACGGATTTTCTCAAACACACCTAAGCGGAACCGGTATTGAAGATTACTGCGATTTTCTATTCATGCCTACAACAGGTAAACCCCAATTTATAAACAAAGAATACGCCTCGCCTTTCCAAAAGAAAAACGAAAAAGCTAGTCCGGGTTATTACCGTACTTTTTTAGATAAATATAAAGTTAATGCAGAAATTACCACAACTAAACGTGCTGGTTTATACAGGTTTACTTTTCCAAAAACGAACCAAGCAAATATCATTATCGATTTAAAACACCGTGATAAAGTTTTAGAAAGTTGGGTAGAAATTGTAAACGACAGAGAAATTAAAGGTTATCGTAAATCTAGCGCTTGGGCAAAAGGACAAGAATTGTATTTCCATGTTCGTTACAATAAGCCCTTTAAAAGTTATGGTATTGCGGTGGATGATGTTTTGCAAACTGGAATAAAAAAAGCCAAAGGAAAAAACATCAAATTATACATTCAATTCGAAACGACCGAGCAAGAAAGCATTTTAGCACAAGTTGCCATTTCTGCGGTAGATGATTTAGGGGCCTTAAAAAACTTGAACAGTGAAAGAGATGGCTTTAACTTCGCTAAAACTTTATCGAAAGCAAAATTAGCGTGGAATAACGAACTGGCAAAAATTGATGCAGAAAGTACCAATAAAAAACAGCTAACTACTTTTTACACTGCGCTTTACCACAGCTTACTCAATCCAAATTTATATATGGATGTTGATGGTAAATATCGCGGGTTAGACAATAAAATTCACACTGCAAAAGACTTTGAATACTACACGGTTTTCTCGCTTTGGGATACCTACAGAACAGAAAACCCACTGCTAGCGCTAATTGATAAAAAAAGAACACTCGACTTTATTAAGACCTTTTTAGCCATGCACCAGCAAGGTGGATTATTACCAATTTGGCCTTTAGCAAATGAAGAAACTTTTTGTATGATTGGCAATCATGCGATACCAGTAATTACCGATGCATACGCCAAAGGAATTAGAGGTTTTGATACAAAACTGGCTTTAGAAGCAATGAAACATGCCGTGAATAGAAAGCAATTTGGAATTTCTGATTATGCTAAAAATGGTGCGGTAATGGCAGATATGGATCATGACAGCGCATCTAAAACGGTAGAATATGCTTACGACGATTGGTGCATTGCGCAGTTCGCAAAAATGATTGGCGCAACAGAAGATTATCAAACTTACATTACAAGGGCTCAAAACTGGAAAAATGTTTATGACCCAACAACACAACACATTCGCGCCAGAAATAATGGCGGATGGTGGAAACCTTTCGATGCAACAGAAGTAAATAATAATTATACGGAAGGAAATTCTTGGCATTATTCTTTTAGCACCCAACAGGATGTAAATGCACATATTGATTTAATGGGTGGCGATAAAATATATCAATCCAAACTAGATGAATTGTTTACTACAAAACTTGGTTTAACAGGTCGCGATCAAAGTGATATTACAGGTTTAATTGGCCAATATGCACACGGAAATGAACCCAGTCATCATATCGCCTATCTATTTAATTTTACCTCGCATCCAGAGAAAACGCAGTTTTACATCAATAAAATAATGAATGAGCAATATCATGATCAACCTGATGGATTATCTGGAAATGAAGATTGCGGACAAATGAGTGCGTGGTTGGTAATGAGTGCAATGGGAATTTATCCCGTTTCGCCAGGTAATAACATGTACAATATCGGTACGCCTTGGTTTAAGAAAATGACTGTTAATTTAGAAAACGGTAAAAAAATAGTGATTAATGCGCCTGCTAAAAATCAATCAAATTACTACATACAAGGCATTAAATTGAATGGAAAGCAGTATCAAAAGCTTTTTATCAATTATGAAGATTTGGCAAATGGTGGTAATTTAAACTTTACTTTATCGGCTACGCCGGATTTAAAATACTTAAATAGTTTACAAAAACCGGTAATGAAAATTACGGAAAGCCTGATTGTTCCCAATCCGATTATAGATGGACCGCAAGAAACATTTAAGGATAAAGCCATGGTAAATATCACATCTGCCCTACCAGAAACCGAGATCTATTACACTTTAGATGGGACTGAACCAAATGAAAAATCTAAAAAATATGCTGGAGAATTTGAAATTAATAATGGTTTGACAATTAAAGCAATTGCTTACAAAAGCGGTTTTAAAACAAGTTATGTTAGCACTGCGATTTATCAGAAAATTACTAATAATTACACCATAACAATCAATAGCGACATTAATAAAAGTTTTACTGGAGGAGGAAATGATGCTTTAATTGATGGTGTGAGAGGTGCGATGAACTGGAGAGTGGGTAACCGTTGGCAAGGCGTTTGGGGTAAAGATTTTGAAGCTGTACTAGATTTAGGGAAATTACAAAAAGTAAATGCTGTGAGTATCGGCGCTTTACAAGATACGCAGGCTTGGATCATTTTTCCGCCAGAAACTGAGTTTTATACCGCTGGTGATGACATGAATTTTAAATTAGTTGCCACAGTGAAGTCGCCAACAGAGGCAAATGATTACACCATTCAAATTAAGGAGTTAGGCACTAAAATAAATGGTGATTGCAGGTATATTAAGATTATCGCTAAAAACTATGGCGTACTACCTGCTTGGCATGAAGGTGCTGGAGGTTTAGCGCACACTTTCTTTGATGAAATTACGGTGAAATAGATCGCTCTTCATTGCGTGCGTGGCGAAGCAATGTTGCTCGTTAAATAGATTGCTGTGTCAAAAGTACATCAAGATTAGCGACTGTCTCAAAAAGACAATCTCTTTTTTTAAAAGAAATTTTGGCTTAAATCAGAATCAGCTCGTTTATATTCGAGAGGCAAATTTTACAGAATAATTAAATCTGGCCTTTAGTTATTATTTTTAGCTAATGGTTGGTGTTATTAATTTTCGGCGGGGCACGACACCAGCCGAGAGATAAATTCTTCCGACAAGGCAACAATTGTTAAGCCAACACTTCTAAATTTGTTTGAATTTTTGAGGAAATTCCAAACTGTGATGATCGACATGTATTTGATAGATTACTAGGGCAGACCAATTCATAAACTTACAAACATATTTCCGTCGAATTGACCTTTTCAAATAATTGTTTGGTAAAAATACCCATTTTACGGTATTTCACCATTAGCTATTTTGCGATAGATTTGAAGAAAAAAATTATGAAACTTAAACATGCGCTCGTATTTATAATAGTAACGTTTCTATTTTCGTGCAAAAAAGAAAAAATAACGACTGCGGAGAAGGTTAAATTAGCAGAGGTACCTAATTTTAATCCCAATAAAGGCTTTAAATATTTAACTAGTTATGCAGAAAATAACGGTGGTGGCATATCATTTATGTCGAGCATCGATATCTCGTACACCACAGATAATCAATTACATTGGCTATTCTCTCGGAACAATCCGTACGGTAAAGGCGCAATACTGTATCGTAAAAATTTGGATGCAGCTACAGGTGAACCAATTGGAGATGGGGATTTGACCTCTGTTGGTGGAAGTATAAAATACAATGGCTACGACCGAGGGCTTGAAGATAAGTTTGGTTTTGTACCCTACACAAATAAAATTTACCGTGCATATAGAAGTGGTGATGCCAAGTTTGGCGTTGAGGGTGATGTTAAGGCTGCCGAATATGGTGGCTACGATGGGACGGCGATTAAAGCAACGTTTTATGCAAACGAAATTCCGACACTACATTACGCCGGAAACATAAAAACGAATATGCAAGACATCACAACGGCAATAGGTGCTTATGAGGTTCGCGAAAATAAAGCTGTTGCAATTGCAGGGGTAAGCATGACTTTTTGGAGCTATGGGAAAGCTCATAACTTCCACAGGCTATTCCATGGCGGTATGAGTTTTCCAACGGACAAAAGTGGAGGCTCCAGCGCTTTTGGATTTACAGAGTCGAAGGCCTATTTATTTAAAAAGGTAGGCAGGGAAACCGTGCCTGTAGATTCAGTAGCCATATCGGGCGTGCCACCTTTTTATGTAGGTAGCGTAGTGCCAGAGATTCCATACTTAGCAAAGACGTCAGAAGATTTGAAAACAACTGTACTATTTTGTTATGAAGTTGATAATCATACCGCATTTAGCGGCAAATTTCTGTACTCTACTTTCATTATTAATAATACTACAAATAAGATTACGCTTGGTGTTAAACAGTTTGCTATGTTACCTAATTTGATGGATTTTGACCTAAAAGGTAATATTTTTTATACCGCTACAGGAAGCAGTGGCACTGCAAAAATTATGAAAGTGTCTGGGGTGAGTGAAGAGATTTATGCTGAAGGTTTTTTTAATGCCCAAATGGATGTTAGAAGTATTCAGGTGGTAAGCGAAAAAATTTACATCACTTCAATTAATTTTACGGATAAAATGGTGTCTAAAATCGCTTTGTTCGTATCAAATTAGCGATTGCAAGCGCGAACCAAATTACTTAAATCCATAATTTGAAAAGCTATTAGCAGTTTATAACTTACTTTTTTTTATTGGCGAAATTGAGTAGTATGACTTATCGACTGTATCCTTAAACACTCGACAATTTAAACATTAAATGGAAATGTTATTGACACGTTTCCATTTAATGTTTAATAATTATTGGTGGAGAATATCGGATTCGAACCGATCACCTCTTCACTGCCAGCGAAGCGCTCTAGCCAAATGAGCTAATCCCCCAATTTTACAATAATCAATATTTAAAAATTCAATTATCAATCTGTAATAGTTCTTTTCAACAATACTAAAAGCAGAACTTATTAACGAAGCGATTGTCTTCCGCAAAAGTAACTAAATTTAAACAATGTCGAAATTAAAATCAACATAAATTTGATCGAAAATCTTTATTCGATTTTATACCAGAATAAAGTTCATTTTTTTAATTTTGAGTAATATAAAACGATTCCCAAAAATTTACAACGAATGAATGTATCAGATGTATTTAAAAATAACGAGAAATGGATTGAAAATAAGCTTTCTATTGATAAAGATTATTTTACCGATTTAGCCAAAGGTCAAAATCCTGAGTTTTTATACATTGGTTGTTCTGATAGTAGGGTTACCGCAGAAGATTTAATGGGAATACAGCCGGGACAAGCATTTATTCACCGCAATATTGCGAATTTGGTTAACAATGTAGATTTGAGTGTGATGACCGTTTTGAACTATGCCGTACGCCACTTAAGTGTAAATCACATCGTAGTTTGTGGCCACTACAATTGCGGGGGTGTTAAGGCCGCAATGCAACCTGCAGATCTTGGCATACTAAACCCGTGGTTGAGAAATATTCGCGATGTATATAGAATACACAAAGACGAATTGAACGCAATTGACAATGAAGGCAAACGTTATGACAGATTAGTTGAACTAAATGTACAAGAACAATGTATTAACTTACTCAAAACCGCAGCGGTTCAACAGGCTATTTCCGAACGCGGTTTAACCGTTCATGGTTGGGTTTTTGATATGCACACGGGTAAGTTAATTGATTTAAAAATTGACTTCGATAAAATTTTGAAAGATATTAAGGAGATTTATAACCTTTACTAATACAGAGTTCAGAAGCCCAAGAATAAAACGTATAGTGAGTTCTAACTGTCCTAATTTCGAGATTTAAGGTTCAAATAGTTTAATCCAAACTTCGGACTTCCGACAGCTGACTTCAGACTTAAAACTATCTTCCCATCCAACCGCCATCAACGGTTAAAATTGTTCCATGCACATAATCGCTTGCTGCCGATGCTAAGAACAATGTTGGACCTTTAAAATCATCGGGGGTTCCCCATCTTCCAGCAGGAATACGAGCTAAAATTGAGGAACTTCTTTCCTGATCTTCTCTTAACGCCGAAGTATTATCAGTAGCAATATAGCCGGGAGCAATTGCATTTACGTTTACACCTTTACTCGCCCACTCATTTGCAAATGCCTTGGTTAACGATGCAATGGCACCTTTACTTGCCGCATAACCTGGCACGGTAATTCCACCTTGAAAAGACAATAAAGAGGCCGTAAAAATTACTTTACCCGATCCTCTGGCAATCATATCTCTCCCAATTTCTCTAGTTAAAATAAAAGGTGCAGTTTGGTTTACTGCGATTACTTCATCCCAATATTCATCAGAATGCGTTGCAATTGGCTGGCGCAAAATTGTGCCCGCATTATTTACCAAAATATCGATTACAGGGTGATTAGTTTTTACTTGTGCTACAAAAGCCAATGTAGATTCTCGATTACTAAAATCACATTGGTAAGCATAAAATTTTCTACCTAAGGCTAAAACTTCCTTTTCAATAGCGCTATTTTGAAGCTCTAAACTGGCTGAAACGCCAATAATATCTGCACCAGCCTCGGCAAGGGCAATTGCCATTCCCATCCCGATTCCTCGTTTACAGCCTGTAACTAAAGCAGTTTTACCTGCCAAATTAAACATATTTAACATTTTACTTGATTTAAATAACCGTGATTTTAATCCCATTAAACATTTTCTCTAATATTATTTTCGAGAAAAAAACTCAATAAAAAATGAAAATTTTACCTCAATTCCGTTATTGCGCAATGATCCATGTCGCCATAATCGAGGTTTTCGCCGGCCATGCCCCAAATAAAGGTATAATTACTTGTTCCTGCGCCAGCATGGATAGACCAATTTGGAGAAATTACCGCTTCGTTATTCTGCATCCAAACATGCCTAGTTTCTTGTGGCTCGCCCATAAAATGGCAAATGCTTTGCCCTTTTGGTACTTCAAAATAAAAGTAAGCTTCCATCCTTCTATCATGGGTGTGTGCTGGCATGGTATTCCATACACTGCCCGATTTTAGTTCGGTCATACCCATTTGCAACTGGCAAGTTTGTAGCACGCTGTTTACCAATAGCTTATTAATTATTCTATGATTAGCAGTTTCTGGCGAACCCATCTCTACAATTTCTGCCTCAGCTTTACTCACCTTTTTAGCAGGATAAGCTTTGTGCGCTGGTGCAGAATTAATATACAATTTTGCAGGCTGGTTCTTATCTACCGATTCGAATGAAACCGCTTTCGTTCCTCTACCAATATACAAGGCTTCTTTATAGTCTAGCTCAAATTTTTGACCATCTGCAGTAACAATTGCCTTACCCCCAACACATATAATACCCAACTCTCTGCGTTCTAAAAAGTAATTCGCTTTTAAATCGCTGGGATTAGGTAAGTCTAATTTTCCATCAACAGGCATTGCACCGCCAACAATATATCTATCAAAATGAGATAAGGTTAAATTTACTTCGTTCGCTTCAAAAATATTTTCAATTAAAAAATTTTCCCGCAACGTGGCGGTATCCATTTGTTTAACTTCTTTCGGACTTTGCGCGTAACGGCTTTCGAATTTATTCATTAGTTTAAAATTGAGATTTAGGAGAGATTTAACGATTAGAAAATTCTAAACCAAATATATTTATAAAATTGAGACATTTATTTTTATACTCAAATTTCCTTTTTCTTTGAGATTTTTTTTTTAAACTTTCTAATTGTAAAGATTTGGCTATTCTGAGATTAGCGTTAAACTTTTAAAACAGATTAATGGAAAATTAAAGGGTGTTTTAACAATGTTAAAACACCCTTTAAGGTTTATTTAGGTACCAATTTCAGAAACGAATCTAACCAAATCAGCTTACTTTACCATCACAGGAACAGAAATTTTATCCCATTCTAAAGCAAAATCATTTTTGTTTATTTTGTAAACTAATCTTTCTTGAGTTTGTGCCAAAGCTTTTGTTTTAACATCAACTCTTAATTGATCTTTTGCTTCTTCATATTTGTAAGCACCCCATTGTTTAGGCTCTTTGTTAAATATTGCAGTCCATGTTCCACTCTCTCTAGGAATTAAAAAGAAACTATATTTACCTGCAGGCAACGTTTTCCCTTGCACTTTGATGTCTTTACTGGTTTCGAAAGTTGTCGCATCATTTGCACCAGCGCGCCAAACTACATCGTATTTTTCAAGTCCGCCCCAAATTACTCGTCCTTTTACTGCCGGACTGCTATAATTGATGGTGATTGTTGCTTTGTTTATTACACCTGTTGCAACTTCTGCCGGACTTGGTTTTGGTTTTGCAGCATCTTGTGCCATTGCGCTAACTGTAATACAAATTGCTGTAGAAAGTAAAGCGATAGATTTGATCATTGTTTTCATATTGTATATTTTATCTGTTTTTAATTATATAATTTGTTTATTTATCTTTTATCTGAAATTTAAAAATATCTCCTTCCCTTTCAACAATCTCCAACCCTTCTAGTATGTTAAAAAAATCGTCTTTAGAATAGCTAAGAACTCGAAGATTATTTTTTAAGATAAACTCCGGTACAGGTTGAATGTGATTCTGAAACACTATTGGTCTATTACAATCACACCTTGAATAAATTGAATGACCTCCTTTCTTCCGAACGAACACACACTGTGCTAATTCTAAAAAAGACTCAAACTGCGCAACAGAGATATTCTTCAATTGGCGAATCGTCATGTTAGATCAGCGCAAAGCCGAAATTTGTTTCACTGTGTACAATATCCGGTCGCTCCAATAATTGTTTGTAGGTATCATTGTCTAACAACATATCTTCCTCACTAGGAGGATTAATGCGTTTTTTCGTTTTATTTGTTGTCCAGCCCAATCTTTCTAACTCAGCAAAAACAGTTTTGTTATTATCTGTATAATCAACAAATGCATTCAGTGTAGTTTGAAAAGAACTACGAGCTTCATCTTCACTCTCCCCGTAACCGGTTAAATCTAACGCCGCTGAATAATAGAAATGAATATCATCATCTATCCAGTACAGGAGATCTAACGTTATTTCTATTTTTTTATTTCCGCGATCATATACGGCATTAACTCTATTAGGTGCATCCATATAATTAGAATTTTTAAACAACAAAGAATTGCTTATACGTTATCAAATTTACTAACAAAACCAAAAACCAAGTTTAGCTATTTTCAATTATACGAATTTAAAGCTTTAGAACGATAAAACAGAATACCTATGAGTGAAAAGAGTATCACTGCAAACGCTCCAATCACATTTAACCAAAGAAATGACACTATATTGAATTTATAAACGGCGATAACCAAAATTTCTGATAAAATTGCTGCAAAAAACACCACAGGCCCTTTTATTTTTTTAAGATAAAATGCAACTAAAAATATACCCAATATTGGCCCATAAAACAAAGATCCCAATACATTTACGGCCTCAATAAGCGAACCCATTTGTGTGGCGAACATGGCTACCCCAATAGAAAAAATTCCCCAAGCAAGTGTATGGAGCCGACTGTATTTTAACTCGGTTGCATCATCAGGTTTATTTTTGCTAAATATTAAATGAACATCTTTTAAAGAGCATGCAGCTAAAGAATTTAGCGCAGCAGAAATAGAACCCCAACTTGCAAGAAAAATTACGGCAAACAACAATCCAATCATCCCAGCGGGAAGCGTACTTTTTACAAAATATAAAAAAATGTAATTGGTATCAGTTTTTTCGGCATTAAAATCCGATTTGTTTATGGCTTCTTCCACTTTTGTGTGTAAAGTGGCAACTTGTTTTTGTGTACTTTTAAAATCGGCAATGGTATTATCTAAATCAGCAGCATGTTCATCTTTTTCTAACAAAATTTGTTTTGATTGCTGGTTAAATTTCAACTGTAAAGTTTCATGTTCTTTCTCAAAGCCCGCAGCAATATTTGGTTGTGTCGCCTTTAAGTGTTGATAAGATCTTTCGTTGAAATAAATTGGTGCTGGTTTTAAAGAAAAGAACGCAAAAAGTAAAGCGCCGATGAGCAAAATTGCAAACTGCATTGGTATTTTAACTAACCCATTTAAAAGTAAGCCAGTTTTTGCATTTGTATTGTCTTTAGCGGTAATGTATCTACCCACCTGACTTTGATCGGTACCGAAATAAGATAACGCCAGAAAAAACCCGCCAATTAAACCACTCCAAATATTGTATTTATCTTTCCAATTAAACTCCGTTGTAATTACATTTAGCTTGCCAGATTTGCCCGCCAAATAAAGCGCATCTTTAAAACCGATTCCATTGGGCATATTTTGAATTAATAGATAACCAGCAAACGCCATTGTGCCTAAAATTATAATAAACTGAAGCTTTTGCGTATGTGCAATAGCCTTTGCCCCACCAACATAGGTGTAAATTAAAAGAATTCCTCCTGTTAAAATATTGGTTAAATAAATGTTCCAGTTTAAAACACTTGATAAAATAATACTCGGTGCGTAAATGCTAATTCCGGTTGATAATCCTCTGGAAAACAGAAAAAGTAAGGAAGTTAAAACACGGGTTTTTTTATCAAACCGTTGTTCTAAATATTCATAAGCGGTGTAAACATTTAACCTTTGAAAAATCGGGATAAAGGTGATACAGATTACAATCATCGCCAATGGCAACCCAAAATAATACTGCACAAAACGCATTCCATCGGTGTAGGCTTGTCCGGGTGCCGATAAAAATGTAATTGCACTGGCTTGGGTTGCCATAATGCCCAAAAGCACAATGTACCATGGCATTTTATTATCTGCTTTTAAATACGACTCGTTACTTTTTTGGCCTCGGCCGATGTAAACACCGTAAGAAACAACTGCAAAAAGCGTAAAAATAAGTACACACCAATCAAAATTACTCATGCCCAGTATTTAGTGAATAAGTAATAAAAAACAATTTGTGCAACTAAGATTAATCCTAGCAAAATGTACCAACCCGTCCAACTTTTAAAAATATTCTTCATTTATTTCCCTGCGGATAAAAAATTAAAAAATAACCTTGCAGCACCTACATTGGCCACGGGTAATTGTCTGAAAAAAGCTAATGGCGTATAAATAAAATTTCCTTTTCCATATTTTGCATATAAAGTTGAACCCAAAAGTGGTGCTTCTCCAGTATCGTGCATTTCGAAAAGCGTTTCGTAGCGTTTATCCCACGTATCAGGGAAATAAGCGCCACGTTCCTGTATCCAACCTTCAAAATCAGCAGCAGTAATTTTATTTGGATAATCTAAAAGGCGGTTATTTGGATTAACTATTTTTACTTCCGAATTTTCTTCAGTTACCCGTTTATTGGCAATATTAAATGGATAAATACCGAAATTTTGCAAGGCCATATCTTGCGTAGTATTGTACTGCATTACAATTGTACCGCCATTTTCTACGTAAGAACAGAGTGCTGTTTGCCAATTTTTAATTCTTTTTTCGGTATTGATAACCCTCACGCCAGTTACAACGGCATCATAAGAAGCCAATTTATTTGGGCTCAATATATCAGCTTCGCTCAGAACATCAACCTGCAAACCTGCCTGGGTCAAAAATTCAGGGATAAGATCGCCAGCACCAGCAATATAGCCGATTTTTTTTGCTGTAATTTTAATATCATCCTTTAAAATAAATGTTGTTGCAGCTGTAAAATACTGTAAAACTGGTAAATGTGGATATTGAATTAAATGTTGTGTTTTGCTAAATGTTTGATTATTCACTTCAAAATAAGCCGCAGCAATTATTCTTTTTAATTTAAGATTTGCAAGCATCGATTTAGTTATTGGCACATTAACATTGGTAACCTCGTTGGCTTTTAAACTAATGTGATCCAACGAAGCTGATGTTGATACCCCATCTCCAAATTTCAATAAAATTTTTCCATTACTTACATCGCTATTTGATTTTAAACGAAGGCTGACTAGTAAATCTTTATCATCAGTTGCAAAATAAACAGACTCTGCAAATCCAATTTCTACCGCCGGTACTATGCGCAGTTGTTCTACAATATCACCTTTAACAGGATCTAATTTTTTGTAGGATAAAGGAAGATTAACCTCCAATTGTTGTGAACCCACTTTTAGCGACAGTTTAACCATTAACGGCGATTCCATTTCGGGCAAGCCAATTAAAGTATCGTTGGGCACACTAAAAGTTGCGGCATTTTTAGCTCCCTTTGATAACCAATAAGGCTCAGTTAAAGTTGCGTTGGTAGGAATTGTGATATTGTGCGTTAAAGTAAACAAAGAATCATCGGCCAGTTTAAAGTTTGATATTTCCTTTTCGTTTAACCAATTTATACTTTCCAAAACAATCGGATTTTTAGTTCTGGAAATTAGATTTAACTTGAAATTATACTCACCTCCGGCAACCGCCTCAGGTTGATTGGTAACCACTTCGCCCATAAAACCCGCACAGCTTAAAATAATATTATTTAGGCACTTAAGTTTATCATTACGAAGATTTGCATCTTCAATTTGATTAACTTTTTCTCTTACCTCAAATAGTGAGGGTAAACTTAAATCAGGTCGATTAAAATTAAAATTCGATACAATTTTATTAAGCATTACATCCAGCTGGGGTAATCCTTTTTTCGTCCAAATTGTATCTACTCCATCAAATAGCGAATTTTTTATGGGTTGGCCTGCAACGAGTGTAAAATATTCAGTTTTAATTCCAGGGGTGGAAGGTGTACCCGCACCTTGACTTTTATGCAAACTCCTGCTCAATCCGGCTAACTCGCCATAACCCATCCCCAATTGCGGATCGTATTGGCCAACAGTAATTTTAAACTGATTTTCTGCCGTTGTATTTACCGAGCCGAACCTAAAAGTATTCCATAACAAACGCTTAGGTTGCCAAACACTTACATATTTTAATTGACTGGGAAATGAGTTTTTATCGGCAGCTAACTTAAACGCTTTTTCTGCCACAACTGCCGAAGCTGCATGTTGACCATGACCGGCAGCAGCTGTTGGTGGAAAGCGACATATAATAACATCGGGGCGAAATTTGCGGATTACCCAAACTACATCGGCGGTTAAGCTATCAACATCCCATTGCTTAAAAGTATCATCTGTATTTTTTGAGAAACCAAAATCAATTGCCCTCGTAAAAAACTGCTTTGCACCATCCAACTTTCTGGCTTCCAAAAGCTCGTGTGTTCTAATTAAACCAAGCGCTGCACCTTGTTCTGTACCTAAAAGATTTTGCCCACCATCGCCACGGGTAAGCGATAAGTAAGCTGTTTCTACATTTTTATCATTCACCAACCAAGATAGCAAACCAGTATTTTCATCATCAGGATGTGCGGCAATGTACAATACTTTCGGTATGTGCTGGAGTGTTTTAATATCCCTGAAAATTTCGGATGATTTAGCAGGCCGCACTTGCTGTGCCATACAAAAAACACTTAAAAAAGAGAGGTAAACTATTCCACTAAACGATTTGAACATAAAATTTGCTTTATAAGTTCAAATATGATGAATTTGGTTTTAGTTTAGGTACCAGAAAACAAAAAAGGTACCATATTAAAATAATTTGAATATCACATTAGCCACAAACCAGCTTGAAGCTCTAAAATTTTTTAGCATAACTTTTTAACTCACACAGTTAGCGGGACACTACCCATCAACTTTTTTTTTTGTGCAATGGTTGCGTTAATTAATTTTTAAAGCCTTTGATGTTCTCGTCCTTGTAGATTTACAAAGCGCTGCATCTGTTGCAAGATCTATCCCATAAGTAGGAATAATTTCTTTTATTTTTTGTTGCCATTCGGCGGTTTCCATTTCCTTTTTAAAACATCTGCTCAGCAAATCCAACATAATCGAAACTGCTGTTGACGCACCAGGAGAAGCGCCAAGTAATGCTGCAATAGAACCATCGGCTGCATTTACAACTTCAGTTCCAAATTCCAACATACCGCCACCACTGGCTTTCTTTTTAATTACTTGTACCCGTTGTCCGGCATTTTCTAATTCCCAATCTTTCAGCTCAGCTTTTGGTAAATATTCTTTTAAGGCTTCCAATCTATCCTCGGGCGATTGCCTAACCTGATCTATTAAATATTTTGTTAAATCGATGTTATGCAAACCAGCAGAAATCATTGGCCTGATATTGTTAAATTTAATTGATTTTGCTAGATCCATAAAAGATCCATTTTTTAAAAACTTAGTCGAAAAACCTGCATACGGACCAAAAAGCAGTGCTTGCTTTCCATTTATAGTTCTGGTATCTAAATGTGGTACTGACATTGGTGGCGCACCAACTGCAGCTTTACCATAAACTTTTGCATGGTGCGCGGCAATTATCTTTTCATTTGTACATTTTAACCATTGGCCGCTTACCGGAAAACCACCAAAACCTTTGCCTTCTTCAATGTCTGCTTTTTCTAATAAAAGTAACGATCCACCACCGGCGCCAATAAAAACAAATTTTGCGGTACGTTTCCTTTTCTTGCCAGTTTCTAAATTTTTAACTTTAACCTCCCAGTGGCTGGATTCATTTTTCTCTAAATCCCGTATCTCATGATCAAAAAATAAAGAAACATTTTTTTGAGTTTTTAAATAAGAAAACATGTCGCGGGTTAAAGAGCCAAAATTTACATCAGTACCCAAATCCATACGGGTTGCCGCAACTTTTTCGGTTTTTTTACGTCCATCCATAATTAGTGGCACCCAATCTTTTATTTTTTCTGCATCGTCTGTAAATTGCATATCGCTAAACAAGTCACACTTTTGCATGGCTTCGAAACGTTTCTTTAAAAACTCTACATTTTTTTTGCCCCAAACAAAGCTCATGTGTGGTATGCTTCGAATAAAATTCTCGGGGTTTGATATTAATCCCTTATCAATTAAATAAGTCCAGAATTGCTTAGAAACTTCAAAATTTTCGGCAATGTGCACTGCCTTCGATATTTCTACTGTTCCGTCTTTTTTCTCTGGTGTATAGTTTAATTCGCAAAATGCCGAGTGGCCTGTTCCGGCATTATTCCACGCATCCGAACTTTCGGCAGCAGCAACATCTAAGCGTTCGTATATTTCTATGCTCAAATCGGGCTGTAATTCTTTAAGTAAAACACCCAATGTGGCGCTCATTATACCAGCCCCTATTAAAATTATATCTGCGTCAGTTTCGCCAACTGTCTTATTCTTTTTTGTCATTTTATATTAAAGGAAAATGCGAATTTAAATCTTTTCGAGCAATTACCAATTTCACCGTTAAAATTTAAAAATAATTGCGGAAAGATGATAAATTTTGGGTTTACCTACCAAATCAACTATTTAATAAGATGAGTTTGATAATTTTACCGAAGAAATGTAGTCTTTCTTATCGTTATTCTAAGGCTCATTGTCATGCTAGCCCGATGCATCTGGAGAGGGTAACGGACCGTCGAGCCAAAACATTCTTTAAGGCCTTAAAATCAATATTTAATTATTTAACTCAGCTTAATAGTTAAAGGTTATATTTTGCTTAATATCTGGGTGCAAACTATTTGCTACAGGGCAGGTTCTTGCAGATCTTTCGATAATTGCTTTTGTTTTATCAGTATAATCGTGATTTGGAAATTGCAAATTAACCACAATTTCGACTACCCTACGTGGCTCAGTTGCCATTATTTTTGTTATTTCTGCAGTTGTACCGTCAATATTGAAACCATGTTCGTTTGCTGCAATGCCAACAATCGTTAACATGCAATTTCCTAACGATGTAGCCAATAAATCCGACGGAGAAAATGCCTCACCTTTACCTTTATTGTCGATTGGCGCATCTGTTATGATTTCGCTACCCGATGCTAAATGAATGGAATTGGTTCTCAATCCCCCATTATAAGTAATTTTTGATGTCGCCATAATTTTCTTTTTTTGCAAACTTAACTTTTGCTTGTAAAAAAATAAACTTTTCGATGCCCAATTCTCATTTTTTTTATAAAATGACGGAAAAATTAATTTTTTAAATATTCCAGACCGAAAATCTATTTTAATTCGTATTATTAGGGTTAAAATTTTTCCACTTTTATGAAATACTGTATATTATTGATTTTTGCTTTTTCGTTGGCAGGCTGTTCAAAAGAGAAAACAGACGATGTTTTACTGGAATTAGACCGCGTAAAACTTAAAGAAAACTTAAACTACGATAGAATTCTATTTTACAAATTCGCTAAAATTGCCTTGCGCGCTAATGCCGTGCAAGACACAACGCTTAAAGAATATCAGCTTTTTTCTGCAAGTTCAAAAAATCTACTCAGCAACTTAAATAACGTAAAAGTAGACAGTGGGCAGGATATTTCTGCCATCGACGCTTTACGCATGTACCAAGATTACCGAAATGTAAAAAAGTTTGTTAAAGTAACTGATGAAGATATTTTCCCGACTTTAATAGAAAGCTTTAATACCTTATATGGAGAAAAGGGAACACAAAACACGCTGTTAAGTGGAGAGAGCAAGGTTTATAACCAAAATGTAGAGCACGCCATTTTAAGTGTGGCAACTTTAGCAGCCAAAAGCTTTGGGCCAGAATTGGCACTTTACGAATGTTCTAAAACGCAACCCGAAAACTTAAAAGATAGCGAAGAGAAAACTTTGCTAGAGTTTATCAGAGGTTTCCTTTTTTTTAGCAATAACTTACTTTACCTATCGGAGGATGGGTTTTCAAGGAATATTACCTGGTTGGAAAAAAATAAGCAAATTCCTCTACCTTTTACCAAAGCCTTTTTCGGTTGGAGAAACCTGAGCGATAAGCAAGCTAATATCGGATTTCACGGGATGAACTGTTTGTTTAGAGGTATGGACCGATTAAGAATGGAGCGAAAAATTGACGAAGAAAGGGCACTAAATGATTTCGAACTCTTTATAAACGACGCCCATAAGTTAGGTTTAGAGAGCGAATTGGTTTGGATGGTAGAAAGCTATTTATACCTAAAAAGAGAAAAACCAGAATTGGCTGTGGTTCCTCTCGGCAAATTAAAAAATAGTCCACTATTAAGCAATAGCGAAAAAGAGGCAATAGAAAAAACCATAATTTACTCGAAAAACAGAGAAACTGGCGACAAACTGAATGGCGTTTACGATAAAGCCATCATTTCAAAAATTGCTACAAAATATATGTTTTCGATACTTGCAAAAATAGACTGGGAAACACTTTTACGAGAAAAAGGCGTACCAAATACCAAAGAGATATTTGCAACATTGAGAAAATACGATACTATAGCAAAAAAAGTGGAAAGCTATTCAGAAAGTAAAATTTTAGATGATGGTAAAAAAACACTGGAAGATAAAGGTAGAGGGTTGTTAGAAGATGCTAAAAATTTGTTAAATCGTTAGATGTTTGATTGGTTAAATTATCTTGGTCCGATTTTTTTTGTTCTGGTTTTGGACTGACCCCTTAAAGTTGGACACAATTTTAAGGGTAATTATGAAAAAAAACAGGAAGCACAGCGTTGAGTTCAAGCTTGAGGCAGTCAATAAAAAAGCGCAAGGAGAGTCAGTGAGTTCTTTATCGAAAAGTTTGGGCATCTCCCCCTCACTGGTATGGAAATGGGTTGACGAGTATACAACCTTTGGTAAAAGCGGGTTCCTAACCAAGCAGCAGGAGCGATATACAGTGCAGTTTAGGATGGATGTGGTGAGTTATCACAAACAAAAAGGGATATCTTTGCGTGAGAGCTGCATGCGCTTCGGCATCCGTTCCCAGAGTACTCTTTACTGCTGGCTTACGACATTTGATCAATATGGATGTGAAGGGCTGAAGGTGCGGTATGAAAGCATCCCGAATATGGAAAGAAGAAAGACTGAAAGAAAGATTATTGAAGACCTTTCAAGGTTAGAGGAACTGGAAAAGGAGAATCTTTACTTAAGAGCGGAGAACGATTTTTTAAAAAAGCTCGATGCCTTGACCCAAAAAAGACAAACACCGCCAAGGAAAAAGCGCTAGTGATTTGTGGGCTGAGGCGGATATATCCCTTAGATGTGCTCTTGTCGGTATCGGAGATGCCAAGGAGTAGTTATTATTACCATGCCGGCAGATTCATGGCCACCAGCAAGTACGGTATGGTGGAAAGTGAGATAAAGGAAATCTACCATAGCAATAAGGGAAGGTACGGGTATAGGAGGATAACCTTGGAAATGAGGAACAGGGGGCATGTGATCAATCACAAAACTGTTTCCAGGCTGATGCGCCTGCTGGGCATCAAGTCCCTGGTCAGGGGAAAAAAATATGTTTCCTACAAAGGGACTACCGGGGTGGCGTCGCCCAATATCCTGAAACAGAACTTTAAGGCGGAACGACCGCTGATGAAATGGGCGACGGATGTCACAGAGTTCAGGGTCATGAACAAAAAGGTCTATCTGTCCCCTGTAATGGAACTGTACAACGGAGAAATCATAAACTACACGATTTCTAGCTCTCCCAACTTCGGGCTGGTCAAGGGCATGCTGGAGGGGGCGGTAAGGAAGATCAGGGGCAAGGATAGACCGATACTACACTCAGATCAAGGCTGGCATTACAGGATGAAAGAGTTTAGGCAGATACTCGTTGAGAACGGAATCACACAGAGCATGTCCAGAAAGGGCAATTGCTACGACAACGCCGTGATGGAAAACTTCTTCGGAACGATCAAATCGGAAATGTTCTATATGAAAAAATACACTTCTGTGGAGGAACTTGAAAAAGAGATAAAAGAATATATTGATTATTATAACAACGACAGGATCAGGTTAAATCTAAATGGAATGAGTCCCGTGAAATACAGAATAAAAGAAAAATATTAATCATTAGCTTTGTCCAACTTTAAGGGGTCAGTCCATAAAAATGCAAAGGAAAAAATGAAAGAAAATCCTGATATTTTTGAACAGATTAAAACAAAGTACAAAGCAGATATGGCATTGCGAAAAGCATTGCCCGTTAATTATTTACCTATATTTATTTTAATTGGGGTAGCCATATTTCAATTTTACCTTTGCGCAACAGAATGGCAGGTAAACGAAAAAATTGAATACACCTATTTCGCTATTTTATTTTTCACTTGTACGCTTACTTTAATTCCAGAAGCAGTAAGTGATAAGAAAATGGGTAAGTCGGCCGCTATTTTAATAACCGTTATATTCTCGTTAATCATTTCTGGGTTATATACAATCAACCCCATCCCCAAAATTTTCTACATCGTAATTTTTGCGTATTTAAATGTAATTTATCACCTCATTTTCGCTAATCAAAAGCAAATAGAAAAAAATACCACCAGCGGTGGCTGTATGTTATTGCTGTTTATTTTAGTTATTGCAATTGCATCTATTTTAGCGTTCAACTCATCCATGTTTAGGGTTTTCGCCAACAAATACAATATGTATTATTTCTTCAATGGGCTTTATTTTATTGCCATGAGCTGGATAAATTATAACACGCAAAAACACGTTTAATAAATTCGATCATCAACAACTACAGTATTGCACCTAGCGTTTTTGTTCCTCCTAAAAAAAAATCGGCAAATTGCTTTAGGCTTTGCGACCAAAAATAGCAGTACAAATTCTGATTTTTTAAACCGTATTGCAGCGGCATCCTTTTTTGTTTTTTTAGTCATCCGATGAATATTGGCACGTTGCATATATTCATCGGATGACTAAACAAAAAAGATACAGCGTAAAGACGGAGCGGACCGAATTTCCTTAAACAGGCCGTGCTTTCCTAATCCTTAAAAAAATGAATAGGCAGGTAAAACATTACACCTTTCAAACACTTCAACATTTCAACATTTCAATCCTATTCGTTAACTTTGCCTTATGATTGATTTACCTGTAATACCTGCTGTAGCTGAAGTTAAGCGAAAACCAGATTGGCTTCGTGTAAAATTGCCAATTGGGAAAGAATATGCACAGGTACGCAGTTTGGTTGATACCCATAAATTACATACCATTTGCGAAAGCGGAAACTGCCCTAACATGGGCGAATGTTGGGGTGCAGGTACCGCAACATTTATGATTTTAGGAAATATTTGTACGCGTAGTTGTTCGTTTTGTGCGGTGGCTACCGGAAGGCCTTTGGCAGTTGATGTTGATGAACCAAACCGCGTAGCAAACTCAGTAAAATTAATGGGTGTAAAACATTGCGTAATTACATCGGTAGATCGTGATGATTTGAAAGATGGAGGCTCAATCATTTGGGCAGAAACGCTTCAAGCGATCCGTAAAGAGAGTCCGATTACCACGTTAGAAACACTCATACCTGATTTTAGAGGGCAATGGGATAATTTATATCGTGTTTTAGATGAAAGACCAGAAGTTGTTTCTCACAACATGGAAACCGTTAAACGTTTAACAAAACAAGTTCGCATACAAGCAAAATACGATAGAAGTTTAGAAGCATTAAAAAGAATTTCTGAATTTAAATTAAGAACTAAAACAGGTATTATGCTTGGATTAGGTGAAACTGAAGAAGATATTTTTGAAGCAATGGATGATTTGGTTGCAAACGGCGTACACATTTTAACGTTAGGCCAATATTTACAGCCTACCAAAAACCACCACCCTGTTGTAGATTGGATCCATCCTGATACTTTTGCCATGTATAAAGAAGTTGGTATGGAGAAAGGATTTAAGTACGTGGAAAGTGGCCCTTTAGTAAGGTCATCATACCATGCAGAAAAACATCTCTTCCCAATTGAAGGAATTTTATAACTTGCAATTAATTATAAATAATTTTAATAAATCAAACTCCTTACAGGAATTGAAACGCAAAACTTTTTTTCAGTTTTGATGTTCAGTATTGTATCTTACAAACCGTAGTGAACGCAACAAAAAAATTAACTCTAACCGAGCCTGAATTGGTTTCAGCACTTCAATCGAAAGATCCAAAAGTGCTAAAAGTGCTGTACAGTATGTATTCAGCATCGCTTTACGGCGTTATTTCGCGAATTATCACACATACTGAACTCGCCGAAGATGTATTACAAGAAACCTTCGTAAAAATATGGCAATCTGCCTCAAATTACGATAACAATAAAGGACGCTTGTTTACATGGATGATGAACATTGCCCGTAACCTATCTATAGATAAGTTGCGATCAAAAGATTTTAAGAATTCTCAAAAAAACCAAGATATAGAAAATAACGTAAGTTTTGTTGATGAGCAAAACAAGGTTACTTTTAATCCAGATATACTTGGAGTGAAGCAACTTGTAGAAGGACTTAAACCTGATTTACAGGCAGTACTTAACTTAGTTTATTACAAGGGCTTTACACATGTTGAAGCTGCAGAAGAGCTAAATCTGCCATTGGGGACGGTAAAAACCCGTATTCGTTTGGCTATTATTGAATTGAGAAAGTATTTTAATTAACCGTGGAAAACATAAAAGCATATATCGAATCTGGAGTACTTGAGCTGTACGTTTTAGGAGATTTATCGCCTGAAGAAAGTGCACAAGTAGAACAAATGGCCTCGCAACATCCTGAAGTGAAACAGGAAATAGTTGCCATTGAAAAAGCGATGGAACAGTACGCTGTTCAAAATCCAGTAGAACCTTCTGCAGAAGTAGAAACAAAATTATTTGAAAAATTAGGTTTGAAAGTTGATGATGTTGATACACAAGCGACCGACGTTAAATCAACTGCCCAAGAACCGAAAATCGTGAAGTTAGATCCTAACCATGGCAAATTACGATCATTAAAGTTTGCACTTGTTGCTTGCGTTGCATTACTGGTGATGAGTACCGTAGCTTTATTTTCGGTTTACAATCAGCTAAATGATGCGCATGACCAAATTGCTAGCCTAAATACTGATAAGCAAAAGTTTGCAGGCGTGGTTAGTCATTTAGAATTTGAGAACAAAGGACTCGAAAATGTTGCCGCAATGGCCGATAGTAAAGAATGGGCAACTATAAGAATGCAAGGACAAGCTTACAGCCCAAAATCTAGCATGAAACTTTATTGGAACAAAACTGATAAAAGCGTGCTGATTAATTATGTGGCGATGGATTTACCAAAAGCCGATGCGCAACATGAATATCAACTTTGGGCTTTAGTAAACGGAAAACCAGTTAGTTTAGGTATGTTTGGTAAGCAAGATTCTACCTCAAACGAGGCAATATTGAAAATGCAAACTATTGATCGGGCGCAAGCATTTGCAGTAACGTTAGAGCCAATGGGCGGAAGCACAAACCCTACAATGGATAAACTTACCGTGATGGGCGGCGTTTAAAAACCTTAGATTTATATATTAATTCTTGGTCATTTTTTAAAGCAAATGAGATTTTTCAATTCATGAGAAATCTCATTTGCTACGTTTGAAGCGGTTACCACTATGTTATTTTTCGCAAGGGTATCTCCAGCTTTCCCATGAATATAACAAGCTAAAATACTAGCATCAACTGAGGAGTAACTTTGCGCAATAAATGATGCGATAATACCTGTTAATACGTCGCCCATTCCACCTTGTGCCATGGCTGGGTTACCAGTCTCATTAATATAAACCTTCCCATTTGGTGCGCATACAAACGAATATTGATTTTTAAGCAAAATAACAACCTCCAACTTTTCGGCCTGCTTTCTCGCCGTTTGCACCCGATCCCACCAATTATCATGTTTACCAAATAAACGATCGAACTCTTTTATATGTGGCGTAAGGATAGAATTTTTAGGGATTCTCGAGCACAAATCTGGATTTTCGCCCAATATATTAATCGCATCTGCATCAATTACCAACGGTTTTTCAAAATCGAACAACCTTTCTAGCAATTTCTCATTAACTTCAGAAATACCTAAACCCGGACCAACAGCAATTGCTTGATATTTTGAAGGATTTTCGATTCGCGAATATTCATCCCGTGGAAGAAACATCACTTCTGGCAAAAGCGTATTCAGAGCCACCAACCCTGTTTCGGGGATGTAAGCAGTAGTTAATCCTGCGCCAGCATGTAAGCACGCCATCGAACATAACAATGCAGCGCCCATCGTATTGGTATTTCCAGCAATAATTAAAGCATGGCCGTAGCTACCTTTGTGACTAAATCGCTTGCGTGGCTGTAAAATCTTTACTGCATCACTTCGTTCAATTACATAAAAATCACTATGCTGTTGCTGAATAAAATTTTCATTTAAGCCGATATTAACCACTTCAAAATTCTCCGTTGCAGTTATCGACTCGGGGAAGAAAAAATTAATTTTGGGTCGTTGGAAACAAATTGTTTTGTATGCTAATATGCCATTGTATTCTTTCGGAAGTATGCCATCCGCAAAAAATCCTGTTGGCACATCTACAGCATAAATTTTAGCTTTTAATGCATTTATAAATTGCACCAGTTTCGCAAAATCTCCAGTTAAAGGCTTGTTCAATCCCGAACCTAAAATGGCATCAATAACAATATCGGCTGTGATGTTTTTAACGTCAATTAAGCTATTTATCGTGTACTTTTTACATTTTGTTCCTGCTAATCGTTGCAGGTTTATTGCAAAATCATCACTTTGCTTTTTACCAAAATCTACAACATATACCTTAATATTTTGGTAACCCGAACTGGATAATATCCGAGCTATTGCGAGTCCATCGCCCCCATTATTTCCCTTTCCACAAAAAACAGCGATGTTTTTGTTCTCGTCACCTTCATCTTTGGAAAAACTCTTTACAAATGCCTCCGCTGCGTTTTCCATTAAATGGATAGATGTAATTGGCGTATTGGCAATGGTAAATTCATCCGCTTTGCGCATTTGCGATGAAGTAAGTAGTGTTTGCATAGTACGAAGATAACATGTTCAAGTTCTAATAGTTTCATAATTTAAAGCCTTAAGAAATGAGTTGCTAACATTAACAAGTATGAATTTTGAAGCATTGGGCTTAAATCGTAATTTAGCCACTGAATGGGAAAGATAATTATCGGCGTAACTGATTGTAGCAAATTTGAAACTTACCGAAACTGGATTTTAACTGCCAATAAAAATATAGAGATCATTAAAATAGGCCATCAACATGATAATTTTAATGAAATTGAGAAATGCCACGGCATATTGTTAACGGGCGGAGAGGATGTTCATCCAAAATTTTATAATATGGAAGAATATTATCCTTACTGCTACGAAGATGATATTGATGAAAAGCGGGATGAATTTGAATTTAAAATTTTAGCCTACACCGAAAAAAATGCAATCCCAATTTTAGGAATCTGCAGAGGAATGCAGGTTGCAAACGTGTTTTTCGGAGGCACATTAATTCCAGATTTAACAACTTGGGGCAAATTTAACCACGGTAAAATGCTCGACAATGCAGATCGATATCACGAAATACAAATTGATCCCTCATCGTGGTTAAATACTATTTTAGGTGTTGATATTGGTTTTACAAATAGCAACCACCATCAAAGTTTAGCTAAAATAGGCAAAGGTTTTGTAGTAAGCGCACTATCTAAAGATGGTGTAGCAGAAGCACTTGAGCGTTTTAATCCTGATCAAAAATCATTTGCGCTTTATGTACAGTGGCATCCTGAACGAATGAAAGATCAAAACAGCCCACTTAGTATGAAAGTATTAAATGCTTTTATTGGCGCAATGATGGTGAATATGACATCATAAACTAAATATTTGTTTTATTTTGAGCATTTTTGATGAATTATCAACCTTCACTACAAAAGTTTTATTTTAATGAATAAATTATTTTTAATCGTCGTTTCTTGTTTTTTTGTTACACAGTTATCCGCTCAGGGTTATGTAAGCGAAACAGAAGATAGCGGAGCAGATTTATTAGCCACAAAAGCTGTTTCTATTATACCCGAACCGGTTTCGCTTTTAATGAAGCCCGGGGCTTTTAAACTTCCCGAAAATGTAATTATTCAAGCACCAAAAAGTGTGGATTTAAAAGAATCTATCGATTTCTTAACTAACCGGATCACTACCGCCACTGGGAAATTTGTGAGCATTTTGAATAATGCGCCCCACCCTACCGTTAAATTTATTTTAAATACTGGTAACGATCCGCAATTGGGAAACGAAGGATATAGATTAAATGTAAATCCAACGCAAATTGTAATCATAGCGAATAAACCTGCTGGCATTTTTTACGGTGTGCAATCATTATTACAATTATTTCCGGCACAGATAGAAAGTAAAGAAATAGTGCAAAATTTTGAATGGAAATTACCATGTGTTGATGTGGTTGATTATCCCAAACTCGGCTGGCGCGGATTGATGTTTGATGTTGCCCGTCATTTCTTTACCAAAAAAGAAGTAAAGCAATATATTGATGCGATGGTAAAGTATAAATTTAATCTTTTACATCTCCATTTATCTGATGATGAAGGTTGGCGGATCGAAATTAAAGGCTTACCAAAACTTACTGAAATAGGCGCATGGAATGTTAAAAAGACTGGTACTTTTGGCGATTTTATTCCGCCTACGGCTGATGAACCACGTACTTATGGTGGCTTTTACACACAGGATGATATAAAAGAGTTGGTTCAATACGCAAAGGATAGATTTGTAAATATTTTGCCAGAGATTGATGTTCCTGGGCACAGTTTAGCAATTATTGCATCATACCCCGAACTTTCTTGCACGCCAGAGGCCGTAAATTACAAGGTAAGATCTGGAGAAAAAATAATGGATTGGAGCAGAGGCGCACCACCATTGGCGATGGTAGATAATACGCTTTGTCCCGCTAATGAAAAAGTTTATGGATTTTTAGATACCGTGATTACTCAAATTGCACAGCTATTTCCTTTTGAATATATCCACATGGGTGGCGATGAAGCACCGAGAAATTATTGGGAAAAGAGTGATGTAATTAAACAATTAATGGTGAGAGAAGGACTTAAAACAATCCCGCAAGTGCAGGCTTATTTTGAGAAACGCGTAGAACAAATTGTACTTTCTAAAGGTAAAAAGTTTATCGGTTGGGATGAAATTTTAGAGGGAGGTATTTCACCTACCGCAGCCGTAATGAGTTGGCGAGGAATGAAATATGGTATTGAGGCTGCAAGAGAAAAGCACAACGTTGTAATGAGCCCGACTGATTTTGCCTACCTAGATTATATGCAGGCAGACGTAGCAACTGAGCCAAAAGTATATGCTTCGTTGCGTTTAAATAAAGTTTATCAGTTTAATCCACTCCCGCCAGAAATTGATACAAAATATGTTATGGGCGCACAAGCAAACCTTTGGACCGAACAGGTTTATAACATTCGCCAAGCCGAATATATGACTTGGCCACGAGGTTTCGCAATTGCAGAATCAGTTTGGTCGCCAAATGAAAAAAAGAATTGGACAACTTTTGCAGAAAAAACTGAAGCGCATTTTAAGCGTTTAAATTTTAGCGAAACAAAATACGCACCCGCAATTTACGACCCGATTTTTACCGTTAAAAGAAGTGCAGATAAACAACTTTCTATCGAATTAACAACTGAAATTGAAGGATTAGATATTTATTATAGTTTCGATAATTCGAGCCCAGATCGTTTTTACCCTAAGTATGTTGCAGCTTTAACACCACCAAAAGATGCAAATTTAATCCGAGTGATTACTTATCGAGGTAAAGAGCCGATTGGAAGAATGATAAGTATTACGATTGCTGATTTGCAAAAAAGAACGAGATAATGCCTAAGGAAATTGAAAGAAAATTCTTAATCGAAAGTTACTAACGCTGTTGTGCAACGTGTTATTTAGAGTTATTAACTTTGATACTCATTACTACCGCTACCCATTCACAATGTGAATAAAAAAATCATTTACTTTCCTTTCTTGTTAAACACTTTCTTATATTCGTTTGTTGGTAAGTCATCCCTAGACTATTGGAATAGCAACAACAACGCAATTCCAAATTGAAATGCTTTTAATTAATAAATAAACATAAAGGATGAAAACAACAAATTTTTTAACAACCGTAATGATTGCATCTACATTATTTTTTGTAGGCTGTGGTCCAAAAGATGCAGCTATTCAATCTGCAATTCAAGCAAAAGAGGCCGCAGATGTTACTGTTGCTGTAGCCAAGGGCGATGTAACACTTACTGGTGAAGTTGCAGATGATGCAGCGAAAGCTAAAGCAGAAGAAATTGCCAAAGCAGAAAAAGGTGTAAAAGCTGTTATGAACAATTTAACAGTAAAACCAATGATGCCAGTAGTTATTGCTGGCGATGCTGATTTAATGAAAAATGTAGCCGACGCAACGAAAGATTTCCCAAGTGTAAAAGCAGATGTTAAGGATGGCGTTGTTACCCTTACAGGCGAACTGAATAAAGCATCGTTGATTACTTTAATGCAACATTTGAGTGCGTTAAAACCTAAAAAAATTGAAAATAAATTAACGATTAAATAAGCTAAATCATGGCATTACAAGAAAAATATAAAGCATTAACGGATGCAGCAACTAGTGCAGGCATTAGTGATTTAGCTGTTCGCGAACAAGATGGTATTTTATACGTTGATGGTACCGCTGCTGATGGCGCTACTAAAGATAATCTTTGGGATATTTACAACCAGATTGATCCAAATTTTGCCTCAGGGGATTTAGTTTTAAATGTGAATGTTGCTGTAGACGTAGCGGTAACACATGCAAAAGTAATTACCCAAAGCAGTAACTTAAACATTCGTAAAGGCCCGGGAACAGACCAGCCAATTGTTGGTAAAGCAGCACATGGTGAAATTATTACTTTGGTAAACAGAAGTAATGATTTATGGTGGTTAGTTCGCACCACTGACGGAGAAGAAGGCTATTGCTACGCTCAATATTTAGAGGCACAAGCATAATCATACAATTTCAAAAAAAAACCTGCAAATTTAAAACTTGCAGGTTTTTTTTATGGGGTGTTTTTTTTAAACTGCCATTTCCTTTTTCAAAAACTTTCCAGTTAAACTTATTGGGTTTTCAATTAAACCTTCTGGCGTGCCTTCAAATAAAATTCGGCCACCGCCTGCTCCACCTTCTTCACCCAAATCGATTACCCAATCAGCTACTTTTACCACATCCAAATTATGCTCAATTACTAAAATGGTATTTCCTTTATTTACCAATTCTTGCAATACACCCAAAAGCACATTTATATCTTCAAAGTGCAAACCAGTTGTGGGTTCATCCAAAATGTAGAACGTTTTTCCAGTATCTTTTTTAGAAAGTTCGGTTGCCAGTTTTACCCGCTGAGCCTCACCACCTGATAAAGTAACCGACGACTGACCTAAAGTTACGTAACCTAAACCAACATCTTTTAGTGTTTTTATTTTACGATAAATGTTCGGAATATGTTCAAAATAAACACAAGCATCTTCTACGCTCATATCAAGCACATCACTTATAGATTTTCCGCGATAGCGAACTTCTAACGTTTCACGATTGTATCTTCTACCACCACATTCCTCACAAGGTACTTGTACATCGGGTAAAAAATTCATTTCTATAACCTTCATTCCGCCACCTTGGCAAGTTTCGCAACGGCCACCTTTTACGTTAAATGAAAAACGGCCTGGTTTATAACCTCTAATTTTCGCCTCAGGAAGTTGTACAAAAAGATTTCTAATATCAGAAAAAACACCCGTGTAAGTAGATGGATTTGAACGCGGCGTTCTACCAATTGGTGCCTGATCGATTTCGATAACCTTGTCAATCTCTTTCAATCCCGCAATTTTCTCATAAGGAAGTGGCGTTTTCTTCGCCCTAAAAAAATGGTGGTTTAAAATTGGATATAAAGTTTCGGTTATTAAACTCGATTTACCACTTCCAGAAACTCCGGTAACGGCAATAAATTTACCCAATGGAAAATCTACTGAAACATTTTTTAAATTATTTCCACTCGCTTTGATAATGGATAACTTGTGTCCATTGCCTTGGCGCCGTTCTTTAGGTGTTTCGATAGATTTTTTACCGTTTAGATATTGCGCAGTTAAAGTATTCGACTTTAAAATTTGTTTCGCTGTACCTTCAGCAACAACCTGTCCGCCATGTATGCCTGCTCCTGGTCCAACATCGATTACCCAGTCGGCCTCCAAAATCATGTCCTTATCGTGTTCTACCACCAAAACAGTATTACCCAAATCGCGAAGGTTTTTTAGCGCATTAATTAGGCGTTCGTTATCCCGTTGGTGCAAACCAATACTAGGCTCATCCAAAATGTACATTACATTCATCAATTGCGAACCAATTTGTGTAGCCAAACGGATACGCTGCGCTTCCCCACCAGATAATGTTCGTGCGGTTCTGTCTAGCGTTAAATACGTTAAACCAACATCCGTTAGAAATCCGATTCTGGCTTTTATTTCTTTTAAAATTTCTTTGGCAATAATATTCTGGCGCTCGCTAAGTCGTTCATCAACATTTTCGAACCATTTAAAAAGGCTGGTAATATCCATCGATGCCAACTCGAAAATGTTCATTCCATCAACTTTGAAATGTAAACTTTCTTTCTTTAGGCGTGCTCCGTGGCATTCCGGACAAGTTTTAAGTTTCCGAAAAGTATCCATGTCATCAGTTGCAGATTCGCTCTTTTTCTCATTCTGCTCTTCCAACATCTTAATTATCCCATCAAAAGTGATGTTATAATTCTGAACGTTCCACTTATTATATTCTACTTCAACCTTTATCAAATCCGGACTTCCGTTTAAGATAATTTGAATGACTTCATCGCTTAATTTTTCTATCGGCGTGGATAGCGAAAAGTTATATTTCTTAGATAAAGATTTGAGCACTTGAAACATCCAAGTATCCCGATATTCGCCAAGTGGTGCTAAACCGCCATTTAAAATACTTAGTTTAGTATTTGGCATAACTGATTCTTTATCAACAACAAAAATGTAGCCCAAACCATTACAGGTTTCACAAGCCCCATAAGGCGAGTTGAATGAAAAACTATTCGGTTGTGGTTCATCGTAAGAAATACCCGTTGTTGGACACATTAAAAACTTACTAAAATGCGCAACGTTGTTATTGATATCGCTTATTTTAATTACACCCTTACCCATTTTCATGGCAATTTGTAAAGAATCTAACAGGCGTTTTTTATCTTTCTCATCGATAATTAAACGATCAATAACCACTTCAATATCGTGAATTTTATAGCGATCAACCTGCATTTTGGCGATAATGTCTTTTATCTCGCCATCTACACGCACCTTGGTAAAACCTTGCTTTCTAATTTGCTCAAAAAGTTCGCGATAATGCCCTTTTCTACCTTTAACAACTGGCGCCAATATATTTACAGCCACGTTATTAAATTTATTAAAAATATTTTGGAGAATTTGATCTTCACTCATCCGCTCCATTTTCTCGCCGGTATTGTAAGAATAGGCATCGGCAACACGAGCAAATAGTAAACGCAAAAAATCGTAAATTTCGGTAATGGTACCCACCGTTGAGCGTGGATTTTTACTCGTTGTTTTTTGCTCAATGGCAATAACCGGACTTAAGCCAGAAACTTTATCTACATCAGGGCGCTCCATACCGCCCATAAACTGGCGACTGTATGCGCTAAAAGTTTCCATGTAACGACGTTGTCCTTCAGCATAAATGGTATCAAAAGCCAAAGAAGATTTTCCGCTACCACTTAATCCTGTAATAACAACAAGTTGGTTTCTTGGAAAACTTACATCTATATTTTTTAAATTATGTACCCTCGCACCATACACTTCTACATCTTTTTGCTCGCCGAGGTCGATAGATTTATTGCTCATATTTTATTGAAAAATTAAGAGAAATTCGGCCTCAAAAAAGACTAAATATCAATCTGCAAAAATGCTAAAAATTTTATCAAATTAAAAGTGTAATCACTTCTCTAATAGGTGTTATTTTGTCATTTTTCGGGTGCTATTTCTGAGAAATTCCGACGATGGTCCCAAACGCAAATTACAGCAGAAAGCGATTGCTTTTCACTTCATGCATAAACGTTGAAAAAGAGACAATGGTTTTATGTTTTTGAAAAGAATATTTCTAAACATTTAAGTGTGGATTTTATAATGATATAGGATTATTACGAATATTTTGATTAAAAATAGAACTTTAAAAGTTTCAAAACGTTTCTATATAGCTTAACAAAACGATCGAATTGCCATTAGAAATATTTTGTACTTTTGATTTACTAAAATCTGCATTATGAATACTGAATTAAATATACTCAACAAAAAACTCGAACTCATTCAATGGCTATCAACCGTTGAAGATTCGACGATTTTAGAAAAAATAATGGATTTAAGAAAAACGGAAAATAAAGATTGGTGGGATTCAATTTCTGAAACTGAAAAAGATTCTGTTGAGCTAGGGTTAAAAGATGCAGAATCAGGAAAATTAAAACCACATTCAAACGCAAGAAAGCTTTATGAAAAATGGTTATAGCGTTTTTTGGACTGACTTTGCTCTAAAAGAGTTAGAAAATACTATTGAATATCTTAAAAAAAATTGGACTGATAAAGAATTGCGTAATCTTGCATTGAAACTTGAAGAGACGCTAATTTTCATTTCTCACAATCCTTACTTATTTCAAGTTTCTGATATTAAAAAGGATATCCGCAGAGTGGTGATCTTAAAACATAATACATTGTACTATCGTTTCGTCAAAAATCAGGTAGAAATAATTTCGTTTTTCTCGAACCGACAAAGTCCGCAAAAAAGAAAACTACAGTAAATAAACACTCGCACCATACAATTCTACATTTTTTTGTTCGCCGAGGTCGACAGATTTATTGCTAATATTTATTGAAAAACTAAAAGCATAATCACTTCTCTAATAGATGTTATTTTGTCATTTTTCGGGTTCTGTTTCTGAGAAATCCAGATGATAATCCCAAACGCAAATAACCATAATGATCTTGAAAGTAAATGTTGTAATTATCTTCTCCATAATACCCAACCGCAGCCATTAAAAATACATTGTTCATAAACGGAAAACTGTAATTAAAATTAACTTCGGCATTAAGTCTTTTGGAAATATTTACTAAGTTTTTTGATGGAATTTTATTAATCGCATAAGAAACTTCGGTATTGATGCGCCAAATTTCCTTCTCTGATGTAAAGCTGTCTTTGCCTTTCATCTTTTTCTCAATTTCTCCATATTTACGTAGCGAAAAATTGTAAAGTAAACGTGTAAAACCATAGCCACGATCGAGGGCAGGCTCATATCTAAAAAACTTATACCATTGGAAACCAACTCTTTGATTTATGGAATAATAATCTTGCCCTAAACTATTTGATGTAAAATGCCCGAAACGGTAAGATAGGGTCAAACTATTAGCGTTAAAATTTCCTGTTTTTGTATTTATAGTTCCGTCAGGATTAATTGCATCTCCATCTTGCCCGTTAGAATGATGCGTAAAAGCCAGTTCGCCATATTTGTAATTTGTAGGATCAGGATTTAACCTAGCGTAAAAAATACCACCAAACCTGTAACTCGGTGTTCTAACACCGGCAGAAAATTCCTCTCTAACACGTACCGTATAATCAGATAATAATGAAAAAGCAACTGGGGATTTATAACTTCCATATAACATGAAAGTACCCGTTAACCGCCCGTTAATAACATATTTTGATGGCGCCCCGAGTTCGCCCTTCGGAGAAGTGTAAGAAAAATCTGCATTTTCTTTATACACGTTGATGTATTCTTTATTGGCAGATTGCCTGATAATTTGAAGTGAATCTTGATCTACATTTTGAGCAACCACAAACTGAGAACATAGACTAAGAAATAAAAGCAAACGTAATTGTATTTTCATAAAACAATAAACGTTTATTTTTGGTTGGCGGTTTCGCAATTTAGAGAAACGTGGAATAAATGATATTAAATTTTATATTTGATACGATCAAATGATACTATCACAAACAGTATTCGTGCATTTAAGGCTCCCTAAATTATAAAAAAACATGATAGAACTAAAAACCATGTTTCTCACAATTATAACAGAAAACCTAAAAAACAAGGCAGAAGCTGAAATATTAAGTGGGGTTATAAAAAATGAGTTGGGTGAACTTTGGGAAATCGAAAAGATTGAACCCTATCATAAGTTCAAAAACTCGTATAAAATAGAGCTAAAAATTACCTTCATTGAAAAAGAACAACATGAATTAAACAATTTGGCCATAATTTTCACAGATCAACTCCTATCTCCTTGGTTGGTTTATTTTGACCATTTTGAAACAAGCATAGAATTGATTTACAATAAAGCCGATAACACCCAAAAGAGAAAAATAGAATTTGAGGCGATTAAATGGGGTCATTTACAAATTGTAACAACGGTTTCTTAAATAAAATGATCACTGCATACCAATATTAAAGTATATTGTTTTTTTAAATAATAATACAACCCATTATTAAGCAACTTAAAAACATTTAAAAATTAAATGATGTTTAACTTTTATACCCTCATCCACTTTACGTTTGCGGGGTTTATTGCACTTTTTCCTGTAATTAACCCTATTGGCACCGCTTTTATTGTAAGTCCGTATTTTTCTGGTTTAAATAAGCAAGATAGAATAAGTGCCGTAAAGCGAATTGCATTATATGCATTTAGTATTTGTTTGTTCACGTTGTTAACCGGACATTGGATTTTAGAATTATTTGGCGTAACCATTCCAATTATTCAATTGGCAGGTGGCACCATGATATGCAAAACAGGCTGGGATTTCCTAAGTCCATCGAAACAAAACAACATCGACAAAACAATTAATGAAAACGAAGATTTAAGTCATCAATTAGAAAGTAAATTGTTTTATCCAATCACCTTCCCACTTACTACGGGCGCCGGAACGATATCAGTTCTTTTCACATTAAGTGCACATGGTGCAAGTAAAAATATCAGCCAATATATCATAAACACCAGTGCCATATTAATTGCAGTAATTGCAATGTGCTTCTTGGTTTTTATTTGTTATATCAATGCAAACCGATTAATTAAATATTTAGGCTCAGAACGAGAGAAAATAATTAACAACATAATGGCCTTCTTAATATTTTGTGTGGGTTTACAAATAGCGGTCGAGGGAATTACACAATTAGTTTTGCAAATATCGCGCACGTTACATCCTATTGGCTAATTTACGAGCATAAAACTTTATTGCGCTTAATATTAAGCTGAGGTGGGTTATTAAATGTGATTTAAACTATAAGAATGGTATTTTTTATATACTAGTTAGCGTTAACGATGGAAGCGCCATCCTTTTTTGGCTTTTTATGCCAAAAATATAGGCCCCAAACTTTGGAATTAAAGCGCCCAAATCAAATTCTTTAGCTTTTTTAATTACCGAACTCAAGTTATTAACCTTACCACTCTATCGTTGTTCCATTTTCTGTTGGGTGACCAGTGCACACTAAAACACGCCCACTCGCCAGCTCATCATCGGTTAATACTTCGTTATAATCCATACGCACACCGCCCTTTGTGCAATATGCAGCGCAGGTGCTACAAACGCCAGATTGGCAACTATATGGGATCTTAATTTTATGTTCAAGCGCTACATCTAAAATTCGCTTCGGCCACGGAATATCCAAGTTGTAAGTTTCCCCCTGAAAGTTCAAAATAATTGAATAGGTATTTTTATCTGTTTCTTTAGCTTCAGACGCGTCATCTTCATCCACCTCATCTTCGGGCAACACAAAAGTTTCTCGCTTAATTTGGCTAATATCGAAACCCATTCCCAATAGGGTAATTCTGCATAAATCCATATAAATTATGGGTCCACAGGTATAAAATATGGCGTTGTTATTTCCTAACAGTAAGTTTTCCTTTAAAAGTTTAATAATGTAAAATTTATTTAACCTAGCGGTGAGCAAGTTTTTACTGTTGCTAAATACCCAAACAATTTTTAACCTATCGGGATATTTTTCTTGCCAATCCACCAACTCATCATAAAACAAGGTATTTTCTTTTGATCGATTGCTGTAAACCAATGTAATTTTTGATGTCTTTTCAAGTACCAATGCAGTTTTTAAAATCGAAAACAACGGCGTAATGCCAACACCCGCAGCAAATAAAAAAACATCACGCTCTAAATGTTCATCAATTTGATAGCTAAACATCCCTTGCGGTGCTAATGCATTAAGCACATCGCCTACTGCAGTTTTATGATGCAGCAGACGAGAGATTTCGCCATTTTCTACACGTTTTACCGTAATAGATAGTGGCTCATCTACATCAGGAGAACTATTGAAAGAATAAGATCTTCTAATCTCTTTATGCTTGCCTTCAAAAACCAACGATAAAAACTGACCAGCAAGGTATTTGGGGTAATTACCATCAACTGGCATTAATTGGAGCGTAATATTATCTCCTGGCTGATTAATAATTTTATCGATTTGCAGTTTAAACATTTTGAAAAATAAACAACAAAGATAAAAGAACAAAGACAAAAAGTTAAAAGTCGAAAGTTAAAAGACAAAAATCAGTATTATCATTAAATTAGGTTAATATAATCCACCCAAAAATCTACATGCTCAATAGCCTCTAAAAATAATTACCTAATAAAAGGAACAATTTCCCCAAAAGGTTTGCTCATTATGCTACCATATAAAGATAGTATGAACAAGAGACAAATTATTATCAAAAAAATTGGCTTATATCTAAATTCTGTGCCCTTTTTAAGGCAATGCCTATAGTTAAGGTAAGTACCCCCTAAAAAAATGGCTGTAAAAGCCAACATCATGTAAGTTACGGTCATTTCGATTGTTGTTTAATAAAAAAAGTTTAATTGGAAAGCATCAGCTTTTGTTCAAACCTATTAAATTTTGGACAAATAATTTTGCCCAATGTATAAGCGTATAGCTTTCGGTAATATGCGATGCAATTGAGTTTATATTTGCTTTTAAGCTTTTTTTATACATCTTTATTTCAGTTACAAGTATAATGGTTCCTTAAAAAGATTGAAATTATCCCCGTATTTGCAATTACATTGATTTTGCCTCTCGAGAATAAAATGTATGAATTTATTTTTTTTTGAATATAACAAAACCCGCTAATCCCAATACCACCACGCAAATTGCAAGCAGAGAATAGTTTGTGCTTGTAATTACCTTTGCTTCAATGGCAAACTTTACATTCTTAATTTTGTGGAGCGCTTTCATGCCAGCGTAGTCGTTTGCTTCATAATCAGTCCCATTTGCCGTTTCAATCACCTGCCAGTTATGGTCGCGACTATTGAAATAATAGACATTATCTGCATCCTTAAAAAAGTGATGATACACTACTTCTACTTGTGGGGTATTTGGCATATCGCCGGCACAACCATTAATCACTTCAACAAATGAGCCTAAATAGGTTAAGGATTCATAATCTGCCGTTATAGGGTAATTTTTGGTTCCATCATGTAGCGCATTATTGAACAAATAAAATGACCCTAATTGTTTTACGATCTTACTTGTTAAAGCTTTTTTATTTTCTGATTTCAAATCAAAACGCTCACCAATAAAATAAATAAATTTACCATCTACCAATGCTTTGGGCAAATAGCCACTATAACTAGGTATGGCTGGATAAAATTTCGCATTTGCAGAGATATTGATACTTGCAATTTTGTAGTTATCGGTGTTACCCATATAATAAAAATCTGGTCCTTTAAACAGTTTCCCTTCTACAGCAACCAATTGGTTGGCGCTTATTTTTATTTGTGATGGAAGACTAAAATTATCATCCCAAATTGGGTAGATATGATTTTTAAAAAAGGTATAACTCGTTTCGCCCGCCTGTGGCTCTAATAACTTTGCCGAAGAATACGCATATTCTACATCAATAACTTCGCCAGTTAGCGGGTTTTTACGAGTTGAAGAAGCACCATCTCTTTTTTTTAAAATAAAATTTCCTGTCTGCCAAAGTGGAATTTTTGCATCTAATAATCTCATGGCATTAAATCCACTGCTAAAGCCTAGTGCGTATAACTGCTGTGTAATATCTACGAAGTCGCCATCTGTTCTTATGCTAAACATCGTGTTTTTATCTGCTAGATAATCTTCATTTAAACCAGGCGAACACCCATAGTACACGGTCTCGGCAGGAGATACACCCGGAAGCATTTTTATCTGATATTTTTTAGTGTCGGAAATATCTAGCTTAACGGCATAAACATTTTTATCATCTTTAACGTAGAAACCATTACTCCACGATTTGACGTTTACAATATTCAACGGCAATTTTGGTAAATCAAATTTTGTGGTTTTGTTATATGCGTTGCTTATAAAACTCCATTTACCATTAAGTAAAAACAATCTTCCATTTATATTTTTTACCCCTTCGCCTGCATTTAAAATTTTGTAAAATTTAGCATCGATTCCATCGTACTGCTCATTTTTATTTAAGTTGAATACTCCAGATTTATCTGCAAAAACAAATCCACTTTCATCTTCGCCATACAATTTATAGCTCGCTACATCAATACCTTTTAATAACTTATTTTCTTGTTGTACGTAGGTAAAACCATTTTGGTCTTTTTCGGTAAATTGAAAATACATACTACCACCTATTGTTACCAATTTAGTTGTTCTAATTGTATGGTAATCATAGCATTCACTCGCTTTTACCAAATTACTGGCAAAAACAGTTAAAAGTATTAAGATGATAATTCTCATCATAATTTTTATGTTTAATAGAAAAGGCTAAATCACTGTTATGCCCAACAGCGTTAGATAAGACTTTGGTAAATAAATAACGCCAGTTTTAGGATTGAAACTAAATTCGCTGTTTTCTTTACCTTCAATTTTGAGCCTTATGGTATGCTCTTCTTTGTCTAAGAAAATTTCTACACCTTCTTTAGCTTCAAAAATATGATTACTAATTTCCTCTGTTTCCTGTAATGCAAAAAGTGTATTTCCGCTTGTTAATTTTTCCGTATAAAAAAATGGTTTAAAAGGCTTTTTTACAACTACCTCTTTTTTATCTTCTCTGTATCTGCCCGAACTTGGTGGTGCAGCCATTACCGTAGGCGAAAATCCATAATTATCATTAGGAGTTGTGCTTATATTTTGCTTTAAAATTTTCTTGCATGCTGCTAAAAGCATCTCTTTATTAGCCTTTGCCAAAACAAAAGTTTTAACCAAAACCATTTTACTATTACATAAGCTGTGGGTGTTCACCTTATTAAATAAAATATAGTCGAAATTAGGATTCTTATTTATATCATTTAAATTTACCAAAACCACCTCCACTTCTTTAGGACCTTCTAGTTTTGTCTCCTCAGGTGCTTTATAAAGCGGAAGGAAATTTTTAAATTCTCCCTTTAGCAATAACTTCAAGGTTTGATCATTGGTTAAAACTGCGAGGTTTTCTGCAGGATATGGTTCGATTTTAGGTGGCATCGGAACGCCATTCTTGTAAACAGTTGCACTTTTCGACGTATTAAATTTTGGATAAAATTTGGCAATAATGTACTTACCAACATTTTTAAAGTCTGAATAATCTTCCTTTAGATTAATAATTTTAGCACTTTCTTCACTCAATAAATATCGTTTACCTTTATTTACTATCATTGTATAAGGTATATCGTCGATTTTAACTTCATTATTATAAACACTTTCGTAGAATTGTTTCGTATTCGTTTTAGCATCAAAAATAGCATCAGGTGTTTCACTAAAATTTTTCAGGTAAATTTGGTTTTTTGCGGCGATAACTTTCGAAGTGTAATAAGTAGGCTTAATAATTTCTGCACCTAAAGTATCAGTTATACCGTGCTTGCCATTAATTACAAAAGGAAAATATTTTTGCTGGGCCAAAACTACATTGGCGCAGATCGTAATAATCATAAAAGTGATTAGTTTTTTCATTTGATATTTTTTTTACTTCAATTGCTTTTTTAAAAATTTATGCAATGAAGATACATCTATACCGACTTTAAATTTACATTAATTATTATTCGTAAGTATTTAAGGTTAAACTGTTATCGATGCACTTTTATTCGTTTAACAATTCTGCTACACCAAAAGCCAAGTATTCGTTTGAATAATGTTAAATTTTTTTGGTTTGAAAATTTACAGCACAAAAAAACCGTTCTGATTGCTCAGAACGGTTTTACCAAATGCCTTGTCTTTATCTTAAATTATTATTCGCCGTTATAGGCCAATAATACACGCTCTTTTTCGTATCCGTAGCGTACCGGATGTTCTAAAATCTGTTTCATCGAAATTACTTTGTAAACGTAACCACCTGTTTCTCGGTTAAGTTTCATTTTGTAGTAATTATCCTGATTCTGATTTCTAATTTGCTTGCGCAGTCGGCCATCACCAACATTGTAAGCGGCTGCAACTAATGTCCAGCTTTTTAAGCCACGGTACATTTCTTTAATATACTTACATGCTGCGATAGTTGATTTACGTAGATTGTAACGCTCATCTAAATTACCGTTTACTTTTAAACCGTAACTGCGGGCTGTACCTGGCATAAACTGCCAAATACCTGCTGCACCTTTTGGCGAAACACCAGATTTCATTCCAGATTCGACCAGAGCCAAATACTTAAAATCGTTCGGAATTCCATGAGCTGCCAAAATGGGCTCGATTACAGGAAACCATTCTGCTGCTTTTTTATGTAAGCGATTTGTGTGGGTGCTCTCGAATGTGTGAGCAGCAAGAATTTTCTTCATTTTACTTTCCACCCTTTTGTTGCCCAAAGGCAAGGTTTCATCAGCAAAATTTAATTGAGACATTAAAGATTGAGGCTTTACCTCTTCTACCTTTATAGTATCAGTTTTTGTTATTGTAGTGTTAAATTTCTCTTCTTTTAAAAGACTTTTTTGTGCTAAGGGCATTTGGTAAGCGAACACTTTTGCCACAATTAGTAATGTTGCCACTACCGATAATGGTACGATGTGTTTCTTTAACATCTTCCTCCTTTTTTTGGTGAACTTATATAAAAACGTTGGCAAAGGTAAAAAATAATAATCAGATTATCAAACAGTTACAAGAAATAGCGCCGAAATCGCCGTTTAAACTGCCTTAAACAACGATTAAAATTTTGATTTTTAAACGATTTTTCCTATTTTAGAAGCTGTTTTGCGACTTAATTTTTACGGCATTAGCGATTGTATTAGTCATCAATTTTACCTAAATTTGCAACCCGCATTTTAAATGCGGTTAAAAGCGTATCATGATAAATAAAAACAATAGGAACAGTCGGGATGACAAGTCCAAATCGGGCAACCGAAATTCAGATGAAAGAAGTAATTCTTCAGGATCTGATAGAAGAAGATCAGACGACAAAGACAGTAAATTCAAAAAATCATCCGATTCTAAAGATGGCTTCAGACCTAGAAGTTCAGACGGAAAAGACTTCAAATCAAAATCCTTCGGAGATAAAAAAGATTTCAGACCAAGATCAGGCGATAGAGATTTCAAATCAAAAGACGGCGAATCCAAAGGTTTCAAATTTGGAGACCGCGAATTCAAATCAAAAGATTCTAATACAAGATCGGAAGATCGCAACTTTAAACCAAGGGAAGGTGGATCGAGAGATTACAAACCGAGAACAGGGGATAAAGATTTTAAATCAAGAGAAGGTGGAGCAAGAGATTATAAGCCAAGAACCGGCGAAAGAACATTTAAGCCTAAGGATGGGGATTCGAGAGATTTTAAACCGAGAACGGGAGATAGAGACTTCAAAACAAGAGAAGGTGGAGCAAGAGATTTTAAACCAAGAGAAGGTGGCGATAGAGATTTCAAATCTAGAGATGGCGGATCAAGGGACTTTAAACCAAGAGAAGGTGGTGTTAGAGATTACAAACCAAGAGAAGAAGGATCAAGAGATTTTAAATCTAGAGATGGCGGATCGAGGGACTTTAAACCAAGAGAAGGTGGCTATAAAGATTTCAAATCAAGAGGTGCAAAATCAGACGACTTTAAGCCAAGCGCTGGAAGTTCTAGAGATGTAAAACCGAGAGAGCCAAGAGAAGGCGATACGCGTCCTTTTAGAAAACGTGAAGATGCGCAACCAAGAGATACAGAATTTAACCGACCGGAGAGAACGGTTGTTGCTCCAGGCCGTAAAACGAATGAAGATAAAGGCTTAATTCGCCTAAATAGATATATTTCTAACGCAGGGATTTGCTCTCGCCGTAAAGCAGACGAATTAATTGCAGCTGGGGTTGTTACCGTAAATGGCGAAGCGGTTACAGAATTAGGGCACAAAGTTGATCCAGCTAAGGATTTAGTTCGTTACAATGGCGAATTGCTTAAGCGCGAGAAAAAAGTTTACGTATTGTTGAACAAACCAAAAGATTATATTACGACTACAGACGATCCACAGGAGCGCCGTACGGTAATGCAATTGGTTGATAAAGCAAGTAGAGAGCGTATTTACCCAGTTGGTCGTTTAGATCGCAACACAACTGGCTTATTATTGATGACCAATGATGGAGATTTAGCCGATAAGTTATCTCATCCAAAAAATGGCATTACTAAACTTTATAATGTAGAATTGGACAAGTCTTTATCGCAGGGCGATTTGAATAAAATCTCTTTTGGTTTAGAGTTAGAAGATGGCTTAATTAAGCCTGATAACATTTCTTATGTTGCAGGTGGAACTAAAAAAGAAATTGGAATTCAGATTCACAGTGGAAAAAATAGAATTGTTCGCCGTATTTTCGAACACTTAGGTTATACGGTAGAAAAGTTAGATCGCGTTGTTTATGGTAACTTAACCAAAAAAGATTTACCTCGAGGTAGATGGAGATATTTGGAAGAACATGAATTAATTCAGATTAAACATTTAATAAAATAACAAAAAAGGCAATCGAAAGGTTGCCTTTTTTGTTTGCTGGAGTTTGAGACTTTTTTAAAAATCATCTAAATTTTATTCGCCATATTTGTTTTTAATCAACACCCACTACAATGAAGAAATTTAGCTTACTTTTTGGATTTATTTTTATCATTGTAACCTCGCTTTTTGCGCAAACGAAGGATTATAATCTCTTAATTGGCACCTATACAAATACTGGTAAAAGCGAAGGCATTTACACCTACAACTTTAATTCATTAACAGGCAAAACTAATTTAAAAAGCGTTACAAAAAACGTTGATAACCCAAGTTATTTGGCACTTTCTCCAAATAAAAAATTTGTTTACGCCGTAAACGAAAAAGGCGCAACAAGTTCTGTCAGCTCATTTAAATACAGCGCAACAACAGGCAAACTTAAGCTAATAAATAAAGTAACGAGTGGCGGTGCAGATCCATGTTACATTACTGTAGATGAAAATAACGTTATCGTAGCAAATTATTCGGGTGGAAATTTAGCAGTTTTTCAGCGCAGAGAAGATGGATCTTTGACTAAAGCCGTACAAATAATTAAAAATACTGGGAAAAGCATTGATCCAAAAGGAAGACAGACGAGCGCGCACGTACACATGGTTAAGTTTACCCCAGATCATAAATATTTAGTGGTTAACGATTTAGGCGAAGATCAAACTTATGTTTACCATTATAACCCAAAGGGAAACGATAAAACTTTAGCTTTAAAAAATGTTTATAAAACAAATGCTGGCACCGGTCCAAGACACATGACTTTTAGTCCGGACGGGAAATTTGCTTATTTAGTACATGAATTTAATGGAAGTATTACTGCTTTTAGATATGCTAACGGGAATCTAACCAAATTACAAGAAATAGAAACTGTTGCTAAAGACTTTAAAGGTAAAATAGATGGCGCAGCTATTCATATTTCGGCCGATGGCAAATTTCTATATGAAACCAACAGAGGCGATGCAAATAGCATTTCAACCTTTTCAATTTTAACAGGTGGCAAGTTGAAGTTTATTGAAAGTGTAAGTACGTTAGGCAAAGGGCCAAGAAACTTCACCATCGACCCAACGGGAAATTATTTGCTTGTTGGCCATCAGAATAGCAATGACGTAGTGATTTTTAAGCGGAATAAATTAACAGGAAAATTGACAGATAGTGGCGAAAGAATTGACGTAGGGGCGCCAGTTTGTTTGGTATTTGATTAGATGACAGATTAGGCGTTTCGTCTTTGCGAGGAAGAATGACGAAGCAATCCATCCTCCAAGATAGATTGCTTCGTCGGCTGAAAAAGCCTTCTCGCAAGGACGATTTTTCGGTCAGAATCATTGGTTTTTAACGCTCAATCATCGCGAGGAAGAATGACGAAGCAATCCATCCTCCAAGATAGATTGCTTCGTCGGCTGAAAAAGCCTTCTCGCAAGGACGATTTTTCGGTCAGAATCATTGGTTTTTAACGCTCAATCATCGCGAGGACGAACGACGAAGCAATCGTTCTTGCTAAATAGATTGCTTCGTCGGCTGAAAAAGCCTCCTCGCAAGGACGATTTTTGGACTGAAGTAGAAAATGCGAAAAACCTTACCAGCTCGTCAGTGTTAAAACAACCAACCCAAAAAAAAAGACCTGCAATTTGCAAGTCTTTAATATTTTAAGCTGTTTCTAAAACTCTGGCTACATTTCTGTAGGGGAATTCATGAAAGATATGTCTACGGGCAAAACGGCCTGGAGAATCTGCATTTACTAATTTAATATAAATTGCTCTTGGTACATCAAAATACTCGTAAGCACTTCCATCAAAAAACTGAATATTTAAAACCTGTTGTTTAAATTCAAAATCCTGAATATTAGATAAAGTGGTTGTTTGTGTATAAACTTCCATATTTTGCTCACGTGTTTCTGGCGCAATGCTCACCAAAAAATGGTACGCTTCTATAATTTCTTTGCTTTTTGCTTCTGCTTCTAAACGCTCCTCTTCTTGCTGAAATTTATCTGGGTGACAATCTTTCATCAAATTACGATAAATCGTTTTAAGCTCTTTTAACTCAGCGTTTTTATCTACACTTAAAAGCTTTCTGTAATCAACTATTTTTTTCATTTTGTGCTATCTTCACTTATTTTTTTCGAGAAACTACTTCAAAATCTTCGAATTTCAAAAACAATTTCAAGGCGGCAAAGATACGGATTATAATGAATTGATTTATAGAAAGTTTAATTTATTTAATTGCCCATCAAATTTCTGCCCGTCAACTTCCACGCGTTAAGATCGAGATTTGAAATACACTTTTTTTCGCACGCTAATGAACAAATTTTTTAATATTTTTAGTACATGGCAAAACTTAGGCTTGTACATTCCAATTACAAAAGACAGAAAAAAAAGAGTGCAAAACGATTAGAAAACCCTATATCTCCATTCAAGCAATTTTTTAAACAGAAAAAATTTGTGTTTTTTGTATCTTTTGTGGTCTATTTCTTTGTATGATTTACTAAGACCATTTATCTAAAACTTCACTTTCACCGAATTTTCAATTACTTCTTTATAATAGTCGATATATACCGGAAGAATTTTCTTCAAATCAAAATCCTGCGCCCTTTTGTATGCATTTTCTTTAAACTGAGCTAGCGTTGCATCATCTTTTAAAATCTCAATTGCGTGCTTGGCCATACTTTCAACATCGCCAACATCATCCAAAAACCCACAAAAACCATTTACATTCAACTCTGGCAAACCGCCAGCATTTGAAGATAAAACAGGCACTTTACATGCCATTGCTTCAAGTGCAGCTAAACCAAAACTTTCAGATTCTGACGGAATTAAAAACAAGTCCGAAACGGATAAAATCTCTTCAATTGCATCTTGCTTACCCAAAAACCTTACATTGTCGCAAATATTAAGTGTTCTGCACAACTGCTCATTGTATGACCGTTCTGGTCCATCTCCTACCATCAATAGCTTTGAGGGGATTACGGCAAGTACTTTTTCGAAAACCCTAATCACATCAGCAGTACGTTTTACGCGCCTAAAGTTACTGGTATGAATCAAAATCCGCTCGTTATTTGGTGCTATCGCTTTTTTAAAATGATCTTTTGCCTGTAAACTAAAGCGATTAAAATCTATAAAATTTGGTATTACCTTAATTTCCTTCGTAATATCGAAATGTTTTAAAGTATCATCTTTTAAATCTTGAGAAACGGTTGTTACGCCATCACTTTGGTTAATTGAGAAAGTTACAACCGGCTTATAAGTTGGGTCTTTGCCTACTAAAGTAATATCGGTACCGTGCAATGTGGTAACCACGGGGATATGGATGCCATAACTTGCCAATATTTGCTTCGCCATAAAGGCTGCAGAAGCATGGGGAATTGCATAATGTACATGCAAAACATCCAATTGCTCAAAACGAACCACATCTACAACTTTACTTGCCAATGCCGATTCATAAGGCGCGTAATCAAATAATGGATAATCTCTTACCGAAACCTCGTGATAAAATAAATTAGCAGAAAAAAAATCGAGCCTAGCTGGCCGACTATATGTTATAAAATGTACTTGATGACCTTCATTGGCTAATGCTTTACCCAATTCTGTAGCCACCACGCCACTACCCCCAAATGTTGGGTAGCAAACTATTCCTATTTTCATTATCAAGCTATTATTGTAGGCACAAATGTAACCGATTTATAAGCACATTATATGTATGAATATTGCAATAAAATCACACGAAAGCGCAAACGCAAATCAACTTATAATGATAAGATTATGAAGTGGTTTAGCATTTATATTACTTATAAATAAACATAATTAGCGGTTTCTTATACCCTATTTTACGCTCTTCTGATTGAATTTCGTTTCGGATATCATCAACTTTTTTAATTTGCTTATTAAATCTATCCAAAGCCTTATCAGCGTCATCGGCATCATTTTTAGCTCTTTTGGCTAGTTTTGCCATTTCTTTCAAATCAATGGAACTACCACCATCTGTTCTATTGCTCGATCTGCTCGATTTTTCTGAAGATGTTCTCGCATTTCCATTAGCTTCTAAAAGTTTCAATCTAAGTTTTTCAACATCAGCTTCTTCTTCAGATTCTTTAATTTTTAATTCCTGCAACTTAATGCTCGCTTTAAGCACATCAATCCGTGTGTTCAAAATCCCAACAGAATCTTTAGAAACATATGGCGTGTACGTTTGTGCCATTAACGGGGCAGTTGCACCCATTACCAAAATCGAAAGTATTACTTTCTTAATCATATATTTTTTATTTGAATTTATCAATAAAAGTGCCTAAACCAAAAAAAGCTTTTACAAGCCTTCTAAAGGGCATCAAAATTTAAAATTATTAACTGTGAGAAAATTCTTCCCCAAAAACTATTTTAAATTCCGCATTTCTTCTTTTATAACGATTAACAATTCGTTCGGGCGTTGCGTGCCAATATAATATTCCAATCCGTCTCTGTCTTTCAAAACGACAGCATCATTACCCGAAGAGTAAAAGCGAATAGTGCCTTTTTTATGGAGGTTGTAAACTGGATTGTTGAAGAAAAAGTTGCTATATATCGTTTTACGCACTTCTACTATACTATTTAAATCAATCTTAACGCGTTTTGCCGTCCACAAACCATCTAAAATTAAACTTTTATTCTCTACAATAATCTTGTACTGAATTAAAAAAAGCAACAACATAGATACCCCGATAATACCGAAGCCCACCACCAAAAATAAATCTTGTGTATTGTCTCGGTCGCGTTCGTAAACATAAGCTGCAAAACAAAAAGCAGCCATAATTAACCTAATGAATATGCGCACATAATCGCGACCGATATATTGTTTTTCTAAATAAGCGTATTTATTTTCCACCTAGTCAATTTTAAGTTCGAATATAGCAACTTTTTTCGTAGCCTTTGTTAATTTGTAACGGTTATCCTGTCGCATACCTACTATCCAAATAATTTCTCCGTTGCCATTTACTAAAATCGGAATGCTATTTTTTAAGTGCAAAGGTAGTTTTTCATCTATAAAATAATCGCTAAGTTTTTTAAAACCACGCATTCCCAATGGGATAAATTTATCGCCCTGTTGCCAATTTCTAAGAATAAGCGGAAAGATTAAATGATCGCGATCCAAATATGATTTATGTTTTACAGCTTCAAAATTCAACTGATCGGGATAGGATAATTTGAATTCAAAATCATTAAACGTAATTTCATCGTCTGTAGAATGAACAAATTGATTGCGAGCAGCCGAACTCACAACCTCAGATATGATGAGGTCTCCCCTATTAATCACCGCTTGATGCGTATTGCTTAAGAAAATCTTACCGGTTTGGCCTTTTAAAGCAGCAAAAATTTCATCAATTACCGTTTCAGTAAAATGGAAAGGTTTTAATAGCTCGAACATTAAAAGCTTTTGAGGATTTAGCTTCAAAATTTCATCAATTAAAATATAATACGCATTATTCTTTTTGATGAGGATTTTCTCGCTTAGGTTTTGAATCTGAATATTTAAAAAAGCTTCGAGCTGCGCAAAGCGATTGATATTTTGTGCAAACGTATGTTCGAGATTTGGGTTAATCTCTTTTAACTGCGGTATCACCCGCAACCTCAGCTTGTTTCTAGTGTAATTTACACTCAAATTAGAACTGTCTTCAACAAAATCTAAATCATTTTCATCAACCAAAAAATCAATTTCTCCACGGTTAAGAAATAATAATGGCCTAATCAATCGATCGCGTTTTGGCAAAATACCATGCAAACCAGCTATTCCAGTACCGCGCACTAAATTAATTAAAACCGTTTCTACAGCATCATTTTGGTGTTGCGCTAATGCAATATAATCGAAATTTCCGGCCAACCGAACTTCTTCAAACCATTGATAACGCAAATTCCGCGCTGCCATTTGGGTCGAAATTTTATTTTCATTGGCATATTTTTTGGTATCGAAATGCGTTACATAAAAAGGTATATTTAACGATGCGCAAAGTAGTTTTACAAAGTTTTCATCGCGCTGTGCTTCATCCGCCCTTAAATTAAAATTACAGTGGGCAACAGCAAACTTTACGCCTATTGCCTTAAACAAATGAAACATGAGTACAGAATCTTTGCCACCACTTACAGCCAAAAGAATACGGTCATCTTTTTCAAAAAGTTGATGCTCGGAAATAAAGTCTTCAAATTGTTTTAAAGGTAACATTGATCAAAAATATTTAATTTTAACTGGTATTCCGAACCTTCGGAACAAAAAACTAACTTTGTAAGGTGCAGAAATTATTCGTTTTATTTTTTTTAGTATTAAGTCCGGTTTTTTTATTTGGCCAGAAAACCATTAAAGTGGTTTCTTTTGCAACCATTACTGGTAAGCCGAACGAAAAGGTAACCTATTTTCGCAGTCCGGTTTTTCAGCAAGATAATGCTACGCTAACTTGCGATAGCGCAGTTTATTATACCGAACGCAATTATTTCGAAGCCTACAATAACGTTCATATTACGCAACCAGGTATGGATATTTATTCGGATCAATTGCAATATGATGGAAATAGAAAACATGCGCATTTGACCAATAATGTACGGATGGTTGACCCAACATCAATTTTAACCACCAATATTTTAGACTATGATATGGTGGCTAAAATTGGAACTTACACCAGTGGTGGTAAAATTGTAAACAAAGAAGTAACGCTTACGAGTAAAAATGGCTATTACTTTAGTGAGAGTAGCGACGCGTACTTTCGTTATAATGTTGTGGTGGTTACGCCTCAAACGCTAATTAAATCGGATACGATGCGTTACAATACGCAAAGCAAATGGACTTACTTTTACGGCCCAACCAATATTAAAGGTAAAGATGATAACCTATATACCGAAAATGGCGCTTACAATACCCAAACAGAAAATGCTTATTTCGGCAAAAAGAATTTATATACACAAGATACGAAATCGTTAAAAGGCGACAGTTTATATTACGATGGAATAGCTGGGATTGGAAAAGCGGTAAGAAATATTGTTTTTGAAGATAAAAAAGATAAAACGAAATTATTTGGAGATTTAGGTTTCTACTATAAAAGCGATCAACGTACAATGGTGATGGGGCACGCCTATTTAGGCATTGGCACCCAAGATTCTGTAACGATAAAGAATAAAAAGCGCGCAGATAGCTTATGGCTTGGTGCCGATACTTTAGAAACCAAAATGGTATTGCAAAAAACGTTAAAACTTATTCCAAAAATATCTATAAAAGCCGATAACCAAATTGGCGACGATGACGATGCAGGCCCAGAGAAAAAGAAAAAAACTACTGAAGCTAAGTACAAGCCGGAGCCCACTACCACAAGTAAAAAACCGAAAATAGACGAAAAACGTAAAAAGAAAAAGAACAGAAAAACCGATGACAGCTTGGTTACTTTGCCAGATAGCTTAATAAATAAAGCAGATTCGTTACTTAAAAACCCTTCCAACATAAATACTGATAGTTTACAGAAAACTTTAAAGCCTGCGGTAGATAGCTTGGTGAAAACTAGAAAAGGCAACAAAGTTGATTTAAAAAACTATGCCGAAAAAGTACTAAGTAAAGATTCAGCTTTGATCGATCCCAAATTGAAAAATAGCAAAGAATTGCAGACTAAGGTTGAAAAAGCAATTAAGACTGGAGTAACTAAAGATTCTGCACTGGTTAAATCTGTAGTTAAAAACGGTAAAATCAGCCCGAATGATCTTAAAAAAACAATACTAACTACAGCAGGTAAAGATTCGACAAGTAAAATAGTTGATGTGTTGAAAAAAGGTATTATAAAAGTAGATTCAGTTGTGAAATTTAATCCCGCAGATACTGTTCAAGCACGAACGATTAAAGCCTACCACAATGTAAAGATTTATAAAAGTAATATTCAGGCTAAAACGGATAGTTTATTTTACACCAGTGCCGATTCGACCATGCGATGCTATATCAATCCAATTATTTGGTCTGAAGGTTCTCAACAAATTGGAGATACCATTTATGTTCAATTTAAAAAGAATAAGCTAAATAATTTACAATCTATAAAGAATGCTTTTTTAGTGAATACGCCGAAAGATTCGTTGCGATTTAACCAAATCAAAGGTAGATTAATGACAGGCTTTTTTACTGATGGCAAATTGAAAACGCTTTATGTAGATGGTAACGCAGAGAGTATTTATTTTACGCAGGATGATAGTACAAAGGTTTATAAAGAAGTTAACCAAACCCTTAGTAGCAGAATAAAGTTTGTTTTTAAAGATAACGACATACAAGACATTTTATACATTAAAGGCGTTGAGGGCGCATTAAATCCCGATAATACGGTAAAAAAAGACAAAACTTTAACTGGCTTTTCGTGGAAGCCGAAAGAACGGCCAATTTCCAAAAAAGATGTAATCGGCTCTGCATTAAAAAAGAAAAGCACAAACAAAACAGTTGTAAAGGCAACTGAAAAAGCAAAACCAGGTGCGAAAGAGCATAAAAAAGCTTCACCAATTATCGAGAAGCCGAAGGTTACTCTTAAGCAAGATTCTGTAATTAAAGAACCTGTATTAAAAGAGAAACTAAAAATTGATACGGCTAATAACTTCGGTATTAAACCTATTTTTCCTAAAAAAGATTCGGTGAGTAAGGAGAAGGTTAAGGTTGTGGGAAAGCTTTAAAATAGCAGTATCATGATAATGAATTAATGAAGTGGTAATAACGGATGAAGTTGAAAATGGTTGGCCATTACACCAACTTTAAGCGATGGCAAATTATCCGTTAATAATAGAACACCACTGGACAAAATAGAATAGCCGAATAACAGACAGCAAAGAGTGGCTGTTAGCGGTGGCTTAATTATTTTAAAACAACAAAAACCATAGAACATCTACGGTTTTTGTTTTAAAAAATATTAGGTTTAATTAAAATACTTCTCTATAAACGCAATAAGATGTTCATCGCTCATTTTATTTGAAGTACTTTCACTTGAGACAGCATTTTTATATTGTGCCGTTTCAGCTAAAAATTTCATGAATTGTTCTTGTATCTGTCCAGTTCCAGTAATATGAATTTCGTCAACATTTGGCATATTACTACATATCTCCCTAAAAAATTTATGAGTTAAAGTGATTTCTTGGTTGTTGGCTGCATTTTCACTAGAGTTATTATCAGCTCCTGGGTTTTTAGCGTGTCCAATGACAATAAATTCGCCATTGTCAACATCCTTTTTTCCTACTATCGTTGCGTTGTGCGAATCCATCCAAACACCAAACTGCTTTTTATTATTTTGCGACATATTTTATTTTTCTTTAAAGATATGTATTTAGACCATACTCTATCAGTTTTTATGTTAACAATATGATCATCGGAGGTTTTATCGAAGCTTGTAGCTAAATTTTTTTGCGATTGTGCAAAAAAAAGCATTGCTTACAATGCTGGTGCACGTCCAATGTCATTAAGTTAAGAAAAATCGCTGTGATCCGATAGCTATCGGGTCTGGGCGAAGTCAAAGACCTTTTTTATAGTCAAAAACACAAAATAATTGCCCTTCGACTCCGCTCAGGGTGACATTATTTTGTGGTTTTCTCCTTAACTTCATGACATTGAGCGCACGCGTGTTGAGTATCAATTAACAGATAAACTTATCATCACAAATATTCAATTTCTACCCATCCTCTCCTTCCACTGTAATCAAAGTGCCACTATACTTCCAATGCCAAACTTTATTTAAAAACCTGATATCATGGAATTTACGTTTACGGCTCATTGTACTTTATCTTTTCGTGCACGTAGTCGATCGCTATTGCACACACCACACCCATCAGCAAGCTTAGGACCGCAGACATTTTCAAGGAAAAAATTTAATTGTAAAAAATCAATAACTATAGCTGACGTACAAGCTGTAAATAATGTTGAAAGTAATCAGTATTTATACTTTGGTCAAGTTCCCTAAAGAATACACCTGCATAGAGTTTGCCATTGAAGTAGCGAATAGAAAGGATTGCAGCTTGATCTTTCATTTCCTCAGTCTTTAGCACAACTTCTGAACCACCAGTTACAAGAAATTTGCGAATGCTGTATTTTTGATTGTTTCTTTCATTAACGTAAATATTTCCAGTTTCATCAACAGCGATCTGATTATTATTATCTAACACAGTTTGATCATAAAACATTTGTTGTGTTCCGGATTCAAGTCTGGCAGAGAGCGTAATATCTTGTACCAAAACAAAATCGAGCGTTTCCAAATCCAACTTAAATAGCCTAATTGAGTTGCCATCTTCCATTGCCATGTAAAAAGACTTACCATACGTTACAGAGTAAACGAGATCCCCGCTTTTAGATTGAGGAGTGGGCATACTTTTAAGCAATTTCATCGGAAACACAGTTTTGTAATTATCCGTTCTCGATACATCGCCTTCTGTGTAAATACCTGTCTGAGTGTTCGACACCATCACAGCAATTGTTTTTCCACGATAACGAACTTGTGCACAATGGCCTGCCCCTGATATCCAGTTTGTTTTCCAAGTTTGAGTCTGAAAAGTATAAGTAGCCGTCTGCCATCCACCCCCATATCCTGAAACCAAAAAGCCGTCGGAAGCAATCTCCAAAAAACCCTGATACTTAGGGAAATTCGCTAGATCAGTACTAAGATACTGCGCATCGATAATTTTCGAGTCCTTATAAGTAAACAATTTATGTTGGCCGTTTGGATCTGCATTCATTTGCCATTCATGGCCATCGTTCATCACTTTTAAATGGAACTTATAGGTATCTGTGGGGAAAGACGTAACAATGCTTACTTGGTCCGTATTGGTTACCCGCATTTCATGATGTTCGTTTGTATAGTTTTGCGTGGTTATTGCATACATCCAACGAAGCACATCTGGCGATAATTTATTTAAAGCTAACGAAATGATCCCGATTCCGCCAGCATTGCCAGCGCCAATTACATCTTTCCCTAAAGTTTTCCATTTACTGCTTTTCACCAGCTCATAATTTGGAATTTTGGGATTGTCAGTTTTGGATTCCTTTTTGCAAGAGGCCGTGCCCAAAATAACCATTAGATAGATTGAGAGGAAAAAATGTTTTTTGCACATCATGAGGTATGTTAAAATTATATTGTAAAGGTGAATCAAAAAACACCTGTGTACAATACCGTTTTCAGGGTATTTTTGGCAAAATAAAGTTCCTAGGAAAATACCGTTCTATCAACTCTTAACCAATCGAATCTGTACCCAAGTGATTAAAAAAACTAATCGAATAAAAAAGACATCCTTAACTTAATCAGCTATTTCTCACCTTTCAAAAAATCAATCATCTTTTTCAGTGCAATTGCCCTATGACTAATTTTATTTTTTACTTCCATGGTCATTTCGGCAAAAGTTATATCGTAGCCATCAGGCTGGAAAATTGGGTCATAACCAAAACCTCCAGCGCCTGATAACTCCGTTCTGATGGTCCCATCAATTACACCTTCAAATAAATGATGTTCGCTGTTATGTAGAAGCGAAATAACAGTCTTAAATCTTGCTTTTCTGTTAGAATTGCCTTCAAGCTTTTTTAAAACCAATTGCATATTTTCCAAACTATCTCTACTGCCACTATAACGAGCAGAATAAACGCCTGGCTCGTTGTTTAATGCTTCAATTTCTAATCCGCTATCATCGGCGAAGCAATCTAACTTAAAATTTTCGTTTACGTAAGTGCTTTTTAAAGTCGCATTTTCTGCGAAAGTATTTCCAGTTTCTGGAATATCCACATCACAACCAATAGCCTCTAAATTTAGAACTTCGTACTTTCCAATTAATGAGGCTCTTATTTCTTCTGTTTTGTGTTGATTATTGGTTGCAAATACTAATTTGTTCATTAGGGTTAGGGGTTGAAGTTTAGGGTTTAGGGAATTTTCACCTAAGAAAATTATTTAATGAAAGTGTGCTAAGTTTTAAAATTATGGGTAAAAAGTTATTTCAGGAGCATCTCATAAGATTGAAGAAAAAATACTAAATTTTATAAGGGATCGGATTTAACCTAAACCCTAACCCCTAAATATCAACCTTCTATACCTTCTTCAAGTTTCCCCACAATAATTTCTTAGCTTCAATATCAGCATCGAGCTGATGAAGATTTGGCGCAAAAATCATCCTAGTTTTTTGATAAACCAACATTTCGTTTGCCCAACTTACAGCCAATTTTAAATCGGTAACACTAACGCCAAAGGCGAGCATTAATGTAGGCTTATAAAATGCATGAAATTCGGTAAAATCAGCATCTTTATATTGTGCATAATTTACAAGTGCAAAATCTGGCGTTGTTAAATTAATAGCCTTCACAATATTTCTGAGCAAGGTTTTACCTTCCTCGGTACTTACATCATTATCGGCATCGTTAACTAAAATTAATACTGATTTTTTATTGCCACCTAAATGTTTAAAGTTTCTTGTTTCAATAGTTTTTTCAACAACTTTTACTAAATCAGGTGTTTTCTCTTCGGGTTTTACATCGGGTACTTCCTTAGCTTTTACAACATCGCTATTAGAAATAATGGGTTCAATTGCTTCTAATTTAGGAACATCAAAACCAACTGCTGTTTTCGCCCGATCAACAACGCTGTCATCCTGAACTAAAAAAATATCTTCATTAAAAAAAAGACGCATTGCATTTTCGTTGCTTGTAATCTGGTTTTCCATTCGTATTTTTGTACAACAATAATTTCTGTTAAAATTAGTTAAATATCTTATAATAGTGCCTTTAATTATTACTTTTATCCTTTAAACTGTACCGCCATCTTTGTGAGAAAAGCTTTTACCGTCCTTATTTTAAGTTCATGTTTTAGCGTGTGTTATGCTCAAAACGTATCTACAATTAACGGAGAACCCATTGATAACAAAGAGTTTATGTGGGCTTATAAAAAAAACCATAATGGCAACACAAATGCCAGCTTTACAGATTTGCTCTCTTTTTTAACACAGTACACAAACTTTAAACTTAAGGTTTTAGATGCAAAGGAAATGGGTTTCGATAAAAAACCCTTCTATAAAGAAGAGTTAAAAAACTACGAAAATGCATTGCGCGCTCGAAACAAGGTAAACTATGGCAAAAAAGATTTTGAATACTTATTAAACGAATACCGCGACGGGGTTTTAATGTTTAATATATCGGAAGAAAAAATTTGGAGCAAAGCGCAGGATGATGAGCAGGCTTTAAATAATTATTACAAATTAAACGCCAACAATTACAGTAAACCACTAGATGAAATTAGAGGACAGGTAATTGCAGATTTCCAAGAAAACTTAGAGGCCGAGTGGATCAAAAAACTTAGACAGAAGTATAACATCAAAATAAACGAGCGCGAAATAAACAAATTGGCTAAGCCTTAATTTGTTTAAACAAAAATATTAAATTTGCACAATTATAAAATTAGAATGAAAAAAGTTTTTTTAGTAACCTTTGCTTTAACCTGTCTGTTTTTTAACAGCTTTGCGCAAAAGAATAACATTGATAAAGTTGCTGCAGTAGTAGGAAACAATATTATATTATTGTCAGATTTAAATCAACAATACACCCAATACCTTTACCAAGGCAATAAGCCTGATCCAAATGTAAAGTGCTACGTACTGCAACAGTTATTAACGCAGAAATTACTTAAACAACAGGCTGATATTGATTCGATTATGGTTGATGACAGCCAAGTTGACGATGAGGTAAATAAACGTATGCGTTACAGTATGCAGCGTGCCGGCGGACAAGAGCGTTTAGAGCAGTTTTTAAACAAATCGTTGCTTCAGTATAAAGATGAAATTCGTCCTTCGGTAAAAGATGAATTGATTTCGAACAAAATGCAGGGTAAGATTACCGAAAACATTAATGTTACGCCTTTAGATGTAGAAAAATATTTTAAATCTTTAAAAGATAGCGTACCCGAATTTAACACTGAGGTAGAAGTTGGCGAAATTGTTTTGAAACCAAACTTATCTAAGGCTGAGAAAGAGCGTTTTCACGATAAGATTGAAGCATTACGTTTAAGAATTAAAGGCGGTGAAGATTTCGCTGTTTTGGCAAAAACCTATTCTGAAGATCCAGGTTCGGCAGCAGATGGTGGCGATTTGGGCTTTTTTGATAGAAGCACAATGGCAAAAGAATTTACCGCTTGGGCATTTAAATTAAAAGCTGGAGAAATGTCGCCAGTATTCGAGACAGAATTTGGATATCATATTTTACAAGTTATCGAACGCCGTGGTGAGCAGGTACACGCCAGACATATTTTAATTTCGCCAAAAACAACACCAGAAAGTATCGCTAGATTGAAACTTCATGCAGATAGTATTTACAACAATATCATATCTAAAAAATTATCTTTCGCTACTGCTGCAAACTTATATTCTGATAATAAAGAGAGTAAATATAATGGTGGAATGATGCTTAATGCAGAAAATGTACAAGCTAGAACAACTTTTATTCCGATTGACAAAATCGAACCTGCTGTGTTTTTAGTTATTGATACCATGAAAGTTGGTGCCATATCGAAGCCAAGTTTAATGACCGCTGCGGATGGAAAAGAGGAATACAAGATTTTATATCTGAAATCGAAAATTCCGCCTCACAAAGCAAATTTAGCACAAGATTTTCCGAAAATTAGAGATGCTGCGCAAAGCGATAAGGTAAACCGTACGCTGAGCGAATGGTTTGAAAAACGCCGTGAGAGTACCTATATCAAAATTGATGATGAGTTTAATACTTGCGATCAGTTAAAAATTTGGTTCAAAAAACCAGTTTCTAAATAAGGCTAATGCAGTATAAAAACGAAGTAGAAGCAGTTGATGCGCTCCACCAATCCTTCAACAAGATAAAAGCCGAGATAAGTAAGGTTGTTATCGGTCAAGACGATATTATTAAATCTGTTTTGATTGCCATTTTCAGTAATGGCCATTGTTTATTGGTTGGTGTGCCGGGCTTAGCAAAAACCCTACTCGTTCAAACGGTTGCGTCGGTATTAGATTTAGATTTTAATCGCATTCAATTTACGCCAGATTTAATGCCAAGTGATATTATTGGCGCAGAAATATTGGGCGAAGACAGAAACTTTAAATTCATTAAAGGTCCTGTTTTTTCAAACATCATTTTAGCCGATGAAATTAACCGTACCCCTCCAAAAACGCAAGCAGCACTTTTAGAGGCGATGCAGGAGAAATCGGTTACCGCAGCCGGGCAAACCCATATTTTACCAAAACCATTTTTTGTTTTGGCTACCCAAAACCCTATTGAGCAGGAAGGTACTTATCCCCTACCCGAAGCGCAATTAGATCGTTTCATGTTTAATATTCAGTTAAATTATCCTGCATTCGCAGATGAGTTGAAGATTGTAAAAAATACCACCAGCAACAAAACTGTGGCGTTGAACAAGATCATCAATGCAGATGATATACAATATTTTCAAAAATTAATTCGCGATATTCCTGTTACGGACAATGTGTTGGAATATGCTGTTAAATTGGTTGCGAAAACCCGACCGAATAGCGAATTTTCTACCGAAGCTGTTAACAAATATATTAGTTGGGGCGCTGGTCCTCGTGCTTCTCAGTTTTTAGTGTTAGGGGCAAAATGCCATGCAGCCGTAACCGGAAAATATGCACCCGATATTGAAGATGTTCAAGCAGTAGCTGAACCCATTTTACGCCACCGTTTAGTGCGAAATTACCGCGCAGAAGCCGAAGGTTTATCGATTGAAAAGATTATTAAGGATTTGCTGTAAATAGTGACTCTCGGGATGTTTGAACGAAAGTTTGGAGTAATTCTAAGGGGAAAAAAATTTTATTTATTTTCTCCCCTAGCACTCTCGATGAGAGGGATAGCATGATGCAGAACGCCTCACAACATATTTAACTATCATTACCCCCCTTAAATTAGATTTATTAAATTTCCCTACTTGTCAATTTAAATTAAGATATTCATGCAATGAAAATTACCGCTCCGTGTAAAGGTCTATTCTTAATCGCGTTATTATGTATGAGCAATCTAATTGCAACTGCACAAAAAAAGTCTGTTGTAGATAGTTTAAATAAAATTTTAAGTTTAAATAATCCCAAAGACGTAAAGTATATCAACGCTTTAAATAGTCTGGCCTATTTATTCGCGAAAACTGACTCTGCAAAAGCCATGAATTTTGCAATGAAGGCTAAAAATACTTCGCAAATAAAAAAATACACTTTAGGTTTAGCAGATGCTTACAAAGCTATCGGAGTGGTAAATTCGTATAAAAACCGAACAGATGTGGCCATTCAAAATTTCAATATTTCTAATGAGTATTATACGCAACTGAAAAACAACAGAGAAATTGCTGGCAACTATAACAATATGGGCATTGCCTACAAATTAGTTGGCAATTTAGAAAAAGGATTATTTTATCTATTGAAAGCTGAAAAACTACACAGCGCGATTAATGATTCAGATGCATTGGGCGTAGATTTGAGTAATATTGGGGCAGTGTACTCGGAAATGGGCATGTACAACAAAGCGATTGAATATTATTTTAGCTCGATTAAACTTGCCGAGAAATCTAAAAAAACAAAGGCTATTGCGCAAACCTACATCAACATTGGCAATATTATGCGTTTGCAAAAAAACTTCCGCGCAGCTACCCCATATTTTGAAAAAGCGGTTAAAGTTTTTACCGATTACAATGATCAGCTAAATCTTGGCATCGCACATTTAAATAATGCAAATGTATATATCGAGCAATCTGCTTATGGCAAAGGCATTGAGCAAATAAATAAAAGCTTAGACGCATTTAAGAAAGTTGGATTTAAGCGAGGAATTCAGATTTGCTACAATAACCTAGGTGCTTTGTATATGAGGCAAGAAAAATATAAAGAGGCCATTCCGTACTTAGAAAAATCAATATCATTGGCTACAGAAGCAAAAAACTTTACCGGCTTGGCTCTAGTGCAACAAAACATAGGCTTCTCTTATACAAAATTAGGAGATTTGAAACTAGCCGAAGAATGGTTCGACAAAGCCGAGGTATCAGCAAAGCTCTATAGTAGAAATGAAGTTAATACGCTGTCAGAGATTTTAAATCATCGGTCATCATTGGATTCTGCAAAAAATGATTTTCAAAGTGCGTTTATGAGACGAGATAAATATCGCACCATAAAAGATAGTTTATTAAACGAACGGTTGGGAAAACAGATTAATGAATTAAATACGAAGTACGAAACTGAGAAGAAACAACAGCAAATTGTTCTTTTAAATAATCGAAATGAAATTCAATTTTTGGCATTAGGCAAAAGTGAACTAGAAATAAAAAATAAGACTTTAGAAAACCAAAGGAATGTTTCGGAGATTGGCTCTCAAAAGTTAGTTTTACAGAAAAATAAAATCCTAATCACACAGAAATTAACCGAAACCAGGGCAAAAGCTCAAAAAATTAAACTGTTGGCCTCGCAAAACGCCGTACAGAAATTAGAAATCTTTAAAAAAAATATTATCGTTTTAACGACATTGGGTTCGCTTATCATTACCATTTTAATCAGTTATTTAATTTACAACCGTTATAAAGTTAAACAAGAAAAGAAGTTGCATGCAGAAATTATTCAGCAACAAGATTTAGCAACAAAAGCTGTATTAAATGCCGAAGAAAATGAACGAAAGAGAATTTCTGGCGAGCTACATGATGGCTTGGGACAAATGTTTTCGGCAGTAAAGTTAAATTTATCGGCCATTACGGAAGGTTTACAATTTAAAGACGACGCAAGTAAAGCTGTATTTGAGAAAACCTTAAACTTGGTTGATGACAGTTGCCGAGAAGTTAGGGTAATATCGCATCAAATGGCGCCAAACGTGCTCTTAAAATCGGGTTTAACAGCTGCTGTGAGAGATTTTATCAGTAAAATCGATGCTCGAAAACTTAAAATAAATTTAGAAACTTTCGGCTTGCAGGAGCGGATTGACCAAAACATAGAAACGGTATTGTACCGCGTGATACAAGAATCGGTCAATAATGTAATTAAACACTCTGGCGCCAATGTTTTAGATATCCAATTGAGCAAAGATGAGGATGGTATAAATGTGATGATTGAGGATAATGGAAAGGGTTTCGATACCTCCCAATTAGAAAAATTTCAAGGCATAGGACTGAAAAATATCCGAACAAGAATAGAATTTTTAAAAGGTAACGTAGATTTCTCTTCAAAAATGGGCGCAGGTACTCTTATTGCAATATTTATACCGTGTGGGAACAGCTAAAGGTTAAAAAAATCATCAAAATCTAATTCAAGAAAAATTTGTTGTTAATCTGATAAAAGTTAATTTCGTAAAAACTTAGTTTAAAATATTTCAAAATAAGAAAATGCAAAGTAATAAGTTTAAAGAAATGAGCAATGAGGATTTGGTTAAAGCGAAGAAATCATTAAGAAGTATTACTTATGCACTCGGAATTATGTTAGTGGTCTTAATTATTTTAAATATTTTTTTGTTATTTAAAAAAGGCTTCTCTCCGATGATTTTCGTTCCAGTTGCATTGCTTCCAATTGTGATTATCAATATCAGTAGCATCAAAAAAATGAAGGCCGAATTGAAATTAAGAGGCATATAAATTATAAACCATTTAATAAGCCAAATCTTTACCTAAGCAATATCCATTAATTTTAATTTTGTTGCTATCTTTACCTACGTAAAAAGTATAAATTTTTAAATCAAAATATTCGATATGTCAGCTCACGACTCACACGCACCAGTTCAAAATACAAAAGGCATTTGGGCATTACCACTAATTGCATGTATTATTTGTTTAATATTACTTGTAATTTTTACAAGACCAATTTTTAATCATGAAGATGGATCTGCTGCTCATGAAAAAACAGAAATGATGCACAAAGACGGTGCTGAAAAACACTAAACATTTTACGTAGAAAAAGCGCTGAATACAATTTCGGTGCTTTTTCTATGTATTACCTCTATTTTTTCAGCTGATCCATCAAATTGGGATAATCGGTTACAATACCATCCACGCCTAAACTGATAAAATACCGAATATCCTTTACGGTATTTACCGTCCATGGAATAATCTTAATGCCCATTTTATGGCAACGATCTACCAAGCCTTTTCCGACCAGAATTGAAGGAGGACCATAAATTGTCGGCGTGAAACCCAGTTTCTCAACATAATCTTCCATTGATTCTTTTTCATCAATTAACAAAGCTGTTTTAACTTTAGGATATTTAATATGCAAGTATTGTAAGCTGCGCATATCAAAAGATTCGATTATAACCCTTTTGGTAACTTTCTTTCCATCAACAACCTCCATAATAAGATCCACAAATTCGGCAGGTTCTGGATGAAACTCATTATCTCCATTAGGTATGGTTCGTGTTTTAATGCTGTAAAGCGGTTTTGGTAACTTATTTTCTTTCACATACTTTTCTACCTCATCAATCACTTCAGACAGTAATGGCTTGTAAGCCTTAAACTTCATTTGTCCTGGGTAACGTGGATGAATTTTGCTACCGACATCGAACTGCTTAACTTCGGCATAATTCATTTTGTAAATATTGTAGTTTTTTTGGTCTTTAAAAGAAATGGGTTTACCCTTTGGTGTTAACGAAATTTCATTGTTAAAATAGGGTTCTTGCGATAAAATTACCTGTTTATCTTTGGTAATTACCACATCCATTTCTAAAGTAGTAACACCAAGTTCTAAAGCTTTAATCATTCCTTCGACAGTATTTTCTGGCATTATGCCTCTACATCCAGCTTTCCCCTGAACATCAAATTTTTGCTTTTGCGCAAATAGAATCTGTGTAATAAAACTAAATGCTACAATTACTAGTATCTTTTTAAACATATTATTTTTAATACCTAAACGTAAATAAAATGGTAAACTTATAAAAAAAGGGTTCTGAAAAAATTCAGAACCCTTTTTTTATCTCAATAATTTCTAAAAATTATCTTTCGGCAGGTGTAAAAGCCTGAACCAATAAGTTCCAAGTTGAATCGGCACTTTTTTCGTAAACGAAAACATAGTTAAAACTTTCTCTAAAATCGGTTTTATAATCTATTGTTGCAACACCGTAGGTATAAGCGAAATCACTTCCTAAGGCTTTATCAACACCTGTGGTTTTTAAGTTTATTTTGCTAACCATTCCATTATAAAAAGCAAGAATTTCATTTGTGCCATTTAACGCTTCGTTCCCAGGGAAAATTAAGCGCGCATCGGGCCGTAAAAAACCTGCAAAAGCTGCAATACCATGAGCTTTTAACATTGTGTTTAATGTTTTTTCAGTTGTTAAAATGATGTCTTTACCTGCTTTAATTTCATTCTTATTGATAAAAGCTGGCATGTGGTGGTCTTTTGGCTCAATAAACTGGTTTGCAGTGTTATTTAATGGCTTGTTACTATTGGTTGTGAGCTCCATAGCCAGTTTCCAAGTATTATTGTCAGTTTTCCAAATAGTTAAATACTGACCGTATTTTTTCTCTGCTCCATTAATTGCATAAGGGCCTGTTGTAAAACCAAATTCACCACTTCTAGATACTTTGGCTAAGTTAGGTGCCCAAGTAATTTTATTATCAGCATCGGTTTGGGCACTGTAAAAAGTTTTCACACTTACCGGGTTTGGTTTAAAAATTAGGGCATCATCAGCAGAAAATTTTAAAAACGCTTCCTTTTCTCCATTTTTTACCAAACTTTTTTCAAAATCCTTTTCGGCGTTTACTAATGATTTTGTACTGCCATCACTTTTTTGAGCAAACACAGCAACCGAAAATGTTAATGCAAGTGCTGTAGAAAATATTTTTTTCATATATGTATTTGTACTATTAGACTGCGAATTAATCGAGCGAATATAAAATTTTGTTTTGTATTATGTATCAAAAGTAATAAACAATTAAACATTAGTTGCGCATTTCAACGTGGCGCATTGACAATCAGTACATCCTTTTTTTTGAAACTTGCTCTCCCCCTTCGAAGGGGGAATTAGACAGTGCTACATTAAAAATTAAGTTGGTAGTACTCACTCGTACGTTTCCTAAGCGCCAATTGCAAACTCATAACTCAAAACTCAAAATTACAAACTACGCTTTACTCCAAGTTGTGCCTTCTTTACTATCTTTTAATTGAATGCCAAGTTCTTGCAAACCAATTCTAATCTTATCAGAAGTGGCATAATCTTTATTTTCTTTGGCTTCTTTTCTTAAATCTACAACCAAATCTAAAACACTTTTCAAATCTGAATTGCCACTTTCTTCATTTTTTAAACCTAAAATATCAATCACAAATTCGTGCACCAAAGTTTTAAGTTCTTCTAAATCTTTACCTGAAATTTTAGCCTTACCATCGTAAACAGTATTGATTATTCTAACAGCTTCAAAAAGCTCGGCAATTAGCACCGGACTGTTAAAATCATCATTCATTGCGTTGATACACCTTGTTTTCAGGTCGGCTGCATCAAAATCGCTTTCAGCGGATGGTGCTAACTTGTCTAAAAGATTTACAGCGGTCATTAACCTTCTAAAACCCTTTTCCGATGCATCTAAAGCATCGTTAGAAAAATCTAAAGTACTGCGGTAATGTGCCTGCAGCATAAAGAATTTAACCGTCATTGGGCTATATCCTTTCCTTAACAATGGATGGTTGCCTGTAAAAAGTTCCTCAGGTAAAAAACCATTGCCTGCAGATTTTGACATACGCGTACCATTAACGGTAAGCATGTTGGTGTGCATCCAATATTTTGCTGGCTGATTATGGTTGCAAGCTTCAGATTGTGCAATTTCGTTGGTGTGGTGCGTTGCCGCTAAATCCATTCCGCCACCATGAATATCAAATTCGGCACCTAAATATTTGGCACTCATTGCTGAACATTCTATATGCCAGCCGGGAAAACCCATGCCCCACGGCGATTGCCATTGCATTAAAGTTTCTGGCTTTGCTTTTATCCAAAGGGCAAAATCTAACCGACCGCGTTTTTCATCTTGTCCACCCAATTCGCGGGTATTGTTTAACATATCTTCTAAATTGCGATTGGTTAGTATAGTGTAATTGTAAGTTTTGCTGTATTTTTCTACATCAAAATAAACATTGCCCCCAATTTCATACGCATAGCCATTTTCGATAATAACTTTTATCATTTCAATCTGCTCAATAATATGGCCAGTTGCAGTTGGTTCTATACTCGGTGGCAAAGTATTAAACATGCGTAAAACATCGTGGAAACCTAAAGTATATTTCTGAACAATTTCCATTGGCTCCAACTGTTCTAACTTGGCACGTTTTGCAAATTTATCATCACCTTCATCTCTATCGCCTTCCAAGTGCCCTGCATCGGTAATGTTGCGCACATAACGTACTTTGTAGCCACTGTATTTTAGGTACCTAAAAATTAAATCGAACGAAATAAATGTACGGCAATTGCCCAAATGCACATCGCTGTAAACCGTTGGACCACAAACGTACATGCCAACATTTGGCGCATGTAGCGGTTGAAAAACTTCCTTTTTACGGGTTAAAGTATTGTAAAGGTTTAAGCCAGTTATCATAGTGCAAAGGTAATATTATTTGTAAAGTTAGATGAGGAATAATTAGATCGGTTAATTAAGGCTTCCATTTTAAATCTACCCTAACCGGAAAATGATCTGATAATTTAGCCTCGGTGATGTGGTAATTAACAACATCTAAATCTTTTGTGGTTGCGATGTAATCGATTTGAAAATTTGGAAATTTACCGTTATACGTTTTGCCCCAACCCGCGCCTTTTTTGATAAACGAATTGTTTAAGCCTTTTGTAATTTGAGTTACGGCATACGAAGCAGGTGTATCATTAAAATCGCCGGCAATTAAATAAGGTGTTTTACAGGTTGCCATTTCTGCTTTCATGAGATCAACCTGCTCACTGCGCTTTAAAAATGCACTTTTTAACATTCTTAAAATTCGCTTAGTTGGCTGTACATCGGTTTTCATCGCTTTTACCTTGTCTAAATAATCATAATCCTGCTTCTCGAAAGAAATTGACTGAAAATGGACGTTATAAATTCGCAATATTTTACCATTTACGGCTACATCTGCATAAATACTAGAGTTTTCGCTAAGCGATGAATCAAAATTTATTACGCCTGTATTTTTAATAGGGTACTTTGAAAAAATGGCTAAACCATAAGATTCGTAATCGTTTTTTAAGACTGGGAGAAAGTAATAATGATCTAAGTTAAGCAGACTTTTTAAGCTATCAATTGTATTATAAGCACCTTTGGGGCGAGTAAAAAATTCTTGGAAACAAATAATATCAGGATTTTGGTCTTTTACCACCTGAAACATTTTCGTTCGAACAGGTTGTGTATTGTTCTCTCCAAAAGCTTTAAAACTATGCACATTATAGGTCATAATCCTTATGCTATTTTCGGCCTTTGTACCATTTCCTTCGCTACCACCAAAATTAAATGTTGCTTTTCCCGATGAATAACCATACCCAATAATTAAAATAGTTAAAAAACTTAAAATCCATTTTTTACGCAAAAGCCAGTAAAGTAGAAATATAAAGTTCGCCACTAAAGAATATGGGTAAGCCAACCCGAAAAAAGCGATATAAATGTGCTTTCTAGGGTCGGATACACCTGCTATAATCCCTAAAAAGAGCGCCACTGCAAACATTAAAGCAATAAGCACTATGATTTTATCAAAAAAGCTATATTTTGATTTATTCATTAATTGTTACTTGCTTTAAAAAGTTTTTCTTTTTCTAATGCTGATAATTGATCATATCCCGACGAAGATATTTTATCTAAAATGGCATCAATTTCTACTTGTGGCACACTACCCATCGGGCTTTTCTTAATCGGATTTGAAGTATTTTTAACAGGATTTGTATTTTTCACCACCTTTAATGTAGGTTTTTTGTCGAACAATTTGCTCCAATCGTTTCCGCTTTGCAGCTGCTTAATAAAAATAAAGCCAAATAATGCTGCAGCTAAATGCGCAACCACACTGGCTAAATCTATCTTAATTAAAGCAATAACATCCAATGCAACAAAAACCAAGGCGATATACATAATTTTAATTTCGCCGAATATGATCATCTTAATTGCATAATTTGGCACAAGTGTAGCCGAAGCCACTACAATTGCTAAAACAACTGATGCCGAACCGATTAAATAACCACCGCTAGTAGCCAAACCCAAAGTTGGTAAAATTGCATTTGTTACGATGTAAAAAAGTGCAGCAATTAATCCTCCACCTAAATAAACGAAATGAAACTGTTTGGTTTTTAAAAAGTTCATAAATATACTGCCGAACCAAAATAACCACAGCATGTTAAATAAAAAGTTTAAAAATTCTACATTAAAAAACATATAGGTTACAATACTGTAAAAACGGTTGGGCAGCAAAGTTATTGATGAAGGGATACCAACGTAGGCCAAGAGATCGACATTTTTAAATGCCAAACTGCCGATCGCCGTTAATACAAACAAAATTACATTAATACCAATGTATAAAAACATAGGGTTGCCAGAATAGAAAACCTTGTTAAAAAGATCTTTTAAAGTATTGTTATTCATAATATGTATAAAAATTATCTTTTTTATCTTTCCAAATTTTAACTAAAATAAAACCAATTAATGCACCGCCCAAATGCGCATAATGTGCGATAGAATCTCCCTTGATAGATGCAATCCCTAGCGATAATTCTATTAAAATATAAATTGGAATAATGTATTTCGCTTTAACAGGGACAGGAATAAATAAAATCATTAATTCTGCATTCGGATAAAGCATCCCGAAGGCTACTAAAAGACCAAATATTGCACCCGATGCACCAAGCATTGGCCCAAAATATATACCTGAAAGTAACTCATTCTGTGCCGAAGATGTTGGCACGTAACTAGAAACATTGGCAATTAAATGCCCCACTGAATGGTAAATTTCATAAGTTTGAACTGCCCATTGTAAACCTAAAGCACCCAACGCAGTAATTAAATAGAATAAAAGGAACTTTTTTCCACCCCAACGCGATTCTAAAATAGTACCAAAAGAATATAGCGCAAACATGTTAAAAAATATGTGCGCAATACTGCCATGCATAAACATGTAGGTTAACGGTTGCCATGGTTTAAAAAAGGGCGAACCGAAATAAAAAACCGATAAATATTGATCTAAATTTATGATACCCTGTGATTGAAATAACCATGTAGCACCAAAAAATATGATGTTAATAATCAGTAAGTTTTTAGTTATTGGTGGCAAATTTATGTTATTCATTTTTTTTGTTCGTTGTTCTTAATTCGTTGTTCGTTACTCGTTTTTCGTTCTCAGTTTAAATCTTATACTCGCTGTTTTATCCCCAAACCCCAAATGGGATTTTATATATCGAATTATATAGCCAATCTTTCAAGTTTGAACGCATTCTCCTTGTTCTTTGTTCCCTGCCTGTCCAGCAGGCAGGCTTGCTCTTTCATCGTTCGGACTTTTCGATCTTCCCGACTTTCGGACTACTTACTACTTCTCAAACTTCTTATCCAACTCCATTAAAGTTATGGTTTGAATAACTGGTTTTCCTGACACACTAAAATTAGGCGTTTTACAAGCAAACAATTCGTCAATCAGGTTACTAATTTCTTCCTGTGCTAGCTTAGTGCCACTTTTTATTGCACCATTTTTGGCTAAGCTTCTCGCCAATGCATCTCGTTTATTCAATTTTAATTCCTGTTGCGAGTTTTTAAAACCCTCTATCAACTGTTCAAAAAGTTGTGCCTCGTTAATGTTGCTGCTACCTAAATCTACCGGAATACCTTCTACAACCAAAGTATTTTTTCCAAATTCACGCACATCAAACCCCAAAGCCCTAATATCATCGAGCAAGCTTTTTGCCAGTTCAAAATCGTTTGCATTTAGGGTAATGGTTTGCGGAAACAAGCTTTGTTGAGATGCGCCCTTCCTATCCTCTAAATGTACGAGAAAACGTTCATAAAGGATACGCTCGTGTGCCATTTGTTGATCGATAACCATTAAACCCGATTTAATTTGCGAAACGATATAACGATTGTGCAATTGCATATATTGCTTCTGCTTGGTTTCTAAAGCAGATTCATCCCCATAAAAAGTAGTTTGTTCAATTATTGGCTGTTGGGTAACTTCGTATAACGAACCCCAGTTTTTAGCACTCGGTTTGGCTTCGTAACTCCTTAAAAAAGGCAATTCTCTTTCGTTTGCTTTTTCGCTGGCAAAAGGGTTAAAATCTGGATTAAAATTTATACTCGGTGGTACAATATCTTCAATCGCTAATGGCGAAATCATATTATTAAAACCAGTTTCCTGATTAAAATCCAACGTAGGCGAAATATTATAACGGCCGATAGAACGCTTAACGGCCGATTTTAAAATGGCGTAAATGGATTTTTCATCCAAATATTTAATTTCCGTTTTAGTTGGATGCACATTTACATCAATCTTCGCAGGATCAATTTCTATAAACAAAACATACAACGGGTAACTATCATCAGGCAAAAGATCTTCAAATGCAGAACTTACCGCATGGTTTAAATATGGATCTTTAATAAAGCGATTGTTCACAAAAAAGAACTGCTCTCCCCTTGTTTTTTTAGCAAAAGAAGGCTTACCAATAAAGCCCTTTACATTAATAATTGTGGTTTCTTCTTCCACAGGCACCAAGCGCTCGTTGTAATTATTACCAAAAATATGCACAATCCGCTGTTTCAAATTCCCTTTTGGCAAAATGAAAATCTCCGTACCATCGTGGTGCAAGCTAAACGAAACCTGCGGATGCGCCAATGCCACACGCTGAAATTCATCAATAATATGACGCATTTCAACAGGGTTACTTTTTAAGAAATTTCTGCGTGCCGGCGTATTAAAAAATAAGTTTTTAATAGAAATTTGGGTACCCGGAGCAGTCGCAATTGGCTCCTGACCAATTACTTGGGCACCTTCAATAGTTAAGCAAGTACCTATTTCATCTTCATGCCTTCGGGTTTTCATTTCTACCTGAGAAATCGCTGCAATAGAAGCCATCGCCTCACCCCTAAAACCCATGGTTCTAATGGCAAATAAATCTTCTGCTTTCTTCACTTTCGATGTCGCATGGCGTTCAAAGCACATCCGCGCATCGGTCACACTCATTCCGCAACCATTATCAATAATTTGAATAAGCGCTTTTCCTGCATCTTTAATTAACAGCTGAATTTTATCCGCACCTGCATCAATCGAGTTTTCGAGCAGTTCCTTAACTGCCGAAGCCGGTCTTTGTACAACTTCTCCTGCAGCAATTTGGTTCGCAACAGCATCAGGCAATAAGTGGATAATATCAGTCATGTAAAAAAGGCAATATTTTCCGCTAAATTATAGAAAATTAGCTTACCGACGGTGGTTTGTGCAAAAGTCAACACCTAAATGACTGTAGTTTAATGCGATTAAAGTTCGGGTTTAAAATTGATTTTAAGAAAACGAGGTTTCAGTAGTTTTCGGGTAGTTCAGTCCTGCCATTTGCTACAATCTTTTAATGGTAATTTAACAATGCTAGTGCGGTATAAAAATTGGTTTTAACAAATTACCATTAAAAGTATTTCCGCTTCTGTCAGGTTTAGCTAACGGCTGCAACTGCTATTAAATACGGTTGCAATTGCGCCAATCAAACGTATCGCCCCGAAGAAATCAACAATCACCGAAATTCTTTCTTACTTTGATTATTTCTTTGTAAAAAAACAATCATTATCAACAAAACCTTCAATATTAAAACCTACAATTTTATAACTTTAACGCATCAATTGTACCAAACCATCTTTTGCTGGTTTCATCATTAAAAAAACATTAATCCATTTTTAACGTTTTATGCAACAATAACGCTTTTAGTACAGCTTGACTAATAAAAAAGGTAAAAATTTGAATTGCTAAATACATTTTTTAACAAAAAGTTAGCCCATAAAATTTAGCTATTTTACCAGCTTTTTTTAAAAACCATCACCAAAAAAAACATTGAAAACCAAAATTTTAAAAAACTTATATAAACCGAGAACGCGTATATGAAGCGAAATAATTTTCTTGTTCTGGCAACAGCTAGTATTTTAACCGCAATGTGTTTAGTTGCTTGTGCTCAAGAACACGGTCAGAACGAAAAGAAATTATCAATAAGTAATTCTATTGCTAAAAACACAGTTTTATTAAACAATGAAAGTGAATTTATACCCATTAAAGGTTTAGACAAAAAAAATATCGCTTCGGTAAGTTTGGGCTTTAACTACAGTTCAGTTTTTGATAGTATTGCAAATAAATATGCAAAAATCGCTTCCTTTTCGGCGAACAGTTATAAAGACAGCACGAATTTAAATAGCCTACAAGACGATTTAAAATATTTTAATACCATTATAATTTCTATTGATGATGAAGGTAATAATGACGCAAAATACCTCAATTTTATCAAAAGCATAAGTAAAAACAAAAACGTTATTGTTGCGTATTTTGGTAAAGGAGCAGGTTTAAACGCCTTTGATGATTTAAAATCGCCCATTTTATTTACGCCACAAAACAATAATGATGCTGCGATGATGATGCCTCAATACATATTTGGCGGTGTAGCTTCAATAAACAAATTAAGTGCAGGCTATTCAGAAAAATACACCGAAGGTTTGGGGTTTAAGACCGAGGTTACACGACTGAAATTCACTGTACCTGAGGATGCAGGTGTAAATTCGAATAGCTTGGAAGACATTGATAAAATTGCACGCGAAGCAATTAATCAAAAAGCAACACCAGGGCTAGTAGTTTTAGTTGCCAAAGATGGAAAAGTGATTTTTAATAAAGGCTACGGCACACACACGTACGATACAAGTGCGCCAGATCGAGTGAACGATATTTTTGATTTGGCATCCATTACAAAAATTACGGCAACTACGCCAGCGGTAATGCGACTTTATGAAGAAAATAAACTAAAACTCGACACTAATATTGGCGCCTACATTGCAAAAGCTCGAACTACACCTATGAATAATATTCAAATTAGAGAGGTTATGTTGCACCAAGCTGGTTTTATTCCATACATTCCTTTTCATGATTATGTTAAAACAGGCGATTACAGTAGAGATTCTTCTGCCAATTTCCCTACAAAAGTTGCCGATAATTACTACATTAAAAAAGGCTTTTTTAGCGACTTTATGTGGCCAAAAATGCTCAATTCGCCTATAAAAACTCGGGGCAAATATGTTTACAGCGACATTAGTATGTACGTAATGAAAGATATTGTTGAACACATTAGCGGAGAACCATTGAATAAATATGTGCTTGGTAATTTTTACAGTCCGCTAGGTATGCAAACAGCCGGTTATTTACCTAGAAATAGGTTTCCAGCAGATAAAATTATCCCAACCGAAGATGATAAGGTTTTCAGAAAAACCCTTTTAGTAGGTTATGTACACGACCAAGGTGCTGCTTTATCGGGCGGAGTTGCTGGCCACGCAGGTTTATTTGCCAGCAGTACCGACCTCGCTATTTACTGCCAAATGCTACTTAATAAAGGTAGTTACGGTGGCGAACAATATTTTAAACCGCAAACGGTAGAAATGTTTACAGCAAAGCAATCTGATGTTAGTCGTAGAGGTTTAGGTTTTGACCGTTGGGACCCAGATGCTGCAAAACATTACCCTTCTGAGTTGGCTTCACCACAAACTTATGGGCATACCGGTTATACGGGAACCGCTGTTTGGGTAGATCCATCTCGTGGTTTAGTTTATATATTTTTATCCAATAGGGTTAACCCAAATGTGAGCAATAAATTATCAACCTTAAAAATTAGAGGACGAATACAGGATGTAATTAATAGAGCGATTGATGAAGGGAAGAAGTAGTTCTTGGTTTAAATTTTAGAGGTTAGCGTTTAGGGTTAAAAGCATTATCGAAAATCCTAATTGGGAGTAGCTTTATGAGAAATATTGATTGCACAAACCAAGTATCGCTAAAGATTATTTAGTGCTTAAAAATGACGAAATTTTAAAAAACACAAAATTGAAAACCGTAAAGAAAAGCGATTTACCTACCAAAAGCTGTTTAACGTGTAACCTTCCGTTTACGTGGCGTAAAAAGTGGGAGAAAAATTGGGATGACGTAAAGTATTGCAGTTTAAAATGTAGAACAAATAAAACAAAAGATTAGTGGTAAAACGTTCCATTGTTTGGTTTAAAACAGACTTAAGGTTACATGATAATAAAACCTTGGTAAAAGCTATTGCGCAAAGCGATGGGATTATTCCTGTTTATTGTTTTGATGATACTCACTATAAAACCACCAATTTTGGATTTAAAAAAACTGGGTGTTACAGAGCGCAATTTATATTGGAGGCTGTCTGCAATTTAAAGGATAACTTACAAAAGCTAAATTCCGATTTATTGGTTTTACATGGCAATCCCGAAGTTGAGCTCTCGAAAATTGTTAAAGAATTTAACGTTAAAACAGTTTTCGCTCAGGAAGAAATTACCAATGAAGAAAAATTAACACAAAATAAAGTTGAAAAAGAGTTGTTCAATTTGGATTGCTCACTTCAAACCTACCAAACCAATACATTATACCAATTTGATAATTTACCTTTTAATCCAGAAAATGCACCTGATGTATTTACAAACTTTAGAAAGGCGGTAGAAAAAGATTGCATAATTGGTGATATGTTCGAAGCTCCAAAGCAAATTAAATCGCCAAAGTTGCCGTTAACTATCCTTCCCGATTTAAATGCCCTTCAGCTTGAATCGACCAACACAGATGTACGATCGGCTTTTCCGTTTAAAGGTGGAGAAACCGAAGCTTTGGATCGGTTGAGCAATTACTTTTACAACACAAAATCTATATTAACTTATAAAGAAACCAGAAATGGAATGGTTGGCGATTCATACTCAACTAAATTTTCTGCATGGCTGGCTCTGGGGTGTATTTCTGCTAAAAAAATAATCGCCGAATTGAAAGTATTTGAGGAAAAACATGAAGCAAATACTTCTACCTACTGGCTATTTTTTGAACTTTTATGGCGAGATTATTTTAAACTAATGATGGTAAAACATGGTAATAGGTTTTTTTTAAGGGATGGGATTAGTGGATTAATCAAAGCAGCAAAACCATTAAATAAATTTGCCCTAAAAAAATGGATTGATGGAAAAACCGGCAACGATTTTATTGATGCCAACATGATTGAACTTAAAAAAACTGGTTTTATGAGTAACAGAGGCCGACAAAATGTAGCCAGTTATTTTTGCAACGATTTGAATTTAGATTGGCGCTATGGTGCTGCCTATTTTGAAGAACAATTAATAGATTACGATGTTTGTAGCAATTGGGGCAACTGGGCATATTTGGCTGGCGTTGGCAACGACCCTCGAAGTAATAGATATTTTAATATAGAAAAACAAGCAAGCGTTTATGATCCGAACGCAACATTTAGAAAATTATGGCTAACGAAGAAATAGTTAACGAAATACAACCAAGTTTAAACCAGCAACTGTTGTTTAAAGAAGAAATTAAAACACTGCGCAAAAGCTTTTCTGAACGAGATCATGATCGGATTATCGAAATGGCTTGGGAAGATAGAACGCCTTTCGAGGCTATAGAATTTCAGTTTAATTTAACCGAAAAACAGGTTATAGAATTTATGCGTACGCATTTGAAGCTCAATAGTTTTAAACGTTGGCGTAAACGAGTAACCGATCGCAAAACCAAACATACAAAGCTGAGGTTAACCGATGTGATTCGATTTAAATGTAGCCGACAAAAGCATACCGGAAATAAGGTTTAGATATTTTTTGGCTAGGCTTGAATTTGGTGAGAGATTAGAAATTAAACACCTTTAACATTCGATTATAAACACATCGGCGAATATACCGATACAAATAAAACAACTAAATTAACCACCCTCGCCACTTCACAGCCATACTCACCCCCTCCTTGAAAATAAGGAGGGGAGTTCACGGGCAAAATTAAGACCTGAATTTCTAATTGCTTAAAATTCGCATTTATGAGCATTTTGTCGAGGAGGTGAAATTTAAAGCTAGCATAGAAAGGTACTAACTCAAATATTAAGTTCGCTATTAGCGTTAGTAACTTTACCACAGCTATAAAAGCTACTCATCATCTAACAAAGTCACGCAATTTTTTTCCAGCAGTTTTAACCTTTTAGGTAAATTGCTTAGCGCATCTGTATCTCCTATTCCGTTGTATAAATCTACAATCATACTTAAGGTTTCGTCGTCAGGATCGCAGGCTTGAGATTTCTCTAAATACGCTGTAGTTTTTAAAGCTAGTTTTTTATAATCGGCACTTAATTCAGCATATAAAGCTGGTTCTTTTACTTTATCTATTCTGCTTAATTTAATACCCAAATCTACCGCATCTTTAAAATACCAAAAACCCAAAGCTCGGTACGGCACGTAATAATCTGGACTAAGTTTAATACTCTTTTCGTAATACGGTATAGCACTCGCCATATCTTCGTTAGCTTCGTACAAACGCCCTAAATGATAAGTAACACTCGCAATTTGCTTCATGCTTAGCTCTTTTGATCGTTGCAAAAGTTCCAATCCTTTTTTGATAGATTCTTCAGCCTTATAAGGCTCGGTTCTTATTTGCAGAAAATCAAAATACGCATCTTTAATATTTTGCGATTGCGAAAAAGAAGTTTGGGCGGTAAGTAATACAAGAAGGACAGAAAATAAAAAACGGCTCATATATTCTTAAAGGTAAATAAATTTAACTTTAGGATGATGGTTTGGTCGGTTATCCATAAGAAAACAAAGAATATTCAAAAAATCATATTTCGAGTGGAGCGGAATGCCTGAATGCGGTATGCTGCGAAAAATCTTTGCAAATGAACTAAATCCATAGGTTTCTCAACCATGGTCGAAATGACTATTACGACTAACACAAGTGTTAAGCCACTAGTTTATAATTTTCTTTAATAATACATAAAAAAGCTTTAAAACAAAAAAGCCATACCGGACATGGTATGGCTTGCTCCCTCTCTTGGGCTTCCCGAATACTCGGGATATTACTCCCCAACTACCCTCTGATTAATCCCGCACCTGCGGGACTCGAACCAGCGGAGCTAAGATCCCAGAAAATTCATCACCCTTAACTAAATGCTCAATTAATTTCCTGCTTTTTTGCTTCTTGATAAATCTTTCAATTTTAACAGCCTCTGATTCTAAATGACCACAAGAGTAAACTGCGACTATAATCCATGGACGATGTTTTGATGTGTAAGTTGTTCGTTCGCTAAAATTATGTTCATTTATACGCCTTTCAACATTGTTGGAATAGCCTACATAATATTTATCAGCAGAGCGTGAATAGAGAATATATAGATAATACATAAAAAAGCTTTAAAACAAAAAAGCCATACCGGACATGGTATGGCTTGCTCCCTCTCTTGGGCTTCCCGAATACTCGGGATATTACTCCCCAACTACCCCCTGATTAATCCCGCACCTGCGGGACTCGAACCAGCGGAGCTAAGATCCCAGAAAATTCATCACCCTTAACTAAATGCTCAATTAATTTCCTGCTTTTTTGCTTCTTGATAAATCTTTCAATTTTAAC
>NZ_SJCY01000013.1 GCF_004354365.1 Pedobacter changchengzhani
TTTAGGTGCCTATATCGGCGGTGTCCACCTCTTCCCATTCCGAACAGAGAAGTTAAGCCCGCCAGAGCCGATGGTACTGCAGTAACATGTGGGAGAGTAGGTCGGTGCCAAATCTTAAAGAAGCCCCGTAACGAAAGTTATGGGGCTTTCTTGTTTTTATTGCAAATCCCAAAAAAATTATCAGTACTTCCCTCCCGGTAGCTATCGGGACCGAACAGAGAAGTTAAGCCTGCCAGAGCCGATGGGCTGTCCTGATACATTGGCGTGGAAGTCCCGCATCTGCGGGATAAAATCCGGTCGGTGCCAAATCTTAAAATGCGGCAGTGCACGTTAACGGAAAACCTTTCAGCTAAAGCTGGAGGGTTTTTTCCGTTCACAACCTTTTTTTTGCATTGCATACTGCCGGATGGAAGTTCACTGCCTGTGGTTTCGTCTTTGTATGTCAGCTTCTGTCTTCCCGATATGCACCGGGACCGGAATGGCAAATTAGGCCCGCCAGTCCCTGTGGTACTGTCCTGGTGCATTGGCATGGAAGTCCCGCATCTGCGGGATAAAATCCGGTCGGTGCCAGGTCATAAACACCCAAAGCGGTATTTACCAAGAGATTCTTCAGCTAACGCTGGAAGTTTTTTTCGTTCATAATCTTTTTTCCCCGCTTCCCCCCGGTACCGCACCCGTATCAGATGGCCGTTCTTCAATTGACGGGACACTGCCCCCGGCCCGGGCTTTCCCCCCCACAGCACTATATTCATAAACCCGATGGAACGGAAATCCTTTTTGGGAAATACAGATTTTCGTTCCATAACAAAATCCCCCAAAAAGATTGAAGCGGACAGCAGGAACAGGCCCCCGTTTGAAAAACTGAAACTGCTTTTCGAATGATTTGGATTATATTAAACGTTTTATTCGATTGTTTTTAGTTTTGAATGAGGCAATTTAATCTAGTAATTGTTTTGTGTATTTAATTATACTGCGATTTGTTTTGCCTTGTGAAATTATATAAGCGCTATATTGTTGCTTAGTTATTACTTTTTGTCCTTACTTTTGTTTCCTATTGAAAACTGAAGAAAATAATTCACAAGCCAATTCCTCCCAATTGTTAATTCAAGGATGGGTTAAACACGAAGTTATTGCATGCGAGAGATGTGCGACAGCTATAGAGTGCAAAGCAAATGCGTACACTAAATGCCAATGTAGTGCAGTGCAATTGAGTATTAATGAGGTGCAATATATATCAGAATTGTACGATGGATGTTTGTGTGCAAGGTGTTTGTTCGAGCTACAAGCAGCATATCGGGAAGATGTAGGTATTTAACACTTTGTATTTCTAGTTTAGTCATTTTGGAGTGTCGAAATCTTCGGCAATGCTTTTTGGAAGAAATTTTAACCTTTTTTTGAGCAAAACTTTTTGGAAACTTTTTCTTTGGTTTATTGAACAGTATTTTGGAATCTACGAGAACTAGCAGAGCTGTGAATTTCGGTGGCTCTTTTTTGGGCGAATATTTTTATGCTCGTTTCAGTAGTGATCTAAAAGCCTGTTTCATAAAGTGTAGTCAATATGCAACGTTATTAACAATATTGTCTTTTTTAGCCTTTCCATTATTTTGATTCTTCGTATAATGGATAATTTGCGGTTTTTGGTCTGTGTAATAACTGAGTTTTATAAATGTGAATTGCAGTTGGTATTTTTTTAAAAGTTTCTCTTAGAGCTTGTTTTGGCTAGTAAATTTGACGAAAATATATATTTGAAATACTGGTAAAATCTCATTATTTAGTGTTTAATTTGGCCTCAATATCACACTTGGTAAGTGGTTTATCAAGGTAAAAAGGATAGAAAAAACAAGATTATGGATGCGCTCATTTTTAATTACTGGTGGGTTATTGTGGCACTGATGTGTGTAGTTTTATACAAATATATTTTACGCTTTTTGTTTGGGATGGTTATTGTGCCCGAAGACAGAATTGGACTCATTACCAAAAAATTTGTGCTTTTTGGAGCTGATAAAGAATTGCCAGATGGAAGAATTATTGCAACTAAGGGCGAAGCTGGTTTTCAAGGTAAGAGTTTAGCGCCAGGTTTATACTTCGGTATGTGGTTTTGGCAATTTGCAGTTACTATGGAACAGTTTACAATTATTCCAGAGGGTAAAATTGGTTTAATTATGGCGAAAGACGGTTCTGAAATTCCAACTGGAAATATTTTGGGACAAAGAGTTGAATCTGATAATTTTCAAGACGCTGTTAAATTTTTAGATAATGGTGGGCAACGTGGAAGGCAAACTTCTTACATTACTTCTGGTTCTTACAGGATAAATACGATGTTGTTTCAGGTTTCGGTAACCGATATGATTCGGATACAGGAAAGTATGGTAGGTATTGTAACCACATTGGACGGCTTACCGATTGAAGCCAATCAGATTGCAGGTAAACTAGTTGATGGACATAACAATTTCCAAAACTTCGACAATTTCATTAAAAATGGCGGAAATAGGGGTTTGCAACCACAAGTAATTTTGGCTGGATCTTACAATTTGAATCCGTGGGCGATTCAAATGGAAGAAATCCCGATGACGGAAATTGCAATTGGATACGTTGGTGTAGTGATTTCTTTTATCGGGAACGATGGCAGCGATTTAACTGGTGTCGATTTTAAACATGGTAATATTGTGGGTAAAGGTTCTAAAGGTGTTTGGTTGGAGCCACTCGGACCTGGTAAATACCCAATTAACAAATATATTATGAAGGTAGAGCTGGTACCAACCACTAATTTAGTTTTAAACTGGGCTTCTGCCCGAAGTGAGGCGCATAATTTGGATAAAAATCTATCGACAATTACCGTACGGTCTAAGGATGGTTTCCCATTTAATTTAGATGTGGCGCAAATTATACACGTTCCTACCACTGAAGCGCCTAAAGTAATAGCTCGCTTTGGTAACATGGTTAACTTGGTTTCGCAGGTATTAGAGCCAACTATTGGCAACTATTTCCGTAATTCTGCGCAAGATAGTGATGTAATTGCTTTTTTAAGTACACGTAAAGAACGTCAAGAATCGGCTAAAGAGCATATAAAAAAGGTGCTAGATGAATATAATGTTAATGCAGTTGATACTTTGATTGGCGATATTGTGCCACCAGAAAGCTTGATGAAAACCTTAACCGACCGTAAACTTGCAGAAGAGCAAAAGGTAACTTACAATACGCAAAAACAAGCGCAAGAAACCAGGCAGGGGATGGAGAAAGAAACCGCTATTGCCGATATGCAAAAAGATATTGTAAAAGCACAACAAAGTGTAGAAATTGCCGAACGTACTGCAAGTGCAACGGTTAAAAAATCGGAAGGTGATGCAACAGGCGTTAAGTTGGCTGTTGGTGCAGAGGCAGAAGTTATAAAAATGCGTGCACATGCAGAAGCTGAGGCGACTAAAGCAAGAGCACAAGCAGATTCTGAAGCCATTAAGTTAAGAGCTAGTGCCGAAGCTGAGCAAATTAAATTAACTGGCAGTGCCGAAGCAGGTAAAATTTTAGCCATTGGTAAATCTACCGCCGAAGCTTACGAACTTGCCGTTAAAGCTTTAGGTGGTGAAAACTTTACGCGTTATAAAATTACCGAAGAGCTATCTAAAGGCAATGTGAAATTGATCCCTGATGTGTTAATTGGTGGCAATGGAAATAACGGCGGTAACGCAATGGATGGATTATTGGGCCTTAAATTGATGGAATTAATGGATCCTGAAAAACGTAAGGAAGAAATTAAAACCGTTGAGATTATAACTCAGCCGAACAAATAGGAAGGACAAATACCTTTTTATCGAAAAGTAAAATTAAGCCTGCCAATTATTTTGGTGGGCTTTTTTTTTGAAAACGAACGGCAGTTTTTCATCGCTAATTTCAGTCCCGCTATACTTTCTGCCATGAAGAATGGCATTCATCCTATCGGGTTTAATTTACAAAGGCAGTGGTTCTTGGCAAATTGCAATCCCTCATAGTTTATAAATTTGGCTAAAGCCTATGTAATATGTTATAAAAAGTCCGTTGGCTAAAGCCAAACGGCAATGAAATGGTAGCAGACAAAACTGCAGATTTAGCCTTTTCGCGTCACTAGTCTAATTTATATGCAACACAGAAATAAATATTCATTTATAAAAACAGCTAAAGCCAAACGGCAATGAAATGGTAGCAGACAAAACTGCAGATTTAGCATTTTCGCATTACTAGTCTAATTTATATGCAACACAGAAATAAATAATCATTTATAAAAATGGCTAAAGCCAAACGGCAATGAAATGGTAGCAGACAAAACTGCAAATTTAGCCTTCTCGCTTTACTAGTCTAATTGATATGCACCACAGAAATAAATAATCATTTATAAAAATGGCTAAAGCCAAACGGCAATGAAATATTTTATACAATACATTATTAAAGCCATAGCGTAATGTAAAGGTCTTTAGAAAGAAGCGACTAAAGCCAAATGGCGATGAAACATGTTTGATGACTTACTAATTTCATTGCAGGCTGCTTTAGCTGCCTGAATATTATTGGGCATTGCATAGGCTTTAGCCAAATTTATACAGCCTTGCAATCCCTGATAGCAGCAAAAACCTAAATTATCCAATTGGATTGAAGTGATATCCTTTTACCCAAGTCCCCTTCAGGGATTTAAGGGTGAAAGATGCTGCGTACAGCGGGACTAACAGTAATTTGGGTACCTAAATACTTTTCCAATGATAATAATATTGTTAGTCTTTCATCTTTGTTCCTTAATCCTTAATCAATTTTGTTAATTTTGTATTTCAAATTTATATCGATGAGTAAAGTAAAAGTTGGCTTAGTGCAAATGACTTGTAGTAAGGATAAGCAAGAAAATTTAGAGAAAGCGATTGTAAAAGTTAGAGAAGCGGCGACAGGTGGTGCACAAATTGTTTGCTTGCAAGAGCTTTTTACTTCGCTATATTTTTGCGATGTAGAGGATTATGATAATTTTGATTTGGCAGAAGCGATTCCTGGGCCATCTACCGATGCTTTGCAAGTTGTGGCTAAAGAATTGGGTGTGGTTATAATAGCATCTTTATTTGAAAAACGTACAGCGGGTATTTATCACAATACTACCGCAGTTTTAGATGCTGATGGAGCTTATTTGGGTAAATATCGTAAAATGCATATTCCTGATGACCCTGCTTTTTATGAAAAATTTTACTTTACACCGGGCGATTTAGGCTATAAAGTTTTCCAAACTAAATTTGCTAAAATCGGTATTTTAATTTGTTGGGATCAGTGGTATCCTGAAGCTTCGCGCATTACTGCGCTAATGGGTGCCGATATTATGTTTTATCCCACCGCAATTGGTTGGGACACTGCGCAAGATGAAGAAACCAACCAGGATCAATACAATGCTTGGCAAACCATACAACGTTCGCACTCGGTTGCAAATGGTGTACCTGTGGTAAGTGTAAATCGCGTCGGTTTTGAGCAAGATGGTGCAATGAAATTTTGGGGCGGAAGTTTTGCCACCAACGCACAAGGTAAATTGCTTTATTTGGCATCGCACGATAAAGAGGAAACAAAGGTTGTTGAGCTTGATTTGAACCAAAGTGATTATATGCGTAAGCATTGGCCGTTTTTAAGAGATAGAAGAATTGATTCTTACCAGCCGATTACGAAGCGGTTTATTGATGAGGATTAGAGAAGTCTGAAAGTCAGAAAGTCGGGAAGACAGAAAGAACCCAGAGTCAGAGAATTCTAAGCATTAATTAGGAAGTGAAAATTCGTATATTTCATTCAACTTAAATTAATTAATTATGGCTTTCAAATTTGAAAATTTAAAGGTTTGGCAGAAGGCTTTAGACTTGACTGATGAGATTGATAAATTGACTAAGACTTTTCCGAAAGAAGAACAATTCGTTTTAACATCTCAAATTAAAAGAGCTGCAGATTCAATTTCACTAAATATCGACTAAGGAAGTACAGGACAAAGTAATGCAGAGTTTGTAAGATTTTTACGATACGCTTTACGGTCTGATGTTGAAGTAGTAGGTTGTTTACATATTGCAAAACGTAGAAAATATATAAAAGAAGAACACTTTTTAGAATTATATAAAGCTTGTGAAGAAGTTTTAGTAATGATAAACGGTTTAATAAAATCATTAAAATAATGCCTGAGCAAAATAAATCTGAACATCATACTTCTAATTCTAATCCATCGGACTTTCCGACTTCCGGACTTTCCGATCCTTCATCTTCCGACTTTTCAAACACCCCCGTGAAAAGCGGATTCTCCTTTCCTCCAGAATGGGCAAAACATGAAGCAACTTGGTTAAGTTGGCCACATAAAGAGGCCAGTTGGCCGGGAAAACTGGAAACAATCTATAAGCCATATTGTGAATTTATAAAGATTGTAGCAACGGGCGAAAAAGTGCGAATCAATGTAAAAGATGAAGCAATGAAAGCTTTTGCAATTGCCGAACTAGATAAAGTAGATGCTGATTTAACGCAGATTGAATTTTACTTTAACGAAAGTAACGATGCTTGGTGCCGAGATCATGGGCCTGCATTTGTGGTAAAGGGCAACGAAAAAGCTGTGGTAGATTGGGGTTATAATGCTTGGGGAGATAAATATCCTCCGTATGATTTGGATGATGTAATACCAACCAAAATTGCAAAACATTTTAATTTGCAGTTGTTTTTACCCGATATTGTAATGGAAGGTGGTTCGGTTGAATTTAATGGTGCTGGAACAATATTAACAACCACAGCTTGTTTACTTAACAAAAACCGTAATCCGCATTTATCTAAAGAACAAATAGAAACTTATCTAAAAGAATTTTACGGCCAAGAACAGGTTTTATGGCTAGGTGATGGAATTGTTGGTGATGACACCGACGGACACATTGATGATATTACCCGTTTTGTAAATGAAGATACCGTTTTAACGGTTGTAGAGAGCAACCCGTTTGATGAAAACTATTTGCTATTACAAGAGAATTTGCAAGCTTTAAGAGCAATGAAATTACATAACGGCCGACGGTTGAATATTGTTGAATTGCCAATGCCTTCGCCTGTGATTCATGAAGATACTCGTTTGCCAGCGTCTTATGCCAATTTTTACATTGCAAATGCAGCGGTAATTGTTCCAATTTTTGATGATGTAAACGATCAAAAAGCTTTAGATATTATTCAAGAATGCTTCCCAGATAGAAAAGTGGTTGGTATTAATTCGGTAGATATTATATGGGGATTGGGCAGTTTTCATTGTTTGAGCCAGCAGGAGCCGTCAGTATAATTTGATAGACGAATTGTCATCCTGATCTTGCCGAGGGCCTATTTGTTATTTTACAAAAATTACTTAAGATTTGATTTGTGAATATTTATTTCTAAATTCAGATTTCGAAATAACAAATTATGCCAAATATTCATAATTACTTTGTTTATATTTTAGAATGTGCAGATAAAAGCTATTATACCGGTGTAACAAATGATTTAGATGTGAGAATTGAACAGCATAATAGTGGTAAGGATGTCAATGCATACACTTACAGCCGTCGACCGCTAATTTTGAAATATTTTATGCGCTTTGAGCAGATTGAGCAAGCAATTGCATTTGAAAAACAAATTAAAGGTTGGAATAGACTAAAAAAGGAGGCTTTGTTTAAAGAAGATTGGAATGAGATTTTAAGATTGTCAAACTTCAAGAAATAAAAAATTGATATATCTTTGGTCTTCGACAGGCTCAGACTGACAGCAATAAAAAATTAAAAATGAAACTACTAGAAGGAAAAACAGCACTTATTACGGGTGCATCAAAAGGAATAGGTCGTAAAATAGCAGAAAAATTTGCTGAACATGGCGCTAATGTTGCATTTACCTATTTATCATCGATAGAAAAGGGTGAAGCGTTAGAGCAAGAATTGCAAAGTTTCGGTACTAAGGTAAAGGGTTACCGTTCTGATGCCTCTAAATTTGACCAAGCTGAGCAATTAATAGCGGATGTAGTGGCAGATTTCGGTTCTTTAGATATCGTTGTTAATAATGCTGGTATAACTAAAGATGGTTTGCTAATGCGCATGAGCGAAGAAAATTGGGATGATGTAATTAATGTGAACTTGAAATCAGTCTTCAATATTACAAAAGCTGCCTCAAAAACGATGATGAAAGCTCGCAAAGGTGTTTTTATTAATATGAGTTCGGTTGTTGGCGTAACGGGTAATGCCGGACAAGCAAACTATGCAGCTTCTAAAGCAGGAATTATTGGTTTTACAAAATCTGTAGCTAAAGAATTAGGTTCGAGAAATATTCGTGCAAATGTTGTAGCTCCAGGTTTTATTCGTACTGAAATGACTGATGTTTTAGATCCGGCAGTTGTTGCAGGGTGGGAAAAAGATATTCCACTTAAACGTGCTGGCGAAACAGAAGATATTGCTAATGTTTGTGTGTTTTTAGCATCAGATATGAGCGCTTATGTAACCGGACAAACGCTTTCAGTTTGTGGCGGAATGCTTTAAAAAAAAAGGTTTAGGGTTTAGTGGTTTAGGGTGGAGGGTTTCTTTTCCATAGTATAATAAATTCAATAAAAGACGTGAGGCTGATTTAACCTTTTAACCCTAAACCTTACACCTTTTACCTTAAAATATAATTGCCTTTAACCTGGGTAATGTTTGGTAAAGTCTTATTTTTTTCAAAAGAGAGATAAGCGGGTTGTAAGGTCTTCCAAAAGCTCAATTGATTTGGAAATTGGATTGAATATTTTTTACAATTTTCATTAGTCATTTTAAAAGGATAGATGTTAACTGGAATTTTATTTTGACCCGAATTACGAGCCTCAACAGCAAGAATATAAACTTCGTTAATTTTATCATCAGTTAGCGGAATGCATCCTATGGTTACACAGTTTCCATGGATATAAATATCGCCACCAGGTTTTCTACCACTGCCTGTTCTAATTAAATCAACCGCATTAGGGTAATTAATACCCAGTGATAAATGGAAATTACTCATCGGGTTAAAAACGCTTATATAATAAAATCCCTCGGGTGTTTGTCCATCTCCATCTAATATTTTTGGACCTAAAGTGCCAGAATGTGCACAAAAATTATAGGTTTTAAATAAAGAAAATGTTTTTTGTAAATCACTTTTTAACCAAACTTCTAACTTGCCTTCTTGTTTGTAAGCATTTATAATTATAGAGAAATTTCTATCATATTTTTTATCTTTCAATTCTTGCTGGAGCAAAGCCCATTTCTCTTTGTAAGCTTTATTTACCCGATCAAACTTAATTTGAGTTGCTTTAAAATTAGTTTGTGCATTTACCATTATGCTTATAGAAAGTAAAAGAGTAAGAAACGTTGATTTCATTGCTTTAGATTTTGCTAAATTTATGAATTTAACCACAAACAATGTTCTTAATTATCTTTTAGAAAAGCAAAATCAAAATTTTTTAGAAAAAATTAGGTTTAATTCTTCTCTTAAATTAAACCTAATTTTTAAAATACTAAATTTCCTCTTCTTGAGGTAGAGTGCCTTCTTGAGAATGTCCAGCCATGTCTCTATCCATCTCATAAAGACTTCTATTGCCTTCTGTTACTGTCGAAGCTAGATTATATTTATCAATAACTTCATTAATTAGCGCTTCCTCTTCAATCTGTTCTTTTACAAACCATTGTCCGAAGTTAAAAGTAGCCCAATCTTTTTCTGCTAAAGCAAAGTTAACAATTTCATCAATTTTCGTTGAATTTTCGATCTCTTGTTGCAGAATTTTATTCAAGCAATCGCCGATATTTGCTGGGTTAGCCGGTGGTGCTTTTATGGCTTCAATTTTAGCTTCTCCACCACGATCATTAATGTATTTCAAAATTTTGAACATGTGTTCGCGTTCCTCGTTCATGTGGCCGTAAAGAAATTTCGCAATACCAGCAAAACTATTTACCTCTGCCCAGGAGGCATACGATAAATATACTTGGGCTTGGTACGCCTCTGTAGTCATTTGGGTGTTTAACAACCTTTCCATTTCGTCCGAAATTCTTTTCATTTTCATAATTTATTTGTTCTTTAAATTCGATAATTTTATTTTCACTATTTGATGGTAATCGTTCTTTAGCGTATTTAAGTAATCAATAAATAACGCCTGTTCTATTACAACTAAATACAATTATATAACAACTCAAATCGCTTAGTTGTTTCTTAAACACAATTTTATTCATCAAAAACTCATTGTTACTTTAAAATCATTTCAAAATTGTCATCTTTATAAATTATGAGCAGTTTTCTTTCTGGTAACCTTATTTTCTCATTTGTTGGCTGTGTTGCACTCGGTGTGCTAAATGCTTGGTTGCTGTATAGAAAAAATGTCAATTTAAATCAGAAACTTCGATACTCACTTGTTTTATTAAGAGTTGTTGCGGTAACTGCAATTTCTTGGCTTTTGTTTGCGCCATTAATTAAAACAATCAATTATACCCTGGATAAACCGATTATCATAATTGGTCAAGATAACTCGCTCTCCATTGCGAATGTAAAGCCAGCAGGATTTGATCAAAAATTTTACGAGCGAAATATTAAGGCGCTAACGGATAAGTTATCAGGTAAGTTTGAAGTTAAAACGTATAGTTTTTCGGATAAAATTACCGATGGGTTGGATTTTAAAAATCAAGGTAAACTAACGGATGCATCTGCATTTTTTCAAAAAATTAAAGATGAGTACGTCAATAGAAATATTGGTGCAATTGTATTGGCCACAGATGGTATTTTTAATCGCGGAGGAAATCCACTATACAACATCAACCAAATTAATGCTCCAATTTATACTGTTGCTTTGGGCGATAGTATTCCGAAAAGAGATGTTTTAATCTCAAATGCAAATTATAACAATATTGTTTATTTGGAGGATAATTTTACTGTAGAAGTGCAGGTTCAAGCCTATCAAAGTAATTCTGAAAATACGAATTTGATCACTTATCAAAATGGTGTAAAAGTGGATCAGCAAAATGTATCTATAAACAGCAATACATTCACGAAAACAATTCCGGTTAAGTTGCGTGCAAGTAAAGTTGGAATGCAAAAATATACTGTATCCTTAAGTGCTTTGCCAAACGAAATTACCACTAAAAATAATACCCAAACTTTTTATGTTGAGGTTATTGATGGGCGACAAAAAGTATTATTGGCTGCCAGTTCTGCTCATCCCGATTTAGGTGTTTTAACCGAAGCGATTTCCTTAAATAAACATTATGAAGCAAAATTGGCATTAGCCGATGATTTGAATACCATCGATCCGGCTAAATTCGATTTGATTATACTCTATCAATTGCCAGATGCGCAAAATATTTCAAGTAAATTTTTAGAGAAATTAAAGATGTTAAAAAAGCCAATTTGGTATATTCTGGGGGCGCAAAGCGCGATAAATGATTTCAATAAAATCCAAAAAGAGGTTAATATAAGCAGTGCAAATGGTTCTTTACAGGAAGTTTATCCTGATTTTGCAAATGGTTTTACGGCCTTTAGCTTTACCGAAGCAGACAAAAAAGTATTTTCTACATTTGATCCGTTACTTGCTCCCTTCGGAAAATTGACTGTAAGTACAACGGCTTCTCCTATTTTTAACCAACGCATCGGAAAATTAAGTACGCAACAACCATTATTGTTTTTTACCAATGAAAATGGTTTAAAAGCAGGTTATTTAATGGGAGAAGGTTTATGGCGTTGGAAGTTATCCGAAGCAAAAAATAATGTTGCGGAATCAAGTTTAAATGATTTGATTTCTAAAACTGTTCAATATTTATCGGTAAAGGATGATAAGCGAAAATTTAAGGTTACGGCTTCGAAATCTGCTTTTGATGAAAGCGAGACTATTCAGTTTAATGGAACACTTTACAATGATAGTTATGAACCTGTAAATGATCCAGAAGTACAGCTCTCCATAAAAAATGAGACTGGAAAAATTTATAACTTTACATTTGCCAAGACTGAAAATGCCTACCAATTAGATGCTGGAACATTGCCTGCCGGAAATTATTCGTTCGAAGCTAATACTGTGTTTGGAAATAAGAAATTTACTTCATCGGGTAGGTTTTATGTTAGCGCATTAATTGCCGAATACCAACAAACCACCGCAAATCATCAATTGCTTAATGCGCTTTCAAAGCAAACAAATGGTAAACTATTTATGCCAATAGATTTGTTGAAAATCGCAGATGAAATTCTCAAAAATGATAATATAAAAACCATCAGTTACGAAGACCGGAAGTATGATGAGCTGATTAATATGAAATGGTTATTTGGTTTGATATTAGGTTTAGTAACTGTAGAGTGGTTTTTACGGAAAAGAAATGGGGAAATCTAGTAAGCTATGGTCAATTTTAATACTTCAGAGGTAATAGAGATTTTAGGGACGATTGCCTTTTCCATTTCGGGAACTTTTACCGCTATGCAGCGTAGATTAGATCCGTTTGGTGTCTTAATAATTGCTTTTGTAACATCTATTGGTGGTGGTACGGTACGCGACTTATTAATTGGCGATACACCCGTTGCTTGGATGCGCGATACGCAAATTTGTGCCATTATTTTAGTAACTGCGTTAATTGCGATGTTTTTTAAAACTCAGGTTAAAAAGCTAAGAATCACATTATTTCTTTTTGATAGCTTGGGCTTGGGGTTTTTTACCATGTTGGGCTTACTTAAAGGACTTGCATTTGGGTTGAACCCGAGCATGTGCATTGTATTGGGCACCATTACTGGGTGTTTTGGGGGTGTTATTAGAGATACACTATTAAACAGAATTCCGTTAATTTTTAGAAAAGAAATATATGCAACAGCTTGTATTTTAGGTGGAATGCTTTATTTTTTACTCTTGGCGCTGAATGTAGAAAGTGTATTTGCAAAGGTATTTGCAATTACTTTTATTTTTGCATTAAGAATTGTAGTGGTGAAATATAAACTCTCGCTTCCGAAATTTAATTTTTAGTTTTCGTGGATTACTAAGTGAATAAAATAGGATTGTTGTTGTAAAATAATGACTTAATTTAGCTCTGGAAATTTGCCAGCAATAATTTTATGCCCAACAAACTTTGATACCTGCCATGAAAAAACTAAAAAAAGTACACTTATAAAAGTTGTTGTATTAGCGCCAATAACGGTTAGACTAGTAATTGTAAATAGTAGGCCTAATAGGATCAGAATGAAAGAAAATACTTTTTGTCCGTAGATCCAAGTATTTAAGTTCTTTGTAGTCCATTTTGTTTTAATGCCAAAAAAATTATTGCTAAAATTTGGTGGAAAAATTACCATTAACAATCCCCAAAAAAGCGTCAACACGCCACCAATCGTCCAAGTGTTTATTATTGTAGTCATTTTTAAACTGTTTTAGATTTCTATATTTTAAAACGATAACATGAAATTAATCTTCCAAACGCTGTTTAATCCTTTTTTTCTTCGTGAATAATAACATAAAGATCTTCGTTATCCTTTTTCATGAAGTATTTTTCGCGGGCGAATTTTTCAGCGGTATTTAAATTTGAGTTAAGTTCGCCTAAATCCTTTTTAACTTGTGCGGTTTCACTTTCAAAATATTCTTTTTCTTCTTGTAATTTATTAGCCTGACTGCGGTATTCGTACTGCGACATCATATCGTTCTTATCGAAAAATAGCATCCACATCACAAAAGCAACTGTTGCTATAAAATATTTATTCCGGAAAAGATCTATTAACTTTTTCATTTTTTATATCGAAAAATCGTCATTGCGAGGCACGAAGCAATCTTATCACTATAGTTAAGTTTAATAAAATCAATGCATTAGGATTGCTTCGTGCATCACAATGACGGTAAATTTAAACAAAAACATCCGAAGATTTTACATCTTCGGATGTTTTTGAAATTAAGTTTTTCAACTGACTTACCTTGCACGCCTAATCAGGTTTTTTTGGCCTTTTATGGAAGTCCCCTTTAGGGGATTTAGGGGTTGGCGTTGGGCTAGTTTATTTCTTAGCGTATTTAAAGTTTTTACCAATGAAACGAGCATTCTCTCCTAATTCTTCTTCAATACGTAATAATTGATTGTATTTTGCAATTCTATCAGAACGTGATGCAGAACCTGTTTTAATTTGTCCGCAGTTTAACGCAACAGCTAAATCAGCAATGGTTACATCTTCAGTTTCGCCAGAACGGTGACTCATTACAGTAGTATATCCGTTAGTTTGCGCTAAAGAAACTGCATTGATTGTTTCCGTTAAAGAACCAATTTGATTCACTTTTACCAAAATTGAGTTTGCGATGTGTTCATCAATACCACGTTGTAAACGAGTAACATTGGTTACGAATAAATCATCACCAACCAACTGAATTTTATCTCCAACTTTATCAGTTAGTAATTTCCAGCCAGCCCAGTCATTTTCGTCCATACCATCTTCGATAGAAATAATTGGATATTTTGCAGAAAGATCGGCTAAATATTGTGCTTGCTCCTCGCTAGTGCGAACTGCGCCTTTATCGCCTTCAAATTTTCTATAATCGTATTTGCCATCTTTGTAAAACTCAGCTGCTGCACAATCCAAAGCTAAATAAACATCAGCACCTGGTTTGTAACCTGCTTTTTCAATCGCTTTTAATACGGTCTCAATCGCATCTTCTGTACCATCAAAAGTAGGAGCAAAGCCACCTTCATCACCAACGGTTGTGGTTAAGCCTCTATCATGAAGAATACCTTTTAAAGTATGGAAAATTTCAGTTCCCCAACGTAAAGCTTCTGAGAATGACGGTGCGCCAACTGGCATAATCATAAACTCTTGGAATGCGATAGGTGCATCAGAATGCGAACCGCCATTGATGATATTCATCATTGGAATTGGCAAAGTATTGGCATTAACACCACCAATGTAGCGGTATAATGGCTGACCAATCTCATCAGCTGCTGCCTTAGCAACGGCTAAAGAAACACCCAAAATAGCATTAGCACCTAAATTACCTTTGTTTTCGGTACCATCAAGGCTTAACATTAAATGGTCAATTGTATTTTGTTCAAAAACATCAATACCTCTTAATGCATCGGCAAGTTTAGTATTTACATTTTCTATAGCTTTTAAAACACCTTTACCTAAATAGGTAGATTTATCGCCATCGCGTAATTCTACAGCTTCATGTTCACCAGTAGATGCACCACTCGGTACCGCTGCACGCCCAAAAGCACCAGCTTCTGTTACTACTTCTACTTCTAATGTTGGGTTGCCTCTCGAATCAAGAATTTGTCTGGCATGGACATTAACAATTATGCTCATTTTATTTTATTTTTATTAAATTTTTAATACGCTTAGTGTAAAAAGTACAATTACTAAGCGCAGTCTCAAAGTTAGCATATTTTTTAAATAAATAAAACGTTTAAAGTGTTAATTTTAGGTGAGTTACTTACATCGCAACAAAATGTTGTAAGCCATATTAACCGTTTTTTCCTTTTACGTCAATGGAAATTATGTTAGCTCTTCTCTGTCTTAATATTGAATTTAAATCAAACAAAAATTTAATGAGTAAGAATGGAAAAATGATGGCAACTCTGTCATAAGCACCGAACGAAAGATGGAAATATTCGAATTTTCCGCTAGTTAAAAACCATATCACCGCTCCAAACAAAATTGATAAGTGCAGAACCATCATTCCATTATTCATGCCCTCGAGTTGGAAATTATTATCTTGTTTCGCATTTTTAAAATCAATGAACAAGTTTATGCATTCGCGAACAACGATAATTGATATAGAAATGTTAAAATAAAGATCTCTAAACTTAAAAATCATCACGTTTCGAATAAATTCTTCTCTTGTCGAATTTGTCAATCCATAAAAAAGACCGAAAACAAATATGATGAAAACAGAATAAATAAAGAGCATAAAAAACCTTGTTTTTAGCGCATTATTTACCGCTTGCATACCTTGGCTCAAAGCTTTTAAACGAATTGATTTTATCGTGAGGAATATATTTTTAATTACCTCATCTAAAAAGTATAAATAGATGATAAAAAATAGATTGGCTTCTCCGCTGAGGACGATAAAAAGGGAATATCCCGTAAATATTAATATGGATATGAGGTTGGTTAAACGCGTAGCTTTCATTTTTGGAGCGCAATTATAAACTTAAATTTAAACATTACCAATCGCTTTTTATCCTTAAAATTTAATCTAATTATTTCAACGCATCTAACACCTTAAATAATTTTTTGTTAATACCGTTGCCGTTATAATTATTAACATTAATAACCACAATATATTTACTTCCATCGTTAGCGGTATTGTAGCCGGCAAATGCAGAAACATCGTTTATGGTACCGCTCTTAATCTTCATGCCGTTATATTCTGGAAATGCCTTGTAGTAATCAGCAAACCAGCTTTCTTTTTGTGCTCGAAATAGAATATTCGCCATTGCAAGCGTAGTTACTCTATTTCCTGGCGAAAGTCCGCTGCCATCGATGATGTTTAAAGCTGTTTTATCTATGCCTTTATTCGACCAAAAATCTATTACAGTTTCTGCACCTTTTGCGGTCGTGGCATCTTTTCCTGCCTTTAATGCAATGGTTTTTAATAAAGTTTCTCCGTATAAATTTATACTTTTCTTTAAAAACCAATACACCATTTCACTCAAATTGGGCGAAGTAACGGTACTCAGCTTTATCATCTCTTTTGGAATATTTTGATTATTTACAGCCATTAATCTGGTTGTTGTAGGTGGATTGCTTATCAAAATCCCTAAACTTTTTAAAGTATCTTGCAGTCGAAATGCGCAATCAAACGCTGGGTCTGGCGTAGATACAGCAATGCCATTTTTTGAAATTCCTATTCCCCATGTACCGCGGAGGTAACCAATATTACTATATGGAGGCATAAACGCATAAGCACGGTCGCCACTCCCTTCTGCACCTGTTTTTAGCTCATTTATCAATTGAATATAGCTAGTTTGTGGGATGGTTTTAATAAGTTTAACATCGTCCCCAATTCTATTGCCGGGTTTTAGCGTTACATCAAACTGATTTTCGCGCCAAGTTAATCCTGATGTTCCGGCACCATAATAATTGCCTATATCTTGCCAAACCCAGCCTTCGGGTGTGGTTTGTGTGCCGAAAATACGGTCATCGCCAATAATCGAACCTTCAATTTTCTTAATTCCGGCAGCCTTTATTGCTGTTGCCCATTGTGAAAGTACAACATTTTCTTTGTTTTGATATCTGGATGAACCCAAAGTTGGATCGCCACTACCGGTAATGATAATATTTCCATTTAGCGTACCATCTGAAGTTATATTTCCTGTGTACGATAAGGTGGTTTGATACTGAAAATCTTTACCCAAAATACTAAAAGCGGTAGCTGCGGTAATTACCTTTAAAGTAGAAGCCGTAGCCAGTCCAATTTCCTCATTTTTAGCAAAAAGTATTTTTCCGGTATTTGCATCTAAAACGCAGAGCGATGAAACCGCGTGTTTTGTTTGCTCGTCGTTTAAAAAGGTATTATATGCTTTTTCGAGGTTTTGGATTTTAGTTTGAGAGAATGAGGCGGTATTTAGAAGTAAAAGTAAAAGAATTGGAAGTTTTTTGAAAATCATGGTCTGCTAATTTTAATATTTTACTCATCATCTTTTTGAGGTATGCGATCACTGATGTCAAGTTCATCGTAAGCATAATTAAGCTTTATAGATTTGTTTCCTCGTTGTAAACTTACTAACACTTTATCATTTTTTTCATTTACATCGAACATCAACTTAATGTCAGACGAATTGGAAAGTGCATTTAAAGATCTGAAAGCAGCCAAAATTTCTTCAGCCTGAAAATAATATTCTACATAATATTCCTTTAAGTCTGTACCCCAAGTTACACCTACACTTTGCGGTATATTTATTAACTGAGGGAAAGTATTCAATTTATTCTTTTCGAGTTTCCAGTTGTTTTGGTTGTAGGGATCTACCGAAAGCCCACGTAATTTTAGGTTTGCAGGAAAATGAGTTTGAATAGTGTAGGGATATCTTTCCATCACTAACGCGGTTTTAATTGCAACATTTGGTGGGTCTGTTTTGCCGATTGCACCGTTTGAATCTTCAAAAATCTCAATAGTTTTCTGTACTGATTTTGCTTTATATTTTCCAATCTCGATATATTTTTGCAGGTCACTTATATAAACTGCAACTTCACCTTTTGGGCGCACTTCTGCAATAAAATTTAAGTCAATTTTGTTTGGATTTGCTCTCGCGTAAGTGAGATCATAAGCGTTGGTCGTTTTACGCAACTGTTCGGCAATTCTATTTATTTGGTTATAAGGTAGGTCGAAATTTCCTTCGTAGAATTTTTTCTCGGTATAAGAGTACCAACAAATATATAGTTGGTTGGGATAAAACTTATTTTCTACACCTTTTTCTGCAAAATTAATGTCTTCTCTTCCATTATTTAAAATTCGGGTTCTACTTATTGCGTATCCGTAGCTGTTTTTATCAAAGTTAAAGTTGCAATCGGCAACCTGCACAGTGTTGCCTTGCGTTGTGTAAACTCCGTGCGACCATTCAAAACGATCGCTACTGCGATAATTTATCACAGTATTTACGTTTGCGATGATAACAGCAATTAATATTATCCCAAGAATTAAGTTAATAACGTGCGCTCTATTTTTAAACATTGGCTAATTTAGTGTGAGAAGGCACCCCTCATGCCGTAGATGAAAAATGAAGCAACAATTGCTAAAACGAAAACGACACTCCAAATAATCAGCAGTATAACGAAAACCTTTCTATAAGTTTTTTCGTCTCTAGCATAAAATACAATGAAGAGCAATAAAGCTTCAATTATGACAGGAACTGCTAAAAGGTTATCGTTTAACCATTCATTTTCGGGATGGTTACAGTAAATAAAAATCCCGAATGCGATGCAAATCAGCAGGATGCAGGTTATGGCAATTTTCATAATTTTTGACTTTTATCAAAGCTGTAGAACCATTTCTTTATCATTGCATAATTTAAAAAAGTGAAAATATGAATGCCAATTAATATGCTAATCCAAATATAAATAAGTTTTACGCCAGATAGGTCGTTTGTCAAAAGTTTGAATAAAATGGTAGGCGGTACAGCAATTGCGGCACATATTAAAAGTGAGAGTATTATTGGATTTAACAAGTTGCTGATTACAATTGTTAAACCTATTTTTCTCAATACAAATGAGATTAAGATTATCCCTAAAATGCCGAAAACAATTGTTGCAAAACCATAAATAAGCACTAAATCTGGGTTTTGGTTGATTTGGCTTTCGTAACCGAAAAATTGCTCAAAGTTGAACGCCATTGTATGCCTTGTCTTCTGGTGAAACGATAAATAATGATTTAGATTTATAACCTAATATCTTCGAGAAAAGCACCGCTGGAAACTCCTGTATGCCGATGTTATAAAGATTTACGCTGTCGTTAAAAAATTCTCTTCGATCTGCAATTTTATCTTCCATTTGAGAAACTCTTTTCTGAAGTTCGAGGAAATTATTGTTTGATAAAAGCGCAGGATAGTTTTCGGAAACTGCAAAAAGCGATTTCATAGCGCTCGAGAATTCCATTGAGTTTTCTACTTTGTCATTAATCGATTTTGCGTTTAAAAAATCAGTTCTCAAATTGGTAAGTTTGGTTAACAAAGTTGTTTCATGTTCCATAAACTTACTGGCAATTTTAACCAATTCTGGAATTTCAGCCGCACGTTGCATCAATATCACATCAATATTCATAAATGCCTTCTCCACATTATTTTTTAGCATTACTAGCTTATTGTATATACCGATAAAATAGCTTGAAAAAATCAGTATTAGCAACACGCCAATAATTAATGCAATATTTTGTGCGCTCATATTCTTTAATTTAAAATGATGTAAATGATGGTTAAGGTAATGAAAAATAATGTGGTTAAAAACGAAATAAGTAAAGGTTGAAATTTATTTCGTAAGGCTACTTCTCGCGGAATGGCAACACCGAATACTTTCTGAGTGCTGTCTTTCTTAATTAGCGTTTCGCCATTGTTGGAGGTGGCGTTACCGATTAAGAATAAATAATCATCGTTTTTAAGATAGGTTTCTGAATAACGTTTTCTTCCAGATTGTACTTGTTTATCTATATTGGTGATGTAGTATTCCAATCCTTCACCTTCAACCATTACACTTCCGGTTTCGTCTTTAATTTTGAAGGTATTTGTTTTACATTCCGTAAAAATTGTTCGGTAGCTGGATTTCCCATCTTTGTCGGTACTTTCTTCTTCAATTGTAAATAAATAACCAATACAGGGCTCTTTAAAGTGTGGCGAAATCAGCAATTCTAATGCAACTAAATCGCCAATTAATTCTACCACACCCATTGCAACGGCATTGGCTTTTGAGGTAGGCAGTACTTCCTGCAATTTGTAAAAGTTACTTTTATTTGAAGGAAAGAATATTCTTTTAATAATTAAAATTATTGGAACAATTACAAATAAAAGCGCCCAAGTGCCTGAAAAGATGAGTAAAATAAAAAGCGCTAAAAATACTAAAGCCCCAATTGCGCCTAAAATTTTATTTAATGTTGTAGTTTTTGGTCGGTTGTATTTTTTATCTAATTTATCGTTTTCTTTATTAGTTTCTTTAACACTTTTAATGGACGAATAAATCATTCCACTAATCATCAACACAAGAATAGAAGCAAAAAAGAAGGCGATTGCAAGTAAGGCGTAACCAGGTTTATACAAAAAAGACAAACCAACTATTACTGGGTTTATGGCGAAAAATATCCATTTCGGATGTAAATTGACATTGAATAATCCAGTAATAATTAAGGTATGGAAAATGGCTGCACCACAGCCAAAAAACATCAGAAACACTAAAACAATGTAATCTATCTGCACACTATTAAAGAATTCAAAAAACTCATTCATATATTATGTTTTCTTTAAGAACGGAAAATTATCTCAATTTCTGGAGAAAGCATCTTTCTAATTTTAGCCCTTTGTTGATCGGAAATTGGATTGTTAGATAGTTTTATAGTATTTAAAGCATTCATTTTTCTAACTTCTAAAGGCAACTCAGTTAGGTTATTATTGTTCAAATCTAAAAATTTTAAGTTATTAAATTTTAAAATATCTATTGGAAACCGTTCTAAATTTTGGTTTGAGAGATTCAAAATATAAACTAGCTCTGGTGTTTTATTCGCTGTTTTTAGGTTTTTGAATTCTTTCATTTCATCAACACTCGGCGTTTTATTTTTCATCATAATGCCCAAACTTGCTAAAACTATCACTGCGAGAAAAAATATACATAAAAATACGGCCCAAACTGGTGCGTCATCTTTCTCGTGAGTGAACAATCTCAAATATACAAAGTAAGCCATTCCGCCTACTAAAATTAAAAATAAACTTCCAAAAATAGCAGATAGAATAATCTTGCCTATACTCCATAGCAATTTGGTATTTTTGCTTACTACGATGTAAAAAGCCGTTGAGAAAATGATCAACCATATTGCACCAATTGCCATTTTTATAGTAGCATTACCATCCTCAAAGTATTGAAAACTGATCATTACCGGAAACAAGAGTACAAAGCTGATTACTAAAGCTACTATACCTATTGATAAACAACCAGGTTTGCTTTCAGGGTCTTTCTTTAGCCATTTAAACGCTAAAAAAATTGAAAATGCAATCGTTCCAGCAAATAAATATCCGGCAGGTGTTACTGTAGATAGAAGAATGGCTAATTGCATAAGTTGTTATTTACGTTGATTAAAAAAAATTGATAATGTTGATTTGAAATAGTCGGTTTTTTATTTATAAAAGAAACTGCTGTAGTTTTTTCTATTAATGATATGTGTTTGCTTAACAATATAATTATCTAAAAAAGTGGAAGGAAATTTTACTTTTTTATTTTCGTTCCATTTTATTTCAATAGCATTTAAATCGCCATCAACTTCTTCAATTAAATCAATTTCCTGTTGTTGAAAGCTTCGCCAAAAATAATATTTTGCAAACTTTCTGTCGTTATTGCTCGCTTTTATATATTCTGATATAATGTAATTTTCAAAAAGTTGACCTGTATCCTGTCTTAAATTTAGTGTGCTAAAATTCTGAATTATTGCATTTCGCATACCTGTATCGTAAAAATAAATTTTCTTGCTTTTTTTAATCTCGTTACGCACGTTTCTACTGTAAGCGCTCAATCTAAAAACAACAAAACACTGTTCGAGTAAATCAATATAGCGCTCAACAGTTTGCTTATCAGCTCCAATAATTTGTCCCAATTCTTGGTACGAAATTTCATTTCCAATTTGTAATGCCAAAGCCTGTACTAGTTTTTCTAACTGTAAAGGTTTGCGTATGCCCGTTAGCGATAATATATCCTTAAATAAATAGCTGTCGCTTAAGTTTAACAATAGTTCTTTTTCTTCTCCAGGATAATTAATGGCATCAGGATATGTTCCATAAATTAATCTTTTTTCTAAAGCCTGCTCTTCGGCAAGTAGGTTGGTGTGCTGTACCATTTCACTAATAGAAAATGGGTAAAGGTTGTATTCAAATTTTCTGCCAGTTAAAGGTTCTTTTATGCCTATTGCTAAATCTAAAGTAGATGATCCTGTAACCAACAGTTGTACGTTGGGCATGTTATCAACAATTAGCTTTAAAGTTAAGCCAATATTTTTTACACGTTGGGCTTCATCAATAAGTATAATTTTATTATTGCCGATTATAGATTTCAAACGTTCAGTACCAGCATTTTCTAAGGTGGCGCGTACTTCAGCTTCGTCGCAATTTAACGAAAGGTATGGCAACTCAGTTTTTTTAATTAGTTGCTTTAACAGTGTTGATTTCCCCACTTGTCTCGCACCCGTAACAACAACTGCTTTGCCTTTAAAAAATTTTGATTCTATATGAGATTGTATCGTTCTAGTAATCATTTTATATTTTTTCGAAAAATAAAATTAATATATTTTTATTGAAATCTCTAATCTATATGTAATATGTAGATTATAATCTCTAAATTATATATAAATTAGAGATTATGTTCTCAAAATTATATATAATTTGAATATTAGCGCACAAAAAAAGTGATGCGGAAAACACATCACTTTCAGAGGTACAATTACTTATTACGTGAAATTTATCACTTAGAATTTCTTTAAACCAATTCTTTTTGAATCAAATATTCTGCAATTTGTACCGCATTTGTAGCAGCGCCTTTACGCAAGTTATCAGCAACAATCCAAAGGTTTAAAGCTTTAGGTGCAGAATCATCTCTACGAATCCGACCTACAAAAACCTCATCTTTTTGATGCGCATCTTTTGGCATTGGATATTTTAAGTTAGCTACATCATCAACAACGATAATGCCGGGTGCTTTTTCCAAAATACTGCGAACTTCTGCTAAATCGAAATCATTTTCAAATTCGATATTAACTGATTCTGAGTGACCGCCCATAACCGGGATACGAACTGTAGTGGCTGTAACTTTAATATTGTCATCGCTCATGATTTTGTTCGTTTCCTTAATCATTTTAATTTCTTCTTTTGTATAGCCACTTTCGGTAAAAGAATCAATATGAGGAATAACGTTTAAATCAATTTCATAAGGGTAAGCTTTTGGTCCATCAATACCTTTACGCTCATTCATCATTTGTTCAACAGCTTTTACGCCTGTACCCGTAACGGATTGGTAAGTAGAAACAACCACCCGTTTAATTTTATATTTATCGTGCAACGGCTTTAAAACCACAACCATTTGTATGGTAGAACAGTTCGGGTTCGCAATAATTTTATTTTCGATAGATAGCTCATGCGCATTTACCTCCGGAACAATTAACTTAATACTCGGATCCATTCTCCATGCAGAAGAATTATCGATAACGGTAGTTCCAGCCTCTTTAAAACGAGGAGCATGCTCCAATGAAGTATTGCCACCTGCAGAAAACAGGGCGATATCAGGTTTCATTGAAATGGCAGTATCCATGCTAACAATTGGAAACTTCTTACCCTTAAAAGTAATTTCCTTACCAACACTTTTTTCTGATGCTACGGGAATCAATTCAGTTAAAGGGAAATTTCTTTCCTCCAATACTTTTAACATTACGGTGCCAACTAATCCTGTTGCACCTACAACTGCTACTTTCATTTTAGATTTTAATTATTATATTTATTAAACATTTGATATAAGTCCAAATATGCTAAAAATAACGCTTATATCCCTATTGTTATTCTCTAAAATCGCATTTTCTCAGGTTACTGATCATTTTAGTGACGGTAATTTTACGCAAAACCCTGTTTGGCAGGGTGATGTAGGCTATTTTATAATTAATGCACAAAAGCAATTACAATCTAACGGTCAGCAGATTGCATCGCAAAATTTTGCCCTTTCTACTGCAAATGAATATGCTTTAAATGCCCATTGGGAATTTTTTGTTCAATTAAATTTCGATCCGACAACTACCAATTTTGTTAGGATTTATTTAATTTCAGATCAAGCTGATTTAAAAGGAAATTTAAATGGATATTTTATTCAAATTGGAGAAACAGGTTCTACCGATGGCTATAATTTATATCGCCAAAAAGGTACTTCGATTACAAAAATAATAAGCGGTGCTCAAAAAAGCCGACTAACTGCAAATGTTTTATCTGCAAAAATTAGCGTTAATAGAGATGCTGATGGGAAGTGGGAATTGTTTACAGATGTGGCTGGCGGAAGTAATTTTATTTCAGAAGGAACGGTTTTAGATAAAACCTTTATAAGTTCTTCATTTATGGGTGTTTATTGTAAATATGCAACAGCATCGAGATACAATCAATATATTTTCGATGATTTTGTGGTTGATGAATTGGTTGCTGATGTAACGCCACCAACTTTAAAAAGTATTGCTATATTCGATGCTAAGACTATTGATCTAAATTTCTCAGAACCATTGGATCCAACATCAGCTTTGCTTATTAGTAACTATAGTCTTTCAAATGGTTATGGAAATCCTGTATCTGTTTCCGCAACATCAACTTCTAACACTTATCGTTTAAGCTTTACTAATGATTTAGCCACTAGCGATTATACAATAACAGTAAATAATGTAAAGGATAAAAAGGGCAATGAAATACTAAACGATTCTAAACTCAGTTTCTTTTATATAAAGTCGTATTCGCCAAAATACGGAGATTTGGTTATCAACGAAATTTTCGCAAATCCGACCGGAAGTCTTTCGCTACCGCAAAAAGAATTTATTGAAGTTTGGAACACGACAGATGAATATATATTAACGAAAGATTTAAAATATTCAGATCAAACATCTACATACACCTTTACTACGGATACCATAAAACCCAAACAGTTTGTTGTTTTATGTGCAAAAGCAGATACTGCTTTATTTAAAACTTATGGAAAAACGATAGGGTTATCACCTTGGCCAAGCCTTAATAATGATAAAGATATTTTGACGCTAAAAAATGCAAATGGTGAGGTGGTTGATCGAGTTGCTTACTATGACACTTGGTATAAAGATGCGGTAAAAAAGAGCGGCGGTTTTTCGTTAGAATTGATAGATCCTAAGAATGTTTGTACAGGAATACAGAACTGGATAGGCAGTAACGATGCAAGTGGCGGAACACCCGGGAAAATTAATTCTGTTTATCGAGACCAATTAAGTGCAGAAATTCCGAAAATTTTTAATGTTTTAATCATCGATAGTGTAACCATTCAAGTTAATTTTTCAAAACCTGTAGATAGTCTTTCAGCATCATTACCTTCAAATTATTTAATTAATAATGGGGTAGGAGAAGCCAAATCGGCGGTTGTGAGCTCACCATTATTCGTTAGTGTGCTTTTAAAGTTTGCAGAGGTTACAAAGGGTATTCAAAATACATTAACCGTAAAAAATGTAACTGATTGTGCAGGAAACTTAATTGATCCGCTAAATAATACCGCTACACTTTTTATGGCAAAAAAGCCACTGAAGAATGAAATTCTAATCAGCGAAGTATTATTTAATCCGAAAGGCAATGGCGTAGATTTTGTTGAAATTTTTAACAATTCAGACCATGAATTGGATTTGAAGGATTTACAATTGGCAAATGCCGATGTAAGCGGAAACCCTGCGAGTGTTAAGGATATCTCTGCAAATAGCCTGTATATTTTACCTGGCAGTTATTGGGTGCTAAGTACAAACAGTTCAAATGTAAAAGCAAATTATTATGTAGAAAATCCCAATAATTTCGTTCCATTAACCAGCTTTCCGAGTTTTAACAATGATAAAGGTAGCGCTATAATTTTAACCAATAACCAAATTTTAGATAGGTTTAATTATACCGAAAAAATGCATAATGTTTTACTTCAAAATCCTGATGGAGTTTCTTTAGAACGGGTATCTTTTACAAAAGGAAGCAACGAAATCGGCAATTTTAAATCTGCTGCATCTTCGGTAGGTTTTGCCACGCCAACCTATAAAAATTCACAACAATTAATTGGTAATGAAACTTATGTTAAATTAGTTTCTAAAACTTTTTCTCCTGATGGCGATGGTTTTGAGGATTTACTTTATTTGGATTATAAGCTCGAAGAAAACTCAAATTTAGCCACTGTAAATATTTTTACAGATAGGGGAAAGTTGGTTAAGAAACTACTTAAAAACCAAACAATTGCAACGTCTGGGCAATTAATTTGGGATGGTTTAAACGATGCAGGAGGTAGGTGTAGCGTTGGGATTTATGTATTGGTTTTTGAGTCATTTGATTTAAATGGAAACATCAACAAGTTTAAAAATACATTTGTACTGGCCACTAAATTAAATTGATTGTAAAATTAAAACCGGCGGTAATGATCTAAAAAAAAGCTTAATCATTCTTCACTGCTAAAATATATTTAACCATTTTTTTAGCGTCCTCTTTTTTTATCGTTGTATGTGGCGCCATGGGTACAGTGCCCCAAACTCCATTTCCTCCTTTTATAATTTTAGTTGTAAGGTTGTTAATGTTCTTTTCTGTTGGTTTATATTTTTGAGCAATTTCAAGATATGCAGGTCCAATCATTGTTTCCAATTTTGTGTGGCAACTACTACAATCAGATTTATCTATTAATTTTTCGCCAGAAGTTGTTTGTAAAATATCATGAACAAAATTTTTTGCAACAACTTTGTTTTTGATTTCGGAATCTGCATTTTTAAAAGATGCCATTAATAAAACTATTGCAGTTAATAAAAATATCGCCTTTTTCATTTTTTGTTATCTCCTTTTTAATGTTTTTTGATGGAATTTACAGATGTCTATGCCTATAATTTAAACTTTCTCTTTAAGCTTTCGGCATAATTTAAAAACCTAATTAGCAGTCAGAAACTTTCATCAATTAAACCTAAATAAGATGATTATAGTTTTGAAAATTTAACGTTTTTATACTTTTAGCCTCTGCAACAATCAAAATTACAATTTTATTTTTGGAGTAAAAACCACCTCATTTTACAAAAAAATCTATTTTTAGCTCATCAAATATCATTTTATATAAAAGTAAATGCAATTATCATTGATAAAAACGTAAAAAATTAAGGTATGCTTACATTATAAAATATATCAATAGGATTTAAAGCATTTTTCTAACTTTGCTGTTCAGAATAAATTTATGCAGGAAAAAATTATTGTTTTAGGCTCAAATGGTCAAATCGGCACAGAACTGGTTAATGCTTTACGCAAAATAAATGGCGATGACAATGTTATTGCCTGCGATATTAGAAGACCAGATTACGACATCAAAAATTCGGCACCATTTGAATTTGTTAACGTTTTAGAAAAAGACGTTATAAAAGCTGTTTTCGATAAGTATCAACCAACTCAGGTTTATTTGTTGGCTGCATTATTATCCGCCACAGGCGAACAAAACCCTAAATTAGCATGGGATTTGAATATGAACGGCCTATTAAATGTGTTAGATTTAGCTTTAGAATTTAAAACAAAAAAGGTTTATTGGCCAAGTTCTATCGCTGTTTTTGGACCAAGTTCTCCAAAAGATAATACCCCTCAAAATACCATTATGGATCCAAATACCGTTTATGGTATTAGCAAATTAGCTGGCGAAAGATGGTGTGAATATTATCATGAAAAATATGGTTTGGATGTGCGTAGTATTCGCTACCCGGGATTGATCAGTTATAAAGCAGCGCCTGGTGGTGGTACAACCGATTATGCCATACATATTTTTCACGATGCGCTAAAAAAAGGTTGTTACCAAAGCTTTTTAAATGCTGGATCTGAGTTGCCAATGATGTATATGGACGATGCAATTAGGGCAACTATTGAACTTATGGATGCACCTGCTGATAAAATTACGGTTAGAAGCAGTTATAATCTTGCCGGAGTAAGTTTTACGCCAGAGGTTTTAGCAGCGGAAATTAGAAAGCATATTCCTAATTTTGAACTCACTTACGGACCTAATGATCCACGCCAAAAAATTGCTGATAGCTGGCCACATTCTATAAATGATGATTACGCTGCAAAAGATTGGAACTGGAAACCTGAGTTTGATTTAGAAAAACTTACGGTAGATATGTTAGATAATTTAAAGAAATAAGGTTAAAGATAAAAGGTTTAAGGCGTAAGGTTTTGCAATTGTCTAGATATTCAATATGTCAAAAAAATGCTTTGGGTTTAAATAATTAGTTTATAAAAAATAAAACAAAGTTGGAAGTGATTTTTGAGGCATATTGTCTTGATACTTGATACTCAATACTTGATACTAAGAAAAAAATGGGAAGAGCATTCGAATTTAGAAAAGAAAGAAAATTTAAACGTTGGGCAAAAATGGCCGTTCAGTTTACACGTATCGGAAAGGATATTGTAATGGCGGTTAAAGATGCAGGACCTCATCCAGAAACCAACTCTCGTTTACGTACGGCAATGCAAAATGCCAAAGCGGTAAACATGCCGAAAGATAGGGTAGAAGCCGCCATAAAACGTGCTTCGGATAAATCTATGGCCAATTATGAGGAAATTATTTATGAAGGTTATGCGCCTCATGGCGTTGCTATATTAATTGAAACGGCTACCGATAATACCAACCGAACTGTTGCAAATGTGCGCAGTTATTTTAATAAAACAGATGGTTCTTTAGGTAAAACTGGGTCATTAGATTTTATTTTCAACCGTAAATCTATTTTCAGATTCGTACCTGCAGAAAATTTAGATTTAGAAGAATTGGAGTTTGAATTGATCGACGCTGGTTTGGAAGAATTATATGTAGAAGCTGATGAAGAAGGAAACGACATTGCAGTTGCACAAGGAACGTTCGAGAACTTCGGTCCGTTGCAAAAGGCTTTAGAAGAGAAAGGTATTGAACTTAAAAGTTCTAAATTAGAACGTATTGCACTTTCTCATCACGAAGTTAGTGAGGAGCATGTTGCCGATGTTCTAAAATTGATTGATAAGTTGGAAGAGGACGATGATGTGCAAGCCGTTTATCATAATATGGCTGAGTAGTAGCTTATGATTTTTTACAAAAAAGGCTGTCTCATAATCAATTTTGAAGACTTGTTAACAGAATAACATTTCGCAAGGTCGTCATTCCCGTGAAAACGGGAATCTTAAAGCGATAGAAAGGCTATGAAATACCTACTAAAGCATTAGGATGCCCAGTCAAGCTGAGCATGACGAAACCGCCAAATTTAATTCTTATACAATATCCTGGGTTTTTATTTTGAGACAGCCTCTTTTTTTTGTTTTTAAAAGAGTTAGAGTTGAGTTAATTGAAACTTACTACGATTTTATTCTCACTATAAGAGGAAAGGATCTAATCTACATTAGATAATTAAATCAATTAATTTTCCGAGTAAAATTGCGCTTAATGAAAATGTAATAAATCCTAAAATATATGCGGCTAATGCTTTAAGGTAGTTCGTAAATTTTTCTTTACCAAAAAATTGACCAATTGCCCACGCAGCATATAAGAAGCCAATTATACCACCGGCCTGCATCAATTCTATATGAGTAATTACCTGGAAAATAGCGAAAATTGTAAAAAATAACATCCCCATTCCCATTACAAAGCACAACAGAATCAAGATTTCGAAAAAATTATAATTATGTTTTTTAAAAAGAATTTTGATCCAAAGTGCAATAAAAGCACCCATAATTATGTTCGAATAACCATAGTGATCTTGCACCCATTTAAAAATTAAGATGGTAGCAGATTTCTTTACCTCGTCGTATTTTATGTATCCATCCTCTAAATGGAAAAAATGAGTGACAATTGTATAAAGCAGTGAAGTTATAATTATGAAAATAATTGGTTTAACCAAACGGCTTCTATTTTCAAAGAAAAAATTTCTTACACTTTCTCCAGGTTTTGTTAGTAGTCCTAGTATGGTGTAAAGTATTCCTTTTTCAAAATGTAGAACATGCTCAATTTCATGAATAATGTAGTGGCCATCTATGCGCTTAAGTTTTGAAGCGCGCCCACAAGTTGGACAAAATGGTGAGTTTAATTGGTCGTTACAATTTTGGCAACCTGTCATTTATATTGGGTTATTGGCTAATTAGTTAATTATTAAATGGTTTTACTATGTCTTTTGCTGGATTCTATTTTCATTATCTACAAAAATATAACTTTTCCGAAAGCAAAAAATCAAGCGGAAATTTTTAGAAAGCAACCTTCTTTAAAAGTTTACCGAGGTGCTTTCTTCTATCTTTTTATTTACGGTCTGCGGTACTTTAACATAATATCCAGTTCCATCGTAAGGTCGGTTTCGCGGGTGTGTTGTGCAGGCCGTTGAGCAACATCCATTTAAAGCATCTCCGCAATCGTCGCATTGGGTAATGTGCTCATTACATTCTGGATTAGCACAATTTATCATTTTTGGTGTGGTTTTGCCACAATTGTAACAAACTGAAATTACGGTTGGATTAACCGAATTTACATCTACAGCAATGCGGTTATCAAAAACATAACATTTTCCGTCGAAATTTGCGCCACCAGCTTCCTTACCGTATTTTATAATACCTCCGTGCAGTTGGTAAACGTCGTTAAAACCATGATGTAGAAGTAAAGCCGATGCTTTTTCACACTTTATGCCACCTGTGCAATAGGTCATTATCTTCTTATCCTTATATTTTGCAAGTGCATTTATTTGCTCAGGGAAATCCCTAAAATTATCAATATCTAAAGTAATGGCATTTTTAAATTTCCCTAAATTATGCTCGTAATTCGACCGTACATCCAAAACAATCACGTCATCCTGATCCAACATTTCTCTAAACTCAGTTGGTTCTAAGTACTTCCCAGTTTTTTCATTTGGGTTGATAATACTCGTATCTCTTAATCCAGAATGTACAATCTCTGACTTGTATCGACAGTGCATTTTAATAAAGGAAGGTTCTTCGACATCATCGATTTTAAACTCAGTTTTCGTAAACCTTTCATCGGCATGTATGGCTAACATATACGCTTCGCAAGCTTCTGCAGTGCCAGAAACTGTGCCGTTTAGGCCTTCATCAGCCACAATAATGCGCCCAACTAAATTGATTGATTTACAAAATTTAAGGTGTTCATCGGCAAATTTTTCAGCCTCTGCTATGTAACTATAGCAATAATAGAGTAGTGTTTGGTATTTTATCATAAAGCACTTGATACCGCTGCAAACGGCGTTTAAAGCAATGCAAAGATAGCGAAAAAGGTTAAAGCTGAAAGGTTAAAGGTAAATGGTTTTAACTTACGCCTTTAATCCTTATGCCTTCCACCTTTTTACAAACCGTAACTCAACCTAAAGCCTTGCGAAATCTTTTTAGCGCCATCGTAAGCAAAGCCATAACTTGCTCTTAAAATTAACCGCTGAAAACCAAAATAAAATTCTTTATAATTTCTTTTTTCTGGCGATGATAGGTAACCGCCACCAATAAACTCTTCTAACTTTAATTTGCGCAGTAGTGGGACTTTATTGGTGAAAAACCCTGCAAAATTATGCTCTGCATGCGCTTCAAAATATTGCTTATTGGTGCTAAATTGGTAAAATTCTAAATACTGAAATTTTCGAATATTTGGAGGGAATATGGTTGATATGTTACCCGAGAAGTGTTTGTATTCTGGGAAGTAATTAGAATTGCTGTTTAAAAATTTGCCAGCACCAATTAATAAGGTGGAATAGCCAAATAAGCCAAAACCAATTCGTTCTTGAAATAATTCCAATTTTGCAAAATCGTAATCTACATCGCTATTTAAAATATCTTTAAACCCCTTTTTATATAGCACAGTAATTTTTGGATATTTAGACTCTGTATAAAATTTCCCATCGGGCCGTGTAATAAACTTTTGCCCAATAGCGTACATTAAGCTCGCCGTTGTGGTAAACGACGTGTAATTAGGGAACAACGGCGTTTCTTCATTTGGATTAAAAGGATTATTTGAGGTAAACTCACGGTCTTTTACGTCAATTATTTTAAAATTCGAGTGATTTACAAGTGTACTATTCTTATTGTAATCGACACTTAAACTCGCTTGTAAGCCGTTAAGTAATTCTCTAGAAGTGTTTAGATTTACATATTTCTTTTCATAAAATTTTGGGAAATTCCGCTCATATAAAAGAGAGTTTATGGTATTTCCTAAAGGTGTAAGCGAGCCGAAACTATTTAAATCAAATATCCCATTGCCAAATGAAAATCCTACACTTGCGCGTTTAATAGGGTTGTAAGCGTAATTCCCGCTTATTGAACCTGTAAGTTTTTGGTTAGCAAAGCCATACCTAAATTCTGGTCTAATGCTATAATTAACCCTGTTTTCGAAAGCTTTGCGGTAAGTAACACCATATTTAAGTACAAAACCCTCAACTGTGTTGTAAAAAATACCCCTCCATAATGGGTCAAAAGCATAAGATTCTTTGTTAAAACGATCATTTACGGTATAGCCTCTAATTAAAAGTTTGCCTAGACCAAATTTGTTATTTTCTCGCTCTAACGAATCGAGATAAGGTTTCGATTCCTTGCGCTTAGCAATGCTATCTTTACGAATGTAATTTGAACTTTCGTCGATAGTGAGCGGAATAGGACGATTGTTTTTCCAATAAACCGAATCTTTTTTATTTACCAACTCGGTCACTTTTAATATCTCTCCGCTAAAAAAGTTTTTTGGAAATTTTGGATTAAGGTCATAATTACTGTAAACGCCCACGTAATAACCTTGAAACTTAAACCCTAATATACTCCCAGTAAATTGAAAATTAATGTTTGTAGGGACATACATTTGCTTAATTTTTGTAAACTGTTGATTTACGTTTAAGGTATCAACAAAATTTATTCCTGAGTTTTGAGTGAGGTATAAATCGGTGTTGTAAATTCTCCAACTATCATCTAAAATATAAATTATACCCCTAAAAACTGGGTCATTGGCTCTTCTCGGGATAACCTCAATCTTATTTACGGTTTCGCCATTTTCTCTAGTCTCGCCCAAAAATTTATACTGATAATAAAATAGTGCATTGTCTGCTATTGGTGAAATAAATCCCCGAGAACTCAATTTATTTTCGAGCAGGTAATTTTCGTAAAAGTTGATAATTAAATCTGAAGCTTTGTTAAAACTAAAGCCGTTATTTCTGCCTGCAACCTTTGATGAAATCATCTCCTCGTGGATGTTGTTGGGCCTTTTAAAGCTAAATTTACTTTCAGATTCTGATAAATAAATAATACCCTTTCTATTGGTATCCAAATCCAAAACTTTCTGAATATCTCTGCCCATAAACTTTTTTGGCGCACCTTTCAATTTCTGTACACCTTTTATATACACGTCACAGGTGTATGAATTTAATTCGTTCAAATGTTTTTTCCGCTCTTTTATTGCGTTTCTTATAATGGCATAAGCAGGGTCTTCGGCATTTGCGTTAACCGTAACATTATTTAAGTTGTATGCTTCGGCAGTTAGGGCAATGTTTAGTGTTGTATTTTCAACTACATCAATACCGCGCGCTAACTGTTTAAAGCCTACAGCCCTAAAGTTTAATTCGTAACTACCTTTATTTAATTTTAGGGTGTAAAAACCATCAATATTTGCTGATGTGCCCTTTGTTGTATTTTTTAAATAAATAGTTGCAAATGGAACAGGCTTGCCATCAGCATCTTTAATTAATCCGCTCAACACAAATTGCTGGGCATAAGTAAATGAAGCAGTAAAGAGTAAAAGCAGTAAAGCAAAACTTAATTTCATGTAGTTTTTATAATTTTTATTATTCAAGTAAAGTTAACAATACACATTAATGCATTTAAAGTTTGTAAGTTGTTAAAAATAATTTGTTTAAACGTTATGCAATCATATTACCTTACCAATAATTTATTATTCATAAACGTTTAAACCTATTGTGTCTTTTATTAACTTTGGGCTTCTTTAACAAATAACACAAGTTATGTATAAAACACTACAGCCGGTACTTCAAAAAGAATTAGAAGAAATTGAAAATGCAGGTTTATATAAGAAAGAGCGTATTATAGTAACCCCTCAAGGCGCAGATATTAAGGTAGAAGGTGGTGCAGAAGTAGTAAACTTTTGTGCTAATAATTACCTTGGCCTATCTTCTCACCCAAAAGTAATTGAGGCAGCAAAAAAAGCGATAGACGATCACGGTTATGGCATGTCATCAGTTCGGTTTATTTGCGGCACACAAGATGTTCACAAAGAGTTGGAAGCTAAGATTTCTAAATTTTTAGGTACAGAAGATACGATACTTTATGCTGCCGCTTTTGATGCCAATGGAGGTGTGTTCGAACCCTTGTTCAACGCAGAAGATGCAATTATTTCTGATGAGTTGAATCACGCATCGATTATTGATGGCGTTCGTTTGTGTAAAGCACAGCGTTTCCGCTATAAAAATGCGGATATGGAAGATTTAGAAAAGCAGTTAATTGCGGCTAAAGATTGCAGACACCGAATTATTGTAACCGATGGTGCTTTTTCTATGGATGGCTCAGTAGCACCGTTGGATAAAATTGCAGATTTAGCCGATAAATATGAAGCGTTGATCATGATTGATGAATCTCATTGCACAGGCTTTATCGGTAAAACCGGAAGAGGAACGCACGAGCATTTTGATGTAATGGACCGTATTGATATTATTACAGGTACTTTAGGTAAGGCTTTAGGTGGTGCATCTGGAGGATTTACATCAGGAAAAAAAGAAATTGTGGAAATGCTTCGTCAACGTTCTCGCCCATACTTATTCTCAAATACTTTGGCGCCAGCTATTGCAGGTGCTTCTATTGCCGTGTTGGATATGCTTAGCGAAACTACATCGTTAAGAGATAAGCTAGAAAGCAATACAAAGTATTTTCGCGAAAAAATGACTGAAGCGGGGTTTGACATTAAGCCGGGTTTTCATCCAATTGTGCCGGTAATGCTTTATGATGCTAAAATTGCACAAAATTTCGCTGCTAAAATGCTACAAGAGGGGATTTATGTAGTCGGATTTTTCTACCCGGTAGTAGGGCAAGGTAAAGCTCGAATTAGAGTGCAACTTTCGGCAGGGCATGAGCAACATCATTTAGACAAAGCAATTGCAGCGTTTACTAAAGTTGGTAAAGAATTAGGTGTGATTTAATTTAAAAGATAAGATTGAAAAATTTTTAGAAAGCCACTTCATGTGGCTTTTTGTATTTTGAGTCTATTTTCTTCAACCATTGTAATTTAAACTCATTTTTTGATATTAAAAGCTGTAAATTTTCTAAATAAAATGACGTATATTTGAGCCCATGTTACAGGATAAAATAACACAATATACTGAAGAAATTAATGCTTTTGTAACTGAAAAGGCAGATGAATTAGAACAGTTTCGCATAAAATACTTAGGGAGCAAAGGGATAATCAAAGATGTTTTTGATGCGTTTAAATCTGTTTCCATCGAAGAAAAAAAATCTTTAGGAAAGGTTTTAAATGAATTTAAGCAACTTGCAGAAGCAAAATATTTAGCTTTAAAAGATGCTACCGAAACATCAAATCACAAAGCTGAAACCGCTGATCGTGATTTAACTTTGCCGGGAGAAGGATTTGAAATCGGTTCTCGCCATCCTTTGGCATTGGTGCGGAGAGAAATTGTAGAAATTTATGCAAAGTTAGGTTTCACAGTTGCCGAAGGCCCAGAAATTGAGGATGATTGGCATAATTTTTCAGCTTTAAATTTTCCAGAAGAACATCCTGCACGCGATATGCAAGATACTTTTTTTATAAAAAAAGGTGGAGAAAAAGGTGATGTTGCTTTACGAACCCATACCTCATCAGTACAGGTAAGGATGATGGAGCAAGGACAACCTCCTTTTAGAGCAATTATGCCTGGTCGCGTTTACCGCAACGAAGCCATTTCTGCTCGTGCTCATTGCTTTTTTCATCAAATAGAAGGTTTATATGTTGATGAAAATGTTTCTTTTGCAGATTTGAAACAAACTTTATTCTATTTCGTGCAGGAGCTTTACGGTGAAGGCACGAAAGTTCGTTTCAGACCATCGTATTTTCCTTTTACAGAACCATCTGCAGAGATGGATATTTCGTGTACCATTTGTAAAGGAGCAGGTTGCCAACTTTGTAAGTATAGTGGTTGGGTAGAAATTCTTGGTTGTGGTATGGTAGATCCAAATGTTTTGGAAAACTGTGGTATCGATTCTAAAAAATACAGTGGCTTTGCCTTCGGAATGGGTATTGAAAGAATAGCCAATTTAAAATACGAGATTAAAGATTTGCGCTTGTTTTCTGAGAATGATGTCCGTTTTTTAAAGCAGTTTAAGTCTGCACTCATTTAATGATAAAGTATTTTTATACAATTTTATTTTCCTCATTGCTTTTAATAAGCTGCGGTAAAGCCGACAACTACATACCTGATGTGCCTGTTAACTTTACTACGTTATTAACTGATCCACGATTGGCAGGATTAAGTTCTGGAACGCCAATTTTTATTAACGGGTATGGCATAGCTGGTTTAATTTTATATAAATCTGGCGCAAAATATATGGCTTATGATAGATGTAGCACAGTCAATCCCCAAAATAAATGCGCTTTAGTTTTGGATGAAACCAAGAGCATTACAGTTACTGACCCATGCACAGGTGCTAAATTTTTACTTTTAGATGGAAGCCCCGCTAAAGCACCCGCAATCAGAGATTTGAAAGAATACAATGTGTACATTTCTAACAATACCATTTCCGTAACAAACTAATAATGGAAGCCGAAAAAATAAAAGAAACGATTAAAAAAGCTGCTAAAGAACTTTTTAGAAAGTACGGTTACCACAAAACTAGTGTAAACGAAATTGCTAAAAAAGCGCGGATTGCGAAGGCAACTATTTATAAATATTTTGATAGTAAAGAGCAAGTTTTAGATCGTATCCTGATGGATTACCTAGATCAAAATTTGCATGAAATATTAAACAATAAAATTAGTTACGCATCAGAAGAAGAACTTTTAAAAGCGTTAGTAATGAGGACAAGCCGATTATCTTTTACAGCTTGTAACGAATTTATAGGATGGGATTTTGTGCGTGAAAATGCCAACTCTCAAGAATTTTTAAAACATCTTTCCGATCAGTTGGAAGCTTTGCTATTGGCTGCATATCTTCAGCTCGATAATTTCAAAAATAATCCCGCAAGGAGAGAAGGGTTAGCTTTTTTACTAAAAGCAAGTAAAAGCATTGTTTTTTCCTTTGCTTTTACTTCTGTTAGCGACTCTGATGTGCGTAAAAACTTTGTAAGCTTTCAGAAAGAGATTTTACCTTTTTTAGTAAAAGCTGCGCTCTAAAATAAACTTCGTTTCGTGTTTGAATTTATTTAACGCTTACGTTTACGAGTATGAATGTAGTTTTTAACTGCATCTTTCGTTGTAAGCCAGTCTTTCCCTTCTTTGTAGGCATCAATTTTACCTTGCCTAGCTAACAAGCTTACATATTCTTGCCCGTAAGGAATATCCGGCTCCGCTACGATAGCGGATATCGGTTCATAATCATCATAACTTTTACCTGGCATTGCACTAACATATATGTTTAGCGAGCGCTCTAAGGCTTGTAGCATTAACAAACTCATTTTGTAATAACTCCCTTTATTGGCGAGATTTAAAGCGTCGTAATATTTCTTGCGATCGTTTTTAAGAATTATTGCTGGCGGAAAGCCCTTGCGCATTAATAGTAAATTCATCGCCAGCCTAACCGTGCGCCCGTTTCCATCAAAAAAAGGATGAATCCAAACTAATTTATGATGGAAGATGGTTGTTAAAACGATATCATTTAAACCCATTGGATTATTGTTTACAAATGAAATGAGTTCATCTAGTAAATCAGATACCTTATTTGCATTTGGAGGTGTAAAGTTTGCCCCCATAATACGAACGCCGCCATTTCTTAAACGGCCAGCATAATCATCTTCAATACTTCTCAAAACCAAACCATGCAGCGATAGGATATCAATTGCCCTCAAAGTATAGTTATCGTTTACTAACCCGTAAAGATAATCGATGGCTTTTTCATGGTTATAAACTTCGAAATGCTCTCTTAACGATTTTCCTTTTACGGTCATTCCGTCTTGCAAAACCATCTGCGTTTCTTTTAAACTCAGGGTGTTGCCTTCTATACTGTTAGAGTTATAAGTCCATTCAATTGTTAAATCTTGTTTAATCCTGTGTATTGCACTGTTTGGTAATGGCCTAGCTTCATCTAATCGTGCTTTTTTTTCATACAGCCTATCTATTAACGGTTGCAATTCTTCTAAATCGCTTAAATCTAAATTCCACATACACAAATGTACTAATATCGGTTTGTATAAAAAACATTATTAACCGATATTAATAATTTTTACATAAATAAAGGGTTAAACTTTCGTCTTCACTCCTTTAAAATTTAGTTATAAGCTGTTACTCCCACTTGAATACTTTCACTGCGATTGCATAAATGCCAATGCCCCAGATTATTAGAATTAAAACCTGCATCCTTACATCCCATATTCCCGCACCTTCGAAAGCAACTTTACGCATTGCATCATTTAAATAAGTAAGTGGCAAAACCCTACAAATGGGTTGCAACCAGCTTGGAAAAGCCTCAATAGAAAAGAAAGTACCCGATAATAAGAACTGCGGGAGGGTTACAATATTTGAAATTGGAGGCACCATACTCTCGTTTTTTGCAATACCAGAAATAATAAACCCAAAGCCCATAAAAACGATAATGCCCAGTGTGGAGAGTATAAGCATATTGACGACCGTTATTACGCCGTGGACGAGTGTAAATCCAAAAAAGAAATGACCAATTAAAATAATAAATACAGCACCAATTAAGGCAAAACCGATCCTAGCAACACCTTCGCCGATAACGATACTAGACCTTTTAACAGGCGTAGCAAAAAACCGCTTAATAACCAGTGTTTGGCGCAAACTTAAAAAAACAAATGCCGTACCGAAAACCCCTGTACTTAATAACGAAAAGCCCAATTGGCCGGGTAAAATGAAGTCAATGGTTTTGTATTCTCGCCCCGTAACTGTACTTTCTCTTATTTCTGCAACATTTGGTTTTAATGTTTTATCAAAAAATAAATTATTTAGTACCGATTTCAAAATACCACCTTTATCTTTAGAAGCTGATGTGTACACCACATTTACAGAGTAAGCAACTGAAGCTGGCCTTTTCTGAATCTCGATCATAGCATCTACATTTCCCTTTTCTAAGAGCTTGTCGAAATCTGCTTGAGATTTGCCCTTAACCAACCGAATCATACCCGTTTTTTCTAGCATCGGAATGATGGGGTTATTCAAATCAGATTTTGGCGAAATACCTACGTCGATATGCGTACCTCCGCCACCTAAAAAACCAAATACCAAAATAAATATTAGTGGAAAAGCAAGTGTAAAAACTACTGCTGACGGGCTTCTGATGATAGATCTAAAACTGGCTTTTGCAAGTGCTAAAGTTGCTTTTGTGTTGCTGTACACCTTAGCCCGTGAATGGGAACTTACCCCTAAATCCCTGCCTGTCCGACTGACGGGCCCTAAAGTGGACTTTTCCTTTCCATCTCTCAACCCCAATCCCTTAAGGGGCTTTTCATTTTCACTATTCATATTATAATTTCTTTTAAATGTTGCTATTTCCACCTTGCCTTTCGTTCCCCTTTAGGGGGCTAGGGGATTATTCCCGCCATTCTTTCCCCGTCAGATTTATAAAAACATCCTCTAAATTTGCCTTTTTTACTTCTTTTTTGCGTTCGAAACCACTATTTACAAGTTTATCTATTAAATTATCGGGTGTATCTAATGCAATTATTTGCCCACGCTCTACAAAAGCCACACGATCGCAAAGCTGTTCGGCCTCGTCCATGTAATGCGTTGTAATTACCACTGTGGTTCCATTATTTCTAATTTGGATAATTAAATCCCATAAATTTCTTCGCGCTTGAGGATCCAAGCCTGTAGTGGGTTCATCTAAAAAAATAATTTTGGGCTCGTTAATTAGCGTAGTCGCAATAGAAAATCGTTGTTTTTGGCCACCCGAAAGTGCTTTGTATTTGGATTTTGCTTTATCTTGAAGGTTTACCTTAGCCAACATCTCCATTGGTTTAATATTTGCACCGTACAAGCCTGCGAAAAGTTCAATTAGTTCAATCAAATTTAAGTTAGGATAATAACCTGCAGCTTGTAATTGGACGCCAATAATCTGTTTTATTTGGTGGGCTTGCTTATCAACAGAATAACCATCAACAATAATTTCTCCTGATGTTTTCTCTCTTAAAGTTTCTATAATTTCGAGCGTGGTGGTTTTACCAGCACCGTTTGGACCAAGTAATCCAAAAATTTCGTTTTCATAAACATCAAAGCTCAAGCCTTGTACAGCAATAATGTCATCATATTTTTTAACTAAATTTTTTACGGTGATGATGGGCTTTTTCGTATCCATAATTGCAAATGTAAAAAGGTTTGATGAATTGAGAATGAATTTTAATCTAAATAAATTAAAATTACAATCGTTTTGTGCTCTTGAAGTTGCGCTAAATTAAAAAATGCGAATCTTTAGGATTTGTTCTCCAAAAATTCGCATTATATTATACTGAGTGCTTTAGTTTTTCAGCTTGTCGCTTATTTACCAAACTAAATCTCCGTTAATTACATCGACAAAATCGTCAAACAAATAACGAGAATCGTGTGGGCCAGGTGATGATTCTGGGTGATATTGTACCGAAAAAGCTTTTTTGCCCTTAACTCGAATACCTTCGATTGATTTATCGTTTAAATTAACGTGCGTAATTTCTACCTTGTCAGATTTTCTAACTTCCTCAGGAATTACCCCAAAACCATGATTTTGGGAAGTAACTTCGCAACTATCTTTTATAATATTTTTTACAGGATGGTTTAAGCCACGGTGGCCATTAAACATTTTCATGGTGCCAATTCCGTTTGCTTCTGCTAATAACTGATGGCCCAAACAAATGCCAAACATTGGTTTATCAGCAGCCAAAATATCTTTAATAGTTTCTACAGCATACGGCATTACCGATGGATCACCAGGGCCGTTTGAAATGAAATATCCATTAGGATTGAATTTTTCCATTTCGGCAAATGTTGTTTTTGCCGGGAAAACCTGAACATAAATATCGCGTTTTTCGAAATTGCGTAAAATGTTTTTCTTAATCCCTAAATCTAATGCAGCAACTTTTAACGTGGCATTTGGATTACCGAAAAAATAAGGTTCTTTAGTACTTACTTTAGACGAAAGTTCTAGCCCTTCCATAGAAGGCACTTCATCCAGTTTTTTCTTAAGTTCTGCTAAATCAGTTATTTCAGAAGAAATAATAGCATTCATTGCACCTTTATCTCTAATATGACGCACTAATGCACGTGTGTCGATATCAGAAATGGCAACCAAATTATCATTTTGGAAATAATCTTGAATCGACTCTTTGGCCTCTTTTCTACTGTAAGCAATGTTGTAATTTTTACAAACTAAACCAGCAATTTTTATTGCTCCAGATTCAACTTCATCATGATGAATGCCATAATTCCCGATATGAGAATTGGTGGCAACCATAATTTGGCCGAAATAGCTAGGGTCGGTAAATATTTCTTGGTAACCTGTCATCCCGGTATTAAAACAAATTTCGCCAGTTGTAGTTCCAATTTTTCCGGCCGCTTTGCCATAAAAAACTGTGCCATCGGCCAGTAATAAAATCGCAGGTAACTTGGTGTAGTTAGTCATGTTATTTACAATATGTATGTTTATGTTTAAAAAAAGAGTTAAAAAAAGAGATTTTTTCAGCCGTTAAGCTGTTTTTGCGGGGGGCAAAAAAAGATGAATATATCTCTTGCATTTCGGGATACGAAGATAGGGTTTAGGATTGAAAATCTAAAAATAAATCTGAAAATATATGTGAGTTTTCGTTTATTGTTTCTCGTTGTCCCGCTGTTATTTTTAGGTTAGTTGTTTAGTGGTCTCTTAGCTTTGGTCTTTAGTCTTTCAGCTTTCACATTTAATTTAAAGAAAAAACTCTATTTTTGAAGCACTAAATTAAAATAAATGTCGGTACATAAGGAAATAAAGAGAGTAACCACGCATATTTTGCAAGAAATGAAGCAACGTGGCGAAAAAATATCAATGCTTACGGCTTACGATTACTCTATGGCGACAATTTTGGATGATGCCGGTTTGGATGTTTTGCTTGTAGGCGATTCTGCATCAAATGTTATGGCCGGCCATGAAACTACTTTGCCAATCACTTTAGATCAAATGATTTATCATGCTTCATCTGTAATTAGAGCGGTAAAACGCGCTTTTGTGGTTGTCGATTTACCTTTCGGCTCTTATCAAGGTAACTCAAAAGAAGCTTTAAATTCTGCCATTAGAATTATGAAAGAATCTGGCGCCCATGGTGTTAAATTAGAAGGTGGTACTGAAATTATTGAATCGGTACAACGTATTATTACAGCAGGTATTCCGGTAATGGGCCATTTAGGCTTAACGCCACAATCTATTTATAAATTTGGAACCTACACTGTTCGTGCGAAAGAAGAAGAAGAAGCTAATAAATTAAAAACCGATGTTTTAGCTTTACAGGCTGCAGGCTGTTTTGCAGTAGTATTGGAAAAAATTCCCGCCTCATTAGGTAAAGAAGTTTCTGAAAGTTTACTTATCCCTACCATTGGGATTGGAGCGGGGCAAAATTGCGACGGACAGGTTTTAGTAGTTAATGATATGATTGGTTTAACAAAAGGCTTTCGGCCGAGGTTTTTACGCCAATACATCAATTTATACGATGAAATATTAAATGCTGCACAATCATACATTCGAGATGTGAAAGCAAACGATTTCCCTAACGAAAAAGAACAGTATTAAGCCCCGGTTTGCTTCGCTAAAACTTGTAACTCATAACCCACTTCATGCCAATTACCGATAAAGACATTCTTTTTGAAGACAATCATCTCATTGCCGTATGCAAGCACGCAGGTGATATTGTACAAGTTGATGAAACTGGCGACGAGCCTTTGGATGAAAAAGTAAAGAAATATATCGCAGCAAAGTACAACAAACCAAATGGTGCATTTTTGGGTGTAGTACATCGTTTGGATCGGCCAGTTAGCGGGGTAATTATTTTTGCTAAAACCAGTAAGGCTTTAGAACGGATGAATGCGATTTTTAAAAATAGGGAGGTAAAAAAAACTTATTGGGCAGTAGTGAGAAATAAACCCGAGCAAGAAGCTGGAACTTTAGTGCATTGGTTAATTAAAAACACTCAAAAGAACGTAGTTAGCTATTACAAAGCCGAAGTTCAAGGCGCTCAACGGGCAGAATTATCGTATAAATTATTAGGCAAGGTTGGCGATTTTTATTTGCTAGAAGTAAATCCATTAACCGGACGCTCGCATCAAATCCGTGTTCAATTATCATCGATGGGCTGTCCTATTGTTGGTGATAATAAATATGGCTACCCTCGCGGAAGCAGAAAAGGCAGTATTTGTTTGCATGCAAGACGTTTGCAATTTTTTCATCCCATAAAAAAAGAACCGGTAAACATTTTTGCAAAATTACCAATTGATGGTTTTTGGGAACGTTTTGAAAATATTTAATCCAACAATTTGTTAACCGCTTACCTCATTTTCGGTTTTAAAAGTTAAGGTGATTGTAGTTCCTTCATCTTCTTTGGATTTTATTTCGAGACCAATTTTATGAAAATTAGCAATACTCTGCACTATAGCTAAGCCTAAACCAAATCCCTGTTCTTCAGTTGTGCCTCTTTGGAAACGATCAAATACATTCTCGAGCAAAGCGTTGTTCATGCCCACGCCCGTATCTGAGATATTTATGAGATAGTTATCTTGTTTAAAGGTGTCAGAAATGGTAATATTTCCGCCTAAATTGTTGTACTTAATGGCGTTGTTTATAATATTTAAAAGTAGTGTATGAATTAATGCTTGATTACCCTTAAAGTTAAAACTATGCTTTATTTCTAAACGATAACTGATGTTTTTATCCACAATTCTATCTTCTAAATCCTCAGAAATATCAATCAACTCTTGCTTCAAATTAACGTTTTCTGATTTCAAATATTGATCATTCTCTACTTTAGAGATTAATAGTAAGCTGTTTATGATCGTTTTGAGACGATTAACAGTTTTTAACGACGCAAAAATTTTATTTTCGTGCTCCGCAGGAATTTCCGGCGTGTTTAACATATTTTCTAACCGGGTGCTTAAAATCGAAACCGGCGTTAAAAGTTCATGAGAAACATTAGCAATAAATTGCTTTTCGAGCGCAAAGAGTGTGTTTATCTTACGCATCATGGCATTCACACTTTCATCTAAAATTTTAAAATCATCTGTATTGGTGGGTATATTTGCGTAGTTGTAAAGCGTGGGGTCATTTACTTTATTTATTTTTTTATCAATGATGAGGTAAAAAGGTTTTAACAAGAAATTTGTAAAGGTATAATCTGCCAGTAAGGTTATTAACAGCGAAGCCACAAGCACAATAAGCATGTAATTCCTTATCGTATTTTTTATTGATTGTAAGTTGGTAATGGTTTCGCCTAACTCGAGTTTATACCAGTTGTTGTGATAAACAAACTTATACTCTAAAATACGGTAAAATTCAATATCGCCTTCAATCTCTCGCTTATCGGTGCTTAGTGTGGTTAACGAATCGGAAGGGTTATCGGGAATATCAGTTAAGATGATAAACTCTTCTTTAAGAATATTGTAGTCGGTAAAAGACTGTTCTTTATTTAACAGGCTGTCGATTTCATTATCGTTAAGATGCTGGATTATTTTATTCTTTTTCTTAAAAAGCCTGTTATCTAACTGGTTGTAAGCAAGTTTATCTAACGATATTAATATAATTGAACCCAGTACAAGAATAACAGCGATTTTTGTAACGGCATTATATAACGAAAATTTAACCTGTAACCTCATTTATCGAAGATGATATTTTTCCAACTTTGTAATCTGTGTACTTTAGATTTTTCACTCCTAATATTTATTTCCAAAAGCCCAAACGCGCTTTGAATAACATATTGGCTTTTTTATAGTGCTCATCTTTGTTCTTTAATCCGCGCCTGTCAGGCATGCTGTTCTTTTCTCTCTTTTTCTAGCTAGCAATTAATCCTATATCCAATGCTTCTCACGGTTTCAAACCAATCAATCGGGTTTGAAGTTGTTAATTTTTTACGAAGATTTTTAACATGCACATCCACAAAGTTCGAATCAGAATTTACTTCCAAAATATCGCCCCAAACATGTTCAGTTAAACTCATTCTAGAAACAACTCTATTTTTGTTTAGTACTAAATAGTAAAAAATCTCGAATTCTTTCTTTGTTAAGTTTAAACGCTCACTTTCAAACTCTACTGTTCTATTTTGTATATTAAGTAAAAAGCCGTGAACGTTAACTTCGTTTTTTTCTAATTTATGTTTTCTCCTGATGATTGCATGCATACGCGCCAACAGTTCGTTAAGAGAAAATGGTTTGGGTAAATAATCGTCGGCGCCACCGTCCAAGCCTTTTATCCGGTCATCTACAGCACTTCTTGCCGTTAAAATAATAACCGAATCGTCTCTGTCTTTTAAACTTTTTAACTGTTTTAAAACATCAAACCCATCACCGTCTGGTAATCCTAAATCAAGCAAAATGAAATCGTAATTATTTACGAAAATTTTTTCTTCAGCAGATGCTTTTTTCCAAGCGTGTTCTACAATAAAGCCTTCTTTGCTCAAAAATTCATCCATTTCGAGGGCGAGACTTTTTTCATCTTCAACTATGAGTACGTTCATTTTTTTGGTTTGATATGGTAGTTAGTATAGAGTAGTTAGTATCAAGACCAATTGCAAAAACATTCGGTGTTAAATAGTTCTTTTAGTTTTAGTCTTTGGACTTTTCGCTTTCTGATTTGGACTTTTCGCTTTCTGCTTTGGTCTTTAGTCTTTCCGCTTTCTGCCTTCCGCTTTCCGCTTTCTGCTTTAGTCTTTCTGCTTTGGTCTTTATTCTTTCCGCTCTAGAACTAAGTTAATATTTTTAAGGATAATCTCACAGGCTTCTTTAATTTCTGCTTCTGTAATAATTAATGGTGGCGCAATGCGCATGGAATTACTGCAATGTAAAAACCAATCTGATAAAACGCCATCCAAAATACAGGCATCAATAATTTTCTTGTTGGTTTCGAAATCTTCAAACTCAACAGCAAGCATTAACCCTTTACCTCTTATTTCTTTTATGGCCGGATGTTTTAATAATTTTTTAAAAAGTTGTCCTTTTTGTTCTACTTCTGCAACGATGTTATCATCTACCAAGGTTTTTAAAGTTGCTAAACCTGCGGCACAGCATACCGGGTGACCGCCAAAGGTTGTCATGTGGCCCAAAATTGGCGTGTGGGATAAAACCTGCATAATCTCAAACGAGCTAATAAATGCACCAATTGGCATACCACCACCAATACCTTTTGCTAAAAGTAATACATCAGGTATTACATTATAATGTTCAAAAGCGAACATTTTGCCACTTCTACCAAAGCCAGATTGTATTTCATCGAATATAAGTAGAACACCATTTTCTGCGCATTTTGCTTTTAATGCCTGCATGTAAATCAAATCTCCTACTCTAATTCCAGCTTCACCTTGTATTGGTTCTATAAAAACGGCTGCTGTTTCGGTTGTAATTTGATCTAAATCTGCTAAATTATTATGGTTAATAAAACTTACATTAGGTAAAAAAGGACCGTAACCCGAAGAATAAAAATCGCTTTCCATTAAACTCTCTGCACCATGTGTACTACCGTGATATGCATTTTTGCATGCAATAAATCCTTTTCTACCCGTATAGCGTTTGGCCAGTTTCATTGCACCTTCTACGGCTTCGGTACCCGAATTTAAAAAATAAGTGCAACTTAAACTTTTAGGCAAAATATCGGCTAATGCTTTAGCAAAGTTAACTTGCGGACTTTGAACATACTCACCATAAACCATTAAATGCATATAGGTTTCTGCTTGGTGTTGTATAGCTTTTACCACTGCGGGATGACAATGGCCAACATTACTTACGCCAATGCCGGCAATTAAATCTAAATGTTTTTTGCCTTCGGCATCGTAAATATAAACACCTTTTGCCCGTACAAATTCGAGCATTAATGGTTCTGGAGAGGTTTGCGCATTGTGTTGTAAAAACAACTGACGTTGAGTAAGCATAATACAAAAATAAGCAATTAAACGGTTGTGTAATTGCGCTTTTAAATTTTATGATAAAACTCTGAAAGGTTAACGTGTAAGAAAGTGTAATTAGAAATTAATTCGGAGATAATGAAAATTGTTTATCACTTACTTCTCGCGCCTTTATATCGATTAAGCAATTCCTTTTTAAACGCTTCTTGTGCACGGTAATATTTACCTACAATTTTAATCGGCAAATCTGCTTTAAGCTTGTTGTAATATTTTTTTTCTAAATTTAAGTTGCGTTGTTTAAAATCAAGCTCGCTTAAAATTAAACTTTGCACTTGCGCATCTGTTAAATTATCAATTTCATCTACTTTTCTAAACGAAATCATTTTTTGCATTCGCTCCTTGCGCAATGCAAGTTCATCTGCTTGCATCTCATTATAAATTGGCCAAAATATTTTAGCCTCATCGGCTGATAAATCTAGCTTCTGTGTAAAAAAGGCGATTTTTAAAGATTCTATCTCACCAGCTTTTGGTCTTTGCGCCCATAATGCTGTGGGTAAAATAAATAATAATGTGGCAATAAAAAATGGTTTCATAATTATTGTTTTAATTCCTGTACTAATTCAGTAGATGAATAATTGTTAAGGATGTAGTTTTCCATTTCTGTATCTGAGGCAGAAATTATTTTAGGAGATGGGGTAGTAGCTTCTATATTGTCGATAATAACATTTTCATCAATATCATAAAGCATTTGGTCGTTAGAAAAATCGGTGGTTTGTGCTTGTGGAATATAAATATTGGCATTTTGGTAGTAGTAAATGCCCGATGCTGAAAGAATTACAAAGCAAGCAACACTTGCGTAGCGCATGATATTACTTTGCCATAAGCGCAAAATCTTCGTTTTACGTTTTACTTCATTAATACCAATTCGAGCATTTAATTTACTTTCAAACTCTTCAAAATAATTTTGAGGAACCGTAAAGTCTTCTTTTTTTAAGGCTAATAATTTATCCAGAGCAATTTTGGATTCAATTTGCGTTGGTAGGTTTTCAAAATAATTTTGAGGTATGCAAAACCCAGATTTATAATTTTCTTTTAAATTATCTATAAAAATAGCGTTTAAAATATTAGTCTCACTTTCTTCGAAATAACCATCAGGCACATTAAACGGATTTTTATTTCGCAATGCTACAAGTTTAGGTGCATCCTTCATCCAATCGCTATTTTCTAAATTTTTTTCCATCACAAATATATTGATACCATAAATACCAAAAGGTTTAAAAATCTATTTCATCATTTGTTATAATTGCCTCAATTTTTTTTACAGCAATGTGAAAAGATGCTTTTAATGCGCCTACGGAAGTGCCTAATATTTCCGAAATTTCTTCATATTTCAAGTCATCGTAGTACTTCATGTTAAAAATTAGGCGCTGTTTTTCTGGTAAGGTTAAAATTGCTTTTTGCAATTTAATCTCTAATTTATCGCCATTAAAGTATGAGGACGCAACAAGATTATCTGCCAGTTCAGACGATACTTCATCCAAAGGGGTGTTGTTTCGCTTTTTTTGTTTATTTAGAAAAGTGATGGATTCGTTGGTCGCAATGCGATAAATCCAAGTATAAAGCTGAGAATCGCTTCTGAATTTTTCTAGGTTTTTCCAAACTTTTACAAAAACCTCCTGTAAAAGATCGTCGCAATCATCGTGGTTTAAAACCAACCTGCGTATATGCCAATATATTTTTTGTTGATATTTTTTTAAAAGCAAGTTGAAAGCCTCATTTTGCGTTTTTTCAACCGCAAATTTGGCAAGAATTTCAAAGTCTTCAACTTGTTTCATTTTTAATAGATATGAGATATGAGATTATAGATATGAGATTGAAACCTAGGTCTCAAATCTCATATCTCACTACTCAAATCTATTTTTTTCTTCCCATTACTTTTTGCACAGCTTCAATAATATTTGACGGATCTAAACCGTATTTTGTCATCAATTGATCTGGAGTTCCACTTTCGCCAAAAGTATCGTTAGTGGCTACAAATTCTTGTGGCGTTGGCAACTCGGTTGTTAATAAACGAGCAACACTTTCGCCTAAACCACCAAATTTGTTGTGCTCTTCGCAAGTAACAACACAACCAGTTTTTTTAACCGATTTTAAGACAGCTTCCTCATCCAAAGGTTTAATGGTATGGATATTAATAATTTCTGCATCAATACCCATTTCAGCTAATTTCTCGCCAGCTTCTATCGCTCTCCAAACCATGTGGCCAGTTGCAATAATGGTTACATCGGTACCTTCGTTAACCATCCAAGCTTTTCCAATCTCAAATTTTTGGTCAGGATCTGTAAATACAGGTATAACCGGCCGACCGAAACGTAAATAAACCGGGCCTTCATATTCGGCAATGGCAACTGTTGCGGCTTTGGTTTGGTTATAATCGCAAGGATTAATTACCACCATACCCGGTAGCATTTTCATTAAACCTATATCTTCTAAAATTTGGTGTGTTGCACCATCTTCACCTAAAGTTAAACCAGCGTGCGATGCACAAATTTTTACATTTTTGTTTGAGTAGGCTACCGATTGACGGATTTGATCGTAAACTCTTCCGGTAGAAAAGTTGGCAAAAGTACCCGTAAAAGGAATTTTGCCGTTAATAGTCATGCCGGCTGCAATACCAATCATGTTCGCTTCTGCAATACCAACCTGCGTAAAACGATCAGGAAATTCTGCAATAAAAGCATCCATTTTTAACGAGCCAACTAAATCGGCACATAGCGCAACAACATTCTCGTTCTTTTTGCCAGCCTCAAGTAAGCCAGCTCCAAAACCCGAACGTGTATCTTTTTTTTCTGTATATGTATATTTTTTCACGATGTCTTTATTTTTGTTTAACTGCGTTCAAGCTTGCTTGGCAGGTCTTCATTATGTTTTAGATATGAGATATGAGATTACGACCGATCAGTCTCAAATCTCATATCTCAAATCTCAAGTCTGTTTAATAATCCCCTAAAGTTTCTGGCAACTGCGCTAAAGCAACAGCCAATTGCGCATCGCTAGGTGCAGTACCGTGCCATTTGTGCGAGCCCACCATAAAATCTACACCAGCACCCATTTGCGTGCTCATCAAATTCAAAATTGGCTTGCCTTTTCCAGTTAAAGTTTTTGCATAATGCAAACCTTCTACTATAGATTTCATGTCGTTACCATCGGTGTTGATTACATGCCATCCAAAAGCTTCAAACTTTGCTTGTAAGCTATCTAAAGCAAGTACTTTATCAGTCGGTCCATCAATTTGTTGTCCATTATAATCAACCGAAGCAATTAAATGATCTACTTTGTGAAAAGGCGCAAACATTGCAGCTTCCCAGTTTTGGCCTTCTTGCAATTCGCCATCGCCCATTAAAGCGAATACATAAGATTTATCTCCATTTAGTCTTTTTGCTAAAGCTGCACCAATGGCAACCGATAAACCTTGACCTAAAGAGCCAGATGCAATCCGGATACCCGGTAAACCCTCGTGTGTAGTTGGGTGACCTTGCAATCTAGAGTTTAATTTACGAAAAGTAGCCAATTCGCTTTTATCGAAATAGCCTGCGTGTGCCAAAGTGCTGTACCAAACCGGAGAAATGTGTCCGTTTGATAAGAAAAATAAATCTTCGCCAGCACCTGCCATGGTAAAGTCTGTTTTGTGGTTCAAAACTTCAAAATATAGTGCGGTAAAAAAATCTGCACATCCAAGTGAAGCACCTGGGTGGCCCGATTGGCATGCATGAACCATTCTTACAATATCTCTTCTCACTTGAGAAGCAATATCTTCTAGTTCTTTAATTGTATGTTTCATTAAAATAAAAGGTTGTTGTTACAATAGCAAAGTTAATATTTTACCTGCTATATCATAATTAGTTATCAATTAAATCTAATACCTGTTGTGTGGCGTTTTTTGTATCTACTTTTTTTATAATGTGACTAATTTTTCCATCGCCATTAATTATGAAAGTGGTGCGTACTGTACCCATATATTTTTTGCCGTACATGTTTTTTTCGGCCCAAACCCCGTAATCGTTAACAATTTTTTGGTCGCTATCTACCAGTAGTGTAAAAGGTAAATTATGTTTGGTTGCAAATTTCGAGTGCGATTTTTCATCATCTGTACTCACACCCAAAACTACAATCTCTTTTGCTTGTAAGCCTTGGTAATTATCTCTAAAATCGCAAGCTTCTGCAGTGCAACCGGGTGTATCATCTTTAGGGTAAAAATATAAAACAACCGTTTTACCAGCAAAGTCTGTTAAAGCAACTGGCTTGCCGTTTTGGTCTGTTGATGTAATCGCTGGTGCTAAATCACCTTCTTGTAATATGGCCATTGTGAAATAATTTTTATATTAATTGGAAATTTTAAATTGCAATATAAACAGTTTATGCCACTATAAGGTTCTAATCAATTTAAAATATCAATTTTCAGGCTTAGGTAGCTATTTCAAATTTCTTTAATGTTTTGGAAAACGAACGGTAGTGGTCAATGGCTAAACCTGTCCCGTTTTACGCTCATACGCCTGCAGGCCTTACACACAAGGCCGGTATCCGCTCCACCCGGGTTTAAAAACAAAGGCAGTGCAATAGCGACAATTTGAGGTCTTATCTATAAAATGAAATTTCCCATTTTTTTGTATTCTCTTTCAAATCAGCACATCTGGCGCAAGCGTCTCGCTTGTGACCTAAATTAGAAAGTAAACTACTTCGCAAAGCAGATGACTGGGCCAGATCACATCTGGCGCAAGCGTCTCGCTTGTGACCTAAATTAGAAAGTAAACTACTCTGCAAGGCAGATGACTGGACTAGATCTATCTAAAAACTCACATCTGGCGCAAGCGTCTCGCTTGTGACCTAAATTAGAAAGTAATATACTCCGCAAGGCAGATGACTGGGCTAAATCTATCTAAAAACAAAAGTATATCCAATATCGAAATTTTCAAGCCTTACCTAAAAAAAGAAATATTATATTTTTTAATGTTGTCTTTCATATCAGCAACCACCAACTCTAAATCATGTTTTCCAGCTCCAGTGCGTTCATCAAAGCTGTGCCAAAGCGTTGCCGATTTTGCATCAAACTCCATTAAAACCCACTTGCCATCAATGTAACCATTAAAGCTTTTTATGCCCGATAGGTTGTCGCTAATTTTAAAAATCATTTTCGAAATTCCTTTCATGCTTTTGCCATCGGCAATGTTTACTGGGGTTATATGCGGCGCAATAGTATCAACAGCAATATAAAAAGCGCCAAAGGTTTTAGGTGTGGCTTTAATAAAACCATTTTCGAAATTTCCACCTTGGCTAACGCCACTCGTACTCACAATTAACGCCTTACTTTTTAAATATTCTGGAATTTGGTCTGCTTTGATGTACAGTTCGAATCCGGTGTGAAGCGGTGTAAAGCGGTTGTGAATTTGATGAATAGCAGAATAAGCATTGCCTATCGGTTTAGGCAATTTTTTATAAACGAAATTCAAATTATCATATAAAGTACCTTGAAGAAAAATCGCTTTTATATCTTCGGTGTCAAACTCATTTGTTTTGTTGTAAGGGTAAAAAATCCCCGTTGGTGGAGCAGATTGGGCAATAGGTGCTGACCCCGAATTTACTGTAAAATTTAAGGTAGAAGAATTTCCTGTTGCATCTTTAATAATGTATTTCATTTCATGATTTTTACCATCATTGAAATTAATTTTGCCATTATTTACCAAACTGCTATAAATTTTTAAAGGGTTGCCTGGTGCTACAAAACTTTTTTGTATGCTTCGCTTTGTAGTTAAAAACGTAGGGTAATCGATGTGAGAATTAATGGCCTTGCTATTTTCAAAAGCAAACCTTTCTAAAGCAGAAGTAAATACCACTTTGCCGTCATATTCCAATTGGATGGAATAAACACCATTTGTTCCCGAAAGTCCGTTATGTTTATCAGTTGTAACTATACCAAAGCCAACTTCGCCTGATAGAGAAATTGGAGCAACAGCTTTATAACTTCCGTTAGCGCCAGTAATTGCGATAGCTTGTTTCGGTGTATTTTCAGTAAATACGTTTCCATTTAAACGGTAAACGTATAAATTATGAATGACTGGCGGAATATTATCAGGTATATTAATGCCGAAAAATTGCGGGTTGATCGTCTCTTCGGTTTTGGTGTCTCTAATTTCGAAATGTAAATGCGGTCCGCCAGAACTTCCTCTGTTGCCACTCCAAGCAATAATTTCTCCTTTTCTAACCGGTATTAAAGTTGCATCGGGATACTCATCAATTTCAAATGATTTCTTTTCGTATTCTAAATTCTTCACGACAGTTGCAATTTTTGGCGAAAAACGTTGCAGGTGGCCATAAACGGTGGTAAAACCATTGGGGTGATTAATATAAAGTGCCTGTCCGAAACCACTATTTTGAACCCTTAACCTCGAAATGTACCCATCAGCAACTGCGTAAACAGGATAACCTTCTCTTTGATTGGTTCTAAAATCTATTCCCGAATGAAAATGGTTACTCCGAATTTCGCCAAAAGAGCCTGCAAGAGCAGGTGGCGTAATATCTAAAGGTTGGCGGAAATCGGTTAAAGGATACTTATTTTTACTAAATATTTGTTGTGCCCGGGTAAGCTGAAAAGTGAATAAAAAAGTAAATAATAATACTATGGAAACTATTTTAGGCATGGAATTTTTAATCATTACTTACTTTACATCAAAATTTAAAAGTTGCTTGCCTGCTAACCAAGCTTCTAATTTATCGCCTTTATTGGTTTTGCCTACACCTTCCGGTGTGCCAGTAAAAATTAAATCTCCTTTTTTTAAGGTAATGTATTGCGAAACGAAACTTATTATTTTTTCGAACGAGAACAACAGGTTTTTAGTATGGCCTTTTTGTCTGCTTTCGCCATTTACTTTTAGCTCGAAGTTTAAATCGTATAAATCTTCAAAATCGGTTTTTGGCAAAAAGATACTTATCGGTGCAGAATTATCAAATGCTTTTGCAAGTTCCCAAGGCAAGCCTTTTTCTTTGTGTTTACTTTGAATATCGCGAGCGGTAAAATCAATACCCAAGCCAATCTCGTCATAATAATTCGAAGCAAATTTCTCTGCAATGTGTTTGCCTTCTTTACAAATCTTTAGTACAACTTCCAATTCAAAGTGTACATCATCAGAAAAATCTGGAAGATAGAAAGGCTTATTGTCCTTTAAAACGGCGGTATCTGGTTTTAAAAATATAACTGGAGTTGTAGGAATCGGATTATTTAATTCTTTGGCGTGTTCGGCGTAATTACGGCCTATTGCGATGATTTTCATTTATTTAACGATGAGATGTAAGTAATTGATGTAGCATAGATCCACATCTTTTCAAAAATAAGAAAGAAAAAGATTTTATAAAACAGATATTCGTTTTACTTGACTTTCGGAACCTGCTATTACTCTTAAAAAGTAAATACCTGCAGTTAAACGGCTCGGAATGGTAAAGGTTTTAGTCTGTTCACCAGCATTTAAACGCTCGTTTGATAGCGTAACCACTTCATTGCCCAATAAATCGATGATTTTAATCGCTACCGGTGTATCTCTGCTCAGCGACAGAATTATATTTAATTGATCATCAACTGGATTTGGATATATTTTAACAATCGTTAAAAGTTTATCTTTTGGAGTGTTCGTATTTGCGTTCGAGGTTTTAGTACCAGGGAAAACGCCAAAAATATTCGATCCACCAAGGGTAGAAAACAGTGGCTTGTAAGGTTGAATGTTCGCTTTTATTTCTGGTAAATGATTGCTTGCTTTGGATGGTCTTGATCTTAAACTAATTTTAACACTGTCACTCTGCTGACTCATAACATTCATGGCGCACAACATTGCAATGCACAAAGTGCAGGCAATTTTTTGTAGTAGCGTTATGTTTAGGTAGAGTTTCATCAAATAGATTGAACCAAATATATCAATAATAACAAAGAAATTAAAGATTTTGTTTAAAAACCATTTTTTAACACTATTTAACATTGCAAATTGTTAATAGTTGTGTTAAAAATACACAATAAATTGGTTGTTAATTTGTTATAGTTAGTTTACTTTTGCCACACAAAAAAGAAAGATAAAGGTGTCAAATCATAAAAATGTAAACGCGCTCACTGCTGGTGGCGTTCTTGTAAGTTTAGGAATTGTTTTCGGCGATATCGGTACTTCGCCGTTGTACACATTGAATGCAATTTTTACCAGTATTTTAGGACTGAAAGATGGCTTTGTGTCAGATCCTGGCTCAATAAATACGGTAATTGTTTTAGGCGTGCTCTCTTGTATTATTTGGACACTTACCCTACAAACGACAATTAAATACGTAATTATAACCTTAAGGGCAGATAATAAAGGTGAAGGCGGTATATTTTCTTTATTCTCTTTGGTAAGAAAAAAGGCCAAATGGCTTGTTGTACCCGCCGTAGTTGGTGGTTGTGCGCTTTTAGCCGATGGGGTAATTACGCCAAGTATTACAGTAACATCAGCCATAGAGGGTTTAACCAATAAGTTTGATGTACCAGTTGTACCCGTGGTAATCGCCATTTTAACGGTTCTGTTCATTATTCAGCAGTTTGGAACAAATTTAGTTGGTAAAATGTTTGGGCCGGTAATGTTTATCTGGTTTAGCGTTTTAGGCGTGGCCGGCGTATCATATATCATTAAAGATTATAGCATTTTAAAAGCATTAAACCCATACTATGCCATCCATTTATTAGCCACAAACAGTAAAGCGTTTATTATTTTAGGTGGCGTATTTTTATGTACAACAGGAGCGGAGGCACTTTATTCTGATTTAGGTCACTGTGGTAGAAATAATATTAGAATAAGTTGGATTTTTGTTAAACTTACTTTGATTCTGAATTATTTGGGGCAAGGTGTTTGGATTTTACAACATCAGGCTACCTTCATCCCGAGTTCTAAAATGAATCCTTTTTTCCAAATTGTATCGAGCGATTTTCAAGTTCCGATGGTTATTTTGGCTACTATGGCTGCGGTAATTGCAAGTCAGGCACTTATTAGTGGTTCATTTACTTTAATATCCGAAGCGGTTCGGTTAAACCTTTGGCCGAAAATTAAAATCGTTTATCCATCGGTTACCAAGGGCCAACTTTACGTGCCGTCTATCAATTGGTTATTGTGGTTCGGTTGCTGTAGCATCGTTTTCTTTTGGCGAGAATCATCAAAAATGGATGCTGCTTATGGTTTATCAATCACCATTGCGATGTTAATGACTACTATTTTGGTAAGTGTTTACCTTAAAAGCAGACGTTTTCCAAAGTATTTAATTGCCCTTTTTATAACGGTTTATGTAATAATTGAAGGTACTTTCTTGTTCAGTAATCTTCATAAATTTTTAGATGGCGGTTGGTTAACGGTGTTAATAGGATCGGTGCTTTTTACAGTAATGTGGAGTTGGTTTGTTGCACGGAAAATTAAAAATCGTTTTGTAAAATATGTAGAGATTGATGATTATTACGAAATTTTAACAGAATTAAGTAACGATGAATCGGTACCGAAATATTCATCTCAATTGGTGTACTTAACCAGTGCCAATTTTAAAACAGAAATTGAATCTAAAATTATTTATTCAATTATTCAAAAAGAACCTAAGCGTGCCGATGTTTATTGGTTGGTACACGTAGATGTGATGGATGAGCCCTATACTTTGGATTATAAAGTCGAATTCTTAATCCCAGGAAAACTGATTAGAATTGATTTTAGACTAGGATTTAGAATTGAACAGAGGGTAAACTTGCTGTACCGTAAAGTGGTAGAAGAATTGGTGAAGAACAACGAAATTGATATTACCAGTCAATATACTTCGTTAAACAAACATAAAATCGCCGGCGATTTTAGATTTGTTTTGTTAGAGAAACATCTTTCTAGGTTTACCAAATTGAGTTTATACGAGCGTAGTATAATGGATTATTACTTCATCCTTAAGAAATTAAGTTTATCAGAAGAGCGTGGTTTTGGATTAGACAGCAGCTATGTTGATGTAGAAAAAGTGCCATTAATTTTTGTTTCTCCAGATGATGTTGAACTTCATAGATTGCCAGTTTAAAATATGTTTAGGACAATAATTATTGCGCTGGCCATGGTTTTATTTATTGCTGGGCCAGCTGCTAAAATTTATCATTTACCACACAGTGAATATTACCTAATTCTTTCAGCGATTGGGCTAATTATAATTACGTTTTTCTTTTTTAAGAAAGAAAAGGGGGAGTAAATTGACGCTTGTACTGTTGGTTGGTGTTGGATTTGTTTGTGTGAAAACAGGCGTTTCAATGCCAAAAAAAGCTTAATAAACTAATTTTTTACAAGTGGATTAATATTGTATTCCCATTGATATTGTAACAAGCTTAGCATTAGGTTACCGCCAAATTCATGTGATATAAATCAAAACCAACTGCCCAATAGTCTTTTTTGATTTCTACTAACTCAAAACCATACTTTTGGTAAAATTTATAAGTGATTTGTGTCGTTCTAACCACAATTTTTTCTATCGTGGCGAGTGCACTAAGTTTGTCTATTCTATATTTTAACATTCTTGTGCCCAAGCCTCTGCAATGAAAATTAGGGTGAAATATGTCCCAGCTAATTGTTGCGGTTGTGTTATCATCTGTAAAGTTTATTCCACCGCAACCGACCAATTTTCCTTCAAAAATTAAAACATAATAGAGTTGTCTTTTTTTCTCAAGATATTCGATAAGGTCGGCTTCCTCTTCGAATGCAAAATATTTAGGCGTATTTAATTTAATTAAGTTTATTACCTCGTCTTTGTCAGTTACTTCGTATGGTCTTATCATTATTGAATTTTCAAACTAGCTTTCACATAGCATAACTCACAATTTAATTTATGCAAGTTTTTTTAGCCATACATTTACGGAAAAAGTAATTCTCAAGATGTAAAAGAATACATCGCTGAAAGATAAGAGTTTTTCTACTTTGCAGGTGCTGTTTTACCATTGTGGCAGGTAATACAATTCACAGAATTTACTGATTTACCATCATGCATTTCTTTCGAAAAATACTTTTTGTTTAGTTTTGCGGTCATTCTCATCATATACCTGGCTGTTTCTTTTTCAGGCTTTGCGTCACTTGCAAAATCCAGTTTTTTTGGGTCATCTGCCATTGATGCATGGCAATGATTACATTTAACACCAAGTGCTAATTTAAAATTAACCATAATCGTGTCTAAATCCGCATGACTGATATCTTTCGGTAAAACCTTTAAGTTTTTAGGTTTATGATCGTCGATATTTTTAGGCATAAATGCACTCATTGCAATTACAGTACTTAATAAAAGCGCGATAACTGAAAATTTTCTATATTTCATGTTTGCTAATGTTTAAATAAATATAAAAAAAAAGAAATTAATCACAACGTGATTTTCGTTTAAATATGAAATTTATCTTCATCCCATTTATTAGGATTATTTATGATATAATTGGAAATGTTGATGTACGCGTTTTCATCTCGAATAATGTGCTCATAATAATTGCGTTGCCATAACTTCCCCATTTGTTTGTTTTGTAATTTATATAGCTTTAAACATTCATTTGAAACAATTGATTTGTATGCGCCAACTACATCAGCAATAGTAGTCGGGGCAACCCTTGCGGTTGCCCTATTTGCGCTATTTACTTCGTTTTCATCTTGGGCAACCGCAAGGGTTGCCCCGACGGTTTTGTCAAGATTAATATCTTTTAAAACGATTATACCATGCATATGATTTGGCATAATCTGAAAAACGTCTAGCTCAAAACTCGAAAATCTTTCCATTAGATTTATCCATTCGTTGTAGGCTATAGTTCCCAATTGATTTAAAATCATTTTATGCGCTAAAATTTTTCCAAATCTATGCCGTCTATCTTCGCAACAAATTGTAATGAAGTAAGCACCAGCTTTACTATAATCGTAGCCCTTTAACCTTATTGATTTTCGATGATGAATTAAAGGGTTGTATTTCATTCTTTAGGTCTCCAAATTAGCCAGTTTACTGTGTCTGTATCCATAAGCGAAATAAACTACTAAGCCAATAATCAACCATATCCCGAAGCCGATCCAATTTGAAATACCGAGTTCGCACATCATGTACAAGCAACTCACTAAGCCTAAAACTGGTATTAATGAAAGGTTTTTGGTGTAGCAATAATACGAAATAATTACGCAGATGATTAAAAATATCCACATTGGAATTTTGTGTTGGAACAATCCCCAACCGCTTTCGTATTTTTTCTGTACGCTTACTTTAGAGCCTTCAATAAATTGCTCATATCTTCCTAATGGTAAGCCACTTAAATAAGCTTCTGCATCTAGTTTTTCGGGGATGATAATTTGTGGCGAAGCATGTGTTACAATTTCTCCTTTTACAATTTTTAATTCTTCGCCATTTAACGAAGTTACAAATTTTACAATCTCTACCGTTTTAGGCGTGTTTAAAAAGAATGAAGTTGTTTCCTTTTTAAACTGAGTAAAAGAGAATACTATTGCTAAAATAAAGCCGATTGGCACAATGTATTTACTATTTGCGTAAGGAATTTTAAATTTTCCTCTTTGCACATCGGGGCGATTTTGTAACACTAAAACGCCAGCACACACGAGCACAAAAGCGAATAATGTTCCAATAGAACAAAGATCAGTTACGATGGTTAAATTCATAAAAAGCGATGGTATTGCAACTACAAAACCAACCACAATAGTTGCGAAAGATGGTGTTTTATACTTAGGATGAATTTTAGAGAATGATTTTGGTAACAATCCATCACGGCTCATGCTCATCCATATACGAGGTTGCCCCATTTGGAAAACCAAAAGTACACTCGCCATTGCAAAAACTGCACTTACGGCAATAATACCACTCATTATTTTTAGGTTAACCTCATCAAAAACAAATGCTAATGGATCGCCAACGGCTAATCTATCCGATTTCACCATTCCTGTTAGAACTAAAGAAATAGCCACATACAAAACCGTACAGATGATAATGGCCCACATCATGCCGCGTGGTAAATCTCTCTGTGGATTTTTACATTCTTCGGCCGTGGTAGAAATGGCATCGAACCCGATGTAGGCGAAAAAAACGGCAGATACACCTTTTAAAATGCCAGAAACGCCATTTGGTGCAAATGGATTCCAGTTTTTAGTATCGATATAGAAAACTCCAACGGCTAAAACCAATAAAATTACAGCAAGTTTAACCACCACCATTGCATTACTTGCATTACGGCTTTCTTTCATCCCTCGGTAAATTAACCAAGTAATAAAAATGATAATTCCCAATGCTGGTAAATCTGCCACGATATGGAAACTTCCTATTTTTGGAGCCGTTAGCCAAGCATTGTTTGCCAAAGCAGTTGCGCTATCTAAGCTCGCTAAACCTTTGCCCGCTGCTATTAAGGCTTCCGCATTTTTATGGCCGTTAAAAGCACTTAAATAGTCCATTGTGGCCCAATCTGGAATGTTTATTCCATCAATCCCCAAAAACGGTATTCGAATGGAGGAGAGAAGTCCGGTAAAATAATCAGACCAAGAAATGGCTACGGTAATGTTGCCAATGGAATATTCCATAATGAGCGACCAACCGATAATCCAAGCCACCAATTCGCCAAAAGCAACATAAGAATAGGTGTATGCACTACCCGAAACAGGTACCATTGATGCAAATTCTGCATAAGCAAAGGCTGCAAAACTACAGGCTAGTGCTGTAAATATGAATAAAAATATTACAGCTGGCCCTCCATCTGCACTTGCCTTTCCTATTGTGCTAAAAATACCAGCACCAATAATTGCAGCAATACCAAATGCAGTTAAATCTCTTACTCCGAGCGTTTTGTGAAGTTTGTTTTCATGTTCGCCATATCCATTTTCAGCATCTTTTAATATTTTCGAAATGGATTTTTTTCTGAATAGCTTCTGAAGCATAGTTAATTTGGTTGTTTCCTCAAACTTAAAAAAATATCAGTTAAAAATGTTTAAACAGCGATATAATTTTATTTGTAGCGTTTTTAATACCGATTTATCCTGCTTTTTCAGCTTAAAGTAATTACCTCACCAAAGTAAATAATTATGTAATGATTGTCAAACTCCTATTTCAATGAATTTGCTCTCGCTTAAAACTTTACTTTTGCGGTCTTGAAAAAAATCGAAAAATTAGTATTTGATTTTTATTCCATTTCCTTAAGCACCATGACTGTTCATAAAACTCCATCCATAAAAGAAAAAAATAGAAATTTAGCAACTATTCTTGCTTTTTGCCTAATTCCACTTTCTGGTTTTGCAACTGATATTTACATTCCATCTTTACCAACAATGGCAGGCGAAATGGGCGTTAGTAGTATTCAAGTTCAACTTACTTTAAGCATTTTTTTAATAAGTTATGGTATTTCACAATTGTTTGTGGGAGGCATTTTAGACAGCTTCGGTCGTTATAAAATTGGACTTTATTGCCTTGTTGTGTTCGCAATTGCGAGTTTAGTTATTGCAAATACCCATAATATTTACATCATTTATTTAATGCGGATTATTCATGGGCTATCCGTTGGTGCAATTGTTGTGGCTAAAAGAGCTTACTTTGTCGATTTATTTAGCGGAGAACAGTTAAAGCATTACTTAAGTTTATTCTCTATCATTTGGTCAACCGGGCCAATTGTAGCGCCTTTTATTGGCGGTTATTTACAAAGTGTTTTTGGGTGGGAATCGAACTTCTACTTTCTTGCAGGTTTTGCCTTGGTTTTTGCATTGCTAGAATATTTAATTAGTGGCGAAACTTTAAAACATTTTACAGATTTTAAGTTTAAGAAGATCCTCAATATCTACATCAGCATGATTAAAACAACAAGTTTTACTTTGGGTATTGTGATGTTGGGCTTGGCTTATTGTATGATTATGGTGTATAACATGACTGGCCCGTTTATAATTGAGCATCACTTTCAGCTTTCGCCAATTGTGGCAGGATATAGCTCATTAGTTTTAGGTTTTGCATGGATGGTGGGCGGTTTTATTGGCAAAGCCACGATAAATAGGCCATTTTTTAAGCGATTATTTATCAACTCTATCATTCAGCTTACTTTGGTTATAGTAATGATTATTAGCGTAAACTTCATCTCAAATTTATATTCGCTAATCTTTTTCGCCTTTATTATTCACATTTGTGCCGGTTACACTTTTAATAATTATTTTACCTTTTGCTTAAGTACGTTCCCAAAAAATGCGGGTATTGCAAGTGGCTTAACCGGTGGTTTTACGTATGTTATTGTGTCGTTTTTGAGTTATGGAATTGTAAATATTCTTCCTGCTAAAGATGAGCGAAATTTAAGTTTCAGCTATTTAATTATGATCGTTTTATCGGTAGTAATCATGCTGATTATTCTTCGAATTAGGAGAAAGAATAAGATTTTAGGTTAAAATATTTTTTTCTTGAAAACCAAGGTTCTGTTTTCATCGGTTCCGAAAGTCCCGCTAAACGCTATAGTCCCGAAGAAAAATCTGGAGCTGTCGCTTTTATCGGGTTTAGATTACGCAGGTAAACCTAAAAATTGACGGTACTAAAAGTGCAGAATTAGCCTGGATTGTATATGTAGTTTTAGCAGCTCGGTTAGCCTATTTAAAGATTAGAATATTGCACATTACAAGCAATTTGTTCAAAGATTTCTCGGCTTCGCTCGAAATGACGAAGCACGGGAGCTTACTCAGTGTGGTTATAGAGTTTTATTATGACCATAAAAAAGTGACAATTATCGCTTTACGATTCCCAATCAAGTTGGGAATGACGTGGGGGCTAGCCCGACAATTCGCTCACGATAATGTCGTCAATGCTTTTACTCCTCGTCTTTCCCGCGTAGGCGGGAATCTTAATGCGAAAAAAAGTAAAGAATAATTTTTGCTCCATTGAGTTGCTAAAGTCTTTTGTTAACTAATCTGTTTGTAGCATCTCGCTACGACTACAAAAAAAAGTGCTGTTCCGTGTATTCAGTGTTTCCGTGGCAAAATTTAAATGATAGTTCCCAATCAAATTTTACAACCAAGATTAAGCTTAATAAACAAAAAAAAGTCGTAACGAGAAGCTACGACTAGAATTATTAAAAAAAATCAAATTTTACCCTAATTTTTCTAATTCTTCTTTTACAAAGCTTGCCAACTCTTTTACATAAGCCGCGCTAAAATCGAATTTTATACCTGCAGTTTCGTAAATTTCGTTCATTGGTTTAGTGTAACCTAAAGCAAGCGCAGCAAGATATTGATCTAAAGCTTTTTGAGGGTTTTCTTTATAGTTTTTCCAAACGGCAATGGCGCCGAGTTGCGCAATTGCATACTCAATATAATAAAATGGAACTTCGAATAAATGGAGTTGTTTTTGCCAAACGTTGCCAAATTCTTGTTCTAAACCATCCCAATTTACAAAACCAGCGCCAAAACGGGTATAAATTTGCTTAAAAGCTTCTTCTCTATCCGCTGCATTGTGGTTTGGATTGGTATAAATCCAATGTTGAAATTGATCAATAACGGCAACCCACGGCAAAGTTTTTAAAACATCTGCCAATTGCTCCTTTTTAGCTCTTTTTAGTTCTTCAGGATCTTTAAAATATACATCCCAATTGTCCATAGAAATTAATTCCATGCTCATCGAAGCCAGTTCTGCAACCTCTGATGGGCAATGTTTGAAATCGTTCAATTCTAAATCGGCAGTAAGGAAAGTATGTATGGCATGGCCGCCTTCGTGTACCATTGTGGTTAAATCGCGAAGTGAATTTGCCGAATTCATAAAAATAAACGGTGCGCCAGTTTCTGCTAACGGATAATTGTATCCACCCGGTGCTTTTCCTTTTCTGCTTTCTACATCGAAAAGATTATTGGCTTTCATGGTTGCTAACTTAGCGCCCAATTTTTCATCAATTGCATTAAAACATTCAATGCTTTTATCAATTAATTCTGCTCCATTGTTAAATGGTTTTAGGGCGGGTTTACCACTAATGCTCACTTCAGTATCCCAAGGTTTTAATTCTTCTAAACCTAGTGCGAGTCTGCGTTTTTCGGCTTGTTCTCTTAAAATAGGTACGATTTCTTTTTCAATCGCTTCGGCAAAATCGTAACAATCTTTTGGTGCATAATCAAAACGTCCTAATGCCTGGAACATATAATCGCGATAGTTCTCGAAACCAGCATTTAACGCAACTTTATTTCTAAGTTGAATCAACTCATCAAACAGCATGTTTAAATCATCTTTATCAATTAAACGGCGTTGTTGAATGGTTTTCCAAGCACTTTCTCTAACTTCGCGATTTAAATCTTTAACGAAAATAGAAGCCTGTTCTAAAGTGTATTCTTTACCATTTATTTCTACACTCATTGCGCCAGTTGTAGATTGGTATTTTTGTTGTTTAACCTGCAGTTCAGTAAATAATTCTATGTTTTCATCGCGGTATAATTCAAGCGCTTTTTTAAGCGCTCTGCTGTAAACAAAATATTTTTCTTTATCCAAATCATCAATAAACACGCTTTCTGCAAACTTTTTGTTCAATTCGTTTGATAATGGAGAAATTTTAGGCTCAATGTCTGTCGCGAAAAACTGAAAATCTTTAACTAAATCTTCGTTTGCAGTATCGCAACTCATTTTAATGTACCGCCAAGCAAAATCTTCTTCAAGCGCAGCTTCCAATTCCGAACGATCTTTTAGCCACTGCTCCAGTTCATCAACATTGTTAATTTCTCTATGCAGCAGTTCGGCAAAAAGCGGTGCTAAACTTTCCCAAGTAATGTTTAATTCTTGAGGGATGTATTTTCTAGGTTTTTTGGTTATAATCATGTTTTATAAGGTTGAGATTAAGTTGGAGAACGAGATTTAATCTTTATTTTATTCTCAGATAAACATCTACTAAAAAGCAAATGGCAAATACTACCGATGCCATTCCATTTGTAGTTGCGAAGGCTTTATTTACTTTACTAATGTCGGTTGGTTTAACTAGCAAATGCTGATAAATTAGCGCACAACAGAAAAATACCACACCGATATAATATATCCAACCAAACGTGTTCGGCAATAAGAATATTGGTGCAATAACACAACCAGCTGAAAATATATGCAATAAAACCGACACCTTTAATGCTTTATTAATTCCAAGTGATGATGGGATAGAGTGCAGCTTTTCGTCGCGGTCAAAATCTTCGTCTTGCAGCGCGTAAATAATATCGAAACCGCTAACCCAAAAAAGTACAGCGAAAGAGTATAAGACAGGCACTAACGCAAAATGACCTGTAACGGCAATATACGCGCCAATTGGCGCCAATGATAAACCCAAACCCAATACTAAATGGCATAAAGCGGTAAACCTTTTAGTGTAACTATAAAAAAGTACAACAAAAAGCGCAATTGGCGAAAGGTATAAGCACAAATTGTTAATGAAATACGTACTGGCAACAAATAAAATACAATTGGCAATTACAAATACTAAAGCTTGCGTTGCCGAGATTTTTCCTGCGGGAATGTCTCTCATTTTCGTTCGTGGGTTTTTTGCATCAATTTCTCTATCCAAGTAACGATTAAAAGCCATTGCTGCGTTGCGCGCGAAAACCATGCAAAGCAATACTAAAATTAATTTTTGCCATAAAAAAGGATTTTCAGTTGTGGTTACGCCTAAAAAAAAGCCAATCATAGCAAAAGGCAATGCAAAAATAGAATGTGCAAATAATACGAGTGAAAAATATTTTTTCATTATTTTAATGATTGCTTCATTTCCATTTATTAGAAATAAGCTGTTAGAACTTGGTCAGAATCGGTTTCACAAAATCTAAATTTACTTCGGCTATAAATTTTAAAACCTCATCTTTTCCGTTTCCTTTCTCTGCAGATGTTATAAAAGTTGCAGGAATCTCCTCAAAAAATTCGCTTAGTTTCTTTTTAAAAGCAGCTACATTTTTCTGGGTCGTTGTCATTCCTTGCTTATCGGCTTTAGTAAAAAGCAAAGAAAAAGGAATTTGACGCTCGCCAAGCCAGTAGCAAAACTCAATATCAATTTGTTGTGGCTCTAAACGGCTATCAATCAAAACGAAAACACATTGTAAGCTTTCTCTTTTGGTAATGTAGGCACGGATAAATTTCTCCCACTTCTCTCTGCTTGTTTTAGAAACTTTTGCGTAACCATAACCCGGTAAATCTACAATGTACCAACTATCATTAATTAAAAAATGATTTATTAACTGCGTTTTTCCTGGTCTTTGAGATGTTTTTGCAAGCCCGTGCTGATTAACCAACATATTGATTAAAGAAGATTTACCCACGTTAGAACGACCGATAAATGCATATTCGGGCATTGTTGCTGGTGGCAAAGCCGAAACCTGTGTATTGCTGCAAACAAATGTTGCCGTTTTTATAACCATGGTGCAAAGGTAGTAATTTTGCCATAATGGTTAAGTGTTAGATTTGGCTGAGTGCTTAAGTATTATACAAGTTGACAATTAACCGATTAAAACAATTTAAACAATAAAACAATAAACTTATCTTTGCGGTATAATATGAACGAGAATATCACCCCATATCAAGTAGATGATGCAACTAAAAAAGAGCAAGTTGCAACAATGTTTAATAATATTTCGGGCACTTACGATTTTTTAAATCACTTTCTTTCGTTAGGAATTGATGTTTTATGGCGCAAGAAAGCAATTAAGGAATTGGTTTCGATACATCCTCGTATTATGTTGGATGTGGCAACAGGAACTGGCGATTTTGCTTTTGAAGCGATTAAAAAACTTCAACCAGAAAAAATAATAGGCGTAGATATTTCGAGTGGAATGCTCGAGGTTGCCAAAAAGAAAATTAATCAGCGTAGTTTAAACGAAGTTTTTTCAGTGCAACTTGGCGATTCGGAAGGCTTGCATTTTGAAGATAATACATTTGATGCCATTACTGTGGCTTATGGCGTTAGAAACTTCGAAAACTTAGAAAAGGGTTTGAGCGATATGTTCCGCGTGTTAAAACCCAATGGAAAAATTGTAGTATTAGAGTTTTCTAAACCCAAAGCTTTTCCTGTTAAACAGTTATATAGTTTCTATTTTAAGCAAGTTACGCCTTTCTTTGGCAAACTTTTTTCTAAAGATCATCGTGCATACACGTATTTGCCAGAGTCGGTAGCAGCTTTTCCTGATGGGAATGAATTTACTTCATTGATGGAAAAAGTAGGGTTTAAAGGTAACAAACAGAAAATTTTAACGTTTGGTATAAGTTCTATATATATCGGCACCAAATGATCAAGAAATTAAGCCTCATCATCGTATTGTTTTTATTTGCGGTACAACTTCACGCCCAAAATTGGGGTGGTGGGGTAGATGATGAGGATGTGCATTTTGGTTTCAGCTTTCAATATATTTCTGCAGAATATAAAATTATAAAAACCCCCAATTGGCGCGATATATTTTACGACCCAATTGATGGAGAACAGATTACCAGTAAGCTTAATTCAATTTCGAGTCCGCCTACTCCGGGGTTTGGGATAGGTTTTGTAGTAAACAAACGCATATCGAAAAATTTAGATTTCCGTGTAACGCCGTCGATAGTTTTTAGCGATAGGGTTATTAGATATGAATACGAACCGTTAGAACCTACCACCACAAATGGCGTTACGAAAACTTACCTGTCTAGCATAGATAAAAAGGTACAAGCCACATTATTCGATTTTCCGTTAACCTTAAAAATAAAATCTAACCGCATAGATAATTTTAGGGCATATTGGATTGGAGGTGCAAAATTTTCGCTTGATATTGGTTCTAAAAAGAAAACTTTTGATGATGGCGAAGCTGCTATTGACAAATTTTTGAAGAATAAAAAGAATTTTATTTCCTACGAAAGTGGCATTGGCTTCGATCTGTATTTTGAGTATTTTAAAATGTCGCCAGAATTTAAATACTCTTATTCTACCAGCGATATTTTAAAGCATGACAATACCGCTTTTGCAACGCCTATCGATAAAACCATGTTGCGTCATTTTACATTCAGTTTGTTTTTTGAGTAAATTTTAAAAGGCAAAAAACTTACCTTTGTGCACAGGGATAAAAGAATAATCTTTTTACCTAAGCTTAAAATGCATAAAAAATGTCTAAAATAGCTTTAATTACGGGTGCAACTTCTGGTATTGGCGAAGCTTGTGCCCATGTTTTTGCGCAACAGGGTTACGATTTAATTTTGCTTGCCCGCCGCGAAGATAGATTGGCAAAAATTGCCCATCATTTTGACGCTAAATATGCCATTAAAATAAGATCTGTGGTAGCCGATGTACGCGATAAAATTAATTTATCAGCTGTGCTGGAAGATTTACAAACTGAATGGAAAAATGTTGATGTTTTGATTAACAATGCAGGTTTAAGCAGAGGTTTAGAGCCAATTAACGAAGGTAATACCGATAATTGGGATGCTATGATTGATACCAATGTTAAAGGTTTGCTGTACACAACAAAAATTGTTTCCAATTGGATGGTAAAAAATAAGAATGGCCATATTGTTAACATTGGATCTATTGCGGGCAAAGAAGTATATCCAAATGGAAATGTATATTGTGCAAGCAAGCATGCCGTTGATGCATTGAATAAAGCAATGAGGATTGATCTTTTACCACACGGAATTAAGGTAACGGGGATTCATCCAGGTGCTGTAGAAACAGAATTTTCTATCGTTCGCTTTGATGGAGATGAAGAGAAGGCGAAGAAAGTTTATGATGGTTTTGAACCCCTAATTGCCGATGATATTGCCGATGCGATTTGGTATGCAGTAAGCCGACCAAAACATGTAAATATCAACGATATGGTTATTATGCCAACAGCACAAGCAAGCGGAACGATGATTAAGCGAAATTAAATATATGTTGTGGGTTACGAGTTACCAGTTGTTGGGTGGGGTGCAAAAAAATTAAATAAAATTTTCTGTAGATTAAACCTTTATTCAACACACATTCTAAGCCCATAGCCCATAACCTATAACCCATAACTCAAAAAAATGATATCAACTACAATAGATCAAGAAATTAAAAAGGCCATGTTGGCTAAAAATAATGCTCAATTACGTGGATTAAGGGCGATAAAAGCAGCAATTTTAGTTGCTAAAACGGAAAAAGGTGCATCAGAAGAAATTACTGAAGAAGTAGAGACAAAAATTCTGCAGCGGTTGATTAAGCAAAGGAAAGAATCGGCAGATATTTACAGACAACAAAACCGTGAAGATTTATATACGGTTGAAGAAGAAGAAATTGAGGTAATTAATCAATTTTTGCCAAAACAATTAGATCCTGAAGCGGTTGAAGCTATAATTGTGCAGGTAATTAACGAAACTGGTGCTACATCTGTTAAAGATATGGGCAAAGTAATGGGTATGGCGAATGCAAAATTGGCTGGCAAGGCAGATGGAAAACTAATTGCCGAAATTGTTAAAAGAAAATTGGCGTAGAAGTAATTTGAAGTGAAAATTTTACAGTGAAAAGGACAGCCCCGAAAGGTTAGTGTTTTTCTTGACACTTTATACTCAAAACTTGATGCTTTGAACCATTCTATATACCTCCTTTTCAATTTTATTTCATAATATAGCCTTATAAATGCAGAAAATTAAATTTACTATTTTAACTTAGTAGCATAGTACCATTCGAAATAATATATGAGTTACCCGATAATAGAAGAAGAAGGATTTAAATACATTGAAGCTGGTAAAGGCGAAACCTTAGTGCTATTGCATGGTTTAATGGGTGCTTTAAGCAATTGGGAGCCAGTTATTGAGCGTTTTAAAGATCGCTACCACGTAGTTGTGCCTATTTTACCGATATATGAACTGCCTATTTTAACGTTGGGCGTTAAAGCCCTTTCTAGGTATGTACATCGTTTTTTAAAGTTTAAAAACTTTAGTCAGGTAGTGCTTATTGGTAACTCGTTGGGTGGTCACGTTGGTTTGGTTTTTACGGTGGCACATCAAGAGTTTGTTAAAGCATTAGTATTAACAGGCAGTTCTGGCTTATATGAAAATGCTTTCGGTGGTTCTTTCCCTAAGAGAGAGAATTACGAATATATTAAAGAAAAAGTAGAATTTACGTTTTACGATCCGGCTACAGCAACCAAAGAACTTGTTGACGATGTATTTAAAACAGTGAACGATCGTTCGAGGGTAATTAGAATTTTAACGATGGCTAAATCGGCTATCAGACATAATATGTCTAAAGAATTGTCGAAAATTACTATTCCAATATCGCTAATTTGGGGCGCAAATGATCGGGTTACACCGCCTGAGGTAGCTACAGAATTCCATCACTTGTTGCCAAATTCTGAACTGAATTGGGTGGAGAAATGCGGTCATGCGCCAATGATGGAACAACCAGAAATATTTAATAATTATCTAGAAAAATTTTTAGAAAGAATTTTACTCAAATAATGTTTGCCGAAGAGATCATATCCCATGCCATACAGCCAATAACTGTTGATGATACTGCGCAGAAAGCTTTAGATCGAATGAACGAATTTAAGCTGAAGCACTATCCGGTGGTTAACGATGGCCAGTTTTTCGGTTTAGTATTGGAAGATGATCTTTTGGGTATTCGAAATCTGGATACACCGATCAGCAAACTGTCAATTAATTTTATTAATGCTTTTGTGTTTAATAATGCACATACCTATGATGTGATTAGGTTATTAAGTCAGCTAAATTTAACAGCCGTTCCGGTAGTAGATCAACATAAAAATTACGTAGGTTTAATATCCATTAATAATATTGTAGATACCTTGGCGCAACAGTTTACAGTAAACGAGCCCGGCGGTATAATCGTGTTGGAAATTAATAATCGAGACAATTCCTTGGCACACATTTCGCAGGTAGTAGAAGCTGATAACGCTCAAATTCTTTCTTCCTTTGTAAATTCATTTGCAGATTCTACCCGTTTAGAAATTACCTTAAAAGTAAACAAAACAGAAATTACGGCGTTAGTTGCCTCATTAGAACGCTATAACTACACTGTTTTAGCTGTTTTTAACAATACGCAAAGCGATGATGGATCGCAAGAGCGTTTCAATTCTTTTATGAATTACTTAAACGTTTAAACTTAAAATATGAGGATTGCCATTTATGGAAGAGATTTTAACGATACTGTTTTGCCCTATGTGCAACAGATTTTCGATCATCTAAAAGCGCATCACATACAACCTGTTTTGTATCATAAGTTTAAAAATTCCTTGCACGGAAAAATTAAACTTCCAGAAAATACCGTTATTTTTCATAACCACAAAGAACTTAGTCAGCTTGCGGATGTATTGTTGAGTTTAGGTGGAGATGGTACACTTTTAGATACCCTAACGCTAATTAGAAATTCAGGCATTCCGGTAATCGGGATAAACTTTGGGCGCTTAGGTTTCTTAGCTAGTATTAACAAAGACGCAATTGAATCGGCGTTACAAGCTTTAATTAACAAAGAATATACTTTGGATGCTAGGTCTCTGCTATCCATCGAATCTGAAAAAAGTTTATTTGGCGAAGAAAATTTTGCCTTAAATGATATGACGATTCACAGGCGCGATAATTCTGCCATGATGATTATACATGCATCTATGAATGGAGAGTTTGTAAATTCATACTGGGCCGATGGCTTAATTATAGCAACGCCCACGGGTTCTACAGCTTATTCTTTAAGTTGTGGTGGCCCAATCATCTATCCCGATTCTCAAAATTTTGTAGTTACCCCAATAGCACCACATAACTTAAATGTACGCCCTGTTGTACTGCCAGATAATTCTTCATTATCATTTGAAGTTGAAGCACGGGAGTCAAAATTTCTGGTTTCTTGCGATAGTAGAACGGTAACTGTAGAACGATCTGTTAAAATGACGATAAAAAAAGCCGATTTTTGCCTAAATTTGATCCGCCTTAACAATGAAACGTATTTAAGCACGTTAAGGAATAAATTATTGTGGGGGATAGATACTCGCAATTACTAATATGAAGCTTTACAAATCTTTCTTTTTGCTCCTCCTCTTTGTTTTTACAACCACGTTGGCCAATGCACAGTTTGCCACCTGGGAAATTGGCGTGACTGGTGGTGGCGCAGGGTATATTGGAGATTTAAATCAAAATAACCCCGTTCAAATTAGCGGTCTTTCGGGTGGTGTCTTTGTTAAAAGAAATTTTAATTCGCAGGTAAGTTTTCGCTTACATTATACTTATGGGCAAATTCAAGCTCAAGATTCAAAATCAAGCAGTCTTCAGTTTCAAGAACGCAACTTAAAATTTAAAACTTCGTTAAACGATGTGAGTACACTGATTGATTTTAATTTTTTTGATTATGCAGCAGGCGGCAGACAGGGAAAGCGTTTTACGCCATACTTATTTGCTGGCGTTGGTGTTTGTCTTTTTAAACCAACTGCGGCGTATAATGGCGAAAATTACAGGTTAGATAAGTTAAAAACAGAAGGACAGGCAGGGGCATATAAAAATTATACGTTAACTATTCCTTACGGAGGAGGCATAAAATACAATTATAGTGGTGCTTTTTCTATCTTTTCAGAAATTGGATATCGATCTACATTCACCGATTATTTGGATGATGTAAGTGGCGTATATCCAGCATTTAAAAAGTACGTTGGCGACTATCCAAAAATTGTAAACTTGAGTGATCCATCTCTACACGGTACGGGAGAAGCTGGTAGCCAACGGGGCGATTTTAGAAAAAGAGATACCTATCTATTTGTTAGTATTGGCATATCTTTTACCTTTGTAAACGAAAAATGCTATTCCTTTTAAGGCGATTTTGAAATAATTAATGGAATTTAAAGAACAAATAGACCCTAATCGACTGCCAAAGCATATTGCTGTGATTATGGATGGCAATGGGCGTTGGGCGAAGGGGCAAGGTAAAATTCGCGTTTTCGGGCACGAACAGGGCGTATTGTCTGTAAAAGATATCGTTGAAGGTTGTGTAGAAGTAGGTATAAAATACCTTACGCTATATGCTTTCTCGACCGAAAATTGGAGTAGGCCACAAGATGAGGTAGATGCGTTGATGCAGATTTTAATTTCTACCATCAATAAAGAAACTGAAACACTAAATAAAAATAATGTTAAATTAAACGCCATCGGCAACCTCCAATCATTGCCACAGCAATGTATTGATGATTTGAAAGAAGCCATGGAAAAAACCGCACACAATAGCAGTTGCACACTAACACTTGCATTAAGCTATAGTTCTAAATGGGAGATTTTAGAAGCGACGAAAAAAATAGCTTTGGCTGTTAAAAACAACGAAATTGATCTAAATGATATAGATGAAACACTTTTCTCTTCCAAATTAACAACCACAAATATTCCAGATCCTGAATTGATGATCCGCACCAGTGGCGAACACCGAATTAGTAATTATTTACTGTGGCAAATGGCCTACACGGAGTTTTATTTTACTGATGTTTTATGGCCCGATTTTAGGCGTGAAGATCTTTATGAAGCCATAGTTGATTACCAAAAACGCGAACGTAGGTTTGGGAAAATTAGCGAACAATTAAACTAATTTTTCTTTTAACACTTTTTAACAAGGGTTTAAATTAACTTAGCAGCACTTTTATACGATAAACGAAACCAATACAGTTGTTTGTACAAATGAAAATTTGCACGTTTAGCAAATTACAAATACCACAAATAACCGAACAAATTATTTTAATGAAAAAAATATTTCGAGTTTTAATACTTTTAGTTTTAACGATTCCGGCTTTTGCTCAAATACGTCAGCCAGGCCAAGTTCAGCCCGCTAATCCAACTTTGAAAGTTGGTGGTACCGATTTAGATTATTTTGCTCCTAAAGAGTACATAATTGGGGGTACAACTGTTACCGGAACGCAGTTTTTGGATAAAGATGTACTGATTACATTATCTAAACTAACCAAAGGCGACAAAATTGTATTACCAGGTGAAGCAACATCCGACGCTATTAAAACACTTTGGGGCCAAGGTTTATTTGATGATATTAAACTTAATATTGATAAAATTGTTGAAGACACTGTTTATTTTGAAATTCAAGTAGTTGAGCGTCCGCGTTTAAGTTCTATAGATTTAAAAGGCGTAAGCAAATCGGATCGTACCTCTATTCAAGAAAAACTAAATGATAAAACAGGTAAAATTGTAAACGATAATTTATACAATACAACTTCAGCAATTGTTAAAAAATATTTATTGGATAAAGGATTTTTCTTTACAACAATAACCTACAAAACACGAAAAGACCCAAATGCAGAAAATAGTGTGGTGCTCGAAGCCTATATTGATAAAGGACATAGGGTAAAAGTACAACATATTGATTTTACTGGCAATAAAGATTTTTCGGCCGGCAATTTGCGTAAGTACCTTAAGAACCCTAAACAGCATGAATGGTGGCGCTTTTGGGGCTCGGGTAAGTTTAGTAAAGAAAAGTATGATGAAAATAAAGTAAAAATGATTGCTAAGCTACACGAGAAAGGCTATCGTGATGCAGAGTTATTAAAAGATTCTATTTATCAATACAATGCTAAGAAAGTAAATATCAAAATGGATATTTATGAAGGCAAGAAATATTACTTCGGTAAAATTACTTGGGCAGGAAATGGTATCTATTCGGATGATATTTTAAATAAGGTACTATCCATTCAAAAAGGTGATATTTTTAGTGAAGATAAACTAAATAAAAAACTTAATGGTGGCGGTGAGAACGGTGGTGATGTGAATAGCATGTACACCGATAATGGCTATTTAACTTTTAATATTGATCCTGTTCAGACTAAAATTTACGCCGATACAGTTGATATTGAGATGCGTATTTATGAAGGGCCACAGTTTACCAACAATCGCATTACCGTTAAAGGAAATACAATTACCAACGATAAGGTTGTTTTGCGTGAAATACGTACTAAACCTGGACAAAAATTTAACAAAAGTGATTTAATCCGTACCATTCGTGAAATTGGCCAATTGGGTAATTTTGATGAATCTAAAACGGTGCCTACTCCTCGTCCTAATCCGGCCGATGGAACTGTAGATATTGAATATGCTGTGCAGGAAAAACCTTCAGATCAGATTGAACTTTCTGGTGGTTTTGGTGGTGGCCGTATTATCGGTACTTTAGGTTTAACCTTTAATAACTTTTCGCTAAAAAATATTTTTAATTTAAAAGCGTATAAGCCATTGCCAAAAGGAGATGGACAGAAATTAAGTTTACGTGGACAAACCAATGGTAAGTTTTATCAATCTTATAGTTTCTCTTTCTCTCAACCTTGGTTTGGTGGCGAGAAACCAGTTAGCTTTGGTGTAAGTGCTTTTACCTCATTACAATCTAACGGTTTTGATTCTGGATCTGCATCTTATCAAAAAATACGTTTAAATGGCGTAACTGTTAGTTTAGGTAGAAGATTAAATTGGCCAGATAACTATTTCCAGTTAAGTCATGCTGTTAACTTGCAACAATATATTTTAAATAATTATTCGGGTTACCTGTTTAGTACAGGTACTTCATACAATTTAAACTTATCGCAAGAGATTAGTAGAGATTCAAGAGACTCACCAATTTTCCCTAAATCGGGTTCGTTTATCCGTTTTACTATTCAGGCAACGCCACCGTATTCTTTATTTAATAAAGTAAATTATGCAACAGCATCTGATAAGCAGAAATATAAATTTACCGAATACCACAAATGGAAATTTGATTCGCAGTGGTACCAACGTGTTGGTGGTAACTTCGTAATTAAAGCGCAAGCACAGTTTGGTTTCTTAGGTCAGTACAACAGTGCCGTTGGCCAATCTGCTTTCGAGCGTTTTAAATTAGGTGGCGATGGTATGCAGGGTTTCGACTTTTTACAAGGTTCAGAACTTATCGCCATGCGTGGTTATGCTAATAATACGGTAATTCCTGTAGGGTCTAATCCAACTATTGCGCAACAATCGGGCAGTCCTATTTATACAAAATATGTGTTAGAAGCGCGTTACCCGGTAATTTCATCGCAACAGGCCACGGCTTTTGTTTTAGCTTTTGCCGAAGGTGGAAATACATGGAACAAATTCAATGATTTTAATCCTTTTAACATCCGTAGGTCGGTAGGTGTGGGTGCAAGAATATTTTTACCAATATTTGGTTTGTTAGGTATTGATTATGGGTATGGTTTTGATGCTATTCCGGGCTTGCCGTCTGCAAATAAAGGTCAATTTCATTTTAGTATAGCACAGCAACTTGGAGGCTTTTAATTAAAAAAAGTTTATTTTATTTTATTAATACAATAATATTTTATAAGTTGAGTTTTATTGAATTAACTTATAAACTAATTGAAATACACAAATGAAGAAGTATATTTTTATAGCATTCTTGGTATGTACATCGTTCGGCGCTTTTGCACAAAAGTTTGCTTATGTTGATACCGAGTACATTTTAAAACATTTGCCAGAATATAAATCGGCGTTAACCCAGTTGGATGTTGCTTCTAAACAATGGCAGGAGCAGGTTGACCGCAATTTTGGCGAGTTGGATAAGATGTACAAATCTTATCAAGCCGATCAGGTTTTGTTAACCGATGATATGCGTAAGCGTAGAGAAAACGAAATTATCGAAAAAGAGAAGCAGGCTAAAGAATTTCAACGTCAAAAATTTGGTCCAGATGGAGATCTTTTTCAAAGCAGAACAAAATTAATCAAGCCGATACAAGATAAAGTGTCGGATGCGATTAAGCAAATTGCAAAGGCCAAGTATTTAGACTTCATATTTGATAAAAGTAGCGAAGCCACAATGATGATTTACGCAAGCAGTAGTTACGATGTTAGCAACGATGTTATTACTAAATTAGGTTACAAGCCAGGTACTGTAACTAATTAAGTATATTTGCACGAAATTTATAGAAACAATTAAATAAAAATAAAAAAGTAAGATAGAACATGAGAAAGTTAATTAACGTATTTTTTGTAGCAACAGGTTTATTGTTTACAGCTAATATTGCAAATGCCCAGCAAAAAGTAGGTCACATTAATTCGGAGGAGGTTTTTTCAAATTTACCAGAAGCGAAGGCCGCACAAGTTACCTTGGAGGCTTTAGGCAAAACTAAACAAGCTGATATTGATGGTATGATTAAAGAATATCAAACTAAATTGGCTGTTGCGCAAGCTAAGGAAAAAACATTAAGTGAGGCGAATAAAGAAGTGGTAGGTAAAGAATTGCAAACTGCAGGTGCAGAATTGCAAGATCTTGAAAAACGTATTACTGATGCGCGTACTAAAGCTTCTCAAGAAGTTGGAGCAAAACAAGGTGAGTTATTTCAACCTATCCAAGCTAAAGTTGCTAATGCAATTTCTTCAGTAGCAAAAGAAAAAGGATTGGCTTATGTTTTTGATATTGCAAACGGCCAAGGCGGAAATAATTTAGTTTATTGGGAAGGTGGAGACGATATTACGGCCTCTGTTAAAGCAAAATTAAATATTACTGCAACTGCAAAACCAGCAGCTCCAAAAAAATAATATTTTTGTAACCAATAGGTTTTAAAAAATTAAAAGCGCAATTAAGTAAAACTTGATTGCGCTTTTTTGGTTTTGCAAAATGTCAATTTAATAATTTTAACTTATTTATCTACCTACATTACATTTTCCCACTGCCAATCTATCAACTTTCGTTATTCTCAAATAACATGATAACTTTACAACAGTTTAAACAATAAAAAAACTCTTTTAATCCCTTAAATATGAAAAGCAAATCTCCAATTGGTATTTTTGATTCGGGTTATGGAGGTTTAACGGTGTTCAGGGCTATCGCTGATAAACTTCCCCAATACAACTATATTTATTTAGGAGATAACGCCCGGTCGCCTTATGGCGATCATTCTTTCGATACCATTTATAGCTATACTTTAGAATGTGTAGAATGGCTTTTTGCACTAGGTTGCGAGCTTGTAATATTGGCTTGTAATACGGCTTCGGCGAAGGCTTTAAGGAGCATTCAGCAATTAGATTTACCTAAAAAATACCCAAATAAAAGAGTTTTAGGGGTAATTAGACCAACCGCAGAAGTGATTGGTAATTACACCAAAGCGCAACACATTGGTGTTATGGGCACAAGAGGAACTATAAATTCGAAGTCTTATTTAATAGAAATTAATAAATTTTCCCCAGCTGTTGTGGTTCATCAGCAAAGTTGCCCTATGTGGGTACCATTGATTGAAAATAACGAACATTTAATGCCCGGAGCTGATTTTTTTGTGAAAGAATACGTTAATGCCTTGCTGAAGCAATCGAATGATATAGACTGCATTTTATTAGCGTGTACGCATTATCCATTATTATTGCCAAAATTAAAGGCAATTTTGCCGGATCATATTTCTATTTTAACCCAGGGGGAAATTGTGGCGAATAGTTTGGTTAATTATCTAAATCGACACCCTGAAATGGACAGCCAATTGGGTAAAATGGGACAAAAGCAATTTTTTACCAGTGGCGATCCTGCTGCATTTAACGCCCAAGCTTCTGTTTTTTTTGGCGAAGAGTTGAAATCATTAAAGATGCATTAGTTTAGAGTTATCCCATTACATTTTTAGTAGCCCAAAAAAATTATGAGGTTAGCAAGTCAAATTTTAAAATGTTATAGTAAAACCGCAAAAGATTACATTTTTATTTAGGTTGTGACTGTTTAAAAGAATAACTTTGCGGCTCAAAAAACTACCATGAGTGATCAGATAAAACACGAATGCGGAATCGCTTTTATTCGCCTGTTAAAACCACTTTCATACTACCAACAGAAGTATGGCACAGCACTTTACGGTTTAAATAAGCTGTATCTTTTAATGGAAAAACAGCACAACCGTGGTCAAGATGGTGCGGGTATTGCAACTATTAAATTAGATATGAAACCTGGAAGCAGGTACATTAGTCGTTATAGGAGTATGGCTACTAACGCGGTTGCCGATATTTTTGAATATGTACAGCACAAATTTGTAGATATACAAGAAAATACACCTGAGTTAATGCAGGATACAGAATGGCTCAAAGATAACGTAAGCTTTATAGGCGAGGTGTTAATGGGCCATTTACGTTATGGTACGCACGGTAAAAATAGCATAGAAAGCTGCCATCCTTTTCTCCGTCAGAATAATTGGATGACACGTAACTTGGTTATTGCGGGCAATTTTAACATGACCAACGTTGATGAACTTTTGGAGCAGTTGTATGAATTAGGTCAGCATCCAAAAGAGAAAGCCGATACGGTTACTGTTTTAGAAAAAATCGGACATTTTTTGGACGATGAAAATCAAGAGCTTTTTGATCAATACAAAAATGAAGGTTTCGATAACGTTGCCATTACACATAAAATTTCCGATCATTTAGATATTGCAAATATTTTACGTCGCTCGGCCAAAACATGGGATGGAGGATATTCCATTTGCGGTATGGTTGGTAATGGTGATTCGTTTATCATGCGTGATCCAGCGGGTATTCGTCCGGCTTATTATTATTATGACGATGAAATTGTAGTTGCTGCTTCAGAAAGACCTGCTTTACAAACTGCGTTTAATATTCAGTTTAAAGATGTTAAAGAAATTGATCCCGGTCATGCTTTAATTATTAAAAAGAATGGCGAAGTGAGTATGGAGCAATTCCGCGAGCCTACGGAGCGTTTATCCTGTTCTTTTGAACGGATTTATTTCTCTAAAGGAAGTGATGTAGAAATTTACCGCGAACGGAAGCAGTTAGGACGCTTATTAACTGATAAAATTTTACAAGCTGTTGGGCACGATTTAAAAAACACGGTATTTTCATTTATTCCTAATACAGCTGAAGTCGCATTTTTTGGTTTGGTTGATGGTGTACAACAATATGTACGCAATCATCAAAAAGATGTGTTGTTGCATAAAAAGCAAGATTTAACCGATCAAGAATTGGATGATTTGTTGTCGCTCGCGCCACGTGTAGAAAAATTGGCTGTAAAGGATGTTAAACTCAGAACGTTTATTACGCAAGATGCAGATCGTGGTGAGATGGTTGCGCATGTGTACGATACAACTTATGGCATTATAAATAATCATAAAGATACTTTGGTTGCTTTGGATGATTCCATTGTTCGTGGTACAACACTTAAACAGAGCATCATTAAAATTGTAGATCGGTTGCATCCTAAAAAGATTATCATTGTATCATCTGCACCTCAAATCCGTTATCCGGATTGCTATGGTATAGATATGAGCAGAATGGGCGAGTTTGTTGCTTTCGATGCTGCAATAAAATTACTTACAGAACGCGGAATGTGGCAAATAATTGAAGATGTTTACACAAAATGTAAAGCTTCTTTATTGTTACCGAAAGAAGAAATTGTTAACCACGTTAAAGAAATTTACCAGCCATTTACGCCAGAAGAAATTTCGGCAAAAATTGCGCAAATCATCACTCCAAAAGGTACAGTTGCTGAGGTTGAAGTGATTTACCAAAGCTTAGAAAATTTACATATTGCTTGTCCTAAAAATAAAGGTGATTGGTATTTTTCTGGTAATTACCCAACTCCGGGTGGAAATAAAGTTGTTAATAAAGCTTTTGTAAACTGGAAAGAAGGAAACAACCAAAGAGCATACTAAGCTTGAAAAACTTATTACGAGAAATAGCGCATACATTTTGTATGGGCTATTTTTTTTACGCAATATTAGCTTATTGGTTGCACTCTTTTTGCTAACGTTACAATAAAAGTTAAAAGCTATTGATTTTTTATTAGTTGCAAGCGCTAGTTGTTAGTTATAAGCACAAACCCGAATAAATAAACCTGACATTAATGGAAAGCCCGGAGGCCAATTTTTTCATTGGCTGAGGACTTGCAATGTTGGCAGGACTAACATTATTTTTTGCACTGCAACTGCTTTTCGAATAAAAAATTTTGATATTAAGCTAGGCGTAAAACTGATTATACGTTTTATATACCAGCCAAAGTGCAAATAAAATAATTACAAACCCTGCTATTTTGTTTAACATTTGTAGCGCGCTATCTTTTATACGGTGACGGAGTTTGCTAGAATAATAACTTTTAGCGCCATCTATACTAAGTTGCGTTGCCATAGCTATAAAAAAACACACTAACTTTTCGTTAAGCATGTTATTTAGTTTTACGGAAATTATACCGCTAACTATAATCCAAAACATTAAAGTGGATGGAGTAAGGATGCACATTAAAAACCCTTTTATAAGATAGCCTCGTTTGCTTACCTTTGCTAACGGATCATTCTCGCACCTAACACTAGTGCGAGACAGTAAGTAATAAATGCCGACGCCGAAAAGAAACACTCCACCAATAAGACCAACATATTTATCGAAACTAGCTTTATATTCAAAAAACTGACTTCCGAAAACTACTAACGATATCAAAACTATGTCGCTGATAATCACACCAACAGCTAACGAAAAACCGGCTTTAAAACCTTTTTCGATACTGGTTCTGATCATCGCAAAAAATACTGGACCAGTTAAAAATGAAGAAATAATCCCCGCTCCAATACCTAATAATATGGCTTCAAACATTTAAAATAATTGTTTTGATATGCGAATATGCGATTTTAATGCTAAACATCATGTATTTATTTTGTTCAAAATCCTATAAAAAAAAATAGTTTTTTAATTTTTTTAGTTATGTTTAACCCACTAAAATTATATTTTTTTTCGATAAAAAATGACAAAAGAAACTACAAAAAATTATGGTACAGCACTTTATACAATTATAACTGTATTCTTTTTTTGGGGGTTTGTTGCCGCTTCTAACGGTATATTTATTCCCTTTTGCAAAACTCATTTTAAATTAACGCAATTTGAATCTCAACTAATAGATTTTACATTCTATGGTGGCTACTTTATTGGGTCTTTAATTTTATATTTTGCTTCCCAGGGTACTAAAGTCGATATCTTAAACAAGATTGGCTATAAAAAAGGAATTATTGCAGGTTTAGTAATTTCTGCAGGTGGCGCTTTATTAATGATTCCTGCGGTCCATTCTGGTTCGTTTTTCTTTATCCTATCCGCTTTTTTTGTAATCGCTTTAGGCTTCTCTCTACAACAAACCGCTGCTAATCCTTTTGTAGTTGCTTTAGGCGAACCCGAAAGTGGTGCACATCGATTAAATTTTGCTGGAGGAATTAATAATTTTGGCGGATTAATGGGGCCAGTTATTGTAAGTGTGGTTTTATTTGGAACTGCAAATGACGCTGTAGCTAAAGTGGTAGAAATCTCATCTATTAATAACCTTTATTATATACTAGCGGGTTTATTTTTGGCTGTTGCAGTTTTCTTTGCCGTTTCTAAGCTACCTGACGTAACAAGTAACGAAAAAATTGAAGCAAGCAGTAAACCGACTTTACCGTTGATCGTAATGATTGTTGGCTTTTTAATGGTTGCAGCTGCTGGTCCTTTGGCAAATATTACAGGAGTGAATGCTGCTGTTTTCGTTTACTCTTCATTCGTGATTATACTTGCCGCACTACTTTACGGTTATTTTGTTAAAAAGGAAAATTCGTCTAGCTGGGGCGCAATGCAATATCCACAATTGGTTTTGGGCATGCTAGCAATTTTTATGTACGTTGGTACAGAGGTAACGATTCAAAGTAATTTAGGTGCATTGCTCAAATTACCGGCATTCGGCGGTTTGGCTGATGCAGACATTAAACCATATATCTCATTGTATTGGGGAAGTATGATGATTGGACGTTGGGCGGGAGCGGTTAGTGCATTCAATCTTTCTAAAATGACCAAAAACATTTTAACTGCCGTTGTGCCTTTTGTGGCATTTGCAATCGTTTTAGGCGTTAATCATGCAACTGGTACCGACGTAGGTAATTTTTATGTTTATGCTGTTTGTATTGCAATAATGGTATTTGCGGTATTTATCGGTCAAGAAAAACCAGCAAAAACACTTGCTATTTTCGGAACATTAGGTGCTACTGCAATGATTATTGGCTTATTAACAACTGGCCATGTAGCTATTTTCGCATTTGTAAGTGGTGGTTTATGTTGCTCAATTATGTGGCCATCGATATTTTCTTTATCCATTACGGGCTTGGGGAAATATACTTCACAAGGTTCTTCTTTCCTCATTATGATGATTTTAGGAGGCTCAATTATTCCACCAATTCAGGGAGAATTGGCAGATAGTGCAGGTATTCACAATTCTTATATCATCCCAGTTTTAGGGTTCCTTTATTTAATCTTCTTTGCTTGGAAGGTTAGTGGAGAACTGAAAAAGCAAGGCATCGACGTGGAACAAATCGCTGCTGAAGGTGGCCATTAATTTTTAAAAAACTAATTTTACGGCCACAGAAATTTATTTCTGTGGCTATTTTTATTTTAATTATGACAAACAAACCAAGCTTCAATTCCATTTTTATGAACCTGGCAACCGAGCTAGCCACACGCTCACATTGTGTGCGTGCGCATGTTGGTGCTGTTTTAACAAAAGATACCCGTATAATTTCCATTGGCTACAATGGTCCGCCTGCTGGTACACACAATTGCGATGAAGAATGGCCAGAACATGGTTGCGCAAAAGATAGCAAAGGAAGTTGCTCACTGGCTTTACATGCAGAGCAAAACGCCATTATTTATGCTTCAAAAAATGGTTCTACTGTTGAAGGCTGTACGCTGTACACTACTTTATCGCCATGTATTGCCTGCGCAAGATTAATATTTGCTTCTGGCATTAAATTGGTTTACTACTCAAAATCTTATGCCGCTTACAAAGGCTTAGCAAGTGATGAAGGGGTAGATTTTTTAAGAAAATTTGGCGTTACCGTAGAGTTGATTGAGAATTGAAATTTTTTATCTTGACAACTTGACAAGTTTTTATTATATTTGATTATGAAGACAATGACGGTTGGAGAATTTAAAGCTCACTTTTCTGAAGTGCTTGAAGACATTAAATCGGGTATTGGTGTTGCCGTAACTTATGGCAGAAAAAAAAAGGTTATTGGTTATTTTATTCCAGAGTTAGAAAAAAATAATGAAAAGCGAAAACTGGGTTTGCTTGATGGAAAGGCAGAAGTGATATTTAAAGATGATTTGAAAATTACGGAGGAAGAATTTTTGGGACTATGATTTATTTGTTAGATACACATGTACTAATATGGTCGTTGATGTATTCTTCAAAGCTTTCAAATACTTCAATAGAAATTTTGGAGAACAAGAAAAATACAATTTTTGTAAGTGCCATAAGTTTTTGGGAGATTTCTTTAAAACACTCTTTAAATAAATTTGATTTATTGGGCATAGCTCCAAATGTTTTTCCAGACCTTGCTTTACAAGCAGGTTTTGAACATCTGCCTCTCCTAGCTGAAACAGCCTCGAATTATCATAAATTAAATGCCACTTGGCATAAAGATCCTTTTGATAGAATGCTAATTTGGCAAGCCATTCAGCAAAATTTTACCCTAATATCTAAAGATGCAAATTTAGCTAAATATAGTTCTATAGGGTTAAAAGTTATTTGGTAAAACCTTCTTAAAAAGTCATCGCTCATCTCTCAAATCTCATATCTAATAATTACCTTTGCAGCATGCAAGAAAAAGTGATTATCGTCGATTTTGGTTCGCAGTTTACACAGCTTATAGCACGTAGAGTTCGCGAGTTAAATATTTACTGTGAAATATACCCATTTAATAATCTTCCTGAATTTACATCTGATGTTAAAGGTGTAATTTTTTCTGGCAGTCCTTATTCTGTAAGGCAAGAAGATGCACCTCAAATTGATTTAACAAAATATCATTTAAAATATCCATTGTTGGCGGTTTGTTACGGTGCGCAATATATTGCGCAGCAATCTGGGGGGGATGTTCAAGCTTCTTCCACACGAGAATATGGCCGTGCAAATTTGAATTTTGTTAATCAAGAAAATAAATTATTTAAAGGTATTAATATCGATTCGCAGGTTTGGATGAGCCACGGCGATACCATTACCGAGTTGCCCGAAAATGCAGCGTTAATTGCGAGTACAGAAAGTGTGCGTGTTGCCGCTTATCAGCTCAAAGATTCTGATACCTATGCCATTCAGTTTCATCCTGAAGTGACACACAGTATTGATGGTAAAGTTTTATTGGAGAATTTCTTGGTTGATATTTGTGGTTGTAGTCAAGATTGGACTTCTTCTGCTTTTGTAGAAACTACTATTGCCGATATTAGAGCAACTGTAGGAGACGATAAAGTTGTTTTAGCACTTTCTGGAGGCGTTGATAGTAGCGTAGCCGCAGTTTTATTGCACAAAGCGATTGGCACAAATTTACATTGTATTTTTGTTGATAATGGTTTATTGCGCAAAAATGAATATGAAGATGTTTTAGAGCAATATAAAGATTTCGGCCTAAATATTAAAGGTGTTGATGCTAAAGATAAATTTTTAAGTCAGCTTGCTGGCGAAGAAGACCCGGAGAAAAAACGTAAAATAATTGGTCGTGTTTTTATCGAAGTATTTGATGAAGAGTCTCATTTAATTCAAGATGTAAAATGGTTGGCTCAAGGTACCATTTATCCTGATATTATCGAGTCTGTTTCTGTAAATGGGCCTTCGGCAACTATAAAATCGCATCATAATGTTGGTGGCCTGCCTGATTTTATGAAACTTAAAGTCGTTGAACCTCTTAAAACTTTATTTAAAGATGAAGTGAGGAGAGTGGGTAAAGCTTTAGGTTTGGAGGCGTTTATTTTAGGTCGCCACCCATTTCCTGGTCCGGGCTTAGGTATTCGTATTATTGGGGAAGTTACGGCAGAAAAAGTAGCTATTCTACAAGATGCTGATAAAATTTATATCGATAATTTGAAAGAAGCGGGTCTTTACGATCAGGTTTGGCAAGCAGGCGCAATTTTTCTACCAGTAAGATCTGTTGGTGTAATGGGCGATGAGCGTACTTATGAAAACGTAATTGCATTAAGAGCAGTTGAATCTCTAGATGGAATGACTGCAGATTGGTGCCATTTACCGTACCCTGTATTAGCTAAAATTTCGAATGAGATTATCAATAAAGTAAAAGGTATTAATAGAGTAGTTTATGATATTAGTTCTAAACCACCTGCAACGATAGAGTGGGAGTAAGTTAGTGATGAGATATGAGTGATGAGATATGAGTGCTTTGCAAGTGTGCTCTAAACCTTAGCCTCAATCTCAACCTTAACCTCAGCCTCAATCTCGACCTTAGCCTCAACCTCAGCCTCAGCCTCAACCTTAACCTCAGCCTCAACCTTAAAAAAATAGGTATGAATTTTAAAAATATTTACTGGGTATTCGTTCTTTTTATTTTGGTTTTAAGTGCTTGCTCGCCTAAAGTTTTAACACCAAAAAAACCATCGACACCAACACCAGTAGAGAAAGAAAAGCCAGCAGAAAAGGTTAAAAAGCCTTTTACAAAAGCAGAGATTTCGTTGCTTATACCTTTCAAACTAGATCAACTAGATTTAAGAACGGTAACTAAAGCTCAGATTGAAAAGTACGCTATGCCTATTGATTTTTATCAAGGTTTTAGTTTGGGTTTAGATTCTGCTGCTGTAAACGGGATGAATTTTAAATTAAACGTTTACGATACTGAAGATAACAATGCGCAAATAGAATCGGCGAATAAAACCGATTGGTTAAAAAACAGTAATTTAATTATCGGTCCAGTTTTTCCAGATGGGATTAAGTACATCAGCAAGTTTTCTAAAGCACATCATATTCCTGTAGTTTCGCCACTTGCGGCGTCGCATCCGGGCGATTTTGACAATCCTAACCTAATATCAATTGTAAATAATATCGATTTGCACGCCAAGAGAATAGCGCATTTTATTGGTAAATCATATAATCCTGTAAATACAATTGTCGTCATCCTCAACCCAAAAAAAACCGAAGATGAGCAATTTGCTGTTCCGCTGAGGAGTTTTTTGAACGGTTTGAAAGCTAAATTTATGATTCAAGAATACAGCTCATCTAATATTTTTGAAACGAAAATGATCAAAGGAAAGCAATACGTAGTCGTTGTAACCTCATCAGATCGGGTTTTTGTTAATGCAACCATAAATAAGTTGTATAAACTTAAAAATTTAAAAACAGGTGGCTACAATATTTCACTTTTTGGCCATCCAAATTGGGCGAAGCAAAACTTACCTACGGAAAAATTGCAAGCCTTAAATACCATCATTACATCATCGTATAAAATTGATTATAAACGTACAGATGTGGTTAATTTTATAAAAAAATATCGTTTAAAATTTGGTTTCGAACCAGGCGAATATGCTTTTAAAGGCTATGATATAGGTTTTTATTTTGGTGATTTGTTTGCAAGATATGGTAGAGATTATTTGGATCATTTAACTAGATCAAATTATATTGGTTTACACAACGATTTTGTATTTGTAAAAGATGACAAGCTTGGATACATTAATACGCATGTTTTTTTATTAAGGTATAAAAACTTTGCTTTATCTACTGTCGACTAATCATAAGGAGAAAATTAAATGAGGGTAGCGCATCAGGTTATTGCATTTGAGAAGATTTTAGCCAGTTATGATGGCGTATTGCCTTTGCACAGGTTTCTTCCCACTTATTTTAAGCTTAATAAACAAATGGGTTCATCCGATAGGAGATGGGCAACCAGGCATTTGTACAGTTTTTTTAGATTGGGAAAAGCTTTACCAAAGCACTCGAACGAAATTCGTTTAGCCATATCAGATTTTTTGTGCCATGATTCTTTAAGTTTAATCGTCGAAAAAAACTTACCCTATTTTGTGCAATATATTAAGGATTCGCTAATCGAAAAAATCAATTTAGTGAAAACAAATTATGCTGATTTTGATTTAAAAGATGTTTTTCCTTTTGAAGATCATTTGTGCCATTCGATAAATAAAGAAGAATTTTTTACTTCATTTTTTGTCCAGCCTGATTTATTTATTCGGATTGACGAATTAGACAAGCATCATGTTTTAGGTAAGTTGCAAAATGCAGAAGTCAGTTTTACAACTTTATCAGAAACGGCTGTAGCGTTACCCAACGGAACGAAATTAGAGACCATACTGCCTGAAGGAGTTTATCAGGTGCAAGATCTTTCCTCTCAATTTACGGGCACGTATTTTAAGCCTAATAAATGGGATAAATGGTGGGATTGTTGCGCCGCATCTGGCGGGAAGACTTTGCTTTTGCACAGTTTACAGCCTGTTTTGGATTTATTAGTAACAGATTTACGAGAAAGTATTTTAAATAATTTAGATGAGCGTTTCAGACTAGCTGGAATAAAGAAATACCATAAAAAAGAGTTGGATCTGTTGCAAAACAATGATCAAATTTTGCACCATTACCAATTTGATGGAATAATATTGGATGCACCTTGTACAGGTTCTGGTACGTGGGGCAGAACCCCAGAAATGTTGACTTATTTTCAAGAGAAGAAAATCAATCAATTTAGTACCATTCAAAAGGCTATTGTGCAAAATGTTGTAAAGTATTTAAAAACCAGTAAGCCGATAATTTATATTACCTGTTCTGCTTTTAAAGAGGAGAATGAAGACGTGGTGGCATTTATGACCGAAAATTTGCCCTTAAAATTGGAGAAAATGGAAGTTTTAAAAGGTTATGGGAAAAAAGCAGATACGATGTTTGTAGCGAGATTAATCAAGATTGATCAGGATTAAAAGGATTTTAGGATTTTCAAGATCAAATTGAATGGAGATTTTGGGTCAACCGTAAAAGCTGGGGAGAACTAAAAAAACATTAACTTTCGGCATACTAAATCATAAGACTATTACACATAATTTTATAGAGAACGTATTTCCATCAGAGCTGATGGAATACTTTGATGTTTCGGGTTTTCAGGAGCTATGCTCTGTAAAGGATAAGTTGGAGTATTGGCTGATAGATTTCGAGGAAAAGAACGAGTTGCCCAATGGATTTTCACACTTGGAATATGAATCGAAAGGTTTTATAGGCAGTAAACTGATACAGGATTTTCCCATTCGTGGTAAAGGGGTTTATCTACGGATTAAAAAGCGGAGGTGGCGTCATAAAAAGAGTGGCAAAACAATTCAAAATGACTTT
>NZ_SJCY01000014.1 GCF_004354365.1 Pedobacter changchengzhani
ATAAAAAGAGGAACCCCATATCTTGCAGAGATGATTGCATAAAAGAAATTCAGAGGGCATATCTAAAATAATGCTTCTCAAAAAATAATTGCCTTTTTTCTTGTAAAAACCATAGAATACAGGTTTAAATAACTCGGGTAAACCTCTATAACTCCCAAAAGCGTTCAGTTTTTGGCTAAAGCCTATTTCATGTTCAATATCATAGCCCTTGGCTGAAGCCAAGGGCTATGAATTTGTTATCGCAAAAGCTTTCAACTGTTCAGTTTTTGGCTAAAGCCTATTTCATGTTCAATATTATCCCTTGGCTGAAGCCAAGGGCTACGAATTTATGATTGTCGTTTTATTTTCCACCAACATTTACCACAACACCTATTGTAAAAATAGAATTTCCCGCAGTTAAATAATCTCTACTTTTTAACCCGAAATTACTACTTGTTGTATATTGCAGTTGGATAACTTTACTCAATTGCATGCGGGTAAAAAATATAGGTTCGAAAAAAATATTATTTTCTTTTGGTTGTACAACGTTATTTATAAAAAATCGATCCATATTTACTTTACTTATTCTTAACGCCGTACCGTAATTTAATGGAAAATTAGTTCCAAAAATCCTAAAGTTACTTTTCCTTTTCGAACTATAATTTACCTGTAAATACGCCCTACGGTAGTCAACTTTCTGCAATTGTGTGTTAATTAGTAGGTCATCTTTATAATCTCTAAAAGTAATGTTGCTGTAGCCCTTGCCTACACCACCGTAAACTTCAATTATTCTGTTGTCATCAGGCCCGAAAGTGTTAAAATAACCGCCTCCAATTTCAAATAATTTATGGTTAAAATCTTTTGCTTTTCTTTTATTATCCATTGCGGCACCACTAAAAAGTAAAGCAAAATGATCAGAAACAGCATAGGCACCGTTAATACTGGTGTTTCCTTTTAACGATATATGCCCGCCACCACTAAATTCGCCCTGTTTACTTAACATTGGTGTATTGGGTACATTTGGCATGTAAACGGATGAGCAACCAGTAATAAAAATTATTGAAAATGCTAAAATTGAAAATAAGTATTTATTCATAGATGTTTTAATAAACAGATTTAAATGGGAAAAATTGTGCTACAAATCCATATTCATAAATTGCATAACCCTTTTAAATTCTTGATGAAGACTTGCTTTAATGTAAATTTTCTGATTTGTTATTGGATGAACAAAAGTTAATTCAGATGCATGGAGCAACATTGTGGTCATATCCCATTGTTCCTTAAAAAACTTATTTTGCTTATTACAACCGTGTGTTCTATCGCCAATAATTGGGTGTAAAATATGGCTAAAGTGCCTCCTAAGCTGATGCATACGTCCGGTTGTTGGTTTCGCTTCTACTAATGAATACCTCGACGTAGAAAACTTGCCAAACGGAACATCAATTTCTGCTCGTTGTAAGGTTTTAAAATGTGTAAATGAATCTTGGAGGGTTCCATTTTCTTTCGCCAACGGATAATCGATATCCATTTCATCGGCTGTAAAACCACGTAAAATTGATAAATATTTTTTATCAGTTTCTCCATTCATAAACTGCTGTTGCATACCAATTTCAGTAGGCTTATCGAAAGCAAATAATAAGATACCACTTGTCTTTCTATCTAGCCTATGCACCGGACTTACGTGCTTACCAACCTGGTCTCTGAGCATCTGCAAAGCAAACTCGGTAGCATCTCGAGCAATCGATGATTGATGAACCAACAAACCGTGTGGCTTATTAATCGCAATTAAATTTTCGTCTTGATAAATTATCTCCAACATTTTGGCGAAGATAAGAATTGTAGGTTTTTAATTGGCGACTTTTATTTTATACTTCTGAGTATCTCTTAAAATGACGGGAAAAAGTATCAACGTTGTTAAAAGCCAGACAACATAAACTTGCAATATTTGATTATTTACCACCAGAAAAGCGGTAAGTGATGCATATACGCACCAATCATTGTTTGTTATCGTCGAGTTGCAATTGAGATAAGCCAAACGGTTGTAATAAAAGCATACAAGCTCCAATTGCGATACCAATGATGGCGAGCGTTTTCCAATTTTGAAATGGAAATGGATAAGGTTGTTTTAGAAAATTGATTATTTTCATTTTAGGTAAATAAATCAAAAGCCACACGATATGTATTGCAATGGGCATCAACAATATCTTTAATATCAGCAGAATATCCACCGCCCATACTCACCTGAACAGGGATATTCAAATCTTTGCACTTCTTCAAAACCATCAAATCTCTTTCTCTACAAGCGCTTTTACTTAAAGATAGCTTTCCCAATTTATCTGTTGCTAAAACATCAACACCCGATAAATAGAAAACAAAATCTGGCTTTGCCTTTTCGAAAGCGAATGATAAATTTTCTGCTAATAAACTTAAATATTCATTATCGGCTACGCCATCATTTAAAGGAATATCCAAATCAGACTTCTCTTTCCTGAAAGGGAAATTTTTATCGCCATGCATAGAAAAGGTAAATACATTCGGTTCATTTTTAAAAATTTCGGCCGTTCCGTTTCCTTGATGAACATCTAGATCTATAATTAAGATTCGAGTTACTATCTTTCTGTTTAATAAATAGTTGGCTGTTATAGCTTGATCATTTAATAAACAGAAGCCTTCTCCCCAATTACTGCCAGAATGATGCGTGCCACCAGCAATGTTAAATGCAATTCCATCATTTAATGCAAATAATGCAGCATCGATTGTACCCTGTGTAATGCGCAACTCCCGCTCAATTAATTGTTGAGATAAAGGGAAACCAATGCGTCGCTGTTCTTTTACTGGCAAAGTTAAATCTCTTAATTGAAGCCAGTACGCTTCAACGTGGGTAACAAGAATGATATCTTCAGTAACAGGTTCTGGAGAAAATAAATTTTTAGGCTCGATAGTGCCCTCATGTAGAAGTTGGCCAGGAATCAGTTCGTATTTCAACATCGGAAAGCGATGACCTTCTGGCAATGGATGTGCATAAATTGGATGATAGGCAACCTTAATCATTATTGGGAGCTAAAATTACTTTACTAATATTAAGCAGTGCGACTCCTGTTAGATAAATATCTTCAAATGAATTGTACAACGGTACAGGAGAAAATCGAATTACATCAGGTTCCCGCCAATCGCCCAAAATGTGTTTTGCCACCAATTCATCGAAAATTTCTTTGCCTTTTTCCTTTGCTATGATCGATAATTGCGCACCGCGTTCGGCTGGATTTGCTGGTGTAATAATTCTGTATTGCGTAAATCCTATTGATTTATTTACCTCATTTATAATAAATTCTAAATAACCAGTTAAAGCAATACTTTTTATTCTAAGCGGTTCTAAATTGTCTGCCTCTGCAAAAATTTTAAGGGCTGCATGGTAAATCGCCATTGGCAAAACTTGCGTACAACTAACCTGCCAACCATCGGCGCCAGCTTCGGGTACAAAACCTTTATCCATTTTGAATCTAGAATTTTCATTGTATCCCCACCAACCAGCAAAACGGTTTAATTTCGAGGCGAAATGTTTCTCGTGGACAAAAATAGCACTTATCCCGCCAGGACCGCCGTTTTGATATTTATAGGAGCACCAACAGGCAAAATCTACATTCCAGTCGTGTAATTTCATGGGCACATTGCCCGCTGCATGTGCCAAATCAAAACCAACAATGGCACCAACTTCATGTCCGGCTTTTGTAATCGCTTCCATATCGAACCATTGTCCGGTAAAATAATTGATGCCACCAAAAAGCACCAAAGCAATTTCATCTCCGTTTTCTTTGATTTTAGCCACAATATCTTCAGTCCGAAGTGTTGATTCGCCTTCACGTGGAAAAACCTCTATAATCGCTTCGTTTGGCTCGAAACCATGATGTATGATCTGGCTTTCTATCGCATATTGATCTGAAGGAAACGCGCCAGCTTCCATAATAATTTTAGATCGTTTAGACGTAGGACGGTAAAAGCTGACCATTAAGAGGTGTAGATTTACCGTCAAAGTATTCATCGGACAAACCTCCACTTCAAAAGCCCCAACCAAAGGCGCTAATAATCTTTTGATTTCTTTGTGGTAGAACATCCATGGCTCATCTCCATGAAACCAGCCTTCTACCGCGAGATTTGCCCAACGATCTAATTGCAAATTTGTAACCTCTTTAGTAACTTTAGGTTGAAGTCCTAATGAATTACCGCATAGGTATATATAATCCTTACCCATGCGATTTGGAAATAGAAATTTCTTTCTAAAATCCTTTAAAGGATCTTCCCTATCTAAGCGGTTAGCAAAGGTTAAAGTGTTTTCAAAAATCATTATTGTAATAATACAAAAAAAGCAGGTATTGTTTCCAAACCTGCTCAAAATATGATGTTAATTTTATTTTAAAAACTCATGGTGTCGTGCTTACCTAAATCTGGCGTTGACCCCGTCACTAAAGCCTTCAAAGTGCTGAATAGAACCACAATTTTTGATGACGATGAATCCCAGTATTCAGCAGTATGCGGAACCACTTTAATCAAAATCAGTCGTGGATCGTCTATCCCATCAGGAAACCACGCTTTAATAAATGGCGAAAAATACGACTCTTTCCTAACCCGATCATCTACCAATTCGGCATCGCCCTTAACTGTTAAATAGGTGTTTTTTGATGGATCGCTATATACCAATAAAACCGAATTGTCTTTAGATACCTCTTTCGATTTTAAAGAATACTCATTCGTAAAAAACCAAATTGTGCCATCATCTTCAATTTTAGCAGTACCCATCGGTCGGCTTCCAAATTCATCTTTAGTAGAAAAGGTGGTAAACATGCAAATTCTTACACTTTCTGCCATTTCTTTTAAAATGGATATATTTTTTTCGTTTTTCATGCGCTATGTTTTTTAATTCAAAACATCCACCGTAGAAAAATGTTTCAACTAACTAATTAAACGTAGTTCTCAAATAAAAATTTTGGTGTAATAAAATGAAATTTCAATTAGCAAAAGAGCACAAAAACCCGCCCAAAGCCCGTTGTAATTATATAAACTATTTATTTAGTAAAATAGCTATAACTTGCGCTAAGTAAGTATTATCAATCTCATCGAAATGGTTTAGAAACTCACTATCAACATCTAAAACACCAATTACTTCACCATCTTTAATTAGAGGCAAAACTATTTCCGATTTCGATGCCGAGGCACATGCAATATGACCAGAAAACTCGTCAACGTTGGGCACGATTAAAGTTTTTTCTTGTGCCCATGAAGCGCCACAAACACCTTTTCCTTTATGAATACGCGTGCAGGCAACAGGACCTTGAAAAGGCCCTAACACCAATTGCTCGTTTTTAACCAAATAAAAACCCACCCAAAACCAGTTGAACTGTTCTTTTAAGGCAGCCGAAACGTTGGCTAAGTTTGCTATAAAATCATCTTCACCATGTAACAAGCCTTCAATTTGGGGAATTAAAGTTTCGTACTGTTCCGCTTTAGTCGCGGTTCTGTTAATAGTTAAATCTTCTGCCATTTGTAAATTTTTTTATTGAATATTATAACAACAAAGTTAACTGCTTTAGAATTTGCTTGCTTATTATCGTAAAAACTTTACAGACTTAAAACATTTATGGTTTTTTAAGCCTGACTAAAATACTTAATTTTGAACTTTAAATACCATACTTATACACACATGAATAAGAAAACCTTAATCTTTACTTTATTACTTTGCTTAGGCATTATTCAGCTTGCTTATACCCCGCCAGAAGAAGGTATGTTTCCACTTAGTGAGATTCATAAATTAGATCTTAAAAAGGCAGGATTAAAAATTGATCAAAATGAAATTTACAATCCTGGTGCACCAAGTTTGGTTGATGCTTTGGTTAATGTTGGTGGCTGTACAGGTTCTTTCATCTCTAATGAGGGATTGATTATTACCAACCACCACTGTGCATTTAGTGCTGTACAGTTGGCAAGCACGCCCGAAAATGATTACCTAACCAATGGTTTTGTTGCAAATAAACGTGAACTAGAAATTGAGGCAAAAGGACTAACCTGCCGTATAACTGATAGTTATGAGGATGTATCGGATAAGGTATTGGGTGCGGTTGCACAAATTACCGATCCAGCATCTCGAATTTCTGTTATAAACGCTGCAATGAAAAATATCGCTGCAGATGCTGAAAAAAGCGACCCTAGTATCAAAGCAGAAGTATCAGAAATGTTCATCGGTAAAAGCTACGTGCTATTTAAATATAAAACCATAACAGATGTGCGATTGGTTTATGTGCCGAGTAGAAATATTGGAGAGTTTGGTGGCGAAACCGACAATTGGGTTTGGCCACGTCATACTGGTGATTTCTCTTTTATGCGTGCGTATGTATCGCCAGATGGAAAACCTGCGAAATATGCCAAAGAAAATGTGCCCTATAAACCCAAAAAGTTTTTAAAGGTAAATCCAAAAGGCACTAACGAAGAAGATTTTGTGTTCATATTGGGCTATCCGGGAAGAACATTTCGCCACCGCCCAGCTGCGTATATAGAATATCAGCAAAATTATTTACTTCCCTATACATCAGAACTTTACGATTTCCAAAATACAACAATGGAAAACGTAGGGAAGAAAGATAAAGCTACCGAGCTGAAACTTGCCACTCGAATTAAAAGAAATGCAAACGTAATGAAAAACTACCGTGGCAAATTGAAAGGTTTGAAAGGGATTGATTTGGTAAATCAAAAAAAGCAGGAAGATGCAGCTATGGCTACTTTCATTAACAACGATGTTGATTTAAAAGCGCAATATGGCAATTTAATGAGCGATATTGACAACACCTACCGGATTATTAACGGAGATGCCAATCGTGATTTATGGTTAAATCAAATATATAATTCTACTAACTTATTGGTTATCGCCCGAAACATCAACAGTTTCAAAAACGCTCTCGATTTGCAACCTGCAGATCAAAAACAAAGCTTTTTTGATAACAATGTTGCTTCGGTAAAAAATGTTTTGAAAAACAGTTATTCATCTTACGATATTGATGTTGACAAAAAGATTTTGAAAAAGATGATGAACGACGCAGCGGTTTTTAGGCCAAATGAGCGCGTAAATGCAGTGGATAAAATCACCAGCAAAGGATCTGACAATGAAAGCTTAATAAGCTCATTTGTTGCTGATGTTTTTGAATTGACGAAATTGAAAGACGAAAATTATGTAATGAATAATTTGCTAAAATCACCAAAAATATTAGCTAGTTATAACGATGGACTGTTGGTTTTGGAAGGAGGCATAAGTAAGCAACTTGCAGATTTGAAACCCGAAAAGGATAGACGAGATGGTTTGGTAAACAAACTAATGGGCGATTACGTAACGGTTAAGGAGAAATTCCTCAAAAAAGATTTCATTCCTGATGCGAACAGCACACTGCGCTTAACTTATGGCTATGTGCGGGGTTATTCGCCCGCAGATGCAAGCTATATGCATCCGTACACCACAATAAAAGGTATATTGGAAAAAGGCGCAACAGGAAATCCCGAGTATGTTTATCCCCCAGTAATCAAAACCCTTTGGGGCGCAAAAGATTTTGGTGATTTTGCCAAAGATGACTTGAAGGACGTACCGGTTGCGTTTTTATACAACACCGATACAACGGGCGGAAACTCTGGCTCCCCAATTATGGATGCCAATGGCGAATTGATTGGCGTTAACTTCGATAGAAATTATGAAGCCACTATTAACGATTATGCCTGGAATGAAAGCTACAGCAGATCTATAGGTGTTGATATTCGCTATGTATTGTGGGTGGCTGAAAAAGTAGATAAAGCAGATTTTTTGCTAACGGAAATTGGAATAAAAAAGTAATGATTGTAGCCTTAACAATTACTAAATATCGTACCGCAGCCATCCCCTTTGCATTTATGGGGATGGCTATTTTGCGTGTACCGTTGTGGTTAAACAAGAAGTGTAGTTTTTGGAAATTAATGGGAAGTGGCAAAAATGCACAAGTTGATTTGCCTCCTGATTTTAAACATTGGGGAATCATCACCGCATGGGCTAACGTAGAGGATTGCGATGAATTTTATAAAAATTCGTTTGCAATAAAATGGTTTAAATTCTTTGCTATTGAAGATTTTACAATATTACTAAACCCTTTAAGTGCGCATGGCTTATGGGAGGGTAAACAACCATTTACCCTTGATAAAAATAGCAATAAAAAAGATGGTAGAGTAGCTGTAATTACCCGTGCCGGAATTAGACTAAATAAAGTAAAAGAGTTTAGAGAAAACATTAAACGCGCAGCCGATGCGATGAGAGTTGCACCAGGATACATCTTATCTGCGGGTATTGGTGAGTTACCTTTTGTAATGCAGGCCACTTTTTCCATTTGGGAGAGCGCAGAGCTGATGAAAAGTTACGCCTATAAAAGCCATGATCATGCTGATGTTATTAAGTTAACACGGGAAAGAAAATGGTATAGCGAAGAGCTTTTTGCACGCTTTGAAATAATAAGAAGCGAAGGAAGCTTGAATGGAATTGAGTTAGATTAATAAATTAGAAATACAAAAAATGAGAGTAGTCGCAGAGCTTCCGCATCCAGAATGCAAAATCACAATTTTCTCTATGAACCAAAAGTTTATTGTAAAATTTGAGCTTGGTAGTTTGGAGCAGAGCTATAAATTATCGGAGTTAGACCTGAGCGGAGGAGGAGTTAATGATGTGTTTGAAATTTTAGATGAAACATTTATTGCCACAGTGGTTAAGCGTTTTAAACAAATGAACGTAGAGTTTGTTGAAGCCTACAATCGGCACCAATACTAAATATTAAACTGCCTAACTAATTGATATACAGCTGTCGTTTTGATGAAACAGAATTTTATTTTGTGTTTTTGGGGTCTAATAAGTGTCCTAAAACGGCAATAAATTAATTGTTTGTTTAAGTATTAAGATGTAAGTATTTGATTAATAGGTAATTATCATAACTAACAAAATTAAATATTGTATAGTAAAAGCGCCAAATATTAGGGAGGTTTGGCATTATGGGGTTCTTTTTTGATAAAATGATGATTTTGTTTGCTCTTAAAGTCTGACCTCGAAAACTAATTTTAACAAGCAATGTTGGGTTCCTCTTTTTCGAATCGGAGCTTTGCCAATAGCTTTTTTTAAGTCTGATATACTAAAGATTGATGGTTTTTTGATGAACCCCTATTTGATAAAAATAAGAATGCTTTAATCGAAAATATCAGCGAAGAGGTATAACAATATCGTTAGTTTTCAGGTTGGTTGAGTTTAGCATATTTGTGATGATGATAGGAATAATTCTTAACCGTGTGATTTTTGAAAGATTACCGAGTTAGCAGAATTTATAAAATGCTAAAGCCAAAACTTACAATTGAAAAGTCTTTTTAACTTATTGGCGAATAAGAAAAATGTACGCCAAATTTAAGGCATAAAAAAAGCGGTTATGTTTCCATAACCGCTTTAATATTTTATATATGTTAGTTCGCGCGACCAGATTTTTTGTCAGCACCTCTACCGATTAGATAACCGCCGCCTGCGCCAACTACGCCACCAATTATTGCACCACGTCCTTTTTTCTTATCAATTAATGCACCACCAACCGCTCCGGCTGCACCACCAATAACAGCACCTTTTGCAGCTTCACTCCAACCTTTTTTCTTAGCTGTTGGTTGTGTACCACCATAAGCCGAATTTGCTGTACCAGATCCATTTCCACTACTTCTTACATTTGCACTTCTTGCGCCTTCTTTTCTTGCAGTTGCCACCGCAGCAGCTTGCTTACTATCTTCAATTTGTTTTTGTTTAGTAAGCTCGGCTTTTTTAAAGCTATCTAAACGCATACTATCTTTAACCACTTTAATGGTAGCTTGTTTTTCAACTTCCTGTTGTTTTAGTGTGGCTTCTTCTTTGGCTTTGTTATTACAAGCAAACAAAACCGTACTGGTTAATGCAATTACAACGAATATCTTTTTCATAACTTTAATTTTAACATCTTTTTAAATTTAGAGATTTAAAAGATTTTTTTGTTTACGTATTTAGATTGTTATAAGAGAAAACAATGCCAAAATGTTTTAATTTTTATTTCATCGGTTGTAAATCGGTAAACCAAAAACCTAATTTAGAATCCTCATTGTTGAGATTAACATCGTCTTTTTCTGCTAACTTAGGTTTTTTAAAACTTCTAAATACCTGCTCTCCAATTTCAAAATCAATTTTATGTTTAAAAATTGGTCCATCAAACGCAAAACTATGGTATTCACCATTTTCGCCACACGGATCAATATCTGAGGGTAATTGATCGATTAAATCCTGTGTAATAACTTCTCCACAGAAAGACTTCAAATTTTGTTGCGTGCAAATAATGATGGTTTTAAAGGTCAGTTTTAGAAATTCGGAAATTAAAGACTTCGTATTTCTCTTCCAAAGTGGAAAAATTGCCGTTAATCCTACCCTTTCGAGTTGCTTTTCTCGGTATGTGCGTAAATCTTCTAAAAAAATATCACCGAAAATAGAATGTGTAATGCCTTCTTCCTTAAATTTTGATAGATGTTTAAACATCATTTCATCGTAAGTTTCCATATCGGGCAGTTCGGGCAATTTAATTTGATATAGCGGAATGCCGATACTTTCGCATTGGGCAATCAACAATTCTCCCCTTACACCGTGCATAGAAATTCTGTTAAATTCTGCACTTAGCGTCGTGACTAAATATTTGATTTCGATTGTAGGGTCTTGAAGCGCATAGTAAAGTGCCAACGCGCTGTCTTTCCCGCCACTCCAGTTAAATATACAAAGTTTTTTATTTTTCATTTAGCAGAATTTCTTTTAAAATTTGAAGTTGAGAAATGGCTGTTCCTTCTAATTTGATTACGTTTTTATATCTACTAACATTGGGTATATTTGGGTCGATAATAAATTTTCTCGTTCCAGAAGGCACAAAATCCAATAATCCTGCAGCAGGATAAACCGCTAACGATGTACCTATCAAAACAAATACATCGGCGGTGCTACAAATTTCTGCAGCCATTTCTATCATGGGTACAGCTTCGCCAAACCAAACTACATGTGGGCGCAATTGCGATCCAAATTCACAAAGTTCGCCCATTCTTAGTTCATCGCCAACAATTTGATAAGTTGAATCGGGATTGACGTTTGATTGCGATTTTGTAATCACACCGTGCAAATGGCTAACTTTTGTTGAGCCGGCTCTTTCATGTAAATCATCTATATTTTGGGTGATAATTTCCACCTCGAAATGATTTTCTAATTCGGCCAAAATTAAATGTGCTGCATTTGGATTGGCTTCTAAAACTTGCTTTCGTCTATCGTTGTAAAACTGCTGCACCATTTCTGGGTTTTTCTCCCATGCTTCTGGTGTAGCAACATCATATACATTGTAACCTTCCCATAAGCCATCAGTATCTCTAAAGGTTTTTAATCCGCTTTCTGCGCTAATCCCCGCTCCTGTTAGTACAACAATTTTCATTTGATTAAATTTTAAGTGATTGGTTTTTGAAATATTTTTTATCCTATCTTGAGTTCAAACTAATATCAGTTTTTATAAATATTGCTAGCGTTAACGATTGGAGCGGTATCCTTTTTGGTTTTTTCTACCAAAAAGATAAAGCGTAAAGCGTGTTAAAACGCCCTAAACTAAATTAAATCATTACAATTTAGATGATTTACTAAAATAAACTTTTTTGGGGCAAAAAAAATCCTCTTTTGCATTTAAACAAAAGAGGATTTTACTAAGATATTTGATTTTTAAACTCGTTGAGTCTGTAATTTTAATACTGGGTATTTAACTTTAAGCAATTCGAACAAACCGAAAAGAATTGCACCATACATTAAAGTTCCTTCTAAAAATCTAATCTCGAACGGAATAGCTTGTGTTAAACATAAACCAAATCCTGCCAAAGTTTGAGGATAGGTTGGGTTGTGAAACCAAACGCCGAAATCGGTAACCAACCAGTGGATTAAAACGATAACCAAAGTAGAAGCTAAAAGTGAAATAACGTTAATTTTCTTCAACATTACCCTACCCGCTAAAACCATTAAACCAAAAGCCAAATAAACCCACAACTGCCCAAGTAAAGCGCCACCAGCATATTTTTGATAAATAGTGCTATACAACACAATATCGCTAAACAATAAACTTAACAACGGAAATGCAAAAGCTTTTAAGTTATTTTTAAAGTAAGCGCCACCAAATAAAGCAACTGCACCAATTGATGAGAAATTTGCGAACTGCAATTCTTCGGAATTGAAGGTAACCAATAAACGCATCAGCGTTGCAACGAATATAATCAACAATAGTATGGCGATGCTGGGATTAAATTTTAAGTTCGACATTATCTTGGTATGAAGTTTTTAGTAATTAGTATTTAGACTTTTAAAGCAACAAGCTTAGTGCAAAGTTATTATTTTCTAATGGATATTAAAACTAACACCAGTATTAAAATTAAAACCTAACGTGTTGTAGCCAATAATTTCGCTATACTTTTCATTCAAAATGTTTTTGGCATCAAAAAAGAGTTTAACACGTTTTTTAGCTAGCGCATATTCTACATAAGCATTTAACAATTTATATGCAGGCAAAGCATCAACGGTGTATGTGGTAAAGTTACCATCAGTACGGTTGCCAAAATACCGGTAGTTCGCACTTATAAATAAATTATCAGTAGCTTGTACACCTGCATTAATTCCAAATGTATTTTTTGGCCTGCGGAAAAGGTAATCGGCAACCTTATTATCAACAAAATTAAATTCATTCCCTTCAACATACGCATAATAACCGTTAAGGCTAAATTTACCAATTTTTACTGTCGGTTCAACTTCAAAACCTTTAGTTTTTTGACTGATTTGATTCACATATCCAGCAGGATAAGCGTAAATTATCGCATCCTTTAAATCGCGTTTAAAACCAGCAATTCTAACTGTAAACTTTTCATCGGCAATATTTAGATTTAAACCTGCCTCATAATTTTGTGATTTTTCGGGTTTAAGATTCAAATTAGCCCCAAACTGACCGAAAAGCATACTTAAAGTAGGGATTTTAAAAGCTGTTGATACTGTTCCGAATAATTTAACTTCTTTTATAATATTAATGGATGGTGTAATGGTATAGGTATAATTTTCGCCATATTGGTTGTGCTTATTGTAACGGCCACCAACTTCTAAATTAAACACACTTACATCATGCAAGAAAACAGAAGCGTAAGTTGCAAAAATGTTTGTATGTGCATAATTAGTGCCTGCAACAAGGTTTAAAGAGCGGTTATCCAAACCAAGCAAAACATCTAATTTATCGCCAATTTTTTGATTATAAAATAAATCAACCAAACTTACCTTGCCTTTGCTAAAACTTGGGTAAGCACTATGCGCATCGTTAGAAGTGGTTTCGTAACTGTAATTTAAATTAACTTTCGATTTCGAAAAGGCTAATTTGGCGTTTGCACCTAAGGCAGCATTTTTAATTATCGAGAAATTGTTTGCATCTGCAAAAGCGCCACCATCAAACTTATAATTACCAAAGTTATAACGGGCAAAAGGATTGATTGATAAGTTTTTATTCAATTTTAAACCGAAATTGGCATTCACGCCATCGCTTTTATAACCATCTTTATCAAAATCAACCGTGTTTCCTACTGGGTTAGCGGCCTCAGAAATACCATCAGTTTTAACATGAGTATAATTAATGTTGTAATTAAAATCGCTAACACTTCCGTTTACGCCAATTGTTCCTTTGTAAGTTTCGTAGCTCCCTGCGCTTGCAACACCATAAATTGTATTTCCTTTTGGTCCGTCTTTTTTAGTAATGATGTTAATTACGCCACCAATAGCATCAGAACCGTAAATGGTAGATTGGCCACCTCTTAAAATTTCGATGTGGTCAATCTGATCAATAGGAATTAAACGAAGATCAAAAGCACCACCAACGCCCGAAGGGTCATTTTGCACAATACCATCAATTAAAATAAGGGAATAAGCACTACCTGCTCCCCTAACAAAAACCGATTTGTTTAACCCTGGATTACTAGTTGCACCGGCCACAATAATTCCCGCCTGCTCGCTAAGTAATTCGGATAATGATTTTCCGTGGCTACGTTCCAATACTTCTTTTGAAATAATGGTAACCACCTTGCCAGTTTGCGATTGTTTTTGATCGTTTTTTGTTGCAGAAATTACAACATCCTTTAGTTTAAGACTGTCTTGTGCATTAGCCTTTTGGCCAAGCATTAATTGTACAAACCCTAGGCCTGCTACAATTAAAAATTTTTTGTTCATTTGATTGTGAGTTTGTTTGCCCACAGCCAACAGATTAGAAAAGGAAATGAAAATACAATATATAGAAAGTACCTCATCCTTAGCTTCAATCCCCGAAAGCTATGAAATATGTGCTAAGGCAGGTCTTCTGACTTGCTCCCGGTTTTTTGACCTTCCCATTCTTTAACGAACAGTGGCCAATTGGATTAAAAAACCGTTATGGAGCTTACAGCTGCGGGACAGTTGCAGAATTACACTGCATTCCCTTTTAATACCGGGTTTAACCGGTAACCAAAAGCGCTGCAAATGTAACAAAAAAGTTCACTTAAGCAATGTAAGTGAACTCCTTTGTCTATTGAAATTGTTGATCGGTATTATTTTATATTCAAATCTACAGCGCCTTTAACATCCGTAGAAATCTCTCCCAAGAAACTTGCATTAACGTTTTGTGCGGTATAAACTTTTATAAAGTCAACTGTATGTAAAACCACTTTTTTACCCGTTGCATCTACAGCCCAAGAAATATCGAAACCATTATATTGGTTGGTTTTATAATCATCGCCTAAAGAATAGCTATCAGTATAACCCCAATCGAACGCGCTATTGGTAACTAAGCCAGATGTGCTAAGTGTAGATGGAAGCAAAGTGCCTTTAAAAGTAATTGTTTCTTGATTTTTCGCAAAAAGCGGATAAAAATTTCTTGATCTCGAACTGTTATTTACAAATCCGCTCCCTCCTTGGTTATCCGTCCAAGGTACAGCTACAAACGCTTTTGGGTTGGTGTATGTAATTTCGTAATTTTTAATGGTTGTTGTTTTGGCGTACTCACTACCAGCAAGTTCAAACCACTCATCATCGGCTTTGCCATTACCATTTTTATCTCGACTCACCATTACAATACCCGGCTCGGCAAATGCATACGGTAGGCCAATTGGATTGCCGTAAATAGCTAAATCTGTACCCGTTTGGTTTACCACAGAGTGATCAAAACTAAAAATAATGTAGCCACCAAAACCACCTAAAGAAACGGAATTGGTAATGCTTCCAACTAATTTTTGAGCTTGCTCTGGCGAGCCAATTGTAAGTTGGTTAATGTGTTGTCCGGGTGCCGGCGCATATTCTAAAATTGCAGAAATAAATTTGCTACTTGTTGGCGAAGTTGCAATTACAGGCACAGGAACGCTAATTTTGTAGGTATAAACGAAAGTACCAGCATTATTTGTTGCGGTGTAAACCAAAACATAGTCGCCAGCCAAAACAGGCACAAAATTGTAAGTGTTTGCCGTACTTACCACTTTATCATCTAATTTCCATTCTTGAGTAAAGGAGTCGGAATTTGTGTTATTCGCTTCGAACTCAAATTTTCCGTTTACTGGCACCGTGATTTCGGTCGCTTTTGTTTTTAAGTCTGGCTTTGGTGCATACTCCATTCTGTCCTTACTGCAAGAATAAAATAAGGCGATAAAGAGCGTAGAAAGTAAAATGTAATTTTTAATTTTCATGGTAATTTTTAATTGATTTATTTATTATTTAGTGTAAAAAGCAAAGTGTCCTGGAATATCTCCAGTGGTTACCGAAAACTTTTTCTTGCCATATTTATCAAAGCAATAAAGCGTTCCAGGTGTTACATAATCTTTAGCATCGGTAACGTAAATATCCGATGAAAGTGGATCTATGGCTAATCCGTAAGGAATTTCGATTTCTTTTTCTGTACCATCGGTAATAAAATTACTTGGGATAATGGTTTCATCTTTAATATTAATTTTGGTGTAGGAAACTACATTTGAACTTGTAATACTGCTCCATTCAACACTATATATGTAGGCAAAATCCTTATCTATGCATATATCACTCGCCGTAATATTAAACTTCTTTTTAACTGCATCAGTTTTAGTATCGATTACATATAAATTTGAAGGAATGTTCGCATAGTTGCCTCTTGAGGTTACATAAATATCTCCATACTGATCGGCTTTAAGGTGATGTAAATTCACGTCCACATCAATTCTTTTTAGTTCAGTATTGGTGTTTAAATCTATTACAGAAACGGTATGTTCATAATTTGGATAGTTGTAACCGCCAGAGTTTGCCACATAAAGCTTCGAGCCAACAATAGCCATTTCTTCAGGTTGTTGGCCTACTGCTATTTGGGTTTTAACAGCTAGCGCAGCCGTATCAATTACCGCAACATAACCCGCATAAGCAGTTACGTAGGCATTATTTTTATAAAAAGAAATGTATCTACAATTTGGAACATCAACCTGACCAATTTTTTTTGCAGTTTTTACATCCAATATTTCAACCTTATTTGATCCGTTAACAACGATGTATAATCTCGATCCATAAATTTTAATGTCGTTAGCTGCATCGCCCAAGCCCAGCGTAACCGATGGGTTTGCTTGTTCGTAAATATTTTTACGGTAAATTCCGTTAGCATAATCGTAATAATCTAACGATGCTTTATTTGACCCAAAGTTGCCTTCGTTTAAAATATACAAACCATTTATAGCCGTAATTTGATTGGGTACTTTGGTAACTTCTTCGTTAATAATTCCTTTCTCTTTTCTACAAGAAAAGAAAATAGAAGCAAGCATTATTACCGATAATTTAATTTTTAGGTTATTCATATTTGTGGGTTAAAAATCTGCGCTGAGCGTTAATCTGTAGTTTCTTCCGGGCATTGGGTAGTTTAGCACTACATCGTAATATTGGTTTAATAAATTGTTTACTTCTGCCGCAATGCGATAATTAATCTTATTCTTTATAATGTTTTTTTGTAGGGATAAATCGTGGGTGAACCAAGCCGGAACATAGTTTTCAGGTATATTTGCTTTTTGACTGTAACGCTCGCCTGTAAAAATATAACTGTAATTTAGTCCAAAGCTTTTCCAATCCGCACCTAATAAAATAGATGCACTTTGCACCGGGATATATGGGATTTGTTGTTTATAACTGTTACCGGTTGGCGTTACATCGAGTGCTTTTTCGAAAGTATAACCCATTTTCGCTGTAGCTTTAATTTCGCCGAATTGCCAAAGACTTTGCACATTGGTTTCTATACCTTTAATAGATACTTTACCAAGGTTTAGCATAGTCCAACGGAAAAGATTTAACGTAGGTACAGCAACAATTTTATCGGTTACTTGATTGTAATAAGCATCTGTTTGGATAGAGATGCTTTGAAGACTGACGTTTGTGAAGCTTTTTGAAAAGGTAATTCCTAAATCATACTGTGTTGCATATTCAGGTTTTAAGGTAGAATTGCCAATAAAGGTATAATATAAATCGTTAAAAGTTGGCATTCTAAAAATCGATTTGTAAAAAGCCCTAATTCTTAAATTAGCTGTGTTAAAGGGTTGCCACGATGCCATAATTGTTGGTGTGTACGCTGCCTTATTTCCTGCGGGAATATTTGTTTTTACTTTATCGTTTATGATTGTTGCCAATAAATTTGCCTGCACATTAAATCGAGGCCAACGCAATGTATTTGCAAATGCGATAAGCGTAGTATTTCTTGATGGATAAGCAAACGATTGTAAATTGGCATCAAGTTTTTGAAAACTGTAATCGGCCGAAAGCGAGATTACCCAAAATGTATCAATTTGGTATTGATTGGCAAATGAAAAGTATGTTTCTTGTTGCGTATATTTATTATTGAGCGGGCCATTTAACGAAATTCGATCAGGATCTAAATATCTGGTAAAATCATAAGCATATTTAGCATTAAAAAGATATTGGTAGTGCTTATTTTCTTTGCTTTGATAACTGCTTTGCAGGAAGAAATTATCATCCCATTGGCGCTGAGAAAAATTAAATTTATTGGCAACTATCGCTCCCGGAACTCCCCTTTCGCTGTTGTAATTATATAATTTAACCTGCCATTTACTGCTATCTGCTGTTAATCCATAAAGTCCAGCCTCCATACGCTTTGCAAAAATATCCGTATTGGTTCGCGTAACGGTAGTATCATAAACGCCATTTGTGTACCTGTATTTATATTTACCACTGGCATTTAAAATTTCGGTACTTAAATTAAAAGAAAGTTTTTTACTTAGTTTTTGAGTGTAATTAAATGAAGGATTAATAAAATCGAACGAACCACTTTTTAAACTGGCTTTAAAATAATGATTTTGATTAGGTTCGAATTTTGGTACGGGTGTTTTAATGTATAGCGCACTTGCCGATGCATAAGCTTTTGCTGGCATTAGGAGGGCACTTTTTTGTCCGCTGTATAAAGTAACCTCTTCAATATTATCTAAAGAAAACTTACCTAAATCTACTTGTCCGTTTTGCGCATTACCTAACTGAATGCCATCGTAAAATACCGCCGTATGGTTACTGCCCATACTGCGTACATTAATGGTTTTTAAACCGCCAATACCGCCATAATCTTTTAACTGTACACCAGAAAAATAGCGTATAGCATCGGCAACAGATAAACTGCTTAGTCGTTTTAAATCATCGCCTCCCAAATTTTGAACAGGCGTTGGTGATGATTGTAGTAAATTAATTTTTTTTGCCTTAATTTGGATTTCATTGAGCTGTTTTATTTTTGCAGAATCTACCTGTGCCCATAAAAAATTAGGGCACACCACGCCTAAGCATGTTGCAATAGCAAAATAAAAACAACCAATGCCCAAACAAGCATTTTTGTTTTTAATCATTTTTGTTGTGAGTAATTACCCACAGCAACGAGAAATAAGGAGCATGTAAATACAACAAGCAAAACACCCCTAGCTTCAATCCCCGAAAGCTATGAAATATGTGCTAAGGCAGGTCTTCTGACTTACTCCCGGTTTTTTGACCTTCCCATTCTTTAACGAACAGTGGCCAATTGGATTAAAAAACCGTTATGGAGCTTACAGCTGCGGGACAGTTGCAGAATTACACTGCATTCCCTTTTAATACCGGGTTTAACCGGTAACCAAAAGCGCTGCAAAAGTAAGCATTTAAGCTGAGAACAAAAATGTATTATGTACAAATAGTTTTATAGCCGATCATTTATTCATGTTAAATATCGGTAAACTAAATTTCTAATTCGAGGGTATTATTTATTAACTAACTACTTTTAGAGTTGTATATTGTTTATTATTAATGAGTTAACGAAAAGGGTTAATTCATTTAAATGATTGCTATTCTGCCATAAGTGCATTTTTAGTTTCTTGTAATTTCGCTTGCTCCTCTTTGCCTAAAACCGGAAACTTAAGTTTTAAACTTCTAAGCTTATCGGTAATAATTTCGCTAATAGCCAAACGGGCGAACCATTTTTTATCGGCAGGAATGATGTGCCATGGAGCGTTTTTAGTACTGGTTTCGTTAATGGCTTCTTCATAAGCTTTCATATAATCATCCCAAAGTGCACGTTCTTTAATATCGCCTGATGAAAATTTCCAATTCTTAGAAGGATCTTCTATTCGATCGAGAAAGCGTTGTTTTTGTTCGTCCTTGCCTACGTTTAAGAAGAATTTTAGAATAATTGTTCCATTCTCAGTTAAATGGTCTTCAAAATTGCGAATGCTTTCATACCTTTTCTTCCAAAAATCGGCATCTACTTTTTTAACATCATTTATGCCGGGTATATGCTCACTCAGAATATATTCTGGGTGCACTTTGCAAACCAGCACATTTTCATAATGCGAACGGTTGTGTATGCCAATTCTTCCACGTTCGGGCAAAGCCTTGTAGTGGCGCCATAAAAAGTCGTGCTCATATTCTTCGGATGTTGGTACTTTAAAACTAAAAACTTGACAGCCTTGAGGGTTTAGTCCGCTCATTACATGTTCAATAGCACTATCTTTACCCGCTGCATCCATCGCTTGAAAAATAATTAACAACGAATAGGTATTCGAAGCATAAAGTATTTCTTGTAAGTTATCCAACTCCAATTTAGCTTTTGTAAGTGCTTCTTTCGATGAATGCTTGTTGTAACCTCCTTTTTCTTCGGTTTCGGTATTTTTTATCGAAAACTTTTTATCGCCTTGTACAATTAGCTTTTTAAATTCGTTCTTCATTATATCGTTTTTTTTATCACAATATTTAAATATAGATTAAAAATTAAGTAAATTAAAAAATGTTAATTTGTGCTAACAGTTTTTATATATTTATCAAATACACATTTATCCTTATACAAGCTTTACCAACATGTTTAAAGAGATTAAAAACAGATACTTACGTTACGCCACCTATTTCATTTATTTTTTAATTATTTTCTTTTCTGCGCTACAATTAAACTTTTTGTGGCTTTTTGGTTATTCGCCAAGCTACTCCGATATCAAAATGCCCAGTTTGCGTGTTGGTTCTGAACTCTACACTGCCGATGGAAAATTAATTGGAAGGTACTTTAAAGAAAACCGTACGCCTGTAAACTACAACGAAATTGCGCCAAAGGTTTTAAATGCTTTGGTGGCTACTGAAGATGTACGGTTTTACAAACATTGGGGAATTGATATGCAAGCTGTTGTACGAGCCGTAGCCGGATTTGGTAAAGATGGTGGCGCCAGTACAATTACACAACAACTTGCAAAAAATTTATACCGCACTAGGTACAACAAATCTCAAGGTATTTTTGCTAAAGTGCCATTAATACGCACATTAATTTTTAAACTGAAAGAATGGATGACTGCCGTGAAATTAGAATCGAACTATTCTAAAAACGACATTATTACGATGTATTTAAACACAGTTTCGTTTGGCAATAATACCTATGGTATTAAAACTGCAAGTCGGGTTTACTTTGATAAAGAAGCGAAAGAACTGAATACAAACGAGGCTGCTTTGTTGGTTGGAATGTTAAAAGGTACAACGCTTTACAACCCCATCAAATCTCCAGATAAAGCCTTGGCACGCAGAAATGTTGTGCTTTCGCAGATGAATAAGTATAAATATTTAAGTAACGATAGTTTGGCTCAACTTTCTAAATTGCCAATAGACCTGAAAGTGGGCGAATTGGATGATGGAAGTGATGGAGATTCATATTTAAGGGCTGCCGTGGCTAAAAATTTAGAGAAATGGTGTGCAGATAACGACATCGATCTTTATGAAGATGGATTAAAAATTTATACCACGATTGATTCTAAACTCCAGAAATATGCCGAAGAAGCTGTTCAGGATCAAATGAAAACTTTACAACGCAGATTTTATAGCGTTTGGGGAAATGAAGATCCATGGTATGATTCTGAAAAACAAAAAGTTGATTATCCGGCACGGGCGATGAGAAATTTACCCATCTATTCGTTGTTAGAAAAAAAGTATGCTAAAAAGCCAGATTCGATTTCGGCATATTTCAACAAAAAGAAAAAGATGAAGATTTTTACTTATAAAGGTGATCGAGATACACTTTTTTCTACGTTAGATTCTATCCGTTACTACGGCAAAATTTTAAATACCGGCATGATGACAATGGAACCTTCTACCGGAAAAATTAAAGTTTGGGTTGGTGGTATCGATCATAAATTCTTTAAATACGATCACGTAAATCAATCGAAACGCCAAGCTGGCTCTACGTTTAAACCTTTTGCTTATTTGGCAGCGTTAGAATTAGGCATGAGTCCGTGCGATAAATTAACTGATAAACCGGTAAAAATTGCGTACCAAGATAAAGGTGTAACCAAATACTGGGAACCTAAAAATGCCGATTATAGTGTAAGTTACAGAGAAATGAGCTTGCGTTGGGCTATGGCTAAATCGGTAAATACCATAACTGCACAAGTAACAGAAAAGGTTGGTTGGGATAATGTGGTAAAATGGGCACACGAATGTGGTATTGATAGCCACTTAGAATCCGTTCCATCAGTAAGTTTAGGTCCAAATGATGTGTCTGTATATGAAATGGTAAAGGCGTACAGTACTTTTTTGAATAAGGGAATAAAAACCGATCCCATTTTAGTAGAAAAAATTACAGATCAAGACGATCATATTCTTGAAGAGTTTGTGCCAAAAACCAAAAGAGTTTTATCCGAAGAGATGGCTTGGTTGATGTTGTATATGTTCCGCGGTGGTATGGAAGAACCCGGGGGAACTTCGCAAGCGCTTTGGGAATGGCCAAAATTGTTTAAAAAGAACAATCAAATTGGTGGAAAAACAGGTACTTCATCTGATTATGTAGATGCTTGGTACATGGGTATTACCAAAGATTTAGTTACCGGTGTTTGGGTTGGATGTGATGAACGAACCGCCCATTTTAAAAATGGCGAACAAGGTGAAGGCTCTAGAACGGCGCTTCCTATTTTTGCGAAATTTATGAGTAAAGTTTACACCGATCCATCCAGCGGTTACACATACGGACCTTTTCCTAAAGCAACAGTACCAATTACAAGGACGATAAACTGCCCTAGTCCGCGTATTGTGGTTGACACTGCAAGTGCAGACACTTCTGCTGTAGACTCTGTAGCGGTAGAACCAATTGCCACTGATGAAAACAGCAATAACCAAACTTTACCTAAAGAGCCTGAAGTTAAAAAAGAAGAAAAACCAGCTCCGGCGCCTGCGCAAGTGATTACTGCGCCGCTATCCAAAAAAGAAGAACGAGAATTGAGAAGGAAACAGCGACAGGAAGAGAAAGAAAAAACTGGCAACAATTAATCAAAAATTACCTAAAAAAATTAACATCATTAAACAAATCTCGCTACTTTTAGATAAAATCTTTTTTAAAGAAAATTTCGTAAATTGTTTAACATCATTAAAATACATAATATGAGAATAAGTTCTACTTTGATGAAGCTATCATTAGCCATTTTATTCTTTTTTATCGCCTCAAATGCAAATGCTCAATACTTTGGCCAAAACAAAGTGAGATACAAATCGATGGATTTTAAAGTATTGCAAACCCCACACTTTGAAATTTATTATTATTTAAATAATGATGCATTGTTAAAGCGTTTTGCACAGGACGCCGAAACTTGGTATAAAATGCATCAAGAGGTTTTTAGAGATACTTTTTTAGAAAAGAACCCAATTGTACTGTACAACAATCATCCCGATTTTCAACAAACAACTGTTTTAGATGGAGAGATTGGTATCGGTACAGGTGGTGTAACTGAGGCTTTGAAAAATAGAATCATTATGCCAATAATGGAATTGGGTAGCCAAACCAGACATGTTTTAGGGCACGAATTGGTACACGCATTTCAATACCATACACTACTAGAGAAAGATTCTATCAGTTTGCAAAATGTTAGTCAAACACCGTTGTGGATGGTTGAAGGAATGGCAGAATACTTATCGGTAGGTAAAAAAGATGCATTTACATCGATGTGGATGAGAGATGCAATGTTAAATAGAGATATTCCATCACTAAAAGATTTAACAAACTCTAATAAATACTTCCCATACCGTTACGGACAGGCTTTTTGGACTTACATCGGCTCGCAATATGGCGATACAACTTTAGTACCGCTATTAAAAAATACGGCAAAATATGGTTATGAAAATGCCATAAAATATACTTTTGGTTACGATGATAAAACGCTGTCAGGTTTGTGGAAAAGCGCGATTGATGCACATTATAAACCGATGTTGAAGGCCGATAGTTCGCAAATAAAAATTACTGGTACAAAAATTATCGATAATAAAAATGCTGGAAAAATGAACGTTGCCCCTGCCCTTAGTCCTAATGGCAAATATGTGGCTTTTATGTCTGAAAAGGATTTATTTGGAATAGATTTATTTATGGCGGATGCAAAAACAGGTAAAATTCTTCGAAAGTTAAGCAGTCAAGTTTCTAACGGACACATAGATGATTTTAACTTTATAGAGTCTGCGGGTGCTTGGTCGCCAGATAGCAAACAGTTTGCATTTAGTATTTTTAGCAAAGGAAAAAACCAAATGCTGATTGTGGATATATCAAACGGAAGTACTGTTTCTCAAACGGCCATGGGCGATGTAGCACAATTTGGAAATTTAACATGGTCACCAAACGGCAAAGACATTGCTTTTTCCGGTATGGTTGAGGGACAGAGTGATATATTTTCGTATAATTTAGATACGAAAGCGGTTACACAACTTACAAATGATGTTTACTCTGATTATGCGCCAAACTATTCGCACGATGGTACTAAAATCGTTTTCTCATCTGATAGGGCCGCTATTCAGAACAATACCGTCTCTGCAGTTTATCCAATAAATTTGGCTTGGTACGATGTGGAAAAGAAAACAGTTCAAAACATCAATATATTTCCTTTGGCAAATAATTTAAACCCACAATTTTCTGGCGATAGTAAGAGCATATTCTTCCTATCAAATAGAGATGGCTTCAGAAACCTGTATAAATACAATTTGACGGATGAGAAAGTAGATCAATTAACGGATTATTTTACGGGAATTAGTGGCATTACGGAGTTCTCGCCTGCTATCTCTGTATCTACAAATGATGATATTGTTTACAGTTACTACCGCTACCAACGTTATACGCTTTACAATGCAAACGTTAAAGATTTTAAGGCAAAAAGAATTGGTAACACCGATGAAAATTTCGATGCAGCCATACTACCTCCAATGGAAAATGCAGGTGTAAATATTATAAATTCTAATTTAGCAAATTTCGATCTTTATGAAAAAACAATAGCCGATTCGATGCGTACTGTGCCTTATCGGCCAAAATTTAAGTTAGATTATTTGGCAAATAGCGGTGGCGGCATCGGGGTTTCTACAGGGAGATTTGGTACTGGCGTGCAAGGTGGTATTGTAGGAATGTTTAGCGATGTGTTGGGTGTTAACCAAATAATTGCAAACCTATCGGTAAACGGAGAAATTTATGACTTTGGTGGCTTGGTTGGTTACGTTAATCAAAAAAGTAGAATTAATTGGGGCGCTGCCATTTCCCACATCCCCTACACATCTGGCTTAAGCAGTTACGCTTTTGAAAAAGTGCCCGCAGGAAATAATACCACAACTGATGCAGTGAACTACCGTACAGATATTATTAGAACATTTGAAGATCAAGCGCAGGTTTATGGTGCTTATCCATTTAGTAAAATACATAGGTTCGAGCTTGGTGCAGCATTTTCGCATTACAGTTACCGAGTAGATCGATACAGTAACTATTACACGCCTGATGGTTATTACCTGTATTCAGACAAGAGCAAAGTCTCAAATGATCAAGCATCAGCAGATATTGGCATTCCGTTTAACTCTTTTACACTTTATCAATTAAATGCTGGCTTTGTGGGCGATAATTCTATTTTTGGAGTTACTGCGCCACTTGATGGCTTTCGGTATAGAATTAGTGGTGAGCAATATTTTGGAACCTATAATTTCAGTACATTAAACGTAGATTTAAGAAAATATTTTAGGGTAAAACCCGTAACTTTTGCGGTGAGAAGTTATAATACGCTTCGTATTGGTAAAGACGCAGATCGTTTATATCCAATGTATTTAGGCTATTCATATTTAGTACGCGGTTACGAAGCAAATTCTGTTTACAAAACAAATTCAAACACCAGTAGCAATAGTTTTGATATTAATCAGTTAACCGGTAGTAAAATTGCAGTTGTAAATTTTGAAGTGCGTTTACCTTTTACAGGACCTAAAAAATTGGCTCAAATACCTTCGGGCTTTTTATTTAGCGATTTGAATCTGTTTTTTGATGCAGGTGTGGCGTGGACAAATAATACAACGGTAAGGCTTAATGGCAAACAAACATTTTTTACCGTGCCAATAAACGATGCAAATGGTAACCCAATACCCAACCAAAGTTACCAAGATACAAACGACCGCGTTCCGGTAATGAGCGCTGGTATATCATTAAGGGTAAACGTATTTGGATATTTTATTTTAGAACCTTATTATGCATTTCCTTTTCAACGAAAAGATGTGTCTGGAGGTGTATTTGGATTAACTTTTGCGCCAGGTTGGTAATAAAATAATGAATGGCTGGATTAATGTTGCAATCATTTAATCTGAATTTTACAACAAAAAGAGCGATTGGAATTTTCCGAATCGCTCTTTTTTTACGCTTATAATTTACCTTACGATAAACTCGTAAATGGAAGTGTTACTTGTTGTGTTATGTTGCGGTGTAACATAATGTTTTCAAAATCCAATCCAACCGTTAAATCAATCCAATCGGGATTGCATGAACGAACCAAGCGTTCCTTTTGCATCCTCGTAAAACGGCTCATCAGTTTAAATCTCGTTAAAGCTTGTTGTTCTGTTTTAAATTCTTCGAAATATACCAATCGAGTTAGTTGCTGTCCACCATCAAAAAATAAGTTGGGCATTTGCTTATAAAAATCCAAGGTTTTAATTAAATCAGAACTCATTCCTACATGCATGCTAGTACGGTTTCTGTCGGTAACGATGTAAACAAACTTTTTCATAATTTCTTTTCTTAAAAATGGATAACTAAACTAATTAGTATATGTACTTGCAATTCAAAATAATATTGCTAACTTTATTGGCATAAAATTACTAATTATTTTAGCATTTACAAATTTATTTTAAAATATTTTTTTATGTCGAACATCTCCAATAATTTAAAGTACCTAAGGAAGAAAAAAGGCCACACACAGCAACAATTCGCTGATATTATGGAAATTAAAAGATCATTGATTGGTGCTTACGAAGAAGATCGGGCAGAGCCAAAATATGAATTGCTAAAAAGAATAGCAGAATATTTTGAGTTAACCATCGATGAATTCATCAACGAAAAAATATCTGATACCTGGAAACCGAAATTAAAGAGTTCGGGTTCAAACTTACGCGTACTGAGTATTTCGGTTGATCAGCATGATAATGAAAATATAGAATTGGTACCCGTTAAAGCGAGTGCAGGTTATTTAAACGGATTTTCCGATCCTCAATATATAAGTGATTTACCAAAATTTCAATTGCCTCTGCCCTCTTTACGCCAAGGCACCTTCCGCGCTTTTGAAATTATGGGCGATAGCATGTTGCCTGTGCAACCCGGCAGTATAATTATTGGAGAATACTTAGATAACTGGAGCGAGGTAAAAACAGGAGAAACTTACATCGTTATTAGTAAAAATGAAGGCGTAGTATATAAACGTGCTGGTAATCGTTTTAAAGAGAATAAGGAATTAAAGTTGATATCAGATAATAAGGTGTATGATCCTTATTCCATCGCAGCAGATGATATTTTAGAAATTTGGAAAGCGAAAGCCTACATTTCTACTTCTTTGCCAGAACCTACACCAGAACCAACAATCGAAACATTAACACAAATGATGTCGCACATGCAAAAATCTATTTCTCAGTTAAATAAGAATTAACAAATTTTAACAACTTGCCGATTAAACCGTACCGCAGTTTTAGCATCTATCAGTTAAACAACGCATAATAAAAACTAAAAAAGATGAGAAAAGTAATTTTAACAATGGCGATTGCGGTGATGGGTTTTACAGCTGCTTTTGCTCAAGATGCTTCAAAACGGAAAATGGATATGCAGAAGTTTACGCCCGAACAGCGGGCTGAACGAAGCACTGCAATGTTGGATAAAAAATTAAGTTTATCGGCAGATCAAAAAACAAAAATTTACCAAATTAATTTAGATCGTGCCAATAAAGTTGAAGCCATGCGTAACACTGCCGAAGACGGCAAAAAAGGTAGAGGTAAACAAATGAAAGCTGATATGGATGCATCTAATAATCAGCTTGAAATGGTGTTGACACCAGCACAAAAAATAAAATACGATGCGTGGAAAGCAGAAATGAAAGATAAAAAGAGAAATGGTGGCAGACGTGGCTCAGGTTATAGTAAAAAAGACATGAAGCCCGTAGTTTCAAATCCACCAGCACAAGGCTAACATAATTTAGTAATTATTTAATTTTACATAAGAAAGCGTCTCGATTATCGAGACGCTTTCTTATTTTTGGGCATCGATGAAAAAAATTGAACAATACTTAGGTGCGCAACTTCAAAGTAGAGAAGACAATTTATCCATAAGAAAACTGTCAACAACTAATTTACCAATAGATTTTTGTTCAAACGATTATTTGGGTTTTGCGAGATCCTCGATTTTAAAGAGTAAAGTAGAACATTACCTAAAAAGCATTTCCTACGCAAATGGTTCGGGTGGTTCTAGGTTATTAAGTGGCAATACAAGTTTGGTAGAGGAAACCGAACAAGATATAGCCAACTTTCATAAGGCAACTTGCGGTTTAATTTTTAATTCTGGCTACGATGCAAATATTGGCTTATTCTCTTGTATAGCCCAACGTGGCGATACAATAATTACCGATTCATTTATTCATGCAAGTATAATTGATGGCTGCAGGCTAAGCCATGCTACACGCTATAAATTTGAACACAATAATTTAGACGATTTAGAAGCGAAGCTAAAAATTGCAAAAGGAAATATAATTGTTGCTGTAGAAAGCGTTTATTCAATGGATGGCGATTGTGCGCCACTTGCAGAAATTGCAATTCTTTGCACAAAATATCAAGCCAATTTAATTGTTGATGAGGCGCATGCAACTGGAATTTTTGGCGCTCTCGGTCGGGGCTTGGTTAACCAACTTAATTTAGAAGATAGTGTTTTCGCCCGAATTATTACCTTCGGAAAGGCTTTAGGCACACATGGCGCAATAATTTTGGGAAGCGAGACGCTTAGAAATTACCTCATAAATTTTGCCCGTTCTTTTATTTATACCACTGCTGCGCCTATTCATAACATCGTGGCCATAAAGTGCGCTTATCAACTTTTGCAAGAAAGTAATCAGCAGGAAATACAGGCGAAAATTAATTTATTTAGAAGCTTGGCTGATGAATACAAAATTTTAACCCTTGATAGCAATAGTTGTATTCAAGGTGTTTTATACGCATCTAATAAAGATGCAAAAAAAGCTGCCCAAATGTTACAACTCCAAGGTTTGGATGTTAGAGCAATTCTAAGTCCGACGGTAGCTGTTGGAAAAGAAAGAATTAGGATTTGTCTCCACACCTTTAATAAACATTCAGAAATAAAATCATTAATAGAAAACTTGAAAAAAATTTAAATGGCAAACTATTTTGTAACCGGAATTGGTACCGGAATTGGAAAAACTTTAGTTAGCAGCATTTTAACAGAGAAACTAAATGCCGATTATTGGAAACCCATACAAGCTGGCGATTTAGACGTGAGCGATAGCTTAACGGTACAAGACCTACTTACCAATACTAAAACCGTTATCCATCCCGAGCGATATAGGTTAAATACGCCAGCTTCGCCACATTATGCAGCTAAGCTTGATGGAATAGAAATTAATCTTAACGATTTCACTTTGCCTCAAACCGAAAATAATTTGATTATTGAAGGTGCAGGAGGCATCATGGTGCCTTTAAATGAGAAGGAACTGTTATTAGATTTGATTATAAAACTGGATGTAGCCGTTATTTTAATTTCGCAGAATTATTTGGGCAGTATTAACCACACACTACTGTCAGTCAATCTGCTAAAACAACATCACATTAAAATAAAAGGTATAATTTTTAATGGTGATGAAAATACAGAAACACAACGCTACATTTTGCAATATACAGGCTGTAAATTCTTGGGTCACATCCCTACTATTTCATCAATTAATAAAGAAAGTGTTGTTGGTGCGGGTAAATATTTATCGTTATAACAAACACAAAATAATAGTTTAATCTGAGCTAACATATTAGTAGTACCGGTTAAAAATCCGACTTGCGAAAAAAAGCATTTTTATCAGCGTATTGTTAATTTATGGTGCATTACGAAATAAAAACCAAATACTTAAAACCGTTTGCGCCTTAAATTCATTTAAAGTTTGTGTTGTTAATTAATTTACAGAAATTCGGCATTATTAAAGCCATTATATGAGCACTCAAAAAGAATCGAAAGGAAATAACATCTTATCTATTGATATAGGTGGAACAAGTATTAAAACCGTCCTTTTGGATGAAGATGGTAATATGCTTACAGAATATACCAAGGCAAAAACGCCAGAAAATGCAACTCCTAGTCATATTTTAACGGGTATTGAAGATTTAATTAAACCTATTCCCGATACCTATAATAGAATATCAATCGGTTTTCCGGGCTATGTTAAAAAAGGCGTAGTTAAAACTGCTCCAAATTTGGCTAAAAATAAATGGGCAGATGTAGATTTGGCGCAACGTGTTGCCAACGCATTGAAAAAGCCTGTACGATTAGTTAATGATGCCGACCAACAGGGATTAGGTGTGGTAGATGGTAAAGGTTTCGAAATCATGTTTACCCTAGGTACCGGATTTGGCACTGCAGTATTATTTGATGGCGAATTATTGCCACATTTGGAGCTGGCGCATTTTCCTATCAATAAAGAGGAAGATTATGATGATTATGTAGGCAACAAAGCTTTTGAAAAAATTGGAACTGAGCGCTGGAACAAACGTGTTAAAAAAGTAATTGAGATTTATAAAACAGTTTTCAATTATGATCGCTTATATATAGGTGGAGGAAATGCTAAGGAGTTGGATTTAAAGTTAGATGATAACATAAAAGTTGTAAGCAATAGAGATGGTATTAAGGGTGGCGCTAAACTTTGGAAGCTGACCGAAAGATATGACATTTTTACAGTTAACCCTAAAGCTTAAAACCACCTAATAAACAAATATATATTACAATTAGTTAACATCATATAACAAAATATTAATTTGTAAAACCTAATTTTGGGTGTTACATAATAAAATTAAAAATGGCAAATATTGATTTAAAAAAATATAAATTGGGCATGATTGGTTTAGGTACCATGGGCCGTAATTTATTATTAAACATGGCCGATAAAGGCTTTTCTGTTACCGGATATGATAAAGATCTGAAAATGATCACGAAGTTAGAAGACGAAGGAAAAGACCATAATTTAGAAGGTTTTAGTGATATTAAGAAATTTGTAAGTCAACTGGAAATACCCCGAACTTTAGTTTTATTGGTTCCCGCTGGACCAATTGTGGATAGTGTAATTGCAGAATTAAAACCGCTTTTAAGCAAAGGAGATATTATTATAGATAGCGGTAATTCGCACTTTACAGATACAAACCGCCGTGTGGATGAACTTGAAAAAGAAGGTTTACACTTCTTCGGAATGGGGATTTCTGGCGGAGAGGAAGGCGCACGTTTTGGTCCGAGTATGATGCCTGGTGGCGACAAAGAAGCTTACAATGTTGTGAAGGATGTTTTAGAAGCCATTGCAGCGAAAGTTGATAATGATCCTTGTGTAACTTACCTTGGTCCGGGTGCTTCTGGGCATTTTGTTAAAATGGTACACAATGGTATCGAATATGCCATAATGGAGCTAATTGCAGAGGTTTATGGCATTTTGAAAAATGGATTAGGGTACAGTAACGAAGAAATTTACAAGGTATTTAAAAAGTGGAACGAAGGTAAATTACAATCTTTCTTACTGGAAATAACTGCAGAAATTTTCTTGTTTAAAGATACCGAAACGAATACTGATTTGGTAGATCAAATTAAAGACGAAGCACGTTCTAAAGGAACAGGGAAATGGACATCAGAGGTTTCTATGGAACTCCAATTGCCAATTCCAACCATAAACGAAGCGGTTGCAAATCGTGATTTATCTAAATTTAAAAGCTTAAGGGTTTCATTAGAAGAAGCATTTGGTAAAAATGAATCGAAGATAGATGTTACCATTGATGAACTTGAAGATGCATTTTATTTCTCGATGATTAGCGCTTATGCACAAGGTATGCACTTATTGGTTCAGGCTTCAAAAGAGTATCAATATAATTTGAATCTACAAGATATAGCAAAAATTTGGAGAGGTGGCTGTATCATCAGAGCTTCGTTTTTGGAAAATATCTATCAAGCGTACAATAAAAATAACGATTTGGAGCATCTTTTCGGCGATTCTGATATTCAAGATATTATTAAAAGCCATACCAAAAATACACGTAAAGTAATAGTTGCCTGTGTTAATGCAGGTGTTGGTATTCCAGCGTTTGCCTCTACCCTTACTTATTTTGATACACTTACCACAGCTAGAATGCCATCTAACTTAATCCAAGCACAGCGAGATTTCTTTGGTGCACATACTTTCGAGCGAATCGATAAGCCAGGAATTTTTCATGCAGATTGGAATAAATTATCTTAAAAAACACATATTAAATAATTAAAATGAAAACCAAAACCTCATTAAGCCCCACAATATTTGTAATATTTGGTGGTACAGGTGATTTAAATAAAAGAAAATTAGCGCCAGCTTTATATAATTTATTTCTAGATGATTACATGCCAGAAAAGTTTGCCATTATTGGTACTGGTAGAACTAAATTTACAGATATCACTTACAAAGAGGAGCTGGAAAATGCAGTAAATCAATTTTCTCGTACAGGAAAGGTTAAAAAAGATAAATGGGAAGATTTTGGTAATACAATTCACTACTGCCCTACCGACTTTGCCGAACCAAAAACTTTCGAGCATTTAAAAACTGCAGTAGAGAAATATCAAAAAGAATATGGCCCGGATACACAAGTAATTTATTACTTAGCAGTTGCACCGAATTTTTTCCCGGTAATTGCAGAATGTTTGCAAAAATACAAACTTGCTCAAAATGAAGACAACAGTCGTATTGTAATTGAAAAACCATTTGGGCACGATTTAGACTCTGCAAAAGCGCTAAATAAGCTTTTGAGCACTATTTTTACGGAGAAGCAAATTTACCGCATAGATCATTATTTGGGTAAAGAAACTGTGCAGAATATGATGGCTTTTCGTTTTGCCAATGCACTTTTCGAACCCTTGTGGAATCGCTCATACATAGATCACGTACAAATATCGGTTACCGAACAGTTGGGCGTTGAAGAACGCGGTGGCTATTATGAAGGTGCAGGCGCATTACGAGATATGGTGCAAAACCATTTATTGCAATTGCTTTGTTTAATTGGTATGGAAGCGCCGATTAGCTTTGATGCAGATGAAATACGCAATAGAAAAGTAGAAGTTTTAAGAGCAATGCGCCCTTTTACTGCCGAGGATATCCGTTTTAACACTGTTAGAGGTCAGTATGGAAAAGGTTGGGTAGAAGGTAAAGAAGTGCCGGGCTATCGCCAAGAAGACAGTGTTGATCCACATTCAAATACCGAAACATTCGCTGCAGCTAAATTTCATATCGATAACTGGAGATGGCAAGGAATTCCATTCTATTTGAGAACAGGAAAGCGTTTGAACCAAACATCATCGTTAATCACCATTCAGTTTAGAGATGTACCGCATCAAATCTTTTCATCTACAGTAACCGAAAACTGGCAGCAAAATCGTTTAGTAATCAGCATACAGCCCGAAATGAGTATCCGTATGCAGGTGCAGGCAAAACGCCCAGGTTTGGATATGGTTTTAAATCCGGTTGATATGGTTTTCGATTACAAAGGAACCTACGAAAACGATACCCCAGAGGCTTACGAAACTTTGTTATTGGATGCCATGATGGGCGATCAAACGTTATTTATGCGAGGCGATCAAGTAGAGACGGCTTGGGAGTTGGTTATGCCTATTCTTAATTCTTGGGAAAATAAGAAATCAATCAATTTTCCTAATTACCCTGCTGACAGTTGGGGTCCAGAAGAAGCCGAAGCACTTATCGCTCGAGACGGTTTCCATTGGTTTAATCTGCCTTTAAATAGCAAAGAATAATATAAAAAAAATCATTGGTCGTTTGTCTGTAAATTGGTTAAAAACCAACATACAAAAAACGAATGACGATTAACGCATAACCACAAAAAAAATGAACTTACTCATATATAAAACACAAGAAGAATTAAATCAAGATCTAGCAGATTACATCATTAAAGTTGCTGAATTTTCTATTGAAGAGAACGATCGATTCAATTTCGTCCTTACAGGAGGCAGTTCGCCTAAAGAATTGTACAAAACTTTATCGAGCGAGTGTAAAGACCGTATTGATTGGGAAAAAGTTTATTTCTTTTTTGGTGATGAACGTAACGTTCCAGCAAATGATAAGGATTATAACGGTTTAATGGCTAAGCAAACGTTATTCGATCCTTTAGGAACTGCGGAAGATCATATTTTTTATGTAAACACAAGTTTACCGCCCGAAGAGGCTGCGAAAGCCTATAAAGCCTCAATTGATGCGCATTTTAATAATGAAGAAATTATTTTCGATTTCATATTATTAGGTATGGGCGACGATGCACATACAGCATCGATTTTTCCGCATACAACATTGGTTGGTGCTAAAGAAGAAACGGTGTTGTCGGTTTATGTAGAAAAGTTAAAAACTTACCGAATTAGTTTAACAGCACCGCTAATTAATCAGGCCGATAATGTAGCTTTTTTAGTTTTTGGAGAGAATAAAGCCGAAGCCATTAAAAATGTAATTGGGAATGAAACTAAAGATTTCGACACCTATCCATCGCAGTTAATTGATCCGATTGATGGTAAATTAACTTGGTTTGTAGATGAAAAAGCAGTCGCGTTGCTACAAGATTAATGATCGAGTTCAATAGCGAGCTGTCGAATTTTTTAAATGGAAAAACGGAACACACTTTACGGTTGTTCCGTTTTTTTGTTGCAGAATTTGAAAAGATTTCTCTCATAGAAATTCGTGTAACAAAAACGATGATTGCATTAAAGGGTAATGGTAATGAAATTTATATTACGCAATTAGGCAAAAACTTTGTTCATATCGTGTTTCCCTTTAACCAAAGGTTTGATGATAATTTTTGGTTTAGAAAAAATTGCCCAAGTGCCCATTACGCAACAATTTAACCACCATCTTAGAATTTATAATGAAGAAGATGTAAATGAGGAGGTTAAAACATTTATGAACATGCGTCATTCCGGTTGAAAACATGCCTTAAATTTATTAATTTGTAATTACAACTTATACGACTAATCCACAGTCCGCAAACCAACGTATATCAACACAAATCGAAAAAATAAATGTTGGGTATAAAAATAACCGAGGCCGAAATTGTAGCATGGAAATCTCGAAATGGAATGAATATTTTAAGAATTTGCTTAGGTATAATATTCGTATGGTTCGGCGTATTAAAGTTTTTTCACGGAATAAGCTCGGCTGAGGAAATAGCAGGCAGAACAATTTTAAAATTAACCTTCGGATTGATAACGCCAACTTTTTCGATGCCGTTACTAGCAGTTTGGGAGTGTATTATTGGCATAGGTTTAATAACTAAGGCATGGTTGCGACTAACCTTAGTTTTACTTTATATGCAAATGGCAGGTACGTTTCTTCCCTTGGTATTTTTTCCGCACGAAACATTTAACCATTCTTTATTTGTACCAACTTTGCTTGGTCAATATATTATTAAGAACCTTGTGCTTATTTCGGGCGGGATAGTAATTGGCGCTACGTTAAGTGGACATAAAGTAAACGAAAAACGGGTTTAACTTATCCATTTTCGGTCTATCACACCTTAGTTTTTTCTAAATTTTCTTCTATCAAAACTTTAATCAATCCATCGGCCATACCAACTTTGGGTACATAAATTTCGTCAATTTCTGCCCACTTCATTAACGTTAAATATATTTCGCAAGCTGGAATAATTACGTCTGCCCTATCGGGATTTAGGCCTAAAATTTCGATTCTATCTTTTAAAGAAAAATCGCTTAACTTTTTATAAATGGAACTTAATTTTTGGATAGATAATGGTGCACTGTCTTTTTCATCGGCCATTCTAAACAACTTATTAATATTACCTCCAGTACCAATACCCGCCAACTTTTTATAATGATCTGTATTTTCTTGCACCCAAGCCTTCATTTCATCCCAAGTTTCTTGCTTATCTTGATGATCTAACATCCTGATGGTACCAATATTAAACGATTTGGATGCGGTTAAACTTCCTTTTACAAAAACAGAAAGTTCGGTGCTTCCGCCACCAACATCAATATACAAATATGTTTTATTTTGGTCTAAATCTTTTTCAACGTGGTTGGCATAAATTATATCCGCTTCTCGCTGCCCTGCAATAATTTCGAGGTTAATATCGGCTTGCTTTTTAATTAGCTTAACAATATCGTTACCATTTTTGGCCTCACGCATGGCCGAAGTTGCACAAGCCAAATATTCGGTAACGCCGTAAACATCCATTAGCTTTTTAAATGCAAGCATCGTGTTTACTAAATCGGTAGTTTTCTTAGCAGAAATGATTTGATTTAAAAATGCATCATCTCCCAAACGTAACGGAACCCTGATGAGGGTATTTTTTTTATACTTATAACCGTCTTTACTTTTACTTATATCTGCAATTAGCAAACGTATTGCGTTCGATCCTATATCTATCGCTGCATATCTCAACATGTTATTGGTGCTTGGTTTTTAAATAATTATAAATTGCCACTTGTGCCCTAGTCTTTTTCACCAATCTGTTTTTATGGTATTTATTGTTATTTAGGATATTTATTTCTCGTGATTTGGTGTTATCCTGCAACTGTATATCAATAATATCCAATATTTCTTGTTTTACGTCGGCCTCTAAAATAGGAAAGCCAACTTCAACCCGGTGTTCAAAATTTCGGCTCATTAAATCGGCAGATGATAAGTACATGTCGTTTTTACCATTGTTGCCAAAGATATAAATGCGAGCGTGTTCTAAAAATTTATCAATAATACTAATTACCGTAATGTTTTCGCTAAAGCCTTTTACGCCCGGTACCAAACAACAAATCCCTCTAATAATAAGTTTAATTTTTACGCCAGCGTTACTTGCTTGGTAAAGTTTTTCAATAATACCTTCATCCGCCAGGCTATTCACTTTTAACAAAATGTAGGCAATTTTCCCTTGTTTGGCATTTCTAATTTCTCGATTAATAAAATTATAAAGCTTACTTCGGCTTTCTAATGGCGAAACTATTAAATACTTAAATCCCTTCGTTACCGTACGCTTGGTTAGCGCATCAAAAAGTTTAACTAAATCGCCCGTAATTTCTTTGCGTGCGGTAAAAAGGCTATGGTCGCAATATAATCCAGCAGTTTTTTCATTAAAATTTCCCGTGGCTAAATTGGCGTAATAAACTGGTTTTTCTTTCTCTATTCTTTTAATTAAGCAAATTTTAGAATGAACTTTGTAGTCTGTTAGCCCGTAACTCACTTTTACGCCTTCTTCCAACAACCTGCTCGTCCAATAAATATTGGCCTGTTCATCAAACCTAGCTTTCAACTCTACCAAAACAGAAACACTTTTACCGTTTTTAGCGGCGTTAATTAAAGCGTTAATAACCTTAGAATCTTCAGCCAAACGGTATAAAGTAATTTGTATTTCCGTAACTTTTGGATCTATCGCAGCCTCACGCAGGAAAAGAATTATATAATCATACGATTGATAAGGCAAGTTTACCAAATAATCCTTTTGGGCTACCTTGGCAAAAATACTTTGCGTTCGATGCAAGCCAAAAACTTTTAAGGGCACGTTTGGCACGTACTCCAACTCTTTGCCACCCACGTTTGGAAAGGCAATAAAATCGCCAAATTTATGGTATCTATTGCCCGGAATTAAGCTCTCTACCTCCAACTTTAATTTATTAACTAAAACAGTCAACATATTTAGCGGAATGGCAGAATCGTAAAGCAAGCGCATCGGTTTTCCTTTTTTGCGTTTCTCAATACTACTTTTTAACTCATCAATAAATTTATCGCTAATACTATTATCAATGTCCAACTCCGCATCTCTTGTTAGCTGTATGGAGTACGCCTCTAAACTATCATAAGTAAAAATATAGAAGATATCGTTTAAACAATACCTAACAATGTCTTCAGCCAAAATGATAAACTTTAATCCGTTAGTTTCTGGTAAAACTAAAAACCTCGATAATTTAGGTGGCATTTCAATTAATGCGTATCGATCTTTTACTTTAGAATCGTTTTTTGATAATTTAACAAAGAAGTAAAGATACCGATCCTTAAGTTCTGGAAAAGGTTTATCCATATCAATCATAATCGGCACTAAATTGGATAAAATTTTATCCCTAAAATGATTTCTAACAAACTCTCCCCTGCTTACATTTAACTGCGTATCATTTAGTATGAAAATACGATTTTGAGCAAGTTCATTAATTAACGTGGCTTGAAAAAGTTTATCAAATCGCTTTTCCTGTTTAACAACGATATTTTTGATCTCATTTAGGATTTTTTTAGGATTATAACCCAAAAGGGCTTTTGCCTTATCGTTTAAATTGCTTAAACGGGTTAACGTTGCCACCCTAACACGGTAAAATTCTTCAAGATTGGAAGAAAAAATCGATAAAAATTTAATCCGCTCGATAAGCGGAACAGTTTCATCTGAAGCTTCTTGCAAAACGCGCTCATTAAAATATAACCAACTGATTTCTCGGTTTACAAAAGGAATTTTTTTCTTATCCATTAAAAATAACGCTTAACTCTAAATTTAGTTCAAAGCAACATAATTATAAGTTAAATTAATGTTAATCTTTTCATCGTTCAATCTATTTTTTTTCTGCTGGTTTTACCGTCTTCTTCGCTACTGGTTTAGCTGTAGCAACCACAGGCACTTTTTTTACAGCCAAAGTTGCAACTTTTTTTACTGGCGCAACGCGTTTCGCTACATCAACTTTTTTGGCAACAGCTGGTTTGGTTACATTTTCTACCTTTTTAACAACTTCTTTCGCTGTTTTTTGTACAGTTTTAACTGGTTTTGAAATTGCCTTTACCACTTTTTTCTCTGATGCAATGGCGCCAACTTTTACGCTTTGTACAACAGGTTTAGCTTTAGCAACAGCCTTTTTTACCACTTTTTTAACTTTCTTTTCGGCTTTAGTAACTGGTTTTTTTATGGCCACTTTCTTTACATCCTTCTTTACATCATTTTTCGACTTTTTTAAATCGTCTACTTTATTATCGACAGCATTTTTAACATTTTTAAACTGTTTCGATAACTTTAAAGCCACCATTTTACCTACATTTGCAATGTCTTCACCAATAGTTTCAACATCGTGACCTAAGTTTTTTACTACGGCTAAAAACTGTTCGGTTAAAGTTTTTTCGAGTTGTTTTTTAACAGCTTTTTTAACAGCTTTTTTTGTCGATTTTGTTTTTGTGGATTTCATAATATTTTTCGTTTTTTTGTAAAGTAGATCAATAACTAAATCTACGTATTAATTTAATTTTTTAAAGCCAAAACCATGCCTTCTTTTGATATTGTAAGTAAAGTAGATGCTCAAACTCTTGATAATGCAATTAATAACGCTAAAAAAGAGATATTAAATCGTTACGATTTTAATTCGTCTAAAAGTACAGTCGAATTGGATAAAAAAACGAACATGATTACCATCGTTACTGAGGATGATATGCGCTTAAAAGCGATTGAAGATTCCATCATTTCTAGAATGATGAAGCAAGGTTTGGATTCGAAAAGTTTAGATTTTAGAAAAGAACAACAAGCCTCTGGTAATATGATTCGTAAAGAAATTAGTATTAAAGAAGGCTTGGACAAAGAAGCTGCTAAAAAAGTTGTCGCCAAAATTAAGGCAAGTAACCTAAAAGTGCAAGCCTCTATAATGGACGATCAAGTAAGGGTAACAGCCAAAAAGATTGACGATTTGCAAGCGGTAATGAGCCTTTGTAGAGGAGAAAATTTTGAGCAACCTTTACAGTTTATTAATATGAGAAATTAATTGTTTTGAGCTCAGTATTATGGGTTGTAGGTTAGTTTAGAAAAAAACCGAACTACGAACTAAACCTCAGCCTTAATCATTCTATCTTTTCCCTGCATATCTTTTCTTAATTCTGTATTTTTAAAGCCTTTGTTTTTTAACATATCTAAAGTTTGTACACCCAAATATTCGTTGATTTCTAAAAATAACAAACCATTTTTATTGAGGTTTGATTTTGCAAAATCGGCTATTTTTTCATAAAAAATTAATGGTTGTTCATCGGCAACAAATAAAGCCAAATGAGGCTCAAAATTTAATACATTTTTGTGCATATTTTCTTTTTCTAACTCCCTTATGTACGGTGGATTACTAACCATTACATCAAATTTTTGTTCACTTTGATAAATCAGAATATCTGCACAAAAAAATGTTACATTAACGCTGTTCAATAATGCGTTTTTAGCAGCGATGGAAATGGCTTTGGTTGAAACATCCAAACCATGTACATTAAAATTTGATAAATGCTTTTTTAGTGATATCGGGATACATCCAGAGCCAGTACCAATATCCAAAATACTTAAATTTTCGGCTTTGCGTTCGTTAAGGTCGTTAATCATCCAATCCACCAATTCTTCTGTTTCAGGCCTCGGTATTAAAACATTTTCGTTTACCCGAAATATCGATCCATAGAAATGTGCTTCGTCTAAAATATGCTGAATGGGTTTGCCAGTTTCGAGTAGCTTTAAAATCTGCAAAAGTGCTTCCTTTTCATCAACCGAAAATAATGTATCCGCCTTTAAATTTCTCACTTCGTTAAACGAAAGATTTAAAACTTTCTCCAATGCTAAGTTTAGCAATAAGGTAATTTCCTCCTGCTCGTACAGAGATTTAAGTTGGGTTTTAAATTCGACTTCTAAAGCTTTAATTAACATAGCCTGTAAAATTAGCAATTTTGTTATTACACCAATTCTATTTAAGAAATTATCATCATGCTTTTTTTAGTATTTTTGACCCAATGGTGGATGAAATTTACATGAATCGTTGTTTAGAACTTGCAAACTTGGGTAGCGGAAATGTTAGTCCGAACCCAATGGTGGGCTGCGTAATTGTGGCTGGCGAGCAAATTATTGGCGAAGGCTACCACAGGCAATACGGACAAGCGCATGCCGAGCCGAATGCTGTAAAAGCAGTATTCGACCGTTTTGGAATCGATGCAGACAGTTTATTAAAAAAAGCCACTGCGTACGTAAATCTGGAACCGTGTGCACACTTTGGAAAAACGCCGCCATGTGCCGATTTATTTGTAAAACATCAGTTAAAAAAAGTGGTTATAGGCAATACCGATCCATTTTCTGGTGTTGATGGAAAAGGAATTGAGAAATTAAAAAATGCAGGTATAGAAGTTATAACCGGGGTTTTAAAAGCTGAGTGCGAATATTTTAACCGTAGGTTTTTTACCAGAATAAAGAAACAAAGACCATACATTATTTTAAAATGGGCAGAAACGGCAAATGGATATTTCGGTACTACCAACGGTACGCAAAAATGGATTAGTGGACCTCTGGCGAAACGCTTATCTCATAAATGGCGAACCGAAGAAGATGCAATTTTGGTAGGTAAAAATACAGCAATGATCGATAACCCAACTTTAACGGCTAGAAACTGGACCGGGAAAAATCCAACTCGATTGGTCATCGACAAAAATTTGGAAATTCCAACCACGCATAATATGTTTAATAGGGAAGCAAAAACCATCATTTTTAATGAGGTTAAGACAGATGTTTCAGAAAATATTCATTACATCCAGATGGAAGATATGCACTTTTACCTTCCTCAAAAAATAGCTTTTCAATTGTATTTAATGGATATTCAATCGGTGATAATTGAAGGTGGTGTAAGTATTCTAAACCAATTTTTAGATGCAAATCTTTGGGATGAAGCAAGAATATTTCAATCAGAAAGTAATTGGAGCAGTGGAATGAAGGCGCCAAAAATTAATGGATTTTTAACGGAAGCTGTACAAATTGGAATAGACAAACTTAACTTATACGCAAACAAATGATTTATATAATTTTAAGTATTTGTTGTAGCGTAATTGTTGCTATTTTATTAAAATTAGCTAAGCGATATCAAATCAACATTATACAGGCGGTAATAAGTAATTACCTAATGGCCATTGTTTTATGCTACTTTTTTTTCAAACCCAATCTCAATTTTATTACAACAAATGCGCCATGGGCAATATATTTATCGTTAGGTATTTTATTGCCTAGCATTTTTTTATTCTTAGCTGCTTCCATAAAAAACTTAGGTATCGTAAAAACAGATATTGCGCAGCGCCTTTCGTTGTTTATACCCATTTTAGCGGCGTATTTTCTTTTTAAAGAAGATTTTAGTCTTGTAAAATTTTTAGGTTTAGGAACTGGCTTTTTGGCCATACTTTTCACATTTATCCGGAAATCAGAAAACAACAAGGAAATTAAAAACTGGATTTACCCAGTAACTGTTTTTGTTGGTTTTGGAGTGATTGATGTACTGTTTAAACAAGTTGCACTCAATAAAGCTATTCCATACACCACATCATTATTCACCATTTTTTGTATTGCATTTTTAGTTGCCACAATAATTGTTTTGGTAAAAGTAATTAATCATAGAACTAAAATTCAGTTGGTAAATTTAGGCTGTGGTTTAATATTGGGTTTATTTAATTTCGGGAACATTTTATTTTATTTAAAGGCACATCAGTATTTTTCCAAAAATCCATCAACAGTATTCGGTGCAATGAATTTGGGCGTAATCGCTTTGGGTACGCTAATTGGCGTTTTAATTTTTAAAGAAAAATTATCAGTGCTCAATTATATTGGTATTCTGTTGGCAATTTGTGCAGTGCTGCTCATTACAATCTCTCAATTATATGCTGTTTGATGATTCTTATAAAACGATAATTACTGTATCAGAAGGTATTTTTAGAGATAAGGGAAGCAAATTTATTGCGTATGCTTATCCAATTAAAAATGAGGAAGAAGTTAAGCCAATCATTACAAATTTAAAGTCTGCCCATGGCAAAGCAAGGCACTTTTGTTATGCTTATAGGTTAACGTCAGATCGTTCTATCTTTAGAATTAATGATGATGGAGAACCATCCGGCACCGCCGGTCGACCAATTTTAAATACCCTTTTATCAAAAGATATTACCAATGTTTTAATTGTTGTTGTACGCTATTTTGGTGGCACGTTGTTAGGCGTGCCGGGTTTAATAAATGCTTACAAAACTGCGAGCCTTGAAGCGCTAAATAGCGCAGAGATAATTATCAAAACCATTAACGACATTTATGAGGTGAGTTTTCAATACCTCCAGATGAATGATGTGATGAAATTAATAAAAGATGAAAGTTTAGAAATATTAACGCAAAAATTTGATATAGACTGTAGTTTAAAGATGGAAATTAGAAAAGCCCAACTTAAGCAAGTTTTAGGTAAATTTGAGAAAATGGAAGGTGTAAAATTATCTTATCAATACAGCAATTAATTTGTAGTTTAAACACTTGCTTTCCTCTCAGCATTATAAATAGACATTATGAAAATAGCAGAAAGTGATTTAATCCTAAATTCAGATGGATCGATATATCATCTAAATCTTCTACCTGAAGATGTTGCAGATACGGTAATTACGGTTGGCGATCCGGATAGAGTTGGCGAAGTAAGTAAATATTTCGATTCTATTGATTACAAAAAAGGTAAACGCGAATTTATTACGCATACCGGTTTTGTGGGTAAAAAACGTGTAACTGTACTTTCTACGGGCATTGGCACCGATAACATCGATATTGTTTTTAATGAACTTGATGCACTTGTAAATGTAGATTTCGAAAGTCGAACAGTAAAAACCAAATTAAAATCTTTAAACATTATTCGTGTCGGTACATCTGGCGCAGTTCAACCTGATGTGCCGATGGGCACAATTTTAGCCTCATCTTATGGTTTAGGAATGGATGCTTTAATGAATTATTATGTGCAAGATTTATCGCCAGATGAACAAAGCTTGTTAGGTGAGTTAGAAAACCATTTTAGCGACTTAAAAAATATTAATCCGTACCTAACAGCAGCAAGTTCTAAACTGCTTAATACCATTGGTAAAAATATGGATAAGGGAATTACCGTTACCGCGCCAGGTTTTTATGCACCACAAGGCCGGCAGGTTAGGGCAAAAAACGCAGTACCAAACTTTATTGGCCTAATTAATAGTTTTAAAAGTGGGGATAACAGAATTACAAATTTAGAAATGGAGACTGCGGGCATTTATGCGCTGGCAAAAATTTTAGGTCATCAAGCTTTATCTGTAAATGCAATTTTAGCCAGTAGAGTTAAATTAGAATTTAGCAAAGAGCCTAATATAATTGTAGAAAAAGCAATTAAAATGGTGCTCGAAAGTTTATAAAAATTTAACAATACTAATTTATCCTATACCTATAATAGCCCGCCAGCGTTTAAAACATGTACAATAGCCGGAAAAGTGTTTTTAAGCACTGGCACTAAATGTTTTTTATCTAACCAAACGGCTTCGTCAATTCCTTCCTCTTTTTGTGGTATTAACTTAGGTTCGCCTTTAACAGTCATTTTATACCAATTGGTTTTTTTGAGGATAAATTTATTACCCAATGTATATACATGAAAGGTTTTGCAGAGCTTTTCTTCACGTTTTAAAATTTTTACGCCACACTCCTCTTCAACCTCTCTAACAGCCGTTTCTTTCATGTTTTCGCCAGTTTCGAGCTTTCCTTTTGGTAAATCCCACTTTTTATTTCGAAAAATAAAAAGGTAATTTCCCTGCGCGCTTTCCACAAGTCCACCTGCTGCTTTAATTAGCGTACAACCCTTCTTAAGTTTATTAAAGGTTTTTTTTGGTGTTTTAGAGAGTAAAATGTAATGCTTTTTACTGTTATACTTTAATTTTTTGGAAAATGTTTGTAAATCAAAATCCTGTAATTCAAGTTGTTGAATTTTTTCTGTCAATTGTGGTAAAACTTCTGCAATCAACAAGGTGTTATCGTTAATAAATATTCTGTAATTTTGTGCCATGTATAATAAAAGTGATATAGAATTAAAGGTAGCAGAATTTTTATTACAAATTAAAGCAATTAAATTGCAACCTAATAATCCATTTACTTGGGCTTCGGGTTGGAAATCTCCCATTTATTGCGATAATCGCATCACCCTATCCCATCCCCAAATTAGAACTTACATCCGTCAAAAATTAGCGCAGACGATTCAAGAAGAATTTGGTGCTGTTGATGTAATTGCAGGTGTAGCAACAGCAGGCATTCCACAGGGCGTTTTGGTTGCGCAAGAATTAGGCTTGCCGTTTATTTATGTTAGAGCAAAAGCTAAAGAACATGGTACAGGTAGTTTAATTGAAGGTGAAGTTGTAGAAGGACAGCGTGTTGTGGTAATTGAAGATTTAATTTCGACAGGTAAAAGTAGTTTACAAGCTGTTGAAGCGCTAAGAAATGCAGGGTTGTCGGTTGCCGGCTTGGCAGCAATTTTTAGCTACGGTTTTGATCAGGCAGAACAAAATTTCGCTGCAGCAAAATGTCGTTACCATACTTTATCTAATTATGAGGCGTTAATTGAATACGCTGCAGAGCATAGCATCATCGCTCAGACTGAAATTGAATTGCTCACTAAATGGCGATTGAATCCTGCTGAATGGGGTCAAGAAAAATTAACCAATCAAGCTTCTTGATTTTAAATTAAACCTTTATTTGGTATAAAATATGACAATTATAGAAAGTGAGGTAAAAGTTAATAAACCGGTAAGCGAGGTATTTGCTTTCCTTTCAAACATGAACAATCATGAAAAATTGATGCCGGATAACATTTACAATTGGGTATCTACGGAGGATGAGGTGAGTTTTACCATCCAAAATATGGCGAAATTGGCAATCAAAATTTCTAGTCGGGTAGAAAATAAAGAACTAATTGCCATTCCAACTGAAAAAGCCCCTTTCGAAATCGAATTAAAATGGACCACCGAAGATAATGGTGATGGAACAACTACTGCAAAACATATTCTCTCAGCAGATTTGAATGTGATGATGAAGATGTTGGCTTCTGGCCCATTGCAAAAACTTGTAGATCATCAAACAGCGCAATTACAAGCAATATTAGGATAGTTAGTTAGTTTTTTGGTTATTTAGAGGGTTAGCGTTTAGAACTTTAAAGAAAATAAAAGATATAAAGCATTTGCAATAATTTGTAGATGCTTTTTTATGTGCTTTAACAAAGGTTTCGGTTTTCGCTTTAATTTAGCTTCTGCCCTTCCCATTTAGACCTCAGCAGCGAATCATCAATAATCGGTCAAAATTTCAGTATAAGATACTAAAAATCAGTAATTTAGTCATTAATTCAATTTGCGTACCGACAAAATTTCCGATTCTAAAATCTTATATGACGTGGCACTTGTTTTGAGCAAAAGCAAGTATGAACTTCAACAATTTTACTATAAAAGCCCAGGAAGCAATTCAACAGGCTTCTGAAATAGCCCAAGCAAATTCGCAACAGGCTATTGAACCCGCACACCTGCTTAAAGGTTTGCTTACTGTTGATGAAAACGTAGTTTCTTATGTTTTAAAGAAATTAAACGTTAACCTTAATATTTTAAATCAAAATTTGGATGCAGAGATTGCCAAGTTCCCCAAAGTGAGTGGAAGCAACGTATATATGTCATCCAATACGAATAACATTTTGCAGAAAGCACAATCTTTTTTAAAGGAATTTAAAGATGAATTTGTATCTGTAGAGCATCTTTTATTAGGGATTTTATCGGTTAGCGATAACACATCGAAATTATTAAAAGAACAAGGTGTAAATGAAAAAGACCTTAAAAAGGCTATTGTTGCCTTGCGTGGCGATAACCGTGTAACCGATCAAAATGCCGAAGCAACTTACCAAGCACTAAGCAAATATGCCCGTAATTTAAACGAATATGCCGAAAGTGGGAAACTCGACCCAGTTATTGGTCGCGATGAAGAAATACGAAGGGTTATTCAGATTTTATCGCGTAGAACGAAAAATAATCCAATTTTAATAGGCGAGCCAGGTGTTGGTAAAACCGCCATTGCAGAAGGCATTGCGTTTAGAATTATTAAAGGCGATGTACCCGAAAATTTAAAAAGTAAAACCGTTTATTCTTTAGATATGGGTGCTTTAATTGCCGGTGCAAAATACAAAGGCGAGTTTGAAGAACGCTTAAAGGCTGTGGTTAAAGAAGTTACACAAAGCGATGGTGATATTATTTTATTTATTGATGAAATACACACCCTAGTTGGCGCAGGCGGTGGCGATGGCGCCATGGATGCTGCAAACATTTTAAAGCCTGCATTAGCCCGTGGCGAATTAAGAGCAATTGGTGCTACAACTTTAGATGAATATCAAAAATATTTAGAGAAAGATAAAGCCTTAGAACGTCGTTTCCAAAAGGTGATGGTAGCAGAACCCGATACCCAAGATGCGATTTCTATTTTACGTGGCTTGAAAGAAAGATACGAAACGCACCACAAAGTTCGCATCAAAGATGAAGCCATTATTGCGGCTGTAGAATTATCGCAACGCTACATTGCAGATCGTTTTTTACCAGATAAAGCCATCGATTTAATGGATGAAGCAGCATCTAAATTGCGTATGGAAATGGATTCTGTTCCCGAAAATGTAGATGCTTTAGATCGTGAAATTATGCGTTTGGAAATCGAACGTGAAGCCATAAAAAGAGAAAAAGACGATAAAAAAGTTAAAGAACTGAGTGAAGAAATTGCCAATTTATCCGCAGAGCGGGATGAATTAAAAGCGAAATGGCAAGGCGAGAAAGATTTGGTTGATGCCGTAAATACGCAATTAGAACAAATTGAGCACTATAAACTAGAAGCTGAGCAGGCCGAACGTGCCGGAGATTATGGCAAAGTTGCCGAAATTCGTTACGGTAAAATTAAAGATGCGCAAGATAAAGTTGAAAAACTGAAAGCAACTTTAGAGAGTCAGCAGAGTGAAAGTCGCATGCTTAAAGAAGAAGTTACCGCCGATGATATTGCTGGCGTGGTTGGCCGTTGGACAGGTATTCCCGTTACTAAATTAATTGCTAGTGAACGCGAAAAATTATTGAACCTTGAAGATGAATTGCACAAACGTGTAGCTGGCCAAGATGAAGCGATTGAAGCGATTTCTGATGCGATACGCAGATCGAGAGCGGGTTTGCAAGACAAGCGCAAACCGATTGGTTCTTTTATTTTCTTAGGAACTACAGGTGTTGGAAAAACTGAATTAGCAAAAGCATTGGCAGAATTTCTTTTCAACGATGAAAACGCAATGACTAGAATCGATATGAGTGAGTACCAAGAGAGACATGCAGTTTCTAGGTTAATTGGTGCGCCTCCGGGCTATGTTGGGTACGATGAAGGTGGACAGCTAACTGAAGCTGTACGTAGAAAACCATATTCGGTGGTGCTGTTGGATGAGATTGAGAAAGCACATCCTGATGTATTCAATATCTTATTGCAGGTTTTGGATGATGGACGTTTAACAGATAACAAAGGCCGTTTGGTTAACTTTAAAAACACAATCATCATTATGACTTCCAATATTGGTTCTCATTTAATTCAAGATAATTTTAAAGCTTTGACTGATGAAAACCGCGATGAAGTAATTGCGAAAACTAAAAATGAATTGTTCGAGCTGTTGAAGCAGACGATTCGCCCTGAGTTTTTAAATAGGATTGATGAACTGATTATGTTTACGCCTCTGCAGAGAAGTGAGATTAGAAACATTGTCGATTTACAATTTGCACAGGTGCAGCAAACCTTAGCCGAAATGGGCATAACCATTGAGGCAAGTGTAGAAGCTTTAGATTGGTTGGCAGAATTGGGTTACGACCCACAGTTTGGCGCTAGACCATTGAAAAGGGTTATTCAGAAACGTATTTTGAACGAGTTATCGAAATCAATATTAGCTGGAAAAGTGGATAAAGACAGTAAAATTAAATTAGATATGTTCGACCATCAGTTTGTTTTTTTGAATGAAAAGGTAGAAAATTAGGTTAAGATTGAGGCTGAGGTTAAGCGCCACTATGAGCATAATTGCTTGTCGTGGCGTTTTACATTTTTTAACATTCTGTGATTGCGATATCGATTAAATTTCAATTAAACTTGTAAGTATAAACCACAAACTAATGAAATTTAAGATCTTCTGTACGTTCATCTTGATTATCTCGTGCCAAGCGCTTTTTGCACAACAAGATTACACCAAAATATTGCTGAAGAATGTGGTGCAATTACCGTTACCAGATAGCGGATCTTATGTTTCAATCTTTTTTACCAGTAACGAAAAACCACAGATTTTGGCTACTGCTAAATTCAGTGGAGACATCCCATTGTATGGGAGTGTTATTATGGCCTCAACCTTAGATAAAGGTAAAATTATAGCATTTGGGTCATCTGCCTATCTAAAGGAAAATTTGATTTCCAATACCTCGGTTAGCCAACTTTTGCAAAACTGTATAAATTGGCAAACTAATAACAAGAAAAAGCCAAAGCTTGTAATTTATAAAAATGAGAATTCGGCGTTACAGAATTTTCTTAAAAAGAATCGATTAAAAGCAAATGTCATTAAAAATTTTAAGCTTCTTAAAAAAGCAGATGTGGTATTTTTAAATGATGATGTTGTAGATAGTTCCGAACGAAAATTGCTCGAAAACTATTTACGTGCCGGAGGTAATTTGATTTTCGCATCTCCATACAATGAAATTTTTAAAAATCGTGACACAACAAACAGCTATACTGACGAACTGATCAAAATAAATGATGTTTTAGAAAAAAGTGGCATTTTTAACGCTTACACTTTATTGAGTTCATCCGCAAAAAATAATATGCTATCTACTAATGAGAAGCCTTTTTACTTACATATTAATACGATTATCAGCGAGCTCGCTAATCCTGCACATAAAGAAGATGATGAATATCAGAAGCAGTATTATATTATGCCTACAATTGCGATGAGTCTTTTTAGCAATACTTACGATTCACCATTAATAAATAAAATAAAAAGTACTTTTAAAACTACGGACAGTTTAATCAATCCGACACCTGAACACCCAATTGATGTTTCCACGATCTATAAGAGATGGCGATATTATTTTAGTACCTACATTTATCAAAGGCAACACAATAAAAATGAGCAACCCAACTTTGTATTTCCTGCAAGTAAGATTTTTCCTGGCGAAGTAGCCGATAGTACTAAACGAAGTAATGAAAAATTATCAATATCCATACAAGTAGGTTCGCAGGGGTTATCCGAACCGAATCCAGTTTATTACCGCCTGCACAGTACTGGTTTTTATGTGCAGGCTGGCGGAGAAGTAAAAATAATTCTTAATAAGACGTATTTGCCCTTAAAATTAAAAGCCCAAATTGGTATTCATAGTGATGATTTGTTAAGTACTGACATTACCTCATTAACCAGAATGGGTATAGACTTAACTAAAACTTTTGAGATTACAAGTGATACAACAATGATTGCATCGCCTTACGGAGGGTTACTTTATATAAATATACCCGATACAACAAAGTTGAAAAGCCTAACATTAAAGGTAAATGGAATTGTTAAAGCGCCATATTTTAAATTGAACGAGGTTACAGACCAAGCTTGGAAATCGATCAGGAATAATCCTGCGCCATGGGCAGAATTGGCAACAGACAATATTATTTTAACTGTACCCAGTTACCGTATTAGAAATTTGCAAAATCCATCTGCGTTGATGAAATTTTGGAACGAAGTGATGGATGCGGATGCAGATTTAGCCATCATTGATAGAAAAAGAACACACCCAGAAAGGGTAATTGTTGACAGACAAGTAGCTTATGGATACATGTTTACTCAATCTAATAAAATTGTAGTTCCTGATGACGAAAGTTGTGAATGGATGCTAGATGAAAAATTGATAAGAGAAAAAGGTTCATGGGGATTATTTCACGAACTTGGCCATCGTCATCAATTTTGGGGACTTGATATGGATGAAGTTGGCGAGGTAACTTGCAACTTGTATTCTATGTACATCTTTGATAAGGTATTGAAAAAAGGAATTTACAATCATGAAAATATTTCCAACAAAGAAGCCGTTTTAAAAAGAGTAAAAAACTATCTAGATAATAAGCCCGATTTCAAAAAATGGGGCGAAGATCCATTTACAGCCCTTTGTATGTATATACAGATTATTGAAAATTTCGGCTGGAAACCTATTTTAGATGCAAATGAAATATACCGAAAGATTGATCCAAAGACTTATAATTATGAAAATGCACTAAGCAATCAACAACGTATTGATCTTTGGTTTACCACTATTTGTAAAACTACTAACTCTAATTTATCGTCGTTTTTTGAAGTATGGAAAATACCAATTAGTGATGTAGCAAAAGCTGAAACTAGTGGCTATAAAAAGTGGTTTCCAAATGAACTTGGGAGTTATTTATCACATTAAATTAATAGTTACATAGTTTTATGGCAGTTAGTTGGCTTTTTAGGATTTATCAATCATTATATTAAATTTTCTACCTTAGCCGGAAAAAAATAATATGAATATCTTGCTCGCTTCTACTTCTACCCTATTTGGTGGCAAATATTTAGAATATCTAAAAGATGAATTAATTGATCTTTACACTGGTATTGATGAGATATTATTCATTCCTTTTGCGCGACCGAGCGGAATCTCTCACGAAGATTATACGGCGATAGCTAAATCATTCTTTGCAGCTATAAATATAAACGTTAAAGGTTTAAACGAATTTGACGATAAAATTAATGCTGTAAATAATGCTAAAGCCTATTTTACTGGCGGAGGAAATACTTTTTTATTGGTTAAAACTTTGCACGAAGAAAATTTAATGCAAGTGCTTAAAGAAAATATAAAAAATGGTAAACCTTATTTAGGATGTAGCGCTGGGGCAAACATTGGTGGTTTAAATATGAAAACAACGAACGATATGCCCATCGTTTATCCGCCATCTTTCGATTGTTTGGCATTGATTCCTTTTAATATAAATCCACATTATTTAGATCCTAACCCCGATTTAAAACATAACGGCGAATCTAGGGAAACAAGAATTATCGAATTTTTAACACAGAATGATATCACAGTAATTGGCTTACGCGAAGGGAATTGGATTAGAAGAAAGGGGAATGAAATTAAAGTAGAGGGCGCTGTGCAGACTAGAATTTTTAAGAAAGGTACAGCACCTTACGAAATCGAAGTAGGAACGCACTTGAAATAATCATTTATCAACTATTTCAAAACGGTGGCAAATTCAAATCCTCTACTAATTATTGCAAGTCTCTTATTTATAATTAACTTTGCGCTTTGCTAAAATGTACATTCTTCATCATTTAAAATTAATACGACGATGAAAGCATTTTTTAAAATTTATTAATGAACTCACTTAAATTAAATTAAAGATGAAAAAAATTTTTACATTATTATTTTTGTTAGCCATTGGCTACACACACGCAAATGCACAAGCTAGCGCTTACAAAGGCGAAGGCGATTTGCGTTTTCAAATTGGAGCTGATTTTCAAAAATACGGTACTGGCATAGTAACCTCTTTAGATTTGGGATTAGGAAAAAGCTTTTCTATTGGTGCACAGGCCGATTATTTACTTGGTGTTAAAACCTTCCCGCCTTTGAGCAAGCCAGGTTTTGGCGATAGATTTGACCTTAAGGCTAGATTTAATGCAAATTTGGGTAGCGTAATTGGTTTACCAGAAAATGTGGATGTGTATCCTGGTTTAAATTTAGGCTTAAAAAACTTTGGTGGCCATGTTGGTGCTAGATTATTTTTCGCACAAGGTTTTGGCCTTTTCGCCGAAGCACAGTTTCCAATTGCTAAATACAATACCAACGCAAACGGTTACGACAACTTAAATAATCAGTTCTCAGTTAATGCTGGTGTTGCATTCGATTTAGGGAAATAAGATAATTATAAATTAAACTGAAGCCACAGTCGGAAAGGATTGTGGCTTTTTTTGTGTTTAAAAAAAAATAATATTTAAACTATTGTATTTATGTATTTTTTGTGTTACAATTGAAGACACAAAAAACACACAAATGAAAAAACAATTTTTATTTACCGCCATGGCGGTAGCATGCCTTTCCGTGTCTGGATTAGCGCAAACGAAAGGAACATCCGCACTAAGTTTCGGCATCAATTCCAACACCACTAAAACAACTTACTCTTCGGCTGAGGTGAAAAACACGACCAACAACTTCTCGTTAGGTTATGGCTATTTTGTTAAAGACAATGCTAAAGTTGGAGTTGACTTATCCTACGGACATGGTAAATATGAAAATTTGAATAATCCGTCGAACACTTTGAAAAGTTATGGTGGTAATGTAAGTTATCAAAAATACTACCCTTTGTACAAAACCCTATATGCCTATGCAGGTGGAAAAGTTGGCTACTTTAGTACCAAAGAAGCTTCAAGCATTACAAATAATAATGCTGAACAAAAGTTTAATTCTAACCAATATTCATTAGGTGCAAACGGCGGTATTACATGGTTTGTATCAAAAAGGTTTGCTTTAGAGACAAGTTTGTTATCTGCTGACATCGTTTATTCTTCAACTAAACAAGAAAATACGCCTAGTATGGGCGCAAACTATAGTTCTGAATGGACAAATTTTAATTTTAGCAGTCAAGGTTTAATTAATAATTTAAGTTTTAAAATTTACATTTTATTTTAAGAATCCACGAGTTTCTTAAGTAATTAATACAAGTCCATTTCGAAAGAGATGGACTTTTTTTACGCTTTACAAAAATGAATTTATTAATTATTGCAAAATAAGTTGTAAATGGATAAATCCATTTGGGATATTGTGATTAGAATTATTAGCCCACGGTTGAAACCGTGGGCTAATGTTAAAACATGGGCTAGTAATTACAATACCAAACCATTTTAATGGTTTAACAGGGCACAAAGTCCAAATCGATAAATTCGTGTGCGAATAATGGCCAACCTACGGTTTCCACCGTGGGAGAAGCAAGCGAATCCAAACCATTTTAATGGTTTTTTGATTTTTCCCAAATCACGGTTCGAATGATGCCCAACCCACGGTTTCAACCGTGGGAGGAATGAGAAATAAAAAACCATTTCAATGGTTTAATTTGAATTTTAAAAAATAAATGGTTAATTTCAACATAAATTGTTGGTATCCAGTTATATAACCTACAATTCAATCTCAAATAAAATTAAAACGCCATGTCACACTCATATAACAAAATTTGGATACACGGGATTTGGGGAACTAAATTTAGAGTGCCATTAGTTCACGAAAATATAGAAAAAAGGGTTTACGATTTCATTACCGAGCAATTACGAGAACAAGGTTGTCTCCCTCGAATTGTTAATGGCATGCCAGACCACATTCATTGCTTATTTTTATTGTCTCGACAAAAATCAATAGCAGATGTTATGAAGCAGATAAAAGGAAGTAGCTCCCATTTTGTAAATGAAAATAACTTAATTTCCGAGCATTTTGCTTGGCAAACAGGATATGCTGCCTTTTCTGTGTCAGAGTCGGGAGTTGAAAATGTTTTCAAATACATACAAAATCAGAAGCAACACCACAAGACCAAAAGTTTTCAAGATGAATATGATGAGTTTTTGAAATTATATGGATTTGAGCCAGATAAGTAAATAATATTTCATTTCAGGAAATACTAGCCCACGGTTTCAACCGTGGGCAGGTGAAAACCGTGGGCAGGTGAAAACCGTGGGCAGGTGAAAACCGTGGGCAGGTGAAAACCGTGGGCAGGTGAAAACCGTGGGCAGGTGAAAACCGTGGGCAGGTGAAAACAGGAATCTAATGCGAATGAAAACGCAATTTATTATTTTAAAATTCCCGCCTATTTGCGAAGGACGCGAAGTGTACTAGCACTTACATCCTGATAAATCAACTACACCCAAAACGGATCAGCCATATTATCTTCGAATTTCTCTTCAACATGGAACGTTTCAATATCCTTTAATTGACTTTCTGTTGCATATTTCTGCACTTCGTTAAATAAAGTGCGTTCTTCAAACCTAACGTGATTTTGTAAAGTTTCTTCAATCGTCTGTAGTTTTTGCTCTAAATTCCCATCCGTTGTAAAAAGTTGAATCAAATGCTGGTGATCGCCTTTTGCCTTTTTAACCATTGGATGTTCATCGCCTAAAACAATAAAAACATATTTTTCCTCAATATCGAAATGTGGTAAGAGGTGCTGCTTAAAAAACCAATCGGCATACTTCTTTATCCTTTCGGGAGACACGCCTTTGTTTAACCCGTTTTTAATTTTCCAGCACAATAACAAAGCATGATGGTGTTCCCTACTCAAAGGCTTCAATATTTCACTTCGTTTAATCGGTTTCTCTTTCGTAATTGATTTCTGTTTTAAACGTTCTACAATTTTAAAAATATCTGGATCGGCATAAGTGCCATAACCGTTCACTACAATTCCCTTTAAACTGTGTTTTTGAGATGAAATTGCATACACAATCATTTCATCGCCAGGATCGGTTTCCCCATCAAAACGGTGGGTTTCATCAATTATAAATTCATCGGGCGAAAGTTGCTGTGCCGTTTGTTTACACACCAAGCAGTCTTGCTCTTTAAGCACTTCAAAATCTGTGGTATAACCTTTCTTTGCCAATTCATTCATAGCCTCGCTGGCGGTAGTGTAGTATGTTTGCCTTTTCATAACAGATTAATTTATCATGCTTTATTACTTACTTTTTAGTGCTAACCAATTAAATGCGCCAAACCATTCTCTACTGGCTCACACAAAACATTAATACTGTTTTCGGTAAATATGGTCTGGATAATTTCTCTACCTTTTTTATACTCGTTATGTATTGGGCACGGGTGTGTAGATGAGCATTTACTCAATCCCAAACCACATTCGGTAAAAATATCTTGCCCATCAATGGTATTTACAATATTTATAATGGGTTGTAAACGTTGCTGTTCGGTAATTAAAAAACCTCCTGTAGGGCCTTTAATACTGTTTATGATTTTCTGTTTTACTAAATTTTGCAATAGCTTACTTACCGTATGCTCACTCGCATTGATGTGTTGCGCAACCTCTTTCACTCCCGCCTTCTCGTTACGAGCAGATTTTGACGCCAAATAGATTACTGCTTTTATCGCTGTTTTACAAGTGTTACTTAACATATTATGCGTTTAAAAATTCGTTTCCCTCTTCCGAAATCATATCCGGATTCCATGGTGGGTTAAAGGTAAGTTTTACGTTAATTTCGTAATCTTGAAATCGCTCTTGCATTGCCTGAGTAGTTGCATCTACAATCGATTCGCCCATTGGACAAAACTGCGTGGTAAGCGTCATAATTACCGTAATCAAATGTTTGTCTTCATCAAACTGAATTTCGTAAATTAAACCCAAATCTACAATATTCAATCCAATTTCTGGATCCATTACATAGTATAAACCCGATAAACCAATTGTACTTTTAAGCTCGTTATTTGTAGTTACGTTCATTGTAGTTTTGGTTGATGAAATAATATCGTAAATACATTAATGTTGTAAAATACTGCGTTGATTACCAATAATATAGCGCCTATATTTAGTGTAATCGTATTTGTATTGATAATACCAAAGCTAAGGATGGTGAACCCTAAAAAGTAACTGATCACGTTGGCCACAAAAATTTTAGATTTAAAAAGTTCTTTTGGATTTGGCGTTTTACCTAAACCAGCAATATGATGGTAAACTTTGTTCCAAACGATAAAAGGTAATGTTTTAAAAGTCATACCCAAAATAATTGCTGTAATAAAACCAAAAAAGATGGTAAAGCCATAAAGCATTACAAATTGTTGATGCCCTAAACTAGAAAAAATTAAAATTATGCCAGTAATTACAACCAATGGAATGCCAATTAATGCAACTGATACCATAGAGATTTTTACCTGTCCATCTATTTTTTTACGAATGCGCAATCGGTAAGCTTTATAAATATATCGGCTAAATAATATTAATGTGGCAAGTATAAATCCTATCGGCATTAAGCTAAAAACAATATTTGCACCTAGAGTAAAAGTGATGATAAACGTAATTAAACCTGTATTAATTAACCCATAAATCCACCATAATATTTTTGTGTTTTCATATTTGGAGATTAAAAACATCGGAATTAGCCTTGCGCCTACGCCAACAATCATCAATAAAAACCAACCAATAATACCCAAGTGTGCATGCAGAGATAAGTAATAAACTGATGATTTAGAAAATATAGGTGTTTGAAAATTGCAAACAAGTAGCAAGCCAACAAAGGTGGTTACCAACAGCCAAATTACCGCGGTAAAAGCCGAAACAGCATGTACGTTAGTTTTTTTACTTTTAACAATGCTGATGGTTAAATTGATTAAATAACTAATTACGGCAAAGTTGATAAAGACTGCACCAAAATCGGCCATTAAACCAAAATTCAAATTGTAAAAGGCATAAACTAACATTGGTATGCCAAGCGCACTGGAAATGAACGATATATGCGCCAAATGAATGCTGTGGAGTTTACCTTTTATTAATACCGGGAATAATTGATGACTGGCGCCCAAAATCATCATTGTACCCCAGCCTAATGCCATTGTATGCGTAATTGCCAAGGTTTTTCCATTAAAGTGATGCTGCGTAAAGGAATCAACATTAAAACTAATTAAGAGAGTTGCCACTAAAAAAGACAAAGCTGCATAAGCATAAAATGGAAGTACTACACGGTAATCGGTGTTTTTTATCGGACTATTGGTACCTGCCGTGAACATTTTAGTTTTTATAAATTAGTAAATGTACTTCGCTGTCGCTTATTTCCTGAAGGCGATATTCGAGCCCTTGCTCGGCCAATTCTGGTAATAAAAAAACTGGAATTCTTTTATGGTAAACAAATAAAGCGGTGTTTAGTGGCAGTTTTTCCAGTTCGCCCAAAATGGTATGCATTGGTTTCGGCATTTCCATTTCCCTAACATCAACAGTAATTAAATTATCTTTAAATCGTTCCGTTAAGCTATCCCATTCGCTACCACTAGCCTTTTCAAGCTTTTCGTCAACAGCGTTTTCAACTTCTAAAGATTTGTAAAAATAAGTTTCAATATGCTGATCTGTTATTTTATCGACGTAAATGATAAAACCTTTTTTTTCGAGCATTTTAACCAGTGGAATAGGCTCAAAAGTATTAATTATTTTAAGCGCATGTCCAGTTTTTAAAATTTTAACCCTTTCCAAAATTGCATTTAAAGGGTCTTGTCCAGATGACAATAGTTCTCTTACATCAAACTCAGCAACCTGGTCTTTTGTAACTTGAGCAACAAATGCAGGCACATCATTAGGTTCAGTCTCGGTAGAAATAACTTCATTATCAACCTCAAATCCTAAAGGCCGTAACTTAGCAAAAAACTCTTCGGGCGCATTACCTACCATTTTAGAAGCCATCGCAATACTGGTTCTATTGGCTAAAATTTTCCTCAATATGGGGTTTCGCAATTTTTCCAATTTCGGATTTATGCTTACAATCGCTTCCAGAGCATCTGGATTCAATTTTATAATCCTCCCGATTTTAGAATTTACATTAATCTTTTCCATGGTATTTGTTAACATTTGTTTGGGTAAATTCAACTCACTTACCCAAACAAATGTATGTTATGAAATGTATTTACATTTTAACGTACTGATAACTAATTTTTTAAGCTTTCTTGTAACTTAATCATTTTAGGAAAAAGGATATTGTTTTCTAAATGAATGTGCAAGAATAAATCATCTTCAAAATCTTGTAACAGCTTAAAAGTAAGTGCATAGCTTGCACAACTATCGGCTGGCAAGGCATAATTATTTGTAATCAACCTTATGCGCTCCAACATTCTGCCAACAGCATCGTGTTCGGCTTCCATCTCGGCAATACTGGCAATTTTCTCCTCATTTAAAACCGAATTTTTATCAGCTTTTACCAATTCCTTCACGTAAGGGAATAAAATGGTTTCTTCGCTTACCATGTGCTCGGTTAATTCGTTCGCAACTGATTTTGTGAGTTCGTAAACTTCGGTCAGTTCTGAATGCCCGCTGCCATGCACCTGCATAATTTTTTTGCTATAGGCAAGTAAATCAGGAATGCTTTTCTTTACGTAACTATGGTGCGTGTTTACAATATAATCTGCTAAAAAATCAATCGGCCATGCATCATAAGGTACGCCTTTTGTTAGCTGCACTTTATCCAATTGTTGCAATTCCTGCTCCACCTTGGTTACATCTAAGCCTTTATCGGCGCAAGCTTCTTTAACTGTTTTTTTACCACCACAGCAAAAATCTAATCCATATTTTTTAAATATTTCAGCTTTACGTAAATCCTTTACTGCAATTTCGCCCAAAGTTTCTTCGCACTCACCTGTAATATTTTTACGAATTTTTACGCGCCACAATTCTGGCCCATCTTCTAAGTATTCCCATGTAAATACATTTCCTCTTTCGCCTAAAAGTTGGTAATATAAAGGTTTAGGGTCATGGTCGTTATGGATGGTTAAACTTTCGCCCTCCTCCAATGCATCATAATGTTGAAAAATTGTAGGGTGTTTTACTCTTGGATCTAGAACTGTTACGTCTAAAATGTTTTCTAATGTAGCTTCCATTTTTGTGAAGTGTTTGGTTAAATTTATTTTAATCTTAAATCAAATATTAATTATTTATCATGGCGTAAAATTAGACTTTTATTTTAAATAAAAGTATTAAAGTACTTTTATTATTTTAATAGAAATGTAAAGTTTTATTTTTGTGTTTGTTGAGAAGATTTAAGCGTGTTTCCCATCCTATTACAATAGCTTTTCTATCATAAAAATTTGAGTTTTCACATTAATTTCAATGTTTTGAATTACTGCATCTTACTTCTATCCTAATTTTTTGGGTGGAGGTATTTACAATTGCAAAAAATGGAAACTGTCCAAATAATGTTTACTTTCGAAATCCATTTTGGAAAATTCAAATATTATGAAACCGAGGTTAGCTATACTTTCCGATTTATGGGGAAAAGAAAAATCAGATTGGATCAAATACTATCTTGATACGCTCAAAATATATTTTGATATAAGTTATTTCGATGTTTGTGACTTGGGATGTATTGATAAAAGTGATTATTCAGAGAAAGCTATTCATCAGCAATTTATTGCCGGTGGGCTTACGCAAGCAATTGAGCGTTTAACAGAGGAAGACCAAAATTTCACGTATATTTTAGGTTTTAGTATCGGCGGATACATCGGCTGGATAGCCATTTTAAAGGGATTAAAGGCAAAATATTTGTTTGCAATATCTTCTACTCGGCTGCGATATGAAACAGCTAAACCAAATGCACACATCACTTTAATTTTTGGAGAAAATGACACCTATAAACCTGCAGATGATTGGTTTAAACAAATTGGTTTACCGACGAAAATTTACCAAAATAGCACGCATGAGTTGTATAAGAATGAAGAAATTGCAAACAAAATTTGTGAGTTTATTATTAAAACAGCCATGGCAAGCCACATTAGCGATTAATTTTTCTGCCAAAATAAGCATGATTATTACCGTTTAATTGATTATATATTTATAAAACGTTGATAACTAATCAAATGTGAGTAAGTTGTATAAACACTTCACTTTCAAATTCGTTAAGCTATTACACTTAAATATAGAGCTTATGAACAAGTGCATCTATGTAGTTGAGGATAATCCTAACATCCGCGAGATTATCGAGTTTTTACTAGTCGAAGAATTTTACGAAGTAAAAGCTTGCCAAAATTCTAAAGCTTTTTGGCGAGAGATGAATGTACAACTTCCGGATATGGTAATTTTAGATATTGTGTTACCCGATGGAAATGGAATAGACATTTGCACAGCTCTAAAAGAAAATGTAAAAACTCGTCGAATTCCGGTAATGATGATGTCGGCAAACAACTATTTGAATACGGTAAAAGCGAAATGTGCAGCCGAAGATTTCATAAATAAACCTTTCGATCTGAATGATTTTGCCCAGCGTGTAGCGCAGTTTTTGGCCAACTAGCTTATTGTGCAACAATTTTATCAAATAGTTAAACCTCATTTCACAAATTTTAATACTTTTGCAACCCGCATTTTTTTAAGGCGGCTTGGGCTAAAGCATTAAATTTATGAGCACCTTTTTGTACGGAATAGATTTTGGAACAACCAATTCGGCACTCTCAATTTTTGATGAGGATAAGCAGGAAATTATTGAAACCATCTCTATACCTTCATTAATATATTTTAAACACGTTACTAATATTTCCGACCCGTATCCCTACGTAATCGGCGAAAATGCCATTGCATCTTATTTGGAAGAAGGAATGAAGGGGCGATTCATTAAATCTATCAAACAGATATTATCTCGATCAACATTTACCGAAACACGCATTCAGAATAGAAGATATACAGCATCTGATTTAGTTACGCTGATTATTAAGGATTTAAAAGAAAAGGCTGATGTGATTACGGGCGTTGATTGTAAAAAGGCGGTTATCGGGCGACCAGTATTTTTTGATGATGAAAGTACCCAAAAAGACACATTGGCTCAAACTCGATTGAAAAAAGCTGCTGAAAATGCAGGCTTTACCGATTTGCGATTCCAGTTTGAACCTATTGGCGCTGCATTTGCCTACGAAAAAACTATTGTAAATAGAGAAAGGGTATTGGTGGCCGATTTAGGTGGTGGTACGACCGATTTTACTTACTTAATATTAGATCCAAAAAAAGTAGGCACCAAAGATCGGCAACAAGATATGATTGCTTCTGGCGGTATTTATATAGGTGGCGATAGTCTGGATTCTGCCTTTATGTGGGATCGCGGTACGCCTTATTTCGGCAAAGGCATTCAATATGAAGCCACACCTGGTAAGGTTTTAACAGTGCCTATGTCGTTATTTGCAAATATTTGTACATGGGATAAGATGAACTTTTTTAACGGCCTAAGAATAAAGAACGACATTGAAGATTACTACTACTATTCTAACAACAATCCTAAATTCAAAAACTTAATTACACTCATCGATCATAATTTGGGGTATTCTTTATTTCGATCCATAGAAGAAACTAAAATTCTGCTTCCTTCAGCTAACAAAGCGGTGTTTAAATATAAAAATTTGGATATTAAAATTAATGAAGAAATTAGCGCTGATGGTTATAACGGAATCATTTCGAAAGATATTTTGCGGATAGATGAATACTTAAACCGTTTTATGTTGGAAAATAACTTTAATGCAGACGACGTTGATTGTTTGTTTTTAACAGGTGGAACATCTATGGTGCAGGCGGTGCAGGATTTATTTAAGACTAAATTTCCGAATACCTCAATCAATTCTGGCGATAATTTTAAGAGCGTGGCGAAAGGTTTGGCCTACAGTGGTTATTTGTTCGATTAGGCTAGAGAAAATTACGTTTTGTTACGCAATTAAACGGCTACGTGTTGGAGTATTGCAGTAACGCGCTCGCTTAAAACTTCTACATGATGTAGTGTATGCAACGGAATCGGCATAAAATCTCCAGCTTTCATAAATCTAATTTCTTCGCCAACTACACATTTACATTCGCCTTCTAAAATTAAAAAGCTTTCATGTTCATTTTTATGTGTTTCTTGTTCAATATCAGTCATAGAAACTACAAGCATTTGACACACACGCTCATCTTGGCGCAAAATTTTCACTGCTTTTCCATACTCAAAAGCAGGAATATCAGTATTATTTACTAAATTTTGCCATTTTGAAAAATCAGAAAATTTGTGAATTAATGGCAAATTACTTAAATCATCAAACTGTTCATTTTCTGATTTTAAGATGCTGTTTATGGTAATGTCTTCTAAATGTGCAGCAGGATTACTGGCATTTAAGTTTGCAAAATTTTCTAAACACGCTTCAATTTCGAAAAGCTCATCTTTTAAGATAGGATATTTTACAATCATCGCTTCAACTTCCAACCTTTCGGCAGGCGAAAGGTCATCAAGAACATAAAGTTCTAAAATTCCACTTTCTAAATAAAGCTGTAAATCAATCATATCCATTAACGAGATGTAATTATGTTATTTGGATACGAAGATAGGTCTTTTTTTGAAATAAAAATATCGCGAAGTAAAAAAATGAACTTTAAACAAATGGCTACGAGTTTATTACTTTTTTTTCTGAGGTTTTAATTGTTCACTTTCCTGAATGGATTTTCCTTCTGTTTCTACCTCAACTTGTTTTGTAGTTACCGCATAATCGGCAGGATGAATCTCCGAGCCATACTTTAAGGCATAGGCTTTGGTAAATTCGGCACCAAAATATAAAATAATTGAAGAGTAATAAGTCCACAAAAGCAGTACAACCAATGAACCCGCTGCACCATAAGTACTGCCAATATTACTTTTGCCAATGTAAATGGAAATCGCAAATTTACCAATCATAAATAAAATTGCGGTGGTTAACGCGCCGGCAAATACATCCTTCCATTTAATTTCAGCATCGGGTAAAACTTTATAAATTACGCCAAAAATTGAAGTGATTACAACCACTGTTATTGCGAGGTTCAATACATAAAAAACCACAACTGAAATGTCTTCAAATTGAGCTTGTAACCGACTGCTAAATGCATCTAATAACGCATTTACCCCTAGCGAAACCAACAATAAAAAACCTAAACTGATAATTACCGAAAATGATAAAAATCTACTTTTCAACAATTTAAGCCATCCTCTCTTCGGTTTTGGTTTAATACCCCAAATTGTATTAATAGAGTCTTGAATATCCGCAAAAACAGTAGTTGAGCCAACGAGTAAAGTTACCAAACCGATAATAAAAGCAATATTTCCTTTGTTTCCTATAGATGCTTTTTGAATAAGTTGTTGCAGTTGAATGGCTGTATCATTGCCTAAAAAGTTTTTTAATTGATCATAAACTTGTCCTGCCGCTGCCTCTCTCCCCAAAAAAATGCCACATAGCGAAATAATCACAACCAAAAGTGGTGCCATAGAAAAAACAGTGTAATAGGCCAAAGAACCACTCATTTTGGTTATTTTATGGTCAGAAAAACCAGCGAACGAATTTTTTAGCACTTCCCAGATACCTTTAAAGGTTAACTTTCTATGCGTGCCGCTCTCACTCCTATTTTTACTTAAACTCATTCTTTTCTATTTTCTTGTTCTAATTCAAACATTTGTTAACCATTTCTATGAATTAAACCCCACAACTAAAAATTAGTTTAAAAAAAATTGAATATGTTCTTAATGAAGAGGAATTGTTATCAACGATATGGAATAAAACTCATCGGACATAAAAAAAGCACCTTTTTAAAAAGTGCTTCCTACTAAAAATTCCAATTTCTATCTTTTGTACTTCGATCGAATTTTTTTTCTTTTCTGAATGTAATCAAAGCTCATCAACCCAATAATCAATAATATAACATAAACTGTTCCGCCAGAAATATAAATTTTCTCTAAATAATTCATATATAAGTTTTTAAGTTCCGTACCTTATTTTACTAGTTTAATAACGATATGCTGATTGTTGTTATTGCATCGCTTCTGCGAAAACATGCAAATTCGGTGATTAAATGCAATGCACTTTGCAGTAAAACAATTTATTAAAATAAACGAAATAAAATCAAATTTAGTTTTTTTGAAAGTGGAATTAATTGCCGTTTTTATACTTCTACATAAAAACTAAATTAACCTTTTTGTTAAAAAACGCTAAACTTTATCAAATTTTCTATTTTAAAGTTACTTTTGTCATTAGTAAATTGCATCAAATTGCTAACCATCTAAAATTTGTTAACCTCGCCAAATGAAAAGTATTACCGATAGGCATGAATTTATTATCACAAAATTAAAAGAAAACGGAAAAGTTAACATTACCGAGTTAATCGATTTAATGGAAGTTTCTGGCGTTACCATCCGCAAGGACCTTAAGCTATTAGAAAATAAGAGCTTATTGTTTAGAACCAGAGGTGGCGGTTCAATTAAAAACCCCTATGCCAACGAACGAAGTTTTGAAGAGAAGGTGCTGATTAATGCCCGTGAAAAGCAAAAAATAGCAAAACTAGGATTGACCTTAATCAATGATTGCGATTCGCTCTCTTTAGGTCCTGGGACAACAGTTTTTGAATTGACCCGAATTTTGCATCCCACAAAACCGTTAACGGTAATTACGCCTGCACTTAAAGTTAGCTTAGAATTAAGCAACCGCCCTAATATAGAAGTTCTACAACTGGGCGGAATGATTAAGCCGAATTCTTCTGCTGTTGTTGGTGCGCACGCAGAAAGCTTACTCGGCGAAATTTCTTGTTGCATGCTATTTTTAGGCGTTGATGGAATCGATTTAGATTTCGGTTTTTCTATTACAAACATACCCGAAGCCATGTTAAATCAACGGATGATTAAAAGCGCACAAAAAGTTGTTATTCTTGCAGATAGCTCGAAATTTGATAAACGTGGATTAGGGAAAGTTTGTGGCTTCGAGCAAGTTGATTACATCGTTACCGATGATAAAGTTTCTGCCGACATTGTGCAACAAATCGAAGAAAAAGGAGTAAAAGTAATAATCTGTTAAACGTTATATTATTTACATATCTTAAACTGGCGTTTTATTTTACAACGAGTTTCTAAGTTTTAAGTAGAAAGGTACCTGAAATTTTTCAGTTTCATTGTTTAATATAAATTCGGCTGCTTTGCTTCCCAACATCATGAAATCGGTCGATATTGTGGTAATTCCGTCTAATATTATTCGCTTTAAAGGGGTTTCATTGTATGAGATTACGCCAACATCTTTTCCTACTTTAAGCTTTAAAAGAATTAACCGCTCAATTAAGGTAACTAAATCATCCTCCATAAGGTTGATGTAAACTTCGCCAATATTAATTTCCTCTTCCATAATGTTGTGTATTACTTTATGGTTAAAAGCGTATTGCTGACAAAATTTATAAAAGCCGTTTAAAATTTCTTGCGGAAAATAGCTATTTCGGGGGAAGATAATTTTAATGGTATTGTACCGCTCCAATTTGGGCAAAGCCTGCTCTAACGCAGCATAAATATCTTGCGCAAAATTTTCGTAAACTGCGCCGTAATCGCCTGTTACTCCCGGCAGGAGCTTATCTAAAATTATTAATTTTTCTTTTGGTATGGTGTTGATTATTTCGTACGCATTCTCACCACCTTCTAAAAAATGTGGCACAATCACAAAGTGAGAATAATCGTCTTTTTTACCGATAAGCAACTTTTTGAAGAGCGCAAAATCGTTGTTGTAAATAAATAAATCTATGGTGGCTTGTTCGCCTATTGTTTTGGTAAAAGAGTCGTAAACAATTTTTTTGTGCGTACTCAATTTGTTAAAAAGCAAGCATATTTTAAATTTGCGCAAAAAATCGGTATTTGTAATAAAATATCCTTTACCAGGTACCGATTCTACTACGCCGAGCTTGCGTAAATACCGATAGCCTTTTTCTGCAGTATCTCTCGACATCTCCAATCTAAAGCTAAGCTCATTGATAGATGGTAGAAGGCTTTTCTTCTTCAACTTACCACTTTCTATAGCTGCTAAAATAGCATTTGTTAATTGCTTATATTTTGGTGTTGATGAAAATTCATCAACATGAATGTGGGATATGATATCTTCTGGCTTCAAAATCTAAATGTTTTGGCTAATGAATTTCTAAGTTAAGAAAAATTGAAATGAAATTAACTGATTAATGCATCGGTTTTAAAAATTAAAAAAACTCAAAATTACATCGTTGGCGGTAAAGCCGAATAATATTTTAACTGAATAATACTGGTTGGTACTGCACTCTCATTCCAAGCGGTATGGATGGATAATGCCGTACCAACTGCCGTTGCCTGCGAAACCGATGAAGCATATACTTCTGTATTCGGAATTGCGCCAGAAAGCAGATGCATATAAATTTCGTTCTTACTGAAACCGCCATCAACAAAGATGCGCTTAACACCATCACTTAAAATTAATTTTAGCGAATATTCTTGTTGTTTAACTAAATCGAAAATAAATTGATGATAGGCTTCTTCAGCAGTATTAAAAAGGTTTAAATCACGATCAGGAAAGGCAGAGTTTGCTGAGAACGAAGTAGCTACTTCCTTATTTTCGGGAAATTTGTAGTTTAATTTTAAAACGATTGAAGGATTGAACTTTAAGTGTTTGAACAGGTACGCAGCTCTGTCAAAATGTTTTGCAATGCGTGTTAACTGTTTTTCATGCTCATTACCAGCAAAAATTCTCGATGCTTTAACTGCTTTCCCTTTGTAAGTCATGTAACATAAACAATCTTGTTTAAGCTCTTCGGCGGTTAAAGGAATTTGATTAAATGGGTTTAAACTGATGCACCAAGTTCCGGTAGATAGCAATACGAAAGGTTCTGCAAAGTTTGCTAAATACGGAATTAATGCAGCAGAACTGTCGTGCAAGCCAATACCAACTTCATATTCTTTCCCTAAGTATGTGGTTGGTAAGCAAGAATCGGCAGGCATTAAAGTACCTAATTTTTCGAAAATGCCTTCTTCTTTTACCCATTTGTGATACTGGTTTTTAGAAAAATCCCACAGATGAGTATGGCAACCAATACTTGTAATATCGGCCACGGCTTTGCCAGTAATTAAAAAACTTAAATATTGCGGTAAATGCAAAGCCCATTTTACTTTTTTAAATATTGCGGGCTGTTCTTTCTTTAAACGATATAACTGAAGGCCAGAATTTAAGCTACCCAAAATTGGCGAAGCCGTATCTTGCGAAACTTTATCTTCACCACCATATTTGGCGTAAAATTCATTTTTTAAATCTTCCGGATATTCCTTTAAATAATTATACAATGGTGTAAGTGGCTTCCCTTTTTCATCGAGATAGACAAAACTTGCACCATAAGTAGAAAAATTTATGGCTTTAATATCAAATTCTTTAAGCTGAAAAACCTGTTGTAAAGAATCATAAACTGAAGATTTCAGACTATCCAAGTTTTCACAAGGTTCTCCATCTTCGTCTTCAGTTTCGATAAAGCGTGCACTGCGTTCGTAAACAATATTATAATCTTCATCCAGTAGGAAAAGCTTTTTATTTGTTTTTCCTACATCGAAAATGGCTATAACGGGTTTGGGCATGTTTTATAACTTATTTGCGTTAAATTATAAACCTGTGGCTACTGTTTTTTGCCCACGTTGCTGCACCAAATTATTTCTGCAACTCAAGTTGCGGTACAAACCAATTGGCGAAAGTGCCGCTCCTGCTCTCAATCTAGCTTCTGCAACAATCGATCTTAAATCGCTACGGAAAGTATTTTGTAAAATTTCTTGCGCCTTTGCAACATCATTTGTTTCTTGGGCTTCGATTAATGCTTTTCTATCAACAAATAATGCTTGTGCATAAGCCAACATAATCGCTTCAACAGATTGTAATAAATCTTCTAAAGGATCTTTTACGTTGTGAGATGCATCAATCATCCAACCCAAATCTTTCGCATGGTTCATTCCTTTAGCATCCATACCTTCAACCAACTCGTTAAAAATTAAGAAAAGTTGGTAAGGTTTAATACTTCCTGCGGTTAAATCATCGTCGCCATATTTCGAATCGTTGAAATGGAAACCGCCTAACTTACCTTCCATTAGTAATAAGGAAACGATTTGCTCGATGTTAGCGTTAGGTAAATGGTGACCTAAATCGACCAAAGTATAAGCTTTTTTACCCAATTTACTTGCGTACAATAACGATTGACCCCAATCGCCAACTGTGGTAGAATAAAAATTCGGTTCGAAAGCTTTGTACTCTACAAACATTTTCCAATCTTCTGGCAAAGCCGAATAAATTTCTTCTAAACTTTCTAACGTATTTTCAAATGCTTTACGAAAGTTTAATTGACCTGGAAAGCATGATCCATCTGCTAACCAAACCGTTAAAGCATTCGAATCTAAAGCAACACCTTGTTTAATTACTTCAATATTATGTTCAATAGCTTGTTTGCGAATAGCCTTATTTACATTTTGTAACGATCCAAACTTGTAACTATGTGCAGCATCAGCCTGATCTTGAAAAGTATTTGAATTCACGGCATCGAAAGTTAAACCATAGCTAGAGGCTAAAGCTTTTAACTCCGTAGCATTTTGTGGTATATCCCACGGAATATGTAAAGAAATTGATCCACTTGCGCCATTTAAGGCGTGTAATAAACCAACGTCTTCAATTTTTTCTTCAATGGTGCGCGGTTCGCCACCAGTAATGGCAAAACGGCCAAAACGCGTACCACCAGTTCCTAATGCCCAACTTGGAATTGCAATTTGAAAATCAACAAGTTTTTGAATAATGCTTTCAATATCCAAGTGCGACCAATCTGCCTTTAAATTATTTAACTTGCGTTGATGAGAAGTTAAAAGTGAATCGTTGTGCTGTTCTATTTGGTTGTGCTCAATTTTCATTAGAATATATTTAGGTTTAACTAGTTTGCAGTAACAATGCGCTTAATAATGACGAATAAGATTGTTAGCTTACTAGAAAATTTGGTTAAAATTCGGTTTTTATTTTTCGTCATCTCAATAAATTATTTCGATTATTGAGATGACGAATTTATCTGTTTTTATCCCAATGGGATGTAATTTTTATCTTACAAATGCCATTGCTACGCCACCATCTACATTTAAAATGTTTCCGGTAGATTTATTTAGCAACCCGCCAACAAACGCAAAGCAAGCATTGGCAATATCATCAGGTAAAATAATTTGATTTAACAAGGTGCGTTTTGCGTAATACGAAGGCAATTCGGCTACCGTAATACCATAAGCTTTTGCTCTTCCCTCGGCCCAGCCACCTGCCCAAATATTACTGTCGCTAATTACAGCATCAGGATTAACTACATTAACCCTAATGTGATCGGCACCAAGTTCTGCCGCATTTAAACGGCTTAAATGTAACTGCGCAGCTTTTGCACTACCGTAACCCGCATTGTTTGGCCCACTTACCAATGCATTTTTACTTACAATATTGATAATATCGCCACCAATGCTTTGTTTTTGCATGGTAAGTGCGGCGGCTTGCGTAACAAAGAATTGTCCTTTTACCAAAACATCATACAACAAATCCCAATCTTTTTCGGTATGATCTCCAATTGGTTTAGAAATTGATAATCCAGCATTATTCACAATAATATCTACGCCTCCAAAAGCTAAAGCAGCAGCACTAAATGCTTTATCAATATCAGTTGCACTGGTAACATCTAACTGTACAGTCGAATAAGAATCTTTACCAAACAACTTTTCGAACTCCGCTCCTGCTTCTTGCAAGCGCTCGGCATTCATATCATTCAATACAACAACACCGCCCTCTGCTACAAACTTTTTAGCAATCGCTTTTCCTATGCCACCTGCACTACCCGTAATCATTGCTATTTTACCAGTTAATGGTTTTGGTTTAGGCATTCGCTGCAATTTTGCTTCTTCTAACAACCAATATTCGATGTTAAACGCCTCTTGATGAGGTAAAGAAGTATATTCTGATACCGCTTCGGCACCTTTCATCACATTAATTGCATTGGTATAAAATTCTGCAGCTACTCTGGCGGTTTGTTTATCTTTAGAAAAAGTAAACATTCCAATGCCAGGATATAAAATTACAACTGGATTAGTATCGCGTACCGCAGGACTATTATCATGCTTACATGTTTCGTAATAATTGGTGTACATGGCACGATAAGCTTCAAAAGCAGGTACAAGTTTTTGCTTTAAAGTTTCAACATCAGTTAAATCAGCATCATTGGCAATATCTAAAACCAGCGGACTTATTTTGGTGCGCAGAAAGTGATCAGGACAACTTGTGCCCATTGGGGCAAGTCGGCTTAAATCGTTTGAATTAATAAACTCAAGTACGCGAGCATCATCGGTAAAATGCCCAATCATGTGTTGTTTAGATGAGCATAAACCACGTAAAACGGGCGCTAATAAAGCAGCTTGCTTTTTACGGTTATCTTCAGTTGCGCTTTCAATTTTTTGTCCGCCAAAAACAGGACCTTTTTTACCGTAATTTTCTTGTAAATAAGCCGAACAGATTTCGATAACCTCAAGCGTATTTACATAACTTTCGTAAGCAGTATCGCCCCAGGTAAACAAACCGTGAGAACCCAACATGATACCACGAATACCTGGATTTTCATCCAAACATTTTTTTAGCGATAAGCCGAGTTCAAAACCTGGCTTTTTCCATTCTACCCATCCAATTGTTCCGTTAAACAGTTCTTGGGTTATTTTTTTGCCATCTTTCGCTGCCGCAATTGCAATAGCAGCATCTGGATGAAGGTGATCTATATGTTTAAAAGGTAGAAAACCGTGTAGTGGTGTATCAATAGATGGCGCTTTTGAAGCTAAATCATAAATACAATGGTTAAATAAATCAACCATTTCATCTTCATGTTCTACACCTCTATAAATATTTTTGAGGCTACGCAAACGATCTACATATAATGCCGCTAAACCACTTTTTTTCAGCGTTCCTAAATCGCCACCAGAACCTTTAACCCACATCACTTCGGTTTCTAAACCCGTTAATGGATCAACCTCATTTAATTTACATGATGTGTTGCCACCGCCATAATTAGTTAAGCGGAGATCGGCACCAAGAAGATTTGAACGATATATAAGCAATGCAACTTCATCACCTTCTAATTTCGCAGCCTCTTGGTCGTCCCACAAATAGCTAACGTATTTATAATTACTTTCTTTAACAGACATATAATTGATATTTTTTCTTTTTAAAATTATTTAATTGAATTTCCGTAACCTACAATTAACACGGATGCAATAATGGTAACAATACCTACTATAACCGTAACGTATGTTTTCTTCGAAACGCCTTTCCATTCCTTAAGCACGATACCCCAAACGTTTGCCACTAATATAATGAAGGCCATGTGCAGGATCCAAGAACTGGCGCCATTCCCCATTTTGCTCTCTCCCATTCCATAAAAGAAGAATTGTAGAAACCAAGTTGTTCCGGCAAGTGCCGAAAAGATATAGTTTTTAAGTAAAGGTGTTTTTTTGTTTGCGTAATCTCCAAATGTTTTGTTTCTAGCGTTTAGAATCATACACCAAATAAAGTTAGTGGTTAAACCTCCCCAAAGGATGATAATATAGGTTACATTATTTGAAAATAGAAAATTTGTAGTTTCTGTAGGGTTTGCAGCTTTCCAAACTGTATTAACGGCATCTGCAATAGGTTTACCAGCTTCGATACCGAAATTGAAACACGCACTTAACACACCGGAAACAATGCCCACAAATAAACCTAAACCGAACTTATATTCTGTTTTAATTTCTAAACCGTGAGGATCGGTAACGGCAGTGCTGATTTCTTTCTCTTTCATCATCCCTGCTTTACCGCAGATGATTATACCCAAAACGCATACCAATAAACCCAATAAAACCATTCGTCCCCAATCGGTATGTAGAAACATGGTAAATGTATCTTTTCCTTCTTTAGGGAAAATATCAAAATAAATTGATGGTAAAATTGAGCCTAAAACCATGCAAAGACCCAAAATAATGCTACTACCTAAGGCAACACCAAGGTAACGAACACCTAAGCCGTATGTTAAACCGCCAATGCCCCACAATACACCAAATATGTAAGTTAAAAATAAAATGCTTCCACTAGCACTTGTTAAAAAATGCGTAAAATTTGGAACTGTTAAATATGCGGCCAAAGGCGGTACAATTAACCAAGAGAAAATTCCGCCAACGATCCAATAACTTTCCCATGACCATCCTTTTACTTTTTTATAGGGGATGTAAAAACTACCGGAAGCAAAACCCCCGATGAAATGAAAGAATACGCCTAAAATTGCTTGCATAATTTATTAATATTTGGTTTATCGAAAGTAAAAAATGATTGGTATTTAACTGTTATGAACTGTTATGGTGAAAAAATTTAAAGGTATTTAGACCTCTATTTATTGAAATTAATTTTGAATGCAAAAAAAAATAGATTGCTTTTCAGGCCAATTTTGCCTTAAAAAAAAGGTTGTTAATGAAGCATAATACCGCTATCTGTAGCAAATTAAATTTGAATTCTCGATAAAAATAGTGATGTGTTTTCCTTTTCAACCATCTTCTAAAAAACAGTATAACAAAAGAAGTCAAGCTTTTAAAGCTTGACTTCTTTGATTTAAAAGCTTGCAAAAGCACGAAACACTATACTCCTATTTATAGAAAATCGAATTTGAATTCGAAAAAAAATATTGATGTATTTTCCTTCTTAGCCATCTTCTAAAAAACAGTATAACAAAAGAAGTCAAGCTTTTAAAGCTTGACTTCTTTGATTTAACAGCTTGCAAAAGCATGAAACACTATATTCTTATTTATAGAAAATCGAATTTGGATTCGAAAAAAAAATATTGATGTATTTTCCTTCTCAACCATCTTCTAAAAAACAGTATAACAAAAGAAGTCAAGCTTTTAAAGCTTGACTTCTTTGATTTAACAGCTTACAAAAGCATGAAACACTATACTCCTATTTATAGAAAATCGAATTTGAATTCGAAAAAAAAATATTGATGTATTTTCCTTCTCAGCCATCTTCTACAAAACAGTATAACAAAAGAAGTCAAGCTTTTAAAGCTTGACTTCTTTGATTTAACAGCTTGCAAAAGCATGAAACATTTGAATAGTTATTTGCTTAACACTTCTACAATAGGTTTTCCAATTGCGCCATTAGGCATTTGAATATGTAAGAAAGCTGCAACCGTTGGTGCGATATCTGTCATATAAGTTTCGCGGTTTGTAGCACCATGTTTTATTCCCCAACCCATAAATATTAATGGAATATGCGTATCTGTTGGGCCATACAAACCATGCGTTGTACCTGTTGAACCACCAGAAAACCAGCCCGGATCACTTATAATTTGAACATCGCCACTGCGTTTATAGTTGTAGCCGTTTATAATCCGCTCTTTAATGTAATTTGGTATAGAGGCTGCTTGAATGTTATCTAAATCAACCGCAAAAGATATACCCGGTTGTTTACGAAGAAAATTGATAGATTCTTGTTTAACTAAATTGTAGTCTAATTTCTTCTTATCAATTAAATCAGCATTATAATAAACTTGGTAAGACGATACTCGAGTAACTAATTTTTCTACATCGAATTTGCCTTTCAGGTATTCGTTTAAGGATGCTCTTATCGCGCCTGTATTCACATTTTCTGATGGAATTTTATGTGCTTGGTTAAATTTTATCGAGTTGGAGGCGCCGTGATCGGCAGTAAGAAATACAGTGTAATTTCCTTTGCCTACTTTCTTATCTAATGCATCGAAAAAAGCACCCAAATCTTTATCTAAACGTAAGTAAACGTCTTCAACCTCAACCGAATTTGGTCCATACATGTGTCCAACATAATCCGTCGAAGCACAATTTATGGCTAAAAAGTCTGTCGCACTACCTTTTCCCAATTGGTAAGCATCTAAAGTTGCTTTTGCAAATTCTAAAGTTAATGTGTTTCCAAAAGGTGTGTCTCTAAAATCTTCGCGAGAGTTTTTATAAACACTAGAAATTAAATGCGGAAAAATGGATTCTGTTTCGCCTTTAAATTTTCCTTCCCAAATAGCATTGTCGGGTAAACTTTGTGTGTAGGTTTCAATCGGATATAAAGTATGCCAATCTTTAGCAATAAGTTTATCAATATGTTTTGCTTGATTAAAATCGTTTACCCATTTTGGCAACTGTTGCATATAATAGCTACTGGTGATAAAGTTCCCAGAGTCATCATCTAACCAAAATGCAGCAGTTGGCGTGTGTCCGGCTGGCAGTATCGACGCTCTATCTTTTAGAGATACGCCCACAATTTTAGATTGGAAATTAGATGCAATTGCTAACTCATCAGTAATGGTAGATGCCAATAAATTTCGAGGCGACATTTGCCCCGATTTACCAGTCGTACCAACGCTTTGCACCGCACTATCTGAGGTGCAGTAAACACTTTTTCCACTTGCTCTATCAATCCAATTGTTATCAGTAATACCGTGTATAGCAGGTACGGAACCCGTATAAATTGTAGAGTGACCAACCGCTGTAACCGATGGAATATAATTGATTAGGGTATTTTCGCAACTAAAACCTTGTTTTAATAAGCGTTTAAAACCAGTTTCGCCATACCTGTCATAAAATCTATATAAGTAATCCCACCGCATTTGATCGATTACGATACCAACCACCAATTTCGGTTTTGGCAAAGTATTATCAGTTACTTTGGCTTTTTGCGCTTGCACAGCAAAACTAGAAGCGATTAGCAAAAGCAAAATTAAAAAGTTTCTCGCTGTCGTAAAATAAAATTTTCTAGCGGGTAAATTCACTTTAAATTGTAGCATATTCAATCTGGGTTTTATACTTTAAATAGTGTTATTAATTTGATAAAAGCATACGTTAAATATTTTCAACATAAATATCGACTACTAAAACTCACAATTATCCTCAAAAGATAAAAATTAGATCATTTTAGGTAACAGTTTTCAAACTTAATAATTTACAGGTAATACTAGGTTAAGTAAATGTTAAATTTCATTATTTTTAGCCATGCTGTAAGTTCACGAAATTATAATCTATTCTCCCTAATTTAATGTAACAATCACATTGTTAAAGAAACTGCAGATGTAGTGTGAGGGAAATTAATCTCTAAATTTTGCTAAATAAATGGATACGATTTTAGTTGGAGGTACCAGTAATTTAACGCTATTTAAAACCAAAAAAGCCTACCAACTAAATGGCAAGCTTTAATAAAACAATAAAAGATTAAAAATTACCTGGCATAAACGCCATTGGGAGAAACTACCGATGCTGGACCCCCAGTAATGCCCACTGGTGGAATAATTAGGTTAATGGCCTCGCCATTTATTTTAACAACAGTTTTGCGTGCATGAATTTCTACGCCTTGTTGGTAAAATGGAGGCATTGCCGAAGGCGTTCTATCAATTAAATACGGATCTGAAAAATCAGTCATGTCCACTTCAAAAGTATAATTGCCCACTTTGCAAACCGCAAGTGCTTTATCTTTAGTCACATCAATATTAATTTCTGCCTTTAACACTGGCGCAAATTCAAAAGGCGTATCTGCAAAAATGTTTGGCCCGAAATATTCTCCCACGGTTTGATTATCACTCACGAAGCCCATTACTGCTGGTGCAGATTGAGGATCTGGTTGCCACAAAATCATACCGCTTGCTGCGCAACCAATTGGTGTATTTACCATTCTCGCTAAGTGGACTATTAAATTTGGCATTTGAAAATCTGGAGAAGTAAGGGCGACTAAATCAATTCCACCTTCCCAACTCATCCATTTAGATACATTGTTCATATTCGTTTGTTTATAATTTATGATATAAATGTATGGTGATGAGCGTGTGATGGCAATACCCATAAAAGGGTATTTTGAGTTTTGCCCATAAAAAAAGCCACTTCAAAAAATGAAATGGCTTTTTAATGGAATATTTTTTTGGTTATCTGTATCTAACTTGTTGTTGCTTATCCATCATCCCCATTTGATCTTTCATTTGTTTAATCTGATCGGCCAATAATTTATTCTTATCTGCTTTTTTAGCTTCGGCTAAATACATGGTTGCTTCGCGCTTATTTCTTTTTGCAATAGAAATTCCGGCAAGACTTAACTTTGCCAATGCAATATTATGATCCATTTGCATACCCAAAGCCAACGATTTTTTGAAATACTTTTCACTTTGCATAGGTGCTGTTCTGCTTTGTATTAAACCTATTAAAAGATTATAGTAGCCATGTTGTACTTTAACCAATTGAGTTTCGTAATTTGTAATGCGCTTTAAAAACATATCGGCTTTTGGCATATTATCTTTACGTAAAAACCATTGTGCTAAAAGCATGTTCTCATTAAAGAAAAAAGTTATAATTACAATGATACTTAATAAAACAGCGAGTATGCCCCAAGGCCAAAATCCGAAATAAAATAATGCAACGGAACCACCCAAAAGCGCAAACCCAATTATTAATCTGATAAAATTTGGCATAAAATTTATTCTAAATATATTTTTGCAAATATCGTGTTTAAATAGCAGAATTTAAATTTTAAAACAATAATTTCAACAAAAAAAATAAAACCATGAAAAACATCCTTACCATTTGCCTAATTCTATTTGCCATGAACGTTAATGCACAAGAAGTTAATAAAAAAATCCACGATCAAACGAAAAATAAAGATGTATTAATTAACGCTTGTACCAGAGCAGGAATTACTTCATTTCCAGAATTTAAAGAAATGTACGATCCTATTTATGAAGCGTATAACCCTGATGCTGCAACTATCATTGAGATAAAAAAGCTAATACACAACCAAAAAATCAAAATTGTTTTAGGCACTTGGTGTGGCGATAGCAAAGTGAATGTACCTAACTTTTACAAAGTGTTAGATGCTTTAAAGTTTAAAGAAAAAAATATTGAAATTATAGCTGTTGATGGAAATAAGAAATCAGAAAACGGTATTATTGATGGTTTAAACATCACACAGGTACCCACATTTATTATTATGGACAGAAAAGGTATAGAAATTGGTAGAATTGTAGAACACCCGAAAACAACTTTAGAAGGCGATTTACTTGCCATCCTAAAAAAATAACTACCAACAGCACCAAATATATATATGTCTGCAACGATAGAACCCGGTTGGCTAGCGGTTTTAAATGAAGAATTTGAGAAAGACTACATGAAAAGTCTTAAATCTTTCCTTCAGGATGAAAAAACAAGAGGTTATGAAATTTTTCCGAAAGGAAGCGATATTTTTAACGCATTAAATAGTACCCGTTTCGATGATGTTAAAGTGGTAATTTTAGGGCAAGACCCTTACCATGGGGTTGGCCAAGCACATGGACTATCGTTTTCTGTACAAAAAGGAACGACTATTCCACCCTCATTAAAAAATATTTATAAGGAGTTGACTACGGACATTGAAGGTTTTTACACACCAACCCATGGTAACTTAACACAATGGGCACAACAAGGTGTACTTTTGTTAAATGCAACGCTTACTGTTCGGGCTTCAGAACCTGGATCTCACCAAAAACGAGGCTGGGAAATTTTTACCGATGAGGTAATTAAAGCACTCTCGGAAAAGCGAGAAAATATTGTTTTTCTATTGTGGGGCAAATATGCGCAACAAAAGGCTTCGTTAATCGATCAGAAAAAACATCATGTTTTAACAGCGCCACACCCTTCCCCATTTTCGGTGCATACGGGTTTCTACGGCTCAAACCATTTTTCGAAAGCAAATAAGCTTTTGATAAAAAATAATTTGAAACCGATTGATTGGCAAATAACACCATAAAATGAATGCATATTTTATTAGTGGTTTAGGTGTTGATGAACGCATATTTCTCTGGATTAGCACTTAGCGGCAAAATTAAGATGAAACATTTAATTTGGATCATTTAAGAGCTGGCATTCCTAAGCGCAGGGTCATTGCACCAAAAATCGGTAAAAACCACGAGCTTGCCCCGAAGAAATATCGAAGAACTAGGCTCTCTGCACTCGCTTTACCCCTTTTACCGATTTTTTTATCCCGTTGCTTGGGAAAAGCAGGCTAAGTAGTAGCGCAAAAAGTAAAAGAAAAATTAGTGGTTTCTAATTTGGATGGTGCTTTTAACCCAAAAGGACGAAAGCCGAAACGAGCACAAGCGGGACGCTATGCGCTAGAATTAACGATTATTTGCTTGCGCTAAAGGGGGTCATTGCACAAAAAATCGGTAAAACCCACGAGTTTGCCCCGAAGAAATATCGGAACTAGGCTCTCTGCACTCGCGCTACCCCTTTTATCGATTTTTTTATCCCGTTGCTTGGGAAAAGCAGGCCAGGTAACAGCGCAAACAGTAAAAGAAAAATTAACGGTTTTTAATTTGGGCAGTGCTTTTAACCCAAAAGGACGAAAGCTTAAATTAGCACAAGCGGGACGCTATGCGCTAGAGTTAACGATTATTTGCTTGCGCCAGAGGGGGCTAGAACGGCTGCTTTATTTTTTTAAAATATATTTCTTGAATAAAATCTTGATTATCCTTTGGTGTAGCTCCATTGATGTAAAAAATTGAATCTTGGGTCCAAACACCTGAAAATTGATTTCCTTGATAGTCTTCGTCTGGAAATTTCCAACTCTTATAGTACATTCTATTCCAATCTTCCACATCTCTGCCCCCAGCTAGCCATTTGCCTGAACTTCCAAATAGAAATGGTACATCAAAATTTAATTTAAAAGTTGAGTCAGAATAGAAAGAAATTTTTAATTTCCCATACAACAAAGAGTCTTTAGTATACCCCAATCTGGCCCCAATCTGGCGCAAGCGTCTCCCCAATCTGGCGCAAGCGTGTCGCTTGTGACTTAACACTAAAAACAATTTAAACCTAAATATATCTTGTTCTAATTTACAAATACATCACAAGCGGGACGCTTGCGCTAGAATAACAGATTAAAGCCTAGTGCTGTAGCTGGCAAAAAATAATTTCCCCCAATCTGGCGCAAGCGTCTCGCTTGTGACTTAACACTAAAAACAATTTAAACCTAAATATATCTTGTTCTAATTTACAAATACATCACAAGCGGGACGCTTGCGCTAGAATAACAGATTAAAGCCTAGTGCTTTAGCTGGCAAAAAATAATATCAAAATCTAAAATATAGATCCCTCGAAACTCGGGATGACAAAGCGCAAAACCATCAAAACTCAAAACCTTCTTTCAGACACCTAAATGGGTAAAACTATTGAAATTTAATACTCCAAAGGCACGATCGGCTCCTTTTTGGTGGTACTCATAATCATCATCGTTTGGAAAGTTTTCACTACAGATATTTTGCTGATTTTCTCCATAATTAAACGTTCATACGATTTAATATCCTTTACATAAACTTTAAGCAAAAAATCTGCTTGACCAGTAACATGATGGCATTCGGTAATTTCTTTTATTTGGTTTACTTCATCCAAAAAGATTTGAATGGTGTTGTTTTTATGAAAATCTAATTGGATTTGGATAAATGTTTTTATACCCAAGCCAAGCTTTTCCTCATCAACCAAAGCATGGTAACTTTTTATATAGCCAGCCATTTCAAGTTTGCGCACACGCTCTAATGTAGGCGCCGGCGATAACCCTATTTCTTGAGATAAAAGTAAGTTCGTAATTCTACCGTTTTCTTGTAAAATTCTTAAAATTTTAAAATCTATTTTATCTAATTCTGCAGCCATATTCGTCAAAGGTAAATCAAGACATTGCTATAACCAAATTTAATTTTAAAAATTTGCAAAAAATATAACATAAATTTTAAATATTAATTTTTAGATTTGTCTAAATTAAAAGTTAGATATATTTAAATGCAAAGCTTTACAGAGGAAAATTATCTTAAAATAATTTATCATTTGTCTGATAAAACGGCAACTGTGCAAACAAATGCCATTGCAGAGCAGATTCAAACCAAGCCTGCATCGGTTACAGATATGTTAAAAAAGCTATCGGAAAAGGGTTTGGTAGATTACGTAAAGTACCAAGGAGCTTCGTTAACGGCTAAAGGAAGGGACGCAGCGATTAAAGTTGTGCGCAAACACCGCTTATGGGAGGTGTTTTTAGTTGACAAACTAAATTTTAAGTGGGATGAAGTGCACGAAGTAGCAGAGCAGTTAGAGCATATTAAATCTGCAGCATTGGTAGAACGGTTAGATTCTTTTTTAGGTTTCCCGAAAATTGATCCCCATGGAGACCCTATCCCCGATAAAAATGGAAAATTTGAAGATGCTACTTTTACTAAATTGATAGAATTGAGCGTAAATGACTTCGGCACGATAACAGGTGTTAGCGAGCATAGTTCTCCATATTTAAAACATTTAGAAAAAATCGGCTTAACCTTGGGTAAACAAATTAAAGTTGTAGCTATTACTGAGTTTGATGGATCATTAGAGATAATATACAACGATACAACGGTTAACGTGAGCAGAGAAGTTGCAAAACATATTTTAATTACGAAATTACATGAGTAATACAGAATCGCTTAGCGAAGTACACCAAAGCGTCGATCCGAATAAAAGAAAAGGCTGGCGTCGCATCTTATCATTTATAGGCCCTGCTTATCTTATAAGCGTAGGTTATATGGATCCTGGCAACTGGGCGACAGATTTGGCCGGCGGAAGTAAGTTTGGCTATCAACTTATTTGGGTACTCTTAATGTCTAACCTTATTGCCTTGTTGCTGCAATCCTTAAGTTCACGTTTGGGTATTGTTCGAGGGTTAGATTTAGCACAAGCATCCAAACAAGCATATCCGCGCTGGGCAAATATTCCGTTGTTTGGCCTGGCACAAACTGCAATTATAGCTTGCGATTTAGCAGAAATAATAGGCATGGCGATTGGTTTACAGCTTTTATTCGGTTTGCCATTAATTTGGGGTATTTCAATCACCATATTTGATACCTTATTATTGCTTTTCCTTATGAATAGAGGTATGCGCGCCATGGAAGGGTTTATTGTGTCGATGGTTTTTATCGTAGGTATTTCCTTCCTCATCGAAATGTTTATCGTAGAACCATCGCTAAAAGAGATTGCAAAAGGTTTCGAGCCATCTGCACTATCAGGTGATGCATTGTATATCGCAATAGGAATTATCGGTGCAACCGTGATGCCGCACAACCTATATCTCCACTCCTCGCTGGTGCAAACCCGAAAAATTGAGCGCACTAATAAAGGGATAAAAGAAGCTTTAAAATTTAACCTGATTGATACCACAGTAGCACTTAATCTAGCATTTTTTGTAAATGCCGCAATTTTAATTTTAGCAGCAGCTGCTTTCTACACCAACGGTCATCACGATATAGCAGAGATTCAGGATGCACATAAACTTTTATCAAATATTTTTGGTGATGTTGCACCTGCCCTTTTTGCGATTGCTTTAATTGCTGCCGGCCAAAGTTCTACCATCACTGGTACTTTAGCAGGCCAAATTGTAATGGAAGGCCATATAAATCTTCGCATTCAACCTTGGTTGCGTCGTTTAATTACGAGGCTTTTGGCTATTATTCCTGCATTTTTTACAATTTTATATTATGGTAATGACGCATTAGGTGGATTGCTGATTTTGAGTCAGGTGGTTTTGAGTTTGCAATTAGGTTTTGCGGTTATTCCGTTAATTCACTTCAATTCGGATAAAAAATTGATGAAAGATTTCGCTATTAAAACTTGGGTTAAGGTTTTAGCTTGGTTAAGTGCTGCAACAATTCTTATTTTAAATGTAAAACTTGTAATTGAAGAAGTAAGCACTTGGACTCAAAGTAGCGGGTCGTGGTGGATTTATGTCATCCTTTACCCAGCAATTGCAGCAATTGTTTTATTGTTGTTGTACGTGTTCTTTCATCCCCTAATCAAAAGTAAAAACGAAGATCGGCAAATTGTTCCACACGGAAATGCGCTTGACATTGGTAAAATTGATAAGATAAATTATCGCAATATTGGAATCGCGGTTGATTTCTCCAAAAACGATGTAAATACAATTCGACATGCCTTAATTCAGGGGGGCAAAGAAGCGCATTATTATTTAATTCACGTAGTGGAAACTGCGGCAGCGCGTTATCATGGCGATCGGGTTATGGATCATGAAACGCAGGCAGATGGAGAGAATTTGGAAAAATACAAAACTAATCTCGCCGATTTAGGTTATGATTCATCAACATTTATTGGCTTTGGCTCTACCGCGAAAGCGATTGCCGAAATTAGCAATAAAAACGAATTAGATTTATTGGTAATGGGCGCCCACGGACATAAAGGATTAAAAGATTTAATTTTTGGTACTACCGTTGATGCCGTTAGACATAAAGTTAGTATGCCAGTTTTAATTATTAGGTAATTTAGTTTATGATCTGATTAAAAGGGGTTTACCTATTTCGGATGCGGTTAATGATAGCTACTTCAATTTAAAATAAGTTTACCGCAACCATGAAAAAAAATTAAATTGAAGCAGATGTAGGTGGCAAAAACAAAGAGAAAGTTCATTTTATCGGCTTTTCTTTCAGATATTAGCACAGAATTATGAAGAACGATATTCAAATAAAAAATAAAAGAGCGTATTTCGATTACAATTTAATAGATAAGTATATTGCTGGTATTGCATTGCTGGGCACCGAGATTAAGGCTATCCGACAGGGCAAAGCCAATATGACTGATGCTTTTTGTACGTTTATTGGTGGCAATTTATACGTCCGAAATCTTCATATTTCCGAATATAGCCATAGCTCATTTTATCATCATGATATCAAAAGAGATAGGGCTTTACTTTTGCAGAAAAAAGAAATCAAAAAATTAAAAGCCAAAGGAGAAGAGAAAGGTTATACCATTGTGCCTTTAAGAATTTTTGTAAACGAGAGAGGTTATGCAAAAATAGAAATTGCGCTTGCTCAAGGTAAAAAAGAATTTGACAAACGTGAAAGTATGAAGGATAAAGATGTGAAGCGTGAAATGGATAGAGCGATGAAATTTTAGATCAGTTATCAATTTGCAATTGCCAGTTTACATAACCATGATTACTATACTCCGTTCCGTTCGTAAATCGTAATTCTAAAATCGTAATTCCACTTTACCATGCCTGATCGCCTACCAATGGCACAAATCTAAAAGTATCTAACTCTATTCTATCAAAGTCGTTTTCGCTTATACGAATTACAGTAATCATTTTTTGGGTTTTTTCATCACCTACCGGGATTACCAAAATACCGCCAATTTTTAATTGTTTTAATAAAATTTCGGGTACAAGAGGAGCTCCCGCAGTTACAATAATTTTATCATAAGGAGCATGTTCGGCAATTCCTTTAGAGCCATCGCCACAATAAAAGTTTGCTTTATAGCCCATTCCCGGTAAAACTTGAATGGTTCTGTTGAAAATATTTTCTTGTCGCTCGATGGTAAAAACTTTAGCGCCAAGCTCCATCAATATACAAGTTTGATAGCCAGAACCTGTACCAATTTCTAATACCTTATCGCCTTTTTTAATATGCAGTAATTCGCTTTGATAGGCAACTGTATAAGGTTGCGAAATGGTTTGCCCATCTCCTATCGGGAAAGCGATATCTTTATAAGATTGATTCCAAAAAGTCTCGTCAAAAAAGAAATGACGGGGTACTTTTCCAATTGCTTTGAGTACATTTTCATCTCCAATACCGCGAGATTTTAATAGCTCAACCAACTTCTTCCTTGCACCCTGCTCCCGGTAATTATCAACAAATTTATACGCCATACTCCCTCAAAATTAACTTTTTTTAATTGCTGATGCAAGATAAAAACAAATACACTTTTCTTAATTTGATTTATTTAGTAAATATTTTTACCTAAAATTATGGAACTTAGCATAGTATGAAAATTAATAAAAGAGCTAAAGTTTAAAATTTTCCAAAACTCAAATTTAAAGCGTGTGTTAATTAATTAAATCGCTAAGGTTAGCTTGTTCCAATACATATCTCGCCGAAGTTCCAGTTTCTATTGATGACCATTTGATCAGGCTAATTTTACCATTCTCGATTTCAATTCCTGTGATGTCACCATCACTGAAACAGCAACATCCGCTATTAAAATACCTTGGGATATATTTTCTAAATCGAGGTGCTTTGTCGCCTATTTTAATTCTTTTGTTAATTTCGGCTAATAATTCGTCAACTTTATCTTTTTGATTGTTCTTTTTGGCTTCAGTTAGCTGTACATATAAGCGCTCTAAATGCGTTAGCGATGCAAAAACGGGTTGATGCGTGTGCCCCGTAATTAAAACTATATTTTCTTGATTTACCACCCAACTGTACATCATTTTGTTGTGTAGCGTTTTTAACTGATTGTCATAAGCAGGCGTATTTGGGTTAAGTCGCAAAAACGATTGAAAGGGCGCCCAAACATTGCTCACAAACCATTTGCTAAACCAATTTCCATCACTTTGCAAATCGCCTTGGTGGCCATGTGTTAAGAAAATATTTAGTACCTGATTGTTTAACTTTATTTTTAAAATTGCCCCTTCATAAATAGGAATCTTTTTCCCATAAATCCTATTCAAATTAAATCCAGCGAGTGGATCGTTATCCCAATACAAATCGTGGTTACCAAAAATCTTTGTAAAAGCATTTCTATTGATAAACATTTTTTCGGCCTGAAAAGTTGCCTTATTGTGTTTAATTACCGATTCTAAAAGGTTTTCCCATAAATCTTCGCTATCACCTAAATTGATGTAATGGAACAATTCGTTGTTGTAATATTTAAGGGCATGTAAATAATTGTTTTCCGAGAACATAAAATCGTCGGCGTAATCTCTCGCACCTTTATGTTGATCAGAAAGGATGACAAATTTATCTTTTTCGTTAATTTCAAAAATTAAACCTCGTTTACCGGGTTCTTTATTTATGGTTCTAAATAATTTTGTTAATGCGCTATGAATACGTTTACGATTTGGTCGTGAACCAAATTTGTTCGACATTCGAATAACCCAATCACTTAATAACTTTTTTAAAAATTTACGCATTAAACAACATTGTGTTAAATTAACAAAGTTTAAAATTAACGGTTTTGGCAGTAATTATCATTTTATATTGTCAACTAAATATAGCCAGAACTCGCATTTAAAACAAAAAAAAGAGTATGTACCACGAACTGTGTCAAAGCGTTAAACCTTTAAACACAATTAGCGATGAGAACAGGAGAAGATTTTGATTTTGAGAGCTTCAAAAACGAAGCAATGGCTGGGCTAAGTTCCGGCGAAAA
>NZ_SJCY01000015.1 GCF_004354365.1 Pedobacter changchengzhani
GTTGATCATAACTGTGTATATGGTTTAAATGTATAAAAGTTATTGCCGAAAAATTTTTGTTTGGCCTTGAGGGCCCAAAATTTTTCAGAATAACTTTTCGACTTACACAGTTAGTAGGATACTACCTAAATTGCTGATCTTTCATCAGTTTTTGAATTAAATCCAGTGTCCCTGGTTTAACTGTTTCTTTGTGTAACATCTGAGTTTTTCTTTGCTCAATTGAAAATATTTACAAACGGCATGCACGGCCATGTCAGAAAGATAGGTAATATCTTTTTTAAGGGCTTGAACCACACTTTCCCTTCCATAAAATCGAATCATCTCCTCCCAATCTTTATCATTTCCTTTGTCAAGCACCCTTTCCATGATAGTTTTATAACTTCTATTCCAATCTAGCTTGTCGAAATCTAAGTCCCAAAACAATACTTTTGGCAAGTCTGGTTTTTTAACCTTTTGGATGAGGGGCTGGCGTTCAATCTTAATCTCATCATTTTCAAATGGGATTTTCTTTTTGGACAGATAGTTATTCAATGTATGGTAGTTATAGGCTGGGTAGCTGTCACAAAATCCTTTTAGGCTAGTAAACACGTCAATATCCGTACTTGCAAATCTCTTCCATTGGACAACAATTACTCTCTTATTGATCTCCTTTAACATGATACAAATCTAACTAAAACAGAAATGAATGACTAATATTTTTAAATATTTGTCAATTGAGGATTATTAGTAAATAATTTTGATTGTTTTTATCCATTCCCTTCCACAATTTTTATTTCTTCGTCGGTGAGGTCGTAAAGTTGGTAAACGAGTTGGTCGATTTGGGATTCTAAGTCGGTTGTGTCTTCCTTAGAATCTTTCTTTTTAAGAGAAAGAGTGTTATTTACAAGTTTTTCAATTTCTGTTCTCTGTTTTTTTGTTCCAGTTGCAATAGGTATTTGACTAAAATATTTCCAAATTAATTGATAACCGTTTTGAATAGCTGTACAATATTTTGAGATAAGCCACCATCCCAACTTTGAGTTTAGAATACCTAAAAGTATTTTATCATCAGAAGGAATAAACCACATAGAATTATTGCAGAACATTCCACTCTCATCATAAATAAAGCAAGGCTTAACCTGTAATACTTGATACATTATTTTCGGCTGCTCAAACTTATCATAGTAATCACAAGCTCTAAGCTCCCACCAATAATCCCCCATATCTGATCTAACTTCCGCTTTCGTTTTATATTTTATTAAATGATTTGCGATAGCGCTATACTCGTTTTTAAACCAAGTCCAAGCATCTGAAAAATCCATACTGCCATATCTTGGCATTGGCTCTCTTAAAAAATTGGGATTATCTTGACTTAAATTCTTTTTTATAGTCAAACCTTTTGGAATAAGTATTAACCAGTTCGATACGGTATTCCCATTATAAGGTTTTATATTTCTGCCCAATAAAAAAGGTTTTAATAATTCTTTTGACTTATAGTCTTTTGCAATTAGCTCATCTTTAGTTTTTTTATCGACGACAAACGCTTCGGTTAATCCAGTTTTAATTCCATATTTGCCCATCCTACCAAGATAATCCTCTAGTTTATCTCCCTTCAAATTTAGTTTTGATAGAAGTAATTGATCTGTGGTGTTTGAAATAATCCAAGTCTCATCGGTTAAAGAATCGTGCGCAATAGATGTTTCTAACTTAGAAACATAATGAGGAAAGTCACTTATAAAACTAGAAGAATTAATTTTAACAGTTTTAAAGTTTCCACTTGATTGTTCTTTAGTAGCAGTAAGTATGCAAGGATAAGTGGTTGCTTCATCAAAAACCTGAAAATCTCCAAAATCAATTATTTCAAGTAAGTTTTGCTTTAATAGGAAATGTCTAGCGGGTTTTCCATAGCCCGTTTGCATAAATTTATTAGGCATTATGTAGGTGAAAATTCCTTGCTTTTTCAAAATATCGAAGCCTTTTTCGATAAAGAAAACGTATAGATCCGTTGTGCCATAGAATAGACTAAAATAATTTTTAAAATATGGCTTAAATTCTTTTATTTCCTCATGTCGGATATAAGGCGGATTTCCTATCACCACATCAAAGCCCACAAATTCACCTTCATCATTTAAAACCTCAGGAAATTCAAATCGCCATTCAAAAGCATTTTCGAAAATTTTATTGCTTTTTATTTCATCAATTTCGGTTTCTAATATTTTGGTTTCATTACTCAGCGCTTCAATTTTTTTATTCCAATCGGCTTTTTCCTTTTTGCCCATTTCAAAAAGTTGGGTTTGCTGGGTCATTTGAAAAAGTTCGCCCGATAGCTTTCGTAGTTTCTTAGCTTTTGGATCGTTCAACGAAATTTCACTTCTAAAATCAGATTTTATGTCGGCAATTAACCGTTCCATTTCACGCTTTTGTTCTTTACTTTCCGCATTGCGATAAGTATCAACCGCTATTCGGTAGCTATCAATAGTCCACTTGCTTTTTTTAAGTGCTTGCTTCAAATCGGCATCAATGGCAAAACGGCTTATTAAAGAGTTTCCGCATTTTATATTAATATCGATATTAGGGAGTGTTTCTAATTCAGTTGTGTTTTTGTAATAGGCATTTTTTAATAACTCTATCCACAAACGTAAACGACAAATTTTTACAGAGTTTGGGTTTATATCAACCCCAAAAAGGCAGTTTTCGATTAGAGTTTGCTTTTCGTGAAAAAGCGTTTCTTGTATTCGTTGACTTTCTCCCCCTTTTGTTCCCCCAGAGGGAGAAATCCCTGGCGTATATTCAAAAAGTTTTCCTTCCTCATCTGTAACAATTAATTCGTCATTTACAACTTCAACGTGGTATTCTTTAAGTCGTTTTCCATCTCTATCTTGCAGTATTTTAAGGTCGTTTTTTACCGCTATAATCTCATTCAATGCCGAAACTAAAAAGTGTCCCGACCCGACCGCAGGATCGCAAATTTTAATACTATTTACAATGTCATTGGCTTCTTTTCTATCTTCAATTTTATCGTATAATTCATCTAGGTTAACGCAATCCCAGTTTTTGGTTTCGTTAAATTTTTGAACCACAGCTTTGCGTATCGTTTCACGGCACATATACATGGTAATGAAGCCGGGCGTAAAGAAAGAGCCGTCTTTATAGCCATTTATTTTTTCGAAAATTAAGCCAAGAACAGAAGCATTAATTAGTGATTTATTGTCTTCTTGAATATCTTCTGAACCCTCGCTTGTAAAATCGTAAGCATTTAAAAATTCGAATAAATAGGCTATTGTAGTTAAATTTCCAGTTCTTTTTTTGCCTTGCTCATTTTTAAGCACAGTAGAAGAAATAACCGGAATCGTTTTGTCGTCTTTTAAATTGCTGATAAATAAAGTAAGCTGTTCAATCTCGGTAGGTTCGAATAATGAACTATTTAAATAGGGTACTTTTTCGAAAGCCTTTTTTACATCTTCGTTTCTGTCATCGTATCTGCGAGCCAATACTTGAAAAAACAAGCTATTCAAATCATCGAAGTTTTTTATTTTGGCAAAATTTAGAAACGAATAAGATTTATCGCCTTTGTGGTAGGTAATCAGCTGGGCTTCTAATAATTTCAGAAACAAAATTCTATTAATCCACGTGATAGAAAGTTCTAAGCCAACATTAAATAAACGTTCTTGTGTGTTGCTGCCAAATTGATTGGGTTTATCTAATCGGCTAAGTTTATCAAGGCTATCAAGCTGTATAATCGCATCTTCGAGAATGCTTCCCGAATTTCGTTCGTTTTCTTTGGCGCGTTGAATTAGTTTTTTGCCACCTTCTTTGGTTTCAGTTAAGCCAATTATATGTAATAATTCGCTGTAGAAACGCTTATCAAGACTATTGCTATCATTAGTGAAAGGAAGTTTTAAAAGATGCTCGGGCGATAAAAGTTTGAATAAAGCAATCAGTATATTATCATCGCCTCTATCCGTATTGCGTAATGGTTTTTGGTAATCTTGAATATTGAAGTAAGTAAACTCGATCTCGTTGGTTAAATTCGAAATAAAAGGCTCGGCAATTTGTTTGTAAAAGAAATCTGTTTTTGTGTCTGCCAATCGTCCACCTTCGAAATCGTTAAATTGATTGACTAAGGTTTTATTTTGCGCAAAAAGTCGATCGAATAGGGAAGCATCAAAAATAAACCACTCATTTATATTAGTTGCAATAAGGTGTTTTACTTCGAGGTTTTTATGCGTTATTCTTTCTCTCAAATAATAAAGTACCAATTCGTGAAATGCTTTCGCATTTATTTTATTGGTCGAAATCATTTCCGTTTTATTGGTTGGCTTTTTAGCTTCGATAATTACGCCAACGGTATTACTTGCCTTTTCTCCGTTATGAATAACAAGGTCGTTTCTTCCTTTTGTATTTATAAAATGATTTGGTTCGTAATATGTTTTTTTTAAAAAATCTATTACAAGGTTTTTATGAAATTCTTCCGATTCAGTATCGTTTGTTCTATCAAGTAATTGAATAAGATTTGTTTTAAAGTTTTCAATTTCATTCCTATTCGGTTTTACTTTTAAAAATGCTTTATTTAACGCTATTCTTGGTTTAACTTGTTTTAGTTGCATTTAACGCCAATTTATTTGAGATTGCTAAAAATAGCTTTTTCAATTAATATTTAAGAAACTTAAAAAACATTAAATTTTAGCGTAGGGTGAAAAATTTACCAGGAATGCTTTAGTGCAAATGCTTTGGCTTTGTTAAAAGATAAAGCAATTCCATTTTTTGAGGTGGTAAATTTAATTAAAGGTTAGAAACCATGTGAACCTCAGTCTAAAAAGAGGGGAGAAGGCATTTTGCACATAAAAAAGATCTTGTAGTTATTCTTTACAAACGGTACCGTTGGATAAATTGGTAAAACCGAATATTGCTGTGCCTGCTTCGCCATTTATAAAATAACTAACGCTCATTTTGTAATTAACGGTAATTATGGGCAGGTGGCATTGGGTTTAAGTTTACACAAGTATGGGTTAGTAGATAATTACATTGAAAGAATACGATATAGTTCGAGGTTTAAATAATAAAACCCTTTACTTACTTCACGTTTCTCCAATACTCCCAATTGTGTTAATAGCTCTAAATATTTTCTTGATGTATTTTCAGCATATGTACGGCTATCTACCAAGTGCTTTACCCTGGTAAAAGGTTGGGTGAAGATGGCATTAACCAATTGATCGGGTCGCTGTATATCTGTATCGGCTTGTATCGCAGCTAGAATGGCTTCCTTAGCAGAGATAATATCGTTAATCTTATCGTAAGTGAGATTTGAGGTAACCTCTACTGCTTTAAGAATATACATTATCCACGTTTTCCAACTTCCTCTTTGGGTAATTCCAGAAAGACCAGCATAATAATCCTCTTTGTTATCCATAATGAATTTACTAAGAAAAAGTATTGGATAATCGATCAAACCTTTTTGAGTTAGGTAATTTATATTGAGAATGCGACCAGTTCGTCCATTCCCGTCACGAAAGGGGTGTATCGCTTCAAACTGGTAATGGCCAATAGCCATCTTCAATAATGGATCAATTGGGTATTTTTTATCATCGTTTAAAAAATCAATTAGGTTGCTCATCTTTGTTTGAAGAACTTCTTTTCCACGTGGTGGTGTATAAAAAGTCTTTCCAGCATTGGACCCTGTACCCCCTTCCTTAATCACCGTCTGCGCTATTGGTGTACGTATCCCATCAGAAAACTGGCTTACTATCCTATATATCTTTATAAAATAATTATTGATATTTATAATGTGAATAGATGTTTTTTACCTTAAATGTTTTGTGAAAAATTGATTGACCTTAAAAATCGTTAGTTTTAATGTAAAATTCCATCTATAACATTAAATAGGTAAGGTATTTAAATATTAGCGTTAAAAAAAGTAGTTTTTAATGTCGGATTATGACGTAGTTGAAGTAATCTGCTAATTCGCAAAAAAGGTTAAATATTTAATTGACGTCTTGTAGAAGCTTGATTTAAAAAGACTTGTTATTTTCTCAGAATTGCAGTTGAAATATCTTTTTAGTCAAAAAAAGCCCCACATTTCTGTGAGGCTTTTCGTGATCCCGCTGGGATTCGAACCCAGGACCACTACATTAAAAGTGTAATGCTCTACCAGCTGAGCTACGGAATCATTCCTGTTTAAGGAGGTGCAAATATAGGATTATGAAGTATTTCTTCCAAATAAAAATTTATAAAATTATGTACTCAATTGATTTATAGTATGATTAATTATATTCACCCCACCTTGTAGTCCATTTATCCATCGAGTGCGCATTTAAATAAATAGATAAATTGGATTTTTTCGCTGAAGAAGTGGCAAACTGGATTTTTCTTTTTATAGAAATTATAAACTTTGGGTATTGATTAAGCCACGGCAAATACTCAAATCGCTAAATAAAACGACACAGATATTAGGTGTCATCGCACACAATTAAACAAACGCTTAAAAAAAGTTAGTCACAATTGCGAAAAATTAAACGGTTTTTTTATATGTTAGTAGAATTATTTTTAAACCGAACCAAATACACTAAATTCTATGCAGACCACCCAAACAACGAGTGTTAAGCCACTTGTTATTATTTGTGCCTTGTTTTTTATTTTCGGCTTTGTTACTTGGGCCAATGGTACACTCATTCCATTCTTTAAACTATCATTTGGTTTATCAGATATTCAAGCTTTTTTAGTTACTTTTTCATCCTATATGGCTTACTTCTTTTTAGCCTTACCATCATCGTGGATTTTGAAAAAAACCGGCTTCAAAAACGGAATTATACTAGGCTTAATTATTTTAGGTATTGGGTCTTTAATTTTTATCCCGGCGGCAAAAACTAAAACATTCGAGTTGTTTTTGACTGGTATTTTTGTTCAAGGCGCAGCATTGGCACTTTTGCAAACAGCTGTTAACCCTTATTTAACCATTATTGGCCCAATAGAGAGTGCAGCCAAACGAATTAGTATTGCTGGTATTTGTAATAAGTTTGCCGGTATGACTGTTCCTTTTATAATGGGTACGTTATTTTTAGCAAATGCATCAGCTGTAGAAGCCAAAATAAAAGGTGCTGCCTCAAAAATTGAGCATGATGCGTTGTTAAATGACGTACTTGCAAGGGTAAACACACCCTATATTGTACTTGCCGTAATATTTTGTCTCTTTGCCATTGTAGTTAAATACACCCATTTACCAGAGGTTAATGCCGAAGATGATATTGTTGATGATGACCATGGCGTGGCGGTAAAGCGTACGAGCATATTCCAGTTTCCTCACTTATTTTTAGGTGCATTTTGTATTTTTGTTTATGTAGCAGCAGAAGTAATGGCTGGAGATATTATTGGTGTTTACGCAAAAGAACTTGGTATAAGCCCAGATATTAGTAAGTATTTTACATCATTAACTTTAACCAGCATGCTTGTTGGTTACTTAATTGGTGTTTTTACCATTCCAAAATACTTGTCTGCGCAGTTAGCCCTAAGAATATGTGCTATCTTAGGTGTTTTATTTTCGATTGCCGCTTATTTAACTTCTGGTTATACCTCCGTTGTTTTTATCGCGTTATTAGGTTTGGCCAATTCGTTAATGTGGCCGGCAATTTTCCCGCTAGGCATAAGCCATTTAGGTAAATTTACTAAAACTGGTTCAGCTATTATGATTATGGGTATTGCAGGAGGCGCAATCTGGCCACTGTTATATGCTTTTATTAAGGATCATTTACACTTAGATTTTCAACTTTCGTATTTTATAACCGTGCTACCTTGTTATCTATACATTATGTTTTTCGCCATTAAAGGCCATAAAGTAGGTTTGCATTTGAAATAATTGCGCTAATCAAAAAAGCCCAATCTTGAAAGGATTGGGCTTTTTTTTTCTTAAAAAATGGGTAATGTTTTAAAATTGCTAAATTTGAGCATGAATAAAGCTATTTTTCTTGATCGTGATGGTGTTTTAAACCACGAAATATATGATTACATCTGTAAGGTAGAAGATTTTAAAATATTAGATTATCAAATTCCGGTATTGAAAAAGCTTTTTGATGAGGGTTATTTGTTGGTGGTAATTACAAATCAAGGTGGAATTGCATTAAAACGGTATTCGGAAGATGAATTAGCCATTATGCACGAAATGTTGAGGATGGCTTTTAAGAAGAAGGGAGCGGAGATTGCTGCTTTTTATTATTGTCCGCACCACCCAAGCGTTGGTGGGGAATGTAAATGCCGTAAACCAGCACCGGGTATGATTTTGGATGCTTTGGATATGTTTGATATCGATCCGGCACTATCTGTTATGATTGGCGATAAACCACGCGATGTGGAAGCGGCCAACGCAGCAGGCGTAAAGGGAATTTTGATTGCGCCCGACGAGCAGATCAGTTACGAAAAAATTAAGGCGGTTTTGGCAAATTAGCAGCACTTTTTTACCATCAACTTTGTTGACCATTAATTTGCCTTACCTAATGCAACAGCGCGGTGCGTTGGCAAATGCCACAGATTGGAGCATCTGTTGCGGTTATCAGTGATTGTTTAATTTTATAAATTTATTTTTTTTATTAGCTTGACCATTTGTGATTTAGTGATGTTACTTTCTTCACTTTTCGGAAAAATTGTAGTTACATTGATAATTGTATCATCTTTACTTTATAGTACAAAATATTATACGATATCCGCCACTTTTACCTTTATTTTCTCCTTATAACCCCTTCGGGATTTTTTAATAAATTTCCTCGCTTAAAATGTTGGTGTAACGAATTGATTTTGAATAGTATAATGTTGCTGTATATCAGACAACTATCAGAACTAAAAGGGGGATTGTAAAGCCCGTAGGGCTGATATTATTATAAAGGCAAGAGATTTTTCAGTGAGTTGAACCCCGTAGTGGGTGATATTTTTTTACATTATAATTTGTAAATATGCCACCACCTTCGGGGTTTAATTACGCATTTATTTATGCAATAATAATTTCATCCCTTCGGGATTTTTTTATAAATTTCCTCGCTTAAAATGTTGGTGTAACGAATTGATTTTGAATAGTATAATGTTGCTGTATATCAGACAACTATCAGAACCACAAGGGGAATTTTAAAGCCCGTAGGGCTGATATTATTATAAAAGCAAGAAATTTTTCAGTGAGTTGAACCCCGTAGTGGGTGAAATTTTTTTACATTATAATTTGTAAATATGCCACCACCTTCGGGAGTTTAATTACGCGTTTATTTATGCAATAATAAATTCATCCCTTCGGGATTTTTTTATAAATTTCCTCGCTTAAAATGTTGGCGTAACGAATTGATTTTGAATAGTATAATGTTGCTATATATCAGACAACTATCAGAACTAAAAGGGGGATTGTAAAGCCCGTAGGGCTGATATTATTATAAAAGCAAGAAATTTTTCAGTGAGTTGAACCCCGTAGTGGGTGATATTTTTTTACATTATAATTTGTAAATATTCCACCACCTTCGGGGTTTAATTACGCGTTTATTTATGCAATAATAATTTCATCCCTTCGGGATTTTTTTATAAATTTCCTCGCTTAAGATGTCGGTGTAACGAATTGATTTTGAATAGTATAATGTTGCTATATATCAGACAACTATCAGGACTAAAAGGGGGATTGTAAAGCCCGTAGGGCTGATATTATTATAAAAGCAAGAAATTTTTAAGTGAGTTGAACCCCGTAGTGGGTGATATTTTTTTACATTATAATTTGTAAATATGCCACCACCTTCGGGGGTTTAATTACGCGTTTATTTATGCAATAATAATTTCATCCCTTCGGGATTTTTTAATAAATTTCCTCGCTTAAAATGTTGGTGTAACGAATTGATTTTGAATAGTATAATGTTGCTGTATATCAAACAACTATCAGAACTAAAAGGGGGATTTTAAAGCCCGTAGGGCTAATATTATTATAAAAACAAGAAATTTTTAAGTGAGTTGAACCCCGTAGTGGGTGATATTTTTTTACATTATAATTTGTAAATATGCCACCACCTTCGGGGTTTAATTATGCGTTTATTTATGCAATAATAATTTCATCCCTTCGGGATTTTTTTTATAAATTTCCTCGCTTAAAATGTTGGTGTAACGAATTGATTTTGAATAGTATAATGTTGCTATATATCAGACAACTATCAGAACCACAAGGAGAATTTTAAAGCCCGTAGGGCTGATAATGCCAGTCACCAATAACTAATTATCCAAAAACCCAACCAACCAACCAAAAAACCCAACCAATCCATAATGTTTTTAAATAACGTTAAACCGTTACAATATCATTTTTTTGCCGAATGTACTTCTCTATCTTAGTATAAATAGAGCCCGTAATGGTGTTAAATTTTTAATTCGACTAAGCCATTCGCCTAACTAATATATTGATCCATGTCTAAAAATAACTTTAATATTAATGGTTTAACCAGTGAGGAAGTCGAGATTTCGCGTATAAAGTTTGGTAAAAACACTTTAAAATATAAGCGCGATAATACCATTTTAGATGCCCTTAAAAGTTTAGCTAAAGAACCAATGATTATTTTATTGTTGGTGGCTTCTTTAATTTATTTTATAAGTGGCCAAACCGGCGATGCTGTATTTCTCGCCTCGGCAATTATCATTGTGTCTGCTTTGTCTTTGTTTCAGGATTCGAGGAGTAGAAATGCGCTGGAGAAATTAAAAGACTTTACACAACCCAATTGTAAGGTAATTAGAGACGGAACAGTACAAGAAATAAAAAGCGAAGATTTAGTTGTTGGCGATAGTTTAATGGTAGAGGAGGGCGCTTCCATTACTGCGGATGGAACAATTATTCATTCCAACGATTTCTCGGTAAATGAATCTATCCTAACGGGAGAATCGCTCGCAGTTTTTAAAGATCAAGATAACGAAAATAGGGTCATTTACAAAGGCACCACAGTAGCAAGCGGGTTGGCTATAGCCACCATAACCCACATTGGCAACAATACCAAACTTGGTAAAATTGGCGAAAGCCTCGAAAGTATTAAAGAAGAAAAAACACCTTTAGAATTGCAGATAAACAGTTTTGTGAAAAAAATGGTTATTGCCGGAGCGGTAGTTTTTTTAATTGTTTGGGGCATAAACTATTTCCACTCCTACAATTTATTAGATAGTTTGCTTAAAGCGTTAACACTGGCCATGAGTATTTTGCCGGAGGAAATTCCAATGGCTTTTACCACATTTATGGCCATTGGTGCTTGGCGATTAATGAAGATGGGCATTGTGGTAAAACAAATGAAAACCGTAGAAACCTTGGGCTCGGCAACGGTAATTTGTACCGATAAAACAGGTACGCTTACCGAAAATAAAATGAGTTTAGCGAAAGTATTTACCTTAACCGCACAAAGAATTGTAACGCCCGGAGAGGCGAACGAGTCCGAGAAAACCCTGTTAAAAACAGCCATGTGGGCAAGCGAACCCATACCGTTCGATCCGATGGAGGTTGCGCTCCACCAATCATATACCGATTTGCACGAAACTGATGAACGGTCAAACTTCAAAATGATTCATGAATATCCACTGAGTGGGAAGCCACCAATGATGACGCATCTTTTTGAGAATGCCGAAGGCCATAGAATTATAGCGGCCAAAGGCGCACCGGAAGCAATAATGAATGTTTCTAATTTAACCATAGCGGAAAAAGAACAAATTCAAACGGCCATTAAAAGTATTACGGCCGATGGTTATAGAGTTTTAGGTGTGGCTTCATCTGATTTTACAGGTAATAATTTCCCTAAAACACAACAAGAATTTAAGTTTAATTTTAAAGGTATCGTTGCATTTTACGATCCACCGAAAGAAAATATTGCTCAGGTTTTAAACCATTTTTATGATGCTGGGATATTGGTGAAAATTGTAACAGGTGATAACGCAGAAACTACTGCGGCCATTGCAAAACAAATTGCGTTTAAAGGCTATGAAAATAGTTTAACAGGCGATGATTTAATGAAACTGTCGGAATTAGAGCTGCAAGACAAAGTGATGGAAGTTAACATTTTTACGAGAATGTTTCCTGAAGCAAAACTGAGGATTATTAATGCATTAAAAGCAAAAAAACAAATTGTAGCCATGACAGGCGATGGCGTAAACGACGGACCTGCTTTAAAAGCGGCGCATATCGGCATTGCCATGGGTAAAAAAGGAACTGAAATAGCAAAACAGGCTGCGTCTTTAATTTTGGTAGATGATGACTTTTCAAAAATGGTTGATGCTGTGGCCATGGGCAGGAGAATTTACACCAATCTAAAAAAGGCAATTCAATACATCATTTCCATTCATATCCCAATTATACTTACTGTTTTTATTCCGCTGGCTTTAGGCTGGGTTTACCCAAATATTTTATCTCCCGTACACATCATTTTTCTCGAATTAATTATGGGACCAACCTGTTCCATTATTTTTGAAAATGAACCGATGGAAAAAAATAGTATGGTGCAAAAGCCCCGCCCATTTGTATCTTCTTTTTTCAATTGGAGCGAGTTAACAACCAGTATAATGCAAGGCTTGGCCATTACATTTGGTACGCTATTTATCTATCAATATTCGGTCAGTCAGCATTTTAGCGAAGATCAAACTAGAACAATGGTTTTTACTGTTTTAATTGTTGCCAACATTTTTTTAACATTAGTAAACCGATCATTTTACTATTCCATTTTTACAACTTTGAAGTATAAAAACAACTTGGTTATACTCATTATTGGTATCACTATTTTAATTACCAGTTTATTGCTTTTCGTGCCAATATTCGCTAACTTTTTTCAATTCGAAAGGTTAAATTTAAGCCAGTTGACGATTAGTATTGGGGTTGGTTTTATAAGTGTGATTTGGTATGAATTTGTAAAAATTAAAACAAGGATAAATAAACATGCTGGTAAATAATCAGTGTTAATTTAGTCAAATTTTTTGTAATATTTTCAATCGTCTAAGTTCAATGGTAAAAACTTCAAATTGTCTTCAAAATTGTTATTCATATTTGTTTTTATGAAGATTTTCATTGTTGAAGATGAATTGAGCCTGCAAAACAGCATGGAACGTTACCTCACAAGCGAGAGGAACATTTGCGTGTGCGCATCTACCTACGCCGAGGCGTATGAAAAGCTAAGTATTTACGAATATGATTGCGTGTTGCTAGATTTAAACTTACCCGATGGGGAAGGATTGCAACTTTTAAAGCATTTAAAAAAATTAAATAAGGGCGCGGGCATTATCATTACATCTGCCCGAAATGCACTCGATCAAAAAATTGAAGGACTGAGTTTAGGCGCAGATGATTACCTCACAAAACCTTTCCATCTGTCTGAGCTTAATGCAAGAATACTTGCACTGGTGAGGCGCAAAAATATGTCGGGCGCTATGCAGGTTACTTTTAATGAGTTAATGATAGATATTGATAGTAAGGAAGTTTTTGTACATGGAAAAATTATATATTTTACTAGAAAAGAATTTGAATTATTGCTCTACTTCATCGTAAATAAAGGTAAAGCAATTTCTAAAGCGGCTGCAGCCGAGCGTATTTGGGGCGATGATGCAGACATGGCCGATAGTTTTGACTTTATTTACACACACATTAAAAACATTAGAAAAAAATTAATGGATGCAGGAAGTAACGATTACTTTCATTCAGTTTATGGCGTTGGATATAGATTTGCAGCAACATGAAGCTATTTACAAAATACAATATAATTTTATCGTTTGTAGGGATTTTTGGCTTGCTCGTTATTGGCTTTCTTTTTTATAATACGCTAACTCATTACCTCGATAAACAGATTGATCATGATATGGTTGAAGAAATTATCGAAGTTAAGGAAGCTGCAGCGAAGAATGTTTTTTATAAACCGCACGAATTTGAAGATCTAATTGTTAATTATAAACCCATTGATAATTTAAACCAGCCGTTAACAACGCTTTATGGCGATACTTCATTCTATAATCCTTTAAAATATCAATTAGAACGCGGACGATACCTAAAAACACAACTTATTTTATTCGGAAAGCCGTACATGGTTACGGTGGTGGCTTCTAAATTTGAAAGAGAAGAACAAATTAAACAGATTTGCTTAATTATTTTTTTACCGATGCTGCTCTTATTCGGTATTTTGTTGCTCATTAATCGCGTAATGATGGGGAAACTATGGCGACCTTTTGAAAAAATTGTTCAAAACATCACCAAATTTAATTTAAGGCAAGATCATGCTTTTGAGCCTGTAAATACACCGATTAGAGAATTTAAAACACTTAATGATGCGATTGTACTTTTATCCAATAAGGTAAATATAGATTATCGTGAAATTAAATTGTTTACAGAAAATGCTTCGCACGAAATGATGACGCCTTTAGCAGTAATTAATGCAAAGTTGGATATGATTTTACAATCGAACGTTTTGGATAATGATTATGGAGAGATTTTAGCCGATTTATATAAAGCCACATCTCGCCTTACAAAACTTAACCAATCATTGCTATTATTGGTAAAAATAGATAATAACACAATAAATGAGCAAGAGCAAGTTGATGTAAAGGAATTGGTAGTGGAAAAAATAAATTACTTTCAAGAACTTATACATAAGCGCAGTTTGGTTTTAATAACCAATTTAAGCGAGTCAACCATTTTTTCTAATCGGCAATTGATGGATGTATTGATCAACAATCTTTTTAGTAACGTAATTCGGCATAACTATGAAGGTGGCACAATAGAGATTTTGCTCAATCAATCAACAATAATATTTAAAAATACAGGTACAAAAGTTGCCTTAAATGCCGAGAAAATATTTGATCGTTTTTACAAAGATAAAGCTAGCGAAGGCACAGGTTTGGGTTTATCTATTTTAAAACAAATTTGCGTAAAACAAGATTTTAATTTAAATTATCAGTACGAAAATGATTTACACATTTTTACGGTTAGTTTCTAAATAACAACACAATGAAAAAAGAAGAATTAGTGGTGGAAAATCCCCCTCAGCCTACTACCGAAAAGAAATATTCTAGGGCGCTTCGCATTTGGCATTGGGTAAATACCATGCTAATCTGTGGTTCTTTAATTACTGTTTTAATTAATTCTACATTATTAGATAGAGATAATTCCTCAATCGTTCAAACAGAATTGCAACAAGCAGGAACAACCGTTAGTCCTGTACAGGCTGCCTCGGTTTTACATGGAATGGAAGATCAGGTTTGGGATTTCCATATTTATTTTGGTTATGCTATTGCAACGTTGTTAGTGTTTAGGTTAATTACCGAAATTTATGCTTCGCCAAAACGCAGACTGTTTAAAAAAGTTAAATTTTCATATAATGATTATTTTATCCTCAAAAAGAACAGAGAAATTGCTAGACACGATTTTTTTGTTAAATCGCTGTATTTAATTTTTTATGCTTTAATAACTGTTATGGCAATAACTGGCTTGTTATTGGCTTTTAAACATTCAATAGGCATACCGGAATCGATTAGCCATTCCATTAAAGAGGTACACGGTTTTTGTATGTACCTTATTCTTGGTTTCATTGTGTTACATTTGGCTGGTGTTTTATTATCCGAGAGGAAAGAAGGTAAGGGAATTGTTTCGGATATGATAAATGGGGGAAAAGAAGTGGCTAATGATAATGAACAACTATAAAATTAAATGAAAAATTTCTTCTCAATATTGATTTTATGTTGCTATTTTTTTTCAGCAACCGAAGCAAGAGAGCTATTAAAACTACCTTTACTTTTTGAACATTTTGCCGAGCATAAAAAGCTTAAAGGTACAATGGGTATGTGGGAATTTTTGTGCATCCATTATGCACATGGAAATCCTCGCGATGCAGACTACGATAAGGATATGAAATTGCCATTTAAAACTTGCAGTTGCAGCCATTTTGATAAACCTTTTAACGTAATCGAGGCGGAATGTAAACTTCCTTCCATTCTCAATTTTGAATACCGTGCGTTTTTAAATTATGCTTACTCCGATTTAACACTATCAAGAGATTTAGATTGTATTTGGCAACCGCCAAAATGTTGTTAATCTTTTTTAAAGGCGTTTACAGATTTATTTGTAGCCATTCAAAATGATTTCACGATTAACAACAACAACAAATTATGCTTAACAAAATTATAGCGTTTTCCATTCGGAACAAGCTCATTATTGCCTTATTTACTCTGGGCTTAATGGGTTATGGTGTTTACGAAGTTGGAAAATTACCCATAGATGCCGTGCCTGATATTACAAATAACCAGGTACAGGTAATTACGTTAGCGCCTTCTTTTGGCGCCACCGATATAGAAAGATTGGTCACTTTTCCCATAGAACAGGTAAATAACAACATCCCTGGTTTGTTAGAGATTAGAAGCTTTTCGCGTTTCGGCTTATCGCTCGTTACCATTGTGTTTGATGACAATACCGATGTATATTGGGCACGACAGCAAGTGGCAGAACGTTTGCAGCAAGTGCAATCTAAAATTCCGGCAGGCATTGGCACACCCGAGCTTGGGCCGGTTTCTACAGGTTTGGGCGAAATTTACCAATATGTAGTTCGACCGAAAAAAGGGTTTGAGAAGAAATATGATGCAACCGAACTCCGTACCATTCAAGATTGGATTGTGCGTAGGCAACTTATTGGTGTAAAAGGTGTTGCAGAAGTTAGTAGTTTCGGTGGTAAACTTAAACAGTACGAAATTGCTGTAAATCCTGCCAAACTTAAATCTTACGGTATTACCGTTAATGATGTGTTCTCTGCAATCGATCGCAACAATCAAAATACGGGTGGTGCGTATATCGAAAAAGGGCCGTCAGTGCTTTTTATCCGAACGGAAGGATTGGTAGGTACCATCGATGACATTAAAAATATTTCCATTAAAAAAAATAGCGGTACACCACTTTTTATTCGTGATGTTGCAGACGTAAATATTGGTTACGCCACCCGCTATGGTGCAATGACATATAACGATGAGGGCGAAGTTGCTGGTGCAGTGGTGATGATGCTGAAAGGCGCAAACAGCAGTGAGGTAATTAAAAACGTTAAAGCGAAAATAGAACAAATTAAAAAAACACTGCCCGAAGGTGTTGTGCTCGAACCTTTTTTAGATCGTACCAAAATGGTTGATAACGCCATCGGCACTGTAGAGAAAAACCTTATCGAAGGTGCGTTGATTGTTATTTTTGTCTTGGTTATCTTTTTAGGGAATTTTAGAGCAGGATTGATCGTTGCCTCCATTATTCCGCTGGCTATGCTTTTTGCCATTATATTGATGAATACTTTTGGCGTAAGTGGTAATTTAATGAGCCTCGGTGCGCTCGATTTTGGTTTGATTGTAGATGGCGCGGTTATAATTGTTGAGGCTGTTATGCACCAAATTTCCAAGCATAAAAAATTCGCTTCCTTAACCCACATCTCTCAGGGCGAAATGGATAACGAAGTAAAAACTTCTGCAGGTAGAATGATGAATAGCGCGGTTTTTGGACAGATCATTATTTTGATCGTTTATTTGCCAATTTTCAGCTTGCAAGGTATAGAAGGAAAAATGTTTAAACCAATGGCTCAAACTGTTGCTTTTGCGTTGCTGGGTGCTTTTATACTTTCTTTAACCTATATCCCGATGATGAGCGCACTTTTCTTAAGCAAGAAAATAAAAACGCAACCCAATTGGTCTGACCGCGTTATGGAAAAAGTTGGCAACGCCTACCAAAAAACACTTATTAAAGTGATGCTTTTTCCTAAAACGTTAATCGCAAGTGTTGTAGGCATCTTTATTTTGGCTTTGGTAACCCTGAGTTTCTTAGGCGGAGAGTTTATTCCATCGTTAGAAGAGGGAGATTTCGCAGTTGATACACGGGTTTTAACTGGAAGTAATTTAACAACCACCATAGAAAGCACACAAAAAGCAGCACACATTCTAAAAACGCAATTTCCTGAAGTAGAAAAAGTAGTTACTAAAATAGGAAGTGGCGAAGTGCCCACAGATCCAATGCCCATGGAAGCGAGTGATATGATGGTGATTCTTAAAAACAAAAAAGAATGGACATCTGCTAAAACTTTTAACGAGCTTTCTGAAAAGATGAGCAAAGCTTTAGAGGCAGTGCCAGGCATTACCGCAGGTTTTCAATATCCTGTGCAAATGCGTTTTAACGAATTGATGACTGGTGCCAGGCAAGATGTTGTTTGCAAAATTTTTGGCGAGAATTTAGATACGCTTTCCATTTTTGCGCAAAAACTGGGTGCAATTATCAACACCGTTAAAGGCGCTCAAAATTTATACATTGAGCCAATATCAGGTATTCCTCAAATTATTGTACAATATAACCGCGCGGCTATTGCGCAATACGGCCTCGATATTGCCGATGTAAACCGTGTGGTAAATACATCCTTCGCTGGACAGTTTGCAGGCAAAATTTTCGAAGGCGAAAAACAATTTGATTTGGTGGTTCGATTAGATACGCAACAACGCAAAACCCTCGTTGATATTCAAAATCTGCTTATTCCTACGGATAACGGCCTATCTATCCCATTATCTCAATTGGCTTCGGTAGAAATTAAAGAAGGGCCCAATCAAATTCAAAGAGAAGATGCGAAACGTAGAATGGTGGTGGGCTTTAACATTAAAGGGAGGGACGTACAAACCATCGTGAACGAATTACAGGCAAAAGTGAATAAGGGCTTGAAATTCCCGACAGGATATTATGTTACTTATGGAGGCGCTTTTGAAAACTTGAATGCTGCGAAAAATCGATTAATGGTCGCGGTACCACTTTCGTTGGCGCTAATTTATATTTTGTTATTTTTTGCATTTGGGTCAGCTAAACAGGGTTTGTTAATTTACTCTGCCATTCCGCTTTCGGCAATTGGGGGTATATTTTTTCTCGCATTGCGAGGAATGCCTTTTAGCATAAGCGCCGGGATTGGATTTATTGCACTTTTTGGCGTTGCAGTGCTAAATGGAATTGTACTCATTTCTGAATTTAATAGATTAAAAGCCACAGGCATGGATGACATAAAACGAATTGTGCTCGAAGGTACTAAAACAAGATTGAGACCAGTTTTAATGACGGCTTTTGTAGCTTCATTGGGCTTTTTGCCAATGGCATTAAGTAATGGCGCAGGTGCAGAAGTGCAGCGGCCGTTGGCAACTGTTGTTATTGGTGGCTTGATGGTTGCAACTTTCCTCACACTTTTTGTACTGCCAGTTTTGTATATCATTTTTGAAAAAGGAATTAAAAATAGTATTACAAAGGCAAGTGTAATCTTCCTCGTATTCTTCTTTTGTGCAAAAACACAAGAGGTAAAAGCACAAGAAACTATTGGTGTGCAACAAGCGATAGATACTGCTTTGAAAAATAATGTGCAGATCAAAAACCAGCGTTTAAAGCTGAATTATCAAAAAATACTTATCGGTTCTTCAAATACAATTCCTGCAACAGGGATAACCGGAGAATTTGGGCAAATGGCTAGTATTTACAACGATACTCGATTTGGTATTTCGCAAAGCTTCAGCTTTCCACGGGTGTACAAAAATCAAAAACGTGTACTCCAAAAAGAAGCCGATATCGCTTCTTTAACTGTGAAGCTTAAAGAAAATGAGTTGATTCGGTTGGTAACTGAAACGTATTACGACCTTTTAAATTTGCATAAAAAAGAGTTATTGCTTAAAAAAAGTGATTCACTTTATCGCGAATTCAATAGAAAGACAGCGCTTCGTTTTAAATTGGGAGAAAGTGATGTTTTAGAGAAATCGACAGCAGAAAACCAATTGGTTAACATTAACTTGCAGTTAAATGAGCTTAAAGAAGCCTATCAAACTAAGCTTATTTATTTCAATTATCTATTAAATACAGATTCAGATTTATCTCCAAATTTGGATTCGGAAAACCAACTTTATGGTGGTTTATTTACGTTAGTTGATTTGAAATCGCATCCGATGCTCTCTATTTTGGAAGATAGAATTTTACTTAATCAAAAAAATACCGATGTAGAAAAATCGAAATTATTGCCTGATATTAATTTAGGTTATTTTAACAGTTCTATGCGTGGAGTAGGCGCCGATGACGTACTTTACGGTGCCGGAAAGCGTTTTCAGGCGGTGCAAATCGGTTTAGCAATTCCTTTATTTACAGGTGCACAACGCTCTAAAATTAAAGCTTCGAAAGTTAACGAACGCATCGCTTCATTAGATTTTGATCAGCAAAAGCAAGAATTAGAAGTAAAATTTAAAACTTTGCTCGGTCAACTAAAGCAGAAACAAGAAAGTTTATCGCTTTATGAAAAAACGGTACTGCCCAATGCACGTATTATAATTACCACCTCGAGCAAGCAATTTACTGCTGGAGAAATTAATTATTTAAACTTAGTGATGCTTGTAAATCAATCCATTGCGATAGAAATTAACTACCTGGATTTGGTTAAATCCATAAATGACATCATTATCGAACTCAATTATTTAAGCTCAAAAAAATCATGAAAAATATAATTTATTTTCTATTCGGTGCTGTTTTTTTCTTCCAATCGTGCGGTTCGAAGAAAGAAGAAATTAAGGAAACGACAAAGCCTACTGATAGCTCCTTGGTTAACCTAAGTAACGAACAATTAAAAAATGTCGAAATTTTAACAGCTAAGCTAGAAGACCGCAACATTGCTACATTAATACGAGTGAGCGGACAAATTGATGTGCCGCCTCAAAATATGATTTCGGTAAGTATTCCACTTGGTGGATATTTAAAATCTACCGCCTTATTGCCCGGCAACCACGTAAAAAAAGGGGAGGTTATTGCCGTTTTGGAAGATCAGCAATACATTCAAATGCAACAAGATTACTTAACGGCTAAAACCAAAACCGATTTGGCTTATAAAGATTATCAGCGACAGAAAGAGCTGATGAATAGCCAAGCTGTTAGTCAGAAAATTTACCAACAAGCAGAGGCAGATTATAATATACAGAAAACAATGGTTAATGCTTTGGCAGAAAAGTTAAGCCTAATTAATGTTAATCCGAAAAAACTTACATCGAGTAACATTACCAAACGCATCAATATTTATTCGCCAATTAATGGGTTTGTATCTAAAGTAAATGCAAACATTGGCAAATATCTTAATCCTGCAGATGTGCTTTTCGAATTGGTTAATCCAGAAGATATTCATCTAAATATTAAAGTGTTTGAAAAAGATTTACCTAAACTTGTTGTTGGTCAAAAGGTTATCGCTTTTAATAATAGTCAACCAGATAAAAAATACGAATGCGAAATTATCCTTTTTAGTAAAGATCTTTCTGCAGATCATACCGCAGATGTACATTGTCATTTCGAGAAATATGATAAAAGTTTATTACCTGGAATGTTTATGAACGCCGAAATTGAACTAAAAAGCAATAAATCTGCAACACTACCTGCAGATGCGATTGTGAATTTTGAAGGCGCAAATTATGCATTTGTAATGATGAATAAAAATCAATTTAAAATGATGGAGATAAAGCCAGGACGTACTGAAAATGGTTATATAGAAGTGCTTAATCCCGAACAATTTAAAGAGAAACCCATTGTGATAAAGGGTGCATACACGTTGTTGATGAAAATGAAAAATAAATCTGATGAATAATGCATAAAGAACAACATCTTAAAAGCTCGGAATTTATTTCTGATATTGTAATTGGCATGAGCGATGGGTTAACCGTTCCTTTTGCACTTGCCGCCGGTTTAAGTGCTGCGGTAACAAGCAATACAATCGTAATAACTGCTGGTGTTGCAGAAATTATTGCTGGTTGTATTGCAATGGGACTTGGCGGCTATTTAGCAGGGAAAACAGAACAAGATCACTACGAAAGCGAGCTGCGCCGTGAATATGAGGAAGTAGAGAAAGTGCCGGAGAAGGAAATGGAGGAGGTAAAAGAAATATTTGCCGCGTATGGTGTTGATGATGCGGGCCAAGAGCTAATTGTACAGCAATTGGCCAAAAATAAAGACCATTGGGTAGATTTTATGATGAAATTTGAGCTAGGACTCGAAAAGCCTGATGTAAATAGGGCGAGAAATAGCGCCATAACCATCGGGTTAGCTTACTGTGTAGGTGGATTTTTGCCACTTTCTGCCTATTTCTTTACCAATCATCCACATGATGGATTAGCGGTTTCGGCTGTGATAACAACATTTTGCTTATTTATTTTTGGGTATTTTAAAAGTAAAGTAACTGGGCAACCTGCACTTACTGGCGCATTAAAAGTTACCGCAATTGGGTTGCTTGCAGCAGGTGCCGCTTTCTTAATTGCGAGGTTAATTTCGTAGAAAATGATTGAAAAGCTATATTGATACGATATTCATCAAAACTTCAGAATGTCTTCAAGTTTATTCGTTTTCTTTGTTATAAGCATTGTGACTTAAACTATCGGTTTTTTCATAATCGCGGGGTTAAATAATATCCCGTTACAACATCATTAATCATATAGAAAAAATGGACAGAAAGGACTTTTTGAATAGTATGGGTATGAGTGTAGCCGGATTTGCAATATTAAATTGCATGGGCTGTAAAAAAACTGATGGCGGTACAGCTTCTGCAAATACAAAAGGGGCAACTGGCGTAAACTTTACATTAGATTTGAGCCTTTCGGCGAATGCAGCATTGTTAAATAATGGCGGTTCGTTAATCTCAAACGGTGTTATTGTTGCCAAAACAAAAAATGGTAATTACATCGCTGTTCAGCGCTCTTGCACGCACGAAAGTTATACGCTAACCTATCAATCGGCAAATAGTAGATTTTACTGCCCTAACCACGGCGCAACTTTTACAGAAGGTGGCGCGGTAACCAATGGACCAGCATCAAACTCGCTAACCGTTTATAACACCACATTAACAGGAACATCACTTAGGGTTTATTCTTAAATTTATGAAAATATTATTCATCGCATTTTTTGCATTTTTATTTACGCCTGCAATATGGCTGGGAAATTTTACCGACGCACAAAAAGAAGCACAAACCGCTCATAAATTAATTTTAATTAACTTTTCTGGTTCCGACTGGTGCATACCCTGTATGCGGTTGCGAAAGGAAATTTTAGAATCGAATGTTTTTGAAGATTACGCTAAAGATAAATTAATACTTGTGCGTGCAGATTTTCCGCGCCAGAAAAAAAACCAACTTTCCAAAGAACAAGTAAAACTAAATGAAAATTTAGCTGATAAATACAATAAAGATGGAAAATTTCCATTCACTTTATTAGTGGATGAAAATGGAAAAGTTGTTAAAACTTGGGAAGGTTTTCCTGATGAATCTCCGTTAGAATTTGTTCAAGTAATTTCAAATCTATCTAAATAAAATGGTTCAAGGTGTATCGGTAAATAGAATCTTAAAACTCATGGGCAACCGCTTTGAGTTTACCGTAATTGCCGAAGATGACACTATTGGAAATGAAGCAATTGATTTGGCCGTTGATGAAGTTAGGCGGATTGAAAACTTACTTACAACCTTTAAAAATTCGAGTGAAACCAATCAGGTAAATGAACATGCGGGTATTTCAGCGATAAAGGTTTCTAGCGAAGTTTTTTCCTTAATCGAACGATCATTAAAAATTTCTGCCTTAACCGATGGTGCATTTGACATTAGTTATGGTTCGATAGATAAAAGTTTATGGAATTTCGACGTAAATATGAAAACCTTGCCAAGTGCTGATTTGGCTAAAGAATCAGTCGGGTTAATTGATTATAAAAACATTGTGCTGGATAAGGTTAAATCGACCGTGTTTTTAAAAAATAAAGGCATGCGCATTGGTTTTGGCGGGATAGGGAAGGGTTATGCTGCAGATATGGCCAAGAAAGTGTTACAAAACTTCGGAATTAAAGCAGGTATTGTGAATGCTGCAGGCGATTTAGTAACCTGGGGCAAGCAATTAAGTGGCGATGAATGGACGGTGGGAATTGCAGACCCCGATCAAACCAGCAGACCGTTCTCTGCCTTAAACATCAGTAATATGGCCATTGCAACTTCTGGCAACTACGAAAAATTTGTGATGATTGATGGCAGGCGTTATTCACATACCATCGATCCTAAAACTGGTTTTCCCGTGAGTGGAATTAAGAGTGTAAGTGTATTGTGCCCGAGTGCAGAACTTGCTGATGCTTTGGCCACACCAATTGTAGTAATGGGTGTAGAAGTTGGACTTAATTTAATTAACCAAATGCAACATGTGGCCTGCGTGCTTATTGATGATCAGGATAGAATGTACACATCTAAAAATATTAATGTAAAACACTGATATGAAAATTTCTAAAATAGTAATCGCCAAAGGTATTGTTAGTTTACTAACGATTGGCTTTATGGCTTCATGCGTAAGTGTTAAACCTTACCAAAAAAATAAACTCAACGATTCAGAAATGATACTTTCTACACGTAAAGTTCAGAAATTCGAACAGAGTTTCCAATTGTATCGAGAAGGTGCATCGGGTGCAAATGGTGGTAAAAGTGGCGGTGGGTGTGGTTGTAACTAATATTAATTAACCAAAATGAAAAAAATTTATTTGCATGTGTTGTTTATGTACTTAGGTATATTAAGCACTTACGGCCAAAGTAAAAATACACCTTTACGTACCGATACAACAAACTATCAATCGCGAAAGCTTAAAATTGACGAGGTAAATCTGGTCTCGGCATACTACAATCAAAATGGAAACAACTCTGCCGTAACTGGTGGTATTGGTACCGAAAAACTTACCGATATTGCCAATACATTTGATCTTCAATTATCAAAATTTAATAAAAATGGTTATAAAAATACTTTTCTGTTTGAGTTGGGTGTAGATCATTACACATCTGCATCATCTGATAAAATTGATCCAACTACAATATCATCAGCATCAAGTGCTGATACAAGAATTTATCCATCGTTAAATTGGACACATTCTAACGAAGAAACTGGAAATTCATTTGGGTTTACAGGATCTTATTCTACCGAGTTTGATTACCAATCATTAGGTGCAGCATTTAACCTTACTCGTCAATCTGCAGATAAGAATACACAGTTCGATGTGAAGTTGCAAGCGTTTTTAGATCAGTGGACAGTCATTCTGCCCATAGAACTGCGAACGGGTAACACAGGTAAAAAGCACGAACAATATGATACAGCACCGCGAAATTCATTTAGTTCGTCATTTTCCATATCTCAGGTAATTAATAAGCGGTTGCAAGTCATGCTTGTTGTAGAGCCTTCTTATCAACATGGTTTACTGGCCACAAAATACCAGCGTGATTATTTTACGGATGGCTCATTGCAAGCTGAAACTTTGCCCGATAAACGGTATAAACTTCCGATTGCGTTACGCGTGAATTACTTTGCAACTGATCAATTCATCATCCGCACTTTTTATCGTTATTATATAGATAATTGGGGTATAAAGGCACATACCGCGGAGTTAGAAATTCCGGTAAAGATTAACGCTTTCTTTTCGGTAAGTCCTTTCTATCGATACAATACTCAAATAGGTACAAAATATTTTGCACCTTACGGCCAACATCAGGTAACTGATCAATATTTTACCAGTGATTATGATTTATCTACATTGACCAGTAATTTTTACGGCGCAGGTATTAAATTTACACCGCCAAAAGGTGTTTTGGGTTGGCAAAGGTTAACTACTGTAGAGTTGAGATATGGGCATTATACGCGTTCTACGAGTTTGGTTTCGAACATAGTTAGTTTGAATCTTAAATTTAAATAACACCCAATTTTTGTTAGTAATTTAAGTTGAAAATTGTATTTAAAACTTTTAACGTACTCATTTGTTTACACCATATTAATCAATAAAATTAATTTTAAAACTTATGAAATTATACTTAGCCCTACCAGCAGTTTTCATTGTGGCAACTTTATCACAAGGTTGTATTAGCAATAAGAAATTTACCGAACTCCAATCAAGTTATGCACAACTGCAAGCTAAAAATCAAGATTTGGATCTGAAATATCAAACCAGTCAGCAAGCACTTACCGGCGCAACAACAAGAGTGCGGAGTTTAGAAGAGCAAATTGCGTCAGAAAAAGTAAATGTACTTTCTTTACAGGATGCGTTGAATAAATGTTTAAACTCTAGTAGTCAGGGTAATGTTAACATTTCGAAATTGGTTGATGAAATTAATAGTTCGAATAAATACATTAAGCAGTTGGTTAACGCAAAAAATAAAAGCGATTCGCTTAATATGGTGTTAACTAATAACTTAACCAGGTCTTTAAGTCAGTCTGAAATGAAAGATGTTGATGTACAAGTACTTAAAGGTGTAGTTTATATTTCATTGTCAGATAATATGTTATATAAATCTGGCAGTTATGAAATATCAGATAAATCTGGAGAAACGTTGAGTAAAATCGCAAAAATTATAACAGATTATAAAGATTATGATGTGTTAATTGAAGGAAATACAGATAATGTGCCAATTAGTCAGCCAAATATTAGAAACAACTGGGATTTGAGCGCTTTAAGAGCTTCATCGGTAGTTCAGGCTTTACAAAATATTTACAAAGTTGATCCTAAACGATTAACCGCTGGTGGAAGAGGGGAATTTAACCCAATTGCAGGAAACGACACCGAAGCAGGTAAAGTTAAAAACAGACGTACACAAATTATTATCACGCCGAAATTAGATCAGTTTATGGATTTAATTGGTAAAGCACCAGAAAATAAATAATTTGTTGTTCACAATATTAAGCATATCAAAGAAGTCAAGTTTTTAAAACTTGACTTCTTTTTAGGTTAAATAAACCAGATTTTAATCGCTTAATTTCCCGAAACCGGCGCTTTATTGTATATTATGGAGTTCGTCTTGTCAAGTGCATATCAAAGAAGTCAAGTTTTAAAAACTTGACTTCTTTTTGGGTTAAATAGATTAGGTTTTTAGCGCTATGTTGCATGCGACGAGGCCTTTTTTGTTTTATAAACGTGGTTTTATTAGGATTTTATTAAAGAAGTCAAGTTTTTAAAACTTGACTTCTTTTTAGGGTTAAATAGATTAGGTTTTTAGCACTTTACTGCTTGCGACGAGGCTTTCTTTGTTTTATAAATGTGGTTTTATCAAGAGTTTATTAAAGAAGTCAAGTTTTAAAAACTTGATTTCTTTTTAGGGTTACATAGATTAGGTTTTAAGTTTTTTTGCTTGCGACGAGGCCTTTTTTGTTTTATAAATGTGGTTTTATCAAGAGTTTATTAAAGAAGTCAAGTTTTAAAAACTTGACTTCTTTTTAGGTTAAATAGATTAGGTTTTTAGCACTATGTTGCTTGCGACGAGGCCTTTTTTTGTTTTATAAATGTGGTTTTATTAGGATTTTATCAAAGAAGTCAAGTTTTAAAAACTTGACTTCTTTTTAGGGTTAAATAGATTAGGTTTTTAGGTTTTTTGCTTGCGACGAGGCCTTTTTTGTTTTATAAATGTGGTTTTATCAAGAGTTTATTAAAGAAGTCAAGTTTTAAAAACTTGACTTCTTTTTAGGGTTAACTAGATTAGGTTTTTAGCACTATGTTGCATGCGAAGAAGCTTTTTTTGTTTTATAAACGTGGTTTTATTAGGATTTTATCAAAGAAGTCAAGTTTTAAAAACTTGACTTCTTTTTAGGTTAAATAGATTAGGTTTTTAGCACTATGTTGCATGCGAAGAAGCTCTTTTTGTTTTATACACGTGGTTTTATCAGGAGTTTATGTAAGAAGTCAAGTTTTTAAAACTTGACTTCTTTTCGGGTTAAATAGATTAGGTTTTAAGTTTTTTTGCTTGCGACGAGTCCTTTTTTAATTTTATAGCCGTGATTTTACCAAGAGTTTATTTAAGAAGTCAAGTTTTAAAAACTTGACTTCTTTTTTGGTTAAATAGATTAAGTTTTTAGCACTTTATTGCTTGCGACGAAGCCTTTTTTAATTTTATAGCCGTGGTTTTATTAAGAGTTTATTAAAGAAGTCAAGTTTTAAAAACTTGACTTCTTTTTAGGTTAAATACGCCAGATTTTAATCGCTTAATTGCCCGAAACCGGCGCTTTATTGTATATTATAGAGTTGGTCTTGTCAAGTGCATATCAAAGAAGTCAAGTTTTAAAAACTTGACTTCTTTCTAATTTACATAATGCAAATGCTTTAAAACATTTTGGCTGAAGCCAGAAATATTTTCAACAAGAATTCATAGCCCTTGGCTTCAGCCAAGGGACTATATCGAATACGAAATAGGCTTTAGCCAAAAATTCAACGACCTATTTAAAACGAGGAAATTTAAAAATGTTTTCCCTGTAATTAACACCATCGTATCGCCTTGCCAAAAAAATGGAATTTTGAGAATCAATAATTACCCTGGCGTTCGCTTACCCACAAAATTTAGGAAAGATTTAAATTGTGCTTTATGTTTGTGTTTATCCAGTTTAAAATAAAATGCGCCTCTTTTTGATGAAGATTTATCTTTTTCTTCTTGTTTAATCAATAAACCGCTGGCTGTAATTTTTCTAATAAAATTTCTATTGTCGATGGGCATATCATAAACTTGCTCATATAAATTTTGCAACTGCGGAATGGTAAATTTTTTGGGTAACAATTCAAAAAGAATTGGGTGTAAAGCAGCTTGATAACGGATTTTTTCCATTGCAGTTTTTACCATCATGCCATGATCAAATATAAGCGTAGGCGTTTCGCTTAGTTTAAACCATTCTGCATGATATATATCGTTAATTTGCTTACTGTATTTGTTAATATCTATCAGCGAAAAATAGGTAACTGAAATCGTTCTTTCAACAGGATCTCGATCAGGCTTGCCAAAAGTATGGAGTTGTTCCAAGTAAACATTTTTCAAGCCAGTTAGTTGCAGTAAAATGCGTTGTGCGGCATCATCTAAATCTTCATTGTGCCCAATAAAACCACCCATTAAGCTCCATTGATCTTTCAAAGGTTTTATTGCCCTCTTAATAAGTAATAGCTTAACATCTTCACCGTCGTAACCAAAAACAATGCAATCAACGGCAACTAATATAGGTTTCTCAGTACTGTATTTTACCATACTAAAACAACTGCTTTAAACTATCGTCATTATAATCACTAATAAAAGCGATAATATTAGGGTAATTAAATTCATCAGCTGTATGCATCGTGGTAAGTACAACACACTTCATCCCGGCATTTAACGCGGCCTCAACACCTTTTGGCGCATCTTCAAAAACTAAACAATCTTTGGGTTCAATACCTAAAATTTCGGCGCCTTTTAAAAATGTTTCCGGGTCGGGTTTGCTTATTATTACATCAGCTGCGCTTACTATTGCCTCAAAATAATTTCTAATTTGTAATCCATCCAAAACGAAATCAATATTAAAAGGAATCGCAGCAGAACCAATCGCCATTTTTATTTGATGCGACGATGCTTTAGCTAAAAATTTATCTAATCCAGAAATAAGCGATAAATGCGGACCGTATGCTTGTTGGTAGCTCAATTCTTTTTGCATAGAAATTTCTTCAGCATGTGCGTTAGAAAAATGGTTTTTTCCGAAAACTCGATCTAAAAGCTCTTGGTTTTTTCCATACATTTCCTTTTTTACTTCAGCAAAAGAAATATCGGCGCCCAGCGTATTTGTTAAAATATCGTGCCAGGCATGGTTATGATAATCCATATCGTTTATCATTGTGCCATTAAGATCAAATAAAAAGGCTTTTGGAGAAAATTTTTCGTGTTGCATATCTATTGGCAAATTAAACGATTTTTTTTGAGCATCATGATTCAAATTTCCTAAATTTCAATAATAATATATAACGTTACAAAAACGCTAATTATTTTTTCATACTTTAGCATAAACTTCAAATAACAAAAAATAAAAAACAATAACCACATGAAAAAAAATATTAAAGTTTTATTTTATGCAGCCTGTTTAGCAATAGGCCTATCCTCATGCGCATCTGGAGGAAATAAAACAGTCAAAGAATTTGCAACTTTAGATTCGGCAAAATTTACCACTACGATCGATGGCAAAAGTGTTAAGCTTTATCATTTAACAAACAAATCTGGGGCTTCGGTTGCTATCACAAATTTAGGCGGCAGAGTAGTTTCCATTTTAATGCCTGATAAGGATAACAAACTCGTAGATGTTGCCTTGGGTTATGATAGTGTGGGTACTTACCTTAAAAAGGGTGAGCCATTTTTCGGGGCAATTATTGGTCGTTATGGCAATAGAATTGGCAAAGGGCAATTTACATTAGATGGAAAAGCTTATCAATTGCAGTTAAACAATGGTCCAAATACATTACACGGTGGAGACGATGGCTTTTTTAAACAAGTTTGGGATGCAAAGCAAGATGGTCATAAATTAGAGTTGACCTATTCATCAAAAGATGGCGAAGCTGGCTATCCAGGTAAATTAGATGTAAAAGTGGTTTATACCCTTACTGATGATAATGCTTTAAAGATTGATTATACTGCAACAACGGATAAAAATACAATCATCAATCTAACCAATCACACTTACTTTAACTTAAGTGGCGAAGGAAGTAAAACGATTTTAGATCATGAATTAATGATCGCTGCGGATTCCATCACACCGGTAGATAGTACTTTAATTCCGACTGGTAAGCTAATGGCCGTAAAAGGTACACCATTCGATTTTAATACTGCAAAAGCAATTGGTAAAGATATTGGCCAAAAAGACGAGCAATTAAAATTCGGAATTGGTTACGATCATAATTTCGCATTGAACAAGCATGATGATAAAACAATCGTAGCTTCAATAATGAGCCCTGTAACAGGTATTAAAATGGATATTTATACCGATCAACCTGGTTTACAGTTTTATTGTGGAAACTTTTTAGATGGGAAAGATAAAGATGGAAAAGGAGGGAAAGCTTATCCTCATCGTTCGGCCTTTTGCTTAGAAACACAACATTTCCCAGATGCCCCAAATCATCCAAATTTTGCCTCGACAGAATTAAAACCAGGCGAAACCTACAAAACAAGTACTACTTATAAGTTTTCGAAATAAACGAGCGGAGAAAAAAGTTTAAAGTACAAAGTTTAAAATATAAAATGCCGAGCATATTGCTCGGCATTTTTTGTTTATTAAGATTTTACTTCAAGTAATAAGTTTTTCTAGAACGTTGTCATCCTATTCACGCAAGTGGAAATCTTAAAGCGTCAGGTATTTTAATGTATTAAGATTCCCAACCAAGTTGGGAATGACTATCTTCTTAATTTACTTCACGATTAGTGCTACTGATTCAATTACAAAAAAACCTCCTTCTCACGCATGCGGGAATCTTAAAATGGAGTGTTTCTTCGTGTCTTTGTGGTTTAATCTTCTTCTCCATTTACTCGGTGCAAACCTCCGTGTGCTCTGTGGTTCATCCTAACAAAAAAAGCTCCCGATTTTCATCGAGAGCTTTTAAAATTTATCAGTTAAAAAGAATTATCCTTTTTTAGCTTTGCTTTCTTCGCCTTCTAATTGCGATTTCAATTGAGCCAATACGTCTAAGTCTCCTAAAGTAGATTTCTCTACAGAATCTTTAACTTTTTTCACTGCAGTAACAGATGCTTTTGCTTCTTTTTTCTTAGTAGCGCGTTCTTCTGCAAGCACTTCAGCTTTAACCTCTTCCCAAATACGGGCGTGAGATACTACAATGCGTTTTGCTTCTTTATTAAATTCAATGATTTTGAAGTCGTTAGTTTCTTCAGCTTTAACCGAACCACCATCTTCTTTAACCATGTGTTTAGTTGGTACGAAACCTTCTACACCATAAGGCAAAGCAATAACAGCACCTTTATCAGTTACTTTAACAACAGTACCTTGGTGAATCGAATCTAAAGTAAAGATAGTTTCGAAAGTATCCCAAGGGTTTTCTTCCAATTGTTTGTGACCTAAGCTTAACTTACGGTTATCAACATCAAGTTCTAAAACAACAACGTCTAACACATCACCAACTTTAGTGAATTCGTTAGGGTGGTTTACTTTTTTAGACCAAGATAAATCAGAGATGTGGATTAAACCATCAATTCCTTCTTCAATTTCAACAAACACACCGAAGTTAGTCATGTTTTTAACTGTAGCCGTGTGCTTACTTCCCACTGGGAATTTAGCAGCAACTTCTTGCCAAGGATCGTTTGATAATTGCTTAATACCTAAGCTCATTTTGCGTTCGTCTCTATCTAAAGTTAAAACTTCAGCTTCGATCTCATCACCAACTTTTAAGAATTCTTGTGGATTTCTTAAGTTTTGCGACCAGCTCATTTCAGAAACGTGGATTAAACCTTCAACACCTGGTATAATTTCTAAGAAAGCACCGTAATCTGCAACAGTTACAATTTTTCCTTTTACTTTAGATCCAACAGCTAATGTAGTATCTAAATTCTCCCAAGGGTGTGGAGTTAATTGTTTTAAGCCTAAAGCGATACGTTTTTTCTCATCATCGAAATCTAAAACAACCACGTTGATTTTTTCATCTAATGATAATACTTCTTTTGGATGCTCTATGCGGCCCCAAGAAATATCAGTAATGTGAAGTAAACCATCAACACCACCTAAATCGATGAACACACCGAAATCAGTAATATTTTTAACAGTACCTTCTAATACTTGTCCTTTTTCTAATTTAGAAACAATTTCTACTTTTTGGCTTTCTAAATCGTCTTCAATTAACACTTTATGAGAAACTACTACGTTTTTAAACTCATGGTTAATTTTAACAACTTTAAATTCCATTGTTTTACCCACGTAAATATCGTAATCGCGGATAGGTTTAATATCAATTTGAGATCCTGGTAAGAAAGCCTCAACGCCCATAATGTCAACAATTAAACCACCTTTAGTACGGCTCTTAACGAAACCATTGATGATTCTATCATTTTCAAGCGCCTCGTTAATAGCTTCCCATGATCTTTGGGTTTTTGCTCTTTTGCGAGAAAGAATCAATTGTCCGTTAGCATCTTCTGGTGCTTCTACGAATACGTCAACTGAATCTCCAATTTTTAGATCTGGTGTATCACGGAATTCTGAAGTAGAAACTAAACCGTCTGATTTAAAACCAACGTTTAATACTACATCCTTGTTGTTAATTGAAACAACAATACCGCTAATAATTTCACCTTTAGTGATCTGGTTGAATGTTCCAGCATACATATCTTCAAACTTTTTACGGTCTGAATCATTGTAATTACCGAAAACTTTTTCATCTGCATCCCAATCGAAATCTTCGGTTGGTGTTAACAATGATGATTTGATCGATTCGATCGAAACTGAATCTGCTTCTGATTCGATAGTTTCTTTTTCAGTCAGGCGTCCGCCTTCTCCCTGAAGTTCAGCTGTTTTAGCTGCTAATTCTTTTTCTGCTACTTGTTTTTTAGCCATTAATTAATTATCTCCTTTTTTCCCTATTTAGGGACTGCAAAGGTAGAAATTATATTTATAAAAGAAAAGAATTTTTTCTTTTAATGTTTCTGATTTTTAGGAAGATAGTATTAAGTATTTAGAATCAAGACTAGTTGCCGACAAGAGTAAAGATGAAGGAACAAAGAATACCTTGTTAAAATATGCGTTGTGTAATTCCCCTTTTTTAGAGGGGTGCCTTTTAAGGCGAGGGTGTTCTTTTAAGAGCAATACAATAATATTTCGAAAATGGGCGTTCGGTGGTTCTTCGGGAACATCAGCCCCGCTTTCGCTTATAGTCCTCGCTTCGTTGCACTCCGCTGTGGGCTATTCCGCTCAATCAGGTTTAGGAACGAATTGAAGTGCAAACAAAAGGTTTACCGTTTGAGGTTTTTTTTAATACTGGTATAAGGCATAATTTCGAAAAATAAAGTTATATCTTCAATTTTATTGTTTGGGTTAATTTTAGGTAATCTACTTTTCCAATTGAAAATATTTACAAAATAATCGTTATAAACTTTCTTTAAAGCTTTGCTATCACCTGTAATTGACTTAATATCTTTTACAAAACCATCTTTTTTAACAACTACCTTTATTAAACTATAGTAACTGGCCGAGTCTGGATTGTAAATAAATTTAAAATCATAAGGATATATTGCCATTTCAGTACGGAAATTAATCGTTGTATTTTTAGCATTATGTTTGAGAAGAATTAATTTTTCATCAATATTATCACGTTTGTAGTAAGGTTCTGAAGGTTTGTGATACGAAGTACATATATAAGTAGAAATAGTAAGGTCTTTATTAATTGATCCAAAAATTAATCTAGTTTCTCCTTCACTAATAAATGTGCCACAAGAATTATAACCAATACCACCATTACTGCCTAGTACATAAATACTTTTTACTTTTTTCCCTTTATATAGATTTATAATTTCTACATCAGCTTTGTAATATTCGTTATTATTGGGAATTTTTGTAGTTTTTTATAATTTTTACTGTTGCAACAAAATCTGCTTGTTGGTATTGAAAAGTAATCGTTTTAAGAGAAGAACACATGCATGCCTTGCAGGTATTTATTACAAAAATAGATAGAATGGTAATAATTATTGTGGTAATTTTCATGGTTAAGTTTTAACAATGATTCGGTAGCGTATTAAATTCCATAAAGGAAAACCAAAAACCTACTTTTTCGAAAAATTTCCTTTCGTAAAACCTTCGCCAACCAAGGTATTTTCGTTCCTAATCAACAACAAGATCGTGTTTTGTTGGTCGTACATTTTAATCATATCACCATCAATGGTATATTTTGTGGTAAAAGTAGAATCTGTGTAAATATCTTTTACTTCAACAGAATCTTTACTCTTAAAATCAAAAGATTTGTACTGCGCCTCTACATCGTTTACATAAACACCGGTAATTACTTTTTCTTTAACAAACGTTACAAAACAAAAGTAAATTACAATTAAAACTATGATGGTGGTTAAGCCGATTAGGATTTTGTTTTGTTTAGAATATTTAAAAATGAAATAAAGTATAAACCCCATAATCAGCGCTACAACGATAAAAAAGATCAAATCCGAATAACTTTTTGCCGTTTTTGGAATTTCAAGAGCTACCGCTGCTTTCACCTCAGGTTTTTTAGCGGAAGCAATTTTTTCTAAAAACTCTTTACTCACCCAGCCTTGTCCGTTGGTTACTTTAATTTTATAAAACTTAGCATTGGTTGTATCTAAAACGGCTACGTTCTCATTTTGTGGCAAAAAACCAATAATCTTACTTTTTGGATCGTTCGTTTCTCTTACCCGTAACTTGTCGGCTTTAACTTTGTACATATCTTGTGCATGTAACTGAATTGATAAAGCAAATAGGATGATGAATAAGAAAAATATTTTGTTCATGGTAGTAGATTAAATGCTTCGGTGTAACCTAGGCGGCAATATTTATTAAAATGGTATCTTTAAGATGTAGCAAAAGTAGGCATAACTTTTAAAATGCCTGTAAAGGAATTGAAATGAATGGATTTAAATTTCTAAAAGTTAAAGTCGCATCAACCAAAAGCAATTGTATAATTGTGGGTTTTAAAATATTCTACCTTGGTTACCAACTTCCTCCGGCGCCACCGCCACTACTGCTACCACCGCCGAAGCTCCCGCTACTAGAAGAGGACGAAGAAGAAGAACTGCTCCCCGACGAACTTCCGCTAGAAGTTGATCGTACAAGCATAGCTAAGCTAATTATTTCAATAAATTCTTCGTATTTGCAGTTTGCACATTCTTTAGTCACCCTACCTTTGCCTGTAGAACTGTAAGTTGGTTGTTCCGTAACTTCTGTTTTCGGTTTGCTAAAGGTTTTTGCTTTACATTTAGGGCATTCATCAAAATTATCAAAGTCTTCAGCTGGCCAGGCTTTAATCAGTTTTTCCTTTCCATCTGTGCTCTGCCAAATATCGTAATCAAAAACCTTTAAAACCTCCTCGTTGCGTTGGCTTTTACTTAAAAATGGTTGGCCTTCAATATTTACGTCTCTATCCAACCTAATCATTTCTTTTTTTGATGAATCCAATGGAGCATTAAACCTTTCGTCTAAATCTTTTCGTTTTCGAAAATGAATAATTATTGGTATTAACAATAGGGGAGAGAAGACGATAAGCCACCAGTACTTTTTGTGAAAATTGTTAAGGTCGTCGAACGCATTTTTATCATCAAAATGCTGTCTTTTTAAATAGGATACAAAAATATTGTACCTAACCAGTAAAGCAATCATACATAGCAGGTAAATTATGATTGGTAAATCAGTTAAGCTGAGCTTTTGTAAAAGACCAAGAGAGCTACTAATCATTGTAACGATGACGAGTGAAACTATGGCAAAGACTACCCCTACACAGCCTGTTACATAAACCGCATCAAACTTGCTGGGTTTTTGTTGATTTACAAGCTGACGTTTTTTTGTTTGCTTAGTAAAGAATTTGAATAAAACGAATGTTAGATAAATGATTGCTAAAGATGATAATCCTGCAAGACTCCAATCGAAACTTTTCTTTCTTTCAACTGCAATTAAACTTTGAATTTCCGCTCTATTTCGAGGATTTGTTAATAATTCAGAAATTTGCTGCACTACAGCTTCAGTTCCTGCATTATAATCTTGCTGTTTAAAAGCAGGGACCAACAAAATTTCGCCAGTTTGTTTTAATACAACATCCGGCAGCAAGCCTTCAACACCATCCCCAGTAATGAATCTATATTTTCTTCTATCCGTGCTTATGAATAGCAGCAATCCATTATTTGCACCTTTTTTTCCTATTCCCCAATGCTTGAATAAATCTAAAGCAAATTCAAAATCATCCGCATTCTCTTCAAAATTTTTAACAACAACAATTGCAAACTCTACTTTTGTTTCTTTTTCTAAATTAACGAGCGCACTATCTAAAAATTCAACGTTTGTTAAAATGCCATCTGGGTTGCTTACAAAATAATTTTGACCCGCACTTTTAGGGTTGGGAATATCTTCAACTTTGTAATATTTTTGAGAAAAGGCGTTTGAATTAAAGCACAATAAAAAAAATAAAATACTTGTTATTTTAAATAGATTCGATATGATTGGTTTATACACCTTCATTTAAATTTAAAAAGGGACTAACTTTTTCAATTGCAAAAGCCAACTGCTCATCCTGTGTTAAATTGGTATTGTCTAAAATTATTGCATCTTCTGCTCGCACTAGCGGACTTTCTTTTCGTGTCGTATCGGCAAAATCGCGATGAGCCAGGTTCTCAAAAACATCTTCTAAGCTAACTTCATTATTTCCTTTACTTTCTAATTCTTTAAACCTTCTTTCGGCCCTAATTTTTGGATCGGCAGTCATAAAAAACTTTAATGGCGCATTAGGGAAAACAGTTGTACCAATATCTCTACCATCCATTACAATGTTTTTCGATTTGCCCATTCGTTGTTGCTGTTTAACCATTTCGTGGCGCACAATTTTATGAGCTGAGACTTCACTAACGTTTTCAGAAACTGGCATTAGCCTAATTTCATCAGATACTTCATCGCCATTTAATGTGATATGTGATTCATAATCGCGGGAGTGGAAATTTAATTCAATGTGTTGTAGCGCATCCGTAACTTTTGCGTCGTCATTAACATCAATTTTATTGCGTAAAAAATAAAGTGTAACGGCACGGTACATTGCACCACTGTCAACATATATGAAACCTAACTTTTTAGCTAATGCTTTGGCAAGCGTGCTTTTTCCACAAGATGAGTAGCCATCTATCGCTACAACTAAATTTTTCTTCATACCTTAACAAAGGTAAAAATTTGAAATTGACTTGCTAATAATTTTATGTTTAAGCGATAAATTAAAATATTTGCTTGTCTTTATATTTAGTAAACAATCATGCTTTTACTAAATTTGTGTTTCTAATTTACAAAAATGATACCTACGCGCGAAGAAATTTTAAAAACTGTTACCTTCAAAACTTCTAGAAGTGGAGGGAAAGGCGGGCAAAACGTAAATAAGGTATCGAGCAAAGTAGAGTTAATTTTCAACTTAGCTACCGTTGAGTTTTTTACTGATGATGAGAAATTACTTTTAACATCAAAATTAGAAAACCGTTTAGATGGCGAAGGATTATTGCATATTGTTTCTCAAGAAGATAGGAGCCAGTTGCTAAACAAAGAAAAAACAGTTGCTAAATTAATCGCTTTACTTAAAAGGTCGCTTCATGTGGAGAAGAAAAGAAAGCCAACAAAAATTCCAAAAAGTGTAATAGAGAAGCGGTTGAAAACTAAATTGGTGATTTCTAACCGTAAAAAAACCAGGAAACCCCCTAACCAGTTGAATGGCGAATAAAACCCAAAGCTTAAGTTCCAACCCCTAAAGGGGAGTTGAAAGGCATGGTAAAAATATTATTTTTGGAGGGTAGAGTAACCCTTTTAGGGGCGGAGGGGTTTTAGTGGAATCTATAGTACAAACTTAGTCCGCCATAATTTTGCGCTTCGGCAACACTTTTAACTTCTTTGGTTTTGAAAATAATATTAAAATCTATGGTAAATCTATTAGAACTATAATTTATGCCAAATTGCTGTTCGAAAACAATCGGTTTAACGCCAAAAGTAACCGGACTATCGTTGTTGAACAAACTGCCTTGTATGGTTGCATCATAAGCCACAAAATTAAGTTGTGGTTTAACGTAAAAAAATAATTCAGAGTTGTTAAGTTTTTTGGTTTTAGCTTCTCCAATTACCGCATTGTGATAAGCACTGTTGAACAGTTGGTTCAATCTACCTGCCCGAATTAATACGGATGTACCAGCGCCAGAAAACGTAGTACCCAAATTTGCATAACCTTGTCCGCTAAAGTCTATCGCATTATCTGTTGTACGGTATAAAAGTTTGCTGTAGTTTGCAGCTAAGTTTAAGGCTAACTCATTTGTAATTTGATAATCCCAACCTGCGGGTGTGTAAAAGCCAACGGTTTTGTGTAAAAATACTTGTGCTTTTTTAGCCAGGGAGTTTGGACCAACGGTTCCAAGTTCTACACTCGTTTTTAGAACACTTTCATTTTTGAAAAATACAGAATAAGCACCACCAGCATATAAATAACCGGCGAAAGGACGGTCTTGATCTTCTTTCTTTGGCACTTGACCCCAATAAGGCGTAAATATTTTTTGTCCTACAGAAACCTCATAAGTTTTCTTTTCAATGTTAACTGATAATTTATTTGGATTTATTGCCCTGCGGAAGTAAATGAAAAGCCCATTGGTGTAATATCTATCGTTTAAGGTTGCCAAGTACGCATCATTTTCAGTTTTAAAACCAAATTCGTTTTTAAAAGACTGCGCAAAACCTGTAAAACAGATTAGAAATAAAAAAGCTGTAAATAAAATAGGTTTCATAAAAAAATAGTCCCGATGTATGATCGGGACTATAAAAGTATTTATTGTTATTGGATTTTTGTTACCTCATCCAAAATATTTATAATTTAATTTACAATTGCTGCCTTCGTAATGGTTAAATCTAAAGGTTTTTTTACTTTATTTTTAGTTAAAGCCAAATCTATTACTTCGCTCATTTCGGTAACATAGTGGAAAGTTAAATCTTTAATATAACTTTCTTTAATCTCCAAAATATCCTTTCTATTGCTCTTACAAAGAATAATTTCTTTAATATTTGCCCGTTTAGCAGCTAAAATTTTCTCTTTAATTCCACCAACTGGAAGTACTTTACCGCGCAAAGTAATTTCGCCCGTCATGGCTAAATGTTGTTTAACTTTACGTTGTGTAAATGCCGAAGTTAAAGCCGTTAACATGGTTACACCCGCAGATGGGCCATCTTTTGGTGTTGCACCAGCCGGCACGTGAACATGTACATCCCAATTGTCGAATAATGTATAATCAATGCCAAATTCAGCTGCATGCGCGCGCAAATACGCCAATGCAATTACCGCCGATTCTTTCATCACATCGCCCAAATTGCCAGTTAAGGTTAACTTTCCCTTACCCGGACTTAAACTCGATTCGATAAATAAAATATCACCGCCAACGCTTGTCCACGCCAAACCGGTTACCACTCCAGCAACTTCATTGCCTTCGTATAAATCCTTATCGTAAATTGGCGCGCCTAAAATACGCTCGATATCCGTTTGCGTTAAAGTAGGCTCATAAGGCTCTTCCATTGCAATTTTAGTTGCCACGCCACGTACAAGCGAACCCACTTTTTTCTCTAAACCACGCACACCAGATTCTCTGGTATAATCTTCAATAACCTTTTCTATTAAAGCTGGCTTTAAATTAATGTCTTTAATTTTTAAACCATGATTTTCTTTTTGCTTTGGTAAAAGGAACTTCTTGGCAATCTCGATTTTTTCTTCGATGGTATATCCATTTACCTCAATAATCTCCATACGATCTAACAAAGCAGGTTGGATTGTATTTAATGAGTTAGCAGTTGCTATAAATAACACATTAGATAGGTTGTAGTCCATCTCCACATAATGGTCGTAAAATGCATTGTTCTGCTCTGGGTCTAAAACTTCTAGCAAAGCTGATGAAGGATCGCCTCTATGATCGGTACCTACCTTATCAATTTCATCTAGTACAAAAACTGGATTATCTGCACCAGCTTTTTTAAGAGAAGATATGATGCGCCCAGGCATTGCACCGATATAGGTTTTTCTATGTCCACGAATTTCTGCTTCATCGCGGATACCGCCCAAAGCCATACGCACATATTTACGGCCTAAAGCTTTGGCAATTGATTTACCTAAAGATGTTTTACCAACTCCCGGAGGACCAACTAAACATAAAATCGGCGCTTTCATATCGCGCTTTAATTTAAGCACAGCAAGATATTCGATAATGCGCTGTTTAACTTTCTCTAAACCAAAATGATCTTTATCTAAAATACGTTGCGCTCTCTTTAAGTCGAAATTATCTTTTGTAAACTCGCTCCAAGGCAAATCCAACAAAAGTTCTAAATAATTTAACTGAACAGAATAATCTGGCGCTGCCGGATTCATTCGCCCAAGTTTATCTAATTCTTTATCAAAATGAGCAAAAACCTCTTTAGACCATTTTTTCTTTTTTGCGCGCTCTTGCAGGGCATCAAATTCTAAATCGGCAGAGTTTCCACCAAGTTCCTCCTGAATGGTTTTTAACTGCTGATTTAAGAAATAATCACGTTGTTGCTTATCCAAATCAGTGCGAACTTTAGATTGAATTTGATTTCTCAATTCCAACATCTGCAATTCTACCATCAAAAGCTCCATTACTTTTTGTGCGCGTTCTTGCAGTTTTCCCATTTCTAGGATTTTCTGCTTATCGGCCATTTCGGCATTCATATTTGATGAAATAAAATTGATCAAAAATGAGGTGCTCTCAATATTTTTTAAAGCAATACTCGCTTCACTCGGAATACTCGGCGAAAGTTGAATAATCTGTGATGACATTTCTCTAATCGAAGCGATTAAAGTTTTAAATTCTTTATCGGTTTTATGTTTTTGTTCTTCAAATTTTTTAACAGTTGCTTGTATATAAGGTTCAGATTGCACTTCGCTTAATAAACTAAAGCGTTGTTTACCTTGTATAATAACAGTGGTATTTCCATCAGGCATTTGAAGCAACTTAATGATGTGTGCAACGGTACCTACTTTATTTAATTGATCAAAAGTGGGATCTTCGATAGAAACATCTTTTTGAGAAACAACACCTATTATTTTACTGCCTTTATACGCTTCTTTAATTAGTTTAATAGATTTATCTCTACCAACCGTAATCGGAATTACTACGCCTGGAAATAAAACAGTATTTCGCAAGGGAAGAATAGCCAATGTTTCAGGTGTTTCTTCATTGTTCATTTCTTCCTCATCTTGTTGAGACATTAAGGGGAAAAATTCAGTATCCTCGTTTATAATTGGCATAGCATTGTTAAAATCAAAAATATCTTGTTTACTCATTCTACTGGTTGTAACGACAAACTGGCAGATTTGTCGAATGTAATGTTATTAATTTAATTGATATGCTCCTAATTTCAACTCTTGTGCCAAACTCCGTTTATATTAGTTGATATGTTAAAAAGGCAGAACATAAAAAATCAATCCCTATCATATTCTAATTATTTTTTCGTTAAGGTATTGTTTAGTCATCATTTTTTTAAAGAGAATGATTAAAAGTATTATAAATTATCAGAATAGAATTATATTGCAGAAAGTTTTTTTAGGCACTTTAGATGTGTTTCAAATTTCTATAAATTTACCTCATTAACATGAATTATTTTAAACAGACTATTTTGTGCTTGGTCATCGTTTCAACAAGCAGTGCCGCATTTTCGCAAAACTATTACGATAAAGGCATGCAGGCTATGTTGAAGAGAGATTTTAAAGTTGCTGTTGTAAATTTAGAAAAAGCAGATGTAAAGGAACCGAATAACCCTAATGTATTGCAGATGTTGGGTTACTCATATTTTCAAAATGGCGATTTCGAAAACTCTATTGCTAGTTATAGTAAGTTGATTGCGGTAAAACCAAATGAAGTTTCTGCCTATTATTATCGTGGCAAAGCAAGGCTCAACATTGCAAATGATCCTAAAGAATCGTTAAACCAAATGCGCGAAATTTTTTATGCTTCGTCCATTAAAGATTTTACCAAGGCCATAGAAATTGGCGGTGATGAAAATGTACAAATGTTGCAAAATAGGGCAATCGCTTATAAAGATTATGGAATATTCAAATCCTACAAAATAAAGAAAAGTGCAGATAAAGTTATTTGCATCTCAATTTTGAATAACTCAGTTGCCGATTTCCAAAAAATATTGACCTTACAGCCATTAAGAAAAGATATAATTGATTTAATTGCTTATGTGAAAGCTCAGGTAGTGAGCTTAAAATAACTGTTATTTTTATAGATTACCATTAAGTTTTCTCTCGCTAGTTGGTAAAAAAAAAACACAAAAGGCCGATATTAGTCGGCCTTTTGTGTTTGAAGTTTTAAATGATACAGCGTTAATTAATTAGGTAATTATTTTTGCTAAGCCCTTTAATAGATGATTTAGAGCGCAGGTTAGCAAATACCATTTTTTAATGTGGAGGCATTAATACCTCGTTCAATACATGAATAATTCCATTTGATGTTGGTACACTTGCCAAAATTTCTGCAGTTCCGTTTACAAAAAACTTATCGCCTTTTTTAGTAATTTTTATTTTTTGACCGTTTACTTGTTCAAATTCCTCGCCATCCGTCATATACTCGGTTTTTAAAACACCAACATAAGTGTGGTATTCTAAAATGTTTTTTAAATCGGCTTTTTTGTCTGCTTTTAAAAGCCCGTCAACGGTTCCTTTAGGTAATTTATCAAACGCTGCATTTGTGGGTGCAAAAACCGTAAATGGTCCTGCATTGCTAAGTGCATCAACTAAACCAGCAGCTTTAACGGCTGCCACTAAAGTTGTATGATCTTTACTTGCCATTGCAACCTGCACAACGTTCGGGTTGGAAACTTCATCCTTAACGCCCGACTGACCCGTAGGCAGATTTGGATCTTGCTCTACAGCTGTTTTATTTTCTTGGTTTTCGGTATTGGAGTTACACGATGACAAGTAAAATGTACTTACTAGTAATAAAAAGTATAGCTTTTTCATAATTCATTTTGTTTACATAAAAGTAATATGAAAGTCACGCTACAATTTATGACTACAGTCATAGATTTTATGAGTATAGGTCAATTGTACTTCAATTTATTTCCTATCGCAACTGTATCAAAAAAAGGCTGAGAAGTATCGAATGTTTGATATTTTGAAAAAAAAATATCAAAAAAAAAGAGGATACTTTTAAAGCATCCTCTTGATAAATTATTTCGTTTTAGAATTTAATCTATTCGTTTTTCGGCAGAACTTCCTAAATCGATTACAACAGGAGTAGAAATACATAATGATGAATATGTACCAATAATACGCCCGATTAGCAATGCGAAGATAAATCCACGGATACTATCACCACCAAAAATGAAGATTACCAATAACACGAAGAATACAGTTAACGAAGTTAAAATTGTACGACTTAACGTGCTATTTAATGCGAAATTAATTAAGTGGTTACGTTCTTCACCATGTAAATCATCTTTACCAGCTTCTTTTAGTTTCTCACGAATTCGGTCAAATACAACAACAGTTTCTGTCATGGTGTAACCCATTACTGTTAAAATTGCTGCGATAAAATCTTGCCCAATCTCTAAAGAGAACGGCATAATTCCATCCAAAATGGTATAGAATGAAAGTACCATTAAAACATCATGGAACAATGCAATTACTGCACCTAAACCATATTGCCATTTCTTAAATCGTACAACGATGTAGATAAACATGAATAAACATGAAATCAATACCGCATAAAATGCGCCGTTTACGATATCACTCGCGATAATTGGCGTAACTTTTTGAGAACTTACAATTTCATATTTGCTACCGCTTAAACCTTTTGCCAAGGCATCTTCAACAACTTTATCCGTTTTAATATCTTGATCTTCGATGTGGAATGTAGTGGTAATTTTTACTTGGCTATCTTCTCCAGCTGTTTTTACTTCTGGTGTTTCGTTGCCAAAAACAGGGCTAAGTTTCGCTTTAAGTTCTTCAGTATTTACACCTTTATCAAAATGTACTAAATAGGTTCTACCACCTTTAAAATCTACCCCTAAGTTTAAACCACCATGTTTAAAGTACATTCCAGTACCTGCTATAATAATTATAGTAGATATAATGTAGTAAACTTTACGATGGCCAACAAAGTTGAATGATAAGTTTTTAAATGCATTACGAGTAAATTTATTATCAAAATTTACTTCGATTTTACGATCTAATAGAGATTCGAAAACAACTCTTGAAATTGCAACTGCTGCAAATAACGATGAAAGAATACCGATACATAATGTAGTTGCAAAACCTTGAACAGGACCACTACCAAATACATAAAGGATAGCACCTAAAATAAATAAGGTAACGTTTGAATCGATGATTGAAGGCATTGCATGTCTAAAACCTTCGCCAATAGCTGCGCGCATTTGTTTACCATGTGCAAGCTCTTCTCTTACACGCTCAAATATTAGGATGTTCGCATCAACCGATAAACCGATGGTTAGTACGATACCAGCAATACCAGGTAAAGTTAACACAGCGCCTAATGAAACCAATATCCCGATTACAAAGAATAAGTTGATTAATAGCGCGAAGTTAGCCACCCAGCCTGCACGGTGATAGTACAAAGCCATGAAAATTAAAATCACGATAAACGCAATAACGAAAGATATTAAACCATCGTGAATTGCTTGTGCACCTAAAGTTGGACCAACAATATAACTACCTGCAATACGTGCTGGAGCTGGTAATTTACCAGCCTTTAATATATTTGATAAATCTTTTGTATCGGATGGTGTAAAGTTACCAGAGATAGAAGAAATGCCACCTGCAATTTCATTTTGAACAGTAGGAGCAGAGTAAACTTGGTTATCTAATACAATTGCAATAGACTTTTTATTGTTTGGATCAGCAGCTGCTTCGCCAGTAATTTTTTTCCATTTTGCAGCACCTTCGCTAGTCATGTACATGGTTACCTCAGGCTTGTTATGCTGGTCGTAATCATCTTTCGAATCGCTAATCGCATCACCGCCCAAATCAGGCTTTCCATCGGCACTTACAACTTTAATAGCATAAAGTTCAAATGCTTTTGTACCTTCTCTTGGCTTAACACTCCACATAAACTTCATTGTAGATGGAATAGAAGCCGCAACTTCTGGAAGTTTTAAGTATGAGTTAACTTTTGCAGTATCTTTCTGTAACGACATACCAACAACAGCACCTGGTATTAATTGTTGTTGACCATTGTCGCCCCTATATATTGGTAAACTTAAAACTGCATATAATGGATTTGATTTTTCCATATCAGCTTTAATAGCAGTTGAGTCTTTCTTTGCGCCAGTTTTGGCTAAACTATCTTTTGCTGCTGCTTTTTCCAAGCCAGCCAATTTACCACCATCTGCAACAACTTTAGCTGTATCTTTATCGGCAGTTACTTTTAACGTAGCCGCTAAAGTTTTATTTATGTTTTCAAGCAAAGGCGCAACCTCTTGTACTTGGTAAACCTGCCAAAATTGTAGTTCGGCAGAACCTTGTAAAAGTTTAGCAATACGGTCTTTATCTTGTACACCTGGCATTTCGATTAAGATACGGTTACTTCCTTCTTGCTTTTGCATGTTAGGACTAACGACTCCGAAACCATCAATACGAGACCGTAAAACAGTAAACGAACGATCGATTGCACTAGTTGCTTCTCTTTCTAAAAAGGATTCAACCTCATTATTAGATGCGTTTGGTTTGATTTGCGATGCATTATCTTGGTTTGAAAAATAATCAGCTAATTTAACATTAGGATTAATTTTCTCGAACTCATCAACAAAAATTTTGATGTAATCCTTACCGCCTGCATTTAACTTAACCTGAGCATTTTGAACTGCTTGAGTAAAATTAGCATCAACGGTGTTGCCTGCTAACGATTTAACCAATTCTGCTAACGATATTTCCATCGTTACGTTCATTCCACCTTTTAAATCTAAACCTAAATTAATCTCTTTAGATTTAACCTCTTGGTAAGTAAATCCTATTAAAGGATAAACCTTGATGGTGCTCATAGAATCTAAATAAGCTTTCTCTTTAGATAAATCACCTTTAGCATAGTCCTTCGCAGCTTTTTCTACTCTGGATGCTACCAAAGTAAAAGATAACGCGTACGCACAAACGATAGCTAATACTATCGCCATAAACTTTATAAAACCTTTTCCTTGCATTGTTTGTTTAAAATAATGTGTCTTTCGCTGTTTTTCAACAAGTCGGCAAATCTAATTAAATTTTTAATTTTAATACCTGTTAATTGATAATTTATCAACTTAAATTTTATCGAGGTAATAATATTTTGGGTTTTTGTGTTAAAACTTGATCAAAAGCATGTAAAAAAAACTTAGTTAGTTAAAATAGTTTTCTTTTGGTTTTTGGGAAATCTTTTTATCACTTAATATATCTGATTTTTACTTTTTTAGCTAATGAAGTCGGGAAAAATCCAGCTTCAAAAGGCACAAAATTTGATAAAATTAGGGAGTTTGCATCCGTGTTAAACGAATTTGTAAATACTACTAAAATTTGTTAGTTATTTTCTTTTCAAAACCTCAAAAGTATAATCGAACTTATTTTTTTCATCAGCCTTATGTGCTTGTTTACTAATTACTTCCCACTCGTTTTTATTAAATTCTGGGAAAAATGTATCTGCATCAAAACTATTGTGAATGGTTGTTAAATATAAAGTTGTTGTTGATGGTAAAGCCTGTCTGTAGATCTCCGAACCACCGATAATAAAGACTTGTTGTTCTTCATTTTTTGTAATTTCAATTGCTTCGTCAAAGCTATTTGCCACTTCAACGCCATCAATCTTGAGGTTTTTATCTCTTGTAATGATGATGTTTCTTCTATTAGGCAAAGGTTTCCCAACAGAATCGAAAGTTTTCCGACCCATTATTACCGTATGACCAGAGGTAGTTTGTTTAAAATATTTCAAATCAGCAGGCATGTGCCACAACAGCTGGTTGTTTTTACCAATTTCAAAATTTTCGCCAACCGCTACAGCGATAGATAATCCCCAACCCCTCGGCGTGTTTAACCCCTCCGCCCCTAAAGGGGAACTTGACTTTCCAACGTTCATGTATATTTTTTGAATTTATGTTTATGCTTTTCCAATATGCTTGTCGCTCCCCCTAAAGTGGAACTTGACTTTCCAACGTTCATGTATGTTTTATTAATTTTTGTTATAAAGCTATCTATCCTTAAGCAACGAACTTTCCGTCTTGCCCTTCACTTTAATTTTTCGTATTTACGCTTGTCCAAAATGCCTGTCGCTCCCCCCTCAGGGGGCTGGGGGGTTATATCGCCACCGCGCCTTTTATATGTGGATGTGCTTCGTAATTTTCTAATGTAAAATCTTCAAATTTAAAATCGAAAATACTTTTTACATTAGGATTAATTTTCATTTTTGGCAATGGTTTTGGATCTCTACTTAATTGTAAATTTGTTTGTTCAATATGGTTGTTGTATAAGTGGGCATCGCCTAAAGTATGCACGAAATCACCAACTTCCAAATCGCAAACCTGAGCCACCATCATGGTTAACAAGGCGTAGGATGCAATATTGAAAGGAACGCCTAGGAATATGTCGGCACTGCGTTGGTAAAGCTGTAAACTAAGTTTACCTTTTGTTTCCCCCATTAGAGGATTAGGGGGAGCTACATAAAACTGAAAAAAAGCATGACAGGGCGGTAAAGCCATTTGCTCAATTTCTGCAACGTTCCATGCAGAAACAATAATTCGGCGAGAATCAGGATTGGTTTTTATGGTATTTATAATGTTAGTGATTTGATCAATATGATTACCATCTGGCGTGGGCCAGCTTCTCCATTGGGAACCATAAACGGGACCCAAATTTCCATCAGCATCCGCCCACTCATCCCAAATGCGAACGCCATTATCTTTTAAATACTTGATGTTTGTATCGCCTGTTAAAAACCAAATTAACTCGTGTATTATAGATTTTAAATGCAGTTTTTTAGTGGTCACCATGGGGAAGCCATCTTGCAAATTGAAACGCATTTGATGTCCAAAAACACTGATAGTTCCTGTGCCCGTACGATCGTGTTTTTGTGTGCCATGATCGAGCACCTGTTGCATTAAATCTAAATATTGTTTCATATATACCTTACCCGAATAACGTTTTTTATCTCGATAATTACAAATATCTAAAATTTCTGTTGTTGAACTTCTTTTTATCCGTTAAAATTAAATTTTAATGTTTTGAGATTGGAAGTTGGCTAATGCTGAGGCACAAATATTTTTAAATTATTTAACAACAAAACAACACCTTAAAAAACACTTTTGTATGTTTGTGAAAGAAATCGTATTTGAGCAAGAAATCTCAAATTTCAATCTACAATCTGAATGTTATCTTTTCCAAACGCAAAAATAAATTTAGGGTTAAATATAACCGAAAAAAGAACAGATGGTTATCATAATTTAGAAACTGTTTTTTATCCCATACAAATAAAAGACGCTATAGAAATTATTGATGCCGAAGAAACCATTTGTAAGATTTTCGGTATCGATGTTCCTGGCGATACTAAAGATAATATTTGTGTAAAAGCTTACAATTTAATTGCAGCAGATTTTAAATTGCCAGCACAGCAGATAAATTTACTTAAGAATATACCAGTTGGTGCTGGTTTGGGTGGTGGTTCTGCAGATTGTGCTTTTATTATTAGGTCGATAAATGAAAAATTTAACCTTGGTTTATCTTTAGCGCAGATGGAAAATTATGCACGCAAATTAGGTTCTGATTGCGCGTTTTTTATTAAAAACAAACCTAGTTTCGCATTTAATAAAGGTGATGAATTTGAAGATTTTCCAATCGATTTATCAATGTTTTATAAAGTTTTGGTTAAACCACCAATTCACGTTAGCACAGCAGATGCCTACGCGTTGGTAAAACCTCAAAGACCTTTGCAATCTTTAAAAGAAATATTACATTTGCCCATACCAATATGGCGAAATAAGGTTATAAACGATTTCGAAATGTCTGTTTTCGCAAAATATCCGCAAATCCATCAAATAAAAAATAGTTTATACCATGCTGGTGCAGTTTTCGCATTGATGAGTGGAAGCGGTTCTTCGGTTTTTGCACTATTTAACCAAGCGATAAAGTTGGCAGAACTGGAGAAAGATAACTTAGTTTTTTATAATATTTAATTTTCATTTTTCGTCGCTCGTTTTTCGAAAACGAAAGACGGCCAACGAAAAACAATTAAAGAGAAGAAATGAACATAAATCTAATCCGCAAGAGCGGAAAATTTAATTTTGAGGCAGAAAACGAAAGTGGTTTTACAGTTGAGTTAGATGCAAAAACTGCCATTGGAGGCGAAGGCAAAGGTTTTAGGCCTATGGAGATGCTTTTAATTGGCTTAGGTGGTTGCAGTGGGATAGATATGGTTAATGTTTTAACTAAGCAAAAGGAGCCTCTTAATGATATTAAAATTGCGATTAATGCAAGTCGAAAGGATGAAGAAATGCCACCTATTTTTGATGTTATTAATATTCACTTTGATTTATTTGGCGATTTAAATGTGCAAAAAGTAGAACGTGCTTTAGTTATGACTTTTGATAAATATTGCTCCGTATCGAACATTTTAGGTCGATCGGCAACCATAAATTTTACTTATGAAATACATAAGGTTTAGGGTATGAGGTTTAAGGCTTAAGGTCTAATCTCACATCTCATATCTCAATACTCACATCTTAATAAAATGAAATCCGAAAATTTTGAAACCATAGCCATTCGTACACAAGCTGAACGCAGTGGGCATAAAGAACATTCTACAGCTATTTATTTAACGTCTAGTTATAAGTTTGATGATGCTGAAGAAATGCGCGCACTTTTTACAAACGAAAAAGAAGGCAATGTTTACAGCCGTTATTCTAACCCAAATACATCAGAATTTATAGAAAAAATGGCGCTTTTAGAAGGTGCAGAAGATGGTTTTGCAACAGCATCGGGCATGGCTGCTGTTTTTACTACTTTTGGTGCTTTTTTAAAAAGTGGCGATCATGTACTTTCTAGCCGTTCGGTATTTGGTTCTACTCATCAATTGCTAAATAACGTGTTTTCTAAATGGGGCATTACGTATTCGTACGCCGATTTGGATAAACCGCAAGATTGGGAAGCGTTAATTAACGAAAAGACGAAGATGATTTTCGTGGAAACACCTTCTAACCCCGGTATTGATATTATAGATTTGCAATTTCTGGGCGATTTGGCCAAAAAGCACAACGTATTATTGGTGGTTGATAACTGTTTCGCTACGCCTTATTTACAACAACCTTTAAAATTTGGTGCACATATTTCTATCCATTCGGCCACTAAATATATTGATGGACAGGGTAGGACCCTTGGCGGGATTATATTAGGAAGTAAAAAATTAATGGTTGATATTATCGCTTTTGCACGCCACAGTGGTCCAGCTTTATCACCGTTTAACGCTTGGATACTATCAAAAAGTTTAGAAACTTTAGCAGTACGTATGGATAGACATTGCGAAAATGCACTTAAAGTGGCTACATTTTTAGAAAATCATCCGAAAATAAAGACTGTTAAATATCCTTTCTTACCTTCGCACCCGCAGTATGAAATTGCTAAGAAGCAAATGAGCCAAGGCGGTGGTATTGTAACTATTGTGGTGCACGGTGGCATTGATGGTGCACGTACTTTTTTGGACGGTTTAAAAATGTTTTCTATTTCCGCAAATTTAGCCGATACACGTTCGATTGCAACGCACCCAGCAACAAGTACACACAATAAATTAACAGAAGAACAGCGTAATGAGGTAGGTATTGAACAAGGTTCTATACGTTTATCTATCGGTTTAGAACATATTGACGATATAATTGCCGATATTGAGGGCGCACTAAGCTAATAGTTAATTTACTTTTTAAATAAAACATAATATGATGCGACACACTATTTTTTTGATTTCCGTTATGATGCTATTTTGTAGTGGTTTATTTGCCCAACAAAATAAAGAAAATTGGACCAAAAATCAATTATTGGAGCCCTCGGTACTTGCTTCTAAAATAACTGAAAATAAAGCAAAAAATTTGTTAATTCTTTCTATCGGACCTGATGCAGTTATTAAAGGTTCTGTAGAAATTGGTCCTGGCCAAAATCCAAAAAACATTAAGAATTTAGAAAACTACCTTAAAAATGTACCGAAGACTAAGGAAGTAATTATTTATTGCGGTTGTTGCCCGTTTGAGAGATGCCCGAATGTTAGGCCTGCCTTTAAGTTATTAATGGATATGGGTTTTAAAAATGGAAAATTGCTCAATCTTCCTAAAAACATTAAAACAAATTGGTTAGATAAAGATTACCCAACGAACGATTAAAATGAAAAAAGTAGCCTGTTTTTTATTGATCTCGTTTTTTGCGACAAGCATTATTTTCGGTCAGAGTAAGATTTTAAAAATTGGGCAAATTGCACCTAAAATTGCATTGCCTACACCAAATGGAGACACGATAACACTCTCATCGCTAAAAGGAAAGTTAGTTTTGATCGATTTTTGGGCAACTTGGTGTGCCCCTTGTGTAAAAGAGCAACCAGAGTTAAAGGCTTTGTATGTTAAACACGCTAATCAAGTAAAAGCAGGTAAATTTGAAATTTTGGGTGTTTCATTAGATAAAAACAAAGAAAACTGGGAAAAAAGCATTGAGCATTTAAAAATTGATTGGCCCCAGGTAAGTGACCTTAAGTTTTGGAAAAGCCAGGTAGCAAAAGATTATGCAATTGAAGATTTGCCATTTAATGTGCTGGTAAATGAGGACGGATTGATTGTGGCGATTAATTTACATGAGAAGAAGTTGGTAAATTTTATTGATGATTATTTGAACGCTAAAATAAAACAACCTTAAAGAAAATCTCATTTACACCCTCTAAAAAGTTGTAGAAATAGTTTAGCTGTACATTTTAAGAATTCGACAAAACTGCGTGTACGCAATTGATAGCGCTATAGTGAAAGTTTTTTTACAATTACGTCACAAAACCTCAAAAAAATATAGATTTACACAAAAAATTAGATTGTAAATTGCGAAAATTTCTAAATAAGAATTAACAATGCATTTTAAAAACAGAATTGCGGTGATCATGTCTGTGTACAATACCTCTTTTAATTTGGTTAAAAGGGCTATTGATTCTGTGCTAAATCAAGATTATCAAGATTTTGAGTTAATCATAATTGATGATGGTAGTAACAATGGTACCCAAAGTCAAATTTTAAATTATGCAATTGAGCATGAAGAAAAAATCACTTATTTACGACATAAAAACCGCAGTCAGGCAGAATCTATAAACCGAGGAATGTTGATTAGCAACAGCGAATTTATTACCGTTATTGATGCCGATGATGAGTACAAACCCAATCATTTAAGTACTTGTTTATCAGAGATTAAATCGCTTGATTTGATTGCTTCAACTACCGAAACAATTGTGAATCAAGAATCAGATTATTATGTTCCCGATCGTTTTGACCACAACCAAGTTATTCATGTAGATAATTGTATTCTTTTCGCCACGTTATTTGGTAAGAAAGAAGTGTTCACTATGCTCAATTTTCAAGATATGTACGGTTCTGATGCGCACTTTTACGAACGTGCAGAAGAAAAATTTGCGGTAAAGAAACTCGATTTACGAACTTATATCTATTACAGAAATAATTTAGAAAGCTTAACCGCAAAAATTAAAAGTAAAGCTCAACTTGAAAATTAATTTTGAAGTTCCCAGCAACGTAATTGTTGCATCGCACATTACTGGCATTTACGATGTAAATAGAAGTACTGTTTTGGCTAACGATGATTTCTCATTGGTTGCAGAATGGGCAAAATCTATTACCGAATTAGGTTTAAACGGCATTATTTTTCATAATAATTTCTCGGATGAAACCTGCAAAATACATCAAAATGATTTTATTCATTTTGTAAAGGTTGATTATAATCCAAAATATAATCCGAATGTATTTAGGTATGCCGTATATGCCGAATTTTTAGAAATCAGTCAAAATTTAATTAAAAATATTTTTTTTACTGATATATCTGATGTTACGGTGTTAAAGAATCCGTTCACAGCAACATTATTTTTAAACAATACTAATTCTATTTTTTGTGGCGATGAGCCCAAAATTTTGGACAATGAATGGATGCAAGCACATTCCGAAAATTTGCGCAATAAAATAGCTGATTATGCTGATTATGAACTAAAATTTAAGGATGCTACGTTGTTAAATTGTGGAATTATAGGTGGTCATATTTCCACTATTCTACCTTTAATCGAAAAACTTTGGGCAATTCATCGCGATCATAATGCTGATAATAATTCTCTTTATACAGGTGATATGGGTGCGTTTAATTATCTCGTTAGAAACCAATATAACGAAACCGTTATTCACGGTTATCCGGTAAATACCGAATTTAAAGCTTACAAAACTGATACTTCTTGTTGGTTTAAGCATAAATAGAAATTCAATTTGCTACTTATTTAGATTTTTAAATATTAGATCATTAAGATTAAAGCCTACCGAAAGTAAAGCGTAACTTCGGACTATGAAAATTGCTTTTTTCTCTGCTAAAGAATACGATAAAACGTTTTTTAATTTAGCCAATAAACAGTTTGGTTTTGAAATACAATACCACGAAACACATTTAGGGCCACATATTGTTGATTTAATTAAAGATGTGCAAGCAGTGTGCGTTTTTGTTAACGATAAATTAACAAGGGAAGTGATAGAAGCACTTTCGAAAAAAGGTGTTAAAATTATCGCTTTGCGTTGTGCAGGTTTTAATAATGTGGATTTAGAAGCAGCAAAAGAATTTGGGATAACGGTTTGTAGAGTGCCAAGCTATTCGCCAGAAGCTGTTGCTGAACATGCTGTTGCTATGCTTTTAACCATCAACAGAAAAACTCATAAAGCTTATAACCGGGTTAGGGAACAAAATTTTTCGCTTGACGGACTTTTAGGATATAACTTAAATGGTAAAACCGTAGGCGTAATTGGCACAGGTAAAATTGGGCATGCATTTATTAAAATTATGTTGGGTTTTGGCTGTAAAGTTTTGGCTTACGATGTTTTTCCTGATGATTCATTAATTAGCAACGGTGTTGATTATGTTACTTTAGAAGAATTGCTTCGCCAATCAGACATCATCTCTCTTCATTGTCCGTTAACGAAAGAAAACCATTACTTAATCAACAATAAAACTTTGGCGTTAATGCAAAATGGCGTTACTTTAATCAACACCAGTCGTGGTGGTTTAATAAATACTGAAGATATTATAAGCGCGCTAAAATCTAAAAAACTTGCGGCGCTTTGCATCGATGTTTATGAGCAAGAAGAGCACTTGTTTTTTAAAGATTTGTCAATGGAGATTATCGACGATGATAAAATTCAACGGTTAATGAGTTTTCCGAACGTTTTGCTTACGGCGCATCAAGCATTTTTTACCCAAGAAGCATTAACAGAAATTGCACAAGTAACTTTAGATAGCATTTCAAAGCTTGATAAAAACTGTATGGAAGAGCATTCGAAAATTATTTTAGCTTAATGGTTGACTGAGGTTTTTTTGGTAAAAGAAGTTTAAAATCGTTCTTTTTAAACCCTCATCAAACAAAATAAATTAGATTAAAATTGATAGAAATATTTTAAATCGTTAACTTTCATAAATGAACGAAGATCAATTAAAAGAGAGTTTTGGAACATTATCAGAAACTATAAATGGGTTGCTGAAATTAGGTTATAGTCACGATTTTAACATTCAGGATGAGTGTTTAGTTTGCAATCAACATAATATTACGCTCTCGCCAGAGGATTTTAAAATTGACAAAGTTTACCGTTTCGAAGGCATTTCAGATCCTGAAGATGAATCGATCCTGTATGCAATTTCATCTGAAAAGTTTAATATTAAAGGAACTTTGGTTAATGGATACGGCATTTCTTACGATGAAAATACGGCAAAATTAGTGGCGAAATTACAAACGAATAAATAAAGCATTAAATGGAAAATAAATCAAACGAGGCAACGCCATTAAGGCCGGAGGGAAGTAGAATTATAGATGCGCCTTTAGTAAAAATGGACTTAAATGAATTTATTGAGCAAATAAAGAGTGAAGCTACTTGGAAAGATAGCGATAGAAATTCGGTAACTATTTTTAAATCGGAAACGATGCGAATTGTGCTAATGGGACTTCATGAGCATGCTGAATTAAAATCGCACAAGGCAAACGGCGTAATAAGCGTACAGGTAATTGCGGGCAAAATAAATTTCGTTGTTGGCGAGGAAAGTTTGCTTTTAGAAAAAGGACAAATGGTTGCCTTGCACGAAAATATTTTACATCATGTTATTGCAGTAGAAGAAAGCTTCTTCTTGCTTACGCTCGCAATGAATAAAAAGTAAAAACTTGGAATTGATAAATTTTTTATAACAGGAACACACATTTAATAGCGCCAACGCTAATCAAATTTTATACGTTAATTGCTCTCCAAATATTTTATTAAAATCTTATCTCTCTTTAATTAATGCCTGTTGCTAAACCTAAAAGAAACGTCAAAAGCAAAAAATCGAAACCTATTTCTACAAAATGGAAACTATTATTTCTTTTCGTTATGTTGGTTTTGCTTTCTCCTTTATATTATGGTTACGTGTTGAGGGGTTTCGCTAGTACTTGGCGTTGGATTAAAGACATTGGCCAAGACCCAAATTACAGAACTTACACAGATTTTAAAATTAAAATTCCAAAGGCTTATACTATCCACGGAATCGATGTTTCTTATTATCAGGGTAAAATAAATTGGACAAAAGTTAAGGCCATGGAAGACGACGATGTAAAAATCAGTTTTGCTTTTATTAAAGCTACGGAAGGTATTTCGTTAGTCGATCCTTATTTCCAAAGAAATTGGCGGGAAGCGCCAAAGGCTGGTTTAGTGTGCGGGGCTTATCATTTTTTCAGACCGAAAAGTGATGGTAAAACCCAAGCGAAATTTTTTCTTCAAGTGGTGAGCATAGAAAAAGGTGATTTACCACCAGTTGTAGATATTGAGGGTTTGGATGGTGTTTCTAGCCTGAAAATGCGTGCAGAATTATCAGATTTTCTCAACTATGTTGAAATGAAAACCAAAATTAGACCTATTATTTACACAGGTTTAAAGTTTTACGAAGATTATTTGAGTGGCAATTTTGACAACTATACTTTTTGGGTAGCTCATTATTATCAACCGAAATTGAGACTGGATAAAAGTAGTTGGCGATTTTGGCAACATTCTGATAAAGGCAGAGTAAACGGTATTAACCATGTGGTAGATTTCAATGTTTTTAATGGCGATAGCCTGACTTTTGAGAAGATGAGGATCCCTTAACCTCAACCCCTAAAAGGGGCTTTCCCTTTCTCCCTGTTAAATCTAAATCCCCAAAGAGGACTTTTAAATGGCGAGGAAAAGAATATTTTTTTTTAAAGTAATGTATTTTATACGGTTTGCTTCTCTCTTCGGAGGTTAGGGGAATAATCATAGTTCTTTATCCCCTAAATCCCCAAAGGGGACTTTTAAAAGGCGAGGAAAAAAGTATTTTTTTTTAAAGGAATGTATTTTACACGGTTTGCTTCCCCCTTCGGGGGATTAGGGGAATAATCATAGTTCTTTATCCCCTAAATCCCCAAAGGGGACTTTTAAAAGGCGAGGAAAAAAGTATTTTTTTTTAAAGTAATGTATTTTATACGGTTTGCTTCCCCCTTTGGGGGTTAGGGGAATAATCATAGTTCTTTATCCCCTAAATCCCCAAAGGGGACTTTTAAAAGGCGAGGAAAAAAGTATTTTTTTTTAAAATAATGTATTTTATACGGTTTGCTTCCCCCTTCGGGGGTTAGGGGGAATAATCATAGTTCTTTATCCCCTAAATCCCCAAAGGGGACTTTTAAATGGCGAGGAAAAGAATATTTTTTTTTAAAGGAATGTATTTTACACGGTTTGCTTCTCTCTTCGGGGGTTGGGGGGAATAACTATAGTTCTTTATGCCCTAAATCCCCAAAGGGGACTTTTAAAAGGCGAGGAAAAAAGTATTTTTTTTTAAAGGAATGTATTTTATACGGTTTGCTTCTCCCTTCGGGGGATTAGGGGAATAATCATAGTTCTTTATCCCCTAAATCCCCAAAGGGGACTTTTAAAAGGCGAGGAAAAAAGTATTTTTTTTTAAAGGAATGTATTTTATACGTTTTGCTTCCCCCTTTGGGGGTTAGGGGGAATAATCACCTTTGCCAATAATTTTTTAATACAATTTGTAAACGGGACTGTATATAATTTATAGCTTTATGTTTTTATTTACTTCGCATAATTATGTCTTCCAAATCTTCAGAACCTAATAATTTAATTAAAGCCTCTTCGCCGTATTTACTTCAACATGCTTACAACCCTGTTAAGTGGTTCGAGTGGGGAGAAGAAGCGTTGCAAAAAGCCAAAGTCGAAAATAAATTGATCTTGGTGAGTATTGGTTATTCGGCTTGCCATTGGTGCCATGTTATGGAACGAGAAAGTTTCGAGAATTTTGAAGTCGCTGAAGTGATGAATCAACACTTCGTTTGTATTAAAGTAGATCGAGAAGAACGCCCAGATATCGATCAAATTTATATGTACGCGATACAATTGATGACTGGCTCAGGAGGCTGGCCTTTAAATTGTATATGCCTGCCCGATCAACGTCCGGTTTATGGTGGTACTTATTTTAGAAAAGAAGATTGGATAAACGTTTTAGAAAACGTGGCTTCGCTTTGGGCAAACGAACCCGAAAAAGCATTGCAGTATGCAGAGCGGTTAATGGGTGGCATTAACGACAGCGAAAAAATAATTCATTCGGAGATAAAAGAAGAATACACAAAAGAACATTTAATCGAAATTATAGAACCTTGGAAACGTCATTTCGACATTACTTTTGGGGGTTACAATCGTGCACCAAAATTTCCTCTGCCCAATAATTGGACATTCTTGCTACGTTATGCGTATAGCTCGAAAGATGAATCTGTTTTTACCGCAACGTGCAATACATTAGAGCAAATGAGTTGGGGTGGAATTTACGATCAAATTGGTGGTGGCTTTGCCCGTTATTCGGTTGATGATAAGTGGCATGTGCCACATTTCGAAAAAATGCTTTATGATAATGCACAATTAATTGATTTATATACTGAAGCCTTTAACTGCTTAGCCTTTCAACCTTTCAAACAATTGGTGGTCGATTGTTTCGATTGGACTTTTCGTGAAATGATGTCGCCCGATGGTTTATTTTATTCTGCTTTAGATGCCGACAGTGAAGGTGTTGAAGGGAAATTTTATGTTTGGGATAAGCAAGAATTTGATGCTGTTTTAGGTGAAGACGCAACTTTGGTTGGCGAATATTTTAATGTAACTGAAGAAGGAAACTGGGAGGAGGAGAAAACCAACATTTTACGTCGAGTAATCGGCGATTCGGAAATTATAGAAAAATACGGAATCGATAGTGAAACGCTGTATGATAAAATTGCGTTAGCCAAAGCCAAATTATTAGATGCAAGGAGCGAAAGAGTAAGACCTCATTTAGATGATAAATGCTTAACCGCTTGGAATGCAATGATGATTAAAGCATTAGCCAATGCATCGCAATCGTTTTATTACGAGTATTATTATGATAGGGCAGTAATTACAGCAGATTTTATTTTAAATAATCTAAAAACGGAGGATGGCGGTTTATACCGAAATTACAAAGACGGAAAAGCGTCTATAATTGGTTTTTTGGATGACTACGCATTCTTAATCGAAGCATTAATTGCTTTATATGAGGCAGATTTTGATGAGAAATGGTTAAATGAAGCGAAAGCTTTAACCGATTATGTTTTAGTTAATTTTAACGATGATGCATCGCCAATGTTGTTTTACACTTCGGCCAAAGGCGAAAGTTTAATTGCCCGCAAGCATGAGGTTATGGATAATGTTATACCAGCTTCTAACTCTACCATGTCGCTAAATTTACAAAAGTTGGGCTTGTTTTTTGATAATGAAAAATATATAGATAAAGCCAAAAATATGCTTAATGCGGTATTGCCAACCATTAAATCTTATGGTTCTGCATATTCAAATTGGGCCATACAATTATATAATGAAGTTTATGGAATTAGCGAAATTGCGTTGGTAGGAGAGGACATTGAGGGTTTGAAAATGGAGTTAAACCAATATTACATCCCCAATAAAATTACAATGGGCGGCACAAAAAGTAGCTTACCGCTGTTGAAAGACAAGCAAAGCAATGAAACAAAAGTTTATATCTGCAAAAATAAGGTATGCCAATTACCAGTTTATTCTGTACCCGAAGCATTAAAATATTTACAATAAAATAATTTAGATGAATAAATTGAAGCGTGTAAATCGCTAAGCCTCGTGTTTTATAGCTTAAAACATAACGCGTTGCATCTTTTTGCAAACTTTAAGAAAAGCTCGTCATTTCTTACGAATATCATACGCAAAGTTAAATATCCATGTTTACGGTTTCCTGTGTTTTTAATTGTTTTTTTCTTTTTACATTAGTGAAATAAATTAACAATCATGCTCAATCAAAATTACGGGATTACAAATAGACAGAAACGCTTAAATACGGATAAAGAGTACTCAAGTTATGCTATTGTAAATAAGAAAAGTTTGCATTTGAGCCTCTTAATGCATGATATTTGAAGTGCGTATTGGATATATATATAAGTTGTGTGCAAGCTATCCCGAAAAGACGCAAAAAATTGACGAAAAATAAAAATGGAAACAGAACCAACATATTTACACATAAGTTTTGAAGAATTTCTAAAAATTGAAACACCTTATGAACTACATAAATTAGCAGTTAAATGTTATTTCTACATTCAAGAATGGATAGTTGAAAGTGAACTTTGTAGTGAAGCTACAGCACTTATGATTTTTTGGAATAATAGTCCGTTTGAACATATTCGTATTGGTTGGAAAACTCGAAAAGGAACAAATGAAGATTTTGATTTAACAAAAACTATAATAACCAACTTTGAAAGAGGGTTATACTTAAAAACTGAAATTAGTTACGACCCAACTGAAAAAATAAATGAAATTGAAAAAATACCAAATGAAGTTTTGGAAGCCTGTAATGGAGAAGAACCATATTTATATTTAGAAGAGAAAGAAATTCAAACTTGGTTTGGAGAATATCTAGAAAATCAAATTCAAAGATGTGAAAGCACAATAGAATTATATAATGTAGCGATATTTTTAAAACATAAAGAATTAGATGTTTATAAAACCGTTATTGAACATCAATTTTGTGATAAAGCAATTGCCTTAATGATTTATTGGCGACTTGAAAAATATTCGAATTTAAGTTTATACGCAGAAGATTGGTTAGAAATCAAACCTATATTAGAAAAAATAGTTCAAAAAATTAAAAATAATGAATATGCAGAGATTTTAACTTACAATCCAAATACTGAAGTAAATCCAATAAAGTGGGAAATTCCAAAATATCTATTTAACAAAATGAGTATGTACCACGAACTGTGTCAAAGCGTTAAACCTTTAAACACAATTAGCGATGAGAACAGGAGAAGATTTTGATTTTGAGAGCTTCAAAAACGAAGCAATGGCTGGGCTAAGTTCCGGCGAAAA
>NZ_SJCY01000016.1 GCF_004354365.1 Pedobacter changchengzhani
CTTGTTCGTCTCTACTTTGTTTCTTCCCGTTTCAATCTTGTTTTGTTCGCTCCGGTGACATCCGCCACACCAGCGTTTTTGTTTTTGTTTCCCACCCCTTTCGGTTGAGAGTGCAAAGGTAGAAAAATTTTTGTTATTTAAAAGAAAAAAATTTTATTTTTCCTTTTATTTTTCTTCAGCTTTTCACTTCTTTCCGTTCCTTCCGGACAGGGTTGCAAAGGTAGCAGTTATTTTCACAACTCCTAATTTTATTTTGAAATAATTTAAAGCTTTCTCTCCACTCCCCTATATCCGTTTTCTGTGCTCCAATTAATCAAAATCCAACTTTTCAACTTTCTGCCCTTCCTCCGAAGCGGAATGCAAAAGTAGAAAAATTATCCGTACATGCAAAACAGTCATGGGCATTATTTTGGAACAAAGGCGCTAAAGCGCTGTAAAACAAAAAGAAAAAATTTATTGGCCATGGTGCGGAGTGGATGTTGATGCCACAGGCTGGGCGTGGAAGGGTGGAATGGGGAATGTTGTGGCAGGTTTTACCGGGAATGTGGTTATAAAAAGCAGTTAGACCGCTTTTGATTATTGTTTGACCAAAAAATAGGTGTGGTTATTTAACCATTAAGGAATTAAGAAAGTTAAGATGGGCCTTTTTGTTGTGAAGTTGATTATTGTTTAGCCTAAGAAATAAGTGTTGATTATTTAACCATTAAGGAATTAAGAAAGTTAAGGTGGATCATTTGGTTGTGAAGTTGATTACTGTATGACCTAAAAAATAAGCGTTGACTGTTTAACCATTAAGGAATTAAGAATGTTAAAATGGATCATTTGGTTGTGAAGTTGATTATTGTATAACCTAAGTGTTGATTGTTTAACCATTAAGGAATTAAGAAAGTTAAGATGGATCATTTGGTTGTGAAGTTGATTAATGTATAACCTAAAAATAAGCGTTAATTATTTAACCATTAAGGAATTAAGAATGTTAAAATGGATCATTTGGTTGTGAAGTTGATTATTGTTTAGCCTAAGAAATAGGTGTTGATTGTTTAACCATTAAGGAATTAAGAAAGTTAAGATGGACCTTTTTGTTGTGAAGTTGATTACTGTATAACCTAAATAATCGTTGATTGTTTAACCAATAAGGAATTAAGAAAGTTAAGATGGATCATTTGGTTGTGAAGTTGATTACTGTATGACCTAAAAAATAAGCGTTGACTGTTTAACCATTAAGGCATTAAGAAAGTTAAGATGGACCTTTTGGTTGTGAAGTTGGTATATGACAATGGTGAAGAAAAATTCCTACAACTTCAGATTAGATTACCTAGTGCTTGCTTTGTGTATTTAGCGTCAATCTCATTTAGATAAGCTATCGGATATTCTAGGGTTTTTTCCATGTGAAGAAAATGCTGGAAAAACTGCGTTTTTTATACTTGCCGTTGTTTTTAAACCCGATCGCAACGGAAAACCCGCGGGGCGAGGAACGAGCACGTGGATTTGAAGTGAAGAGCGGGACTGCTGGAATGGAAAAGCACAGAACTGATCGTTTTCAAAAACTCGCACCTAGTTGTTATACAATATAAGATGAAGCTCAATTTGAAAAGCTTTTACCGTTTTTGTTTTGCATACCTATGTATGATAGTGTGGAATTGAAAACTATTGGGTTAAATGAGTGCGCCTTTTTATTATCTTTGTGCTATTATGGCACAGAAGAATAACGACGAACAATTTAAGAATGTAATATCGCACGCTAAGGAATATGGTTTTGTGTTTCAAAGTAGCGAAATATATGACGGTTTAAGTGCCGTTTACGATTATGGCCAATTGGGTGCCGAGTTGAAGAATAATATCAAATCGTATTGGTGGAAAGCAATGGTGCAAATGCATGAAAACATTGTAGGCATTGACTCTGCAATTTTTATGCACCCGAAAATTTGGAAAGCAAGTGGGCATGTTGATGGTTTTAACGACCCGATGATTGATAATAAAGATTCGAATAAACGTTACCGTGCAGACCAATTACTGGAGAATAAGATTGATGAGCTATACTCGGAGGTTGCAGGTTTTAGTGATGAGAACAAAACTAAATTTGGAAACTTTAAAGCGGAAATACTTGGTTTGAGTGATGAAGGACAGGCGAGTTGGATTCCGAATTTTATAGACAAGGAAGATATTTTAAATGAGGCTGAATACCCATTTGTTAATGAAGCAAGCTGGCGGTTTGTAAAGAAGGGTTTGGCGCTTGAGGTGGAGATGAACCTAGCACTGAAAGCGGAGGATTTGGGTAGATTGAAAGATTTAATTGTTGATTATAAGGTTATATGTCCGATATCTAAAACATCAAACTGGACAGATGTGCGCCAATTTAACTTGATGTTTAGCACTCAGTTTGGTGCTATGGCAGAAGGAAGTGATGAGGTTTACCTTCGTCCGGAGACTGCGCAAGGTATTTTTGTTAACTTTTTGAACGTACAAAAATCGGGGCGGATGAAAATCCCATTCGGTATTGCGCAGATTGGTAAAGCTTTTAGAAATGAAGTGATTGCGCGTCAGTTTATTATGCGTATGCGTGAGTTTGAGCAAATGGAGATGCAATTTTTCGTTCGCCCGGGTGAGGATAAAAAATGGTTTGAGTATTGGAAGGAAGCACGTTTAAAATGGCATAAAGCGTTGGGAACACCAGATGACAAATACCGTTTCCACGATCATGTTAAATTAGCACACTACGCCAATGCGGCAACTGATATTGAATTTGAATTCCCTTTTGGATTTAAAGAGGTTGAAGGTATTCACAGTAGAACTGATTTCGATTTAACGCAACACCAAGAATTTTCGGGTAAGAAAATGCAATATTTCGATAACGATTTAAACGAAGACGGCAAACCTTACGGAAATTACGTGCCTTATGTTATTGAAACATCAATCGGTTTAGACCGCATGTTTTTATTAACCATGATTAATGCTTTTGAGGAACAAGATTTAAGTACTGATGATAAGCAAGATAGCCGCACGTTATTGCGTTTACACCCTGCTTTAGCGCCATACAAAGTGGCTGTTTTTCCTTTAACTAAAAAAGATGGTTTACCAGAAAAAGCACGTGAAATTATGGATACGCTGAAATTCGATTTCAATTGTATTTATGAGGAAAAAGACGCTATTGGTAAACGCTACCGCCGACAGGATGCAATTGGAACGCCATTTTGTTTAACAATTGACCACCAAAGTTTGGAAGACAATACGGTTACGATTCGTCATCGTGATAGTATGGAACAGGAACGTGTGGCTATTGCAGATTTGAGCAGTATTATTGGCAAAGCCGTGAGCTGGAAAAATTTGTTAGCGTAGTTTTTTAGTAAAAACGAAATTTTGGCATACAATATAATATAGCCGTGGGGGTTAAGCCTGCGGCTTTTTTATTGCGTTATATTTTAAGGATGATGCGCTGTGGCAAACAAATAGAATAGTTGCTATTATTAAATTTTTGAGGGGTAAAAATAAAACCGTTTAAACGGCGTTATCAACGAAACCACTTAAATGCATCGCGTAATTTTTTCTGTGTTGTTAATCTTCTTGTGTGCAGGTACCGCCTTTGCACAAGACTGGACAGCTGCTGAATTTAAAAAAGCAGATACAGGAGAATTTGTATCCTATCTTACGGACGATGAAAAAGATGTGATTTTCTATATGAATCTTATTCGCCTGGATGGAGACAAATTCTTTAACACCTATATTCAGGATTATGTTACTGCATATAATGAAAGTGTAAAACGTTACCGTAATTATAATCAGCTAAAAATTACATTAGACAATAGTTATTACAAATCTTTAAGAACACATTTACAACGTGTAAAAAATTTCCCTTTATTCTTTCCTGATGAAAAATTAACACGCGCGAGTAGAAACCATGCAATAGATTTAAAAATACATAACATAGATACACACGAAGGCAGTAATGGCGATTCGTTTGCGAAAAGATTGTCGAAGTATTTTCCCAATAAAGTGGTGAGCGAAAATATAGATTTTGGATATAATAAAGGCTTAGATATCGTTTGTCACCTATTATTAGATTGTGGTGTGCCTTCACTCGGGCATAGATATACGATATTGGATCAAAAATACAATCTTAATCTTGTTGGTGTAAATATTCAATCTCATCCATCAAATAAGTATTGCACTGTAATCGATTTTGTTGCACAACCTACTTATTTCTCAAACAATAAATAAAAGTTTTTGACGGAATCTGAACCGGATAATGGGTTAAATGAGCAAAAACCCCTTATTTTAATGCCAAACTACCGACGGAAATTGAATCTGCGATTCGTTTTTATGGACACATCTACTATTTAAAAATTAATTTACCTTTGCAGCTTGCAACCACCAAATTACAATGCGCAAACTGATATTAGCGATTATAGATTTTTTTCACCCACCTTTTAGAGGATATATTTCTTTACATAATTTTAGGTATTTGGCAACGGGTGGTGGCACACTGCTATTGGGTATTTTGAGCTACTATTTTGCTTACTTTTTCATTTTTAAAACTGCCGAAGTAAATTTTGGCGTAATTGTGTTGCAAAGAGAAACAGCTTCGTTATTGGTAGATTATTGTGTGGCCATTCCTACTAGTTTTTTGCTAAACAAGTACATTATTTTTACGCACAGCGAATTAAAAGGACGGGTGCAACTTTTTAGGTTTCTAAATTTACAGTTTATTAATATTTTAGCAAATTATGTGCTGTTAAAGTTTTTGTTAGAACTATTGCGAGATTACCCAACGCTGGCGATGCTTTCTAGAATTGCTGTTTCGGTTTTAATGGCACTTTTTAGCTACCTCTACCAACATTATTTTACGTTTAGCGTAAAAAAGATTGGCGAAAAAGCTAAAAAAAACAAACATTAACTTGCATAACGAAGCAAGTGCATTATAGCTTTTTTTTTTAAAGGTCAAGCTTAAATACTGCGTTTTATGAACAAGCTTTTGTTTATAAACGGGATGGTAGCGATATCCTTTTAATGCATTAAATTTAATATCGTTACTGGCTAAGCTATGAAACACTTTCGTTGTTGTTATTACTACCCGAAGTTTTAAAAGATTTAGCGAACAGCCCGACTGAAGTTTCCGAAGAACCACTGCCGTACTTTTTCTACTAAATTAGCGCAAAATAGGACGTGAATTATTTATTTATTACGATAACCTGTTAATTTTAAACGGTACTTTTTTGTTAACGCAAAAGCTACACCATAACTTAGTGGCCGACCAACTTATTTTCATTTTTGTATGAGCAATTTAAACCATTTTAATAATGTACAGGTGGCAAAATTGCCCAATCATTTGAAGCAATTTATTGTCGATCAAGATTATGAAAAATACACGCCTGTAGATCAAGCGGTGTGGCGATACGTAATGCGCCAAAATTATAGTTATTTAAAAAATGTTGCTTACTACCCATATATTAAGGGTTTGCACCGTGCGGGATTAAGCATTGAGCACATTCCGGATTTGCAAACCATGAACGATAATTTAGGAAAAATTGGATGGGGAGCTGTTACTGTTGATGGTTTTATTCCGCCGGCAGCTTTTATGGAATACCAAGCATACCAAGTTTTGGTTATTGCAGCCGACATTCGCCAAATAAACCATATTGAATATACGCCAGCGCCAGATATTATACATGAAAGTGCTGGCCACGCCCCCATTATTGCAGATGCAGATTATAACAATTACTTAAGCTATTTTGGTTCTATAGGTGCGAAGGCGATGTTTTCGGCTAAAGATTTTGAACTTTATGAAGCCATTAGAAAACTCTCTATTTTAAAAGAAGCTATTGAAGCTGATGAGGTGCAAATAGCGAAAGCCGAGCGCGCGTTGAGGTATTTAAACGAGAATATGGGGGAACCATCTGAGATGGCTTTGCTTGGCCGTTTGCATTGGTGGACTGTAGAATACGGACTGATTGGTACTTTAGAAGACCCGAAAATTTATGGCGCTGGGTTACTTTCTTCGATTGGTGAAAGTGCAAGTTGTATGCAAGCAAATGTGGCGAAATTGTGGTACAATATAGATACGATAAACTATCCGTACGACATTACGAAACCTCAACCACAACTTTTTGTTACACCAAACTTTCAAAACCTTATTGATGTTTTAGAAACCTTTGCAAATACCATGGCATTTAGGCGTGGCGGAACAGAAAGTGTTATGAAGGCAATTGCATGCAAAAATGTGGCCACGGCAGTTTATAGTTCTGGCCTGCAGGTAAGCGGTATTTTTACAGATATGGGCATTGATGAAAAAGATGAGATAACGTTTATCAAAACTACTGGTCCATCGGCCTTCGCAATTAACAACAAGCAATTACAAGGACATGGAAAAGATTATCACGCTACAGGATTTTCATCGCCAGTTGGTAAGTTAAAGAATGCAAATAAGGCGTTAGAAAATTACACCGAATTGGATTTAAAAGCAATTGGGCTAATAATTGGGGAGCACGTTAAGCTTGAATTTGAAAGTGGGATTAAAGTGAGCGGAAGCGTAAAATCCATTTTGATTTCGCTTGGGAAATTGATTTTGATTGCCTTAGAGGATTGCATCGTTATTGAGCGTAACGGCAACATTCTTTTTAAACCCGAATGGGGAATTTACGACATGGCCATTGGCGAAAAAATTGCTTCTGTTTTTAATGGCGCAGCAGATAAAGATGCTTATGAAGAGATTACGCTAATTAGTGGCGAAAAAACACGCCAAATAAAATACGATAAAGCGCAAATTGCACTGCACCAATTATATAAAACAGTGCGGGAAATTAGAGAAAAAGGAGATAGATTGAATGAACTTAGCGCTATTTTTAAAACGTTAAAAACTAACTTTAGGCAGGATTGGCTTTGTGCTTTAGAAATTTTAGAAATCGTCTTTCATAAAGAAATCTATTACGAATTAGAAAAAGAAATTTTAGATTATTTAGAGATTAAGGCAGGCAGAGTAGCAGAAGTTAGCAAATTGATTAGTGATGGATTATACGTAATTAAAAATCCGGTTAGCCAATTAGCCACCAATGATTAAGTTTGAGCAGAAAAACACAACCAATAGAAAATTAATAGGATGAACATTATAATTACAGGAGCAAGCAGTGGAATAGGCTTCGAAACTGCATTAGAACTAAGTTTACACACAGGAAATAAAATTGTGGCAATTGCCCGATCTGCAAATAAACTTAGGAAACTTTTAGAAATTGCGAAGGGAATTAACCCCGATTGCACCATATTACCGGTAGAGTTTGATTTAGTGAACGATGATTACAATGTTTTAGTTCCGTTTTTGAAAGAGCGCTTGGGCACGGTCGATATTTTAATTAACAATGCTGGGGCTTTAATTAATAAACCATTTTTAGAAACTACTGAACAAGATTTAGGCGAAATGTTACAGACCAATGTAGTTTCGCACTTTAAAATGATTAAGCATATTTTACCATTGATGCAGGCAGGTAGCCATGTTGTAAATGTTGGCAGCATGGGTGGCTTTCAAGGTAGTGTGAAGTTTCCGGGCTTGGCGGCATATTCTGCCAGCAAAGCTGCATTGCATATTCTAACAGAGTGTTTGGCACTTGAATTGGCCGAAACAGGCATTAAGTTTAATTGTTTGGCACTGGGTTCGGCACAAACAGAAATGTTAGAAACAGCATTTCCAGGCTATCAAAGTCCGGTTTTGGCATTTGAAATGGGTAAGTATATTGCCGATTTTGCAAAAACAGGGCACAAGTTCTTTAATGGGAAAGTTTTACCTGTTGCAGTAACCACGCCATAATTTAATATTGATTATTGGAAAATTATCCTTTACTTCGTGAAAATTGTAAACTAAAAATCAGAAATTATGGAACAAAACAATCCTTTTAACACCAATCCTAACTCAAATCCAAACCCAAACCAAATTACAACAGATAACGGTAAAACCGCGGGTATTATCAGTTATTTTACCATTATTGGGTGGTTAATTGCATATTTTGCTATGCATAAGGATAACCGCACCGAATTAGGTAGTTTCCAGCTTAGACAAACTTTGCTTTTTAACATAGCTGCAATTGTTATAGGTTGGGGATTAGGATTCGTTTTAGGCATCGCTGTTATGGCTACCGGTATTTACTCATTAGTTTATTTGTTGTATATCGTTCAGATTGGAATGTTCGTAATTTGGATAGTTGGACTTATAGGCGCTATTAATGGCGAGAAAAAACCAATGCCTTTAATTGGCGAAATGGCACAAACTACATTTTCGAGTATATAAAAATTTTTTATGAGCAGGAAAGAATATATTTTCTTTCCTGTTTTATTAATTTTTCAATCCTTTTTACCGACTAAAAAATATTTTCATATATTTGGCACAAGCCTATGAAGAAATTATTTGTAATTTTTATTTTAACAGCCCTCTCTACATTTAGCGTAACCGCGCAAACTAGTTTACCTTTGCAATATTTTGAACTGGCAAAAAAATTGATTACCCCCACTCCTAAAAACGACTTAGTTAAAGTTAATACTTCTAGCGTAAATGCTCCAGCTTCATCATCTACCCTGATTGATTTTGCAAAAACGATGTTGGGTATCCCCTACCGTTATGCAACCAGTAACCCTAAAGTCGGTTTTGATTGTTCGGGATTTGTAAGCTACGTTTTTAATAATTTAGGTTTTAAAGTACCAAGATCTTCACGAGAATTTCCAAGCGTTGGCAAAGAAACAAATTTAGAAAATGCCAAAGTTGGCGATGTTTTAATTTTTACGGGTACGAATCCACGTGTTAGAAAAGTTGGGCATGTTGCTATAATTTATTCGATTGATGCTGACGGCATAAAGTTTATCCATTCTACCTCCGGAAAAGAACATGGCGTTACTATTACACCTTTTAACGATTATTACAAAAGTCGTTTTATGAAAGTTGTAAGTATTATATAGTAATCTGAGTTCGATAACTTAATATTGATTTTTTGGAGTTTATACGATGTTTCGATGTTGTAAGTTCGAGATACTGTTCGACGTCTTTGCTTTAGGAACGACAATTTTTATATTAAAGAATTCAAGTTTTAAAAATTTTACTTCTTTTGAAAATAGAGAATTATTTTAAAGCAACACTATTTTTAGCGCAAGATTTACATTACCCGCTTGAAGATATTTTTTTGCCAGCTCATGTAATTCCCGTTCTCGATTGGTTGCATCTCCAATTGTGGCATCTAAAACTTCTTTCACGTCTGGCAGTAGATAAATTACATCAATTTCATTATCAGTAGGCAAATTTTCTACATTACCCAACATACCTAAATCGTTTCCGGTTAGCACTTTCGAAAAACGTACGTTCTTTGGCAAAGCATCAACGCCAATACCTAAAGTATGTAAGGGTTTGGCAACCTTAAATAATGCATCTGGCAATACTCTGCAATACCAATCTCCACCTAACCTAGCTACTAAATCAATTTTTTGTTGGTCTATTTTACCGTCCGCATCTAAAATCTCTTCTTTAATGTGAATAAGTTTAATCTCTACTAAAATTAAATTACCAGCACCGTTTTTGTCACCAAGAGGAATAATTTCATTAACCACACATTCAAACTGAACTGGTGCTTCTGCAACACGTGGTGGCTTAACCAGTTCTGAAGGTTGCATGGTAAAGCCAGCTTTTTCAAACTCATTAACACCTTTTGCATATTCGGTACTTGCCAAGCTCATTTGTTGCACCATTGCATAATCAACAATGTTGATTACGCATTCTTTAACCTCCTGTACGTTTTGAAGCGTATGTTTTGTAGAATTATCTCTCACTCTTCGAGCGGGTGAAAAAACACATATTGGTGGATTTGTACTAAAAAGGTTAAAAAAGCTAAATGGACTTAAGTTTACATTCCCATCCAAATCAATTGTAGAAGCAAAACATATTGGCCTTGGCGCAATGGCATACTGCAAATAATTTTGCAATTGCATTGGGTTTAAATCTGATGTTTTTAGAGTCAGCATGGGGTACTAAAGTTTTTTTATTGATTTATCTTGAATACTACCAAATAGCAAAACAGCTACAAAAGCGCCAATTAAAGCTGTAAGCATATCTGATTGAGTATCCCAAATGTAGCCTTGAGTACCTAAAAAAGCATCTCCAGATTCTCCACTATTTACAGACACGAACCATTCTATTAATTCGTAAAATGCGCTAATTGCAAGCGCTATCGAAATGACTATAAAGGCACGCCACTTCTTTCCATTTACTACATTTTTACGAACAAATATCTCTCTAATAATTAGCGAAGGCCCAAATCCTTGAATAAAGTGCCCTACCTTATCATAATTATTTCTTTGCTGATGAAAAGTCTCCTTTATCCAATCAAACAATGGAACTTCAGCATAAGTATAATGTCCTCCAATAATCAGAATTAAACAATGCAATAAAATTACGATGTAAGTAAAGTTGCTAAATCGAAATTTATTATACGTGAAAATTAGAACTAATACGCCTATAAATGCCGGGATACATTCTAAAAACCATGTAAAAACTTCTTTGCACCCTATAAAGGAGAGCACAGAACTTAAAACAAAAACAACAAGTAATGTAATATGAAATTTCAATCTCTATCCCTTCTTTAAAGCAAAAAGTGAAAAATCTGTTTCAACCCGTTTAATGACATTGCTTAATGCGCCCAAACCGGTAATTTCCATTTCAACAACATCATCTGGTTGCAACCATTGTGTTTTATAATTCGGATCGTTTAATAATCCCGTTCCGTTAAGTTCTAAAAAACAACCTGTACCAACTGTACCAGAGCCAATTACATCACCAGGAAAAATATCTACACCATAAGCACAACGCTCGATAATTTCAGCGAAAGTCCAATCCATGTCTGATGCATTACCTTCGGATACCAGCACACCATTTACTCTACAAGCCATTTTTAAATTATAACTATTGCCTACATGGCCTGCTTTCGCGGGTACTTTGTGCTGCTCCAATTCATCTGGCGTTACTAACCACGGACCGATAACGGTAGAAAAATCTTTCCCTTTTGCTGGCCCTAAATTTAAAAGCATTTCTTCCATTTGCAAGGTTCTTGCACTCATATCGTTCATTATCATGTAGCCAGCAATGTACTCATCTGCTTCAGAAGCTTTAATATTTCTACCTTTTTTACCAATTACAACAGCTACTTCCAACTCAAAATCTAATTTTTCGAAATGATCAGGCATACATTCAATTTCGCCTGTACCTTGAATTGCGTTGTGGTTTGTAAAATAAAAAATAGGGTATTGGTCAAATTCTGCAATCATTTCTACTTTTCTATTTCTGCGGGCAGAAGCCACATGTTGCCTAAATGCATAACCATCTCTACAGCTTGTTGGATGTGGCACAGGCGCTAAAATTTCGTAAAAAATTTCTTCTTTAGCTTGAAGTTTCCCACTTTTTATATCTGAATTTATAGCTTTCGCCCTTTCCATCAGTTCTACTCCACCTTCTAAAAAATCTTTCATATTATCCGGAATAAGCTTATCGCAACTATTCAGATTGTAGATATGACCGTCATTAAAAATGCCAAGATGCTCTCTGTCTTCTGTTTTATAGGATACTAGTTTCATATTAGAGTAGATTTAAGTTATGTGGTAAAGCTAATGAATTAGCGACTGCAATAAATTTAATTATTTCGTTTTAAAAAACAAAAGTTTTCTGTTCTGTTTAAAAACTGTACTTTAGCAGCACCAAAACCATGAACTTAAAAGCATTACATATCCATTTAGTCAACGATGCCATTGCTGCACGTCGCTATAAGATGCTATCCAAGCTGATCATGGCTCAGTATTCTCTGTAAATTCTTCGATGTTTTAATTGAAACGCATTCGTGTTTTAATTGTTTTTACTATTGATTTCTTTTCTAACCTTAACATAAATTATTATGTCTGTTTACCACAAAATGGGACAAATTCCGCCTAAACGCCATACTGTTTTTCGCAAACCTGATGGAAGTCTATACGCTGAGGAATTGGTTTCTACCGAGGGTTTTTCGAGTTTATATTCTTTGGTTTACCATTGCTACCCACCAACTATTGTAAAAAACCTTGGTGAACCTTACAGCGTTGAGCCTAAGATTGCCCGCGAAAAGCACCTAAAACACACCAGTTTAATTGGTTTTAAAATTAAACCTGAGGATGATTATCTAAAAAGTAGAAAACCTGTATTGGTTAATAGCGATTTGCACATCGTTTTGGCGGCACCAAAAAAATCAATGACCGATTATTTTTACAAGAATAGTCAGGCAGATGAAATGATTTTTATTCACGAAGGATCAGGAAAACTAAAAACTGGCTTTGGCGAAATAAAATTTGGCTACGGCGATTACCTTATTATTCCACGCGGTACCATTTACCAAATGGAATTTGATTCCGAAAATAACCGTTTGTTTATCGTAGAAAGCTTTAGTCCGTTGCGTATGCCGAAACGTTATTTAAACCAGTATGGGCAATTAATGGAGCACGCACCCTATTGTGAACGCGACATACGCTTACCAGAAAACTTGAAAACCCATGATGAACATGGCGATTTTAAGGTGTTAATTAAGAAACAAGGATTAATTTATCCTTACACCTATGGTACTCACCCATTCGATTATATTGGCTGGGACGGTTACCAATATCCTTACGCTTTTTCTATTCACGATTTTGAGCCGATAACAGGTAGATTACACCAACCGCCACCAGTACACCAAACGTTTGAAGGGCATAATTTTGTAGTGTGCTCTTTTGTTCCGCGTAAATATGATTACCATCCAGATGCCATTCCTGCACCGTACAACCACAGCAATGTAGATAGCGATGAAGTTTTATATTATGTTGATGGTGATTTTATGAGTAGAAAAAGTGTAGTGAAAGGACAAATCACGCTACATCCAGGTGGTATTCCCCATGGCCCACATCCTGGAATGGTAGAAAAATCTATAGGTAAAGAAAGCACAGACGAATTGGCTGTAATGATTGATCCCTTTAAACCTTTAATGCTAACGCAAGATGCATTAGATATTGAAGACGAAAATTATTATAAAAGTTGGTTAGCGTAGGGTGAAGCGCGAAAGACTGAAAAGTCGGAAAACCTGGGAAGTCCGAGGTCGGAAGATATGAAGTCGAAAAGTTTGAAAGTCGGGAAATCTAACACAGGGTATAAAGATTCATTTAATATAAATATTCAAGTTAATTTTCGAATAAGAACTAATTAAAATAGACCAATACCAGAGTTTGGACTACTATAAAAAACGACACAATGTCTTTCCCGACTTTCGGACTAATAAAACACAAAATCATCCGACTCTCGGTCTTTCCCGACTTTCGGACTAAAAAAAAACTTCCGACTTTCGGACTAATTAAAAAAAAATGGAAACATTCGCAGAAAAAATTGCAAAAGCAAAAGATTTTTTACCCATAAACGGTACAGATTATATAGAATTTTACGTGGGCAATGCCAAACAGGCTGCACATTATTATAAAACCGCTTTTGGATTTCAAAGTTTAGCATACGCCGGACCAGAAACGGGAGTTAGAGATCGCTCATCGTATGTATTGCAACAAGGCAAAATTCGTTTAATCTTAACAACGGCCTTGCAATCCGCTCATCCAATATCCGAACACGTAAAAAACCATGGCGATGGCGTAAAAGTTTTAGCACTTTGGGTTGATGACGCATATAGCGCTTACGCAGAAACCACGAAACGTGGTGCAAAATCGTACATGGAACCCAAAACAATATCAGATGAGTTCGGCGAAGTGAGAATGAGCGGAATTTATACTTATGGCGAAACGGTACACATGTTTATAGAGCGCAAAAACTATACTGGGCCATTTATGCCCGGTTTTCGTAAGTTAACGAGTGATTACAATCCAGTTGATGCAGGTCTGTTGTACATCGATCATTGTGTCGGAAACGTGGGTTGGAACCGCATGAACGACGCGGTAAAATACTACGAAGAAGTAATGGGTTTTGTCAATATTCTTTCTTTCGATGATAAGCAGATCAACACCGAATACTCTGCCTTAATGAGTAAGGTGATGAGCAATGGCAACGGTTTTTCGAAATTGCCGATAAACGAACCGGCTGAAGGAAAAAAGAGATCGCAAATAGAGGAATATTTAGAATATTATGAAGGCGAAGGCGTGCAACATATTGCTGTGGCAACTAAAGACATCGTAAAAACCGTGAAAGAATTAAAAGCCCGTGGTGTAGAATTTTTGAGCGCTCCACCGGAAGCTTATTATGATATGATGCTACAACGTGTTGGCAAAATAGACGAAGAAATATCACTTTTAGAAAGTCTAGGTATTTTAGTCGATTGCGATGAAGAGGGCTATTTATTACAAATTTTCACCAAGCCAGTGGAAGATAGGCCAACCCTATTTTTTGAAATTATACAACGCAAAGGCGCTCAAAGTTTTGGAGCAGGAAATTTTAAGGCGTTGTTCGAATCTTTAGAACGTGAACAGGAATTGAGAGGAAATTTGTAGATGACTTAAAGAAGAGCAAAGAATAAAGACCAGTAGCAAAAAATAAAGACGAGAGTTATAAAACAACGACCACTTTCTTCTTACGATAAGCCAATTGTAGTGGATTAGTCAAGTAATAAGAATGAGAAAAATGCTAGTGGTAAATTTGATTAAATTTCGACCTTCGCGCTATACTCATCACTCAAAACTAATCACTCATAACTCTCTAAAAACTTCTTCACGTAAACTTCATAAAGTTACTGCACCTTTGAAATAACAAAACATAAGAAGCGATTTCCGTTTTGTTAAATTCTTAAAAACTCATATTTAGTTTTTTAGTTTTCCGGTTACCCTTATCTGATACCTCATGTATTGCAAAATACATGAGGTTTTTTTAATTACATTGTTGCCTAAAAATAGAGTAAAGATGGTTATCTCTTTAAAACATAAATTTTCAATCTGCTTACTTTTAATACTCATGTTATCATTTAAAGCAGATAAAAAAGAAGTTGCTAAAAAAAATATTATTTCGGAGAAGGCGTTTAACGAATTGTTTCCCTTACGCGACAAATTTTATACTTATAGCGCATTTATCAACGCAGTAAATGCGATGGCTAACCTAAAAATAAAAATTGAAATGCGCGGCGATTGGATTTACAAGATCACACGTACCGATAAAAGAAATAACAACCCAATTGTGGTAAGGCAAGACCAAGATTGGGAAACCATTTGGGCAAAAGAGAAACCATATAAATATATTGACGTAGATTATGCAGATTTTTGCAATGCTAAAGATTTAAAAACCAATCGAAAAGAATTAGCTGCAGTATTTGCCCATGTTGCCCATGAAACCCGAAACGGGATTGACAAAAAATTTAATGATGGATTAATGTTGATTGATGAATTAGCACCAACATCAGCATATATATCGCCAAACGTAATCTATCCAGCAGCAGATGGAAAAAAATATTACGGAAGAGGTCCAATTCAACTAAGTTACAATGGCAACTACGGCTTTGCATCTGACTGTATTTTTGGCGACGAAAGAGTTTTGTTAAACAATCCTGATTTAGTAAGCAACAATGCTATTTTAGCTTTCGAAACTGCAATTTATTTTTGGATGACTCCACAATCAGCCAAACCGTCTGCACACGATGTAATGGTTGGAAACTGGCAACCAACCCAAGAAGAGCAAAGTAAAGGTTTTAAGCCGGGTTTCGGCATGACAATTAATATTGTAAACGGTTACGCCGAATGTAACAAAAGCGAAAACCAAAAAGCCATGCAAGATAGAATCGGGTTTTATCAATATTTCTTAAATAAGTTTAATATTTCGGACGCAAATTGCGCTTGTTCTTGTGGTGCGATGCAACCGTATGCCAACTAATTTATTCGCTACTTTCTTTAAGCATTTGATAAAGATCGGCCACGCCACCGTCGAATTTTGCCTGATTTACATAAAATGAGGGCGTACCGTTTACACCACTTCTAACACCGCTTTCAAAATCTTTTTCAATTTTATCTTTTACCGCACTAGAATCCATATCTAACTTAAATTTTTCTAAATCCAAATCAATACTTTCTGCAAGTTCTTCAAATATTCCTTCCGCAATGCGGTACTGATTTTCATAAAGCGCATCGTGCATTTCCCAAAACTTATTTTGTAAGCCCGCTGCTTCTGCACAAACCGCAGCTTCAAATGCAAACTGGTGAGCTTTTTGGAGTGGAAAATTGCGAAAAACGAATTTAATCTGATGGCCGAAAGTTTCTTCTATTTCTTTAAGAATGGGGTATGCATCGCCACAAGCCGGACATTCATAATCGCCGTATTCTACAATTTCAATCGAAGCATTATCACTGCCTTGTATATGATCAATTTTTGATACTATTGGTTTTAATGTACTCATATTATTTTTATTTAAGTTCTTCTAATGCATCTAAAATACCATCTGCACCAGGATTTATCCCTTTTGGAGACAAATAACTCCATGCAATTTTTCCTTCCTTATCAATTACGAACAGTGCTCTTTTACTCTCGCCCGCTTCCTCATCGTAAACGCCGTACGCTTTTGATATTTCACCTTTAGGTTCAAAATCGGCCAATAACGGAAAGTGTAATTTTCTATCTTGTTGAAATGCCAAATGACACCACGAACTATCTACCGAAACACCAAAAATTTGCGCATTATGTTTGGTAAAGTATTTAAGCATTTCGTTGTAAAGCGCCATTTGGTCACTACAAACAGGACTCCAATCTGCAGGGTAAAAAGCTAAAATAACGTTTTTACCTAAAAAATCTTTAAGTTTTATATTTTGATCTGGCGTAGCCTTTAATTCAAAATCTGGTGCAATACTGCCTTTTTTTAACATAGTGTTAATAATTTTAAGTTATAAAACTTCGCCTAAGTGTTTATAATTAGATTTAATGGTATCCAAAACTTCGCCCATTTTCCCGCCTAGCATAAGCTTAGTCATGGATACAGTCATGCCTTTTATTTGTTCCCATTCTACTTTTGGTGGCATGGCTAAAGCATTAGGATTTGTTAAAATATTTAATAGAATTGGCCCTTCATAATTCAAAGCATTTAAAATAGCACTTTCAACTTCTTCTGGTTTTGACACCGTTATTCCTTTAAAACCCATTGCTTCAGCTATCAATGCAAAATCTGGATTTACCATATCCGTTTCATTATCTGGCAAACCATCAACTTCCATTTCTAATTTTACCATCCCTAAAGCCCTATTGTTAAAAACGATTATTTTAATAGGAAGATTGTACTGCTTAATTGTGGCCAAATCTCCTAATAACATAGAAATTCCACCATCGCCACAAAGCGCAATAACTTGCTTATCTGGGTGTGCAAGTGAGGCGCCAATCGCCATCGGCATCGCATTTGCCATCGATCCATGGTTAAAGGAACCAAGCATTTTCCGCTTGCCTGTTCCGTGTATAAACCTCGCACCCCAAACGCAACACATTCCGGTATCAACAGTAAAAATAGCATCGTCGTTGCTCAATCTGTCAATTGTATCCGTTACAAATTCGGGTTGAATCTTATTTTCTTCTCCGGTATCCACTACGTAATTTTGTTGGTGTGCTTTAACTTTATCATAAAATTCTAGCTGAGTTTTTAAAAAAGCATCCTCACTTTTATCGTTAATTAGTGGCATAAGTGCGGTTAAAGAATCTTTAATATCCCCACATAATCCCATGTGTAAATTTGCTCTTCGTCCCAATCTTTCCGCACTTTCATCTATTTGAATAATGATGTTTTTATCGGGCATAAATTTTTGATACGGAAAATCTGTTCCCAAAAGCAAAACGATATCTGCCTCGTGCATACTGTGGTAGGCAGAAGGTTGACCAAGTAAACCTGTCATTCCAATTTCGTAAGGGTTATTAAATTGCATGCCCATTTTAGCACGAAAAGAATATCCTATTGGTGCTTTAAGTTTTTCGGCAAGTGCGATAACCTCACTATGTGCGTTTACAGCGCCAATTCCACAAAAAATAGTTACTTTTTTATCCTCGTTCAAAACTGACGCCAGTAAATTTAATTCGCTGGCAACAGGTGTAATAACAGGTTTGCATTTAAAAAACTGCATCGATGATTCCGCTTCGACGGCATCCATTTTAGCAACATCGCCAGGAAGACCAAAAACAGCGACACCTTTTTTTGTAATGGCATGTTGAATAGCAGACTGGAACATTCTCGGAACCTGCTCGGCCGTTGTGGCGATTTGATTGTATAAACTACAATCATCAAACAACTTAGTAGTATTTGTTTCCTGAAAATAATCCATCCCAAACTGATTGGTATCAATTGTTGAAGCGATTGCAATTACCGGTACATGAGAGCGGTGCGCATCATATAAACCATTTAATAAATGAACATGACCCGGGCCAGAGCTTCCTGCACAACAGGCAATTCCATCAAGTTCGGCCTCAGCAGCGGCAGCAAAAGCACCTACTTCTTCATTTCTAACGTGAATCCATTTTATCTTTCCGTTACGACGAACGGCATCATTAAAATAGTTTAAACTATCGCCTGTAACCGAATAAACTCTTTTTACACCAGCCTCAACAAGCATTTCAACAAGTTGTTCTGCAACATTTTTTCCCATGGAGGTAATTATAAATTTAAAAAATACTTAAGCAATACCTCAAATATTATTATTGTTTATACCATAAAATGGGAGAAATTGTTTCAACACATAGTCGAATTATTAAAAATATTATTTAGTAGGCTTTAAGGTGTTATCCCAATTTTTGTCGCTTAATTAAATACGATTGCAAAACTGAATAAAAGCCTTCCTTAATATCGGCATCAATTAAATCTATTTTATACTGCGCACATTTTAGCGCAATTTCTTTCCGATAGGATGAAACAGCATCTACATAATTTGCTTTAACCTGATTGGCATGAACTTTAATTTCCGCTCCTGTTTCCATATCTATAAATTGATAAGGCCTGTTTTCAAAATCAAAATCTACTTCTTTAGCTTTATCTAAAACATTAAAAACCACCACTTCGTGCTTATTAAATTTTAAATGCTGTAGGGCATCAAATAGTTCGGTGGTTATTTCTCCGCCGTTTATATTACTAAACAAATCGCTAAAAACAATTACCAAAGAGCGTTTATGAATTCGATCTGCAATTTGATGGAGGGCGCTGCTTAAATTTGTTTTTGCATTGGTTTGCGGTTTTCGTAAAACTTCTTCTAATTTATTAAAAAGGTATTTTTGATGCGCAGTGGTAGATTTTGCTGGCGAACTCATCATAATTTCATCCGTAAATAAACTCAACCCAAAAGCATCCCGCTGTTTTTTTAACAGGTAAATGAGCGAAGCAACAGCTTGGATGGAAAATGAAAGTTTATTATTTTTGGGTTCGGGAAAATACATTGATGAGGAAACATCAATTGCAAATTGGCAACGTAGGTTAGTTTCTTCTTCAAAACGTTTGGTGTAAAACTTATCCGTTTTGGCAAAAAGTTTCCAATCTATATTTTTAACATTGTCGCCAATATTGTATTGTCTATGCTCGGCAAACTCAACTGAAAAGCCGTGAAACGGACTTTTATGCAAGCCTGTGATAAACCCTTCAACAACTTGTTTAGCAAGTAATTCTAAATTTCCATATCCTGTTTCGTACTCAAAACTTTCTTCTTGCATGTTGTAAATTTAGAAAAGAATTTTTATTGTATTACTTTTGCCGCAATAATTAAAAATAGCATGAAAAAATTTACACTATTAACACTGTCATCCCTGATTAGTTTTTATAGTTTTAGCCAGACCGTTACAGACGGGAAGGTAAACACCGAAAGCTCAAAAATTTTAGGCAAGTTAGACACCGCTAAAAAAGCCGAAGGTTGGACAGTTAGAGGAACAAACACGCTTTTACTAAACCAAGCAGCGTTTTCTAACTGGGTTGCCGGCGGTATCAATTCTGTTGCATTAACGGCTCGTGCCGATTATGAATTTAACTTAAAACGCGGAAAAAATCTCTGGGAAAACCGTGCCTTAATGGGTTATGGATTACGCTCGGAGCAACAAAGTAGCACTACAAAGGTTGAAGATGTGATTGATTTAACCTCGAAATATGGTTATCAAATTAAACAAAGTAACTGGTTTATGGCCGCTGCTTTAAATTTGAAAACTCAGTTTAGCAAAGGTTACGATTATAGCAACCCTACACAAGGTTATTTATCTAACTTTTTATCGCCGGGTTACGTTACGTTAGGGTTTGGGGTAGATTATATTCCAAATGATAATTTTCAGATTAGTATTCACCCTTTAACATCGAGATTTACATTTGTACAAGATAATGCAGTTTTCGATCCGAATAACGATGGTATTTTAACCGATGCATTTGGCGTGAGTCCCGGAAAACACTTTGTGTACCAGTTAGGTGCGTATGTTGGCGGTAGATATAAAGTTAAATTGATGGAAAATATTTTGCTGGATAACCGGTTTGGTGTTTTTAGTAATTATTTAAAAGATCCTCAAAATTTGGTAATGGCTTATTCTGGTATTTTAGATATGAAAGTTAATAAATTTATTTCTACGCAGATTACTGCTGATTTATTTTACGATAACAACCAAATTGGAAAATTACAGCTTAAAGAAACTTTAGGTGTTGGTTTAACTTACAAGTTCGGAAAATATTAATTCGTCCGGCAATCGGATAGTAAGAAGGCCGAAAGTCAAATGCATTAAATAGAAAAATCGGATGTTGCATTTTGCAACTCCGACTTTTTTTTTTGTTCTTTATCTTCTTAAATTCCTGTTACGGACTTTACTGTCTTTCGGTTTTTACTGACTTCCCGGCAAATTTACTTCTTCCCGATCCTATATAATTTTCCGCCATCGGTAACGGTATAAATTGCACCATCTTTTCCTATCGCCATATCTCTAAAACGCTCGCCTTTATCCGCCAATAACTTTTCTTCGCCAACAATTTTATCATTTTTGATGATCAATCTAATTACTTGCGATCCGCTAAGCGCACCTACAAATAGATTCCCTTTCCATTCTTCAATCACGCTACTGTTATAAAAGGCAATGCAACCCGGAGAAATACTTGGATTCCAATAATAAATTGGTTGCTCCATACCGTCTTTCTGTGCAATGCCGTCACCAACCTTTTCGCCATTGTATTCTGTGCCATAAGTAATTACCGGCCAACCGTAATTTTTTCCGGGCTTAATAATATTGATTTCATCGCCACCTTTTGGACCGAATTCTGCTTCCCATAAATCACCTGTTTGAGGATTAATCGCCAAACCATAAGCATTGCGTATGCCTACGGCATAAATTTCTGGCCTTGCATTTATTTGATTTACAAACGGGCCGTTGGCCACGGCTTCACCAAACTTTGTGATGTGCAGAATCTTTCCTAAAGAGGAATTTAAGTATTGAGCCTGCATCCTAGTATCAAAACCCGAATGGTCACCCATTGTCACGAATAAATTACCGTTTTTATCAAAAATAAATCTCGAACCGTATTGTAGGTAACCTGAATAAGCGTTTGTCGCCCGGTAAATTACGGTTATATTTTCAATTTTATTCTCATCTGTTGATAATTTCCCTTTAGCAATCGCTAATAAAGAGCGTGTATCCTGAAACTCTGTATAAGCCCAATAAATCATTTTATTGTTTTCAAAATCAGGATCGATCGTCACATCTAATATCTCACCCTTACCTGACGGTCCAACTTTTGAGATATGGCTTATTTTTTTACCAATTATACCATCCTTGCTAAGTATTACCATAGTGCCACCTTTTTGCGAAATCAAAAATCGTCCATCTGGAAGCAATGATAATCCCCATGGTCTTTCCAACTTATCGCTTAGTATAGAAATAACCAATGGTGTTTTAGTTATCACAGGCTTAGCTTGAGTTTGCCCTTGAAATGCAGGTTTATAAACTATGGACGGAGGTTGAATAGCAGCAAGATTCGGCACTTTTACAGTTTTGGAATTTTCACAACCAAACAAAATGCTTAAGAAATAGAGTAACAAAGTTTTATAAAATATTTTTCCAATCATTCCTATCTGTCCAATGCTTAAATGCCCTTTATTAAATAAATTTTCAATCTACCTATTTCTTCCCGATCCTATATAATTTTCCGCCATCGGTAACGGAATAAATTGCACCGTCTTTTCCTATCGCCATATCTCTAAAACGCTCACCTTTCCCTTCTAACAATCTTTCTTCGCCAACAATTTTATCATTTTTAATTACCAAGCGAATAATGTGTGAGCCACCTAAAGCACCAACAAATAGATTCCCTTTCCATTCTCCAATGCTATTGCTATTATAGAAAGCAATGCAACCTGGCGAAATACTTGGATTCCAATAATAAATTGGTTGCTCCATACCTTCTTTCTGTGCAATACCATCGCCAACTTTTTTACCACTGTATTCGGTTCCATAAGTAATTATCGGCCAACCATAATTTTTTCCAGGCTTAATAATATTGATTTCATCGCCACCTTTTGGTCCAAATTCTGCCTCCCATAAATCGCCTGTTTGAGGATTAATTGCCAAACCATCAGGATTTCGTAAGCCTAAAGCGTAAATTTCTGGTCGTGCATCTGCTGTATCTGCAAATGGCCCGTTTGGTACTGGTTTTCCTTCTGTAGTAAGGTGAAGGATTTTACCTAAAGAAGAATTTAAATATTGCGCCTGCATTCTAATATCGGCACCAGAACGTTCGCCTGTACTTACAAATAAATTGCCGTTTTTATCAAAAACAATTCTCGATCCATACTGCAATTTACCTTTATAATCGGGTGTGGCGCGATAAATAATCGCTACATTTTCAATTGTAGTTTCATCAGCAGATAATTTCCCCTTCGCAATAGCCAATAAAACACCTTTATCTTGATGTTCTGAATATGCGAAGTAAACCATTCTATTTTTAGCAAAATTTGGATCGATGGTTACATCTAATAACCCGCCTTGTCCTGATGGATCAACTTTAGGAAAACCCGTAATATGTTTACTCTCCTTTCCGTCGGCATTTAGGATAACCATTGTACCCTGTTTTTGAGAAATTAAAAAACGTCCATCGGGAAGAACGGATAAACCCCACGGATTTTCTAATTTTTCATTTATTACAGAAATATCTAGTTGGGTTTTAGTTTTAACACCAGCTATTCGAGTTTGACCTTCAAATGCTGGTTTAAAATCGGCCGATGGCGCATTTGTTTCTACAGGATTTTGAGCGGAAACAGTTGTTGAGTTTGTACAACTAAAAAAGATACATGCTGCAGAAACCAACAACATCTTTTTGTAAAATAGTTCATTAACCATATTTTTAGGTTTAAATAGAATGCAATAAAAAATTATAATGTAAAAAACCCGAGTCTATAAAATAGAATCGGGTTTCTGTTATGTTTTCAGAGGATAACGACTTGAATTTAAAATAAACCTTTAGCCTTTAAACCCGCTACCTTATCTAAGCCAATTGCTTATTTAATTTTTCAGCTAAAACTGATTTTGGTACTGCACCAACTTGTTTATCAACAACTTCACCATTTTTAAAATACAATAAAGCTGGAATATTACGGATACCGAACTGCATAGAGATTTGAGGATTGTTATCAACATTTACTTTGCCAACAACTGCTTTGCCTTCATATTCTTTCGCAAGTTCTTCTACAACAGGCCCAACCATTCTACATGGTCCACACCATTCTGCCCAAAAATCTACTAATACTGGTTTATCTGATTTTAATACAAGCTCTTCAAAGTTTGCATCTGTGATTTCTAATGCCATAATCTAATTTTTTTATGTTTCAAATATATGTATTCAATTGTAATGCCACACAAAAATTAATGTCAATTTGACATTAATTTGAGGTAAAAGGCTTAAGGAATAAGGTTTGGCAACTTAAGCCTTCTACCTTCTACCCTATACCCTATACCTTAATTAAGTTTATAACTAACAACATGTAAACTTTCTAATTGTTCTAAAAACCTATTATTAGGATTAATTTTTACATTTTTTGAAGGCATATCTACGTGTACATTTTTTTCCTGATCAAAAATAGTAAAATTTAACTGACAGTTTTGTTGATCGGTATCTGTTTTGTTCTCTGTTAATATTTCTTCAATTTGGCGCATCAAATCCTCATTTATCCTATCTATCGGAACTTGGATGGTAAGGCTTTTTGCTAACTTATCCCGCAATTCTGACATTAAATTAATTGCAGTAATTTTAAATTCCCAATCTCCAGCTTTACCAAAACGTTCGCCAACTCTTCCCCTAATCTGTAAGAAATAGCCTTCAGTTAAAAACGATTTGAATTTTAGAAAATCTTCTCCAAATAGCGCCATTTCACTCGCATCCTCATAATCTTCGAACACAAAAGTACCAAATGGCTTACCTGTTTTAGTGATGCGTTGCGATGCGGTAACTACTAAACCACCAACACAAAGTTCGCGATTTTTCAATTTTTCAAATTCTGCAAGTACTTCTTCGTTGCTATCGCCCATGCGTACCTTATTAATAATGCTCAGTTGGCGAACACCATGTGTGCAAAATTTATCAAGTTCTAGCTTATAATTATCTAACGGGTGGCCAGAAAGAAAAATACCAATCGCATCTTTTTCATATTTTAATCGATCAAGTAATGCCCATTCTGGCGAAATTGGTAATGTTGGTTCTAAAATTAAATCCGCTTTAGAGCCACCAAATAACGAAGCTTGAGAAGTACTTTCATTGTTCTGAAAATCATTGGCATATTTAATAATTTTCTCAATGCCATTCATTTTATCGTTTGGCCCAATGTAGAAAAACTGGGCTCGATGACCTCCAAAAGCATCAAAAGCGCCACTATATACAAAACTTTCGTAAGCCTTTTTATTTACGACTCTTGTATTCGATCGCTTTGCGAAATCATAAACAGATGAATATGGACCATTTTCTAAACGCTCTTCTATTATACTTTCTACAGCTTTTTCGCCCACGCCTTTAACCGCCGACATACCAAAACGAACTTCGCCGTTGGCATTTACTGAGAATTTCAGATCAGATTCATTTACGTCAGGTCCTAAAACCACAACGCCCATTTGCCTGCATTCTTCCATAAAAAAAGCCACCTGCTTAATATCGCTCATGTTATTGGATAGCACCGCAGCCATATATTCTGCAGGATAATGTGCCTTTAAATAAGCAGTTTGATAGGCAATCCACGCATAACACGTAGAGTGCGATTTGTTGAAAGCATAAGATGCGAAAGCTTCCCAATCCTTCCAAATTTTCTCTAACGTTACGGGATCATGTCCTTTTTCTGCTGCTTGCTTAACAAATTTAGGTTTCATTTTATCCAAAACCTCTTTTTGTTTCTTACCCATCGCTTTACGCAAAACATCGGCCTCACCTTTGGTAAAACCAGCCAATTTTTGCGATAAAAGCATTACCTGTTCTTGATAAACAGTAATTCCGTAGGTTTCTTTTAAATACTCTTCGCAAGCATCTAAATCGTATTTTATTTCTTCTTCGCCATTTTTACGCTTAACAAAACTTGGAATATATTCCATTGGTCCTGGGCGATATAAAGCATTCATGGCAATTAAATCGTCGAAAACAGTCGGCTTCAATTCCTTCATGTATTTCTGCATGCCCGGGCTTTCATACTGAAAAATACCAATGGTTTCGCCACGTTGGAAAAGCTCATAAGTCAATACGTCATCAATCGGAAATTCATCGGGATCTAAAAGAATATCGTGTCTCTTTTTAACCAATTTAACGGTATCCTTAATTAAGGTTAGGGTTTTTAAGCCTAGAAAGTCCATTTTTAATAAGCCAGCACTTTCTACAACTGAGTTATCAAATTGAGTTACATATAAATCAGAATCTTTCGCGGTAGCCACCGGAACAAAGTTGGTAATATCACTTGGCGTAATAATTACACCACATGCGTGGATACCCGTATTTCGTAGCGAGCCTTCTAAAACTTGTGCCTGTTGGATGGTTTCGGCACTTAAATCTTTTAGAAGTCCCATCGCTTTAAGCTCCTGCACACGTTCATATTCATCAGGGCGGAGCGCTTCTTTTAAAGCTTTTTCATCGAGATTAAAGATCTTAGCCAGCTTCATATTTGGAATCAGCTTCGCAATTTTATCCGCTTCGAACAGAGGTAAATCCAACACCCTTGCCGTATCGCGAATGGAAGATTTCGCCGCCATTGTACCATAAGTGATGATTTGCGCCACCTGACTCGAGCCGTATTTATTGATTACGTATTCCATTACACGGCCACGACCTTCATCATCGAAATCTATATCAATATCGGGCATGGAAACACGATCTGGATTTAAGAAACGCTCAAAAAGGAGATCGTATTTTAAAGGATCTATGTTCGTGATCCACAAGCAATAGGCAACCACCGAACCCGCAGCCGAACCACGACCGGGACCAACGGAAACATCTCTTCGTCTAGCTTCGGCAATAAAATCCTGTACAATTAAGAAATACCCCGGATATCCGGTCTTCTCAATTGTAGCCAACTCAAAATCTAACCGATCGGTAATTTCGGGTGTTAATTCTTTATAGCGTTTTTTTGCACCCTCGTAAGTTAAATGCCTTAAAAACTTATTTTCCCCACGCTTTCCAGCATCAGCTTCATCTTCTGTAACCAAAAATTCTTCGGGAATATCGAACTTTGGCAGTAAAACTTCGCGGGCCAATTTATAGATTGAAATTTTATCTACAATTTCTTGGATGTTAAAAATTGCTTCGGGCAAATCGGCAAAAAGTGCTTTCATTTCCTCAGGCGTTTTAAAATAATATTCTTGATTGGGCAAACCGTAACGGTAACCGCGTCCGCGACCGATTGGTGTAGCCTGCTTTTCGCCATCTTTTACGCAAAGTAAAATATCGTGCGCATTCGCATTCTTTTTATCTATATAATAAGTATTGTTGGTGGCAACGATTTTAACCTCGTGCTTTTTGGCCAACGCGATTAAAGAAGTATTTACACGGTCTTCGTCTTCTTGATTATGACGCATCACCTCGATATAAAAATCATCGCCAAATTGGCTTTTCCACCAAAGCAATGCATCTTCCGCTTGCGTTTCGCCTAAGTTTAAAATCTTATTGGCAACCTCGCCCGATAAATTTCCAGAAAGCACAATAATATCCTCTTTGTATTGCTCAATAACCTGTCTATCTATCCGTGGAACATAATAAAAGCCTTTTGTATAGGCTATAGATGACATTTTTGCCAAATTATGATACCCCGTTTTATTCTTCGCCAATAGCACCATTTGGTAACCATTGTCTTTTGTAGTTCGATCTAGATGGTTATTACACACAAAAAATTCTACACCAACAATTGGCGTAATCACCATTTCAGTTGGGCGTTCACCAGCTTCAATAGCGGCAGCATTTTTAGCTTCGGCAGCTTTATTGTGGTTTAAAACCTGACTCACAAAATGAAAAGCGCCCATCATATTGGCATGATCTGTCATGGCTACCGCAGACATTTTATTAGCTGCCGTTGCCTTAATTAAATCAGGAATGCTAATGGTACTTTGTAAAACTGAAAATTGCGTATGGTTGTGTAAGTGCACAAAATTTGCAGCACCAAGTTCCTGCTTATTTCCTTCAAGCTCTTCCTTAGAAATACCACCGCCTTCAGTTTTTTGTAGGCGTTTTCTAATTTCTTCGGAAGCTGATTTTAAGTTTACATGTTTAATACCAAAACTAGGTATGGTAGATGGGTTACTTTCTCGAAATCGCGGAAAATATTCAACGTCAACCAGTAATTCTTCCTTTTTAAAAACTTCTTTTTGGATTAACGCTAAAAAACAGCGGGTTGTGGCTTCTACATCGGCGGTTGCATTGTGTGCTTCGTTAAATGGTGTTCCGAATAAATATGAATGGAGTTCGGTAAGCGTTGGCAACTTAAACTTCCCGCCTCTACCGCCCGGTAATTGTAAAAGTTGCGCCGTAACTTCTGTACAGGTATCTAAAACTGGCTTGGCCAACATTCCATTTTCTATACCTAAGCGATGAAACTCACTGCCCATAATGTTTACATCGAAACCTAAATTTTGCCCGACAATAAACTTGGCTTTTGATAGTACCAGATTAAATTTCTCTAAAACTTCGGCTAAGCTTATGCCCTGTTCAATTGCAAGTTCCGTAGAAATTCCATGGATGCGTTCGGCATCATAAGGTATGTTAAATCCCTCTGGCTTAACCAAATAATCTTGATGCTCGATCAAAACCCCCATCTCATCATGCAATTGCCAAGCAATTTGGATACAACGAGGCCAGTTATCGGTATCGGTAATTGGTGCGTTGTAATTACGAGGCAAACCCGTGGTTTCGGTATCAAAAATTAAATACATATTGCTTTAAAGAGTTAACCGCAGAGAAAAATTACGGTTCTTCAAAAATAGGAAATTTGACGGTGGGAGTTGTCAAGATTTTATCAACAAAGAGCAAGATTCAGTCCAGCTCCAAAAATCTGGCGCAAGCGTCCCGCTTGTGACTTTAAACTAAAAGTAACTAAGGAAATAACTAAATCACAAGCGAGACGCTTGTGCTAGAATGAACGATTTTAAACGATGAAGCCAAGTTTGGCACCGAGAATCTGGCGCAAGCGTCCCGCTTGTGACATTAAATCGAAGAAAATCAAAAAAGTGAATACATAGCATATTTATATAACTATATCACAAGCGGGACGCTTGCGCTAGAATGAACGAATACAGCCTTGTGCCAGATGAGGCAACTAAGTAAATAACTAAATCACAAGCAGGACGCTTGCGCTAGAATGAACGATTTTAAACGATGGAGCCAAGTTTGGCACCGAGAATCTGGCGCAAGCGTCCCGCTTGCGACTAACATACCAAAATCCTATTCGATCAATTTAACATCAATCAGTCCTTTAACACCAGCATAATCTCTTGCACTACTATAAAGATAATGCATAGGTTCATCCACAATTCCAGCAACTACCGGGTTATTGTGCGTATAATCAAGTTTCTGCTCCATCATATAATTATCCCATAATTCAATAGGATGATTGTCCTGCTGCCAAAACTGGAAACTGTCATTATTGCTATTTTTATTGCCTGCCCTTTGCATCATCCACAATAACCACTCTTTTCTACTTTCTACAGGGTTTTCGGTAATTGCTTTTTTTAAACATTTTGAGGTAAAACTTTTAAAATCTCTGAGAATATCTTCCATGTTTTCGCCATTCGTTCCAATAATTAAATGAACATGACTTGTCATAATACACCAAGCATAAATTTCCAAACCCTTTTTCTCTTGGCAATATTTTAAGTTATCAACTAATATGTCTTTATATTCATTTCTAATAAAAACATCCAACCAGTAAACTACAGCAAAGCTGATGAAATATAACTTGCTCTGATCGCGGATTTTGTACTTGACACTCAATGTATAAATATATGACTTGTACAGGAATTCGGACCGAAAAAACAAAAAAAATCATTTTTATGCAGCTAATTTTTCTTGGATATCACAAGCGGGACGCTTGCGCTAGAACAACCGAGTAAAGACTTGCGCCAGTTGGGAAGCCGCAACTCCAAGAATCTGGCGCAAGCGTCTCGCTTGTGACTTTAAACCGAAGACAATCAACAAAGTGAATACATCGCACATTTTACATAATTATATCACAAGCAGGATGCTTGCGTTAGAATGAACGAATAGAGCCTTACGCCAGATGAGGCACCTAATTTTTCTTGAATATCACAAGCGGGACGCTTGCGCTAGAACAACCGAGTAAAGACTTGCGCCAGTTGGGAAGCAGCAACTCCAAGAATCTGCCGCAAGCGTCTCGCTTGTGACTTTAAAGTCGACTACAATCAACAAAGTGGATACATCGCATATTTTACATAACTAAATCACAAGCGGGACGCTTGCGCTAGAACAACCGAGTAAAGACTTGGCCCAGTCGAGATGACGACTCACAGAATAGATTTATATAATGCAGTCATCTACAGACTCACTTATAAAATACGATTTAACGATCATAAAAAAACTCCTCTCCTTAAACTAAGGAGAGGAGTTAAACAAACGTTATTTCTTACTTACCTTCTAGCGCTTTTAAAAGAACCTTTGCAGCTTCCTCTGATGAGCCAGGATTTTGTCCGGTAATTAGGTTACCATCCATTTTTACGTAAGAACCCCAATCTGGTCCTTTACTATAATTACCACCTAGTTTTTTAAATTCATCTTCTAAAAGAAAAGGTACAACTTTAGTCAGTTGCACTGCTTCTTCCTCTGAATTTGAAAAACCTGTTACATTTTTACCTTTTACCAAAGGATCGCCATTTTGAGCTTTAACTTTAATTAAAACACCTGGAGCGTGACAAACAAATGCAATAAATTTTTCGGCTTTATTAAAATCTTCAATTAATGAGATTGATTTTTCATCATTTGCTAAATCCCAAAGTGGACCGTGGCCTCCTGGATAAAACACAGCATCGAAATCTTTTTCGTTTACATCAGCCAATTTTACAGTATGTGCCAATTTATTTTTCAAATCTTCATCCTGATCAAAACGCTTTGTTGATGCTGTTTGTGCACTCGGATCTTCACTTTTTGGATCAATTGGTGGTTGACCTCCTTTTGGCGAAGCGATTGTTAATTCTACGCCCGCATCTGCCATTACGTAATATGGTGCTACAAATTCTTCAATCCAAAATCCTGTTTTTTCTCCTGTATTTCCCAACTCGCTGTGGGAAGTTAAAACTATTAGTACTTTCATTTTTATCTTATTTATATGTGATTACGCTATTCATTTATTGTGCCTAAAAACGGTCGTTTGTTAAAAATGACAAACCTTATACCAATCAAAAAAGAAGGATTTGACCTTATAAAGGCTGAAAAATTGTATCTTCCATCAGTCTTTGCATCATTAAAATACCAACGACAGAATTATTGAAAAACAACAGGCGAATTAAAAGTGATTTCAACATTCACTGTAAAATCAATTGTATAACTCAATCATTGCAATAAAGTTTTTACACGAAGAAAAAATATTTAGAGAAGAAAAAGCCAATCTTTACAAAAAAACAAACGCGTATTTTCTCCTAACAAAAACATATAAATAACGAATTTCAGAATTGTTAATTAAACTATAATCTTCAAGCTCCGTCAGATACAACTAATGAAAGTAACCCGAAATATTTTTAGCATATTGGCTTTGCTATGTTTAAACCTAGGCGTTTTTGCGCAAGCCACCGTACAAAAAATTAAAATTAATGGCTTATTAGCAGAATGGCCAAATCTACAAAACAACAAAAGTACTGGTACTTTTTATCAGTTTTATAACGATCAAAAAAACTTTTACATCGCTTTAAAACTTACTGAAGATACATATATCAAAAAAGCACTTGCAGGAGGTTTAACATTATCTATCAATACAGATGGAAAAAAGAGCATTAAAGATATTTACCAAATTACAATAGCACCTGTAGAAGATTATAGAACCACGAGGCAGTTTACATCAACCCCAGTAAAAATAGATTCGGCAACTCAAAGCCATCGCAAAGAAGCGGTTACAAAAATTAAAGAACTGCATTTATCAGGTTTTACAGAGATTCCAGATAGCATTATTTCCATTTACAATACTTACGGCATTAAAATAGGTGCCAAAGCGGATGTTAAAGGAAATATAAATTACGAGCTCTGCATACCGCTTGAACAATTAAAATTAGTTGCGAACAATAAAAATGAGGTTGCGATAAATCTACAATTCAACCCGATCAATTTTAATAACAACAGAGACCGCGGCAATCTGGCCAGAAATGGCGGAGGTTACGGTGGCGGACGAAACCGTAACGGTGGAGCTGGAAATATTGATATGCTTCTACTAACGGTAGCAAACGATTTTTGGGAAAAATATACTTTACAGTAAAATATAAATAATGGCGAAACCTTTTACTTTTTTAAAATTCTTGATCTTTACAATATGCACCCTTTCAGCAGGCATTTCAAATGCACAAACACCGTCAGTTGTTCCAAAAAAGGATAAAAATTCGCCTCTTTCTACCAGAGAAGTAAGCGGAATTGTAATGGGAAAGGATGAGATTTCCATTCCTTCGGTTAGTATTTACCTTAAAAGCGATGTAGATAGTTTGATTACGCAAACCAATGGCGATGGAATTTTCGTGTTTAAAAATGTAAAGTCTGCCAGTTTTATGATTACTGTAGCCAGTATTGGTTACCAAAGAATTGTAAAACGGATGAAGTTAAATGATGTTTTACCCCGTTTAGTTTTAGATCCTTTTGTGATACAGGAAGAAGTAAATACTTTAAGCGATGTAACCATTACAGCAGAAAAAGGAATTGTTTACAAAGTGGATACTGTTGAATATACGGCAAGCGACTATAAAGTTCGTGAAAATGCAACCGTTGATGAATTACTTAAAAAAATGGAAGGCATGGAGGTTGGAACCGATGGATCGGTTACGCACCAAGGCCAACAAATTGTTAAAGCGAGGTTAAATGGCAAAGATTATTTAGGCGGAAATATTGCCCAAGTGATTCAAAATTTACCTGCAGATATTGTAGAAAAAATCCAAATTGTTGATGATTATGGCGACCAACCAGCACGTACGGGAATAAAAGATGGCGACCCACAGAAAGTGTTGAACATTACTACAAAAGCCAGCAAATCGGTGGGCAATATGTTAAGGGCAAATGCCGGTATAGGAAGTTCTGAACGTTATGAAGGCAGATTATTTTTACAGCGAATTAATGGCAACCAGCAAATTGGGGGCATACTAAACTTGCGCAACACAGTAAATGGCGTAGCATCAACAGGAAACATTGGCGCTGGTGGTGGCAGAAATAACGGTGGCGGAGGCAGTGGCGGTACTACGCAATATTCTAGTCCGGCGTTTAGCTATCGCGATCAGCTTACAAAAAATATAGAAATTAACACCAGCTACAACTTTAGCAACAACAATACTAATTCTATCAATAAAAGTGAAGGGCAACAATTTAGTACTTTGGGCACTACAAATTTCATAAATCAATCACAACGGGATAATATCAACAAAGCCCATAAATTGGATTTGGAACTTGAATATAAAATCAACCCGAAAAATTTTCTTAGAATTAGTCCTTCTATTAACTTAAGCACAAACGAATCGATAAATAGCTCCAATCAACAGCGAACAGGTTTAATCCATCAAGATGTAGTTGGTAGCACCAATAGTACAAATAAAACCCCGAGTTTTAGTGGCGTAATTTTTTACCAGTACATTTTCGATAAACCACGTAGAAACATCTCGTTGCAAGTAAATGCATCGGGCGGCAATCAGCAACAAGATAACGAGCAGAATAACCGAATTTTATATTATCAAGGACAAAGTGACGCCATATTGAGAGATTCTTTAGTTCATCGCCTCGTGGCACGCAAAAACTTAAATAATACCTATCGCGCAAGCATGACGTATGTTGAGCCCTTGACAACACTTACGCAGTTAGAATTTAACGGACAAATTAATCGCCGAACGTATGATAATGCTGCAACCACCAATAATATTTTAGCCGATGGATCTACACAAGCCATCGATTCGCTAAGCAATATTTTTGCATATTCTTTTACCGAAACCCGATTGGCGCTAAATTATCGTTACACAGGTTCAAAAACAAATATCTCTTTGGGAATTACCGGTATCCCGACAACCTTAGCAGGTTCGAAAATAAGCTTAAACACAACGATTAAACGCAACGGCTTTAATTTAATTCCAATTTTCAGGTATCAATATGCCTGGTCAAGGCAACAGCGTTTTTCTATAAATTATTCTGGAAATGCGAATGAGCCTTCATTTAATCAAATACAACCCGTTCGAGATGAATCCAATCCACAAAACCCTGTGGTCGGTAATCCAGATTTAAAACCATCGTTTAGGCACTCGATTAACACCAAGTACGATAACTATTTAAGTAACGAGCGACTAAATTTATCGTTTGCTGTAAACTACGATAAAACATCCAATCAAATTTCGACAAACGTGGTGCAAATTCCAGACGCTTTAGGTACGTTTAAAAATGAAATTCGATATGTTAATTTAAATGGAAGCTATAGTGTAAACGGAAATTACAATATTTCTAAACAATTGGATAACAGGAAATATAACTTGGCTTTAAACGGTAGTGTGGGCTACAACCATCAGGTTTCTATGAGCAACAATGTGCTCAATGGAAGTAATGTATGGCGTTTAAACCAACGTTTTGGACCAAGAATAACACCAAACGACAATATTGAAATTAACCCTTATGTTGGATATGACGTTACGCGGTCTTCTTTTCAGCTTGCTAAAGGAAGCGATATTAGAACTTTATCTTTAGCGATTAATGGCAAATTTTACTTCTTAAAAACGTTCTCCATAAATTATAATGCGAGTAAAAATTATGTTAAAGGCTTATCCGCGAATATCTCCAGAAATCCGTTTATCATAAATGGTTCATTAGAAAAAGAATTTTTTAAACGCAAAAATGCAGTTTTGAGCTTACAGGTTTATGATATTTTAAAGCAGAACAACTTTGTAAATCAAACTTTAACAGAATATTCAATTACCAATACGTTAAGCAATGCATTAAGCCGCTACTTTATGATCAACTTACGGGTTAACCTGCAAAAATGGTCGGGAGTGCCCTCACGCAATGGTAGGCAAATGCAACGACGTGGCGATGGAAGCTTTATTAATTAATAAATTGACAATTATTTTTATAAACTATTTGTATTTTCTAACTTAGGCTTATAAAAACAGCGTAGTTTTTATTTTTAAACTAAATACAAAATGAAAGTAACAGTTGTAGGTGCTGGCGCAGTTGGTGCCACTTGTGCTGATAATATAGCCCGCAAAGAATTGGCTGATGAGCTGGTATTACTAGATATTAAAGAAGGTTTTGCCGAAGGTAAAGCTATTGATATGATGCAAACCGCCACTTTATTAGGTTTCGATACTAAAATTACGGGTGTAACTGGCGATTATAGCAAAACCGCAGGCTCTAGTGTGGTTGTAATTACATCAGGTTTACCTCGTAAACCAGGCATGACGCGCGAAGAATTAATTGGTATTAATGCAGGCATTGTTAAAGGCGTAGCCGAAAATATTTTAAAATTCTCGCCAGATGCAATTATTATTGTAATCAGCAACCCGATGGATACAATGGCTTACTTAGCCTTGAAATCATTAGGGTTACCTAAAAACCGTATTATTGGTATGGGCGGAACGCTTGATAGTGCCCGTTTCAAATTCTATTTATCGCAAGCTTTAAACTGTAGTCCTAGTGATTTGCAGGGTTTCGTAATTGGTGGCCATGGCGATACCACAATGATTCCGTTAACTAGATTAGCAACTTATCAAAGTTTGCCAGTAAGCAATTTATTAGATCAGGCTACGCTTGATAAAGTTGCAGCAGATACAATGGTTGGAGGTGCAACTTTAACTGGTTTAATTGGAACATCTGCATGGTATGCACCCGGTGCGGCAGGTGCGGCATTAGTTGAAGCAATTTTACGCGATGAGAAAAAGCTATTCACTTGTTGCGTTTCTTTAGAAGGCGAATATGGCCAAGACGATATTTGTTTAGGCGTACCCGTGATTATTGGTAGAAACGGTTGGGAGAAAATCATCGATTTTAAATTAACCGATGAAGAGCAAGCAAAATTTAATAAAAGTGCAGATGCTGTGAGAAATATGAATGCAGTGTTGAAAGAAATGAAATTGGTGTAACCCATAATTTGCCATTCCTTTAAAACTTATTAATTTTTAAAAATTACCACCTAAGCCTCCTAAGAAAAAGATAACTTAGGGGACTTAGGCAGTAAAAAATCGACCGTAAAAAACTGAGGTGTCTGAGGTGGTGAAAAATAACTTGGGCACTTAAAACGGTAAAATTACATGAAGTCAATTTCTATCCTTTTAAAACTTATTAATTTTTAAAAATTACCACCCAAGTCACCTAAGAAAAAATAACTTAGGGGACTTAGGCAGTAAAAAATCAACCGTAAAAAACTGAGGTGTCTGAGGTGGTGAAAAATAACTTGGGCACTTAAAACGGTAAAATTATATGAAGTCAATTTCTATCCCTTTAAAACTTATTAATTTACAAAACGATGGTTTCCACCTTTTGGTAGAAATTGTCGTTTTTAAACAGAAGCATTATGCTGTTTTAGATACCGGTGCATCTAGAACGGTGTTTGATAAGGGCTTAATAGAACGCCATCTCTCCGAAACCCTCCAAATATCAGATGAAATAAATGCAGCAACGCTTTTTTCTACCACCACAACAATAAAAGCCACAATTCCTTCTCTTAAAGTAGGCAGCCTCAAAATCAATAATTATGAAACTGTTGCGTTCGATCTGCAATCGGTAAGCGATACCTACCAACAATTCGGGCATCCACCGATTATGGCCATTATTGGTGGCGATATTTTAATGGAATATAATGCAAGAATAAATTATCCTACGTTAAAATTATTGTTATCGAAGCTTCAAGGTTAAATCACATTTTCAAATAAGGCCATTTTCAAATAATTTTTTTAATTTTTCTGATTAATATCACTTTTAGAGAAATCAAATTAAATGATATTCGCATCATTATGAAAAAATATATCGCAATTTTTTGTATCATATTTTGGGCTGGATTAATTGCTGGAATCAGCTTTTTAGAGGCGCCATTAAAATTTCAAGCGCCCGGAATAACTATCCCCTTAGGTTTGGGAATTGGTCAGTTGGTATTTCAAGCATTAAATAAGGTAGAAATATTTTTGTGGATTGTAATATTAATCTGCACCTACCCTTCATCTTTAAAAACCATTAAAGGCCTTTTTTTATTGATTATAACCATATCGATATTGGTAGATAGTATTTGGCTTTTGCCTTTGCTAGATGAAAGAGCAAAGCTAGTTTTAAGTGGAAATAATCCACCAGAGAGTTTTCATCATATATTATATGCTGTAATTGAAGCAATAAAAATTATTTTATTGGCTACGCTCGGGTTTTTAAAATTAAAAGATTTACATGATGAAAAGTGATATTAACAATAGAAACGACATAATAATTTTAGTAGATACTTTTTATAATAACGTACAACAGAACAATTTAATTGGCCCTATTTTTACCGAGGTTGCAAAAGTAGATTGGAGCCACCACTTACCTAAAATGTACGATTTTTGGGAAAGCATTCTTTTTGGCAAAGCGATTTACAAAGGCAACCCCATGTTAACTCATTTCGATTTGCAGAAGAAAGCAAATTTAGATAAACAGGAATTTGATACTTGGAAAGGCATTTTTTTCAAAACCGTAGATGATTTATTCGAAGGCGAGAATGCGGAGATGATTAAACAGAAAGCAAAATCCATTGCAGATTTAATGCATTTTAAATTGAGTTCGATCAGTCCGAACATCAATATAAAGAGCCAATAAATTTCATTTTTTTTAGTATTTCTATCTTTTTGGAAAGGATAAAAAGTAGAAATCAATTACTGAAAGCAATGAAAATGGGTGATATTAAAAAGCTGTTCATTAAACTTATGAAAACATAATCGATATACGTTTTGATTTGCATTCTCCTTTCTACCTCAGTATAAACGGCTTTAAATTCAATTTCATTAGGTTTTTGCAGTTACAACAGTCGAAGCCACATCCATACCTTCAAAAAAGCTACCAATCGAACTTCTGCCTGGTAAGTAAGGCAACACCACCTTCTACTTTGTTACTATGCCCCAAATTTAATTCTTTAGCGGTTGCCGTTAAGAGATTCTTTAAGCAGGGTAATTCTACTGTAAAAACCAATCCAATTGACCCCTCTTCGCCAAAACACTAGCACAATGACAAGTAATAATTTAAAGCAAATTTATTACAGGTAAGACGGGGTCAATCTGTTCTGGTTTATCCAAATGCCATCAAACTAGTTTTTCACCTCTTTAACCATTGTTTTGCAGTCCACCTTTCTCCAATCCAAAATGTTTTTTTGTCATAAAATTGAATTTACGTAAATCTTAAACTTATTTTTCCCGATATTTAAACACTAATAATAGCATCAGAAAACATAAGGTAAGCGGTAAATTAAAGGGCAGCATTATTTCGCATTCTCCCAATTGAGTTAACCTCCGTATCCCAACAATTTTTTGTGCTATAATTATCCCTAATTACACCTTCACATGCAAAAAGATGAAACTGCTCGGTTAGAAGCGCTTTACAGTTACGATATTTTAGGCTCGGGCCACGAGCGCGATTTCGATAGACTAACAGAAATAGCTTCGTTAATATGTGAGTGCGAAATCTCTATGATTTCTTTTGCAGAAAAAGATCGACTTTGGTATAAATCTACCAAAGGACTTGTTATTGAGGAGATACCGAGAGGCGTGGCAATGTGTGAATTTCCGCTACTTGGCAATGAAATTTTCATTGTTGAAGATACGCTAAAAGATGAACGCGTTAAAAACCACCCGTTTGTTACGGAGGGTTTAAAAGTAAGATTTTACGCTGGTTATCCACTAATTGACCCAAACGGATATGCCCTTGGCGCAATATGCGTGATTGATACCGTACCGAAAATACTGACTGTCACACAGCAGAAATTGCTCGCACTGTTGGCAGAAGAGGCAATAACTATCGCCATTGATAGGCGAAATAAAAAGGAACATCAAAATTTTGTCGAGCTTTTTAATCACTCGGAAGACCTCATTTGTATTTTGAGCAGCGACTATAAGTTTAAACGGGTGAACGCTAGTTTTAATAAAAACTTTGGTTGGGATAAGGAAGGATTAAAGGCTGAAACAATTTTTGATATTATCCCTACCGAAGCACAAAAAGTTGCAAAAGAAATTTGGACTCAGTTTAAAAGTGGAATTATTCCAGCGCAATGTATCCATCAGGTTGCAATTAAAAATGGTGGCTTTAAAATGATTGAGTGGACAGCAACCATTGATAAACTAAGTGGCGATTTATTCGCAATTGGGCGAGATGTAACCGTTGAATTGGAAAAAATTTCGGCCATGAAAGTGAGCGAACAAAAACTCAAAGCCTTTTTTGAAAGCTCTCAAGGGTTAATGTGCACGCACGATATCGACGGCAAATTCTTATCGCTCAACCCTGCGGGCGCAAAAACATTAGGTTACGATAGAGATGAGCTTCTGGATAAAAGTCTTTTCGACATTGTACCGCAAGGAAGGCATAACAGCCTGAAAAAATATCTTACACAGATGCTAAAACATGGCTTTTCAAAAGGTTATATGGTGGTTAAAAGAAAATCTGGCGAAGAAAGATTGTGGCTTTACTCAAATGTTTTACAAACAGACACAAACGGTAGCCATTACGTTGTGGCCAACGCAGTAGATATTACCAATCAAAAAAAGCTAGAAAATGAACTATTGGCCACTAAAAACCTTTTCGAAGAAACAAGCAGTTTGGCTAAAATTGGGGGTTGGGAACTTGATGCAAATACCGGAAAAGTGAGCTGGTCTAAAGTAACGCGAGAGATACACGGTGTGCCAGATGATTTTATGCCAAGCTTAGAAAATGCAATTGAATTTTATAAAGAAGGAAAAAATAGGGAGCAGATCATTTCTGCCGTGCAGGAATGTATTGAAACAGGTAAAGATTGGGATTTAGAACTTGAAGTGGTTGATTACTACGGAAGGGAAAAATGGGTAAGGGCCAAAGGGCACACAGAATCTGTAAGTACAGCACAAAACCGAATTTACGGTACTTTCCAAGACATTGATCAATATAAACGCGCCCAATTGGCGGTTGCTGCATCAAAAAAATTATTAGATGATGTACTCTGCGCGGCTACCCAAGTAAGTATTATTGCAACTGATAGCGATGGAATAATTACTGTTTTTAACAAAGGATCGGAAAATTTGCTTGGCTACACAGCCGAAGAATTGATTGGTAAACAAACCCCAGAGTTGTTTCATGATAAGGATGAGGTTGAAGCACTTCGTGCCAACTTAGGTGCAAGCGTAGGTTTGGATGTTATGGGGTTTAACGTTTTTAAACAATATGCAGATAGTACAAGCGTAGCAAGAATATTCACTTTTATTACCAAATCTGGTCATCGTGTAAGGGTTTCGCTATCCATAACCTCAATCCGTAATGATAAAAGTGAAGTAATCGGATATTTGGGTATATCGGCTGACATTACCGAAAAAGAAAAGATTGAAAAAGAACTCGAGTTAGAAAAAGCGATATTACTTGCCTTTATCGAAAATACACCAGCGCCAGTTGCAATGCTAGATAGAAACATGAAGTTTTTAGCCACGAGCCGTAGATGGCGGAGTGATTATGCTCCATCAAAAAACAGTATTGATGGAATGTCATACTATGATATTTTCACAAATCTTTCGGCAGCGCGGATTGCCAAGCACAAGGAAGTACTCAACGGATTGATTATCAAAAGAGATGAAGATACTTATGTGGATGCAAAAACGAATGTAAAACATCAAATTTCATGGGAAATGAGACCGTGGCACAAATTAGATCATTCGGTAGGCGGGGTGATTGTGTTTACACATGATATTTCTGCAAGCGTAAAGCATCGTAATGAACTAAAAGACGCGATATTACGTGCCGACTTGGCCAATTCCGCTAAATCGGAGTTTCTTGCAAACATGAGCCATGAAATTAGAACGCCACTAAACGGCGTAATCGGATTTACAGATTTGGTATTAAAAACCGACTTAAATAGCACCCAAAAGCAATATCTTAAAATTGTGAATCAATCTGGTATTGCATTGTTAAGTATCATCAATGATATATTGGATTTCTCGAAAATTGAAGCAGGCAAATTTGAACTCGATATTGAAAAGTGCGATCTTTATGAAATTGTTTGGCAGGCTGGCGATATCATTTCCTACCAAATTCAGTCTAAAAGCTTAGAACTGCTGTTAAACTTATCTCCGGATTTACCTCGATTTATTTGGACTGATGCGATGAGGCTGAAACAGGTTTTAATAAATTTACTGGGTAATGCCGCAAAATTCACGTCAAAAGGCGAAATTGAGCTTAAAGTAGAAGTTATAAGCCATACCGATGCCCACCACGTACTGCGATTTAGTGTTAGAGATACGGGTATTGGAATTGCAAAAGCAACACAAGAAAAAATATTCCAAGCTTTTGCGCAGGAAGATTCATCGACCACAAAAAAATACGGAGGCACAGGTTTAGGGCTTACAATTTCGAATAAGTTATTACACATGATAAACAGTCACCTCCAATTAGAAAGTGTTTTAGATGAAGGTAGTATATTTTATTTTGATGTTGAAATGCGATCGGAACAAGGAAATGCAGTGGAATGGAGAGCGATGGAAAGTATTAAAAATATCCTTATTGTGGATGATAACGACAACAACAGAACCATACTTACGGATATGTTATCGTTAAAAAAAATCAAGACAGACGAGGCAAGAAGTGGTTTTGAAGCCCTTCAGTTTCTAGCAGAAAGGAGAACTTATGATGCGATTTTGATGGATTACCACATGCCGTACATGGATGGTTTAGAAACTGCTGCAAAAATTAGGGAGAATTTTAGCGCTAGCGATAATGAATTACCCATCATTCTGTTGCACAGCTCATCAGACGATGGCACTATAATTAAAGCTTGCCACGATCTAAATATCAGCAATCGCTTATTAAAACCGATTAAAATGACTGAGCTTTACAACATACTTACACGCCTAAAAACAAAGGATATAACGCCAGACCCGATAGCAATTGAAGCGCCAATTGCGAAAAAAGAGACTGACCAATACAGGTTTATGGTGGTTGAGGATAATGAAGTAAACAGATTTTTAGCACGCGCTTTAATCCAAAAACTTCATCCCGATAGTGTAATAATGGAGGCCGAAAATGGGCGTTTGGGTATCGAACTTTTCAAAAAAGAGACGTTCGATCTTATTTTTATGGATATACAGATGCCCGAAATGAATGGCTATGAATGTACGAGGGAAATTAGATCGATGGAAAATGGGAAAGAAATTCCAATTATTGCTTTAACCGCAGCCAATGTTAAAGGCGAAAGGGAAAAAAGTATTGCCGCAGGTATGAACGATTTCGTTACCAAACCCGTATTGGAAGAAAATATCGAAGCGATGCTTAATAAATGGCTAACTAAAGCCACACAGCCCCAAATAAATTACGCACAAAATGATGACATTCCAAAACTGGAGCATTTTGTAACTGAGCGGCTAGCTTCTATTTTCAGCAACGATACTATAAAATTGGCTGAGGTTATAAATATTGCCATTATTGAACTTGAAGACGCTTTAAAAATACTCGATAAAGAAATTGTACCCAGCGATGCCAAAATGATTGTATCGTTAGCACATAAACTTTATGGCATGGCTAATTCAGCTGGTTTAATGCATTTAGCAAAAATTAGCGGGAGGCTACAAACAACCGAAGAATTTGAATATGAAATACTGAAAAAAGGGGTTGAACAATTGAAGACAGAAATAAAAACTTTAATTCCGATTTTGGCGCGATACGTTCAGGAACTAGCGGATTAAAGTTTAATAAAATAAATAAATCTTTAGTGTAAGTTCATCACTATAAAAATTTAAATGGCGGTTAGCTTAAAAAAGTTTGCACAAGTTTACCAACATAAAATTAACTCAACGTTTCAAATTTTAACAAAATATAATTATATTTTGTGTTTATCGATGTGGAGAAACTTTTTTTAAATTGAAATAATTTGCGGGACTAACCACTAAAGGTATTTTCTCAATTTTTGTTTCACTGGTATCTAATCCAAAAGCTTTGGCGTCAGATTGGGCTAGTTTTCGTATGGCGAAATAACTATTCAAAATAAAGCCTTCGGCAGCATTAAATTCATTCTCAAAAGAAAGAAATTTTTCCATAATCACAAACTGAAAATCGGCGGCTAAGTTATATCGCTTAAGTGAAGGATAGCGGCTGATAATATTCAAATTTTCGTTGGCTACCATTTCTTGAACTGCTTTTCTGAAAAGCACATTTATTCGAGGTTGTATTCGAAAACCTAAACGAAACTCCACCCGAATCACTTTATCATCTTCCAACTCCTCTACGCTGTATTCCATTGTAAAAGGCTCATCCGTACGTTCAATATGAATAAACCAATAAACATCGGCCCTTTTGGGTTTGCGACTAAATATAGAGTATATAATTTTTTGTTCAATTTGCTTACTACTGTTGGCCTTGGTAAGGTAAATAAGATGAGTAGCAAATTTAGATACGGTGGTGTCGGCACTTAAATCATGTAGCATTGGAATGTGCTCTTTTAAATCTACAAAGGTTAAAAACCTGTTGTTTATTTTTCGAGCTCTAAACCATATATACATGGTAAATATTAAACCAACTTCGAATACTAAAAAGAATAACCTTTTAATAATTTTTACAGAGTTAGCTACGAAGAATGAAAATTCTACCGTTAAGAAGATGCATAAAATAATAACCACAATCCACAATGGCCAATGCTTTACGTAACGCATAAAATAAAACATTAAAATTGTGGTTGATAACATGGCTATGGTGATCGAAAATCCATAGGCAGCGGTCATTGCTTCTGCTGTGCGGAAATACAAGCTTACGGCAATGCAGCCAAAACACAGTATCCAGTTAATACTTGGGATGTAAATTTGCCCTCGAATATTGGAAGGATATTTTATCGTAATCCGTGGCCAAAAATTCATACTTACAGCTTCGCTAATTAGCGTAAAAGAACCGCTAATTAGCGCTTGACTGGCAATTATTGTAGCCAAAGTTGCAATGGCAACTGCTGGAATTACAAACCCATGGGGTACTATTGCAAAAAATGGATTAACATTAACATCAGCTTTTGGTTGTGCCAATACCCAAGCCGCCTGCCCTAGATAATTGAGCATTAGCGCAGTTTTAACAAAAATCCAACTCACTTGAATGTTTTTTCTGCCACAATGGCCCAAGTCAGAGTAGAGCGCTTCTGCTCCTGTTGTACAAAGAAATACCGCGCCCAACAACCAAAAGCCATTTGGATGTTTTACAAGTAAATCGAAACCATAAATTGGGTTTAATGCTTTAAAAATTGTGGGATCGTGAAAAACCTGCACAATACCAAGCCCACCCAACATCACAAACCAAATTAACATTACTGGCCCAAAGGCTGCACCAATAACATTTGTTCCAAATTGTTGAAAGAAAAATAGTAACAATAAAATGAAAATTACAACGACCAAAATTATCTCGGTACCTGGGATAAATATGTGGGACAAAGCAGGTACCAAGGCTAACCCCTCAATAGCCGACGTAACAGATATTGGTGGTGTGATAATACCATCGGCCAATAACGTACCAGCACCAATAATTGCTGGAATTGCCAGCCACTTGCCGTAGCGCCTTACTAAAGCATATAAAGAAAAAATACCACCTTCTCCTCTATTATCTGCTTGGAGCGTTATAAAAATATACTTAAAAGTGGTTTGTAGGGTTAGTGTCCAAAATATGCACGAAACGGCGCCCAGTACCATAAACTGACTTGCCTCGCCCCCCTCTTTTAAAATTGTTTGCAAAGCATATAGCGGAGAAGTACCAATGTCGCCAAAAATAATTCCTAAGGTAATAAGTACGCCACCAGCAGAGAGTTTACGAAGATGAGAAGTCATAAATGATTGAGTATTTTCCCACCATGCAATTAATAAAAAATTGGTATGTCAATAAGTTATCAATAGTATGCTGGATAATAAATTTCCGCAAATAACGATTATTGCAACCATAATTAAAATTATTATAACATTTTTATAAAAAAACTTCATCAATTATTCATAATAACTAAATTATTTAAAAAGTTAGTACATCAATTAACTAACTTACTCGAGTAATTAATAAAAAATCTTACTATTTGCACGAAAAATTTCATCTTTTATTTAAATTTTTACAAAAAACCTCAAAATCCACAACTTTACGAAGATTATCAAAAAAAAATATCAATTTTAACACATAAACCTACATATATTTAGAAATTCATCATCTTTAAACCGTAAAATACCTGAAATTTATTTTAGAAATGTAAATTCTTGTCTCATTACAGGCGTTCGCCTACTAACTTTATCAAACTCATTTATAGTGTTAAACTTTAGCTGCTCTACTATTTTGTACTCATAAAATACTTTAAAATTATCGCTCTTAAAAGGCCAAGGCGTTACCGTAATACAATCATCAGCTTTGTAAAAAGTCTGGCTCATTTCTCCATCCGGACATTTTGAAACTTCCATCTTCCTTCCTTCAGGTTGAATTTTATCCATACAAATTAGCAGTGAAAAAGCATCGCACCACTCTACAAAACGGTAAATTCGTTCGGCATATTCTTTATCAATATTTAAATGTTTTAGTATTTCCTTTCTGTTCTTCTTTTGTGCTTTCAAAAAAGCACTGAGTTTAGGGTCTTCCGCTTTCGTATTTCCATCTGATAAAAAATTAATATGCATAGAAGTAAGTAGCGCATTTAATTGGCTTTTAGAGCTCGATATTTCCATAATATTTTCCCATTGGCTAAAATCAGCTCCTTTTGAATTGTCGTGCACCATAAAATGCCGAGGCGCGCCTGCTTCGGTTAAATTTTGAGGATGTTCTGTTTCATTTACGCCATCATCATGCTCTGCAATGGCAATAAGTGTGGGCACCATAATGTGGTTGGGCAAATCAATATCAAATTCGAAAGCCAACATAGCAGCTAAAAGCCCGTGAGAACGTTGGTTAATAATTTTCCAGCCTTTTTGGTGTGAGGTTACAATCATAAATCTAAACTAATTTGAAACAAAAATTACTCGTAAATTCGTTTCAAAAATTATACCAAGTGGCGTATAATTTTTTCAATAAATTATTATCTCAACGGATAAAAAGTTCAAAAACCTATTATTTATCTCGAAAACTCAAAAATTTACTTAAAAATTAATCAACCCATTCTAAAATAAATTAATTTTTTTTATTTTCGTAAGTGCAACAAAATCGACCCACCATTCAAGTAGAAGAACAGTTTAAAATTATGGCAGATAGTGCTCCGGTGCTTATTTGGATATCGGGCTTGGATAAACTGTGCTATTTTTTCAATGCTGGCTGGTTGCGTTTTACAGGCAGAGCAATGGATCAAGAGCTTGGAAACGGCTGGGCAGAAGGCGTTCACCCTGATGATTTTGATCGATGTTTGAAAACCTATGTCACGGCTTTCGACGGTAGAGCAGATTTTACGATGGAATATCGATTAAAAAGACATGACGGCGAATACCGTTGGGTAACCGATAATGGCGTACCCAGATATTTAGCCGATGGAAGTTTTGCTGGCTATATTGGTACCTGTGTTGATGTGCACAACTTGCTCGAAGACCAGCGCGCTAAAACGGAATTATTAAATAAAAAAGCGTTGCAAAGCGAACAAGAACTCAATGAGGAATTGGCTTCCATTAACGAAGAATTAGCATCATCAAACGAAGAATTATTAGTTTCGAACGAACAATTGAGCATTGCAACAGAAAAGCTTAGTGTTTTAAATTTGGGATTAGAAGAAATTGTAGATACACGGACGCACGAACTTTCTATAAGCGAACACCGTTACCGCAATCTTGTTAATAGCGCACCTGTTGCCATCGCAACCTTAACCGGACGAGAACTGACCATAACATCAGCAAATGAAATGATGTTGCAGGTTTGGGGCAAAAGCAGTTCAATCTTAGGAGAAACGGCTTTAAACGTACTGTCTGATATAAGAAATGAACAATTTTTTCAAATGTTGGATGAGGTATTCGCAACCGGTAAATCAGCTCATGGAAATGAAGTACAAGCAATATTGCAGCACGAAGATGAATTACAAGAATCCTACTTCGATTTTATTTACACACCGCTAAAAGCACAAGATGGCACTACTGAATCTATAATTTTGGTAGCGACCGATGTGACTGAACGTGTACATTCTCGTAACAAAGTTGAATACGCACGGAACCGTGTTCGGAGCATGGTTACAACAGCGCCAATTGGGATGACTATTCTGCAAGGGCAAGATTTAGTTATTGAAATTGCCAACTATCAAATGTTGCAAGTTTGGCATCGAAAAGATGATGTAATTGGCAGCAAGTTGTGGGATGTATTTCCAGAGATAGAAAAGACTGAATTTAAGGGTATTTTAGAGGATATTTTTATTGAAGGTAAACCTTTTAAAGTTTCAGAAGCACTTTCTCCTCACCTAGAAACAGAAAGTTATATAGATATTTCTTACGATCCACTTTTTGACCATCATGGAAAAGTAGAATCGATATTGGTTACTGTGGTAGATATTACAGAGCTCGTAAAAGGGAAAAAATTGGTGGAACAAAGTCAGTATGACTTGCAAGCGAGTAATGAAGAACTTCGTACGGCAAATGAGGCGCTTACCCTTACCAATGAAAATTTAGAAAAAGTGAGTGCCGCATTGGTGCAATCTATGGCCGATGTAAGGGCAAATGAAGATCGTTTTCGATTTATGCTAAATGCAATTCCGCAACAGGTGTGGACAGCAGACCAAAACGGCGCTTTAAATTATGTTAATGATGTAGTGTGTAAAGATTTCGGCTTCAATTCTGACCAAATTTCGGGTAGAGGTTGGCAAGAATTTATTCACCCAGAAGATCTTGATAACTGCTTGGATAAATGGAGAATAGCTTTAAATTCTGGACAAGAATATGTTGTGGAGTTTAGGTTAAAGTTTGCCGATGGAACTTATTATTGGCACTTGGCTAGAGCACTTCCGTTTATTGAGAAAGAAGGTGTTAAACTGTGGATTGGAACAAATACGAACATACAGGCACAGAAACATAATGAAGAATTAAAAGATGAATTTCTTTCTATTGCCTCGCACGAACTGAAAACGCCACTAACCAGTATTAAGGCGTTTAACCAATTAATGGCTCGCACAAATAAGACAGAAGGTTTCAACCTATTCATTAAAAAATCTTCTGATCAAATATATCGGTTGGAAAAATTGATTATGGATTTGCTTGATGTAACCAAAATTAACGCCGGCAAAATGAGCTATAACATGGAAACGTTCAATTTCCGTGAAATGTTAGTTGCAACCATCGAAAGCATTCAACATACGGCGCTGAACCATGAAATCATTTTTGCTACGGGTGAAGAAATGGTGTATTATGGCGACCGTTTTAGATTAGAGCAAGTGGTACACAACTTCTTATCTAATGCGGTTAAATATTCGCCAAATGGCAAAAAAGTACTTGTAGATTGTAAGATATTTCAAGAAAACATCATTGTTTCAATACAAGATTTCGGCATTGGAATTGCGCAAGAAAATTTAAGCAAACTGTTCGATCGCTATTTCCGAGTGGATAATACAGCCACACGTTTTGATGGCTTGGGTCTCGGACTGTTCATCTCATCAGAAATTTTGAAACGCCACCAAGGTAATTTTTGGATAGAAAGTAACGAGAATGAAGGCTCAACATTTTACTTCGGTCTGCCTTTGGATCAAAGTATTGCAACAATTATTTCGGAAAAAAACCATTTTCAGGATAAACACATTATCATAAAGTATGATGATGATTTGAAGTTAATACACATGGATTGGAAAGGCTTTCAAAATTTAAAAACCGTACAAAACGGCTGTTTATTGGCACTGGAAATGCTAAAAAAATATGGTGCTAAAAAGATATTGAATGATAACACGCATGTATTGGGTACTTGGTCTGAGGCTTCAGAATGGGTTGGCACGGAGCTTTTTCCGCAAATGGAACAATGTGGCCTAACGCATTTTGCTTGGATTTATTCGCAAAGCGGATTCAGTCAACTTTCGGCAAGAAAAAGTGTTGATGTAATGATTGGAAATGTAACTGTTCAATTTTTTACCGAAATTGAGGAAGCGAAAAAATGGCTAATTTAGCAGATAACTAATGGTGCAGACTAAAAAAAGGTTTGCAATTATCAAGTTTGGTGCGCTACGAACAAGCTAGACCAATGATTTGCAGATTGCTTTAATCAATCCCGGACCTTCGTAAATAAAACCAGTATAAAGTTGCACTAAACAAGCGCCAGCATTTAATTTTTCTTGTGCATCGGCAGCAGAATGAATGCCTCCTACGCCTATAATTGGAAAAGCTTTATTCGATTTTTGAGATAAATAACGGATCACCTCGGTAGATCGATCTTTAACTGGTTTGCCGCTCAAACCACCCATCTCCCCTACTAATAAATTTTCCGATAGTAAATTTTCTCTGCTGACGGTTGTATTCGTCGCAATAATGCCTGCAATCTTGGTTTCTGCAACAATTTCAATAATATCATCCAACTGTGCATCAGTTAAATCGGGAGCAATTTTCAGTAAAATCGGACGCGAAATATCGTTTTTACGGTTGCGCTGTTGTAGCGTATTTAAGATTTTTTTTAAAGGCTCTTTCTCCTGTAATTCGCGTAAACCGGGCGTATTTGGCGAGCTTACGTTTACTACGAAATAATCAACAACGTCAAAAAGTTTATCGAAACATTTTATGTAATCGCTTACCGCATCTTCATTCGGCGTTGCTTTATTTTTACCAATATTACCACCCACAACAATTTCTGGGTGTTTATCTTTAAGCATCCGCAAGCGTTCTGCCATCACATCTACACCTTTATTGTTAAAACCCATTCTATTAATTAGGGCTTCATCATTCGGCAAACGAAACATACGTGGCTTATCGTTTCCCGGTTGTGGCATTGGTGTAACCGTACCAACTTCTATAAAACCAAAGCCCAAATTGCTGAGTGATTCTACATACTCGCCGTTTTTATCGAAACCCGCCGCTAACCCAACCGGATTTTTGAATTTTATACCAAAAACTTCACGTTCTAAACCCTTAACATGAAAATCGAAAGTCCTGCGGATAATGGTTTTACCCAACGGAAACTTGTCGTTAAACCATTTTAATCGCTTAACAACAAAATAATGAACGTTTTCTGGATCAAATTTAAAAAAGAGTGGTTTAACGAGCTGATACATGCAACGAAGATAAATAAATTATGGAAAAGGCAAAATAGCAAATGCAGTTAAAAAACAAACTGTAAATGTGAGTTTGATAATTCAAATTTACTTAAGGGATAAACTAGTTAAAAATTCTTTCTATTAGAGACAAATAGTTTGTTTAATGTACAACTTTACCTTTGTGGCTAAAGCCCATGCGTGCTTTATGTAATCCCTTGTCTGAAGCCAAGGGCTATCGGTTAGCATAAGCCTTTTAGCGCATTACGATTCCCGCCTACGCCTGCCTGCCGGACAGGCAAGCAGGAAAGACGGCCGCAAAAAACACTATTCTGACTATTCAAAATTAATTCTGAGACAGCCTTCTATTAGTTAGCATAAGCCATTTTTATGTGGTTACGATTACCGCCTAAACCTGCGTGCCAACAGGTGAAAACCACCGTCGCCCAAATAAATTTTAAAATTAATTATGAGATAACCTTTTAGTAGTTTTACTATTGCCTCGGTTTCAACCGACGAATATTTGTTAACAATATTGTTGGCTTTATCCAAAATGTTTAAAGGCGTTTCTCAATTAGTTTGTAAATAAAACTACAATTTTAAACTATTGTAATGTTCAACTTGTAAATATTCCAATTTGCGACGGCTAATAATTCAAACTTAATCCCACGCCAAAACCCATATCACTATCGTAATGCGTTCTAATACCTATATTTTTATTTACAATGTAACGCAAATCTGCCATGTATTCTTTGTCGGTATTTACCATAAAACCAGCTCTCAATCTTTTTGAAACTGGAATATCCTCACGCATTAATTGCAAACGTACATCGCCATTATGATAAACTTCGGTTTGAAAAATGACTAACAGTGGCAAAGTATAATCAAAACCTAGGCTAAATAAACTACGATTGTCTTTACTGTTGGATTGGCCAAATAAATTTGTTTCTTGTTCGTCCATTCCCATTTTTCTATAGCGCCAATCGAAGCCAACAAAAGGCATAAACCATTGATTTTTACCAACATATCTTCCTAGATGAGTTTCAGTTTCGTAACCATGCATATTGCTGTAACCCAAACGCCATTCGGTACCTACACTCCAACGAGTATTTTGTAACATTGCCATACCATCGTTTCCATTGGTTGCAAAATCATTTTGCGCCATAAAATGAGGTTGGTTACTTTCTGCTTGCAGTTTTTTATATGCCAATTTTTTATCGGGTAAGTACGGATTGGGTTGCGAATTCTCGTAAGAAAATACTCTGTTCATTCCTGCCATCATGTGGTAAAGAATATGACAGTGAAAAAACCAGTCACCATCGGCATTTGCAGCGAATTCTATAGTATCGGTTTCCATTGGCATAATGTCTAAAACATTTTTTAATGGAGCGTAATCGCCTTGCCCATTCAGTACCCTAAAATCGTGACCATGTAAGTGCATCGGGTGTCGCATCATCGAATTATTGTATAATGTAATGCGAACATTCTCCCCTTTCTTTATTAAAATTTTATCGGTTTCAGCTAATACTTTATTATCCATGCTCCACACATATCGGTTCATATTGCCTGTTAATTCGAATTTGAGTTCATGCACAGGAGCATTTTTTGGCAACGTTGTTATAGTGGGAGATTTTAACATGCCATAATTTAAAGTAACAATATCGGCATTCATCGATTTCATATCGTGCTGAGCATGATCCATTTTCATATTGCTATCACCCATTTTCATCGCTGTTCCCGAAACTTCAGGATACATAACGGCATTCATATCCATCTTCTGTAACGACATTTTCATGCCCATATCGTGCATGCTGCCATCCATGTTCATCATACCGTTCATCATCTTCATGCCTTCAAAATAATTGAGCTTAGGCAAAGGGCTTGTTAACTGTTTAATACCTTTACCGATATAAATTGAAGCCGATTTAGTTCTATCCTCTGGAGTTGCTAAAAACTCGTACGATACACCATCTGCGGGAATGGTTACAACCACGTCGTAGGTTTCTGATACGCCTATAATTAAGCGGTCAACTTCGATAGGTTCTACATCGTTACCATCGTTTGCAACAACCGTCATTTTTCCGCCTGCATAAGTAAGCCAAAAATAACTAGATGCACCACCGTTTGCGATTCGTAAACGAACTTTGTCTCCTGCTTTAAAAGCCCCACCTGCCGTCCTCCCCAAAGGAGAGGAGACTTGGGATTCGCTTTGCCCGTTGATCAAAAATTTATCGTAATAAACATCGCTAACATCCATTGCCAACATACGTTTCCATTCATTCCCAATTTTGGTGGTAAAATGACCAGCCCTTATTGCTTCGGCATAACTCTGAACGGTTCCTTTTTTTATTGCCGCCCAATCGCTCGCATTGTGTAACATACGATGTACGTTCTCAGGTTTTAGGTCTGTCCATTCGCTTAAAATAACAGGAACTTGCGGTAAGTCATCAATTCCTTTTCTAAATGTTGAGGCCTCATCCCCCGCCTTCTCCGAAGGAGAAGGAGCTTTTTTCTTTAAAATTAACGAACCATACATACCAATTTGTTCTTGTAAACCCATGTGAGAATGATACCAATGTGTTCCATTTTGAATAATAGGAAAACGATAAGTAAAAGTTTCGCCAGGTTTAATCGGCATTTGTGTAAGATATGGCACACCATCGTATTTATTCGGCAACATTAATCCATGCCAATGTAGCGCAGTACCTTCTTTGAGTTGATTGTGCACCACAATTTCGGCGGTATCTCCTTCAGTAAAGGTTAAAGTTGGCATTGGTATTTGTCCGTTTACCGCAATTGCACGTTTTTCCTTGCCTGAAAAATTCACTAATGTATCTTTTACATAAAGATCATAATGAACTACTTTTTGAGCGTACAAATTAGAAATACTTACTAAAAGTATTGTTGCAGTTATAAGTATTTTATTTCTCATTTTCTAAACGCTTTATCATGGTTTTCATTTCTGTAATTTCTTTCTTTTGTGCGGCGATAATTCCGTCAGCAAGTTTTCTCACTTCTGGATCTTTAATATCTGCACGTTCACTGGTAAGAATGGCTATTGAATGATGTGGTATCATTGCTTTCATCCACAACACATCGCCAATAATCGGTTTTTGCACACGTACAAGGAATAATGCTGTGGCAAAAAGCATAAAACTTCCAATCAGTATTGCTGTATTTTTTTTCTTGTTTTTATACATACCCAACATGAATAAAAGCATTATTACAGCCATTGCCGAAATGCCTAAACAGGTCATATAAAATCTGGTTAAACTAAAGTAGATATGATCTAAAGAATAGGTGTTTAGATACATAGTAATGTACATGGCAACAAACGAGGCACCTAACATTAAAAAGAATGTTGTGTATTTATTAGTTTTTTTTTGTTGCATTGGAGTTTCCATTTTTTTATGTTTTAAATGATAAAAATCGATTTGAAAGTATTTTTGATCAATACGCGTTCTAAATAGATGATAAGAGTAATAATTGCTAAAGGCCCTACGCCGATAGCAATTCTTAATTGAACATTATTTCTTCACTAAATCCATTCCACATTTCGGGCACTTTCCGCCTTTAACGCCAACAACTTCTGGATGCATTGAACAGGTATAAACAATGGCTTCACCTTTTTTGGATGCTTTCTTTTTGTGCATCGTCTTCATTCTTTCGTTACACATTTTACCGCTCATTTCCATGCAATCTCCGTCTTTCATCGTCATTTTAGAGCCGTCTTTCATGGTACATTCTCCATTGGTCATGCAAGTGGTGCCATTTTTCATTTTCATAGATTTGTCCATCGGCATTGTTTTACCGTCTTTCATAACCATCATTTTTCCATCTTTCATCATACAACAATCTTTCATCACATGATTTTTGTTTTTTGTTTGCGCGAATGAATTGCTGAAGGATAATAAAATCAGCATCGTGAATAATGAGGTAAAAACTTTTGCAAAAACTTTTTTAGATTTCATAACAAATAATATTAAAATATTTTCTTCAGTACCGCTGTTGCCCAACCTTCAGTGTCGCTGTTGCCCGATATTTTAAAGTTTCAACGTACGTAACCTTAATGCGTTAACAATAACCGAAACCGAACTAAAACTCATCGCCAATGCGGCAATCATAGGAGATAATAAAAGTCCGAAGAAAGGATACAAAATACCCGCAGCAACCGGAATGCCCAAAGAATTGTAAATAAACGCGAAGAAAAGGTTTTGCTTAATGTTTTTCATCACGGCATGACTAAGGTTTTTTGCTTTTACAATACCCAATAAGTCGCCTTTTACCAATGTAATTTTGGCACTTTCTATCGCCACATCCGTTCCTGTTCCCATAGCAATGCCAATATCTGCTTGAGCCAATGCTGGTGCATCGTTTATTCCATCGCCGGCCATTGCCACAATTTTTCCCTTGGCCTGCAAATTTTTAATGTATGCTAATTTATCCTGTGGCAAACAACTCGCTTTAAAATCGCTAAGATTCAATTCAGAAGCGACTGCTTTGGCTGTTTTTTCGTTATCACCTGTAAGCATAATTACTTCCACGCCTTGACGTTTTAACTCTTTTATCGCTTCCAAACTAGAAGCTTTAATTGCGTCCGTTATTGTAATATAGCCAACTACTTTTTTATTTATGGCGATATAAGAGACCGTTTTACCTAGTTTTTGCGCCGCAATTACTTCTTCCTCTATGGCCTTGAATTCAGAAACTTCCTCTTGCTCCATTAGTTTATGGTTTCCGAGACTAATTTTTTCATCATTGATAAAGCCAATAACGCCTTTTCCCGTTATGGATTCAAATTTTTCTACTTTTTGAAGCTTTGCATTTTTAGATTTTGCAAAATTAACCATTGCAGCAGCCAAAGGATGTTCGCTATTTTGATTGATAGATGCTACCTTACCCAACACATCAACTTCAGATCCCTCTTTTACCACAATTTTTTCTACTGATGGTTTTCCTTCTGTTAAAGTTCCCGTCTTATCGGTAATTAAAACATCTATTTTGTTCATGTTTTCAATGGCTTCGGCATTTTTTATCAGCACACCATTTTGGGCACCTTTACCCACACCAACCATAACCGACATCGGCGTTGCCAAACCTAATGCACACGGGCAAGCAATAATTAATACTGCAATTGCATTTACCAAAGCATAAACCAATTTCGGTTCTGGCCCAAATTGCCACCAAATTACAAACGTAATTACCGAAATTAAAACCACAATGGGCACAAAATATTTAGCAACCTTGTCAACTACGTTTTGAATTGGTGCACGCGAATGACTTGCATCGCTAACCATTTTTACAATTTGAGACAATAAAGTTTCTGCTCCTACTTTTTCGGCAATCATTAAAAATGATTTTGTACCGTTTATCGTTCCCGAACTCACTAAATCGTCTTTCGTTTTATCTACTGGAATAGGTTCTCCTGTAATCATCGACTCATCAATAGTGCTACTGCCTTCGGTTATTTTTCCATCAACAGGAATTTTTTCTCCAGGTTTTACCCTAATCAGGTCGCCTTTATTAATATCATGAATGGAAATTACTTTTTCTACGCCATCCACAACTAAAGTTGCTTCCGTTGGTGCTAATTTTAACAATTCTTTAATTGCGCCACTTGTTTTGCTATGGGCTTTTGCTTCGAGCAATTGACCTAATAAAACCAAGGTTAAAACAACCACGGTCGCTTCGAAATATAAATGCACCGTTCCACCAGCGGTTTTAAATTCTACCGGAAAAAGCGACGGAAACAGCATGCCAAAAATACTGAACAGAAACGCCACTCCCGTACCTATTCCAATTAGGGTAAACATGTTTAAATTCCATGTGATAATGGATTTCCAAGCACGCTCAAAAAACATCCAACAGGTGTAAAATACCACAGGAATTGTTAAAATAAACTGAACCCAATTCCAATATTTTAAATCCATTATTTGAAATAAAGGATTATTTGGAATCATTTCAGACATAGAGATTATAAACACCGGAATGGTAAAAAGAAGCGATAATTTCATCTTTTTAGATAAACCCAAATAAGTTTTATCTTCCTCTGACGATGTTGGTTGCATCGGCACCAAATCCATACCGCAAATCGGGCAACTTCCGGGCTTATCTTGAATAATTTCGGGATGCATCGGACAAGTATATTGCGCCGTTTGAACTAGAGGCGTTTGTTTTACCAAATCCATACCACAAACCGGACAATCGCCTGCTTTATCATATACCTTATCGCCTTCGCAATGCATCGGGCAGTAAAATTTGCCAACCTCATTTGGTTTTGAAACAGATTTCTCTTTTGGAGCTTCTTCCATTTCATCGTCAAGCATTCCTATTTTATAACTCCCTCCATCTTCCAATAAAGCTTTTTTAAAGTTTTCGATAGGAATATGATTTTCCATTTCGATCGTTGCTAACTTTTCTGTTAAACTAACATCTACTTTCGAAACGCCCTGCACCTCACTCAAAATCTTTTCCACATGGCTTCGGCAACCATTGCATGTCATTCCAGCTATTTTATATTGATGTTTCATTTTTCAGTATTAAAATTCAAAATTTCGCAATTATTTAATTCGTAAATCGGCAATTTCGGTTCCTTTATAAATTTTCGATGCCATAATTCCCCAACGCATCCTTAAAAACTGCTAATGGAATTGGTTTGGTCATCTCAATTGTTGCTGATTTATCTTGCAGATTTACCTCGACTTTACTAACGCCTTGTACGTTGCTTAAAGCTTTTTGCACGTGGCTAACGCAACCGCCACAGCTCATTCCAGTAATTTTATATTTATTTTCCATCTCGTATAATATTTATCGTACAAAGTTGAACAAATACAGCAAAATTGCATTACATAATTTTGGATTTTGTTTACAAGATTTAGAGATCATCGATTTCGTTTCGATGTTGATTTTTTGAATATTTAAATGCACTTGGCGTAGCGCCAGTTATTTTTTTAAACTGAGTGCTTAAATGTGCAACGCTACTGTATTGAAGTTTATCTGCAATTTCGCTGAGCGTGAGTTGGTCATACATCAAAAACTCTTTCACCCGTTCAATTTTCTGAATGATATAAAATTTTTCAATCGTTCTTCCCTCAACCTCAGAAAATAGGTGGCTTAAAAAGCTGTAATCTTGCGATAATTGTTGCGATAAGTAATCTGAAAGATTGACTCTGCTTTCGTTATCGTGATGATGAACTAACCCTACAATAACATTTTTAATTTTTTCGATCGTTTTGCTTCGCTTATCATCTAAAAGTTCAAAACCTAATACAAGCAAGTTTTCAATTAAAATATCTTTAGTGTCTTCAATATCCTCTTCTCTAATTTCAACTTCGCCTAGCTCGACTGAAATAGGGTGCAGTCCAACTTTTTCAAGTTCAGACTGCACTACCATTTTACATCGATTACACACCATATTTTTGATGTATATTTTCATTACTTAATCGTTTCTAAGTTAGCACCACAACCCAACATTTTTGAGCCATAATATGGATTTGTAATTGTGTTTTCTTTGCTCAACCAATTTGCACCTTTTCCGCCATTTGCCATTGGGCAATGTTGATAGTAAATAGGTATTTCTTGTTTTGAAATTTTCATTAGTTTGTACATGTTTTCTGAAAGGGCAACAAATTGATCTCGTTGGCGAGATGCATCTTTGCTATCTGCCATTTGTTTAGCTTCTTCTTTTAAATCTGTTTGAACTTTCATCCAAACCGTATGCACATCCATTGGCAGTTTATCCATTTCAATAGCATTCAAGGCTGTTAAAAGTGTTGTTGATTTTTCGGAAGTTATATCGCCGTTAGTTTGCACTAAAGCATCTTTAACAGAAAAATAATTGTCAAAAACAGCTTTTAACTGATTGCTTTCTTGTGCGTTCATTGGCATTTTATGTGTAGCATGATCTGTGCTGTCCATTGGCATTTTGGATTGATCAGCCATTTTCATTCCTTTTGTGGAAAGCGGGTTTCTGTCATATTTGCAACATCCATGAAGGTTGTTATAAACATCATTAGGTGCAAGAAATTGCTCACTATCGTAACCAACTAAAGCAATACGCTTCAATATTTCGTCTTGATTTGTTTGTTTAGCATCATAAGTAAGTGTTGCCATACTGGTATCCTTATTCCAATCTACGTTGGAAACATTTTTTATATTACCTGCTTTCTCAATGGTTTTTTCGCACATTCCGCAGTTTCCATAAATTTTAACCGTTTCGGTTTTAGCATTTTTAATTTGTGCATAGCACGATATAAACGATAGCGACATTACAGTAGCCATCAACATTGTTGCAATTGATTTTTTCATTATAGGATTATGTTAGCTACAGAATTAAATAATTCCGTATTATTTTGAAAATTTATGGTTTTGAAAAAGAAAGAAAGCAAAGAAATCACTTTCGTTTGAACAGTTCTATGGCTGTAAAAAAGTAAAATCAGCTTATATTTGGGGGTGTCCAAATAGAGTAAAAACCCGAAGTAAGGTAAGTTTCTACGTAAGAGAATTTTTGATCATTATTTAATACCTCGAAATTTTTGGTATTGATTTCTTGCGTATCCAATATTGTTAAATTGTAGTGTACGGCAACACAATGGCAAGATTTATGGTTGCAGCCATCGTTACAATTATCTTTGTGACTTGCCTGATGCGTTCCATCCTCACAACATTCTTTGCTAATTGTCTTTTTGGGATTATCTTTTTTGGTACAAGATTTTTCAGTTTTCGAACCACATGCAAAAGTCACACTTGGTATCGAAGCGAAACCAAGCATAGAGATCAGCAATATGATAAAACTTTTTGTCATTGTTTCTAAAACCCAAATTTACGAGTTTTGTTTGGTAAAATCTTAAGTAAATTTTTGCTTTTATAAGCGTTTCAGATTCAAGTTATTTAACCGTAGTTGTTTGCCAATATGGTGAACGAGGGAATTATTTATCGTCCCGAATTAATTTTATGCTAATGATTAGAAGGTGTTTCCCTTTACGAAAAGTGACGAAAACTAAAAATTTCCCCGCAGATTTAAAAGGATAAAAACCTCAGATTATCACAGATTTAAAAAACTGAAGAACCAATACCATCTTATTAAATCTGCGAACTTTCTGCGAAATCTGTGGCAGAAGCTAAATCCTATTATTTGCTAAATAAGGGAATAAAACAATTTTTGAGACATTTCTTAGAAAATTTGGTCGTTTACAATATGCAACCTTTGTTATTAGCACTAAAATTCTGGTTTAAACCTGTATTCTATGGTTTTTACAAGAAAAAAGGCAATTATTTTTTGAGAAGCATTATTTTAGATATGCCCTCTGAATTTCTTTTATGCAATCATCTCTGCAAGATATGGGGTTCCTCTTTTT
>NZ_SJCY01000017.1 GCF_004354365.1 Pedobacter changchengzhani
GGCGTTTACTATTCTGATAATAATTTTTATGCAGGCCTGAGTGCAGATAACCTCATTTCGCAATACCTCGACATCAGCAAGAATGCTTTTATCCCACAGCCAAAACCGCACTATTATTTAACCGCTGGCGTGCTTGTGCCACTTTCTTATGATGTACTGCTCAAGCCCTCTTTTCTGTTAAAAGACGACAGGGGCGGTCCTACAAGTCTGGACCTGAATGCATTTGTTATCTTTGCAGAGAAATTTTGGGTAGGTGCCTCTTACCGCACCGGCGTAAAGATCTACAACAAGTCATACCTGCAGAAAGACCTGAGCAACCTAAATTCAGCGGTCGGTGCAGTGCAGTTCTTTCCTACACCGAACCTAAGGATCGGTTATGCCTATGATTTTTCTATAGGGCCACTTCAGGGCTATAGTGGATCTACCCACGAAATCTCGGTGGGCTATTTCTTCAACAAAGGAAATGTAAGAATGCTTACGCCAAGGGTTTTTTAAGGAAACTTCAATTAAAAGATGATGATATCTGGTCTGATAAATTAATATAGCAGACCGTTTAAATACAATAAAATGAAAAGAAATCTACTAGCATTTTTTATATTCGGGTTACTTGCTCTGATGAGCAGACCTGCCAGTGCGCAGTATGTGCTAAAAGAGGCTGATGTGCAGTTCGAACTTTTCAACTATGCGAAAGCAGTTGACCTGTACGAGGTGGCGTATAAGAAAAATCCAACACTGCATGCCGCCGAGCAACTGGCGATATGTTACGCTTTGATGAACAATTACCTGCAGACAGAAAGCTGGTATGCCAAAGTGGTGGAGATGCCGAAAAGTGCTCCGATCAATATTTACAACTATGCGCTGGCACTACAGAACAATTCAAAATATGCAGATGCGAAGGCACAGTTCTTAAAATACTTTTCACTCGACAAGGATTTTCCGTCCAATAAGCAGAACATCATACTTTCTTCGTGCGATTCGGCAGTAATGTGGATGAGGTCACCGACAAAGGTTGCGATAACCAATGAGAAAGGACTCAACTCGGCACAGTCTGATTGGGGGAGTGTAAAATATATGGATGAAATGGTGTTCACATCCGACAGGAAAGATTCCATTGGAAAATCAGCTACGGGGGGAAGACCTTTTTTAAAGTTCGACGGATCGAAGAAGCCAAATAGAAACATATACGGTTCTACGGGAAACGGTTACCTCCACCTGTACATGAAGAAGGGTACCGATAGTGTAAAGCTTTTTCCGTTAAACACGGGCACGAACTACCACGTTGGTGCGGCCAGCTTTACGGCAGATGGAAAAGAGATGTACTTTACTTTGACCAAGATCGACGATGAGCTGAGTTTTTCGAAGAACAGCATATTAAAAAGCAAGCTTGCCACGGTTAACGTGGAGATTTTCAGTAGTAAAAAAGACACTTCGGGCAATTGGGGCGAAGTAGTACCCTTTAAGTACAACAATGTTAATGAGTATTCTGTTGGTGATCCGTTCATCAGCAGTGACGGGAATACGCTGTATTTCGCATCGAACATGCCTGGTGGAAAGGGTGGTACTGATATTTATGCGAGCCTGAAAACTGAAGCAGGTGACTGGGGCGTTCCGGAAAACCTGAAGGACATTAACACTGAGGGCAATGAGCGCACACCGTTTTTCGACGGTAGCAACAATTTTTATTTCAGCAGCGATGGTAGAGTAGGCATGGGCGGGCTTGATATTTATAAGGCACGTTTAGAAAGTGGGAAAATCTCGGTACCAAAAAACTTGGGCTATCCAACCAATTCTCCGAAAGATGATTTTGCGTTTACCACTTATGCGCCAAAAACAGGCTATCTGTCATCCAACCGGAATGAAGGATTGGGACAGGATGATATCTATAGTTTTGTGGATAGAGAAATCATTGCATTCAAGCTTGTGGGTACAGCCTTTAACAAGGTTTCGAAGACACCACTTGTAAATACGTTAGTTACGCTGACGAATAAAAACGGAACCCAACTCAAGACTGTAACCCAGGCAGACGGAAAATTTGATTTTGGTCTTGATGAATCATCGGACTATGTACTTTTAGGTAGCAAGGATAATTACAGGAGTGATGTAGCATCGCTGACCACCAGAGGATTGGTCTCATCATCAACACTGACGAAAGACCTATTTCTGGAGTCGATCGTGATCAACAAACCGATCAAGATAGAGAATATTTATTACGATTTCGACAAATCAAACATCAGGCCGGATGCAGCTGTAGAGCTTGACAAACTTGTAAAGATACTTACCGACAATCCTACAATCTGGATCGAGCTTGGCTCGCACACTGACAGTAGAGGTAACGACCAGTACAATCAGTGGCTATCACAAAAAAGAGCAAATTCTGCGGTTCAATATATTATTGATAAGGGGATAAGCAAGAACAGGATCACTGCAAAAGGTTATGGCGAAAGTATGCCGGTAAACAGATGCACAAACGGTGTGAAATGTTCAGAAGCCGATTTCCAACTGAACAGAAGAACTGAATTCAAAATTGTGAAGCAGTAAATAAGATAATAAACTAAACAAATAATGCTCGGCCATTCTCAATTTTTTTGAGAATGGCTTTTTTTGTGCAAAATAGGCGCAAATTTTTTGGTGATAGCAAAGTATTTCCATTAGGGTATTATTGTAATTAACTAAAATGTTCGTACTTTTCGATTATAATCTTCGAAAATGAACATCCATCCATCGTTAATCCTGCGTACGCCAAAGTTTTCTGTAAATGCAACCCTAGCGCCCAATTGGATTCAACTTAAGGAAGCCATTAAAATATCATCATCATCGTTTTACGAAACGATTAAGGATATAAATGCAGCGGATTTAGATTCATTGCCTCAAAAAATCCAATTTACGATTTGGAAATATTTCAACCGCGCAAAATTTCGACCGACACCTTATGGTACTTTTGCGGGTTTCAGTTTTTTAGATAAAAATTCGGATAAAAGCGATGGAAAAATTTTAGTTCGCAAGGAATTGGTGCTCCATGAATTTATTGATTGGCCCGTAAAAAATACCATCAGGCAGAATGAAGAAGAATTGTTCGATCGCAATAATAAATTGTTTACCAATAGCAGTTTTTATTTAACGCCACAGTCTATAAGGTATATCGCCTGTACAAACGGACAATTTGAATTGGCTGAGATTGATCAAAATGAAGTGGTGCTACAAATACTCAACGCTTGTTTAAAACCAAAAAAGTTTAATGATTTGGCAGGGGATATAGAGCATGATGGTTTGGGTGTAGAAGAGATTTTTAGTTTGGTAAATGACATGATTGCTTTGCAATTGCTTTTTTCTGATCGGCATCCCAATATCATAGGAGAAGACTATTTTGAAAGAATTGATTTGCAATCTGAGCCTGAAACGCCTAAGTATATATTAGCTGAGCGAAAAGTTATTGCTGGAAATTTGGATACCTCAATATTAGTTGCCTTACCGAAACTTATCGAATTACTGCAGCAACTTACATCAAAAAATGAAAAAACTGCATTTAAAAATTTTATAAATCGGTTTATTGCTAAATTTGATCAGCGGGAAGTTATGCTAAATGTTGCGTTGGATCCGGAATTGGGTGTAGGGTATGATGATTTGGAACATGGTGAAGCTAGTGATGATTTTGTAAACTATTTTGCCAATTTAGCTGCTATTGAAGCTAAGCCTAGCCCCTTGGATTTTGTAAGAAAGGCGATAAAAAGCAAATTATTGGCGGGAGAGTTTGAAGTTGGGAAAACGCTATTTCTTGAAAAAATCAGTCAGCCGTCGGATATTGCCGTTACTCAATTGCCTAATACAATAAACTTGATGATGTGCGTGGTAGATGACTTTGTTTGTATTGAGCAGTTGGGCGGGTCCACTGCAAATTCGCTAAGTGGTAGGTTTACAATTGCAAATGATGCTATTTACAATTTCACTAAACAAATAGCTGAAGTAGAAGCAAACGCTAATCCGAATGTCCTATTTTTTGATGTAGGTTATATGGTGGAAAGCGAGGTTGATAATATTAATAGAAGAAAGCAAATTTACGATTACCAAGTAGCAATTTTGAATTTCGATACATCAAACGATCCACTTTCGATGAGTGATATGATGCTGTCGGTTAGAAATGGTGAAGTTATTTTACGATCGAAAAAGTACAAGAAACGACTAATCCCGAAGCTTTCCTCAGCTTACAACTATTCTCGTTCTGACCTTTCAGTTTTTAGGTTGTTTTGCGATTTGCAACATCAAGGCGTGCAAAGTAATTTACTTTTAAAATTGGAACATCTTTTTCCAGATCTCAATTATTACCCACGGTTTCAGTACAAAAATTTGATTCTATCGATGGCAAGATGGAAAATAGTGCAAGAAGCACTCTTTGAGGCCATCGGCAAAAATAATGATTTAGATTTATGTAGGCTTTATCTAAAAAATAGGGGTATTGTCGAATATTTTAAAACCGGTAATGGAGACCAAACGCTATGTTTTAACCTGAATGATGATCTCGATTTAAAGTATTTTATTCAATATATGCAAAAGCAAAAATCTTGCTTTTTGGAAGAAGTAAAATTGCCTACTTCCCCATTAATAGCTGATTTGGACGGAAACGCTTATAATGGACAATTTGTACTGGCGTTGACACATGATAAGCAGATTTATAATGGAATTTATGATGGCGAGGATTTAGCATCGACACCGATTAAAAGGTTTTTTGCTCCCGGAGAAGAATGGGTTTACTTTGAGGTATTTTGTCACCAACAACGATCAGATAGTTTGTTAGCTACATCGATAAACAGCTATTTAGTGGAATATGGTAATTTAATTAAATCGTGGTTTTTTATTCGGTATAATGAGCAGGGAGACCACATTAGATTGAGGATCTTGTTGCACAATCCGGAAGACGGACAAAAGTTAATTGGCGCTTTAAGCAATCTTTTAAAAGATGAATTGATTGTAGGTATTGTGTCTGACGTAGTTGTAAAAACCTACAGGCGTGAAATAGAACGCTATGGAAATGATTTAATGGAGGATGTTGAACAACATTTTGCTATTGATAGTGCTTATGTACTTTCACTAATTCAAACAGCTACAAGTATTAACGATAAATATAAACTTTGCGCTAAACTTGCTATAAAGTTAAAAGATGAGCCTAGTTTATTCGAAAATGAGGAGTTTAATAAAATAATTCTTGCTAACTCAAACGCTTTTAACACGGAGCATAAATTAGATGCTTCTACTTTCAAAAAACTAAACGCAACTTACCAAGTATATAAAACTGAGGATAATCCAGTTTTGGATGAAGAAGAACAATTAATGTTTGATAATTTTTATGCTTCGTTAGTGGCCGTTTTAAAAAAATGTAAAGAAGCAAAAAGGGCTAAGCTATTCGGAGATTTGATGCACATGCACGTTAACCGTCTGTTTAATAAGGCACAACGAACCCACGAAATGGTAATGTATTATTATTTATTGAAAGATTTGCAACGCATAAAAGCTTTATCTAAAAATTTGACACAAAAATAAAACACTGAATTTCAGGTATCTATTTCTATATTTTAACGGTAATTTTAGAGATATATCTATTTAATTCATCTTTACCATAGGTGAATGTGTAGTCATCTTTGTAAAAATAGGCTAATCTTTTTTGAATATTCTCAACTCCCAAATTTGTGCTTTCTTTGGCTTTTACACTATTGGTCATATTTACGGTTTCAATTATTAACAGATTAGATTCGAAATTAATTCTAATTACTGCATTATGAGTACCGTGGTTGATATGCCCATGTTTAAACATATTTTCGGCGAGTGTTAATAGAATTAGAGGTGGAAATCGAACTCCAAAGATATCACCTTCAACTTCGAGGTTGAAATTTATAGCGTTAGCTGTTCTTAATTTATGGAGGTTAATTAAATGTTCAACTTGTTCAATCTCGTCTGCTAAAGGGACTAAATCTGAAACCTCTGGTCTTTTTAATGCGTATCTCATCATTTCCGCTAAATCCATTATTGCTTCCGCAGCAATCGGGGCTTTTTTTCGAGCATCGTTATAAATAAAATTTAGGGTATTAAACAAAAAATGTGGGTTAATCTGACTTCGGAGATAATTATTCTGTGTATTTACTAAATCCTTCTCTAAAGTTTGATTCTCAATGGTGGCTAGTAGGTTTCTTCGTTCCAGTTCTTCTGATCTTTTCTGATCTCTAAAAGATTTCATAATAAAAACATAACCAGTTGAGAAACCTATAAAGTATAGGGAGCGCCATAAGCAGGCTAGTATAAAAGGCAGATTGAAATGTAATGGTGCGTCAAATTCTATAAAGTTAAGTTTAACAAATGCAGCTCTTAGTGTAAAACTTGAAAGTGCATACCCAACAAAAATAATTAAGATATTTAATAACATATTTAATATCTTAATGAATTTGTTTTTTTTATCTAATGTTTTGTTTAATAAATAGGCATACGCATAAAATGAAATAATATTTATCGAATAGACCATTACATACACTCCAGGCTGTCCGAATGCGCGGTTAATTAATCCAGTAATAAACACTTCATAAATAATATAGACACCCCAAACGATTAAATGAAATTTATATTTTTTATAAAATTGCTTAAGGACTATAGAGCTCATTTTAGCGTTTAAAGGGTCAAAAAGGTGGTTTCGTCAGTTATTATAGCTACTTGGTGTAAAAAAATAAAGTTTCAAATTTTAGATTTGCACCTTTATGGTATTAAAAGTAACAATTAAATTTTTCACAAATAAAATAGAAGCTATGAAAACTCAAAGTATAATCAAGTTAGATAAAAAAACCGTATTCGTTTATAAAAGTGTAAAAAATCATAGTGCTAATTTCAAAACTAAAACTACTACTGGTGGTGATGTTTCATTAGATCCGATTACTGCTCAAACTGTAATTATGACGATGAGTAACATTTTCTAGATCAACTAAACAACCACCTATTAATTTTTACAAATAGACTCTTAAATTATGAAAACTCAAAATATAATTAAGTTAGATAAAAAAACTATATTCGTTTATAAAAGTGTAAAAAATCAGAGTGCTAATTTTAAAACTAAAACTACTACTGGTGGTGATGTTTCTTTAGATCCGGTTACTGCTCAAACTGTAATTATGACGATGAGTAACATTTTCTAGATAAACTAAACAACCACCTATTAATTTTTACAAATAGACTCTTAAATTATGAAAACTCAAAGTATAATCAAGTTAGATAAAAAAACTGTATTCGTTTATAAAAGTGTAAAAAATCAGAGTGCTGATTTCAAAACTAAAACTACTACTGGTGGTGATGTTTCTTTAGATCCGATTACTGCTCAAACTGTAATTATGACGATGAGTAATATTTTTTAATTCTGTATTATTTTATCCGAAAATGTAATGGATGAAGAAGATTCAAAGTATTATTTAATTAGATGCTTTAAAAAATCAAAATTTAATTTGAATATACAATGCAGAAATTACTAACTTCTATTAGATTTAAGTAAAAAACTCTGTACATATTGAAAGAAAGCTTCTTTGTAACCTTCTCCAATTTGTATCATTTCGTTGTTTACCAACCGAATAATATTTCCATCAACTTTTTTGATTGCCGTTTTAGCCACGATGTTCGATTTGTTAACACGAATAAAAGGTTGGCTTTCTAACGCTTTTTCTATCTCTTTAAGTGTTAAATAGGTAGTATGCGTTTCTACTTTTGTAATTATTTGAATATAATTTTGAAGCGCTTTAATATAAAGTATATCTTCAATTGCAATGTTTGAAAATGCATATTTGTGGTCACCTTTTATATAAAGGGCCGCAGTTTGATCAACTTCCTTTGGTTTGTTATTTGCTAAATTACTCTCCTTTTTCAAAATTCTATCTATCCCTAATGCAAATTTTGCAAACGATATTGGTTTAAGCAAGTATTGGTCTGATTGAACATCAAAGGCTTGCAGGGCATAATCTGGATGCGCGGTTGTGAAAATCAAATATTTTGTACGATCTCTGATGCTTTTTGCAAGTTCCAACCCGTTAATTCCTGGCATGTCAATATCCATAAATAATAAGTCAATTTCATCCGAAGTGCTAATCTCTGTCAATGCTTGAATTGGACTAGTAAATGTTTTAAGTAGTGTTAAACCTGGCATTTCTGCAATGTGATCGGTTACAACATCAATGGCATGTTGTTCATCGTCTATGATTACACATTTTAAGTTCATAATATATGTTGGATGATTTAATGCAAGTTATTAAAATCTTTAATTATTATGCAATACATGATAAAAAAAATAAGGTCAATTTATCTTTCGCTTTAAATCAAGCCAAATATCTATGGTTTCGTGTAAAATTCTGGTAGGTTGGTGTAAAAAAATAATTTTTGCATGGCCAAATCATAATCTTTAGTTATTAATTAGAACGCAAATTAATAAATGTATTTCTCGTCTTACTCAAAGGCGAAACTAAATATTAATCATCCACCTCCTTACAATTGTTGACATTATGGAACTTAAAGACGAAATTGGCCAATTTGCCCTCAGAATTAAAAAAATGCTTCCTCATGTTCAGTCTGAAGATTCTACTAGAAACGCGTTAGTGATGCCCTTTATCCAAATTTTAGGTTACGATGTTTTTAATCCAAGCGAAGTTCAATCTGAAGCTGTGTTAGACTTTGGGTACAAGAAGGGAAAAAAGGTAGATTATACCATAATGAAAGATGGTAAGCCGACTATTCTTGTAGAATGTAAGCATCACAACGATACTTTAGATATTGATGATTCTCGTCTTTCGAATTATTTCCGTAAAACCAAAGCCAAATACGGGTTATTAACCAATGGATTAGTGTATCGTTTTTATACCGAGAAAATGGTTAAAAGTAAAAAGAAAGTAGAACCTATTTTTGAATTTAACATTAAGGATACTAAAGCTGCTGTAATTGCGAAATTAATAGAAGACCACAGCGAGTACTTTAACGTCAAGCATAATTTAGCCAGTTAGCTTATCCAGTTCCTATTAAATATACATCCCAAAAAAAAAGGCCCTTAGATTTACATCTTAAGGGCTTTTTTGTGAAAAGATTTATTTGTGTTAAATAAGTGCAACACTTCTGCTAACAAATGCAGTAAGTTCTGGCCCTGTTAACATGCCTTGTGCTAGCAAAGCTAAATCTATAGCCTGCTTGGCTAAGTTGCTTTGTTCTTCGCCTTCGGCTTTTAAAATTTTGCTTACCAATTTATGATTTCCATTGATGGCAACCTTATAACTATCTGGCATCTGTCCGTAGAAACCCATTCCACCGCCCATAGCGGCCATATCTTTCATACGGCGCATAAATTCATCCATAGTTATGGTTACAGGTAATTCATCAGGATTTAAAGCTACAACCTCTACTTGCAAGCCTGGTTTAGTAATTGCTTTTTCGAAAATTGTTGTCACTTCTTTAACCTGTTCATCAGTTAAAATATGCTCATTAACTTCGTCTTTCTCGATCAACTTATCAGCAACGCTAGAATCTACTCTTTTTATTGAAGTTTTTTCTAATTTCTGCTCTAATTGATTTATAAAGTGATTATCGATAGGCGAATCCAAAACTAAAACATCGTAATCTTTTTTATTAGCAGATTGAATAAAGGCATCTTGTTTTGAGGCATCGTTGGTGTACAAATAAACTACTGTTCCATTTTTATCTGTTTGTAATGGCGCCACTTTTTCCTTGTATTCTGGTAAAGTGAAAAGTTCATTTTTAGTATTGCCAAGCAACGCAAAGTCTTTGGCTTTATCGTAAAATTTCTCTTCGCTGATCATTCCGTATTTCACGAAAATGCCAATATCTTTCCATTTATCTTCGTAAGCTTTACGATCTTTAGCAAATAATTCACCTAATTTATCAGCAACTTTTTTAGTAATGTAGTTGTTGATTTTTTTAACGTTGCTATCTGCCTGCAAGAAACTACGAGATACATTTAATGGAATATCTGGCGAATCGATTACGCCATGCAATAACATTAAAAATTCTGGTACTATATCCTTTACTTCATCGGTAATAAATACTTGGCGAGAATATAATTTAATTTTGTTGCGTTGCATTTCGAAGTCGTTTTTCAACTTAGGGAAATACAATACGCCAGTTAAATTAAATGGATAATCTACGTTTAAATGAATCCAAAATAACGGCTCCTCGCTAAAAGGATATAATTCACGGTAAAAGTTTAAATAATCTTCGTCTGACAAATCTGCAGGTGCTTTTGTCCAGATTGGGCTTGTTGTGTTGATGATATTATCAACTTCCACATCCTGATATTTTTTCTTTCCTTCTTCATCTTCACCATCTTCAATTGATTCGGTTTTTGTACCGAATTTAATTGGTACTGGTAAAAACTTAGCGTACTTATCAAGAATTTCTTGCAGTTTAGATTCTTCTAAAAATTCTTCAGAGTCTTTATTAACATGCAGAATAATATCCGTACCACGAGTGGTTTTTGTACCTTCGGTAATTTCAAATTCAGTACTTCCATCACAAATCCAACGTGCCGGTTCCGCGCCTTCTTGGTACGATAGCGTTTGAATTTCTACTAAATCGGCAACCATGAAAGCAGAGTAAAAGCCTAAGCCAAATTTACCGATAATCTCATTTGCGTCTTTCGCATCTTTAAATTTCTCTACAAATTCGCTCGCACCCGAGAAAGCAACCTGATTGATGTACTTTTTAATCTCTTCGGCCGTCATGCCCAAACCGTTATCGCTAATGGTTATTGTTTTAGCAGTTTTGTCAACGGCAACTTGTACCAAAGGTGTACCCACTTCGCCATTAAACTGACCCAACGCGCCTAACCTTTTTATTTTTTGAACGGCGTCAACTGCGTTCGAAACCAACTCACGAAGGAAAATCTCGTTATCAGAGTATAAAAATTTCTTAATTATAGGGAAAATATTCTCTGTATGGATGGATATATTTCCTTTTTCTTGAATGCTCATATATGTAATTAAATTGATTGTTCAGGTTGTACTTAACAATGCATGTTCCAAAGCAATTTGTTTGACAAAATGACAGTAAAAATCTCGAAATGGTGTTGCATAAAAAAAGCCAAAAAACAGAATTGCTTTTTGGCTTATATATTAAGTGTAAATTATTAATTCAGATTAACACTAGGATTTTCTTCCTCCAGCGATAAGATTTTAAAAATCTTTTTTAGCAATACATCCATTTGGAAAGGTTTTGATAGAAAATCATCCTGACCATAATTCAAAGTGGTAAAATCTTTGGCTTCATACAAACCGGAGATTAACAAAATTGGAATTTGCGATGTACTTTGGGTCGCTTTCAGTTGCTCGCACAAAACACGTCCATCAATATGCCCCAAAGAAATATCGAGTAATAATAGATCTGGTTTAAAATCTTCTATTCTTTTAAAAACTTCTTCGCCATCGCTTAACGCCGAAACTTCAAATCCACCAATTTCTAAGATTAATTGTATGGTTTCTAAAACCTCAATATCGTCATCAACTACTAATATTTTTTTCATTTATAATGGGCATTTATGTGCTGTGTAGTAATTAACACAAAATCATCAATTGTGTTTGTACTTTTTTAAAATATAATTTTACATGCTAATCAATAGCAATAATTATCAAACTTCTATCCCTTCTCTATTTAAAATATACGTAAACAATCCTTCAATTGGTTTTTGTAAAATACGACCAACATTGATGCCGTTATCTTTTAAAACTTCTATCAAAATATCTTGATAGTAAAAGGCAATGGAGCCAACAAAATGGCAAGGAATTGATTGATAATTTTCGTAATCTTTAATGTGGGTATCTATAAAGAGCTGAAAACCAGTTTTTAGTATGTTTTTAATATAAGGATGCGTTTTATGATTTTCCATAAATCGGCTAAAACCTGCTAAATAAATATTAGGGAAAGGTTTTTGATATACGTTTGTAATCACTTCCTCTTTTTCTGTAGGGAACATTTTTTTAAATTCAACAGCTAATTCTTGGGGCATTTTATCATATAAATAACTCAATAAAATCTTTTTCCCGAAGAAAGTGCCAGAACCTTCATCGCCTAGAATATAACCCAAGCCATGCGTGCCAATTTGAATTTGCTTTCCATCAAAATAACAAATATTAGAACCCGTACCCAAAATACAATTTATACCTTCGCTGTTGCCACAAGTAGCATAAACAGAGCCGTAAAGATCGTGATCTACCGCGATAAATGCATTTGGGAAAACACTCGACAAGCCATTTGACACGATTTCATGCTTATCGGGCAGGGAGCAACCAGCGCCAAAAAAGTGAATTTCGGTTACTAGAGATTTAAATGGTGCAACAACGGCATTATCAGATAAAACCTTAGCGATTTCGTGTTCGTTTACGAAATAAGGGTTTATACCAATTGTATTAAAATTAATAATTTCGCCGTTCGAATAGCCCATCCAGTCGGTTTTTGATGATCCACTATCTGCAACAAGTATCATGCGATAAATATAAAAATTAATAAGATAAATTAATAGTTCCGCTAATTTCTTTTAGGGTAGTTTCGGCAATTTTGGTTTGATACTGCATTTCTATAAAGCGGTTTTTTGCGTCAATTTCATTGCGTTGCGCTTCTCGTAGTTCTAACGGTGCAATGCTACCCAACCTATACTTTGCTAAGGTTATATCTAAATTTTCTTTGGCAATATCTAAATTACGCTGTTCTAAGTTTATCAAATCTAAGTAGGTGCGGTAGTTTTGAAACGCAGTGCGGAGTTGCGCATTTACATCTATTTTGGTTTTATTTAAGTTAAGTAACGAGTTGTCGATTTCGATTTTTGCATTACGTTCTTGTTGTCTCTGCAAAAAGCCATCAAAAATGTTAATTTTTGCGCTAATACCATACGTTAACCCGTTTGCTTCAAATTTTTGGTTAAAACCAGTAGGACTAGTGCTATTCGCCCTGCTATACCCAGAATTTAAGCTTACCACGGGATACCTTGCACCACGGATTGATTTTAAATTTAAGGTTGCAATTTTTTGGTTGATAAAAGCATTTTGAACATTTGGATTTTGCTTTTCTGTAAGTTCTGCCAACTGATTGTAAGTTAAAGTGGCATCTAAAGTGATTACATTATCAACTGTAAAATCGGTATCAATTGTCCTAACCAGCAATTGGTTTAGCCTAACTTTTGCCAATTGTAGCGTGTTTTTAGTTTGTAGGTAGTTAGAAGTATCGCTGTTGTAATCTACCTGCGCCGCAAGTAAATCTAGCTTAGAGCCTTTGCCAAGTTGAAGTTTAATTTTAGCAATTTTACTTCTTAAAACCGAAACATCCATCGAGCTATCGGCAGCAGCAACTAATTGTTGTTGCCTAACAATATCATAGTATGATGAAATTACATCAGATACTGTGTTTAAAATCACCAATCGTGAGTTTAACTCTCCTTGTTTCTGAAGCTCTTTTAAGCGATCATAATTGGCGAACATGGTAAAGCCATTAAAAATTGTCCAATTTAGATCGGCTCCTAAATTATTGTTTGTGCTTCTTGCCCCGCGGATTACCTTATCAGGCCCATTTGCAGGCGTTTGTGTGGTATTCTGTAAACTTCCACCGTTAGTATAACTGCCCTGTACGTTCGGCAACATACCAGCATTACCAATTGTGGCGTTATTTTTAGCAATATCAATGTCGTTCTTACTGATTTTAATATCGTAATTATTTTGCAAAGCGATGGTAATTGCCTGTTGCAGGGTTAGTTTTTCTTGCGCAAAGCTGATGCAGGAAATACCGATAAATACAATAGTTAAATATAATTTCTTACTCATTTTATTCTTCTGTTAATAATGCTTCCTGTTCAAAACGATGAGCATTTTTTAATTCTTTGTTCGGCTTATATGGTTTTGCCCAATAAGAATAAATTGCTGGGATAACAAACAGCGTTAAAACTAGCGAAAACAATGTTCCGCCTACAATTACGGTTCCCATGCTCATTCTACTTTTTGCTGCTGCACCCAGTGCAAGTGCTATTGGTAACGCGCCGAAGGCAATTGCCATACTTGTCATTAAAATTGGGCGTAAACGAGAAACTGCTGCTTCTCTGATGGCCTCGGGTATAGCCACACCTTTTTCTTTTAGCTGATTGGCAAACTCGACAATTAAAATACCATTTTTGGTTACTAAGCCGATAAGCATAATGGTACCAATTTGGCTAAAAATATTCCAACTTTGGCCACAGAGCCAAAGCGATAAAAATGCCCCTGCAACTGCCATTGGTACAGTTAGAATAATAATAACAGGATCTTTAAAACTTTCGAATTGAGCTGCTAAAATTAAATAAACCAATAAAATAGCCAAACCAAATGCAAAAAGTGTGTTCGATGAGCTTTCTTGAAAATCTCTAGATTCGCCACTCAAATCTGTCGAAAAGCTTTCATCTAAAACCTTTTTCGAAATTGTATTCATGGCATCTATTCCTTCGCCTATACTTTTGCCTGGCGCTAAACCTGCAGAAACAGTTGCTGATATAAATCGGTTGTTTCGGTAAAGTTGTGGCGGGCTACTTTCTTCTTTAGCGGTAACCACATTATCTAGTTGGATAAGCTGGCCCTTATCATTTTTAACGTAAACAGAACTTAAGTCCATCGGGTCTTTTCGGTCGCCTTTATCAAATTGGCCGATTACCTGATATTGCTTTCCATTCATAAAAAAGTATGAAAATCGTTGTCCGCTTAACCCTAAATTTAAAGTTTGCGCAATATCAGCAATAGAAAGGCCCAAATTTTTCGCTTTGTCTCTATCTATCGATAAATTAATTTCGGGTTTGTTAAATTTCAAATTCACATCCGACACGCTAAATGTCGGGTCTTTACTCACCGCATCCATAAAAATGGGTATCTTTTCTCTTAGCTTTTCGAAATTTTGTGCCTGAATAATGTAACTGATAGGTAAACCACCTCTACGGCCAACGGAAATTGTTGGCTGTTGGCTTACAATTGTTTTTCCATCGGTAAACTTTTTGGTTATTTTGGTAAGCTGATCGGCAATGTCTTTCTGACTTCTTTCCCTTTCGCTAGGATCTACCAAGCCCATACGCACGTAACCCATATTTGTAGAGCCACCACCGAAACCGGGCGAAGTAATTGTAATGTTTGTATTCTTTTCGGGTACCGAGTCTAAAATCAGCTTATTCAACTTTAAAATAAATTGATCTGTATATTCAAACGATGAGCCCTCTGGTGTGGTTGCTGTGATATTGATTGAACTTCTATCATCGTAAGGCGCAGTCTCTTTTGGTAAAATGTTCCAAAACAGGAAAATCAATCCCATACAAAAAAGGATAATTGGAATGGCCAACCACCTTTTGTTTAAAAATTTATTTAAGTTGCTTGCGTAGTTTTCGTTTAGTTTTATAAAATAAGGCTCAGTAAAATTATAGAATTTAGAAGGCTTATGTCCGCCTTTTTTCATTAAATAGGCATTGAGCATTGGTGTTAAAGTAAGCGATACAAATGCCGAAATTAATACGGCTGCAGCAATTACAACGCCAAATTCTCTAAAAAGCCGGCCTACAAAACCTTGCAGAAATATTACGGGTAAAAATACGGCTGCTAACGTAACGGATATAGAAATAACTGCAAAAAAGATTTCGTTTGAGCCTTTAATTGCCGCTTCGAATGGCGACATCCCTTCCTCTACCTTTTTAAAAATATTTTCAGTTACTACAATACCGTCATCCACCACCAGTCCTGTAGCTAAAACAATTGCCAGCAAACTCAATACGTTAATGGAAAACCCAAAAATGTACATAATAAAGAAGGTAAATACGAGCGATACCGGAATATCAATTAACGGACGGAAAGCAATGCCCCAATCTCTAAAAAACAGGTAAATAATTAAAATAACCAGTACCAGCGATATGCCAATGGTTTCTGCAACCTCAGTAATGGATTGCTTTATGAATTTTGTATTATCAAGTGCAACTTTTAAGTTAATATCTTTTGGAATATCGGCCTTTAGTTTATCAAATCGTTTATAAAACTCATTGCTAATATCTAAATAATTAGCGCCTGGTTGCGGAATAATTGCTATTGCAACCATGGGTTTGCCAGATTCTCGCAAAATCGTTTCTTCATTTTCTGGTCCCAGTATCGCGTAGCCTACATCTTTAAGCTTAACAACTTGGTTGCTATCTGACCTTAAAATTAAGTTATTGAACTGCTCTTCATTGGTAAGTTTACCAAGTGTTTTAACTGTTAATTCGGTAGTTGCGCCAGTTATTTTTCCCGATGGAAGCTCTACATTTTCTTTATCCAGCGCTGTAACTAAATCTTGTGAGGTTAAGCCGTAAGATGAAAGCTTGTTTGGATCCATCCAAATGCGCATCGCATATTTCCGCTGGCCCCATATCTGAACGCTACTTACCCCCGGAATGGTTTGGATTCTATCGGCAATTACATTCTCTGCATAATCACTTAATTCTAACGTATTTCTTTTATCGCTTTGAATGGTTAACGATAAAATGGCATCGGAATTTGCATCAGCCTTGCTTACCACGGGTAAACCATCAATATCTTTAGGTAAAGTTCTGCTCGCTTGCGAAACTTTATCTCTCACATCGTTGGCAGCTTCCTCTATATTTTTGCCAAGATTAAATTCTATGGTAATATTACTTGTTCCCTGATTACTGGATGAAGAAATATTTCTGATGCCATCAATGGCATTAATTGATTTTTCTAAAGGCTCGGTAATCTGCGATTCAATGATATCAGAATTTGCACCGGGGTAGGAGGTACGGACAGAAACCACCGTTGGATCGATGGAAGGATATTCGCGGACGCCCAAAAAATTGTATCCAATGATGCCAAAAAGCAGAATCATCAAATTCATCACGATAGCCAAAACTGGCCTTTTTATACTGGTGGTGGATATGCTCATATTACTGTTTAATCAAATGAACTTTCACCGCTGAACCCTTTTTCATCGACATCGACCCGTTAACAAGTACGGTATCTCCAGCTGTTAAGCCAGAGGTAATCACAATATTGTCTGCAGTTCGAGTGCCTGCCTCAACTTTTCTTTCTTCGGCTTTGCCGCCTTTAGCCACAAACACAATTTTACCTTTAAGCACCGGAATTACCGCCCCGGTAGGAATCAAGATGGCATCATTAAGTGTATTTAGCGAAAGCTTAACTTTTGCAAACGAGCCGGGCAATAGTGCATTATCACCATTGGGCGCCAAAGCCCTAACTTGTAAAGTTCTGGTGGCTTCATTAATACTCGGTTCAATTGCATACACTTTGCCTTTATTTCCTTTTGGCGAGGCATCGGTTGTAAAAATAATTTCCGAACCAACCTTAATTAAGCTTGCATATTTATCGGGGATGGAAAAAGTAATTTTTACGGGATTTGTGCTAACTAAATTAGCTATTACCGTTGCGGGTGTTAAATATACCCCAGTGGAAATACTGCGTAAACCAATTCTGCCACTAAATGGCGCCACGATAGATGTTTTAGCAAGTTGCGCCCTTATTAACTGCGATTGCGATTGATAAGATTTTAAATCTGCCAAGGCAGCATCGTATTCTTCTTGACTGATGGCGCCTTTGGCCAATAATTGTTTTGCCCTATTTTCGGTAGTGGCAGAAAGTTTTTGTTTGGTTAAGGCCTCTTGTAACTGTGCCTGTATATCTCTATCGTTAACTTTTACCAAAGTAGTGCCCTTGGTTACGTTGCTTCCTTCTTTAAAATAAATGCCCGTTACCAAGCCAGAAACTTCACTTTTAAGCACTACCGATTCATTTGGATCGATGTTGCCGGTAACTTCAATGTCGTTATCGAATTTACTTAGGCTTACCACCATTCCATCTACATTTAGTGGCGGGGCCGACTTATTTTCTTTCGTACCTTTTCCGCTTCCTTTACCTTCTATTTTGTTGTTGGCGCTAATGCGATAATAAACCAAGTACGCCAAGCCAAGCCCAAGGATAATATAAAAAATGTATCTTTTTTTCATTTGTATTTTATTTACGCATAAAGCGATAACTGCGATGGGTGTTTTGAATTTTCTGCTAAAAATATTAATTAAATGAGCCTTAAAAACGTTGTATTAAGTTTGTTACAGCTTTTTTACGCAACTATTTTATTTTAATTGAGTGGTAGCGCAACTATCATTTTCAAAAAAAATACAAGAAATTGATAGATGTATTGATTATTTTACACCACTAATATTCATTTATTTTTAAAACGAGTGTATTAAGTCTTATTTTGCTCAAAATATCAACAAATATGTGGAAGAAAAAATCAAATTTATGTATAATTTTAATGTTAATAAGTTCAATGGCTGTAAGTGCGCAAGTAAAAATTGATTTTGAAGTTTCGTTTACTGAGCCTCAGGCACATTATGCCGAAGTACAGATGAATATAGCTGGCATTGTAAACAATTACGTTGATGTAAAAATGCCTGTTTGGACACCAGGTTCGTATTTAGTACGCGAGTTTGAAAAGAGTGTTGAAGAATTTTCAGCTTCTGCGGGTGGGCAAAATTTAAAATTTGAGAAAGTAAGTAAAAATACTTGGCGAATTTTCTCATCAAAAGCCGATAAAATTAAAATTAAGTACAGGGTTTATGCCTTCGAAATTTCGGTAAGAACGGCTTTTATTGATGAATCTCATGCGTTTTTATCGCCAACGGGAATATTTATGCACCCTGATGGGATGATTAACGTTCCGAGTACAGTTAAAATTATTCCTTATAAAACTTGGGCAAAAGTATCTACAGGTTTAACACCAGTTGAAGGCAAAAAATTTACTTATCATGCACCAAATTTCGACTGGCTTTACGATAGTCCGATAGAAGTTGGCAACCAAGATACATTTGAATTTATGGCATCGGGCGTAAGGCACGAAGTGGCCATGTATGGTGGTGGAAATTACGATAAGGAAAAGTTAAAAATAGATATGGCCAAAGTTGTAGAACAAGCAACGGCTGTTTATGGCGAAAATCCAAATAAATATTACCTATTCATCGTTCATAATTTTAAAAGAGGAGGAGGAGGTTTAGAGCATTTAAACTCTACAACTTTAGGCGCATCTAGAGACGCATATGCTGATGAAAACGGTTACAAAGGCTTTTTAAGTTTAGTTGCGCATGAGTACAGTCATTTGTGGAATGTAAAACGATTAAGGCCTATTGCTTTAGGTCCATTTGATTATGATAACGAAAATTATACTACAAATTTGTGGATTGCAGAAGGTTTTACCTCTTACTACGAGAATAAGTTTTTGTATAGAGCGGGTATTTACGACTTGAATGAATACCTATCTGAAATTACATCCTCTTTAGGTACGGTTGTAAATTCAATTGGTGCAAAATACCAATCTGCTGCATCATCTAGTTTCGATGCTTGGATTATTGGTTACCGCCCGAATGAAAATTCGAAAAATAATTCGATCTCTTATTACTCAAAAGGGAATGTTATAGGTATTTTAATGGATTTGGAGATTGCAAACGCTACAAAGGGAACTAAAAGTTTGGATGATGTGATGCGGGCGATGTATTTACAATGCAAAACTTTAAAGCGTGGTTATACCGATGCAGAATTTAAAGCCATGGTTGAGAAAATTTCGGGTAAAGATTTTACAAAATTTTGGGCAAAATATGTTACTGGGGTTGATGAATTGGAATATGCTAAATACTTGGGTTATGCAGGAATAAATATGTCTGCTGAAAATAGTACGCCAAATAAACCTGTTACAGGCGCTACCTTGCAAATTGGAAATAGGCTTGTGGTAACAGGAACGGATAGAAATTCTGCTGCATGGATAGGTGGATTAAATGTTAACGATGAAATTTTGGCTTTGGATGGGGTAACAATTAATATTGCGTTAGCGACCATGAAACTAAAATCTTCTTCCTTTTCTTTAGATGCAATCCCTTTGGTGGCAGAAAAAAATATTGGCGATGAGCTTAAGGTAAAAATTGACCGTGATGGCATTGAAAAGGATTTAATACTTTTATTAAAGGCAAATCCGAATGTCAGGTTAAAATCAGCAGTGAACGAAAACGCTACGTCAGCTCAAAAAGCGGTGCTTAAGCGATGGACGGGGAAGTAGTCCTAAATTAATTCTATGAAAATAATGGGCTGTAGCAATCTAGACAGCCCATTTTTTTATGATGTCTTGGTCGTAATTTTAAATGTGTTTTTTTCTCATTTGGGTGGGAATTTAAAAACCTGAGTTGAATAATTAAATATTGCTTTCTAGAGTATAAATGCAATTTTGGTTTAGAGCTGTCGTCACCCTGAATTCAGTTCAGGGTCTTTATAGCAGGAAAGATGCTGAGATAAATTCAGCAGGAAGATAAAGATAAGTATAACGCAAATGGAGCATGTTTTTCAACAAAACAATTATCGAATTTAGGTTTAAAACAATAAATAGGTTTGTGTTTCGCATTACGATTCCCGTTTTCACGGGAATGACGACAGTTCATAGTTGGTGTTCATGCACATGCCAGATTTTCCAATGAAGAATTGTTTTCCTTTCCGAAAGATTTATAAACAAAAAAACGGTTATCGAGAACTAACTCGATAACCGTTTTCATTTGAATTCTCGTTACTGATCTAAATCTGCATCGTATTCCAACACATCTTTATGGTCATAAGGTTCTTCTAATAATTCATCAATTGATTTAACCTGTTTATTAAAACCAAAATAGTTTAACATCATATCAAATATTAGATAAACCACTGGCACAACAATCAGCGTTAAAAATAAAGAACTGGTTAAACCGCCCACAATTACCCAAGCCAAACCATTTTTCCATTCGGCACCTGCACCACTTGCCAAAGCAATAGGCAACATACCAAATATCATGGCAATGGTTGTCATTAAGATTGGACGTAAACGCGCATGATTTGCTAAAATAAGTGCTTCAATTGTCGATTTTCCTTCAGCTTTCATGTGGTTGGTAAAATCGACTAGAATAATTGCATTCTTAGCCACCAATCCCATTAGCATAATAAAACCTAAAATGGTGAAAATACCGATAGAGTTATTTGTTAAAGCCAGCGCTAAGAAAGCACCGATTAATGCCAGAGGTAAAGAGAACATCACCACCAATGGATATACAAAACTATCGTATAAAGCAACCATAATTAAGTAAACTAAAATTAGCGAAGCCAATAAAGCGATACCCAAAGTGCCAAATCCATCTGCTTGATTTTCTGCATCACCTGCCCAAGTATAACTTACGCCCGTAGGTGTTTTTAGCTTGCCACTTTTTTGATAATCGAGTAATTTCTGTTGAAATTCTGCCACAATTGTTCCTGTTGGCCTACCAATAGATTGGGCTTTTACCGAAACGGATGTGGATTTATTTAAACGCTCTAACTGACTTGGGCCCGAACCTTCTGTAATGGTTGCAAATTGTGCCAGCTTAACTTGCGCGCCCATCGAATTGATAAAAATCAAATTACGAACATCATCAATGTTTTTTCTGTTAAAATCTTGATATTGAATATTGATATCGTATTCGTACTCACCTTTTCTATATTTACCATCGGTATTACCCGCATAAGCGGTTTGCATGGTCGAACCAACTGTTGCCAGTGTTAAACCTAAGGCCGACATTTTATCGCGATCTACCTGAACGTTAATTTCTGGCGTACCTTTTTCTACTGATAACTTAATCTCGGTTGCACCAGGAATAGTTGCCAATACTTTTTGCGCACCTTCTGCATATTTTAAAGCACTATCTAAATCAGAAGCCATAACCACCATTTGAATTGGCGCATTTTCTGCTGTACCCATAATACTAATTGGTACGGTTTTAACCTTTGCACCAACCAATTCTTTAGCTAAAGCACGGCTAATTTCTGTTGCGTAAATATCTGATGATTTACCTGCTCGCTTGCTGCGGTCAACCAATTTTACATTGATTTCTGATTTATATGCAGTTGCTTGCGTTCCACCAAAATCTCCCGTTGCTTGCCCAACAGTTGTAATTAACTGCGTAATTTCTGGTTTTGTACTTAAAAAAGCCTCTGCTCTTTGTGTAAATGCATTGGTTTGCTCTAATGAAGCATCTTTTGGCAATTCTATTTGTACTAAGAATTCTCCTTTATCAGATTTAGGGAAAAATTCTGATCCGATGAAACCAGCGCCTGCCAACCACATCGCAGCTGCGAATAAAACTACAACCGTAAAAATTGTACGTCTCTTATGGTTTAACGACCATGTTAAAATACTGGTTACCCATAATGTAAATTTCTTTAACTGCTTTTCAAACCAAAGGATAAAACGACCGAATGCATTTTTACCTTCAATATGCTCTAATTTACCGTATCGTGAGAACAATAATGGAACAATTGTAAACGAAGCGAATAATGAAAGTAGCGTTGCCATAATTACAACCACACAAAATTGGCGTAAAATATTGGATACTAAACCAGAACTAATGGCAATAGGGAAAAATACTACTACAATTACCAAAGTAATGGAAACTACGGTAAAGCCGATCTCTCTTGTCGCATCAGAAGCTGCCCTAACTTTATTTTTACCCATTTCCATGTGCCGCTGTATATTTTCGAGCACCACAATGGCATCATCTACCAAAATACCGACCACCAGAGATAGCCCCAATAACGACATTAAGTTTAAAGTATAGCCGAATAAACTGATGCCAATAAACGTTGCAATTAACGACGCCGGAATAGATACCATTACAATTAATGCATTACGTAAACTGTGCAAAAAGAACAGCATTACTAAGGCCACTAAAATAACGGCTAAAATTAAATCGTGAATAACCGCATCAGCCGATTCTAAAGTGAAGATTGAACTATCACTTACAATTTTAATGTTTAGATTATCAGATTTATATTCCTTTTCAAGGCTTTCGATTATTTTGTGTACACCTTTACTTACTTCTACTGCATTGGCATCACTTTGTTTAATAATTTGAATTGCAATTGCACCTTTTCTATCAATACGCGCTAATTTCTCAGTTTCTTTCTTCGAATCCTGAACATCGGCCACATCACTTAAACGAATTTGAGTGCCATCTTTGGTTGTTGTTAAAACTAAATTTCTAAGCTCATCAATACTTTTATATTTACCCGATAAACGGATTAAAACATCCTGATTAACAGTTTTAATACTTCCGGTAGGGAAATCCAAATTTGAACTTAAAATAAGTTGCTGCACTTGAGGCACTGATAAATTATAACCTTGTAACTTATTTGCATCTAAAGCAACTTGGATTTCTCTTTCAGAACCACCAATTAAGTTTACCTGTGCAATACCCGAAACCCTAGAAATAACAGGGGCAATTCGTTTGTCGATTAAATCATAAAAGGTAATGTCATCCATACTCGCCGAAGCAGACATGGTAATCACCGGCAAATCATCTAAAGAGAATTTACTTAATGATGGCGTTTTCACATCAGCAGGTAACTGAGATAGTATTGCGTTTACTTTACGTTGCGCATCATTTAGCGAGATGTCGATTTTTGCTTGATCTGTTAAAGTAATCGTTACCACGGATAAACTCTCAAAGGAAACAGCATTAATTTTCTTAATGTTTTCCATTGAAGATACCGCATCTTCGATTTTTTTAGTTACGGTATTTTCAACCTCGTTAGGCGAAGCACCTGGATATATGGTTGAAATGGATACTACATTAGGAGAGAATTTTGGAAGTAATTCATACCCTAAAGAGAAGTAGCTCAATAGCCCAAGTAAAGTAAGCGCAGTAAAAACCACAATTACCAACGAAGGCCTTTTTATAGAAATATCTGTTATTTTCATTTTTATTTTATTTGAAATTGGTAATTAGATGTTAGTATTTACGTGTTAGATATTAGTATTTAGACACTAGATCTTTTTACTTATAAATTACAACTTATAACCTACAACTGAACTTACAACTTACTTTACTACGCTAACCGCTGTACCATCGCTTAAGTTAATTTGTCCGCTTGTAATCACGGTTTCACCTTCTTTTAAGCCATCAACAATTTCAACTTGGTTGCCTAAAATACGGCCTGCAATTACTTTACGAATTTTAGCTTTGTTGTTTTCTAACACAAAAACTTGGTTGCTACTTACGCTGCCCACAAATGATGTACGCGGAATAAGAATAGAAGGTGCTTGTGCTGGGAAATTGAAAACTGCAGTGCCGTACATACCTGCACGCAAACTATTGTTAGTGTTGTTTGCTACTTCAATTTCTATCGGGAAGTTTAAAGTTCCATCTGCTTTAGCTGCAATAAAAGTAATTTTTCCAGTAAATTTTTCATTAGGGAAAACGGTAGATTTTATTGCAATTTGATCGCCTATTTTAAGGTTTGCAACTTGCGATTCATTTACATTTACCTTTAGTTTTAATTTAGAAACATCAACCAATTCGAATAATTGCGTGCCTTGCCCAGTTACAAAAGCACCAACTTCAATATATCTCTTATTTACAATTCCGTTAATTGGCGATTTAATATTTGCATCGCTTAACCTGCGTTGCGAAGCCTGTAAACGTAATTTTGCATTTTGTGTTGCCAATTTCGCTTGGTCTAATTGTTGTTGCGTTACACCACCTGTACTGTAAGAACTTTGGTACCTAGCCTGATCTTTCAATGCATTTTGATAGGTTGCTTGCGCAGTTTCTCTATCTGTATTGATGATTTCTGCATCGATACGTGCCAAAACTTGTCCTTTAGTTACACGAGCACCTTCATCTACAAAAATTTTGGTTACTCTACCCGGGCTTTCTGATAAGAAGTTTAGCTCCTGTTTAGGTATAAAATTACCGTTTACACTAAAATCCAAATCAACGGTTTTCTTTTCTACTTTAGCTGCGTTTACAGCTACTGCACCGCCACCTTTAGCAATGAAAGCCGTTTTTTCTTCAGTCTTCTTTTTATTATTTGTTAATACGTAAGCGATTGCACCAATTGATGCTCCGATAACGAGTAAGATGATAATTGCCTTTTTCATTATTTTAATAGCGATTTAATGTTTCCGTTTGATTTAATTAATTGTATTTCGGCAATTTTATAATTTAATAAAGCCTGTGTGTATGTATTTTGAGCTTGTGTTAATGAGTTTTCTGTTTCCAATAAATCCGTTAATGATGCTAAGCCATTGTTGTAATTGTTCTGTGTACTTTTATAAATTTCTTGCGCAAGATCAACGTTTTTACTTTGCGAGTTTATCGTATTCATGTTGTTGCGCAATTGAATTTTTGCATTCTCGTAAGCTAAATTTAAACCGTTGGTAGATTCTACTCTATCTTCTTGCGCTTTTTTAATGTCAACATCCGCTTGTCGGATTTTCGATCTTGTTAAAAACCCATTAAAAATTGGCACTCTTAACGTTAAGCCAATAGCTGATGAACCGTAACCAATTGCCTTTTCGTTTGTGCTTAAAAAATCGAAACTGTTGCTTTGACTCGAATACGTGTAATTGCCCGCCAATGCAAGCGTTGGATAATATTCTGAAACATAAGCTTTACGTTGCAGAGCCAAAAGTTTATCCTGCGTATTTAGCAATTTAACTTCAGTTCTATTACTCAAGTCGATAGAATCTGTAAGCACCGGCAATGTTGTAACCTTCGTTAATTCTGTAGCTGGCAACATAATTGGTGTTGCAACCGGCATGCCCATTGAATATTTTAGCTGATTTTCTAACTGCGTAATGCCATTAATAATCTGTTCGCGCTGCGTATTCAAATTGGTTAAGTTTACGTTAATACGATCTACATCAATTTTACGTGCCAAACCATTTTTGTACTGATTGCTTACAATTTTGCCAACAACGCCAATATTTTTAATATTGGTATCAATTACATTCAGTTGCTGTCTGTTAACCAAAACTTGATAGTAATTGTTGGCTACGTACTCTATAACCTGCTCCTCGGTAAGTTGCGACATTAAATTGTAATACTCTCCGCTAGATTTTGCTGCCTGCAAGCCAGTAAATATTTGCTGGTTAAATAATTGTTGCGAAAGTTGAATGCCACCGTTGGAATTCCATTTTTGGCCAAACTTTAAGGTTTGTAACTGTCCGCCAAAATCTACAACCTGTTGCCCAATAATTGGATTGTAGGTTAAGCCAGCAATGCCCGTTAATTGTGGCAATGCCTGCGCTCGAACTTCTTCAACTTTGTAAATACCTTTTTCGATGTCTAATTTTGCCTTGCGCACTTTGGTGTTGTTTTGAAGGGCAAAGGTTAATGCATCTTTTAAAGTTACCTTTTGTTGCGCAATTGCGAATTGAGGTAAAGCAAAGCCTACTAATAAAATAAGTAGGGCTTTCGCCATTTTTGTTTTAAGCATAATATGTATTGTTCTTTTTGTTTTTTAATTATTGTAATTATGATTTTCTTTTGAAAAGATGCCAATTAACACCTTAATCCCCTAACAAAGATTCTAGATAATTCTTTTTGTTTATTGTTAACTTTTACAAATACCGCTTCATCCGGAAATAAATCTTTTTTAGCATCCATTACGCAAATGGTGGTCAGGCCTGTTAAACTTTCTATATATAATTCGGCTACGTGCGCCATATCTTTGTGCTCTATTTCTTTTTTTGTTTCAGAATCCTTAAAAACCGCAGTGTAAAAATCTCGCTCTGCATTTCTTAGGTTTTCTAAAGTATGCTTAATGGCATCATCGTTATATAAAAGCTCAGGTACACCTTCGGTAATTTTAAGCATATAATATTTTTTGAAAAAAGAATCTCTTATATCGATGATCTTGAACAAACTGTCTTCTAATGCATCTTCTTTTTTGTATTCATTTCTTAAAACCTCAAAATATTCTTGAAAAACTTTTTCGATTACACCAACAATCAGGCTTTTCTTATCAGGAAAATAATAATATAAAGAAGGTTTTGAAACGGATAAATCATCAGCGATATCGTTCATAGTGGTTTTTCCGATACCGAAATGAGTAAATCGCTTAATCGCCCCTTCAATAATCTGCTCTCTTTTTTTATCTGCTACTTCCATGTTTACTTTTAAACCTTCTGACCTTTTTAATATAAAAGTCAAAAGTATAAACATTAACACACTTTTCAATCATTTGATTAAGAAATTGTGATAAGGTTACGGGTTTATGACATTACTCGCTTTTTTATTTTTTGTCGGTCCGGACTTCGGATCCTACTTGACGGCCAAGCGGGGAATCTATTTGCTAATAGTAGATTCTTCGCTTTGCGCTGAATGACAAAAGTAATTGCATGGTTACTTTTTTTTTGTTTTGGTCATTATTAGCGATAAAGTATGCCTTCAAATCTGTACAATTTTTAGTTCGAATGCTTAAATTGTTATAATCTACTTTTGGTTAAAACATTTAATTTTTAAATAAGCTCCGTGAGCTTTACCTTTGTTATATGTTTATGGAAATCGTATTTGCTTTAGTTATTGTTTTGGGCACAATCATAGCGATGGAGTGTTTATCATGGTGTATCCATAAATATCTGTTTCATGGACCACTTTGGTTTCTTCACAAAAGTCATCACGAAAAAAGTACTGGCTTTTTAGAATGGAATGATTTGTTTGCTATATTATTTGCATCACTTTCACTGTATTTAATGTATATTGATAGAACAAATTTTGGCTATAAATTTTTTATTGGTGTTGGCATCACTATATATGGTTTAATTTATTTTGTGGTTCACGATTGGTTTGTTCACCGCAGATTTAAAACTTTTAAAAGCAAAAATTTTTATTTAACGGCGGTTAGAAAGGCACACAAAATCCACCATAAAAATATGGGTAAAGAACATGGTAAAGCTTTCGGTCTTTTGTTTTTTACTAAAGGAATCCTCTCCGATACTAAATAATAAGATTGGATCATCTTAAAATATTCGTTAGTGCAAATTCCAAATCATTAAAAACAGATATTTCTGCTACTTTTGTTTTTCAAACGATTATCATGCTTCAAATTCAAGAAAATATTTCTCTTAAACCTTACAATTCTTTCGGTATTGATGTTAAGGCGCGTTATTTTGCTGAAATATTTAATGAAACAGATTTAAAGATGCTCTTTAAGACTACAGAGGTTGTGAATCGAAATATTTTGATAATTGGTGGAGGCAGTAATGTGCTTTTTACTAAAAATTTTAATGGATTGATTGTTAAAATAAGTATCAAAGGCATTAAATCTCGCACTGAAAATCATCATGTTAAAGTTACGGCCGGTGGGGGAGAGGTTTGGGGTGATTTTGTAAATTATTGTGTAGGTCATAATTTTTCTGGTGTAGAAAACCTGAGTTTAATCCCTGGTACAGTGGGCGCATCACCGATACAGAATATTGGCGCTTACGGCGTAGAGCTTAAAGATGTTTTTGAAAGTTGCCAAGCTTTTGAAATTAAAACTGGCGAAATTAGAACCTTCAATTACGCAGATTGCAACTTTGGTTATCGCGAAAGTATATTTAAAGGAACACTTAAAGGTCAATTTATTATTACTTCGGTAACGTTTAATTTAAAAATTCAGGCTGAGATTAATACCTCTTACGGCGCGATAGAAACAGAATTAGCAAACAGGGGAATTTCTAATCCTAACATTGCTGATGTATCCGCTGCGGTATCGCATATTAGGGTTAGTAAACTGCCAGATCCATCTACAATTGGAAACGCAGGTAGTTTTTTTAAAAATCCAATCATCGATAAAGCCGAATTTGATAAAGTAATTTCGAAGCATCCTGATGTTGTTAATTATCCAACCGGAGATGGACGAGTAAAGTTAGCCGCAGGCTGGTTGATTGAGCAATGTGGCTGGAAAGGTAAAACGGTGGGTAAAACCGGAACGTGGAAAAACCAGGCGCTTGTGTTGGTTAATCATGGCGGCGCAACCGGAACTGAGGTGCTCGATTTTTCTGCACAAATTATAGACAGTGTAAAGTCCACTTTTGGAGTCACTTTAGAGCGTGAAGTAAATATTCTGTGACGAATTGTTTGCTCATGTTGCTTCTAAGGCTTTTGAATGTGGAGGTTTTTTTTTGGTATTAAGTTTGTTTACTCTTTAATTGTAAAACAAACATCACAGAAATTTCCTTGTTTTCTTTTAACTTAAAACCACTACATCATGACTAAACCTGAATTCAACCATTTAGTAAATCATCACTCTTTATCTTTAAAATCTTACGCCTTAAATTTTACAAAAGATTCAGAAGATGCAAATGATCTTGTGCAGGATACCATGCTAAAAGCGATAACCTACTACAACAAATTTAAAGAAGGCACAAATTTGAAAGGTTGGTTGTTTACAATAATGAAAAATACATTTATTAATAACTACCGTAGGTTAGTAAAAAAGAATGCATTAATTACGCAAAGCGAAGATATTTCTTCTGCAAATTTGTCTTTTAGTTCGTCAAAAAATCAAGCAGAAAGCAAATTTATTTTAGGCGATATTGATAAAGCGCTTGCTCAATTACCACACGATTATTACGTACCATTTATCCGTTATTTCGAAGGTTATAAATACCACGAAATCGCCGATATGTTAGAAATTCCTATCGGGACGGTAAAAACTAGAATACATGTAGCAAGAGGAATCTTGAAAAAATATTTAAAAACATATTCAAAGGAAGTTCCAGCTTTAGCGTTGGTAAATTAGGAAAATATCTATCAAAAATTAAAAGCTTGGAAATTTTTCAAGCTTTTTTTGTTTTAAAAAATTGTATTTAATGTTTCTACCATTCAAGTATTAAGAAACATTAAGTTTTTGATTGAAATCGCTTAATTACCTTAACATTGCTAATGTTTTAAAATATTGTGTTGGTTTTACTGTTTCTACCATTAAGGCATTAAGAAACATTAATTTTTTGATTGAAATCGCTTAATTACCTTATATCTTAATGTTTTAAAATATTGTGTTGGTTTAAGTGTTACTACCATTAAGGCATTAAGAAATATTAAGTTTTGTCTGAAATTGCTTAATTACCTTAACTTCTTGATGTTTTAAAAAATTGTGTTGGTTTAAGTGTTACTACCATTAAGGCATTAAGAAATATTAAGTTTTGGCTGAAATTGCTTAATTACCTTAAATCTTAATGTTTTAAAAAACTTTATTTAATGTTTCTACCATTAAGAAATATTAATTTTTGATTGAAATCGCTTATTTGCCTTAAATCTTAATGTTTTAAAAAATTGTATTTAATGTTTCTACCATTAAGAAATATTAAGTTTTGGCTGAAATCGCTTAATTATCTTAAATCTTAATGGTTGAAAATTCATTTGTTTTAGTTTTATCATTGAGGCACTAAGAATCATTAAGGATTGAGGTTTCAACAGAATTAGTTGGCGTTGATTTCTTAGCACTTATTGATTTATTGAAAATATTATCATTTGTCTTTTATTAAAGCAATAATGCTAGCATAAGCTTTAAATCATCCTGATTATCTTCGCGGATGTAAAAAAGTTGTTTGCTTTTTTTAGGGTTTTTGCTTTTAATCGCATTAGCGGGCTAATAGACAAAAAGAATGGTAATTACGCTGTAATCGCCTAACTGTCATATATTTACGCCCTATGTTAGCTAAATATAAAAAAACTGCATTTATTGTGGGTCAAAAAGCACTTTAAAATATGGCAAGGTTAATGGTAAACAGCGATTTAAATGTGGGTTTTGTGGCAAACAATTCAGTACAAGAAGCTCAATAAATCCAGATTCAATCTGGACGGATTACACCCAAGGTAAACAGACCTATCTTCAGCTCTCGGTCAAGTACAACTGCTCTACAAAAACAATACAACGCAAAATTGATGGTGTTAATGTAACTGTACAAAAGTGCTTCGCCAGTTCGGTAAATGTATTGATGGATACGACCTATTTTGGGAGGAAATTTGGTGTGATGGTTTTCAACGACAGCCTTACCGGACAAGTACTCTTTAAGCAGTATGTTCAACAAGAGACCAACAAACTTTATTATTCGGGTATAGAGGAAATCTCCAGAAGAGGGATAAAAGTACAGGCAATCATTTGTGATGGTCGCAAAGGGTTATTAACCCTATTTGAAGGTATTCCTATTCAGATGTGCAACTTCCACCAGGTTGCAATTATTAGGAGATACCTGACCAAAAAGCCCAAGATGCATGCCAGTAAAGAGCTTTGGGAGCTTGTATTGATGTTAAAACAAACCGATAGGGAAAGTTTCGAGGGAGGCCTGAACGAATGGCTCGGGAAATGGGAAACATTTCTTAACGAACGCAAAGTAGACCTAACAGGCAAAAACAGGTATGTCCATAAAAGGCTTCGAAGCGCTTACCGTAGCCTGAAAACAAACCTGCCCTGGTTGTTTACATGGTATGATCATATCGGACTGAACATTCCTAATACAACGAACGCAATTGATGGTCATTTTGCAGATCTAAAGAACAAACTCAGAAATCATAACGGACTTTCATTACCACGGAAAAAGAAGAGTATGTACCACGAACTGTGTCAAAGCGTTAAACCTTTAAACACAATTAGCGATGAGAACAGGAGAAGATTTTGATTTTGAGAGCTTCAAAAACGAAGCAATGGCTGGGCTAAGTTCCGGCGAA
>NZ_SJCY01000018.1 GCF_004354365.1 Pedobacter changchengzhani
CCATAATTGGGGCTTGGCATTTTCACAACTTTATATTAAATTTGGTGAGCGAATACTGAAAGAAAACAGTAGCTCCTGAGAAGCATTAATTTAGATAATGACACAGTTCAAGTTACACTCCCAAAAAGAAATTTATAGATGAGTTTTTTAAGGCATAAGAGGTCTCTAAAAATATCACTGGACTATCATTATCGATAGCCCAGTGAATTGACATTTTTGTCGACCATCAAGACTATCCCTTGCAGGTTGCTCTCCAGCAGAGCCCAATCCGTTTAACTTGACCATGTAAATCTACCGCATAATCTAAACGTATTTTCCAGCAATTAAAAATATTTACCATTCGTTTTGTCCACTTGAACTTTTAACCCCTAAAAAACCATTCTTTTTGTCTATTACTCCGCATTAGCATATTAAAGAGAATTTCTGGGTCTGTTCGGTTGGCATTAACCCCTTTCTTAAGGTAATTAATTTCCATTTCATATCCCTTTTCAATATCTGCAATCTGAGATAAGCTTATCCAGCCGCTGGTCAATTTTGGGTTAAGCTTAACGGCGATTTCTAAATAATAGGTGGCCTTTTTATAATTATTGGCTTCTAAAAAAGTTTCACCGATTGCAAGTTGTATTTCGCCAATATTCGGAAATTTTTTCATCCAATCGATATATTCTTGCTCCAATCCACTAACGCCTATTCCATAGTGATGTATATAAGCCTGATGAACTCTGCTATCACATGGATTTTGGTTAATAACAGCTTTTAGTTTCTGTAACCTTTCTGTTTTTGATAGGCCTTCATACTCATCCTTAATTTGCCCTTTTGCCTGCAAAAAAAAGAATAAAGAATTTAAAACCACACTGAGCGCGCAGAAGATACATTTTTTCGTGGTTAATTTCATGAATTGAGTTAAAGATTATTATTTATATCATCTATTTTAGCCTTTTCTCATTTTAGTTAATATAGAATTAATATATTCTGAAAAATTAGTATTTGTTACTTTTAACAAATTCTCTAAAAGTGTAATGGCCTCCTCTTTTCTGTTAATTTTATATAGTAAATTCGCCTTGGTGATAACGTATGTTGGGTGATCAACATTATTAGTTGATTCTGTAATTTTATCAGACCAATTTAGTGCTTGCTTTAGATAAGTGAAATCTTCACATGATTGGAACACTACTTTGCTATAGCTATCTATTTCTGCGACATCTAATCTATCAATTTTTTCACTGCCGATGTATTGATTTACTACGTCAACAAATTTTGGCCAATTATTCGCTTCACCATAAAAGGTTGTTTCAGAATATCGTAAAACCCCTTCTGCATATCGAGGATATTCTTGTTCAAGTCTTGATTTTACCTTTTCCCAATCTACATTTAAAACTGTGGCACCACTATACTCTGTCATGCCATTTTTTTGCTTTATGGTGCCATTAATTTTCAATAAAGGGAATACAACCTCTTCATAAATTAGCATATTGATAATTTTTCTGCTAAAATCTAAACCAATTAACGAATCCATTTGAAGTGGGAATTTCTGTATGATTTGGAATCCCTCATCAGAGGTGTTTTGCGTTCCGTAATAAGCATATAGCAAATTCTTGCGACTTGTTAAGTCGGTTTGAGTGCGGAGGTAGTAATTAACATAAAGTGGCATTTTCTGGAAATCACCGTAGTCAATGGCTCCCGCTATCAAACTGGATAGTAATGCCGTATCTCGTGCGCCCTTTTCAAATTTTTCTTTTAAATAAGGATACTGAGATTTAGGAGTAAAGACGATTTTAGCTCTTTCTAAAAACTTATCTGCACTGAAATCAGCCCCAATAATTTTATATACTAAATTTCCATCTGGATTGAAAAATAGATAGGTTGGATAACTTACAACGTTATAGTATTTGTGTAACTCTGCGGCATCTTTATACCATTGTTTGACATTATGCGAGTCATTTTTTGAAATGTCAAATTGTACAGCGACATTTATAAAGTTTTTATTAAAATAATCGGCAACTTCTTTTAATGAGAAAACTTCTAAAGCCATTTTTTTACAAGGTGCACACCAAGTAGTGTACCCATCTAAAAAAATATATTTGTTTTCAAGCTTTGCTTTCTTTTTAATCTCCGTCCAATTTAACTCTTGCTCGAACTTAATGCCTATTTTTTGCGCAAATCCGCGCTGGTGAACCACAATTATGAATATTATTAATATATATTTCTTCATCTTTTTTAAAAATATGGTCAAGTTCCTAAAATTTCTGCCCACTTAATTCTTTATTAATTTGGATTAAGTTTGGTCCTGCTAATATGGCGATATTTTAAATTACAATAGCTTATCTAAGTGAGTTCAGCTTACAAGCAAAATTTTAAAGATTTATCTATCGATTTAATTCGTCATTAGGGAAGATTAATTTTTATATTAATGCCTGTTTAACTACCTTAAATCTTAATGTTTCTACCATTAAGAAATATTAATTTTTGGCTGAAATCGCTTAATTACCTTAACTTCTTAATGTTTTAAAATATTGTGTTGGTTTACGTGTTTCTACCATTAAGGCATTAAGAAACATTAAGTTTTTGATTGAAATTGCTTAATTACCTTAAATCTTAATGTTTTAATATATTGTGTTGGTTTTACTGTTTCTACCATTAAGGCATTAAGAAACATTAAGTTTTTGATTGAAATCGCTTAATTACCTTATATCTTAATGTTTTAAAATATTGTGGTGATTTAAGTGTTTCTATCATTAAGGCATTAAGAAACATTAAGTTTTTGATTGAAATCGCTTAATTACCTTAACTTCTTAATGTTTTAAGAAAATGTATTTAATGTTTCTATCGTTAAGGCATTAGGTTTTTGTTGGAAATCGCTTAATTATCTTAAATCTTTATGTTTTAAAAAATTGTGTTGGTTTTAGTATTACTACCATTAAGAAATATTAAGTTTTTGATTGAAATCCCTTAATTACCTTAAATCTTAATGTTTTAAAAAATTGTGTTGGTTTTAGTATTACTATCATTAAGGCATTAAGAGACATTAAGATTTGTAGTTTTAATGAGTTAACACAAGCTTAAATTTCAATCTTTAAAATTAGAAAAATACCCATAAAATGCAAAAGCCCTGGATACTTCCGGGGCTTTTTACGTTAATATATTTGGTTAGTTGATTCTATTTATTCGGAGATTTTTAAATCTCGTCTTTTGTATAATTTCTAATGGTGAATAATTATTCGTTCGTTAAGCCGTTCGGGATAATTATTGTTTTGTGGTTATAAAGATAAGCGAAATTTTAAACTTGTCAAGTACTTTTATGCATTTTTATAATTTCTTTTGCTGCAACCTGTCCAGAAACGATTGCAGGAGGCACTCCCGGACCAGGCACAGTCAGCTGTCCGGCGTATAAAAAGTTTTTAATTTTACTTTTCATTTTAGGTTTTAAAAAGGCAGTTTGCATTAGCGTATTGGCCAAACCGTAAGCATTTCCTTTAAAAGCATAATAATCTTGGACAAAATCATTCATGGCATAACTCCGTTTAAATAAAATATTTTTCGAAATATCGTTGCCCGTAATTATATGAAAACGTTTAATCATTAAATCAAAATATTTTTCTCTTTCTGCTTCACTATCTTCCAATCCTGGTGCCAACGGAATTAAAAAGAACAGGTTTTCGCAACCTTCTGGCGCAACGGAAGCATCGGTAATTGAAGGACAACATGCGTAAAATAAAGGTTTTGATGGCCACTGTGGTTGTGCATAAATTTCTTCAGCATGCTGATCAAAATTTTCATCAAAAAATAAATTGTGGTGTAAAATATTGTGTAATTTTTTGTTTAATCCTATGTAGAAAAGCAAACTGCTTGGCGCCATCGTTCTCTTATCCCAATAGGCTTCACTATATCTTCTGTATTCTTTATCGAGCAGTTTTTGTTCTATATGATGATAATCGGCATTGCCGATAAAATAATCAGCTTTAAAAGCGCCTTTGTTAGTCAAAACGCCCGTGGCAACCTTGTCTTCAATCTCAACCTTAGTTACCTCGGTATTAAAGATGAATTTAACGCCTACCGATTCGGCAATTTCCTGCATGGCGTTAACAATTTTATGCATGCCACCAATCGGGTACCAAGTGCCCATTGCTAAATCTGCATAATTCATCAAGCTATAAAGTGCAGGTGTATTTTGTGGTGTAGCGCCTAAAAAAAGCACCGGAAATTCTAAAATTTTACGCAATTTATCGTTGGTAAACAATTCATGAACATGTTTGCGCATATTGCCCAGCAGTTGCAGCTTAATCCCGCTTACAAGCAACCTCGGGTCAAAATACTCCATCACACTGTGCGATGGTTTAAAAACATACTCGTTCATGCCAACATCATATTTGTATTTGGCCTGTTTTAAAAATAAAGTTAAATTCCCACTGCTTTCAGGTTCTAAACTTTCAAAAAGTGCATATAATTTTGGTAAACTTTCAGGAATATCAGTTACCTCATCTTTGCCAAAAAATATTCGGTACGAAGGACTTAATCTTTTTAAGTCGTAAAAATCTGAAGTGGTTTTGTTAAATAATTTATAAAAATTTTCGAAAACATCAGGCATCCAATACCAACTTGGGCCCATGTCAAACGTAAAGCCATCTTTCTCCCAAGTTCTTGCGCGCCCGCCGGCCATTTCGTTTTTTTCAATTACGGTAACATCAAAGCCTTGCTTAGCCAATACTGCAGCACTCGTTAAGCCCGCAAAACCAGATCCAATTACAATAACCTTCGATTTTTTATCCATTTTGTAAATAAAAGAATAATTATTGAAATGTGTAAACCTATGTTTCGTTTTATTACTTTTTGCAGATAGAATTTTAAAATTATCAATAATAAATCATTATTCGTGGTTAATTGAACAGTAAACGTACACACTAAAATAGTTTTATATCTTTGTGTATCAGATTATGAATATTAAGTTTAAACTATTTTTTATCACGTTTTTAAGCGCCCAGGTAGCATTTGCCCAGTTGAGCAATAACCAAATTGCGACGCTAAAAGTGAATATGGTTAAAGCTGTCGAAGATTCGAAGCTTACCGATTCGCTTTTTTTAGAATTAAGTAAGCTTAACCACAAATCGCCCTTAATTTTGGGATACATTGGTACGTTAGAAGCCTTAAAAGCAAAGCACGCATGGAATCCTTATAATAAAATTAAATATGTTTCTCGTTCTTTGGTCACCCTTCAAAAAGCAATTAATTTAGATGGCGAAAACATGGAAATTCGTTTTATGCGGTTTTCTATCGAACATTTTACACCATCTTTTTTAGGTTTTAGTAAAGATTTAGATGTGGATAGAAAGGAAATTATTAAGCATTATCAAAATAAAAATTTCGGTTCGGCAAATGAAGAATTAATAAAAAACATAGCCAAATTTATGGTTGATAGCAACCGATGTACCGCAGAAGAACTACGCATATTAAAAAAATACCTTTAAATGAAATATACTTATCTACTCATTAATATTTTCGTTATTCTATTTCCACTGGCACTTTCTTTCGATAAAAAAGTGTTCTTTTTTAAGAAATGGAAATTTGTAGCACCAGCCATTTTAATTACGGGCGCAGTGTTTTTAGTTTGGGATTTGCTGTTTACCCAGTTAAATATTTGGTCGTTTAATCCAGGTTATATTGTCGGCATATACCTTTGGGGTTTGCCTTTAGAGGAAATGTTGTTTTTCTTAACAGTGCCCTATGCGTGCATATTTATTTATGAGTGTTTAAATGCTTACTTCCCGAAAAACATATTAGGTAAATTTAGCTTTGCGCTAAGCAATTTAATATTAGGTTTCTGCGTGGCTGTATTGTTTTTTGCTTACCATCGTTGGTATGTACTCATTAACTTTACATTTTTGTTTTTTGTGCTGGGCTATGTAGAATATATAAATCAGAAATTTAGATTTATGTATAAATTTTACCGCATGTATTTAGTTTCGTTAGTCCCTTTTTACATCGTTAACGGTTTTTTAACATCCATACCAGTAGTGCTTTATAATAATAAGGAAAACTTGGGCGTGCGGGTAGGAACCATCCCCTTAGAAGACCATTTTTACTTAATGGCTTTGCTTTTAATGAATATTTATTTGTTCGAATTTTTTAAAAGTAGGGGAGAACGGAAGCCGATAATAGTTTAAGAGATTGGAAATGACCGGGTGTGGCTCTTGGCGACTGGTAGTTCCGTGTCATGGGCATCCCTTTGAGACTTTACATTACAAGCCCAATGATAAATTGTTGCTTTTCACTGCACTCGCCTGCCCGCGGGCAGGCGAGTGCAGTGAAAATAAATATGCTTTTTAAAACGATAACTAAATTATTTCTTCAACCCAATCTCTCTTAACCTTTCATCCAAATATTCGCCTGCTGTCATATCGTTATACAGTTTTGGGTGATCAGCATTAATAGTTGATGGTAAACTTGTTAAATCCATATTGCTACGCGGATGTAAGAAAAACGGCACCGAAAATCTTGACGTTTTCATTAATTCGCGAGGTGGATTAACTACTCTATGCGTAGTGGATTTTAATTTGTTATTGGTTAAGCGTTGCAACATATCGCCAACATTTACCACAATATCGGTGTGGTGGGCTTTAATTGGCAACCACTCATTACTACGTGTCAAAACTTCTAACCCATCGGCACTGGCGCCAATTAGCAAAGTAATTAGGTTAATATCTTCATGCGCACCTGCACGAACGGCATCATCAGGAATAACTTCAGGGTTTTCAATCGGGAAATAATGTATTCCTCTTAAAATCGAATTTCCGTTGTGTACATGTTTATCGAAATAATTTATCGGTAAGCCTAAATAATCGGCAATCGCACGTAGAAGATGCTTTCCGTTTTCTTCCAATTTTTTATAAACTTCTTCGGTTACCTGATTGAAATTTGGTAATTCCTCTAGAACCTCATTTTTAGGGTATTCATTTTTTACAGGATCACCATCGGTAACTTGTTGCCCAATTTGCCAAAATTCTTTTAAATCTGGTGTTTTTGCACCTTTGGCTGTTTCCTTACCAGCGCTAGTATAACCACGTTGACCAGCCAATTCTGGCTTTTCGTATTTACGTTTTGTTTCTACAGGCAAGGCAAAAACGGCCCTTATGTTTTCGTAAAGTTTATCAATTAAATCTTGACTTAAACCATGATTGGTAATGGTTACAAAACCCGAATCGTTAAACGCGCGACCTAACTCATCAGAAAAGTGTTTCTTTTGTTCTTCATTACCGTTGATGTAAGATCCTAAATCTAAACATGGAATATATGGTGCAGACATATTTATATTTTTTTGTTTAACGAATTTAAAAACAATTGTTAATAACCACGTTGTTATTAAATTCAAAATATATATGATGCTATATTTCAATTACTTAAGTTATTAACACGGTTGATTAATTTAGAAAACATAAATAAATTGTCATAAAACATCCATTATTAATGTGTTAGAAACTATATTGATCAATTTTTCGTATAATTAAGTAACAAGTTTTAAAAACACATACAGATGAAAAGAATAATTCTAATATTATTAACAGCATTTACGCTAAGTGGTGTAAATGCACAAGCCAAAACGGAGAAAGCTACATTCGGAATGGGTTGTTTTTGGTGTACTGAAGCTATTTTTCAAAGATTAAAAGGTGTAGTTGCTGTAAAATCTGGCTTTGAAGGTGGCACAGTTGCCAACCCGAGTTATGATGATGTTTGTACCGGTCGTACCGGGCATGCAGAAGTGATTCAGATTACGTACGACCCTGCAATAATCAGTTATGATGATTTGCTTGAGGTTTTTTGGAAAAGTCACGACCCGACAACACTAAACCGTCAAGGTGCAGATTCTGGAACCCAATACCGCTCGGTGGTTTTTTACCATACGCCTCAGCAAAAGGCAACAGCCGAAAAATATAAAGCTGAGTTGAACAAAACGAACGCCTACGGAAAGCCTGTAGTTACGGCTATTGAAGCAGCAAAACCTTTTTATGTTGCAGAAGGTTACCACCAAAACTACTTTAACAAAAATGCCAATTCTAGCTATTGCAGATTGGTTATCCTCCCTAAATTAGAAAAACTAGAGAAGGTTTTTAAAAACAAATTAAAAAATTAAAGTTTAGGCCAGTTTTAACAACTGGCCTTTTTTTATTACCATACATCAAGATTTGATAAAAAATATTTATCCACCTTTGGTGCTTAAAGAATTTAGAACATGAGTTTACTAGAAGCCTTAAACTGGCGATATGCTGTTAAAAAAATGAATGGTCAACCGGTTGATCAAAACAAAGTTGACCAGATTATTGAAGCAACGCGATTAGCGCCAACTTCATCAGGCTTGCAACCTTTTAGAGTAATTGAAGTGACCAACCCAGAATTAAAAAAGACTTTATTGGCGCACTCTTTTAATCAAGCACAAGTTGTAGATTGTTCTCACTTATTGGTTTTTGCCGCTTGGGATAATTATACCGAAGACCGTATTAACGATGTATTTACACTTACACATCAAGAACGTGGTACACCACCAGAATCTACTGCCGACTATCAAAAAATGTTGATTAGCAATTATGTACCTCGACCAGAAAGTGTTAATTTTGAGCATGCTGCGCGCCAAGCTTATATTGGGTTTGGAATGGCAGTTGCACAGGCAGCTTTATTAAAAGTTGATGCTACACCAATGGAAGGTTTTGACAATGCTAAGTATGATGAAGTTTTAGGTTTGAATGAAATAGGTTTGAAGAGTGTAACTATTTTGCCAATCGGCACCCGCGATGAAAGTGGAGACTGGCTGGTTAATCTTAAAAAAGTTAGAACACCGTTGAGTGAGTTTCTAATCGAAAAAAAATAAAAAAATCACATCCCATTTTATATTTATAACCGATATTGTTTACCGCAGTATCGGTTTTTTTGTAAAAAAGTGTTAAACATCAATCAATTTAACCAAGCTTATTTATAAATGGATATATTTACAATACTAAAGAATATAATATCCGATACATGAAAATTTTTAGAATACTCCTAATAAATATTGCCATTTTTAGTGCTTTTCATTCTTCAGCATTAGCTCAAACCGATACAATAGGCATTAAAACCTTAATCGATAAAACCAATAAGGCTTTAAATGATTATCCTGCAGAAAAAGTTTACCTTCATTTTGATAAACCTTATTATGCAGTTGCAGATACCGTTTGGTTTAAAGCTTACATAACTGAAAATCAAAACTTTTTATCGGGTTTAAGCAAAATTGTTTACGTAGATGTTATTAATCAGCGCGATTCTCTTATTCAAACCATAAAACTTCCGGTTGTTGGCGGCACAGCATCGGGTAATTTTCCTTTACCGCTTAGCAATTTTAAACAAGGCAATTATCACGTTAGGGCTTACACCATGTGGATGTTAAATTCAGAATTTCCGGCCTATTTTAATAAATCCTTTTATGTTGGCGAGGCAATTGATAAGGAACTTAAAACGCATATTACTTTTAAAAATGCATCGACTGATAAATTAGAAAAAATTGATGCCCGCATACAATTTAAAGATGCAAATAATAAGCCCTACGCAAACAAAAGCGTAACCTGGAAAGTAGTAACTAAAGGAGAAATTGTAACTAAAGGAAAAGGCACTACCGATATTCAAGGATTTTTAGTTGTTCCAATGTCTGCTAACCAAAATGCAGAATACCAGTTGCAAAAGGGAGAACTTTTAACAAGTATAAATTCGACTGAAAAAGATGTTATAAATAGTACTTTTCAACTCAAAAATGCAATTATTAGTAAAGATTTTCAATTTTTTCCTGAAGGTGGGAATTTAATTGAGGGATTAAACAACCGCGTGGCTTTTAAAGCTTTAAAAAGTGATGGTTCAGGTATAAATGCGAAAGGGATAATTACCGATAACGACGGCAAACAAGTGGCCACATTTACTGCCCAACATTTAGGAATGGGTAGTTTTACGTTTACACCTGAAAGCGGAAAGACATACAAAGCAAGTATAACTTATGCTGATGGATCTACGCAAACCCTAAATTTACCAGCAACAAAAAGCGATGGCATAGCAATAACTGTGGATAATAGTAATGCTGAAAATATCGATATAAAAATTACCGCCAACGAATCTTTCTTTCAAAAAAACAAGGGCAAAGTATTCTACTTGTTGGCGCAAAGTCAAGGTGTTATATGCTACGGTGCAAAAACTGAATTAACAAATAAAGATTACAATACAACCATCTCTAAAACCAAATTTCCTAATGGGATTACACAACTTACTTTATTTAACGAATACGGTAAAGTACTTAGCGAAAGGCTAGCCTTTATTCAGCACTTAAATAAATTAAGTGTTAATTTAACCACAAGTGCACCAAGTTACGGTACTAAGAAAAAAGTAAAAATAAATGTGGTGGCTAAAAAAGATAACCTACCGGTAGTTGGTAATTTTTCGGTAGCTGTGGTTGATGAAACTAAAGTTCCTTTTAATGAGGATGGCGCAACCACAATATTAACTACTTTACTTTTAAATAGCGATGTTAAAGGTTATATAGAAAGAGCAAATTATTATTTCAATGCGCCAGATGCGAAAAAAAATGCCGATTTAGATGTACTGTTGCTTACACAAGGATATAGAAGCTATAGCTATTCGGATATTGTTGGCAATACTTTGCCTAAAATTGCTTTTTTACCCGAACAAGGCATCGATGTTTATGGAATTTTACGCATGTCGAACGGTATTCCCGTTAGGAAAGGCACATTACTTTTAACCATACCCGATAAACGATTTAGTTTGGAGGGCACAACGGATCCAGTTGGCAATTTCAAATTTCAGAATTTGGTATTAAACGATACTTCAAAAGTAACGATTAGTGCAAAGTACAATGTAAATTATAAAGCCATGACGCTTAGTTTAAATGGTACACCAACTCCAAGTACCAACAAAAATTTTAACGTGGCAGAAGAAATTTTAAATATTGATAGCACACTTAATACCTATTTAGACAATAGCAAAAAACAATACGCTTACTTACATACCCTAAAAGACATTACCATTAAAGCTAAAGCTGTTGATAAGCCTTCTCATAAAGATTTTTCTGCTTTATCTGGCTTAAGTACAATAGCCGACCATGAAATAAGTGGCGATCAATTTGCAGGCTGTAATGCTATTGTGGAGTGCCTTAAAAGCTTGGCACCCGGGGTAACTTACGATAACTATAATTTCTACGTAAGTAGAGATTATAATCAGGGCAAGAAAGTGCCAATGGGGATTTTTGTTAATGGTATGATGTTGGATTTTAATGCTTTATCGAGCGTAAATCCAGCTCAAATAGAATCAGTAGAAGTATTTCTTAAAGATGAGCTTGGTTTAGTGAACAGAACATACCAAGTTAATGGGGTAATTGTAATTAATAGCAAAAAAGCAGCGAAAGGACAAAAAATAACGAAAAGCCAATTATTGGATATGTTACCCAAAAATTACGAGATTACATTTACGCCAATGGGCTATAACAAAGCAAGAGAATTCTACTCGCCAAAGTATATTACGCCAACTAGCCTTAACCGAAACGATTTACGTACAACCATTTACTGGAACCCGAAAATTATAACCGACGAAGCTGGAAATGCATCTTTCGAATTTTACAATGCAGATGGCAAAGGACAATATAAAGTAATTATTGAAGGTATAGATGGAAGTGGAAACTTAGGCAGAACAATATTAAGATACACCGTAAAATAGGGATGCGTTATTGCTTAAAATGAATTGAGTTGGATAATTATTTTGTTGAAAAGCATGTTTCATTGGCGTTAAACTTAGGCTTTCCTTCTGCGTTCACGGTTTTTTGGTTCAGCATATTGCCTGCTATAAACACCTTGAGCTGAATTCAGGGTGACGGTCGCTCTAACCCAAAACACCAATCAGAATCTCGAATGTAATATTAAATTATCAAGTTCGGGTTAATATTAACAAGCGTAGCAATGAGACTACTCTTTATCGAATTTTTAGTTTAGTTATTTTAATACCAATCGCAATCAATTTTTTTATTCACCATCCGCGCTATTTATAAACACCTTAACCAATAAATTTATTTTACGGTTAAACTATCTAATTGATAGGTTTGTGCGCTAAAGTAACCTAAAGCACCGCCTGTAATATTTGATGATGGATTAGAAGGCGTTGCATTTTGGTTTGGCCCCCTATCAACCTGCTGACTTAAACTATACCAATAATCAAAAATATTACTGTCGATATTTAGCATTTCTAGATAAACTTTATCACCTGTTTTTAACTGGTCAACATCATCGCTGCTGTAAAAAAATTGTTGCCTAATAGCGTTGCCGTTTGTTAAACGATCGTTGCTAACGTAAATATTTCTAACCAAGTTTCGGTTAACGTACATGTAATACCTATAAAAATTTACATCATCAATTGGATCTTTAAAATAAGCAACCAAGTTTTTTCTGTCTTTTCCAAATAAATTTACCTTTAAAATCCCAATCGAATCCAAGACAACTTTTTTTGGCATAGTTGAACTTGCAATGTAAGTTTGGCCAGCAAAACCTACTGCTAAACTGTACGTTCTACCCACAATGCCTTTCATTGTTTTATTGTAAACGCCAGGACTTGCCTCTGTAAAGACATTAACGTTACCTAAATTATCGGTAACCTTAACGGTTGCTCCCGAAATTTTAGGAAAAACATCATCGCCGTCTAAAGCATTCGTTTTGCTTATTTTTATTTGTTGTATGCCAAATATATCATCTATATTTCCTTCTATAACTAAAACTGGTTTAGCGTTGTTAAGATCAATTTGTATTATTTTTTTACAAGCGCTGAGGCTTAAAACAAAAAACACTAGTATGATTAATTTATTCATTATGCTAAAATTTAAAATTCCATGTAATTGATGGAATAATGCCAAATAACGATGTTTGTTGTGCAACTGTTTTCTGTGGATTGTTCTCATCATTAATAAACTCGATCGAATATGGATTCTTTCTTGCTAGCGCATTGTAAACTCCAAAATTCCAGCTAGATTGAAACTTGCCTTTGTTTTTACCTTCAAGTGTTGCGCTTAAATCTAATCGCATTGTATAAGGCATTCGGCCAGCATTACGCTCGGTGTAATAATAATTTATTTGTCCGCCAATTACATATTTTCCTGCCGGGTAGGTTACCGCATTACCTGTACTGTAAATTAAACTGGAAGAGAAAGTCCACCTTTTACTTAAGTTATAGATACCTACAAAAGAGAAATCGTGGGTTCTATCCTGCCGTGATGGGAAATAGTTGCCATCGTTTATTTTATCAAATTTTCGTTCGGTTTTAGATAGAGTATAACCTACCCAGCCATTTAATTTGCCGAATTTTTTTTTAAAAAATAACTCTAATCCATACGCTCGTCCAACGCCATAAAGCAGTTCTGATTCTAAATTTGAGTTGGCCAAAAGTTGCGCAGCGTTTTTATAATCGATTTGATTTTGCAACCATTTATAATAAACCTCTGCAGATAATTCGTACGTATTTTCCTTCAAATTTTTAAAAAACCCTAAGGCCACCTGATCTGCAATTTCTGGCTTAATGTTATTGCTGCTCAACACGTATTGATCGGTTGGCGAACTCGATGTTGCATTTGTTAAAATATGGATATTTTGTGTGTTGCGGTTGTAAGATGCTTTTATCGAGTTCTGTTCGTTAAACAGGTAACTTACCGAAAAGCGTGGCTCTAAATTGAAATAATTTTTATAAAACACACCACTTTCCACAGCCGAGCTTGAAGTAATATTATTTTTATCATCGTACGTTTTAAAGTTGCCTGGCCCGAGCAAAGAGAACGCAGAAAACCGCATGCCGTATAAAAAATTAAGTTTATCGCTCACATTCCATTCATCCGAAACATAAACTGCACTTTCTAATCCATAACGCTTTTCTTGCATTAAATTATTAACCTGCGAGCTTTGTGATGAAGTAATGGCTATTGGTGAAATGCGATGATGGGTTGCATTTAAGCCAAACCTTAAAATGTGTTTATTGCTAAAATATTGAAAATCTTGTTTAAGGTTGAAATCTCTAACTAAAGATGTCGCTTTAAAATTGGAAACATCACTAAGCAATTTAACGGTGTAACTGTAATCGTTGTAAATTAACGAAGTGTTAGAAAACAACCGAGCATTAAAAATATGATTTAACCTTATTGTTGTAGTTGTGTTGCCCCAATTGTTTTCAAAAAGATCTTTAATACCGATGTTATCTTTACCAAAATATCCCGATAAATAAATGGTATTCTTATCGTCTATTTTATAATTAAGTTTAGCATTTATATCGTAAAAATTAAGGGTACTGCCATTTATTGATGAATCTGGCGAAGCCCTCAAAAAAAGATCGATGTAGGTTCTGCGGAAACTCACCATAAAAGAACCTCTATCTTTAACAATTGGTCCTTCGGCTTTTAAGCGGGAAGCAATTAAACCAATACCGCCTTGAAATTTGAATTCCTTATTATTTCCATCGTCCATTTTAACATCTAAAACAGATGATAATCGTCCACCATATTGCGCGGGCATGCCTCCTTTATACAAGCTTACATCTTTTATCGCATCTGCATTAAAGGTTGAAAAAAATCCCAATAAGTGAGATGAATTATAAACTACGGCTTCATCCAAAATAATTAAATTTTGATCGGCAGCGCCACCACGAACATAAAAACCTGTATTGCCCTCTCCACCAGATTTTACGCCGGGTAAAAGTTGAATGGTTTTTAAAATGTCCTTTTCTCCTAATAAAACGGGCACATTGTTAAGCGCTTTCATATCAACCCGCTCTAAGCCCATTTGTGCACTTTTTACGTTCTCATTTTTCCTATCGGAAGCACTTATCGTAATTTCTGATAAATTGTTAGCACTTTTAATTTCTTGGTCTAGCTTGATATTTTTATTCAAGATAATACTTTTAGTTACCGTAACATATCCAGCATAGCTGATGCTAACTACATAATTGCCAGCCACTTGCTTTAGCGCATAGTAACCATAGGCATTTGTTTGGGTACCAACACTTGAGGGACCTATTATTTTTATCGTTGCACCAATAAGTGTTTCTCCAGTGCTGGCATCGCGAATAGTACCACTTAAAGAAAATGTATTTTGCGCAAAGGCAGGAAATGCAATAAATAGAATAAATATTAAACTAAAGTATCTTTTAAGGGGCATATTAACCGAAATTGACCTCAAATGTACACATTACAAAGCTTTTTAGTTTTAATGATAGCATGAAATGAGATTAGTACGATAATTATTTGATAGCCAACGGATAAAGCAAATTTTAGAATCGATGGTGAAATTTTGGAAGATTGGGCATAAGAAGCGCTTTTTTCCTTTAAGTTTGAAAGCAAAACCACAAAAAAATGGGCGCATTATTAGAGAGATTGCGCAATCAATAATTAGCAAAAAACTATTTATTGGATGAAAATAAAAGTGACAATAAACAGTGTTTGTGCCAGGGCGACAGCGATGATGGATTTATGAAGCGATGTTATCTTTGAGTAAATGATCTACCCGTCCTACAAAATCATCGATATCAAAGGGTTTACTAATAAAATCTTCAGCTTTGCATCTGTTTTTTGTTGTCATCATATCGGTATTTGCCGACATCATAAGCACGGGCACGTTTTTGGTATCTTGTCTTTCCTTTAAATCACGACAGATATCTAAGCCATTTCCATCAGGCAACATAATATCTAAAATGAAAATATCGGGTGTATTGCCCTCAATACCCTGGAAAAAACTCTTCGCATTAGGGAAACCTGTAAAGTTATATCCACCATCAACCAATAAAAACTCAATTATTTCTCTAATATCGTCGTTATCTTCTAATACGTAAACTTTCTTCATGCTTCTGTTCTTAATTGTCCATTATGCTAACTATCTAAACATTACAATTGTTTTAATTATTAGAGAAAAAATCAACTGTAAGGTTATACAGAGGACATTAATTTTGGGTTACAAACTAATATTTACATGACGAAAAATTAGAAAATCCATTTATTAATCTACCATAGATTTAAGCGTTAATATTTTTTGATGGATGGGACAATCCTCATCATGCGCGCCATGTAAAATACCAATACTCATTAAAAATTCGTTAACAATTTCTCCGCCAGTAAAAAAGAAAGTCTTTTTAAATAATTTTACCCATTCTTCTTTCGCTTTTGGATGGTGCGCAATTAACCAATTTTTAAACGAGCCAAACTCTTTTTGCAAAATCTGGATGGTTTTTGCATTCTCTATTGCAGCATTAATTTTCAATTTATTACGGATGATACCCGGATTAGCCAAAAGCCTTTCGCAATCTTCAATGCTGTAATTCGCCACTTTGTCAATCTCAAAATTATCATACGCCAACCTAAACGAAGCTTCTTTTTTTAAAATAATATCCCAACTTAAACCTGCTTGATTAATTTCTAAAACCAATCGACAAAACAATTCATCGTCGTTATGAATAGGAAAACCATAGTAATAATCATGGTAATTTTTATGAAGCGCCCTTTTTTCTGTGGGCATATCATTTATGATGGAACAATAAGACATTTTCTATTTCGTAAACTTTTAAAACATCAATTTAATATCAGCCTGTTAAAACCTTTGTAATAATTTCATGTTATATCGATATACTAGTCAATTCTTTAGCTAACAAAACCAAGTTATTAAAGATTTGCATAATTGGCAAAAAAAATTGGCTTGTAATTTGTTATCAAATATATTAACTAAAACAATTTGTTATGATTATTAAGTTAGACACTTCGCTTTTTAGATTATCAAGAGATTTCAGTATTGAAAACACAAAGAAAATTGCACAGCCTTCTACAATACAAGAAAGAATTATTGTAGATAGAATTGTAGTCGGTGCGCTATTTTTAATTACCATTGTGGGTACAATTTTATTCCAATATTTATAGTATTCGAGCATATATACTTGATTTTATAAAGTTTCCGTAGTAATAATGCTCATCTATAATTTTATAATTATTGCTATCAAAAAATGGTTTCAAGTCGATAAGTTCTGATACTTCGACAATTCCTAATAAGCCAAAGAACAAGTACATTAATTTTAAAATAATTTTTCTCCACCAAAAACCTTTTTTCCCTTTTAGGTTAAAATCTACCATAAACCATTTTCCTTCAGTTTTTAGTTGTTTGTTTAAGTGATTAAAAACGATTTCTGCCTTTTCTCTACTAAAATTATCAAACAGGAAAGGGGTTAATATAAAATCATATTGCTTGGTAAAGTTGAAACTCTCGACAGCACTGCGAACGAATTCTACCTCATTATTCCCAAAATCTCTATTTTTAGATAGTACGATCATTTTCTCCGAAATTTCCAAATAAGTAATTTTTAATCCTCCATGATAAATTTTTGAGATTTCATCTAAGATCCATCCTGTACCACCGCCTACAATTAAAATAGATGCACCTTTATCAAGATATTTTAATTGGGAGATTTGCGCATTTACTTGCGATTTAAAAAATATTAACCGACTAAGGAAATCGTAATAATTAGCAATTTTATCGTAGTTGGCCATTTAGTAAGTTGAAATTATTAAAGAGTATTTAGTAGTTAGACGTTAGTAATTAGATTAGGAGCGACTTGCTAGTTTTTTATCCCCAAACCCACAAAGGTGATTTGAATAGCATGTTGGGTTTTGTTGATGCTATGGTCTTTGTTCCCTGCCTGTCCGGCAGGCAGGCTTGCTCCTTATTCGTTGCTCAAATATTCTCTCTTACAAAAACTGCATCCCCAATAAGCCACAAAGTGCTTTAAAAAAAATTAATCCATCTATTACAATAAGATAAAATAAAATGCTTTTTCGTTTATACATATTATAGGCAACAAAAGTAGTGAGCAGAAAAGGCAATACGTTAAAAATCAACATTTCTAGTTTAAAGTGCATAAAATATGCAAAAGTAAACATCGATAATAATCCGATAGCAAGGAGAGGCATCAAGACGTAAAAAATGGTACTACGCAAACCAAAACGCACTACAAAAGTTCGTAATTGCTTATTTGCATCTGTGGGATAATCTTTAATATCGAAAATTATCGCATTAACGGTACAAAACATCCAATTTTTGATGAACAGCCATGTCCATAAAAGGAAATTTAAACTTCCAACATTTAACTCAATTTTTAAGAAAATTAGAGGCAATACATTTGCGCAACATGCCCAAACAAATCCAATTACAAAAGCTTTAAGCCAACCGGTATTGCGTAAGTTAAAAGGTAAAAATGATCGAGGTAATAAACCATAATATAAGCCGCCCGCAAGCACAATAATGATTATGGCTAACCAATATAAAAAAGGCAAATGAATAATATTTTCGAAATTTTGATATAAAAAACTTAATGCTAAAATTAAACAGATTGTAAAAAGTACGGCCTGACTGATGCCGATGAACTTTTTGTTATCAAAGTACCATTTCGTTCTTAAATTACTTTCTGAGGTAACTAAAGTTGCTCTATTATATGCGTAAGTGTAGTAAACAATTGGCGCAAGAAAGAGTAAGGCGTAATATGTTAACGAGTTGTAAGGCAGGTTTAATTGCGCAAGTCCTTCTAAATTTAAAGCAACAGCCAAAATACCAACAAAGTAATTGCCAAAAAATATAAATCGAATAACCCTAGTACCTCGCAAGCTGATAAAATAAATTGTATTGCAAAAATGCCATTATTTTACAATAAATGGCATTTTTTAAAAAAATGAATAAATCGCTATACTTTTTTAACAAGTGTTTGTTAGGCCATTTAGTGGTAAAAAAGCTATAAATACTTTAAACACCGCTATTTACAAAAAAACCGCCATCCACATTAATTACGGTTCCGGTAACAAATGCAGAAGCGTCACTCAACAACCATTGTAAAGCACCAATCAACTCATCTGTATCTCCAAATCGTTTAAATGGCGTTTGATTTAAAACCAAACTTCCCCTCTCTGTATAGGTTCCATCAGGATTGGTTAATAAGGCTCTATTTTGTTCGGTTAAGAAAAAACCTGGCGCAATTGCGTTCATTCGTAATTTATCTCCATACCGATTGGCCATTTCTACGGCGAACCACTGGGTGTAGCAATCTACCGCAGCTTTACCCATGCTATAACCCAAAACGCGGGTAATTACTCTTTTAGCACTCATAGAAGATATATTTACAATGCTTCCACTACCAGTTTCGGCCATGGCCTTACCGAAAATTTGTGTAGGCACTAAAGTTCCCCAAAGGTTAAGTTCCATCGCTTTGCGCATGCCATCGATATTCATATCGAAAATATCATCTTGCTTCAGGATGATTGCCTCCGGAATATTGCCACCCGCAGCGTTTACCAAACCATCTATTCTGCCAAAAGCATTTAACACTTTATCTTTTGCATTTTCAATGGCTTTTTCATCTAAAACATCGGCGATTAAAGCAATGGCTTTTCCACCGTTTTTAATTACTTCTGCTGTCCGCTCGTTGGCTACTTTTTCATTTCTACCTAATATACCAACAATTCCACCGGCCTGTGTTATGCCTTTAATGAATGATTTACCGATGATACCAGTACCACCTGTTACTACAATTACTTTATCTTTTAACGAAAATAAATTTCCCATTTTTATCCTTTTTTTAAAATTATAGAGAACGTTTAACGCCCATTTCCAATCCTCGCAATTCTGCTAAGCCTTTCATTCGCCCAATTATCGAATATCCGGGATAATTATTACGGCTCCAATCATCTAAAATTTTATGCCCATGGTCAGGTCTAATCGGGATTGCTATATCTGTTCTTCCTGCTTTCTCTCTCTTCTGCTGTTCCAAAACCACATTTCTCATCACAGCAAACATGTCGGTACTTCCACTTAAATGTTCTGCTTCATGAAAACTTCCATCTGCCTCGCGTTGTACATTACGCAAATGTAAAAAGTGGATATGCTCGCCCAAACGTTCTACAATGCCCGGCAAATCATTAGCCGGATTTGCACCTAAAGACCCTGTACAAAATGTAAGTCCGTTACTTGGCGATTTTACAAAATTCACAATATCTTTCAAATCACTCTCGGTAGAAACAATTCTTGGCAAACCTAAAATCGGAAACGGTGGATCATCAGGGTGAATGCACATTTTAATCCCCACAGCTTCCGCCGCAGGCATAATTGCATTTAAAAAGTACGATAAATTTTCTTTAAGTTTTTTAGCATCAACGTTTGCATAACGCTTTAAATGCTGCTTAAATTCTTCAACCGTAAAAACCTCATCAGTTCCTGGTAAACCAGCCATTATGGTATCAGTTAAAGTTTTTACTTCATCTGCAGGCAAACTTTCTAAATAAGCTTTGGCTTTCGTTTGTACTTCTGCCGAATGAACATTAAAAGCTTCTGGCCTTTCTAAAATATACAGATCAAAAGCAGCTAAAGCGATAGCATCGTACCGCAAAGCACTGGCATTATTCTCTAAGCGATAATCTAAATGCGTTCGAGTCCAATCGAGAACAGGCATAAAATTATAGCAGACTATTTTTAAACCGTTTTTAGCTAAATTTTTTAGTGATTGGATGTAAATTTCGATATAATGATCTCTTTCCGGCTCGCCAATTTTTATACTTTCGTGGATATTTACACTTTCCACTACCGACCAAGTTAAACCAGCATTTTCTATAATATTCTTCCTTTCGATAATCTCATCTTCAGTCCATTCGTTACCACATGGAATGTGATGTAAAGCCGTTACAATTCCTGTTGCCCCGGTTTGTACAATATCAGCTAAGGCAACTTCGTCATTGGGCCCGAACCAACGAAAGGTTTGTTCTAAATCTTGCATTATGTATATTTCTTTTGAGTTTTTTAATAATGCAATTTAGAAATATAATGCTAAAATTAACAGGGTAAATACTGCATAAAGAGGGGAGAGTTGTAAAAAAAAACACGAGAACAAACGAAAACTATAAAAATGACTGCAACTTAATAAAGTTGACGAATGTCGTAGAACTAATTTACATCGTGGATTTGCTGTTTCAAAGAGATTTTTTAAAACTTTACCAATTCTACTCTTCTATTTCTTGCTCTGTTTAAATCAGTATCATTCGCAACTAATGGCTTTTCTGCACCAAACCCATTCGCTTTTAAATTGTGTTTTGGAATTCCAATCGCCACTAAATAGTTTACAACCGTATTGGCTCTATCGATAGACAGTTGTTTGTTTTGAGCCGGATTGCCAACATTATCTGTGTAACCTTCTATAGAAAGTTTTAAATTCGGATTTGCTTTTAACAATGTTCCGATTTCGTTTACAACCGTTTGACCATCGGGCTGTAGTGAAGATTTATTCGTGTCAAAATTAATGTTTAAGACAGCTTTACCGTTGGCATCGATATCGGCTTTCATTTGATCAGCAGTTATCTTTTTAATTGCTAATGTTTCAAGCTTTCCCTGTTCCAAAAAAGTAATTCTACCCGATTCTTTATTTAAAAGGCTAAACTGAATCCATACAACTTTATCTTTTGTTCTAATCACATAAGTTTTAACATCATCTAACAAGTTATAATCGATAGAATAACCGTAGTGCTTGTCAATTAATTCTTTATTGCCAATACGTTCAATTTCAGACTGTGGTACCGGCACATTGTTTACCTGCACACCACCTAATGCTAAAATAGCCTTTTCAAAACTTTTCTCTACAATTAAACTATTAAATTGGGTAGTTTGAGAATTAAGTACATCAATACCAACTTTACAGCTTTTACCCTCCTGCGGGATCAATTTACCATTTACAGCGAAGTATTCTTTGTCAAAATCAGAAATATCAGTTTTTCTCATCCCCCCTGCATAATCCCCATAACCATATTTGTCTGGTGCACTTAAATACGGGAATTCACCTAAGTCGTGGTCCGAAATTGGAATTTTATTGATGTCAAAAACATCATTATTTTTAGTGCTGTCTGTTTTAGCTTCATTAACCGTGGCTACAGGAGTCTCGGTATTTTCTACCGTTTTTGCCTTTTGTTTACAAGCAAAAGCAGTTAGAGCGATGCATATACATATTACAATTTTTTTCATTTTTTTATGAGTTATTTCGTCTGTTTTAATCTTAGTCTAAATTTACCTTTAATGGGTAAAGTTTCGTATTTATAATTTTCACTTTTACAAATTGCGTCCTCATCTGCGTGGGTATCTATAGTAGTGGTTTCGTTACTAACTGTCCCTTCAAAATAACCAGAAATAAATCCTATTCCCTCACTATCTTTTTGAATGTCTTCAATCACGATTTTACCACTATCATGATGAAAATTATAAGTGCCAGAAACATAATCTTTTGATTTATCGGTACCCACAATTGAAGTTTGCACTTCAATAAAAGGGCCAGCCTTACCGTCGGAAAAATTGCATTTTGAGTCAAAATTGCTACCAACAAAGTTTTTCCCCATCAAGAATGTTCCTTTTTCGAGTTTTGGACCAGAAACACCTCCGTTAATATTTAAAAACTCTATTCTCACCGAGATTAGCAATGTATCTTTTACTCCAGAATTTGCGATTAGAAATTGTGAGGTGCTGGATTGATACCAATCTCTAGGGTAATTATCGTATAACAAGTATGTCAGCCTGTTACCATCTATAGCCTGTTCAACATTATTAAACTTGTGACCCATAAATTCTAAATCGAAATACTTTGATTCACTTTTTTGTGCGCAAGCCTGCATAGAAAAGGCCACAAGCAGTAGCCAGCAATATTTTATAGCGTTATTCATTTATCTGATTTGTCATCCCAATGGCAAAAATTATGCCGTAAATTATTTAAAAGAGGTATTTGATGAAATACTTTTTTGGAGTTAAATGAAAATTATATCCTCATAATAAAAATTAAGGTGAGACGGTTTGAAGGGTTTGGACAAAATTGAATTCGTCCAAAATAATGCCTCACTTTGTGCTATATTTAAGCATATTCCAAACATATTCATCTACATCTTGTTCATTATATTAATAATTAACGAATCATTATGAGCATATCATTAGAAGAAGCAGAAAAAATGTCGCATGCGGCGAAAACGAAAGCCAAAGAAATCGGCGTAGCGATGAACATTGCAATAGTAGATGAAGGCGCAAATTTAAAAGCATTTCATAGAATGGATAATGCTTGGTTAGGATCGGTAGATATTTCGATCAAAAAAGCAAAAACAGCACGTTACTTTGATATGAATTCTGGCGAGATTGGTAAACTATCTCAACCCGGACAACCTTTATACAATATTGAGCACTCTAACGGTGGTTTAATTACCTTTCCGGGTGGTGTGGTTTTAAAAAATAGCGATGGCCATATTGTGGGTGCAATTGGTGTTTCAGGCGGTTCAGTAGAACAAGATCATGAAGTTGCTTCGGCCGGTGCGGCAGCATTATAATATATTTAACTAAATGCCTTGCTCCTGTAAGGCATTTATAATTTAAAATAGCTTTTACAAATATTCATCAGTTTCATAGTTTTAATTCGCTTACCCAATATTTTAAATTATGTTACATCATGAATATAGTAAAAATGCCTATCGAATTTATTTAGAAGGTGGCGGTGAAATGGGGCAATTAACCCGCTCTTACGATTGGTCTAAAACCGTATTGGGCACGCCAGATAAGTGGTCGAGAAATTTGCTTACTACACTGAGTATTATTTTCCACTCTAAATTACCTATGTTCTTATGGTGGGGAAACGATCTGATTCAGTTTTACAATGATGCATATAGGCCGAGTTTAGGTAATGAGGGAAAGCACCCAAAGGCACTTGGACAGCGAGGCGAAGATTGTTGGCCAGAAATATGGCCGACCATTAAACCGCTAATCGATCAAGTAATGGCGGGCGGAGAATCTACTTGGAATGAAGACCAGTTGATGCCAATTTTTAGAAACAATAAATTGGAGGAGGTTTATTGGACCTCTGGATACAGTAGGGTAATTGATGTTGACGGAAAAATTGGTGGGGTGTTGGTAACCTGTAGTGAAACCACAACTAGGATTAAACAGAATCAAGTTATCAACCAAAATTTAAAAGACTTGGCCGAGCGCGAATGGCGATTAAACAGTTTAATTACAGAAGCTCCTGTTGGTATTGGGCTGTTGAAAACTAGAGACTTAATAATTGAAACAGCTAATAACAAAGTATTAGAATTTTGGGGCAAAACGGCATCTGTAATAGGTGAGAGATTGGCAACAGCCTTGCCAGAATTAGAAGGTCAACCATTTTTACAAATATTAGATGATGTTTATACATCAGGCGTAGCGTATTATAGCAATGAAATTTCTGGTGTATTAGAACATAACGGAACACTCAAAAAATATTATTTCGATCTTCTTTACCAACCCATTAAATCTGCAAATGGCGAAACGGAGAGTATTCTTGTTTTGGCTACAGACATTACAGAACAGGTAAAAGCCAGGCAAGTTATAGAAGAAAGTTCGTTGGAATTTCGGCAAATGGCAGATTCGATTATACAAATGGTGTGGGTAACCGATGCGAATGGCATGCACGAGTATTACAATAAAAGATGGTATGATTTTACGGGATCAGATTTTGCATCGAGCAAGGGCGAAGGTTGGGATCAAATGTTCCATCCCGATGATCGGGAAAACGCATGGAAAAAGTGGAACCACGCTTTAGAAACTGGAAATCCTTATGAGGTGGAGTATCGTTTAAAAAATTATGCGGGCGAATACATTTGGGTATTGGGCAGAGCTGCGCCGTTTTATAATTCGGAAGGAGAATTGATTAAGTGGTTTGGTACGTGTACTGATATTAACGAGCAAAAACTTTTGCAAGAGCAGAAAGACGATTTTATCAGCATTGCTAGCCATGAGCTAAAAACGCCAGTAACGACGTTAAAGGCATCCGTACAGCTACTAAACCGATTGGTAGAAGATCCATCGCCAAAAGTAAAATATTTGATTGATTGGTCTAACAAAACCATTGATAAAGTTGAAAAACTCATCGAAGATTTATTAAATGCAAGTAAATTTAACCATGGTCAACTTCATCTAAATAAAACCTATTTTACGCTAGGTGAATTAATTGAAGAATGTAGCGAACACATTGGTTTAGAGGGGAAACACACCATAAGCATAACAGGAAATGAGCTTTTGAAAATCTACGCCGATCGAGATAGAATTGGACAGGTGATTACCAACTTCATCGGTAATGCCATAAAATATGCACCTGGTTCACAAGAAATCCACATTGAATTTGAAACGTTGGAAAACGCTCTTCAAGTTTCAGTTATTGATCGAGGACTTGGAATTGAAGCTGATAAAATACCATATCTTTTCGAACGTTATTATAGAGCAGATAGTTCGGGAAGCCAATATTCGGGTTTAGGCCTTGGCTTGTACATTTGTGCGGAAATTATAAAGAAACATGAAGGCAAGATAGGTGTAGAAAGTGAGGTTGGAGAAGGAAGCCGTTTTTGGTTTATTTTACCGATAACTGGCTAGTTCATCTCATAATTGCTGATTCTAACATTCCAATTTTGGCGGACTGAAGATTCTTTTAACGAGCCCAACTGCCATAAATACTGTTTGGCAATACAATAAATTTAGTGCCGAATAATTTCTGGTGTTCGTCTACTTTTTCATTAATATTTTCTCCATTCTTGTAAAAAAAACTTGTAAAGTCGCTCAAGTTATCACCAGCAAACAACAGGATATTGTAGTTTTTAGCAATTTCTGCACGTCTTCCTTCTTTATTGTAAGTGGTAATCATTGGCAAATAATGTGCTGTATCGGCATTTGGCAGATTGAATTTTTTAAAATTGATTAATGTGGATTCGTTAAAATCGATTTCTCTATTGGTTAGGTAAAACACTTCTACATTTTTAGATGCTGCATATCGTAGAAATGTTGCAGCACCAGGTACCGTATCGGCAGATTGAGTTAAAAGCCAGTTTTTCCAATTTTCCCAGTTTAAAGGTTTTTTCTCTTTAATTGCGACCTCATAGTATTCAGAATTATCCAACACGGTTTCATCAATATCAACTACAACGCATTTAGGGCGCTTATCTTTCTTTTCACTCAATGCTTTATCCAAACTCAATGTTGCAAAATTGTAGGCTTGGAAACTTAAAGCACGATACTCACCAGACGTTCTTGTCCATGCTACCGACTTTACAAATTCTTTATTTAAAAATGTACTATCCTTGCCCTGTCCATTGGAGGTTGCAAAAGAAGTAATTATGATTAAGAGGGTGAGTAATGATTTCATCGTTAATGGTTTTTAAAATGTTACAATATTGATTTATAAACGAGAAACGGATGATTGGCGAATATACGATATCCTATTTTTCTCTCCAGTTGCTTAAATTTAATACTCTCTTCAACCTTGGCCGATTATATCGTTGGAGGAAAATTGGATAAAGATGTAAAAGTATATTTAATATTAACAACCACACCGTTTTAAGGAAGCCAAACTTACATATTGCAAAAATATTAAAGCCTAACACAATGACTAAAATAATTATATGCGACAACTCTCCTTTTTTGGTTTCATTATAAAGGTGGGTCAGCGTTTTTGTATTTTTCTCTATTGGGTTATCTATTCTGATTAATTTTTCCCAACCAGTCCAAACTAATATTTTTCTAAAAATATTTATACCAATATATTCATAAAATGTTCCCTTTCTTTCCCAATTTTTCTCATCATAGAAAGAAGAAGTTAAGTAAGGTTTCAAGTTTTTGGTAAAAAAGAGCACAAAGAACATAAGCATGAAGTTTAAAATGAAGGCAAATTCAAAACGATCCATTTTAACGTAATGCACCAAGGCATAAGTAGAAGCAATTGTAGCTAAAGTAATGAGGATTAAATTTGAAGTTCTTTTCATACATTTCATCTCACCTTTTTATTGGCAGTTTACAAACTTAATAAATTTTCAACTGTTTAAAAGTAAGGTCGCCGTTGCATTATGTCCTTTGGATTATCGTTTACTTATTTACCAATCAAAAATGCGAAGTTGACTATGCTACAAACCGTTCATTCATTAATGTCATAGTTAACATTCTCGCTTCTTTAATTCTCCGGTCATAGATCAGTGTTTATAAAAACAAACTCACTGGTCTGCTCTCTTTTCCCTTGGATGGATAAGTCGTCTTACAAGATTTATTGATCAAAAAACGATCACGACAAGTTGGAATTAACAGAGCATTGTAGGATTTTTTTGATAGTGGCTCCCTCTCTTGGGCTTCCCAAAATTCGGGATTTTACTCCCCAAGGACCACCTTTGATTAATCCCGACGCATCGGGACTCTAACCAGATGAGCTAAATCGTCGACTGAATTTATGTTTGAGATTATCTTTTCGATAACAACCCTACTCTTTGATTTCTTAATCGCTTTTTCAATCTGCATGGCGAAAGATCTATCAATGCCCAGTTCTATAAATTTCTTTAAAACCCATGGACGATGTTTTGAAGTGTAAGTGACCCGATCAGAATTATTGTGCTCATTCAATTGCGTTTTAACATCCTTGTTTTATACATTGGAATATTTGAAAGACGGATGTGATTACATGATATATAGGTATGCCAATGGCTAAGCCATACCCTGCAACAACGAGCAATGAGGCCGTAAAGCAAAAAAGGGCAACAACATTTTTTAGTAGAAAAATTGCCCTTAAAATCAAAATTATGTGTTAATTTCAGCACAAATGGATTTACCAATTTATACCAAGCAACAGCTAGCATTGCGCAACGGGCAAGATAAACCCGAAATTTGGGTAGCTTACAATGGAAATATTTATGATGTTGGTGCCAGTCGACTTTGGAGAAATGGCAAACATTACGAACATTGGGCTGGGCAGGATCTTACCGATGAATTGCCAGATGCACCACATACAGAAACTGTTTTCGAAAAGTTTGCGGTAATAGGAAAGTTAAAAGTTTAAAGTCAAAAGTTAAGGTGCTTAATTGAACACTTTAAACTTTCTACTTTAAACTTTTCACCCACTAGGCTTCTATTGTAAATGCACTCAATTTCACAAATTCTTGAATACGACCAGAAACTTCTTCTTCACTTAAGTTTAACAAGCGCGCCGTGCCAAATTCTTCTACACAGAATGATGCCAATGCAGAACCGTAAATAATTGCATTTTTCATATTATTAAAGTTGATCGTGCCAACTTTAGCCAAATAGCCTATAAAACCACCAGCAAAAGTATCGCCAGCACCAGTTGGGTCAAAAACTTCGGCCAAAGGTAATGCTGGGGCAGAAAATATTTGATCGCCTTGAAATAATAACGCACCATGTTCGCCTTTTTTAATAATTAAATATTTAGGTCCCATGGTGAGGATTTTTTTAGCCGCTTTTACCAACGAGTATTCTCCAGACAGCTGACGAGCTTCTGAATCATTAATCGTTAAAACATCAACCATTTTAATGGTTTCTAATAAATCGTCCATCATAATGTCCATCCAAAAATTCATGGTGTCCATCACAATTAATTTCGGGCGATTTTTAAGGCGTTTAATAACCGTTTGTTGTATTTGAGGGGTAAGATTGCCCAACATTAAATATTCGCAGTCTTGGTAGCTTTCTGGGATAATTGGATCGAAATTCTCTAATACATTTAACTCGGTAATTAAAGTATCGCGACTGTTCATGTCGTTATGGTATTTGCCCGACCAGAAAAAAGATTTTTCGCCAGCTTTAACTTGCAAACCCTCGGTATCTATACCATGGTCATTTAGCCCATCAATATCTTCTTTTTTGAAATCATCGCCCACAACTGCTACGATTTTGCACTTATTATAAAAGTAAGATGCGGCCAAACTTGCGTAAGTTGCGGCTCCACCTACTATTTTTTCTGTTTTTCCGAAAGGTGTTTCAATGGCATCAAAAGCCACAGTACCTATGATTATCAGGCTCATATCTATTTTGTTAATTTTTTTTTAAAATTATTTACTGCAAATATTGCATAAATAATTTAAAAGCCCTAATATTGCATTCCCAAAACGAACAAGGGCTTATGTACTGCAAAGCACAAACAGCCTCGTTTTAGGAAATAACCAGTACTCCTTCTTAGCTCAGCTGGTTAGCGTCCCGCAGGTGCGGGATTAATCAGAGGGAACGAAAAAAATTAGGTTCAGCGGATATTGAACTTATAAAAGATTAAAAATATTAATACTCCTTCTTAGCTCAGCTGGTTAGAGCATCTGACTGTTAATCAGAGGGTCCTTGGTTCGAGCCCAAGAGAGGGAGCAAAAATCCTCACAGCAATGTGGGGATTTTTTATATAGTAATTGCCAAATGAGTTTGGTAATGAATAAATTTGAAATAGAAAAAATATTAATACTCCTTCTTAGCTGAGCTGGTTAGCGTCCCGCAGGTGCGGGATTAATCAGAGGGAACGAAAAAAAGCAGGTTCAGCGGATATTGAACTTATAAAAATTAAAAATATTAATACTCCTTCTTAGCTCAGCTGGTTAGCGTCCCGCAGGTGCGGGATTAATCAGAGGGAACGAAAAAAAGCAGGTTCAGCGGATATT
>NZ_SJCY01000019.1 GCF_004354365.1 Pedobacter changchengzhani
AAAATGGACAATGCCGATCAGAAACTGGGGAATCGTCCTAAACCAATTTATGATTATATTTGACCAAAGACTTAAAATATAAAACCTAACGTGACTTTTCAACTTACACACTTAAAGGGATAGTGTCGCAATTTAATTCCTTTTATCTTATAGATGGTACAGCATTATCACTTAGGATCGGTCATAGAGAATCTATAGACATTGACCAATTCAATTCTTCGGATTTTAATGGTGATGCGCTTGCCGTTCATTTAAGAAATGAATATAAATTCTTTTGAACTTCATTACGAAAGGCGCCACAACTGTTACTTCGGCAATCTCGATTAGTAGAGACTATAAATTACCGTTTTCTAACCATACTTTCCATTTACTTGTAAGCACATTGAAAAGTCCTTGTAGATTGGTTTGATTGTTCACGCTCCTTGTAAGAGTGTCATAACTGGTATATTCTTCATCTTTCAAAATCCCAGTTCTATTAGCTTTTCTTTTCTGCTCAAATTGAACTAAAAAGTTTCTTATATCTTTGTATAGATCTCCATATGTCCGATAGAACCAATAATAAACAGGAATTAATCCAGATGATGACAAAAGTGGATCGTTGTTTATAAATGAATCATTCATATTATTCAATACATGGACTATAGATAAGTAAGAACTATTTAAATTATTAGACTCCGATGCAATCACATCATCCACTAGTTTATCGAGTTGGCCTTTTCCTGTGTCCACAAATTTACCTCTGAATTCTATAAGTAATAACTTGGTGGCAACATTTGAATCTTGACCTCTTTGAGTATTAAATTTAACTCTGTCTTTGAAGAAATTGTGCTTAATTATTTCCCTAGTTTTTTCGGGAACTTCGCCTTTCATAGCATTTCGTAATTCTGCTCCAGTTAATGGCTTACTCTTGTTGAGCCGAATGAACATTTCATTTATCAGCGAATCGCTATCAGTAATAATACTAATAATGGACAAATTAAAATTTTCAAATTTACTCGCTATCTTGGGATGAGTCGTTTTTAAATCCTTAAAACTTAGATTAGATAAGATTAAGGTCGGATCATCAAGATAGAGAAAATCTTTGTCGAGAGTTAGATTACCATCAAAAAAGTCAAACATGGCCTCAAACCTCTGTTTCCCATCAACCACCGCAAAAGGCCTTCGGTTTTCGTTTAATTCGGAATTGAAGAAGGTAAAGTCGGCTAAATAAATTTTTGGCATATCAAAACCATTCAGAATTGAATCTATCAAATACGATTTGTCCTCTTTTGACCACAAACGTCCCTTTCTCTGATATGATGGACTAAAATCTATTTCATCTTTCTGATCGTACCACCAACTGATGGTTCTTGACTCGAAGCTCCTTATTGTAAACATAATTATAGGTCGAATTTATAAAATCTCTTCAATTCTTTAGAAAACCCTTCTAAATCTGGATAGATAACTGAATCAGTGATTCCTATCGATGTCAGGGAATGAAGTAAGCTTTCTATTTTCTTTTTTGGAAAGATAATTTTTGTTAAACACTCTTGAGGAAAAGAATCATTTCGGTAAGTCTCGTCTAGAGCTGATAAGTTTTTTCCAAAAACTACAAAAACACCTCTCTGAGCAACTATTCGAGGGCTATTATGTGTGCCGAATATTGCAATTGGTTTTTCCCTGATATTAGCGAACGGGGTTCTGGGCCGATAGCTGTCAACCAAATGATTTTCTACTGAAAGGATTCCCTGATTATACGAAAAATCTTTGAGAGACTCTTGATTCCACATTACCGGATCTAAAACCCAAATACAACAATCGTCACTATAAACTCGCTTCTTGGATATTATCTGATATGGAGCACTGGTCAGTGCAAAATACATTGAGACAAATGGGTTTTCTGTCCAATCCAGAAGTCTTGTGGGAATACCGTAGTGTTGCATAAAAAACAACACCTCCCAATCATTTTTTTTATCGAGTGAATTCTTTAGAAATGGGACTGATCTTTGTTTAAATCTATCCACAAGTGCTATCTCTAGTTCGATAATTTCTTCTCCTTTATCGATAGTTGCATGCCGGTGAAGAGACGGAGAAAGCGGGTAGGAAGCTCGACCAGAGCCCCTAAACCATAAAATAGAGTCTTTGGAAGCGGGCAATTGCTTCTCCAAAAAATTTGAGAATTGCTTTAAAGATGAGATTGAAACTGAGTTGAGAGTAGTTGGCATAGAGTGTTGATGTACTTCAAAGATAACCGATTTTTGCTGTTATTCCGAAAATGGCCATTTTTTTTTTTAAAGTGCCTTGCTAATTATTTTACTGTAAAATAATTGCCGGTCTAAATTACCTTTAATATTGAAGTAAGTTTGTTTCTCCGAAGAAACGATAATTGTGTTACAAACAAAAAGCCTCCACCATCCTACTGATACCCCATTGCCTGCAAATTGAAAAGTTCTGCATATCTCCCACCCGCTTTGATTAATTCTTCATGCGTACCAGATTCTAGCAAAGTTCCATTATCCAATACCAAGATCCTGTCGGCAAGGCGGGCGGTAGAAAAACGGTGTGAAATCAACACGGCAGATTTTCCTTTGGTGAGTTGTGCAAAGCGTTGAAAAACTTCATATTCTGCTCTAGCATCTAATGCGGCTGTTGGCTCATCGAGAATTAAAACTTGTGCATCTTTCATGTACGCTCTCGCCAAGGCAACCTTTTGCCATTCTCCGCCAGAAAGTTCTACGCCATCGTTAAATTTCCTCCCGAGCCATTGTTGGTAATTGTCGGGATATTTTAAGGCTAGCTGATCGGCCAGACTCTCTTCCGCAGCTCTTTTTACAAGGGCTTCATTTTCGATTTCTTTGATGTTACCAACGGCGATATTTTGGTAAAAAGTCATTTGATAGCGGATATAATCTTGAAAAATCACCCCCATATTATGTCGTAAGTCGTCAAGGTCATAACGCTTCAAATCGATTCCGTCTAGCAAAATTTGTCCTTCGGTTGGGTCGTACAACCTCGATAAAAGTTTAACCAAAGTTGTTTTTCCTGCACCATTTTCACCAACCAAAGCCAGTTTTTCTCCTGGATTTAATTGAAAGCTTAAATGCCTGGTTGCCCATTTATCCGTATTACGGTATTGGAAACTTACATTCTCGAATACGAAGCCTGTTTTAATGGGATTTGGAAATGCTAAAGCCTTTTCTGGTCTGGTGATTTTCGGTTTTATCTCAAAAAAATCAATAAAATCGTTCAAGTAAATTGCACCTTGAGAAACAATCGTAAAGCGAGAAAGCATGGTTTCCATCAAGGCACTTAACTGCCGGAATGAACCCGCTAAGAAAGTAAGGCTACCGACTGAGGTTTTACCGGTTACGGTGTCGTAAATGATGAATCCATACGCGGCGTAATACCCCATCGTTCCCAGAATAGAAAAGAAAGTGCCCCAAATGGAGCGTTTAATGGCGAGTTTACTGTTGTCGCCGTAAAATTTATCAGAAAGTGTTCTAAAGCGGGCGATGATAAAATCAGCCAGTCCAAATATCTTCACTTCCTTTGCGGTTTCATCACTGGCGCCTAAATAACGTAAGTAATCGAGTTCCCTGCGTTCTGGCGTCTGACTACGAGAAAGTGCGTAATTTTTACTGGTAAAATACGATTCGCCCAAGAAGGATGGTATGATAGCAAGCAACAAAAGCAAAATTAACCATGGATTAAAAGCAATCAAAGCCGTAAGTAGGAAAGCCATAGAAATAAAATCTTGCACCTGACTCATCACCTGCGAGAGCAAAACAGTTCTGCCAACGGTTTGCTGTCTGGCTCTTTCTAATTTATCGTAAAAAACTGAATCTTCAAATTGGTCTAAATCAAGCGTTGCCGCATGTTTCATAATTTGTATGGAGGTATAATTGGAAAATAAATCGCCCAATAAGCTGTCTGCCAAATTGATCATTCGGCTCAATGCACCACTGAGAATGGCTAAACCAAATTCTAAAGCCACCAATTTCCATAACAGATGCAAATTGCCAGATGGATCATTTGTATTTAGAGCCACCACCTGATCGATAATTAATTTACCCACATAAAGCAAAGCAACAGGCATTGCCGAACGAAAAATTCTTAGCGCAAAACTGATAATTGTTTTGCTCGGACTGCTTTTCCAAACCAACTTAAAGAAGTTGGGCAAATTTTTTAGTGCCGATAAACGTTCTTTAAAGGAAATATTTTCAATTGGAATTGTGTTTCTGTTTTTTGCCATTTATTGATGTAGGATGCAAATTTATCACTTTTTAGTAATAACCCACCATTTCGTTAAGTACTGGTAAGGGAGTTGTTTAATATAGGCGAAGGATAGTTGATTATTCATCGTTAAAACCACCCCCGCCAACACTCAAACCCATCACACCCCCTCCTTGAAAATAAGGCGGGGAGCACGAGTTGCATAACCCACCATTTCGTTAAGTGCTGGTAAGGGAGTTGTTTAATATAGGCGAAGGATAGTTGATTATTAATCTTTAAAACCACCCCCGCCAACACTCAAAGCCATCACACCCCCTCCTTGAAAATAAGGCGGGGAGTACGAGTTGCATAACCCACCATTTCGCTGCTCTCTGCTACCGGCCTCGTAGCCTATCGAGGAAGAATAGTTATTTTTTCATAAAAACAACTCGCTCTCGAGATAAATAAGTAGGGCGCAGAAGTGAAGGCTTTTTCAGCCGAACGGCTCCTCCTACAGTTTAAAAAAATGACGTATTCTTCCGAAGAGAGGATGCGCAGCCTTGATTTTATTCACGAGTGTATGTCATTTTCATTGCGTTCATGAGCTCACCCGATGAAAAATCGGGTTTTGGTTTTGGTACTTTTTCATCAAGGAAAAAGGACTAGGCTTTTGCCGCCAATGAGCCCTGCCAAAGGCAGGCAAGTGAGGCAAGACCGTGCGGGGAAATAAAACCGTAACATTAGTTACTGCAAAAAATGAACAGCTTTCTCCTCGTGAAAAACTCGTTCTCCTGCATGCTTCAGGCATGAAATAGGAGGTTTCAATATACCATATTTAAACATTACAACCACCCCCGCCAACACTCAAGCCCATCACACCCCCTCCTTGAAAATAAGGCGGGGAGTACGAGTTTGCATAACCCACCATTTCGCTAAATGCTGGTAAGGGAGTTGCATAATATAGGCGAAGGATAGTTGATTATTCATCGTTAAAACCACCCCCGCCAACACTCAAACCAAAGCTATATCCCTCTACACCATGCTACCGGCCTCGTAGCCTATCGAGGAAGAATAGTTATTTTTTCATAAAAACAACTCGCTCTCGAGATAAATAAGTAGAGCGCAGAAGTGAAGGCTTTTTCAGCCGAACGGCTCGTCCTACGGTTTAAAAAAATGACGTATTATTCCGAAGAGAGGATGCGCAGCCTTGATTTTTTGGTACTTTTTCATCAAGGAAAAAGGACTAGGCTTTTCGCCGCCAATGAGCTCTGCGAAAGGCAGGCAAGTGAGGCAAGACCGTGTGGAGGAAAAAATACTGTATCATTAGTTACTGCAAAAAAATGAACAGATTTCTCCTCGTGAAAAACTCGTTCGAAATGACGAGGAAAAAAAGACCTAGGCTTTTCGCCACCAATGAGCTCTGCGAAAGGCAGGCAAGTGAGGCAAGACCGTGCGGGGGAAATAATACCGTATCATTTGTTAACTCACCCCCTCCTTGAAAAATAAGGCGGGGAGTACGACTTGTATAACCCATCATTTCGTTAAGTAGTAGTAACAAAGCCTAAACTTTAAGCATTTCAAACTTTTACAAAGTATGTTGCGTATATTACAACATGCTTAAATCCGCCTTAATAATTTTATGTTTTGTTACTACCAGCATCAATTTATCCGCTTCAATTACTTCAAAAAAAATGATAAATGCTATCGATTATATTAAAGTTTCACAAAATTTTCTTTATGCTGTTAAAGTTGGCGATGCAACAACAACCTACATAGATACGCTGAAGCAAGCAAATCCCGAAATACTTGCCTCACAACTAAATACTGACCCAAAACGACTCGTTTTTTGGTTAAATATTTACAATGGCTATACCCAAGTGTTGCTCAAAAACAATCCTGACCAATACAAAACAAGAAATTCGTTTTTTTCAAATAGGCAAATTCCAATTGCTGGGCAACATTTAAGTTTGGATGATATTGAACATGGCATTCTTCGCCATTCAAAAATTAAATGGAGCGAAGGTTATCTTAACAAATTATTTCCCTCAAGTTTTGAAAAAACATTCCGAATACAAAAACTAGACTATCGAATCCATTTTGCGTTAAATTGTGGTGCTAAGAGTTGTCCCGCAATTGCTTTTTATGATGTAGAAAACATTAATGAGCAATTGGCTTTGGCAACGAAGGTTTATTTGGAAGGCGAATGTGATTTCAACTCGCTAAAAAATGTTGTGCACGTTCCCGCAATTATGGGTTGGTTTAGGAATGATTTCGGCGGAAAAAAGCAAATGGTAGCTATACTTAAACAGAACGAAATTATCCCGAAAAACAGCTACCCAAAAATCCATTTTAAAAAATATGATTGGACCTTGTATTTAGATAATTATAAATCTGTACATATACAGTAGTTTATTATATTAGCGAGTATAATTACAAAGCCCTCCGCAGGAGATCATCTAAATTTTATTTTTGAATTAAAAAACTCCTCTATTGCTCATTGCCACAAGGGCTAGTCCTTTTGGCTTGGCCCAAAAGATACCAAAAGACCAAGGCTTGGATCTGATGTCGGATAAACTCGTTAAAGCTTTTAGAGCGGCAACACAAGTACCCGATGAAAAATCGGGCAGGACGCGTTGCCTTGGCAGTGAGGTATGAACGTTTGTGCAAAAGCTTGAACGTTTTCTCCTTTCATCATATCCTATGCCGAACACTTCGTATATAAATTCACACTATTCAAATCCAGGTTCAAACCACTGTTTTTTTGGTCGGGCAGAATTTTTCTTTTATGATGACTTTCATAGTTCGACTGCTTTTCCCAAGCAGCGGAAAAAAAAAGCTGGCAAAAGGGCTATGTGGGTGGGAATGGCATAGTTCTATTTATCCCGATTTTTTCAATCGGGACAAGCCGGAGTGTTTGCCAGATTTTTGTGTAGTGGATATGTGGGCAATGCTGCATGGTGGAAAAGCCAGCAGTTTTGGTGACTTTTGATGCCAAAAGTTACAAAGCCCTCCGCAGGAGATCATCTAAATTTTATTTTTGAATTAAAAAACTCCTCTATTGCTCATTGCCGCAAGGGCTAGTCCTTTTGGCTTGGCCCAAAAGATACCAAAAGACCAAGGCTTGGATCTGATGTCGGATAAATTCGTCAAAGCTTTTAGAGCGGCAACACAAGTACCCGATGAAAAATCGGGCGGGACGCGTTGCCTTGGCAGTGAGGTATGAACGTTTGTGCAAAAGCTTAAACGTTCTCTCCTTTCATCATATCCTATGCCGAATAGCATGATGCCAAACGATACGGATATTCAGGTTTCTATATCCTTACAAGAAAGCTCGAGAGATATTATAATTCACGCAACAAGATTTTTGTATAATGGAAACAACGCTCTATAAATTAGACTAAATTGCTAAAAGCTTAACATTTAAAAACCAAAAAATTACAGCGTAAAAAACATCGCAATTGCCGCACCACTCATAAAAATAAACGTTAGCCATAAAAGCGTTTTAGACAGCCACCCTCCTTTAAATTGACCCATTATTTTATCGCTAGTAGATATTTTAACAATTAAAAACAAAAGTGGAATAGCAGCCACGCCATTTAAAACAGCTGTATAAACCAATGCTTTTACAGGATCTATGCCAATAAAATTAATAATTAAACCAATTAATGTAGCAATTGTAATTACGCCATAAAAGCCATGCGCTCTGTTTAATTTAAGGTTTAAACTTGCTTTCCAGTCGAATGCCTCAGAAACGGCATACGCAGCCGAGCCTGATAGCACGGGCACAGCCAATAAGCCAAGCCCGATGATGCCAATTGAAAAAATTAGTTTTGCTAAGAAGCCAGAGTTAGGGAAAGATTGCACCAAAGGCTCGAGTGCTTTTGCCGCATCGGCCGCAGTGCCAATATCTTTTACACCACTTTGATGCAATACCGACGCACCAACCAATAAGATACTCCAAGTGGTAATTTCAGAGATAATCATACCAATTGTATTATCTTGCCTCATGGCCTTAATATGTTTCCAACCAATTTTCGGTATTCCATTTCTAATTAAACCTTTGGCTTTCTCCTCCTCAACTTCTTGCGAAGCCTCCCAAAAAAACATATACGGTGTAATGGTAGTACCGAAAACGCCTGTTATAATAAATAAAAAGGCAAAATTAAGTTCGATGTGAGGGATAAATGTTGCTTTTAAAACAGTGCCCCAATCTTGATGCACCATAAAAACCGTAATTGGATAAGATAAAAGCGATAGCGCCAACCATTTTAATATTTTAGAATAAGTTCTGTAATTGGTAAAAATTTCTAAAATTAAAATTCCTGCGGTAAAAAGTAAGGTAAGTACTACAAAACGCACCGGTATTAGCAATTGAGCTGCTGCTGCCATTGCACCAATATCTGCACCGATATTTATGGTATTTGCTACTACAACCAAGCCAACTACGCCATACAGAACAGTTTTACTGTAATGTTCTTTTACAACAGAAGCAATTCCTTTTCCGGTTACCATGCCAATTCGCGCACAAGCCTCTTGCACGGCTGTCATAAACGGGAGCATGTATAGGGCTGTCCACAATTGGCCATAACCAAATTGTGCACCGGTTTGCGAATAAGTTGCTATGCCCGATGGATCATCATCGGCAGCGCCCGTAGTTAAACCCGGACCTAAAATGGAGAACCATTTCCGAATTTTTCCCTTCGATTTTTTGCGCGTTAAATTATCAGGCATGAAAAACTAAATTAATAATTAAAGTTATTAAAATATCTTCGGTTAAACTTTAAAAAGTTAGTGCAATACATTAAAACAGTCGCTAAAATGGATGTGCGTTTTACAAAAGCGAAAATAAACTATGCTTTCAAGTCGGCGACATATTTCTTAATGCTCGTTTCTATGAGCGAGCACGGAATAAGGAAAGGTTTCTCGATAATTTGCACAACAATATAATTTCCTTCGATACCGATTTTCCCTTTAAAAACCATTTCAAAAAGCTTAAGTTTAAAATTACCGCCTTTGTCATCTCCTTTATAATCCACCTTAAAACGTTTTATTTCTCGAAGTGCAATTTGATAGATTTGCTCAATGTCGTATTTAGGTTTAATTTTAAAACTACAAGCCATATTTAATTATTTAGGAATGAGCATGGTTATTGCGAAATTGGCGATTAAAAGGCATGCTTAATAAATACTTAGGCGTCATTTGTGCTGCATCTCGATACGCTGGCAAACCGATAATAACTTTATCTTGCTCGGGTTTAAATTTAAAAGTGCTGTGAATTCTATCCCAAAAAGAGAAAATAACCGAATAATTACTGTCGGTTTCTTGCTGGTTTACAGAATGATGAATGCCATGCATCCTCGGCGTTACAAAAACTAAGTTTAATAAATTTTCTATCTCCTTAGGTATTTTAACATTGCTGTGGTGAAACTGTGTGGCGAGTTCAAAAAGGAATTCGTAGTATAAAACTTGTTTTGCCGTTGCACGGGATAGTTGCACAAATAATCCTCTAGAAAATACTGAGCCAATCATTTCCATAAAATGAAACCTGAAAGCCGTGGTGGTATCCATATCCAAATCGGTGTGGTGCACCAAATGAAAACGCCAAAGTACGGGCAATTTATGGTTGGTTACATGCCAAAGATAATTGCCGTAATCGAGCACTAAAAATGTAAATATCCATGTAAAAACTCGCGGTAATTTTGCCGATATAGGTTTATTTTTTGAAGCTAAATGCACCAAAACGGGCAAAAAAAGAAACCGCAATAACATGAATGAGGGTAGCGCAACTGTGGTATTGGTGACGATTCTTTTTGTTAATGGTTGCGTAGTTTTTCTAAGTTTACGTTTATGCTCAACAATAAAAAGTACCACAAAAAAAGCGGTAAGAATCGGTGCCGCTCTTTTATCGAATATTTTAGCAATTAATCCCATTTTATTTAGATTTTAGTTTTGATTTTACCTTACCAATGGCAGAATACACACCATATACAACCATGATCCCTATAAAAACGTAAACCCATACTGGAATGTTTTTACCAACAACGATAAGATACAAATAAGCTGAAATAAAAAAGAAACCTGTTAACAATATTGGGATAAAAACTGATTTTTTATTTTTGATGTTTCGCACAGTCCAATATAATGAGGCAAAGAAAAAGGGGATTGCACCCAAATAAATGGCACCAAAAATAAATGGATTCACATTGTATTTCCCACCTAGGGATAAAAACCAATCTTTAAAAACATGCCACCATTCCATTAGCTAAAAATTTGATATGCTTTGCGTAAAAATATTTTTATGGTGGGCGTTAACCCTTCAGACATCAAATCGGTAATTAAACCTTGATTAACCCTCGAAGCAACCGGGTAGGGATAAATTTTATTGAATATTGCCTTTACAGACAGGTTTGAGGTATTTGCCAATATAAGCTCTTGAATAAGTTCGCCAGCATTTGGCGCAACCATTGTGCCACCCAATAATTTTTGTTTCTTAAATAAACTGCCTTGGCTCACAAATAAAACCAGTTTGCCATAAGTGTAATGATCTACCACTGCCCTATCATCTTCTGCAAAAGTTTTTTCCAACCTGCGGTATTTAGTGTGTTGTTTTTGCAATTGCTTTTCGCTTAATCCAAATGTAGCCAGTTCAGGATCGGTAAAAGTAACCCACGACATGTTTTTGTTATTTAGCTTCTTTTTAAACGGTGAGAATAAATTATTAAGAATAGTCCTTGCATGAAATTCGGCAGCATGCGAAAACTGTAGATCGCCAGCAACATCGCCACAAACGAAAACATTTTTATTTGTTGTTCTTAAATAACTGTCTTTTACAATCTGTTTTTTATCGAATTTGATCTTGGCTTTTGCTAAATCAAGTGTATCTAAAGACAGTTCCCGACCGATCGCTACAAAAATGGCATCAAACTGATGTGTAATAGCTTTACCTGATTTTAATTTTATAACGGCTTCAGTTGAAGAAGTAAAACACGATACATCAGCTTCTAATAAAAATTCGATATTTTCTTTTTCTAATTGGTTCAATAAAATTGAAGTAACAGCCAAATCATCATGTTCTAAAATTATAGCGCCGTGGTTTACAATGGTAACTTGACTACCTAAACGCGAAAGGGCTTGCGAAATCTCAATCCCTATTGGGCCACCACCAATACAAAGGACTTTTTCGGGCAAATTATCCAAATGAAAAATACTTTCATTATCGTAATATTTTACCTTTTCTATTCCCTTTACCTTAAATTTTCGAGGTTTAGAGCCAGTAGCAATTACTATTTTTTTGCCCGAATATAACTGTCCATCTACCTTAATTTCATTTTTACCCGTAAAAGAAGCATTACCTAAAGCCACTGTAATACCTTGATCACGCAACCATTTAGCATCTTCATGCGTTCTGATAAAAGCCTGTTTAGAATGGATATAGCCAATTACTTTATGTATGGCAACCTTACCTGTTAGCGTTAAACCAAATTGTTCTGCATCTCGGGCTTGTTTAACAATTTTTGCCACATGAATTAATGCTTTGCTGGGCACACAACCATCGTTTAAACAATCTCCACCGATACTTAAATCCGATTTAGAAACCATTAGCACTTTAAAACCAGCTTGGTTCATAAACAAGCCAACACTTAATCCACCAGAACCCGCACCAATTACGATAATATCAAATTCATGTTTTTCCATTTTATACGTGGGTTAAAGTTTATGCTTTTGAATAAGTCTTTTATAGATTTTTATTATTTTTTCTTGTGTATAACCGAGATAATAAAGTGCCCAGATGATGAAAAAGATCCCTTGCATTCTATATATTCCATTGTCTAAATATTTCCTGGCGGAGGTTGTTACGCTGGCATTTAAAATTGTAAAACTTGCATATTTTTTTATCCGATGGATGACTTCTTGGTCTTCCATAACCACTAAATCTTCCCTAAAACCACCACATTTTTGAAACACATCTTTTGATACGTAAAGACTTTGATCGCCAAAACGAACTGCGTTTACATCAAATCGCGTAGTCCAAGCGTTTGCTTTCAGAAACCAATGGTCATAATCAAATGCCAATCTAAAACATCCACTTTGTGTGCCATTTTTATAAACTTTTAAAATAGATTGATCAAAATTTAATGGCGGAATACTATCTGCATGCAAAAAGTAAAGCATTTCTCCCCTCGCAACAGAAGCACCAAAATTCATTTGTATTGCCCTACCTTTACCGCTTTTTACAACTGTTACCCCTAATTTCTGAGCAATAACAAAAGTTTCATCGCTACTTCCTCCATCAACCATAATGATTTCTATCTGTTCAGTTGTGAATGCTTTCTTTATGCGGAGGATATTTTCTGCAATTACATCTGCTTCGTTATAAACTGGAATTATTATGCTAATCGTTATCATTTTAAATTAATACCTGTAACCTATTCTTTTTAAGTCGTGTTCGTTATCAATATCGGATAGCGTTTGGAGTTCAATAGTTTTTAACCCCATTTTGTGGCATAAGTGCAACGTTTGATTTAAAACTTGGTCTGTACTCCATTTAATGTTCTGAAAAAGTGCTTTATGAGCAGTTTTTAGAGCCAACAGGTAATAACCACCATCCAAAGCTGGGCCAACAACCACGTCGCAATAAGCGAGTTGCTTAAAAGCGTCTTCAATAATTTCTGGCGTAATTTCAAAACAATCTGACCCGATTATAGCCACATGCTCATGTTCGTTGGCAAAAGCATATTCAAAAGCATTTTGCATTCTTTCGCCTAAATCAGCTCCATTTTGCAATTGTTTTTCGTAAACATCTTCGGTCCATATATCTTCACTTTCAATAAAATCAGAATAATATACAATTTTTTTCACATTCAATAAATGGGTACACTTTTCGGTATGTTTAAGTAAATCTAAATAAACGTTAAATGCAACATTATTGCCTAATGTTGCAGCCAACCTTGTTTTTACCTTGCCTTTAACTGCATTTTTTACAAAAATTAAGACTACCTGTTTCATTAAAGGTTAATTAGCTACTTCGCCGCCACAACTTGATCCCGCCCCCGCGGTACAGCCATAACAATGTTGTTTAATTACAATTTCTCGATTAGTCAAATCGTTTAAATTAAAATCGCTAAGATGCCTAGAATTAGACGGACTTACAGGAAGTTCTAGCATTTGGTTAAAATCGCAATCATATAAAAAACCATCCCAACTTACCGAAATGGTATTGCGACACATTAAATTTTTTATCGCAGCGGGATTAAAAGCATTCACCAATTTTTCCATGTAACTATCGTAATTACCAGTAGATAGTAAATAATCTAGGTATCTACTAATTGGCATATTTGTTATCGCAAACAAATTATTAAAGCTTATGCCATAATTTTTAAACAACTCATCTTTAAATTCAATTTCGAGTGCTTGTTGCGAAGGAGGCAAAAATGCACCTGCTGGATTGTAAACTAGATTAAGCTGTAAATTATCTTCAGATACACCATAACCTACTGCATTTAGCATTTGCAAGGCTTTTATCGAATCTTCAAAAACACCGTCTCCACGTTGCCTATCGGTACGATCTTTAGTAAAACTTGGCAATGAAGATACCACTTCAATATCATGTTGTTTAAAAAACGTTGGCAAATCATGGTATTTCTTGTTTGCCAATATAATGGTTAGGTTGCAACGAACAATGATGTGTTTGTTCAATTTTTTAATCTCGGTAACAAACCAGCGAAAGTTTGGATTCATTTCGGGTGCGCCACCAGTTAAATCGACTATTTTAATGCTAGAATGTGCTAAAACAGCTAAACACAACTGCATCGTTTCCATCGTCATTATTTCTTTTCGATCAGGACCAGCATCAACATGGCAATGTTTACAAACTTGGTTGCACATTTTGCCAACATTAATTTGGAGTATTTCTACCGCATTAGCACGTAAGGGATATAAATCCGACGCTACCAATTTAGCCTTAAAAGATGCATGACTATGCAACTTTTTATCTTCTAAAATGGCTAATTGATTATCCGCATTAGAAAGTGGATTATTTAAAACCTTAAGTGATTTTATCATTACATGCTGATTTTTTTCACCTTATTCATCATTTGCACACCATGTACCAACACGGCACCACCTTTAATTGCCGAAGCAACGTGCACCGCTTCCATCATTTGCTGTTCGCTGTAACCTTTTTCATAAGCATCGCTACTGTAAGCATCGATACAATACGGGCATTGCACGGCATGCGCCACCGCTAACGCGATTAATGATTTCTCTTTGGCAGTTAAGTGGCCATCTTTAAAAACTTCTCCGTAGTAGGAAAAAAACTTATCGCCCATTTCCTTTTGATATTCGGCAATGTTGCCAAATTTGGCCAAATCATCAGCATTGTAATAGTGATCGCTCATTTATTTATAGTTTTATTTGAAAAGTAAAATTTGAAAAGGGCACTATTGTAAACTTATCGAATTAAGTTCGATTTCTAGGCAGCGCTTGCGAAAATACCAATACGTTGTTTTCGATTAAAAATCTACTACTGATATACGCATAATGTGGCTATTCAGTTCTAAATTATTATGGTGCCAAAGACAAGAACCACTAATCAAACAATTAGACAAATATCAATAATCAACCGATCAATGACCAATTAGACAAGTATCAATTAGCAATAATCAAACAACAACCAATCAATAACCAATTATACAAGCATCAATAATCAATTAGCAATAATCAAATAACAACCAATCAATAACCAATTATACAAGCATCAATAATCAATTAGCAATAATCAAATAACAACCAATCAATAATCAAAAAACTAACAAACTAACCAACCAACCAACCAACAAAAAAACCAACCAACAAAAAAACAAACCAACCAAAAAACAAACCAACCAAAAACCTACTCAATCGCCACTTTCTTATTTGTATTTGGAGGATCGAGGTTTAGCAAATGTTTAACAAAAAAATCTCTTTTTCTCCGTAAACCATAAACACCGCCATCGCTGTGCCCCATCCCCGGAATGCTTAAAATATCAAAATCTTTATTTGCTTTAATTAGGGCATCTGCCAATCTGTAAGTAGATTCTGGAGGTACGTTTTCATCGGCCTCTCCTACTATCAGAAATAAATTTCCTTGTAATTTTGATGCGTTTGTGATGTTGGATTGTTGTTCGTATTCTTTACCCACGGGATAACCCATCCACTGTTCGTTCCACCATCTTTTATCAATTCTATTGTCGTGGCAACCACAAGAAGAAACAGCTACTTTATAAAATTCTGGATGGAAAAGTAAAGCGCCCGTAGAGTTTTGTCCGCCGGCAGATGTACCATAAATGCCAACTTTATTTATATCTGCATTAGGAAATTTTAATGCCATTGCTTTCATCCACAAAATCCTATCCGGGAAACCAGCATCGGCGATATTTTTCCAGCACACATCATGAAACGCTTTTGAACGATTTGCCGTACCCATTCCATCAATCTGCACCACGATAAATCCCAACTCTGCTATCTGTTGCATTTCGCTTCTTGGCAAAAAGCTTTTAGGCACAAAACTGTCGTGAGGGCCAGCATAAATATTCTCAATAATTGGATATTTGATATTAGGATCCATATTTGAAGGCACACAAACTACACCCCAAATATCGGTCACGCCATCTCTGCCTTTTGCTACAAATACTTCGGGCAATTTAACACCCGTTTTAGCAAATTCGCTCAAATCGCCTTGTTCTAATTCTTGTATCGTTTTGCCGTTAGCGGTAAGTTTTAGTTTAATAACTGGCGCAGCATTTACTTGCGAGTAGGTATCAATAAAATATTTTCTATCTGGCGAGAAACTCAATTCGTGGTTTCCAACTTCTGGCGTTAAACTAATTAAGCTTTTCCCATCAAAATTAATTCTATAATTGTGTTTAAAATATGGATCTTCATCTTTGTTGATACCACTTGCCGTAAACCAAATTTGGCGTTTAACGACGTCAACACTATCTATATCTCTAACTACCCAATTGCCTTTGGTAATTAGTTTCTGCTTGCCCGAAATCGCATCCACTAAATAAAGATGACGCCATCCATCTTGCTCGCTTGCATAAATAATTTCGTTGGTTTTTTGTAGGTAATGCGTATAAATTCTGCTTTCGTAAATAAAGGTTTTAGTTTGTTCATCAATCACGTTACGTGTTTTCCCGTTCTCAACATCTACTTCAATTACCCTAAACCGTTGATGACCGCGATCCACTTTTTCATACGTGAAATACCTGTTGCTGTTGTTTCGCCAATGCAATGCTCGAGGCTCAAAAAAATCAATTTTTTCACTATTAACTTTTAAAGCAGTTTTATTTGCAAGGTTGAGAATATAGGGCTCGTAAGTGGTCAACTCATCGCCAGATTGGTCATATTCTCTCGATTTTAATTGTCCCCTAGTAGTGCCAGGTACCGAACTCAAAACATAATAAACTTTTGCGGTTTCTTTAGGATCTACTTTATAAGCGATTATATTTTTGCCATCGGGCGACCATTCAAAATTACCATAAGGTTTAGCTAATGTTCCATCATTGGTTAAAGCGGTTTCTGTTTTTGTGCTTAAATCAACCACAAAAATGTTTCCACCAGTTATTTTTATTTCGCTTTTGCCATCGGGCGATTGCGTTCCGTTTTGAGCATTGCGCCAACGAGAATCATTATATTGTAAACCTTTGCGGGCATTGTAACGAAAAATAGTAGAATCGGAAGTGTTAGTTACGTTATAGTTTGATAAGTTTACAAGATAGTATTTCTCATCGAATTTCAATTTTAAGATATTTTGATCTACAAAATATAACCGAGCACTTTTTAAAGTATTTATTTCTGATTTTTTGCCGGTAGTCTGTTCGAGTGCTTTGGCCAATTTATCAACATTAAAAGCCGTTTTTCGCGTGCCATTAACGGCATCAACGTAAATATATTCCCAGTTTTTATTGGGCAAATTTCTTAGGTACCAAAATGATTTTCCATCCTTATGCCAATTCGGTCTAATTTGGTTATTGGTGGTTACCTCACTCAATAAGTTATTGAGTCTTTCTACCCGTAAAACAGAAGCATCCATCTCTGCTCTTGTTGGTTGGTAGGACGATTTTTGTGCATTTGAATTACAAAATATAAACGCTAGGAAAACGACTGGGATGATTTTTTTAAACATTTTAAGAAATTTAACGTGTAGGCAATAAAGCTAAAAACAAACTTAACTTTATTTTAAGCAAAAATTATTGAATGATATTCATATTTTAACTTATTACTCCGTGAGCATTCACTCAAACTAACCTAAAAAATAAAACTCAATCTTTTGGTTAAAAAATCGCAAACAAAACCAATATTCCCGGTAAGAATACAATTATCATCGCAATTAAGATGATAGAAAGAATTGACTAAAAGTTATTTAACGATAATTTGTTTTGGTTCTGTAACTACAATTTGCATTTTACCCTTATACTCGGATACTATTCCGGTTACGCAAATTTTGTTACCGATAAACATTGCACTGGGTGGCGATGGGAATTTACCTTCATCAATTTTATTAACTACGATGGTGAAATATTCTTTGGGGTAAGCATTCCCAATATTGAGTAAACTCATTTTTTCAAAAGATTTTACACTATATACCGAATCGCAAATAATTACATTTTTGCCAACATTTTGGGCAATATCTTTAGCTAAAATCATCGTTTGACTTTTAGCCACGAAAAATGATGCGGTAAGCAAAGTAAGTAAAATAATCTTTTTCATGGGATAGAGATTTTAATATGAATGATAACGTTTTAAAAAGGTTAAAGTTATAAAGCGCAAAACTATTTGTTAAAGTAGCAGTTCGTAAATATGTAAAGTAAGCCTTAAAAGTAGTTCAGTAATCATCGTAAAAGCTACAGTATTTTCATCAAGCAGATATGTTGAAGACAAAAAAGATGCGTTATTACTCATTTATTTTAATGCGGTTAAGTGTGTAAGGTAGCAATAAAGCATTGAGAATTTATTTCAGATTACAATATAAGACCGTTGCAAAAGTGAGACATTATTTGTTTTTCATTTTTTTTGATTTTCTCTTCGATTTTTCGTCGTTGTTTTTAGTTTTTCATCGAAAATATTAGTGTTAAACGAGGGTTTATCCCTCATTT
>NZ_SJCY01000002.1 GCF_004354365.1 Pedobacter changchengzhani
AACTAGAAAGCAGAGGTCTGTTACAGGTTCTAGATCTTAAGTCTGGATTGCAGCATAGTTCACCTCTGCTTTTAAGGTTTCCTTATCAAATTTAAGCCTTTGATAATCTTTTTCAAACCTAAGGGATTGAAACGTTATACTTTTTGATGTGCTTCGGGCAAAAGCGGGGTGGGCAAGCAAAAAGATATAAGTGTAAAGCGGGACTACCCTTAAGTTGAAACTACTGCTCTTGTTTTTCCAAAACGATTCAAATGATATTTTAAATACCTCGACAATTATATAAATGATGCTTATTTTTGGACTTAAATGTTTAGCTTTAATCATCCCGCCGAATAAAGCAAACCAAAATTTTAATGTCGATGCCAGAATTAGAAGAAACTTCTATGTCCGCAGAAATTGCGGCGAAATTTGTGAATTATACCTCAAAACACGTTTTCTTAACAGGAAAGGCGGGTACTGGTAAAACAACCTTTTTGCGCAAACTAATTAAGCTTACGCACAAAAAAGCAGTAATTTGTGCGCCAACGGGTATCGCTGCGATTAATGCTTCGGGCGTAACCATCCATTCCCTTTTTCAAATGCCTTTTGGGGCTTTCTTTCCCGATGCAGCAGGAAATATCATCAATCAAGACATCACTTTTAACTTTAATACGCCGCGTACAATTGTAAAGCATTTGAATATGCAGGGCAATAAAAGGCGAATGATTCAAGAGCTTGAGCTTTTGATTATTGATGAAGTGAGTATGTTGCGTGCTGATATGCTTGATGCCATCGACTTTACGTTGCGTTATATTAGAAGAAATAGAAATGTGCCCTTTGGTGGAGTTCAGTTGCTATTTATTGGCGATTTACATCAACTACCGCCAGTGGTAAAAAACGAGGAATGGCGGGTAATGTCTGGCTTTTACAAAAGCATTTATTTTTTCGATGCTTTGGCTTTACAAAATAATCCGCCAGTTTATATTGAGCTGGATAAAATTTACCGTCAGGATGATGCCGTTTTTATTGATTTATTAAACAACCTGCGGAACAACAAAATTACGGCCGAAGATAACGCGTTGCTTAAACAGCATTTCAAGCAAGATTTTAAGCCATCGGCTGATGAAAACTACATTACCTTAACTACGCACAACAACAAAGCAGATACCATAAATCGGGAGCGGTTGACACAACTTAAAACAAAATCGCATTTTTTTGAAGCCAAAATTAATGGCGAATTTAACGAGTACGCTTATCCAAATGATAAAAGTTTGGAACTTAAAGTTGGCGCACAAATTATGTTTATTAAAAATGATATGACGCCCGAGAAGCGCTATTACAATGGAAAAATTGGCGTTGTACATCATATTGAAAAGGATAAAATTGAGATAGAATTGCCGGATGAAAAAATCATTTTCCAGATTTCGGCATACACTTGGGAGAATGTAAAATACAAACTGAACGAAGCGACCAATGAAATTGATGAAAATGTAGCCGGTGCTTTTATTCAATATCCAATAAAACTTGCTTGGGCCATTACGGTACATAAAAGCCAAGGTTTAACTTTTGATAAAGCGATTATTGATGTTGGAGATGCGTTTGCGCCCGGACAAGCTTACGTTGCTTTATCGAGATTGCGCTCGCTAAAAGGCTTGGTTTTAACTTCGCATTTAAGAGAAAGTGGCTTACAACAAGATAAAAATGTGCACTATTTTTCTACAACGAAAAAACCTACAGAAGTACTTAACGAGCAGATAAGCCTTGAGAGTTACACTTTTATACAAGAGTATTTATTTGGCGCTTTCGATTTGAATATTATACGATATTACATTAAAGAACATCTTCAAACTTTTGATAAAGGCGAAAAATCGACCAAACAGCATTATGACGATTGGACGATGGAACTTTATCGCGATTTCCAAAAAATTACAGCAACTGCTGATACTTTTATAAACCAACTTAAAGGCCTTTTTGCACAACAAAGTGAATACACTTTGTTTAATGTTTCTAAGCGAGTTGAAGCTGCACTGAAATATTTTAGTCCGCTGATTAAAGGCATTTCTGATAAATTTTTAGCGCACATAGAACTTTTAAAAGAAGAGAAACAAATAAAAATTTACTTAACCGAGTTGTTAGAATTGGAGATTTTAGTTTATGAGCAACTTAAAAAAATTCACAAAAGCAAAGCATTGCTTCAAGCTATAATTGATGGGAAAGAGTTTAGTAGAGCAGATACCGAAGCTTTACTAAATAGTGCAGAAAGAATGGCGCAACTGCAAAAAGCAATTCAATTAAAAGGTGTGGCGTTAAAAGTTAAATCGGCCACTGAAAAAAAGAAAAAAGAACCAAAAACCGATACAAAATTAATCAGTTTTGAGCTTTATCAGCAAGGGAAAACACTAGAAGAAATAGCAAAAGAACGCAACTTTTCTGTGGGCACAATTGAAGGGCATTTGGCTTATTATGTTGCCACACAACAATTGGATGTAACCAAGCTTGTTAAAGCCAATAAAATTAAAAATATTGCAAATGCGGTTGAGAGTCAAAAATCTAAATCGATGGGTGTTATTAGAGATTTTTTGGGAAAGGATTATTCTTTTGGAGAGATAAAAATGGTGTTGGCTTCTCTTTTTCCATCGGAGGAATAACGTAATTTTTACCACAGAGGAAACAGAGTAATTACACAGAGGAAAATTAAAAGCAAGCTGTCGTGGTTTTTTACCACAGAGAAAACAGAGTTAATACACAGAGAAGCACAGAGGAAAATTAAAAGCAAGCTGTCGCGGTTTTTTACCACAGCGGAAACAGAGTAATTACACAGAGAAGCACAGAGGAAAATTAAAAGCAAGCTGTCGTGGTTTTTTACCACAGAGAAGCACCGAGGAAAATTAAAAGCAAGCTGTCGCGGTTTTTTTACCACAGAGGAAACAGAGGTTTTCACAGAGCACACGAAGAATGTCTATAGTTCTCTCATTATGTATCCGATCGAAAAATAAAATAATAAAAAACATATGGGAGAAGACTTACTAACTAGAACAACAATTGGATTAGCAATGGAAGTGCATACCGCTCTAGGACCTGGTTTATTGGAAAGTGTCTATATGGAGTGTTTATTTTATAAAATTGCTCAAAGTGGGTTTATCGTAGAGAAGGAAAAAGCCATGCCAATAATTTTTGAAGAGGTAAAATTGGATTGTGGCTATCGAATAGATATTCTAATTGAAAATAGATTAGTATTGGAACTGAAAAGTGTTGAAGCACTGAACGATATTCACCTTGCCCAAACCCTTACCTACATGAAACTTGGCGGATACAGATTTGGATTATTAATAAATTTTAACGTCTTAAAATTAAAAGATGGTATCAAAAGAGTTGTTAATGGTTATTAAACATTTATCTCTTTCTTCTCTGTGAAAACCTTTGTGTACTCGGTGGTTAATCTAAAAGAAAATCTCTAACTCAATATATCCCTAATATCATCCTTACTTAACGATTTAAAAAAACTTTCTTCGGTGGTGATAAGCGAGTTTGCCAAAGTTTTTTTTCGCCTCTGCAAAGCCAGAATTTTTTCTTCCACCGTATCTTTGGAGATGAACTTATAAATGAAAACCTTTTTATGCTGCCCAATGCGGTGCGTACGGTCAATAGCTTGTTGCTCTACCGCGGGATTCCACCACGGGTCTAAAATAAATACATAATCGGCTTGGGTAAGGTTTAAACCAACGCCACCTGCTTTAATCGAGATTAAAAACACCTTTAAAGTTTCATCCTCTTGAAAGTTGGCAACAATTTCACCACGATTTTTTGTGGCACCATCTAAATAGGCAAAAGGAATCTCTTCAGCTTCAAAGTGCTTTTTAAAAATATCTAAATGCTTAACAAATTGCGAGAAAACTAAAACTTTATGTCCGCCTTTAAGCACGTTATCCAGCGTGTGAATTACATTTTCAAATTTCCCTGAGTCTGATTCATACTCTTTGTCAATCATGTAAGGATGATTCGCCAATTGCCTTAAAGCGGTTAAACCCTGTAAAAGTTGTACTTGTTTCTGTGCAAAAGTTCCATCATCCATACTCTGCAATAAATCATTCCGGTAAGCAGATTTTGTTTTTTCGTAATACGAAGCTTGATCTTCGCTCATATCACAATAAATAATCTGCTCGGTTTTGGGCGGTAATTCTGATGCAACTTGCTCTTTCGTTCTCCGCAAAACAAAAGGTTTTATAATCGATTGAAGTTTTCTTGCCTTTTCTTCATCTTTCTTTTTTTCTATGGCTTGCACGTATTCCTCATTAAAAAAAGATTGCGTGCCCAATAAACCTGGGTTTAAAAACGTTAGTTGCGACCACAAATCGCCAACTGAGTTTTCTACCGGCGTACCGCTCAATATTAATTTATGCTTGGATTTTAAACTTCTAACCGCTTTAAAAGATTTAGAAGATGGGTTTTTAATATTCTGACTTTCGTCTAAAATGATGTAGTTAAAATAGAAATTTTTAAGCTCATCAATATCAACCCGAGTAACGCCGTAAGTAGTTATTACAATATCATAATGGGCAAAATTGGCCACATCTTTGTTTCTGTTAGTGCCTGTATGCGCCAAAACCTTAAGCTTTGGCGTAAACTTTTTAGCTTCTGTTAACCAGTTGTAAATTAACGAAGTTGGCATTACAATAAGCGATGTGGTTTGGGTTTGCAACAACTGCTCATCTTCTTTAACCTTTTGTAACATGGCTAAAGTTTGTATGGTTTTACCCAAACCCATATCATCGGCCAAACAACCGCCAAAATTATATTCTCTTAAAAAGCTAAACCAATTGTAGCCTGCTTTTTGATAATCGCGCAAACTACCTTTAAAATGTACAGGCATTTGTGTATCGGCAATATTCTCAAAATCGTTTAAACGCTGTAATTTTCTACCCAAGGTAACATTTGCGAGACTATCTTCGGCCAAATCGTTTAATAAGCCAATGTGGTGTTTTTTTAATCTTAAAGATTTATCCGTTTCTGCCAAACTAAACAAGCTTCCATATTGCGTAAACCACTTTTCTGGAATAATCGCCACCTCCCCATCGGGAAGCAAAAATTCTCTTCTTTTATGTAGTATATGTTGTTTTAGGGCTAAAAAAGGGATTTGATATTTACCAAACCAAACTACCGCATTAATATCGAACCAATCGTTTCCTTCTTTAATTTCTAAATCAATTTTGCTTGCACCTAAAACAAAGCGCTTTTGCCCAGTCGATTGTTCAATTTCAAAGCCCAAAGCCTCCAAACTTTCTATGTGTTCATTAACCCAATTAATAGCGCCGTAGCTTGGGTCTTCATCATCATTTACAACCTCTAAATTGCTAAATAGCGCGCTGGTTTTTTTTAATCCAAGCGATAAAAGAAGGTTAAATTGTTTTTTTTCCCAATCTGCAGAACGTTTAACCCGATGAAAAATATAGTTATCATCCGTTTTTTCTAATCGAACGGTTACTTTGTGCGCATTTTCTAAAGAGAATACATATTCGCCATACTTAAAATACAGTTGCAATTGAGAAATGCCACCTTCTACAAACAGGACTTTTATTACCTGTTTAGCCTCAAATTGTTCGGTTCTAATTTCGAATCCTTCTGCATAAACATGGTGTTTTTCTATCAACGGTGCTACAAATTTTTCAAAATAGGTTGCCTCGGTTGCTTTTGGAATGGAGATAAATCGCTTATTTAAAAATGGCAGGAATTTTTTTCCCTCAATATCTTCATCGAAGAAGTACAAAACATCGCTGAGCAATAACCATGCAGGTTTATTGCTCACAATTTGGGCATCTTTAAACATAAATTCGATGCGCAAATTTTGATATTTAATGGTCGGGAAATAACGTGTTTCAATTTCATTTCGCCTAAAATGAAACAGTATTGAAGCAGGTTCTGTTGCAAATTCAATTTTACGTTCAACCGGCCAGCCATCTTTATCCATTAAATAAAGTTGATTTTTTATCTTCAATAACTCCAATGCCTCAGCAAGTTTTTTTTCTATTTTAGGCCGAACTGTTTCGTAAAATTTAGCATCGAATATTTTTGAGAAGAACTCAGAAGCTCTAATTAATTTTTTGTAATATTTTTTAATGATGAAATCCTGTTCAATCTCATCTAAAATTTTAATCAATTTATAATCAGTCGCATCAATGCAATGATTGTACTCTTCTACAGTGTGTGTAAATACGCGCTGATAGGTAAAAGAGAAATCGCCCTGCGGATTAAGCTGAACTACATGCGGTTCAATAACATAGCCTAAATACTCATGTTTACACAAGGAGTACACAATTTTGCAAGTTTTTGAACTATCTACACGTAACATTAATTATAATATAGAGGCGTTTGAAAAACTTTAAACTTACAACAAAATAAGGATACATCAAATCCATTTACGTGATTTAGGAATAGGTAAATTTCGAAATCAATCAATTTGAACACCAATTGATCAATCAATTCCATAAAAAATACCTTTTTGACTCTTGCTATGTGCGAAGAAATATTAACAAAAAATGCCTCCAAAAGGTATTAACTTCTTTTGGAGGCATTTTTATAAATGACACTATTTCCAACCCCCACCAAGCGCTTTGTATAAATTTACAACTGCTTGTAATTGTTGTAATTTATCGTTTACGCCATTTAACTGTGCAGCAAGTAAACTCTGTTCTGAAGTTAACACATCGGTATAATTTGTGGTTGATGTATAGCGCAATAACTCTTGTGTAAAATCTACTGCCTTTGTTAACGAAGCAACTTGTTTGGCTCTTGTAGTTGATTTTTCTACTGCCGTTTGATAAGCAAATAATGCGTTTGACACTTCTTGTCCGCCGGTTAAAAGCGACTGCTGAAAGGCATAAAGCGCAATTTGTTGTTGTGCTTCTGCGGTTTTTAAACGTACTTTATTTTGCCCTTTGGCGAAGATTGGCTGTGTTAAACCACCAACTAAATTGTAAAAAATAGATTGATTGAAGAAATCTTTCAGTTGTAAACTCGATAAACCTCCGCTTGCAGTAAGCGTTAATGATGGATAGAAATATGCTTTGGCAACCTTCGTATTTTCGAAAGATGCTCTAAATGCAAGTTCTGCAGCTTGTACATCTGGCCTGTTTTCTAAAAGCTGAGCAGAAACACCTGTTTTCAAATTATCATAAGGTATTTGCGTTTCTAACGAACTACGATTTATCGCTCCCGGATTAATCCCAATTAACGCACTTAAACTATTTTCAACTTCTCTAATACTTCGTTTTAAATCGGGCAAAGTAACCTCAGCAGCATATAAATTTGCCTCACTTTGTACCACCGCAGCGCCATTAACAATTGCGGCGTCTTTTAAAGCTTTAATGGTTTCCACACCTTTACGTCTGCTTTCAATGGTTTCCTGCGTAATTTTTAACTGCTTATCTAATGCCAGCAAATTATAATATCCATTCGCAATATTAGCAATCAGTTGGGTTTGAACAGCTCTTTTAACGGCATCACTTTGTAAATAGCTAGCATAAGCACTACGTCTCGCACTACTTAACTTGCCCCAAATATCCGCTTCCCAACTTGTACTTAGCTGTGCTTTGTAGGTTTGGGTTTCTAAATTTATTGTACCTGCCGGAAAATTAACAGCCCGTTGCGATTGCTTATTATCTGTTACCGATAAATCGCCCTGCAAACTGGGCAAAAGCGCTAACCTGTTCTGCATCAAAGTGGCCTCAGCTATTTTAATTCTTTCTATCGCCTGTTTTAAATCCAAATTCCCATTTATGCCTTGCTCAATTAACGCTTGTAAAGTTGGGTCGCTAAACAAAGTTTTCCAAGGCAATGTCGCAATGGTTGTACTGTCGGCCGTATTTACATCACGGTACAAATTGTCTTTCACTACCGATGGGCTTTGGTACTGCTTCGTTACACAAGCACTCAAAGTAAAAATGAGTAAACCGATTAAAATCGAATGTTTATATTTTAATATCATTTTAATAAAATTAATGTTGAGGCGCATTTGCTACAGCAAATTCTTCTTCACTTTGTTCTTTTTCAATCCCTTCGTTAAAAGGCGACTTACTGCTAATTTTCTCCTGCAAAGTTTGAAAAACAATAAATAATGAAGGAATTACAAATAAGCCAAATATGGTTCCAATTAACATCCCGCCAACGGCACCAGTACCAATAGATTTGTTACCGGCAGCACCTACGCCGCTCGAAAGCATTAATGGCAATAAGCCTAAAATAAAAGCGAAGGATGTCATTAAGATTGGTCTTAAACGCGCAGTAGCACCTTCAATAGCAGCATGTACAATACTCATGCCTTTTTTACGTCGATCTACCGCAAATTCTACAATCAAAATTGCGTTTTTAGCGAGTAACCCCACTAGCATGATGAGCGTAATTTGGGTGTAAATATTATTATCTATGCCAAATATTTTATCAAAAATAAATACGCCGGCTAATCCAATTGGCAATGATAATAGTACCGCGAGTGGTAAAATATAACTTTCGTATTGCGCACATAAAAGAAAATAAACGAAAACAATACAGAGTAAGAATATGAATATAGTCTGATTTCCACCCGCCATTTCTTCGCGAGATAAACCTGAGAATTCATAACCGTAGCCAGCAGGTAAATGTATTGCAGCTTCTTCTTGCACCGCTTTTAAAGCATCGCCAGAACTAAAACCTGGTTTTGGACTACCAGTTACCGAAATGGAAGTGTATAAGTTGAAACGCGAAATTGCTTGCGGACCATATACTTTTTCTAAGTTGATAAATTCGCTTATAGGTGCCATAACACCTTTCGCATTTCTAACGTAAATGCTATTTAAACTTTCTTGATTTGCACGGTATTTAGCATCAGCTTGATAAACTACCCTAAACTGCTTGCCAAATTGATTAAAGTTTGAAGCATAAACGCCACCATAATAACCTTGTAGAACACTTAACACATCAGTAACTGTTAATCCCGCTTGCTTTACTTTAGCAACATTAACATCAATTTGATATTGCGGAAATGTAGGGTTAAAAGATGTTGATGCGTATAAAATCTCTGGGCGTTTGGCAAGTGCTGCCAAAAACTTATTCCCAACTTCATTAAATTTATTAATATCGCCACCAGTTTTATCCTGCAATTCAAATGTGAAACCTCCACTATTACCAAAACCCTGAAGGGTAGGTGGCGCAAAGAAAATAACTTTAGCACCTTTAATGCTGGCCGTTTTTGCAAAGAGTTCTCCAATTATTGCCTTAACATCCCTTTTACGTTTATCCCAAGGTTTTAAACGAGAAATAACCATTCCGTAAGAACTTCCAGAACCACTAATTAAACTTCTACCTACAATTTTTAATGCGCCTTGTACTTCTGGTATGTCTCTAACTACTTTATCAATTTGGCCAATAATTACGCTTGTTTCTTCTTGCGAAGTACCCACAGGCAATGAAATATCGGAGAAAATTACACCCAAATCTTCATTGGGTACAAAACCTTTTGGCGTAGTTTTCATTGTCCAAACCAACACGCCGGCAAACAATACAATAATTAGCCCAACTATCCATTTTTTATGGGATAAGAAACTAACCGATTTTTTGTATTTGTTCGTTATTAAATCAAACGAAGTATTGAAACCTACATAAAAACGTTGCATAAAGTTTTTAGGTTTCTGTTCGTGGTCTTCGCCGTGAGGTTTTAAAAATAGCGCACACAAAGCCGGACTGAGTGTTAAAGCATTTACCGCAGATATGATAATTGCGATGGCTAACGTTAAACCAAACTGCTTGTAAAAAACACCGGATGAACCTTGAATAAAACTCACAGGAATAAAAACCGCAGCCATAACCAAGGTAATGGAAATGATCGCCCCGGTTATATCTTCCATGGCATCAACAGTGGCTTTATGGGCAGATTTGTAACCTTGATCTAATTTGGCGTGAACTGCCTCGACGACGACAATTGCATCATCTACCACAATACCAATGGCCAAAACGAGTGCAAATAGCGTTAATAAATTGATGGTAAAGCCAAATAAACTTAAAAAGAAGAATGTACCAATAATAGCCACCGGAACGGAAATTGCCGGAATTAACGTTGATCTAAAATCTTGCAAGAAAATAAATACCACTAAGAAAACCAAAATAAAGGCTTCGATTAGTGTATGGATTACTTTTTCGATGGATGCATCAAGAAAATCGTTAACGTTAACCAAAGAAGTATAAGTAATTCCCTTTGGGAACAATTTCGACGCTTCATTTAAAGTTTTAATAGATTTTTCAATTACATCTTTCGCGTTTGAGCCCGCAGTTTGATTAATGGCAATACCGATTGCTGCTTCTCCATTATATTTTGACGAACTGGCGTAACTTAAAGCGCCTAGTTCTATACGTGCCACGTCTTTTAATCGTAAAACCTGCCCATTGGCATCGGCTTTAATAATGATATTACTAAAATCTGTCTCGCTTTTTAATCTACCCGTATATTTTAAAGTGTATTGAAAAGATTGATCACCCTGCTCTCCAAACTGCCCAGGTGCAGCTTCTACGTTTTGCTCTGCCAACGCCGCACTTACATCGTTCGGCACTAAACCATAAGTGGCCATCACATCGGGCTTAAGCCAAATGCGCATACTGTAATCCATTTGCCCGAACGAACTTGCATCCCCAACACCCGTAATCCTTTTAATTTGTGGAATGATGTTGATGTTTACATAATTCTGCAAAAACGTTTGGTCGTAAGCTGGGTCCTTGCTATGTATAACAAAAATCAACACATTACTTGCTTGCCTTTTTGCTGTAACAACGCCGCTCTTTGTAACTTCTGCAGGTAGTAAACTGGTTGCTCTTGCTACTCTATTTTGTACGTTTACCGCAGCTAAATCGGGATTTGTTCCCAACTTAAAGTTTACCGTAATGCTAGCCGAACCATCGTTATTTGCGCTAGAAGTCATGTAAGTCATGTCCTCAACCCCGTTAATTTGCTCTTCGAGCGGAATAACTACACTATTCAACACCACATCCGCATTTGCGCCTTGATAAGAAGTAGAAACCTGAACGGTTGGTGGCGCAATTTCTGGATATTGTGAGACTGGTAACGTCAGTAAACCTAACACACCCAGTATTACAATAATAATTGATATCACAGTTGATAAAACTGGTCTATCTATAAATTTCTTAAACATAAATTTGAATTACGATTTTAGAATTACGATTTACGAATAGCTAAAAACAATTTCTATTTTTTAATTTCACTATAAACTGAATCTGTGTTTTTTTCTTCAGGTTTAATTTTTGTACCGTCTTTTAGCGATTGAAAACCTTCTAAAACCACTTTATCGCCCACCTTTAATCCTTTGGTAACCACATAAAATTTACCTTTAGTAATTTGCATCACTTCGATAGGCGTACTTATAACTTTAGCAGAATCGCCTAAAACATACACAAATTTCTTACCCTGCAAATCGGTTGTAGATTTTTGAGGAACCAATATCACATCATTTACATGTTGTGGAATGCGCACCATTGCACTTGCACCGCTTTTTAATACCGAAACCGGATTGGGAAAAGTTGCCCTTAAGCTTGCAGAACCCGTACTGGTATTGATTTGCCCGTTTATAGATTCTATTTTTCCATTCTGTGCATACACACTTCCATCCGCTAAAATCAAGCTAACCGGAGGAATATTTTTCATCTGCTCCGCTAAATTCTTTCCTTTGTAAACATTAGAAAAATCTAATAAATCTTTTTCGTTCAGCGAGAAATATGCATAAACCCTAGCCGTATTAGAAACCGTTGTTAAAGGCTCGGGACTTGTGCCACTTACCAAACTTCCCGTTTTATAAGGAATACTACCCACCACGCCATTTACCGGACTTGTAATTTTAGTATAGCCCAAATTTACCCTTGCATTTACCAATGCAGCTTTTGCTTGCGATAACATTGCACGTTTACTTTGTAAAGTTAGCTGTGCCGATTCAAGATCGTATTTGCTTATAATGTCTTTTTCTACTAATGGTTTGGTCTTGTTCACCTGTAGCTGTGCGGCACTTACATCAGCATCTGCACTGCTAATTGCGGCAGCTGCAGTTCTTACAGCCTGCTCATATTGTGGCGCATTTATGGTGAATAACAATTGCCCTTTTTTAACCACCGCACCTTCATCAACATAAATATGTTCGATAAAGCCGTCAACTTTTGGTCGTATATCAATATTTTGAATACCTTCTATCGTTGCCGGATAATCAGAATCTAAAGTGGTAGATTGTTTACTTACCGCAAAAACTGGATACGGCTGAGGTGCATTGGCCTTTTCAGCCTGAGCTTTCTTTGCATCTTTATCTCCTCCACAAGAGGCTAAAAAAAGCATGCACAAAGTAGAGGTGTAAAAGAGAGTTGTTATTTTATTCATGATGAATTGTATTTATAATATTTTTATTCCTGTTAATACAGTTTTGGCACTTAAAAGTTTCCAAAAATAGAGGTTGAGCGTTTAGGAATCAGTCGATATTCTGTCATTTAATCAATCGATTGATTTATTTTAAGATTATTTAACATTTGAACAGTAGTAAATGATTGTTTAAAAGCCTTTTATGCCATTTAGTGAGAAAGTAATCCTACAATGTAAATATCTTGCGACAAGGAGTAATGGGTTGCGGACTTAAGGCAAAATGGAGTTTTAGTATTACAAATTTTGTTGCTTAGTGAATAACTGTGTCGTCAGTCCAAAAATCAAAGAAATAAAATTTGGCAAATTGTCTATCATTTTATGGTAGTTCTAATCATGTCGCGTTTTTACAATGAGACATGATGTTTTGAGAGCTTATACAGAAATGGCATTGTTTGCAGAACCATTCTCGCACCGCACTAAATTAAGTAAATGAGTGATGAAATAACGTAAACCATCGATAGACATTTTTGTGCAAATTTGCTGTTAGTGGCTGGCTTTATTTGTCCATTTTATTTTCACTGCTGAAATCTTGTCAAGTTCAAGCCTTACGTCTTTAAGAATTTCAAAATCACATTTTTCATAAAACTTTAATGGCGACAAATATTGCTTTCCATTTTTTTTCTTGTCATTATTATGGTCAATTACCCAACCATATAAAACTTGTTCTGTTTGTTTTAGTTCGTCGAGAATTTTTCGTCCCAAACCTTTTCCTTTTATACTTTCTGTTAAAATGATAGCAAACCATTTTTCATTGTTTCTGTCAAAGGTTAAAGCCCAGCCCATAATTTGGTTATTTTTCTTTGTCAATAAAAAATGTGTCAGGTTTGGTAGGTTTTGTAAATAGCTTTCAAATTCTGTCAAGTTATTGTATGAAAGTTTCTCAGGATATTCATTATTCCACAAGTCAAGCACCTGGTTTTTTACTTGCTCGTTTAATTCTGTTGTCCGAAAAATCTCTAAATCGTTTACCATTTCTTTTCGTGAATTCGGTCGGTTAAGCCTGCCACTAACTTACTTATTTAAACTACACCATCCATAAAATCAAAAATTCACACTAAATCCCCTATCAATAAAATGGAAAAAAGAATTAATTACTGCTCAAGCAAAGCTTCCTTAATCTTTGTCGCAGCATCAGCCAATTCTTCCTGTGTAGGATTTAATTTGGCTTTACTAAAGTTCATATCACTTACGTTATTAATTGGAATTAAATGAATATGTGCGTGTGGAACTTCTAAACCGACTACCGAGACCCCAATTTTTGTGCAGGGGAAAGCCACTTTAAGTCCTTTTGCAACTATTTTAGCAAACATCCACAGACCAACGTATTGGTCTTCATCCATATCGAAAATATAATCGGTTTCTATTTTAGGAATAACCAGTACATGTCCCATGGTTAAAGGTTGTACGTCGCAAAAAGCTAAAAACTCTACAGTTTCTGCAACTACGTGGGCTTTAATTTCTCCTGATACGATTTTTGAAAAGATACTCATTTAAGGTGGAAGGTTTAAGGTTGTAAGGTAGAAGGGTAATGAAGGTAGAAGATAAAGCCTTACGCCCTTTACCATCTACCTTACAACCCTATCTTGATATTTCTAAAACTTCGAACTGCATTTTACCTGCAGGCACTTCAATTTCGGCAAATTCGCCAACTGATTTACCCAATAAACCTTGCGCAATGGGCGATTTAACAGAAATTTTTCCTGTTTTTACATCGGCTTCGCTTTCTGCAACCAACTGATACGTCATGGTTGCACCGTTTTTTACATTCTTAATTTTTACGATAGACAATGCAAGTACTTTCGACAAATCCATTTTCGATTCATCAATTAAACGAGCACTTGCCAAAGTATTTTTAAGTTTCGAAATTTTCGCTTCGTGCAAACCCTGCGCTTCTTTAGCTGCATCATATTCTGCATTTTCAGATAAATCACCTTTATCTCTTGCCTCGGCAATTGCTTTAGATATAAGCTGGCGACCTGTTGTTGTTAAATAACGAACTTCATCTCTTAACTTATCTAAACCCTCTTGTGTGTAATACGTTGCCTCTTCCATTACTATTATTAATTAGTTTGAACCTCTATAAAAAACAAACAAGACTATATAGCTATTTGGCTACATAGTCTTGCTTCGATTATAACGAAGATAAAATGATGAAATTACAAAAGCAAATTAATAATAATATTTCTGCTTGTGCAACTTCTAATCCTTATTCATCAACGCAATTTATTCATTTTCTGCTTTACAATTTGGTTGGTGCTTTACCGGAAAGTTAAGTGAATTTGCAATAAAGCACATTTTGTTTGCTTCTATGTGCAAAGTATTTGCCAATTCTAAATGTGCTTTGTTTGCAATTAATACCTGTGGGTAAAGTGTTACCGATTCAAACTTCCCGCTTCCATCGTTATTTTCTTGCATGGTTCCAATTGCGTTGTCTTGATAATCGATTACCACGATTTCGTTTTTAGAGCACAAATGCAAATACCAAAGCATGTGGCAACTCGAAACCGATGCCAACAATAAATCTTCTGGATTATGTTTTGATTTATCGCCCAAAAATGCAGAATCAGAAGAACCCGAAATAGTTGCTTTTCCATCCACTGTAACAACATAATCTCGATCGTAAGAGCGGAAATCCATTGTGCCAGATCCTTTATTCCCTGTCCAGGTTACACTTGTTTTATATTGATGATTTTTCGACATATTGTAATAGTATTTTTTGTTATTGCCAATTTAGCAAAATATTTCTTTATCCTGCTCAATTATTAAATCTATTTCAGGGCACTTAAAGCATTTTTAATTCTTGGCAACATATCTACAATATCCTGAAGTGAGCAAGCACCCACTGAAGCCCTAAACCACGGCATGCTATGTTCATTTCCGAAGGCCGAAAATGGAACTAATGCTGCACCTGCTTTATTTATCAAATAGAACGTTAAATCGTTACTATCTTTCAAAACATTCCCTTCGGGCGTAGTTTTGCCTATATAATCTATCTTAATGGTTAAATAAATGGCGCCCATTGGTTCTACTGCATCAACATTAAAACCTTCCTTTTTTAATTCGATAAAGCCGTTATACAAAGCGTTTAAGCTAGCTTGAATTTTTGCTTTAAAACTAGTTAAGAAAGCATCAACCTGTGTTTTATCGTTAAAATAGTTAGCCATTGCAACCTGTTCGGCCTTTGGTGCCCAAGCCCCCATGTGGCCTACCAACGCTTTCATTCTATTTATAATATCTTCGGGACCAAAACCCCAACCCACACGTACACCGGTTGCTGCTAAACATTTCGAAGTACCATCAACAAAAATAGTGAATTCACGCATCGCCGGGCGTAATGAAACGGGATTGACATGCTCTTTTCCAAAGGTTAAAAGCGAATAAATTTGATCGTACATTAAGTAAAGTGGCTTTTCATCCGCTCCGCGGGATGCATTTTCTGCTAAAATTACATCACAAATTTCGGCTAACGAATCAGCAGCGAACATGGTTCCCGTTGGGTTTAACGGCGAGCACAAAGCCAACAATGTTGCGCCTTTTAAATGAGGCTTTAACTGCGAGGCAGTGGGCATAAAATTATTTGCCGCATCTGTTTCAACTGTTACAACGTTTGCAGATGATAGGTGAGAATAGTGATTATTATTCCATGAGGGAGTTGGAAAAACTACAGTATCACCAGGATCAACCACAGCTAAATAAGCGGAGTAAATTAATGGCCGAGACCCGCCAGAAACTAAAATACTATTGGTGTTATAATCTAACCCAAATCTATCTTTTAATAATTCCGAAACGGTTTGTCTGAGTTGTAAAACACCATCGGCAGGTGGATAATTTGTTTGATTATCGTTATAAGCATTTACAATTCCTGCTTTTAATTCAGTTGGGATTGGGTAAATATTTGAATCAAAATCGCCGATGGTTAAATTAGCGATTGATGCGCCTTTACGCTTCAACTCGTTAACCTCGTTACCAATTTTTATAATTTCTGAACCAACTAATGCGCTGGCTAATTTTGAAACTTTCATATTATTAATTGTTATTTCTATTTAAACTATTAGGCAACATTATTAAAAATGGCAAACATTTATTGTAGTTAAGCTCGTAAAAATTAACCCCCAAATTAATGTTCTTGTAATATTCGGGTTGATGGTCTTTATAATATTTCTCTGAAGGAATTTTCCAAAAGTCCATCCCTAATTTAATAGATAAAAACCACTTTTCTAATAATCTCGCAACTCTTCCATTTCCATCCCTAAATGGATGTATATGTACAAATCTTAGGTGAATTAAGGCCGCATAATAAAAAACCTCCTCTTCCGTAATTGTAGCTAAAAGCAATTTCGAAATTTGAGTAAAAAAAAGTTTCATCTCGGCACCAACAAGTTCAGCTTCAATAGCCAAATACACTAACCCCGATTGACCGAAAACACCAACTTTATCCTTTCTATATTTACCTCTTAAACCAGAAATTAAAAGCTGTTTTGATAAAATTTGATGGGACTTTAAGAAATTTACCTCATTTAAATTATTATTTTGAGCAAAATCATAAGCAGAAACTAAATCCTCTATTTCTTGTATTTCTTTTGTTGGTTTAAATTTATCTTTTGATAGTTTAGCATTCATAAAAGAATTCAAATCAACTGTGTTGCCTTCTATGTTTGATGAATAGACTGCAGATGCTTGGGTTTGATAACCCAAATCACTATTTCCTATTGTGAAATCAAAATTATTGAGAAGGTTTTTCACATCTTTTCCAATCACTTTGATATACTCGTCAAAATAAGTTTTATCTGTAATATTCATTAAAAAGATTATTTAAAACAAATTTTCGTTCTACATGCAATTGCTTCTTACTTCAAAAGTACAATTTAACGAATCAAATCTTCTATTGCTTTATTCACTTTTTCAAAACCAAATTGCGACAACACATCTTGCATTGCTGCAGAAATTTCCGCATTACAAAGGTTACCAATGCTGCCTTCGTGCGTGTGGTTTATTTCCCCCGATGGGGCAAAAGTACCGTTTTCAATCTGTTCACCAACTATTTTATACGCCTCTCTAAAAGGCACACCTTTTAAGGCCAAATCGTTTACCACTTCCACACTAAATAAGTAATCGTATTTCTTGTCTTTCAAAATATCATCTTTAATGGTAATATTCTGAAACATAAACGTGGCAATTTCTAAACACTCATTTAATGAGGTAATGGCTGGGAAAAGATTTTCTTTTAACAATTGCAAATCGCGATGATACCCCGATGGCAAGTTAGTTATCATCATGGCAATTTCATTCGGCAATGCTTGAATTTTATTACAACGCGAACGGATCAATTCAAAAACATCGGGATTTTTTTTATGAGGCATAATACTAGATCCTGTTGTTAATTCATCAGGAAAACTAATAAAACTGAAGTTCTGGTTAATGAACAAACAAACATCCATTGCCATTTTAGCCAGTGTTGCGGCAACTGCGCTCATGGCTTGGGCTAAAATTCTTTCTGTTTTGCCACGCCCCATTTGCGCATAAACTACATTGTAATTTAAGCTTTCGAAACCTAATAAATTGGTGGTTAGCGTTCTATTTAACGGGAAAGACGATCCATAACCCGCAGCAGAACCTAATGGATTTTTATTGGTAATTTTCCATGCCGCAAGCATCAATTCCATATCATCGGCAAGGCTTTCGGCATAAGCACCAAACCATAAACCAAAAGATGATGGCATGGCAATTTGCAAATGCGTGTAACCTGGCAATAATTTAGTTGCGTGGGTATTGCTCAGCTCAATTAACTGATTAAACAAAGTTGAAGTTTGCCCAACCATATCTTCTATACAAGCACGGAAAAACAATTTTAAGTCAACCAAAACCTGATCATTACGAGAACGACCGCTATGGATTTTCTTACCAGCCTCGCCAATTCGTTGGGTTAACAACCACTCTACTTGCGAGTGTACATCTTCCACCGAATCTTCGATAATAAAATCTCCAGCTTCAATTTCAGCATAAATATTTTTGAGTTCATTTTGCACCATTGCCAATTCATCAGCGGTAAGCAAATTAATCGTTTCCAACATTTCTGTATGTGCCAATGAGCCCAAAACATCAAACTTTGCCATTTGTAGGTCTAACTCGCGATCTTTACCCACGGTGAAGGTTTCTACAAATTTATTTACATCTATATTTTTTTGCCAAATTTTCATACCTTTTATCTTCGTCATTGCGAGTAACAGCCTGTCCCGAATTTTCGGGGAAGCAATCCTCTTTTTGAAATTTTAATTTTAATCATTGTTAAACAAAAAGCAATAAGTTTGCTCAAAAGGAGTCAATTATTAGTGTTTTGCCTCGCAAAGATGATTTATATCGCTACCTATTTATTGAATTTCTAAACAAGAAAATTCCTCTTGCTTATTAAATTCTTCTAATAATTCATTTTTAGATACGAGTATTTGTGAAATTGATAAAGTAGTATTATTACCAGTTCTGAGCCAAATTATTTTTGGTGGATGTCCATAAAGGTTAGCAAACTCATAGAAATCGGCATCGAAGGTCACAATTACAAAATCATTTTGTCCTGCAAATTGCCAAATTTCTTTATCAGATTTATTTTCCAACCCTAATTTTCTTATTTGCTCGCTATTAGGGAATATTTGCTGAATAAGCTTTAGAATTCTAAATGAAATATTCTGATCGAAAAGTAATTTCACTATGCAACTCTTATTTTATGTTCTTTATCGGCCGCGTATGCTAAGCAGGCTAAAATTTTCTCTTCTGATAATTCTTCAAAATCGTTTAATATTTGCTCAAGTGTCATTCCATTTGCAAACCAATTTAAAACATCATAAACTGCAATTCTTGTACCTTTTATACAAGGCCTTCCAAATCTTTTATCAGTATTTATCTCGATGAAACTTGAATATGTACTCATGTATCAAAGATAAGAATATTTAAAAGATTTTATTTAATTACAAAGGACGTTAAGTTTTTCGCAAAGCATTTTGTGCTATTTTACCACAGGGTAGAAAAAGCCTTTTCTGAATCTCCTAAAATAAACCTTAATTATTCTTGCATCCAAACCTTCGACCTTACTACCCTTTACCTTCAACCTCCTACCACTGATTTCAACATATTTACATATCCCGCTACACCTTCGGCAACTTCTTTAACATACAAAAACTCATCGGCCATGTGCGATCTACCAGAGAAACCTGGACCACATTTTACCGAGGGAATATCGAGTAAAGCTTGATCTGATGTGGTTGGCGAGCCGTAAGTGGTTTTGCCTAATGCCACGCCAGCCAATACTACAGGATGATTTTTATCAATTGATGAAGGTTTTAAACGGATAGAACGTGGTGTAACATCACAATCAACATTCGCGCGAATAATCTCCAAAACTTCTTCATTTGTATATGAATCTGTTACGCGCACATCAACCGTAAAAGTGCAATCGGCAGGCACTACATTATGTTGCGAACCTGCGTTAATAATGGTCACTGTCATTTTCAGCGGCCCAAATACCTCAGAAATTTTAGGAAATTGATAACTTCTAAACCACTCAATGTCTTTCAAAGCTTTATAAATCGCGTTTTCGCCTTCTTCTCTTGCTGCATGTCCGGCTTTTCCATGAGATACGCAATCAATAACCAATAAACCCCGTTCGGCAATCGCCAAATTCATTTCTGTAGGCTCACCAACAATTCCGAATTCCAACTCGCCTAAATCTGGCAGAACCAATTCTAAGCCATTATTTCCAGAGATTTCTTCTTCCGCAGTTGCGGCCAAACAAATGTTATACTTTAAATTTTCTTGCTTATAAAAATAAAGAAAAGCACCAATTAGCGAAACCAAGCAACCACCCGCATCATTACTACCCAAACCGAAAAGTTTATCACCCTCAATTGCAGCATCGTAAGGATTGCGCGTATAGCCAGAATTTGGTTTAACTGTATCATGGTGCGAGTTTAAAAGTAAGGTTGGTTTTGTTGCATCGAAATGTTGATTATAAGCCCAGACATTATTCATTTTTCTATGAATTTTTACGCCACGTTCTTCTAAAAATTGAGCAATTAAATCAGCAGTTTTATCTTCTTCCTTGCTAAAAGATTGAATGCGAATCAAATCACGAAGTAATTCTAAACTTTCTTTTTGTATATTTTCAATCATAGTATCAAGTATGTAGTATCAAGTAACAAGTTGTGGCGCCAAACCTTCAACTATCCAACCTTTAACCTTCTTTAGTATATATCTCTATATTTTTCGCTTTAACCTTTAGTCTTTCAGCTTTTAGCCTTCTTTAGTATATAAATTCCCTGCTTTTAATGCCGAAAGTTTTATGCCTTTTATTAATGATGAGCTAAAACCGTTGTGTTCCATTTCATTTAAGCCTGCAATAGTACAACCTTTTGGCGAAGTTACTTTATCTATTTCCGTTTCGGGATGGGTTTGGTTTATAAAAAGTAAATCTGCTGTACCTTTAGCCGTCTGAATTGCCATTTTTAATGCTTCATCGGCATGGAAACCAATTTCTACACCGCCTTGAGAAGCTGCTCTAATTGCACGTAAAAAGAAAGCCACGCCACAAGCACAAAGTGCAGTTGCCGAAGTCATTAAATCTTCCTGTATTTTAGACACTAAACCAACGGTTTCGAACATTTTTGTAACGTGATTTAGGTTTTCTGCGCTTGCACCATCAGTTGCAATGCATGTCATACTTTGGCCAATCGCAATTGCAGTATTCGGCATTGCTCTAATCACCTCTATATTTTTATTCAATTTGCTCTTTATTTCCGCACAGCTAACCCCCGAAATTACCGAAATAATTAAATGCTTTTCATCAACAATAGCACTTTTAATTTCATCTAAAACAGCATTAAGTTGCTGTGGCAATACGGCTAAAATAACAATATCAGCTTCTGCTACCGCTTGATGATTATCGACTGTTGTTTTATAACCTTCTGAAGCGTAGCTCGCCAATTGTGCTAAGTTTCTTCTTGTTAAAATAATGTTTTCAGCTTTTGCAAAATTGGTTTTAACCAAGCCCTTAGCTAAAGATAAACCGATATTTCCGCTACCAATTATGGCTATTTTTTTCATGTATATCCTTTATTTGCTTTTAGTTTAATTTCATCAATTTATTTTTAATATTTTGAAAAGCAACAACAATGCTCCTATTCACGTTAGTCCTGCTATTCGTTACAAGCCCCGAAGAAAAATCGGGGGCTTTTCACTGCTATCAGGTTTAGATTACTCAGATAAGTGCAAATAACAACAAAACACCCCGCCCTTTGGGCATTCCTCTAAAAGAGGGGAATTACAAAATGCCTAACCCCTAAATCCCCTAAAGGGGACTTCCTGTAATGCGTATTATATGAACGATAGAAAGTCAAAGTCCCCTTTAGGGGATTTAGGGGTTCAACTTCGTGCCAAAAACGCCCGATTTCAATTCATTCAACTCATCGGCTTTGCCAATATACACTGCCGAAACACCTTTTTTTATCGCTTCGAAAGCGTTATGCAATTTCGGAATCATGCCACCTGCTACTGTGCCGTTAGCTTTTAAGCCTTCAAATTCATCAGCTTTAATTTCTCTAACAACCGATAAGTCATCATTCACATCTATAAGTACGCCTTTTTTTTCAAAGCAGTAAACCAACCGTGTTTCATATAAAGATGACATGGCAACAGACACTGCAGATGCGATTGTATCTGCATTGGTATTTAAAAGTTGACCATCGCCATCGTGGGTAATTGCGCATAAAACTGGCACCATTCCCGTTTTTAATAAATTATCCAGCGTAGCTGATGAAACAGAATTTTCATTTAAATCGCCCACAAAGCCGTAATCTATATCTTTCGCCTTATCCCCCTCTAAACCTGCCTGTCCGGCAGGCAGATCCCCCTCGGAAGGCGATACTTTGGCTTTTTGAATAGGACGCTTTTTCGCTTTTATAATATTTCCATCGGCGCCGGTTAAACCAATGGCATTACAATTTTTAGCTTGTAATTGCGCCACCATGTTTTTATTAATTAACCCTGCATAAACCATAGTTACAATTCGCAGAGTTTCTATATCGGTAATACGTCGGCCTTCAATCATTTTGGATTCAATACCTAAACTTTCGCCCAATTCTGTAGCGATTTTCCCACCACCATGTACCAAAATTTTATCGCCCGCTAAAGCGGTAAAATCCAATAGAAAACGATGGAGATTTTCGGAGTTATCGATTACATTTCCGCCAATTTTAACGATGGTTAATTGTTTCATCCTACTTCTTTAAAAATGCATTAATTACTGCAAATTCTTTCTCTGGTTCTTCTACTTGTGGGTTATGACCAGATTTTTCGAACATCACAAATTCTGCCTGCGGGCAATATTCTTTATATTTTACCATCATCCAAGGCGTTGCAACACGATCAAAACGACCACCAATAACCAAAATAGGCATTTTTAAATCTTTTAATTGCTTGCGGAAATCGAAATTACCAATATCGCTGCCAACAATAAAATCGCCGTCTTTTCCAACCATTTGGTAGTATAATTTTGTATTCATCGAATTTGGATAACGCTTACCGCCTCCACCTGTAAATTTACTAGGATTATAAGCGTAAAGGAAACCATAAGGCACTCGGCCGTAAATTTCTTGGTGCTCTGCATCACTAGAAACACCACCTTTCTCTCTAAACTTCATTAAATCAGACCAAACCTCGGGGTAATTTGTTTTTATTTCGTGGTTGGAATTGTCATCATTTTCTTGCCACATAACAAAACTGTGGAAGGTATTGGCACAAATTAAGTGCGATGTATTTTGCGGATATTTAATGGCATAAGCCTGCGCAACAAGACCACCATAAGAATGACCTAACAGTGAAACTTTAGTTAGTTTTAGCGCTTTTCTTAAACCTTCAATATCTTCTACATCTCTGCTAAGAGAATATTCTGTAACTACTTTTGCTGTATCAGATTTTCCTCGTCCAAAGCCATCAAAATAAATTAATTGGTGGCCAGCCTGCGCCAATGGATCGAAACTGCGCAAACCATAGTGCGTGCCTCCAGGGCCACCGGCAATAAAAATTATAGGATCGCCTTCGCCAACCGTAACCACCCAAAGTTTCGAACCATTTACAGTTACATATTTGCCATCTGTAAAACTATCAACGGGCTTTATTTGTGCATTTACATTGATAAAAAGCAAGAATAAAATACACGTACTAAATATTTTTTTCATTTTATATGGTTTTAGGTTATGCTACTTTAATTATTTTAAATCTTCTAATATGGCTTTAATAACCGCTTGCGCAGCCCAAAGTCTGTTTCCCGCTTGATGAATTACTAAAGAGTTTGGTCCATCTAAAATTTCGGATGATAGCTCTAAATCGCGACGAACAGGCAAACAATGCATTACTTTGGCATTGTTTGTTAGTTTCAATTTTTCGTTATTCATCATCCACCCATCAGGATAAGTTAAAACTTTACCGTATTCGGCGTAACTGCTCCAATTTTTAACGTAAATATAATCTGCACCAACTAAAGCTTCGTCTAAGTTATGAGTTATTTGCGCTCCGGCGGTAAAATCTTCTGAAAGTTCGTAGCCATTTGGTTGCGCAATTGTAAAATCGATCATGCCTTCTACTTGTGCTTTACACATCCATTCGGCAAAAGAATTGGGCACCGCTTGTGGTAATGCTTTTATATGTGGCGCCCAAGCTAAAACAACTTTTGGTCGCCTGCTCCCTTCCCCTTGGGAAGGGTTGGGGATGGGCTTCCAAGTTTCGTGTATGGTTAAAATATCGGCGAAGCTTTGCAAAGGGTGACGGGTTGCGCTCTCCAAACTTATTACCGGGATACCGCAATATTTCACAAATTTATTAAAGAAATCTTCACTGTAATCTTCTTCTCTATTGTTTAATTTAGGGAAAGATCTTAAACCCAAAATATCACAATATTCACCCATTACAGCTGCAGCTTCGCGAATGTGTTCAACTGTTGAACCATTCATTACTACGCCATCCTGAGTTTCTAATGCCCAACCTTCTTTGTCTAAATTCATCACCATTACGTTCATACCCAAATTTAAGGCTGCTTTTTGAGTGCTTAATCGGGTACGCAAACTTGGGTTCATAAAAACTAAACCTAGGGTTTTGTTTTTGCCCAAATCTTGGTTCGCATAAGGATTTGCTTTTAATGCAAGTGCATCAGTTACAAATTGTTTGATGTTAGGTACATCGTGTACGGAAGTGAATTTGTTCATAATAAGGTGTGAGGTTTAAGGCGTAGGGTTTAAGGTTTTCCCACCTCCCTTTCTTAAAAATTTCAAAAATGAAATTAGCATAGCTCTAACTTCGTTAATTGATTTATTTACTTTTATATAATCTTCATCGCTTATGTATTTCAATTCTGATGCACATAAACAACAATAATCTATTTCATTAGTTGATCCCAAAGCAGTGTCTAGAAAATGAGCGAAGTCTTTATCGGTAAATCTGCCACATCCTTCTACAATATTTAAAGGAATTGACAATGATGCTCTTGTAAGTTGAGATGTTAGTTCAAACCTTTCATCTTTTGGAAATTTTGGAGCTATATCCTTTTTGATGAACATATTCATCTCGTGGGCTTTTCTCCAAACATCTAGTTTTTTATAGTCTCTCATTACCCTAAACCTCTCACCTTATACCTTGTACCGCTTTCTTGAAAGCATTTAGAAACTCATCCGCATCTGCTTTAGTTATATTTAACGCAGGCAATAAACGAATTACATTTGGTTTTGCCTCGCCAGTAAAAATATGGTGGGTAGACAGAAGTTCTTTTTTAACATGAGCCAATTCTGCGGGTAGTTCTATCCCAATCATTAATCCGCGACCACGAACTTCTATTACTTGTTCAAATTTCTTTAACTCAGTAATTAAGTAATTCCCAACTTCTTCTGCATTTTGCATCAAGTTGTCTTTTTCCATTACTTCCAAAACAGCCAAGCCTGCAGCGCAAGCCAAATGGTTGCCACCAAAAGTAGTTCCTAATTCGCCATGCCAAGGTTTAAATTTCGGCGCGATAGAAATTCCAGCAATTGGAAACCCGTTGCCCATTCCTTTGGCCATCGTGTAAACATCGGCTTCTACACCTGCATAATCGTGCGAGTAAAATAATCCTGTTCTACCATAACCGCATTGAACTGAATCGGCAATATAAACTGCATTATATTCATCGCAAAGCGAACGGATTTTTTGTAAGAAACTTTTTGAAGCTTCTTTAATGCCACCAACACCTTGAATACCTTCAATAATTACTGCACAAATTTCATCGCCCTGTGCTTTAAAAGTTTCTTCTAAAGCAATTTCATTATTAAAAGGCAAGAAAATTACATTTTCTGTTTGATTAACAGGCGCTACTATTTTAGGATTATCGGTTACGGCAACAGCTAAAGATGTTCGTCCGTGGAACGCACCGCTAAAAGCAATTACTTTTTTTCTGCCGTTATAAAACGAAGCTAGTTTTAGCGCATTTTCATTTGCTTCTGCGCCAGAATTACATAAAAATAGCTGAAAATCTTTTTTACCAGAAACTTGGCCCAATTTTTCTGCAAGCGCTACCTGCAAAGGGATTTTAACCGAGTTAGAGTAAAAGCCAACTTTATTTAATTGGTCTGTTAATCGTTTTACATAATGTGGGTTGGTATGCCCGATAGAAATTACAGCGTGCCCGCCATATAAATCTAAATATTTTTGTCCGTTAGCATCCCAAACATTGCTGCCTGCTGCTTTGGTAATTTCTATATCGTTAAGTGGGTAAACGTCGAATAGTTGCATGTTAATAAGTTAAAAGTGAAAAGTTTAAAGTCTAACTTTCTTAATCAAGGAAATAAGCATTGCTTTTATTTCATTGATATTTTTTTCTAATTGAAAGTAATTGTCATTATTAATAAAGCCTAGATCTTTTGATAAAAGCAGTAAATATTCTACTTCATGACTTGACCCTAATGCTATTTGCAGAAAGTGGGCTAAATCTTTCTGAGAAAATCTACCTGTTCCTTCTGCTATATTTGTAGCAATGGATGAAGATGCCCGTTTTAGTTGACTAACTAAACTGTATATCTCTTCTTTTGGGTAGGTTGAAACAACTTTATAAACCTCAAGTGTAAGCTGATGCGCTTTTTTCCAAACCAATAAATCTTTGTAATTCTGCATTTCAACTTTTCACTTTAAACTTTCAACTCTAAAACCCAATTGCCTTCAACCTCAATCCAGCATTTTCTTCCAAACCAAACATTAAATTCATATTTTGAACCGCTTGTCCGCTGGCGCCTTTTAGTAAATTATCTATCATACTAATAATAAATAATTTACGACCATGTTTTTCTAAATGAACGAGTGCTTTATTTGTATTTACAACCTGTTTTAAATCTATATTTTTCCGACTAACATGTGTAAAAACGTGATCCTTATAAAAGTCTTCGTAAAGTTTTTGTGCTTCTTCTAAAGTTAAATCGCACGCTAAATACATTGATGCTAAAATACCACGAGGGAAAGCGCCACGTTGTGGGATGAAATTAAGTACCACCCCAGCCCCTAAATCCCCTAAAGGGGACTTTTTAACACTGGCTTTAGCAAGGCTCTCTCCAATCTCATTTAAATGTTGGTGTTCAAAAGCCTTATATATAGAAAGATTATTGTTTCTCCAGCTAAAATGCGATGTTGTAGATAAACCCTGACCAGCGCCTGTAGAACCTGTAGTTGCGTTGATGTGAACTTCACTTTTAATTAATCCTGCTTTTGCTAGTGGCAATAAACCCAACTCAATGCAGGTCGCAAAGCAACCCGGATTTGCAATGTTCTTTGCCAATTTAATTTCCTCGCGATTTAACTCAGGTAAACCATAAATGAAATTACGATTTAAGATTTTAGAATTACGATTTCCTGCAAGTCTAAAATCTTGAGATAAATCAATTATCTTAATGTTTTCATTAACTGGATGAGCTTCTAAAAATTTTCTTGCATCTCCATGTCCAACACAAAGAAAGAGTACATCGATATCCTGAGGAATCTCGTTCGTAAATTTCAAATCCGTATCGCCTAACAAATCGGTATGTACATCAGAAACTAAATTCCCTGCATTACTCGTACTATTTACAAACGCAATTTCAACATTTGGATGGTTAATCAAAAGGCGAATCATTTCACCACCTGTATATCCGGCTCCGCCGATAATTCCTGCTTTAATCATAGTTAAAAGTGTAAAGTTGAAAGTATAAAGTTGTAAAGCAAAGTGCTAAATTCTAACCTTTTTTATCAAGGAAATTAACATTGCTTTTATTTCTCCTACTTCCTTTTCTAATTCTAAATATTTTTCGTCTTGAATAAACTTCAGGTCTTTCGCTAACAATAATTGGTATTCTAATTCATGGCTTGACCCCAAAGCTATTTGTAAAAAGTTTGCCAAATCCTTTTGCGTAAATCTTCCACAACCTTCAACAATATTAGTTGTAATTGAGGAAGAAGACCTTTTTATTTGACTAATTAGGCTATAAGTTTCTTCCTTAGGAAAAGTAGCGACAACTGCGTAAATTACTAATGTGAATTCATGTGCTTTTCGCCAAACTAATAAATCTTTGTAATTTTGTATAGCACTCGTCTACTTTAAACTTTCCACTTTAAACTCTTTACTCCCCGTTTACCTTATGCCAAATCATCACTTGGTTGCCAAATATTTTCGAGAAACCTTTAACATCTTCGCCACTCCAAGCATTGTTCATTTCGCCGTAACTACCAAATTTGTTGCTCATTAAATCGTGGTTAGATTCTATGCCGATAATTTGGAGACGGTATGGAAGAAGTTCTACAAATACTTTTCCACTAACCATTTTTTGTGTATCGGCCAAAAAAGCCTCAATGTTTCTCATAATCGGATCATGAAATTGCCCTTCGTGTAACCAATTACCGTAAAATGACGACAACTGCTCTTTCCAACTTAATTGCCATTTCGTTAATGTGTGTTTCTCTAAGGCGTGGTGCGCTTTAATTATAATTATCGGCCCTGCAGCCTCAAAACCCACCCTTCCTTTAATGCCAATTATGGTATCTCCAACGTGCATATCTCGACCAATACCATAAGGCTGTGCAATGGCTTGCAGTTTTTGTATTGCCGTTACCGGATCCAATTTCTCACCATCCAGCGCCACTAACTCACCTTGTTCAAAAGTTAGTTCAATTTTACGGGCTTCTGTTTGCGAAACTTGAGTTGGCCACGCGCTTTCTGGCAAAGTCTCGTTAGACGTTAATGTTTCCTTTCCGCCAACTGACGTTCCCCATAAACCTTTATTGATAGAATATCTAGCTTTTTCTGCGCTATATTCTACACCATGTTTTGCTAAATATTCTATTTCCGCTTCGCGGGATAATTTTAAATCTCTAATGGGCGTAATAATCTCAACTTCTGGAATGAGAATATTGAAAATCATATCAAAACGAACCTGATCATTACCTGCACCCGTACTGCCGTGGGCAACATAATCTGCACCAATCTTTCTAACGTAATGGGCAATCGCTGTTGCTTGGCTTACACGTTCGGCACTTACAGAAAGTGGATAAGTAGCATTTTTTAATACGTTACCAAAAATTAGATATTTTATACAACCATCATAATAACTCTTCGTCTCATCAACAACTGCGTGAGAGACTACCCCTAATGCATAAGCACGTTTTTCTATTTCCTGTAATTCTTCTTCAGAAAAACCGCCCGTGTTTACAATTACGGAGTGAACTTCTAAATTACGATCCTGCGCTAAGTGAATACAGCAAAATGAGGTATCTAATCCGCCACTAAAAGCTAAAACTACTTTCTTCTTCATAGGTGTTTGATTGTGTGTTTTTATGTAAAATATTTATGATTCTTATTTTCGAACAACTCATAAATATTGCATCTATTTTATTTAAATATTACCGTAAGCATTAGTATAATCGACTTTAAACCTGTTTTAGGTTTTAAAACCAATCGTTGTTTAATCTGCATAAAGCGTTCGTACAAACCTGGTTTTTTCTGCAGTTCTTCTGCAAAAACTTTTGCAGCTTCGTGTTTCTTAGTTGCAGGATCGTAAAGCATTGCTGTACACATACAGTTTTTGCGTTCTTTCATCTTCAAAATTTCGAAGTTTACACAGCTTTGGCAGCCTTTCCAAAATTCTTCATCTTGAGTAAGCTCTGAGTAAGTTACAGGCTCATATCCTAAATCAGAATTGATTTTCATAACCGCTAAACCCGTAGTTAAACCGAAGATTTTTGCTTTAGGATATTTTATTCTAGATAGATCGAAAATTTTTTCTTTTATGGCATGCGCTAAACCAACTTTTCTAAATTGCGGAGAAACGACCAAACCAGAGTTTGCCACAAATTGGCCATGGCTCCAAGTTTCGATATAACAAAACCCAGCCCAAGAGCCGTTTTTATGAAAGGCAATAACAGATTTGCCTTCTTCCATTTTTCCAGCAATATATGCTGCAGAACGCTTAGCAATTCCCGTTCCCCGAGCTTTTGCCGATTCTGCCATTTCAGTTACAATTTCCTCAGCAAAAACACGATGCTCTGCGATGGCGACTTGTACTATAAATTCATTAATATCCATTCGTTTTCTAACGAAAAATTAAGGTATTCTTGTTAATTGGGTTTTTAGAGAGGATCAATTCCTCATAGTATTAGTAAGATGTACTAAATACGTGTAGTAAAATTTTGCCGATTCATGGGGTGGTAAAAATCGAGCTGAAAACGATTAATAAACAAACCTTTTCCATACACAAATTGTGCTGTGAAACTTGAAAGTTTATGTAAAAATTGTTTAATCATTTTCTGCGTATTAAAACGGCTTTAAATCTATTGAGCTGCAAAGGTTTAAATAAAAATCGAGTTACACAATAATATAGTCATTTATTTACAATTTCTTCATTAAAAATTAAGATTCGATGTAAAAAACCTTATTTAAATGCAACATTTGTTTACAAAATGAACTCAATAGTTAGTCAATTTTACACCTCAAACTAAAAGCTAATGCCGAAAATCGATTTAAAAATCCCCTTATATTAAAGAATAGAAAAATTAAAATGATTGTTACCTTTAAATCTTATTGCAAAAACCTTAAAAAATGAACATTTTAAAGCAAGCTATAACCATCATATTTATTTTCCTTTTCAGCTACGTTCAGGCGCAAGATTCAATCTATGTTAGAAATATGGTAAATAAATTAACCTCGCCAAAATTTTGGGGCAGAGGTTACACAAAAGGTGGAATGCAAAAAACAGCAATATTTTTAAGCGAAGAATTTAAACGAATTGGTGTAAAACCTACACAGCAATATTTTAGTTTCCCAGTAAATACGTTTTCTGGCAAAATGTTTGTTTCCATAAATGGGATAACTTTGCAACCTGGAAAAGATTATATTGTAAGTAATGAAAGCTCAGGATTAAAGGAAAAAACTTCATTACAAAAAATCGATAGTTTAACATTTCAAGCTGGCAATAACTTAAAAGTGTTATTTAAAGATAAATTAACATGGTCGGTTGCAACTGATGTTTCGAACTCAACAACAATTCTAATCAACAAAAAAACCGTAACCCATACGCCTAAAGAAATTATTGTTGATATAGAAAATAAGTTTATTTCAAATTTCGAAGCATCAAATGTTTTGGGCTTTGTAAAAGGGACAAAATACCCGGATTCGGTTTTATTAATTACGGCACATTACGATCATTTAGGTGGCATGGGTAAAAATACTTATTTCCCCGGCGCAAATGATAACGCTGCGGGTGTAGCAACTTTGTTAAGTTTGGCAAAATACTATGCTAAAAATCCTCCAACGTATTCTATTGGCTTTATATGTTTCGCAGCAGAAGAAGCAGGATTACTCGGTTCTAAATACTTTACAGAAAATCGGTTGATTCCATTAAAAAGCATTAAGTTTTTAATCAATTTAGATTTAGTAGGCACTGGCGAAAGTGGAATGACGGTTGTAAATGCAACCGTTTATCCTAAGGCATTCGCCATGCTTAAGGCAGTAAATGAAGCTCACAATTATTTGCCTAAAATTAATTCGCGTGGAAAAGCGCCCAATAGCGACCATTATTTTTTCAGCGAGAATGGAGTTCCAGCATTTTTCTTCTATACACAGGGTGGAATTTCGGCTTATCACGATATTTACGACCGGCCAGAAACTTTGCCTTTAACCAAATACAATAATCTGTTTAAATTAATTGTTGGTTTTAATCAAAAACTGATGAATTGATTTAGTCTTTAACACTCAGCTTTACTAAAAACTGGTCTTCACCATCATCAAAAATAAGTTCATAATCATAACCTGCTTCTTCGGCAGTAATTTTAATCGTTTCTTCATCTATATAAACCCATTTAAACCAACTCCCCTTCCCACCATTATATTGATATTGAAAAGATACCTCTCCAAAATATTTATTTTTAGGTTTTTCAATATCTTTATACAAATAAGAAACATTTGATGAATCGAAAAGCAAAATACCTCCAGGATTTAAAAGTGATTTTATTTTGATTAAAAATTCTTTAAAACCAGGCAATGTTTTCGTTAAACCTATACCGTTCATTAACATTAAAATGGTATCAAACTTACCTTCGAAAGTATAAATATTTTGTAACAAAGGCTTTCTCACACCACGATCTTTCATTATTGTTACCGCTGTTTTTGATACATCAATCGCAGTTACATCAATATTAAAAGCTTGTAATAACAACGCATGACTGCCAACTCCAGCACCAACATCTAAGACTTTGCCTTTACACATTTGTAAAGCTTGAAGTTCTAAAACTGGCATATCTTCATCATCGCGAAAGAAAAAATCAATTGGCATTTCTTCTGTCTCACCGTAAGAATTGTGCAACCAAAGTGTATCTGCTTTGCCGTTTTTATAATAATCGTTAAGTGCTCTACCAAATACATCCATAATGCAAAGATAAGGAAGATGAGGGGAAAAATTTAAAGTTGAAAGTTGAAAGTATAAAGTTGAGGGTTAAAAGTTAAAAATCCTAAGTGGAAAGGCGAAAAGCTGGCGTGTAGCTCAATGACATAGATTTTTCGGCTATGCCAAAACCATCCAAATTTGAAAAGCCATAATAACAATCTATTACAGCGCTACAAAAACCCCATTTGGAGTTTGGGGATAAATCACTAAACGCCCAAACAGATAACTCGCAACTCATAACTGGTAACCAAACTAAGATAAATCAAATTCCTGATGATATTCTGGTATCTCTACATTTTTAAAGCCATGATCGTTTAAAGTTTTGGCGAAATGTTGTTGTACCTCATATTCGCCATGCACTAAAAACAATTTCTTCACTTTTGCTGGGTCTTGGCAGGATAGAAATTTTAGTAAATCCTCATAATCGCCATGCGCACTCATCGATTTTATAGATTGAACCTCGGCCTTAACTTCATAATCACGACGGAAAATATCTACAACTTTTTGTCCAGCCATTAACCGCCCGCCTAGAGAAGATGGTTCGCAATAACCTACCAATAAAATGGTATTTTTCTCGTTTGCTATGTTGTTTCTAATATGGTGTTTCACCCGTCCTGCCTCTGCCATTCCCGATGCAGAAATAATTACACAAGGTCTCGGATCATCATTTAAAGCTTTAGATTCTTCTACACTTTCGATAAAACGCAAACCTTTAAATGCAAAAACATCATGATCCACTTTTAAAGTTTCTTTAACGCCGTTGTTATAAACTTCGGGATGGTTTTTCAAAACTTCAGTAGCTTTAGTAGAGAGTGGACTATCTACATAATATTGTACATCAGGCAATTTATGCTTCAATTCTAAGCTATTTAAAGCATATAAAAGCTCTTGGGTTCGGCCTACACTAAACGCCGGAATAATTACTTTACCCTTTTTAACATTACAAGTGTTGTTTATTATGTCATAAAGTTTATCCTCAATTGGGTCTAAATCTTTATGTAATGAATCGCCGTAAGTAGATTCCATCAAAATAAAATCTGCTTGATCAAATACTTGCGGACTCTTCAATAGCAAATCTCCGTAACGGCCAACATCTCCACTAAAAGTGACGCACGTTTTTCTACCGTCTTCAGTAATGGTAAGGTGTACGGCTGCGCTACCCAAAATATGTCCCGCATCGGTAAACATCAGCCTAACGTTGGGTTCTATTTCATAATCTTCTAAATAATTAACAACTTTCATTTGCGCAATGGTTTTTACCACATCATCGTCTGTGTAAAGTGGTTTATCGGGCTTTTCGCCAGTGCGTAAATGCTTATTTACATACTCCGCATCTTGCATCTGTATTTTGGCCGAATCCATCATCAGTATTTTAGCCAAATCCATTGTTGCTGATGTGCAATAAATATTGCCTACAAACCCTTCGGCTACTAACCGTGGCAACAGTCCACAATGATCTATATGCGCGTGAGATAAAATAAGGTAACTAACCTTTTTTGCATCGAAACCAAAGTAACCATTCAATTTTTCGGTAATGTGGCCCATACCTTGAAATAATCCGCAATCTAAAAGAATTTGCGTGCCATTTTTTAGTGTAATTAGGTGTTTACTGCCAGTAACCGTACGTGCTGCACCGTGGAAAGCGATTTTCATTTTTTTTGATTAGAATTATTTAAAAAATAAAAATGCCGCAAATTTGCGGCATTTTAAAATTTTTAAGCTTTTATTTCAGCAATTTTATCTTTTACTTTATCAGCAACATCTGCCAGTTTATCTTTTGATGAATCTAACAGATCGCAAAACCAATCGGTTAGTTTTTCTTTCATATCATCACTCTTATCCGATGATAAAACCAATACCACTGCAGCACCAAGCGCAGCACCTGCTAATACACCTGCTATAATTTTCGTTTCTTTAGTCATAATATAAGTCTTTGGTATAAAACATAAAATTCCCTTTAAGGTTTTAATTTTTTAATATAAAAAAAGACCAGCGTTCGCTGGTCTTTCTTAATCTATCCTCTTCCACCTCTTGATGGTCGGCCACTTTCGTTGCCTCTGTCATTTTGTTCTTGGCGTTGCGGTTGTGCACGTTGCTCTTGTTGTGGTTGCTGTTGAGAACGTTGTTGTTGCACTTGAGCATCACGTTGCGCACGTTGTTGTTGATCCTGCTGTGCTCTCTGTTGCTGAACCTGAGCATCGCGCTGAACACGTTGTTGTTGATCTTGCTGTGCTCTCTGTTGTTGCACCTGAGCATCGCGCTGAACACGTTGTTGTTGATCTTGCTGTGCTCTCTGTTGTTGCACCTGCGCATCACGCTGAACACGTTGCTGCTGATCTTGCTGTGCTCTCTGTTGTTGCACCTGAGCATCGCGCTGAACACGCTGTTGTTGATCTTGCTGTACTCTCTGTTGCTGAACTTGAGCATCGCGCTGAACACGTTGTTGTTGATCTTGCGACATTCTCTGTTGAACCTGAGCATCTCTCTGTACACGTTGTTGTTGATCTTGTTGTGTTCTCTGCTGCTGAACTTGGGCATCTCGCTGAACACGTTCTTGTTGATCTTGCTGTGTTCTTTGTTGCTCAACCTGAGCATCGCGCTGAACACGCTGTTGTTGATCTTGTTGTGTTCTCTGATCAACATTACTACGTTCTGGTCTTGTTCTCTGGTCAGCGGATGTACGATCAGTTGAAACCTGATTGTTGCCTAAACGAGTATTCGGTGTGCTCTCTCTATTATTGTCAACTCTACCATCACGATTAGTGGTTTGATTTCCGTTTCTGCTATTCCTATCGGAAACAACATTACGCTCTTCAAATTTTCTTGGCGCAGCATTGCGATTGTCAATAGCATTACGATCTGGTCTTGGTCTGTAAATAGACACTGATCTATTGTCAATTCTGCTAGCACCGGGAGTCCTACCTTGGTCAACACGATAAACCGTTACATTTCTATTCGTTGCACGCCTAATATCTTCCCGGCGAGGGCCACCATAATAACTTCTATTGTTGTAAACATAAGTGTTGTTTATAATCGTTGTATTGTTAATATATACATTGTTGCGTTGGTAATTATACCGTGGGTAACTTGTATAATAAATACTTCTTTCAGGGATAAAGTTCCAGCAAAAATCAGAAACCACATACCGTCTACCAAAACTTAAGTTTATATTTATACTTGGCGCCATTGGTGCCCATCCATAATAACCATTACCACTTCTCCAATCTACCCAAGCTGGTCCCCATTTTGTATCTGGTAACCAAATCCATTCTCTATAACGGTTATATACCCAACGGCCATAGTGAAATGGCGCCCAACCCCAATCGTAATTAGAAACCCAAGTATTACCATATTCTGTCATTGCCCAACGGCCTTGACTGTAGTATGGTCTAAATTCGCTTTGATCTACATCTGGCCTCCAAACGTAGCCGTATTGAGGGTCTTGAATCCAAGTTCCGTAGGGCGAAAGTTCGTCATAAAAGGTTTGTAGTGAAACATTATTACCATCGGCGCTGTTGCCTTGATAATAATCGTCTTGCGCTTTAACGTTGCTGGTGGTTCCGGCAAGAAGGGCAAAAAGCCCTAGCACAATTGCCGTAGTTTTGAGTGTTTTCATTTGTGTGTGTTTATAATAACCTAACATGTGTGTATCAATTAGAGAACCAATTTATCCGAAGGTTTAATATGCATGCATAGTTTCTGCATTTTCTTTAATTTTATATATTTAAAGGCACATTTATCACAAATTCGACGTTTTAAAGCGATCTTAATTGTGCACAAAATGAGTCAATTTAAAATAAAATTTGCTACACTACTGTTTACAAAAGAGATAATATTGTGAAAACACGGAACTTAAAAACTTAAAATCTATTTTTTGTGCTTACTTTTGTAGCATGCAAAATGGCACTTTATATTTAATTCCTGTACCGCTTGCCGAAGAGGTAGCACATAAAACTTTTACGCCTTATCTGGTTGATACCATTAACCAAATTGATACCTATATTGTAGAGAATAGTAAAACCGCCCGCAGGTTTTTAAAAGAAGCTGGCTTAAAAACTCCTCAAAAAGATTTAATTGTTCACGATTACGGCAAGCACAACCGCACAGATTTAGCGCAGTTTTTTACCGAACTTAAAGCCGGTAAAGACGTAGGTTTAATGAGCGAAGCGGGATGCCCAGGTATTGCAGACCCTGGTGCAGATATAGTTGCCGAAGCTCATAAACGCGGTATAAAAGTTGTGCCTTTAGTTGGCCCAAGTTCTATATTATTGGCTTTAATGGCATCGGGATTTAACGGACAAAGTTTTGCATTTTGGGGTTATTTACCTATCGATAAAGAACAAAGAAGTAAACGTATAAAGGATTTAGATTTATCGGCGAGCCGTTATAAGCAAACGCAAATTTTTATCGAAACGCCTTTTAGAAACAACCAAATGTTAGAGGAAGTGTTAAAAAGTTGTAATCCAAAAACTCAGCTTTGCATTGCCAGTAATTTAACTGATGCTAACGAATTTATTAAAACCCAAAGTGTTTACAACTGGCGTAAAGAGAAAATAGATTTACACAAACAACCAACCATATTTTTGTTGTATTAGCATTTAAAGTTACTAACTCTAACTAGCCACTTGCACATAAGAATTAGTAACTTTCTTAAATTTAAACCTTTTCTTAGCATGTCGCTGAGACTTATATCATACCAACATTATTCCTATCTATACATCCCTTTTCCTTCAATAAAATCAATGACCTTCTCGGGAAGAAAAAACTGTATATTTTTATTATTCTTTATCGCCTTGCGGATAAAAGTGGAGGAGATTTCCATTAAAGGCGTATTGGTAAAGGTAATGGATGGATGATTTTCCCATTCTGAAATATCTGCTCCAGGCCTTGGATAAACAAAAATTTGATAGTTTTTAAGCAACACTTCGTAATTTTTCCACTTCTTAAGCGAAACTAAATTATCAGCGCCCATAATCAATACAAATTCCTTTTCAGGATATTTTTCATGCAAATGAGTTAAAGTATCGATTGTGTAAGATGGTTGTGGAAGCGAAAATTCAAAATCGCTAACGCGAATATTTTCTGTATTTTCTGTAGCGAGTTTAGCCATTTCCAACCGATCATACATATTGGAGAGACCACTCTTATCTTTCAGCGGATTGTGAGGAGATACCACCAACCAAACTTCATTCAACTCGGTGTGATTCGCCATATAATTGGCGATGATTAAATGTCCGGTATGGATAGGGTTGTACGAACCGAAGAAGAGACCAGTTTTCAGTTTGCGGTTTTCCGTTTTCATAATTTACCAAAAAATAGATGCACCATATAGATTGAAATTCTCATCTTTAGTGAGTATTATTAAGCCTTCAGAGATGCCCTGCGCTATTATAATCCTATCAAATGGATCACGATGATGAAAAGCTAATTGGTTAAGCGATTGAATGTGGTTAAAAGTTATTGGTAAAATTTCAATTTGATTTTCGTCAAGAAAGACCGAAATTCTATCGAAGTCAGAAAGGAGTGAAAGTTTGTTTAGCTTTAGTTTAATTGCGATTTCCCAAATACTTGCAATACTTAGGTAACATTGGTTAACTAAATTTCTAATTTTATTAATTACCTTTTTAGGCAAAGATGTATCTCCATTAATAAACCAAATAAATGTATGCGTATCTAAAAGGAAAGCCATTACATATATTCTTTGAAATCATCTAAAGGAGCGTCAAAATCCGCCGACATCTTAAAAAATCCTTTTGAACATCCAAACTTTCTTTCTTTAATTTCTCTATTTGCTTTCGATTTATTTCTCAATGATGCAACAAAATCCGAAACCTTTTGCTTCATGTCCGAAGGTAGGGATGAAATTTCGCTATATAATTGAATATCAGTCATAATATAAATATAACACTTTTTATTTACTTTCTCAAAAAATCCCCCACCAACTTTTCTGCTTCGGCACAAGCAGTTGCTAAATCGTAATTTTTTAAAATCACATCAAACTTATCGGCATAAAGTAACTCCTTTTCAGCTTTGATAAAACGTTCTTGCAATTTCTCTGCACTGTCTGTTCCACGTCCACTCAAACGCTCTTTTAAAACCGCTAAAGATGGCGGTTGAACAAAAATTGCTAAAGCATCTTCTTCATATTTTCTTTTCAAACGAATACCACCTTCTACATCAATATCAAATATTACGTGCTTACCTTCATCCCAAATACGCTCAATTTCCGATCTCAATGTACCGTAAAATGTACCGTTGTAAACCTCCTCAAATTCTACAAACTCTTGGCGGGCAACTTTATGTAAAAACTGTTCTTTTGTAATAAAATAATAATCATTTTCGTGTTTTTCATCTCCACGAGATTCGCGGGTTGTTGCCGAAATAGAAAAGCTCAATTGCGGAAATTTTGTTAACAGATGATGTACTATTGTGGTTTTACCTGCGCCAGAAGGTGCAGAAAATATAATTAGTTTGCCTTGTTTCATTTTTTAAGCTGAAAGCCCAAAGCCCAAAGCCCAAAGCTTAAAGCTTTAGGCATTAAGCTTTAAGCTCTTTTATAATACGTTAAGTAACTGTTCTTTAATTTTCTCCAACTCCTCTTTCATTCCAACAACAAATTGTTGCATTTGCGCATCATTTGCTTTGGCGCCCATTGTATTTATTTCTCTACCAATTTCTTGTGAAATAAAACCCAACTTTTTACCATTTGCATCTTTGCTGGCAAGCGTTTGTATGAAATAATCGCAGTGACTTTTTAAACGGGTTTTTTCTTCGGTAATGTCAATCTTATCAATATAGTAAATCAATTCTTGCTCAAAACGATTTTGATCAACATTAATTTTACCCACTGCATCTTCTAAAAATTGAGCAAACTTGTCGCGAATTGCGGATAACCGTTTAGGTTCAAGCGCTTCGACAGATTTGAAATAAGAAAGTATATTTTTTATTCTAAGTTCTAAATCAGTCTTTAAAACCGATCCTTCATCCTCCCTAAATTTATTAAAGTTAGTTAAGGATTGTGTAAAAATGCTGTATAAATGACTCCATTCATCTTCAGAAACATTTTCTTCTTTATAGCTTATTACCTCTGGAAAAGTTAACGCCGTTTGTAGTAAATTCTGACTATTCGCATTTAACTTATCATTAACCGCCACAAGTTGATTGTAGTAATGCGTAAGTAACGCAGTGTTTATCGTTGCGCCTGTAATTTCGCCACTTGCACGTTCAATATTGATGCTAACGCTCACTTTACCGCGTTCAATATCTTTACTACAAACGTTTCTAAGGATTAATTCTTTATCAGAAAAAGCTTTTGGATATTTTAAATTCAACTCAAGAAACTTACTATTGAGTGATTTTATTTCGACACTGTATTTTGCATTCGCATAATCGGCTGTTGATAAGCCGTATCCTGTCATGGATTTTATCATGCGCAAAGGTAGACAATAATAAGATATAACACAAAATCAATGAACATAGGAGTTTAATTAATCTTCTATTACAATAAAAGAAAGATTGGCGCAATGGAACTATAATTGATTTAGGGCATCTATTAGTTTATGTACGTTTGTATAGGACGATAATTCATAAACTCTTTTACCATTTTGAATGTCATCCTCGCATCTTTCACACAGCCATTCAGAATTTTCACAGGCTACATTATGCATTTCTTTTAAATCGTTAAATAAATTTCTTGATTTTTCATAATTTGAAAAATACTTCTTCAACTCAAATATGACATCGTCACACTTTTCGAAAGCTTTAGTAGTTTTGGTAAAATGCATGAGTATGAAATATTCAAAACATGTTACGGAAAAAGCTACATGTATGGGCGGATTTTTAACATCTTTCGCATCACTAAATGCTTTTGGAATATTTTGATGACCATCTTTATCAAAAACAATCCATACGAAATTGAAAGGTGATTTAGTACTTTTAGCTTCTCTTATCCGCCTCTTTGCTTCCGTAACTAATCCTACAGGAGAATGGTTTTTAGGCTTATAAACTTCTACTCCAACTCCAGCAAACTTTCGCTTATACTTATCCTGTGTTGTTAAGCCCTGAAAATAATTCGTCTCAGTTTCACCCTCACACAAAATCAATCCTTTTTTACCTATTGGAATTTGTTTACTATTTGTACGTTTCATGACTAAATTATTTCAAATTCGAGCTCAGAATAATTTATTACCGGAACACCACCAAGTCGACCTTCAAGATACCATTTATGTAGTGGAAGATTCTTCCGCAACCCCTTTATATCTGACAAAGAATAATAATTTGACCAACCTTCAAACGTCTTTTCTGCAATCCATAGTTGATCGTAGCTGAAAATATCAGAGTCAAGTAAAGATACATCCTGAGTAGAAATTATAAGCTGTGCATTATTAGGGTTTGTTTTCTGACTGTTATATATTTTTATAATAGCTTTGGTCAATATAGGATGTAAACTGATGTCAAATTCGTCAATAATAAGCACCTGTCCATCATGAAGAGATTCAAGCATCAGTCCACCAATCTCAAGCAATCTCCTTGTACCCATTGACTCATCAAAAATACTGAAATTTATCAGTTTACTGTAATCGTCAGTCTCTCCACGATGTTTTGTAATTATGTAATATTCTAAACTTTTTTCTATCTGCTTCCTTAAATCGGCATCAATTGATTCAGGCATCTTAATCAATTCCAAATCTCGTTTGCCGGCCTCAATATCTTCAATTCCTGTATCTGAGACGCGCAATAACCTCGCCAGATTTTCTCGGTAATTCGGGTATTTGCAATCAAATATATTTTTAGCAAAATGGCTAAGATAGCTACTATTACTAAGTTGGCCAGGCTTACGGTAAAAGATTTTATTAGTCAAAAAATTATGAGGAGCCGTTAGAGCTTCGATTTTCTCCCCTTTTACTTTTGATAATAAAAGTTGGTTTCTATATAAAAGCTTCTCGATTGCTGATTTTGTACCAACAAACGAATCTCCAAATGTTATCTCATCACTTGTCCTTTCAAAAAGTTTCGCTTTTTGCCCTTTAGGATAATAATTTAGATTCTCTATACAAATTTGCTTTTGATTAAATTCAACTTCATAAGTATATCGAATGTTATCCTTTGCTATAAAATCAATTCCAAAAAAAGTTGGCTGGATCTCAAATTCGACATCAAGCTTATAAAAATCATGTTGAATCAAGCTTTCCTCATCCGCATTCGCTCCACGAATTATTAAAGTTTGTAATCTATTAATTGCATCCAGCATATTTGATTTCCCCGCACCATTCCTACCAAACAAGGCTACGAACGGTAGAGCCTTATGTTTACCAGACCTCAATATATCGACAGCAATATCTATACTATTTTTAGTTGGCAACATCGAAAACGTCTCCAGTTCTTTTATCGATTTATAATTTCGAACTCTAAATTCTAATAACATATCTAAATTATATCGTTTTTTGAAATTTATTTACAAATATGCATCTAATATAGCAACATTACACACTAAAAAATATATTTGATGTATTAACTGTTAAAGTATTTTTAATACGTCTTATCAACATAAAGTTAGTAGAGCTGCTAAACAAAGTTCAACCAATCTTTATTAATTAAAATCAAAGTCTCATTATTAATTTAAAAAATGAATAAAGCATTCGGAAAACCTTTCACTCACGATTAACGTTTGTTTAACAAATTGCTACCTTAAGATTTCTTAATTTTACAAGATATTATTTTACCGATGAGAATTTTCATGCCGTTTTTTTCCATTATGTTTTGTCTGGTTATTTGCACTAACCATGCGAAAGGTCAAGACTTTTTGGTAAAAGGAGTGGTTTTTGAAAAAGGCACAAACATCCGAATTGCATTGGCAGAAATTGTGAACAAACGCACCCAGCTTGGCATAGGAAGCAACGATTTGGGCATCTTCGAAATTAAAGCAAATATTGGCGACACACTTTATATTAGAAAAAGAGACATGCTAGAACAGCAAATTATTGTTCAAGGTGATAAAAGTATTATTATTTATTTAGTAAGAGCTGTTAATCAATTAGAAGATGTAACGATAAAAGGCCAAAGTAAAAAACAAGATTTAGAAGATATTAAACAAGAATTTAGAAATAAAGGCGTTTATAAAGATGGAAAGTCTTCTGTACTTTCTAGCATATTTCATCCACTTAATGCTATATACAATCTATTCGGTTCAGAACCTAAAAACGCTCGAAGATTTAGCCGCTACGCAGATAATGAAATTAAACAGAGCCAAATTGATGTTTATTTTAATTCGACCATTATTAGCAATAACAGTAATTTAACCGGTCAAAATTTAGAAAAATTTATGTTGGATTACCGACCAGAATTTGACAAAGTACAGTATTGGAACAGTTACGATTACATTAAGTACATAAAAGAATCATCGAAGAAATTTACAGACACGCTTGGAAAAGGGAAATAACTCAAATTTCGGTTGTATCCTACTAACTTAAATAGCCAAAGTTTCGCAAGCCTTTTCTGCAGCTAATTTTTCTGCGTTCTTTTTGTTATAATCTCTACCCACGCCACATTTTTCGCCTTCTACTACAGCACTAATGGTAAATAGTTTAGCACTTTCTCCCTCTCCATTTTCGGTAAGCTCAAAAATAATATCTTTGCCGTGGCGTTGACACCATTCAATTAATTTACTTTTAAAATTGGTTTCGGTAAGTTCTAAAGTATGAATGTCGATATGGGCTTTTACAATCCGATGAAGCAGATAATCTTTGGTAAAATTATAACCTTTATCCAAATAAATAGCGCCAATGATGGCTTCAAAAGCATCACCAAGCATAGAATTATGCTTAGTTTGTATGCTTACCGAGCGTTGATCGAATTGAATGAGCCGATCGAAACCGATTTTTTTCGCCAGTTGATTTAAATTAACCCTATTTACAATTTTTGACCGCATTTCGGTTAAAAATCCTTCTTCCTTGTATGGATAATGTTTAAAAAGCAATTCTGCAATAACGGCACCCAAAATTGCATCACCCAAAAATTCTAAACGCTCGTTGCTACTTCTAGTGCCGTTTTTTAAAACTTTTGCAACCGAGCGATGCCTGAAGGCCATTTTATATAGCGTAACATTGCCGGGCACAAAACCCAAAATATTTTTAAGCTTTTTTACAAACTCCTTATCCGGAGAAAAATAAAGTTTATATAATTTTAATATCGGCATTAAAGAACCATTATTAACGGCATTTCGGCATATTTAAAAAATTATCTAGTTAACTGTCTTAAAAACTCAATTAAAATTTACGCTTCGTATTTTTTAAAGATAACAGATGCATTGTGACCGCCAAAACCAAAAGTATTACTTAATGCCGCTCTAACTGTACGTTTTTGCGCTTTATTAAATGTAAAATTCAATTTAGGATCAAATGCAGGATCATCGGTAAAATGGTTAATTGTAGGCGGAATGATGTCATTCTTCACCGCCAAAATAACTGCAATAGCTTCAATAGCTCCTGCTGCGCCAAGTAAATGGCCAGTCATAGATTTTGTAGAACTGATGTTGAGTTTATACGCATCCTCTCCAAATAATGTTGCAATTGCTTTCGTTTCGCTAATATCACCAAGGGGTGTAGAAGTTCCATGAACGTTAATGTAATCAATATCCGAAGTAGTTAAACCTGCATCTTTCAAAGCATTAGTCATTACCATTCTGGCACCTAAACCATCTGGATGAGGAGCTGTAATGTGATTTGCATCAGCACTCATTCCTCCACCAACAAGTTCTGCATAAATTTTTGCGCCTCTTGCTTTAGCATGTTCAAGCTCTTCCAAAATAATAGTTCCGGCGCCTTCACCAGCAACAAAACCATCACGGTCCTTATCAAAAGGGCGAGATGCAGTCGATGGATCATCGTTACGGGTAGAAAGTGCATGCATCGCATTAAAGCCACCCATACCAGCCTCATTAATAATTGCTTCAGAACCACCACTGATGATAACATCTGCCATACCCAAACGGATATAGTTAAATGCATCAATCATTGCGTTTGTAGAAGATGCACAGGCAGAAACAGTTGCAAAATTTGGCCCACGTAAACCGTATTTGATTGAAATATGCCCTGGAGCGATATCAATAATCATTTTAGGAATAAAAAATGGGTTATATCTCGGTGTACCGTCTCCCTTTGCAAAATTAGAAATCTCATCTAAGAAAGTTTTCAGTCCACCAATCCCTGCACCCCAAATAACGCCGATTCGGTTGGTATCTAATTTTTCGAAATCAAAACCACCATCTTTCACAGCTTCATCAGTTGCAACAAGGGCATACTGTACAAACGGGTCTAACTTGCGGGCTTCTTTCTTCTCCAAAAAATCTTCTGGATTGAAATTTTTCACCTCGCAAGCGAATTTGGTTTTAAACTTCTCAGTATTAAAACCTTTAATAGGGGCAGCGCCACTCACCCCATTAGTCAATCCTTCCCAAAAATCGGGAACATTATTGCCTATAGGAGTGAGCGCACCCAACCCTGTTACTACTACTCTCTTTAATTCCATTTATACTGAAAAAGCGTAATACTACTTAACGTTTTTTTCTAAATAAGCAATTGCTTGACCAACTGTACCAATGGTTTCAGCCTGATCATCAGGAATGGCCACATTAAATTCTTTTTCAAATTCCATAATCAATTCTACGGTATCTAAAGAATCTGCACCCAAATCGTTAGTGAAAGAAGCCTCTGGTGTAACTTCGCTTTCATCAACACCTAGTTTTTCTACGATAATAGCCTTTACTCTTGAAGCAATATCAGACATAATTTTATAATTTAATGGTTAAATAATTCAGTGCAAAGAAAAATAAATTCTTACAATTATCCAATGTTTTTATTTCGACACTGGTTTTAGCATCCAAATAACACAGCGAATATAGAATTAGTTTTTTAATTTCGGGCTGTAATTAATTTTATTTGCTTTGAATAAGACTTACCTAAAACTCACTTTAGACCTCGATTTCGTGCTCATAGCTATCACAGCGCCACTTAAAGACTATGTTTTATGCCACAAAATTAATACACGGTTAAACTTAGATTTTGAGAAAATTGATGACCATGAAATATATTTTAATGCTGATGAGCAACCGTGGAGTTTTTCTCAATATTATTTTTTCATCGATCAAGGTGAGCAAGAATTCTTCTTAATTAGCAATAAAAGTAGCGATGGCCTTCTTATTCCTGAGATGGCAAATGTGGATTTTTTCATCATCATTAAAGCTTTTATTGATAAAGAAGACCTCGATAAAATAATTGGCGGATTGAACAAACTTCCCGAAGTACAAGTGGCGGCAAAAATTAACCCAAGCAAGCTCAAAAGTAAAGAAAACCTGATGTTATAAAAAAATATATGCTTCGTGTATTAAATACACTATATTTGAACTTTGAAATTAACCTCAACAAAAAAATTATATAAAAATTAACGCAGTTTATTTAATTTCGAATCTAATTAATCTTTAAAACTGCGTTTTAAATCAAATATTAAATGAAACCTTTTCATTCTAGAACAAAAATTGTTGCCACTTTAGGCCCCGCTTCGGCAAAACCGGAAGTATTATATAGCATGTTTAACGCTGGTTTAGATGTTTGCCGTCTAAATTTTTCACATGGCTCGCAGGCTGATCATCAATCAGTTTTAAATACAATCCGCGATTTAAATAAAAAATATGATTACAATGTTGGAATTTTGGCCGATTTACAAGGTCCGAAGATCCGTATTGGTTTAGTAAAAGAAGGTGGAATTAATTTAATTAATGGCAAAACCACGGTTATAACAACGAACGAGTGTATTGGAAACGAAGAACGTATTTATATTACGTACCAAAATTTCCCTAGAGATGTGCAAAAAGACGAAATCATTTTATTAGATGATGGAAAATTGCAAATGAAAGTTTTATCAACCAACTTAAAAGATGAGGTGGTTTGTGAAATCGTTCACGGTGGTATTTTAACTTCGAGGAAGGGTGTAAATCTTCCAAACACGAAAGTTTCTATTCCATCTCTAACTTTAGAAGATAGAGAAAATCTTGAATTTGTGTTGGAAAACGATGTAGATTGGATCGGTTTATCTTTTGTACGCAAGGCTGAAGATATTATAGAATTAAAAGAAATTATCGCAGCACGCGGTAAAAGTGCTCGCGTTATTGCCAAAATAGAAAAACCAGAAGCAATTGCTAACATTGATGAAATTATCGCTGTTGCTGATGGAATTATGGTTGCTCGTGGCGATTTAGGTGTTGAGTGCCCGATGGAAGAAGTTCCATTGTTACAAAAAATGATTGTTGCTAAATGTAGAGCAGCTTCAAAACCTGTAATTGTTGCAACACAAATGCTAGAAAGTATGATTACCACTCCACGCCCAACTCGTGCAGAGGTTAATGACGTGGCAAATTCTGTTTTAGACGGTGCTGATGCAGTAATGCTTAGTGGCGAAACTTCGGTTGGTGAGTTTCCTTTAATCGTTATAGAAACAATGCAAAAGATTATTCAAAATATCGAGCAAAATAACTATCCTTTCAATCCTGATAAGTTTTTAAAGCCAAAATCGCCATCATTTTTGAGTGATGCGATTTGCGATACAGCGTGTTTCTTAGCTAAACAAACTAATGCTGTTGGTATTGTATCCATGACTTTAAGTGGTTATACGGCCTTCGAAATTTCTAGCCACAGGCCTGAAGCATTAACTTTTATTTTTAGTAGTAACAGAGCTTTATTAAATACAGTAAGTTTGCTTTGGGGTGTTAGAGGCTTTTACTATGACAACTGGGAAAGTACCGACAATACCATTATTGAAGTTAATGAATTTTTGAAAAGCAAGAAATTGGTAAAAAAAGGTGATGTTGTAATTAATACAGCAGCCATACCAATGGAGGCTAAAGGAAAAACCAATATGCTAAAAATTACAGTTATCGATTAATTTAAAAGAAATATTTTTTTCGAAAATGCCTATGTTTTACAGCATGGGCATTTTTTTTTATGCCTTAAAAATATACCTTTGTTGCCTATCGGAGAGGTGTCAGAGTGGTCGATCGAGCACGCTTGGAAAGCGTGTGTACTGCAAGGTACCGCGGGTTCGAATCCCGCCCTCTCCGCTTTAAATAAATATTTGGAAAATTATAATGGTTTTGTCGAAATTTGTTAAACACTAAACCGCCAGAAGAAATATAGCAAAAGTTGCGAAGCTTATTTATCTATTAACAAAAAAGCATCGATTATTGAAAAATCGATGCTTTTTTATGGTATAAGTATTTAGAAAAGGTTTTCTACTCCCCTCTCTTTCGCTGATTATCTTTATTAGATGTTTGATCGCTCCGCTGTCCGCCCGCATTGCTAATTCCATTAATTTTCTTGTCTTGCCCTACATCGTGGTGCGCTCTATCTGTAGTGGTATTCCCTTGGTCGGCCGGATTATGCACTGGTGTTTTAACTTTTTTCATATCTCAATAATTTAGTTTATAAAGTATATTATTACCTAAATAACCTAGCAACTGATAAAATGTTTTGAACAAAAAAAGGATTGTCTGATTTTAGACAATCCTTTCAAAATATTTTTTTAAAGTTTTAGTTTAGAATTTTAATCCTAAACCAATTTGAAACACTTGATTTTTATATTCAGGCGTGTTACTTGTTCCGTTTTCATTATTCTTTTGGAAATCTAAAGCATAGCGTCCGTTTATTCCTACTTTGTTGTTAATGTCGTATCTAAAACCGATTACACCACCAACCAAGCTCTTTTTAAAACGGTCTGCATCGTTCTCTACATTTGTCTGCTGCGCTTGTAAAAAGTTACCATCGAATTTATTTTTTGTTGATAATAAAAACGAAACTTGCGGACCAGCAACTAAGTTTAATCCTCCGGCTAATTTAACCGTTGCCAAAAGTGGCAATTCGATAAAACTTGTAGTTTGTGTAAAATCTCCAAAACTTGATTCTAATTTATAACCCTTAGTTGAGTATAAAAGTTCTGGAGTGAACGCTAAAACATCTAAAATTTTAACATCGACAGTTACACCTGCATTAAAACCAGTTAAATATTTAGTTTTAAAATTATTGTTACCATCATTTTTAATGATGTTAGAAAAATTTGCGCCAGCTTTAATGCCAACTGTTATAGGTTTATCAGTAGATTGTGCATTTGCAACGCCTGTAACGAACAAGCCCATTGCTAAAATGAAGATTTTTTTCATAGTGATTTTAAAATGATTTAATATCCCCTAAGGAATAAATGTGCCAAAGAATTTAACACCGCAGCGTTTGCCGAGACAAAATGTGGCCTTAAAGCGTAATGCATAGCTAATTACACTTTTTAAAACGCGCTTATTTTCAAATTTAAACTGCCTACTACAATAATAAAACTGTATTAAATTTAATACACCTTTAACGATAAGTACAAAATACATTTTAATTTGAATAATGTACTCCTAAATAGATTGTTGCACGTTTATTATATATTTAACTGTTTAATTTAATTAATTTTGGGGCTATTTTTAGCTAAAAAATGAAAAAAATCTCGTTCTGTATTTTAACTATTGCCTTAAGTATTTTCTCTTTTGAGATTAAAGCGCAACAAAAAACATATTTAGAATTATTGGCCAATCAACCTCATTGGGTAGATTCGGTATTTAATAAACTAAACCGTAGAGCGCGGATTGCGCAGATGTTTTTTGTTAGGGCGCATACCAATTTGGGTAAAAAATACGCAGATTCTGTCGGCATGGTCATTAAAAAAGAACATTTAGGTGGCGTAGTTTTTTTTCAAGGTGGGCCAATGAGGCAAGCCCAACTTATAAATAACTATCAAAAACTGAGTAAAGTGCCACTGCTAATTACTGCTGATGGAGAATGGGGATTGGGCATGCGTTTAGACAGCACCGTGTCTTATCCATATCAAATGGCGCTTGGCGCAATACAGAACAAAGAATTGATTTACAAAATGGGGTTAGAAGTTGCTAAAGATTTTAAAAGAATTGGCATGCAAATGAATTTAGCTCCCGATGCAGATGTAAATAATAACCCAAAAAATCCGGTAATAAATTATAGATCTTTTGGCGAAAATAAATACAATGTTGCGTTAAAAGCAGGTGCTTATATGAAGGGAATGCAAGATGGTGGCTTGCTAACTACGCTGAAACATTTCCCTGGCCATGGTGATACTGATGTGGATTCTCATTATGATTTACCACAACTTAATTTTAGTGCAACGAGGTTGGATACGTTGGAAATGTACCCTTTTAAAGAACTGATTAAGCAGAGCGCATCGGGAATTATGATTGCACACATGAATATTCCCTCGTTAGATAATACACCAAACCTGCCCTCAACATTATCAAAACCAATTGTTACTGATATTTTAAAGAAGAAGTTAGGCTTTAAAGGTTTAATCGTTTCTGATGCAATGGATATGAAAGGCGTGGTAAAATACTTTAAGGATGGTGAAGCAGATTTAATGGCTGTAATTGCAGGCAACGACATTTTAGAACTTTCACAAAACAGTGCTCGGGGGATAAATTTAATACTAAAAGCTGTTAAAGACCATCGCATTGATATGAAAGTTATTGATGAAAGTGTACGCAAAATATTAACGGCTAAATACTGGGCAAGTGTTAACAACAAAGATACCGTAGTTACCCGAAATCTCGTTGCCGATTTAAACAGAAAAAGCAGCGCCGCACTGGTACAAGAGCTTGCAAATGCATCGGTAACGTTGTTGAGAGGCAAAGCGTTTATAAAAAACTTAATCCCGATTAGGAGGACTGCAATTATTAGTATTGGCGTGCCATCAGTTACTGTTTTCCAAAAAGAAGTGTCAAAAGGTTACTACAATTCTGTTTATTATGTGTTGGATAAAGATGCAACAGCAAATCAAATTTCTAATATTGCCAGAGAGATTAATGCTTTTGACCAAGTGATTGTTGGTATTCATGATAGCAGATCGAGACCAGCAAACGATATCCCTTTGAACGATGGATTAAAGGCTTTTATTAAAGATTTATCGACTAAAAATACTGTTTTTGCATTATTCGCAAATCCTTATAACTTAGCCATTCTACCCGGACTCGAAAAAAGCAAAGCCTTAATTGTGGGCTACCAAAAAGAAGATTTTATGCAGATTTCTGCCGCAGCGGTAATCAATAATCGTTTAATTCCGACAGGGAAATTACCTGTAAGCGTTTTGCCTAATTTTAAATATGGTGATGGAATGTAAAAACACTTTAGTGCAATTAAAAAAACATTGAAAGGTACTGTTCAGTTTTCTGCATTGGAATTATGATTTAGGCAATTGATCTTTTAAAATATAATGCCTAAATGAAAACAATTTTATCAAAAAAGTGATTATCCAATAAAGAAAATGTTATGATAGATCAAAAAAACGATAAGCATGCTAAAGATCCTAATGATGCTTTACGCAGAGAAGATAATGATGGAAACATACACGAAATTTCTGGCGACGATACCAGCATTGAGTATGATAAAGATAGGCTGGAACAAGCAGATGAAGCATCCAAACCATCCTACGAATTAAACTTAGATGATGAAGAAAAAAACAACGATTAAGTAAAATGCCAGAAAAAATAGCTGGCATTTTTTTTACTCGATTTTATAAGTACCTGGATCTACTGCCTTGAATGTCCATCCGTTTAAAAAATTGATTATTTTCTCAACATTGTGTCCAACTTTCTTTTTGCCATTGCTCCCAATTTCATCGGTTTCCAAATCGCTCGAATTTTGGATGTGTAACACCTTCCCATTCCCATCTAAAACCAAAAAAACTGGAAAGCCAAAACGCTGTGGATAGCCTAATGAGGCTAAAACATCCTCATTTTTATTTTCTTTACTATAATTCACTAGCACTGTTTCGAAATTAGCATTGATAAATTTTTTCAGCGTTGCTGTACTATCCACCAAATTGTGAAACGCAATACACCAACTGCACCAATTGCCACCAACTTGAATTAAAACATGTTTTTTTTCTTTTTTAGCTTTTGCAACCGCAGTTTTAATATCTGCCTGCGCATTGGCCGAAGGATTGTAGATATGCACGCCAACTGAATTAGTTTGCGAAAACGCAGCAACAGATATAAACAATACAGCAAATAATAACAGTAATTTTTTCATAACCAATAAAGTGTATGGTAAATTTAAATAATTGGTTTTGAATTTTAAGTTAGCAGCAAAATTATTTACAGAATAAATACATATTAACAAAACCTATATTTGTTAAATAAATGGATTATTTAGATTTACACACACACCATGCAAATGAAGAACTCGGCATTACTAGCATTGAAAGTTTATCAATAACTGATGATGAATTTCAAGGTGTATCTAAAACAAAATTAATTTCTGTAGGCTTGCACCCATGGTATGCTTCTGTGGATAAATTAGATTTACAGATGCATAATTTAAGTTTAATAGCTGCACAAAAAAACGTTAAGTTAATTGGCGAGTGTGGGTTAGATAAATTAAAAGGCGAAGCGATAGAAAACCAAGTTACCATCTTAGAAGCGCAAATAAATCTCGCAGAGAAACTCCAAAAACCATTAATTCTGCATTGTGTAAAAGCATTTGATGAACTAATAGCGATTAAACAAAGACTAGCTGTAAAAGTGCCAATGATTTTACATGGCTTTAATAAGAATGAAGAATTAGGCAGACAACTCTTAGCAAAAGGCTTTTTGCTTTCATTTGGATCATCCGTATTACAAGAAAACTTTAAAAATGCAAAGCTGATTAATGGAATGGATAACTTCTTTTTAGAAACAGATAAATCGACGAATTCAATTGAGGAGATATACCAAGTAGTTGCAGAAATTAGAAAGTGTTCTATTAATGACCTAAAAGCACGTATTTTTGCCAACTGGGAAAAGTTAATCCTCAACCCCTAAAGGGGCTTAATTGGGGCTGAATTATATATTGTTAAACTTAAAAACTCCCCTTTAGGGGTTGGGGGTAAATATGTCAAATGTTACATGGCTTTCGCGCTCTGCCTTACTTTTTGGCAACGATGGAATAGAAAAACTACAAAGCAAGCATGTTTTGGTAATTGGCCTGGGTGGCGTGGGTTCATTCGCAGCCGAATTTATTTGTCGCTCTGGCATTGGCGAAATTACCATTGTTGATGGCGATGTAGTTGACCCAACCAACCGCAACCGACAATTGCCAGCATTAGCCACAAACCACGGCGTTGGTAAAGCCGAAATTATGCAAGAACGTTTATTGGCGATAAATCCGGAATTAAAACTTCATGTCATCAATACGTTTTTAACACCCGAAAAATGCCGAGAAATCTTAGAATCGAAGTTTGATTACCTAATGGATTGCATAGATAGTGTAATGCCTAAAATGACTTTGTTATCTAAAGCTTTAGAAAAAAATATTCCTGTTGTAAGCTCGATGGGCGCTGGAGGTAAAATAGACCCTACTAAATTGCGTATTGCTTTGTTACCAGACACCTACCAATGTGTTTTTGCCAGTTACTTACGTAAACGTTTAAATAAATTAGAAAATGCAAGTAAAATTAAAGCTGTGTTTTCTATCGAAGAGATGGATAAAAACTCGATGATGTTGACTGACGGAAGTAATTTTAAACGCTCTGCTTATGGCACAACTTCTTATTTGCCTGCTGCGTTTGGCGGTGCCTGCGCATCTGTTGTAATTAGAGATTTATTAGGTTTAAAAATCGAAATGGCCGAAAGACCATTGCGTATTAGTCATAAAACGTTGGCAAAAAGGAAGCTTAAAAATAAGAAGAGCTAAATCAAATGTGTTTCGTTTTCGTTTGAATTACACTAATAACGAAAGCAATGTTTAAACAGATGAAAAATGTATATTTGTTTATGGTACACCCAAGTTTACAAAAATATATGCCCCAAATTATTGCCTTATTAAAAAAGCATAAGGTTGCGAGCGCATATTTATTTGGTTCGGCCGTCTCTCAAAGGTTCAACGACGAAAGTGATGTAGATTTTTTGGTGAATTTTCAAGATAATTTAGAGCCTCTTGAAAAAGGTGAATTATTTTGGGATTTACACGATGCGTTAAGAGATCGTTTAGGCAGAGAAATTGATATTTTATCAGAAAGTGCATTAAAAAATCCATTTTTTATCCAAGAAGTTAAAGAAACTCGTATTAAAATTTATGGATAAAATTCACTATAAATTACTTAAAGACATCAATTTGGCAATTCAAAGGATAGACTTTTTTATTGGTGAACCTAAAATGTTTCAAAATTACGCTGACAATTTAATGATGCAACAGGCCATTGAGAGAAATATAGAATTAATTGGGGAAGCTGTTAACCAACTATTAAAGCAAAAAATTGATTTAGGCATTACTGACGCTAGAAGGATTGTTGACACTAGAAATAAGATTATACATGGTTATGATGAGATTGAACCTGAAAATATTTGGAATATCATTATTAACAACATCCCAACCTTAAAGAAAGAAGTAGAGTACCTGCTAAATAAAGCGTAAATTCTTTTATCATGCCAGCTAACCTCGATGCACTTTTACGCTACCATACCATAGATTTATGTCTTCAAAATAGATTTAAGAAATGGACTTGCGAGGATTTAGCTAATGCTTGTGCAGATTATGCTGATGAAGTTGCCCCTCGTGATAGTAGAAGTATTCCTTCAAAACGCACCATTCAGCAAGATATAAAAGTGATGCGATCGGCAGATTTAGGTTATTTTGCACCAATAAAAAATGAAAGTGGCTGTTACTATTATGAGGATGAAAAATACTCTATCAAAAATGTAACGCTAAGTAAATTAGATGTAGAAAATATTAGTTTGGCTTCTAAAATTTTAGGTCAATACAAAGGGTTTGATTTTTTTAAAGATTTGCATGGTATTTTCGAAAGATTTGAAAGCCGATTACAAATCCAAATTGCAGATAAATTACAATCGAATATTGCTTTCGAAAACAGCCAAGCCATAAACGGACAAGAATTTCTGAAACCTTTGTTAAATGCTATAAACGAAAAACTTGTGGTTCAAATCACTTATCAAAAATTTGGCGATATTTCAAGTAAAATCCATCAACTTCATCCTTATTTATTAAAAGAATATCAAGATTTTTGGTACGTTTTAGGTTGGCACCCAGCAAGCAACGCAATAAAAACTTTCGCAGTTGACAGGATAGAAAATATTGAGATTAAAACTGATAAGAATTTTATTGAGAATTTGAACTTCCACAACGATACTTATTTTAAAGATACCATTGGCATAACTTTTACTGGTGACAACCCCGAAAAAATCGTTTTACATGTTGATAATGAATTTGCGCCATATTTAATTGCGAAACCACTGCATCAAAGTCAGCAATTGGTAGAAACAAAAGAAAAACACACCATTTTCAAATATTTAATTGTGGTTAATCAAGAGCTCGAAAACATTTTAATGAGCCACGCCAACCATATTTCTATTTTAACCCCAATAAATTTGCGAGAAAGCTTGAAACAAAAACTCGTTAAAGCATTAAATAATTTTTCTTAGCGCAGATACACTGCATCGTTCACTGTTACTATTGTTCTAGAAATTAAATTTAAGAATTATGGAACGAGAACATTTAGGGAACTTTAACATCGCAGGCTTTACTTATTACGAAGGTGTAATGTGTTTTCAAGATTTAAAAATTGGCGAAAAACTTTCTTTAAAACTAGAAGAAAACAATGGTTATGATAAACGAGCCGTAGCTATTTATTACAACAAGTTCAAATTGGGTTTTATACCCCGCAACGAAAATCAAATTTTTTACAAGCTTTTAAAAGTTGGGTTAAACTGTATTGATATGAGAATACAGATGGTAGATGGAACAACACATCCTGAGGCACAAATTAGAGTAGTAGCATTTTTGGTCAATGGCGATGAAAACCAATAAGGAAATTTATCAGCATCATTTAAAAAATAGTATTGCTGTATTAGGGGAAACCGTAAAGGAATTAGAAACGGTTATTATAAATTTGGCAATGAGTGGCGAACTTGCGGAGCTGAACGATCAGTTTGATGAAAATGACGATATGACTTTCAAATATGAGGACTTTAGAAAACTGAGCGATTATAATGTTAGGTTACTTTATTGTTTGTATGATTTTATTGATGATAAAAGAAAGGAAATTATGAATGTAAATGGGTTGGAGGAAGAGGAGTTAGAGAATTAAAAAATAAAATTATGTATCAAAAATTTATTTGCTATCGATTAAACCCTAATGAGCAAGAGCTTGGAGGTGAAGTTTCTCTTCACAAAAATGTTAACGGTAGAATTTTTATAAATTGTCGTTTGGATGTTAGAGATCACACCGCAATTTTAATTGATGAAGATGATGAGATTAAAGCTGTGTTGTCTCTACATCATTTTTATTTATTAAATGTTTATTAAGAATTGAAATTATGGAAGAACTTACAATTAAAATAAATAAATACTTCGAAAAAGCCGATGGTGCATCTTTTAATTTAGGAAATAATGTAAGAGAAAATATTCTTATTTATGAAGGATTCAATTATTCAAAAGAATTGAACGATATCCTTTTGCACATTTATAATTTACCTGACTTAAAAGATTTTAATTATTCGGAATGGGTATTTGAGACTGACGCAAATAAATTAGAAAAAGAAAATCTTGTAGATAAAGATTTAGATTTCTATTTGAAATATTTATTTAGTCTATTTTGTGTAGAGAAAAACACTGAAGGTGCAATAGCTTCCGCTGAGAAAAAAGGAATTTTAGAAATAATTTTCATTTCAATTATCAACCTTCTCCAAAAGAAAAACCATTATTGGGAAACCTTAAGTACGCTAGAATTGGGCAAGTTTTCAGAGTATTATGCAAAAATGGAACTACTTAAAAATGGGCTTCAAGTTTTTCAAACAGAGTTAGATGATCGTGGTATTGATTTTATCGCTAAGTCAGAAAATAAATATTTAGAAATTCAGGTTAAATCAGTTAGGTTAAAAACGACAAGTTATGTTTTTTTAACTAAGACAGAAAAATTTTTTCTTAGGGATGGATTGTTCATTTGTTTAATAATCTATTTCGAAGCTTTACAACCACATGTTTACCTGATACCCTCTCTTGATTTAGATATTAATAATGGACTATTTGTTTTTAGAACTTATGAAGGTGAAAACCTAAAGAGTAAACCAGAGTGGGGCATTAATCTTACTAAGAAACATCTTATAAAATTGGAGATTTATAGAATAGATTTAGCTTTAACAAAATTTAAACTACTAAAATGAACATCCTCTACCTACACGGCCTAGATGGCTCCTTATCCGAAGAAAAAAGAACTGCACTATCAAAATACGGTGTCGTTTTTGGCCCTCAAATAGATTATCGTTCGTCAGAAAATATATTCGATAGTTTAGTTGCGCAATTTCAAGATAAAAAAATTGATGTGGTAATTGGTAATAGCGCCGGTGGCTTGGCTGGATATTACATTTCTTTGGCTTATAATACGCCATGTTTAATCTTTAATCCGGCATTGCCATATTCAAGTATTATTCAAAATATTCCTCAAAACCTACCAAAACGAGAAAAATATTTACAGGTGGTTTTGGGTAAGAAAGATGATGTTATTAAGGCAAATGATAATTTAGTTTTCTTAGAGAAGAATTTAGATGCTGATTTTGAATATTCAACACATTTACTAAATAACGTTGGGCATCAAATTCCAATTGCAAATTTCGAAACAGAATTAGCTAGTTTTTTTGATGTGGTGGGTAGGGAGTAGATCTCGTGATTTAATTCTGCTAACTTTAAATAAATATGTAATATTTCCAAAACATGATCAAAAAATTCGACAGACGTTCAATTAGGTTGAAGGGATATGATTATTCGAAAGAAGGTTTATATTTTATAACAATATGCTGTCAGGATAGAATTTGCAGGTTCGGTAGCATAATTGATGGCGAAATGGAATTGAATAAGGCAGGAGAATTTGTAGAGTTATGTTGGTTTGCAATACCCGAGCATTTTCCAAATGTTGAATTACATGAATTCACCGTAATGCCGAATCATTTACACGGCATCATAGAAATCGTAGGGGCAAATCATCATTTGCCCGAAAATAATTTCAATGGTTTTCAAAATCAAACGGAAGAAAATTCGAATATTGAGGAGAGAGATGTTACAAATATCGAAGCAAAAGATATGCAAAATATCGAAGCAAAAGATGTTTCGCAAAAGGGGGCGAAAGATGTTTCGCAAAAGGGGGCGAAAGATGTTTCGCAAAAGGGGGCGAAAGATGTTTCGCAAAAGGGGGCGAAAGATGTTTCGCCCGTACGTGGCACGTCGAAAACAATTGGTTCAATTGTGCGTGGTTTTAAAATTGGCGTTACCAAACTAGTCAGCAAAAATTTGGGGATCAAAAATTTATGGCAACGTAATTATTATGAAAACATTATTCGAGATGAAAAGGCATATCAAAATATCTCGCAATATATTCAAAACAATGCGTTAAATTGGGGCAAGGATAAATTCCACTCTTAACATCAATGATAACCGCATCTAAATACTAAATCATGCTCAAACCTGTAAAAATTCTTCAAGCTTCTGCTGGCTCTGGTAAAACTTTTAGTTTAACGGCACACTACCTCACTTTGCTTTTTAGTGGCGATAATAAATACCGCGAAATTTTAGCGGTAACCTTTACCAACAAAGCAACCGAAGAGATGAAAACCCGAATTTTACAGGTTTTGCTCGGCTTTGCCACAGGCGATGAATCTAAAAAAATCGATGACTATCGGATGTTGGTGTTAAAATCACATCCGCAATTAGATGCTGAAAGCCTGAAACAAAAAGCAGATATAATTTACCGTAAGATATTGCACGATTACAGTCGGTTTTCGGTGAGTACAATTGATGGTTTTGTGCAAAAAGTAATTAGAGGCTTTGCTTTTGAGTTGGGTTTGGATAGTGGTTATAGCCTAGAAATGAATCATGATAAGGTAAAACAAGAATTAACTACAAAGCTTGAGAAACTCCTCGATGAGAAAGAAAATTTATTGCAATGGGTTGTGGAGTTGGCTTTGGATAGGATTAGCAATAATTTATCGTGGAATTACAACAACGAACTTTTAAAACTAGTGGGCGAGGTTTTTAAAGATCAATTTAAAGATTTTGAAATCGCTATTGCGAGTTTCGGGACTGAAAATACAGATGCAGTTTTTAAAAAATATATCGACTTTTCTAAAAATTTGATTAAAAAATTTGAAACCGAGTTGAAAGAATTAGCAGAAACCGCTTTCGAAATTATTGAAGTGAGTGGCTTTAGTGCCGACGATTTTAAAGGTAAAAGTCGGTCTCCCCTATTAAAATTTAAAAACATTGTAAATGGCGATTTCAAATATGTAGATACGGTTTTAAAATTAGTTGATGATGAAGAGAATTGGTTCCCGAAAGGAAAAGTAAACGAACTATTTAACGATGTTAATCCTATTTTATTGAGCATCGCCAAACTTTATACCAATGGTATTGGCGAATATATCTTAGCCAAAGCCTTTATTAAAAACGGTTATTTTTTACGTTTGATGCAAGAAATTGCTGTTTTATTAACCGAATATAGAGAGGAAAACGAAACACTTTTAATCAGTGATGCGCAAAAATTACTTAATGGCATTGCAGAAGATGCAGGAGAAAACCCATCTTTCATTTGGGAAAAAATGGGTAATAAATACCGAAACTTCTTGTTTGATGAATTTCAAGATACTTCAGCCAACCAATGGGATAGTTTTAAAGCCCTTGTTGGCAATGCCATTGCCACGCATAACGGCAAATTACACGATCATTTAATTGTTGGCGATGCCAAACAATCTATTTACCGTTGGCGAGATGGTGATTATAAATTACTCCACCAAAAAGCAAAAGCCGAATTAAAAGAAGATAATGTTATCGATGATCAATTATTAGAAAATTACCGAAGCACGGAAGAAATCATCAATTTTAACAACCAATTATATCAAAAATTGGCTGTGCAATTACAAGAAAAAATTAATGACCAAATACCTGCCGATGATGAAGGTTTAAACAATTTTTGGAATGATACGAAAAACCAATACGGCGATATCATTAATAAAATTTACGAAGGCGTAAGTCAGAACACGCACCCAAATACAGTAAAAGGTGGCATTATAAAAATTAAAAAAATTGAGTTTGACAAACCAATGCCCAAAATTGATGGAATTGTACAAACCAATTTAACGGATAGCGAACCTGAAAATAAAAAAGAAGCTTCGTTATTAGAAATGCTTCAAGAGGTTAAACTTTTACTCAAGGAAAAAGGCTATCAACAACGTGAAATTGGCGTTTTGGTGAGGTCAAATGCTGAGGCATCAGAAGTGGTAAATGCTTTAATGGCGGGCGGTTTGGATGTTATATCAGGCGAAGCCTTAAAAATTGCGAGCAGTACGGCAATTAAATTGATTGTAAATGTGCTAAAATTGCTAATTGTTAGTCCGGCAAATTCTGCTTTATATAAGGCAAATTGCATTGCTTTATATGCTCAACTACATGAGAAAGAGCTCAATGGCGATAACTACTTCGCTTTGAAAGATACGCCTATCGAAAATTTACATACTGTTTTACCGTTAGATTTTTGCATCCATCACAAAGGTTGGATGGCTTTACCAGTTTCAGAATTAATAGAAAAAATAATTACTGCTTTTGGTTTAGATATTTATGAAAAAAACAATATCAATCCGTTTTTACCCTATCTATTGGCTTTTAGAGATTTAACCAATAAATCATCCCGACAGGGCGAAAAAGGAATTTCTGCGTTTTTAAAATGGTGGGAAGAAGAAGGGCATAACAAGAATTTGCCATCGCCAGAAACCGCGAATGCGATACAGGTTATGACGATTCATAAATCGAAAGGTTTAGCTTTTAGGGCAGTTTTTATTCCATTTTGCGATTGGGCTTTGGGTGGAAAATCTAACAACGCTTTTTGGGTGCCGATGGAGGGAACGCCTTATGCCGATTTACAAAGCATTCCATTACAATTTACCAGTCAGTTGAAAGGTTCTAGTGTAACTAAATATTATTTGGAAGAGCTTTTGATGAATTACATGGATGCATTGAATAGCTTGTATGTAGCCACTACAAGAGCGAAAGATTACATTTATATTTCGTTTGCTGGCAAGAAAAAACCTTCACTTACTCATGTTGGCGATGCGGTTTTTAATGCATATTCAGAAGATTTTGAAAACGCGGATGAAGTTGTAATCGGCCAGTTCTCTGCTAAAAGCGATGGGATAGACAGTTATGATGGATTAAATTTACTTTCTTATCCAACCACAAACCGATTAGAAGAAGTTTACGAAGAAACTGAAAACCGACCACAAAAATATATCGATAACATTACTAAATCTGGCATAAAAGGGAGCAACTTACATTTAATTTTAGCGGAGATTAATAACATTGAGGAAATTGAAAATGAAGTTGACAAACTGATTTTGGAAGGCTTAATAAGTGAGGATGAAAAAGCAGATTACATCAAACAAGTATCGGAAGTTTTAGCGCACCCAGAATTGAATGCGTTGTTAAGTCAAAATGCAAATCAACTTAACGAACGATCAATTATCGGCACTGATGGAAAAATGTATCGCCCGGATAAATTGGTGGTAAATGGCAAACAGGTTTCTATTATCGATTATAAGTTTACCGCAGAAGAGAGCCAGAGCCATGTGGCACAAATTACCAATTACAAAAATTTAATTGAGGCAATGGGTTATGAGCATGTTAAACCTTATTTGTTTTATGCAAGTTTGGGGAAATTGAAGGTAGTTTAAAGTACACTCGTCACTGCGAGGCACGAAGCAGTCTTTTTTTGAAATAGTTAAACTCGATGGAAAGAGGTGTGTAGCTTATAGATTAACAAACAATTATTAACGAAAAAGATTGCTTCGCTTCACTGCGTTGCGCTCGCAAAGACGAAAACCACAACGTCACTGCGAGGTACGAAGCAGTCTCATTTTTTAAAATGTAAATTTATGGAAAGAGGTGGTGTTGTTTATATAGTAACAAATAAGCTAAATAAAGTTTTATACACTGGCGTAACTTCAGATATTGCCTATAGAATTTGGCAACATAAAAACAAAGTTTATCCTACGGGATTTACTTCAAAATATAACTGTGATAAATTAGTCTATTATTTTTTTTATCCAACAATAGAAGATGCTATTGGCGAGATAAACGAATTAAGGGAGGTAATAGACTTGCAAAAATTAAGTTAATAGAAAGCATTGACCCCGAGTGGAGAGATTTGTATAATGAAGTTAATTTATAATGGAAAAAAGATTGCTTCGCTTCACTGCGTTGCGCTCGCAAAGACGAATAGACCTAATAAAATCAATTTTAAAAGAGGTTAAAACTGTAATATATGTACTTAGAAATAAATTCTTCTACAGAAGAAACGATAATCGATAGCTTTAGGCAACTTGCCATTAAGCTATTTAACGATTATAAACTAATAGTAAATGATTATCATTATCGCCTATTAGATTTAGAGTTTTATTATTATGCAAAAGATAAATTTGAAGATATATACGCTCACAAGCACAGTCACCAATTGCAAAATGGCAAATGGTATTCTCATGGTTCTGGAATGGACATTACATTTGGAGATGGTAAAAACTATGGTGGCATTTTGGTACGAGCAATGGCAGAAATTACCAAGGATGCATCAAAAGATGAGTATTTCATAAATACGGAAAATCAATTTCATGGTCCACTAAAAGTAAAGACTGAGATTTTTTCGAAATTAAATGGAGCTTTTGATAGTACACCAAATAATTTTTTTCTTGCGAATATAAGCAGAGATAGGCATGGAGCGCTAATGCCAGAAGCAAATCATGTCATTGAGGCAAATCGAATTCATTTAAATGAAGTTAAGGATACATCCCTTGATTCAAAATTCCACCAGGGTAAATTTAGATTTGTAATTTTTCCTCACTTAAAATTAGCGGAAAAAACTCAAATTGCGGAAGATATGCAAAGGCAATTTCCACATTTGACTACAGCCGATATTAACAAACTTTTCGGTTCAAAATTTTTGTAATTATGATTACTGATAGCCAAACAAATTTTATTTATTTAGCAGATACATTAAAATTAAAGTATCCCAAATTTTCTAATGACTTTCAAAAAATATTGAAACAAGCAGGGGTAGATTTCAGTTTTTTACCTAATACCAAAGATGTGTGGGCTGTTGATTACATGCCTATTCAAATTAACGAAAATGAATTTGTACAATTTCAGTATCATCCAGATTATTTAATAGATACAATTAAATGGAAAAAAACAATTTCAGATACAGATTTAATTTGTGAAAAAATTGGTTTAAAAACGAAAAAATCAGAGATTATATTGGATGGAGGGAACGTTATTAAAAGCGATAACAAAGTCATCATGTGCGATAAAATTTTCTTAGAAAATTCAGAAATAGAATTCAAAGAATTGGTCAAACAATTAGAAACTCTATTCCAAGTTGACAAAATTACTTTCATTCCCACTCATCCGTTAGATAAAATTGGTCATGCAGACGGTATTCTTAGATTTTATGATGAACAAACAGTATTACTAAATCAATTTTCTAATGACGATAAGAAATTTGAAATTGCATGTAAAGCTTCGTTAAAAAACGCTGGGATAGATTTTATTGAAATTCCGTATAATCCATATCAAAATACGAAAAATATTGACGCAACTGGTATTTACATAAATTATTTGGAGGTTGGGAATACCATAATCCTACCTGTTTTCGGTATATCCGAAGATGATGAAGCGGTAAAGAAATTTGAAGTCTTATTTCCCAACCACAATATTCTAACATTAAAAAGTTGTGACTTAGCGAAAGATGGAGGTGTTTTAAACTGCATAACCTGGAACGTGTATAATAATCTTGCTTCGCTAGGAAAACGACACAACACATAACTAACTGATAATCAACTGGTTTTTGCTTCACTAGAAAAACGACATTTAACATCTCAACACTCATAACTCAACACTCATATCTACAAAAAATGAACCCATTTTTAAAAGAAGTTGCCGAAGATTTAGTTGCCAAGTTTGAACAAAACTTACAAGATTGTGCTATTGTTTTTAACAATAAACGACCTGCAGCTTATCTACAAAAACATTTGGCAGATATTTATCAGAAACCTTTTTGGAGTCCTGAAATTTTCACCATTCAAGAGTTTTTTGCCAAAGCAACCCATTTAAAAATTGCCGATCATTACACGCAGTTTTTTACTTTATACGATTGTTATATCGATTTACTAAAAAAAGAAGGCGTAGAAAAATTACCCTCAATTGCTAAATTTCATAATATTGCCCGCATTATTTTGGGCGATTTCAGTCAGATAGATAATGATTTGGTTGATGCCGATCAATTATTCACCGAGCTTGAAGATATTGCCGTAATTAACCAACAATTTGATTTTTTAACACCGGAACAGAAAGAATTCCTATCTCAGTTTTGGCAATCCTATTCAGAAGGGAAATACAAAAAGCAACAAGAACTTTTTATTAAAATGTGGAAACGGATGCCGGTTTTGTATCATTCTTTTCACGAGAAATTAAAAAAAGAAGGTTTTACAACACTTTCCAGGCTATATAAAAACATCGCTGATGGAAAAAACGATGTAGATTTTACTTCAAAATACGGTGGTAATAAGTTGGCTTTTGTAGGTTTTAACGCGTTAAGCAAAGCAGAAGCTAAAGCTTTTAAACGTTGGCAAGATGAAGGAAAAGCAATTTTCTATTTCGATACCGACAGCTATTACTTGGAGGATGAAATGCAGGAAGCCGGCTTGTTTCTTCGCAGAAATTTGAAAATGGGCTTAGTAAATCAATCGAAGAATGAACAGAGCAATTTTAAATCGGAAAAACGAGATGTAAATGTGTACAAAGTACAAGGGCAAACCGCACAAGCAAAAATTGTAAACGAGCTTTTATCCGCAGAAAAAGAACTTATAGAAAATGGAAAAACAGTTGCATCAACAGCAATTATTTTGGCAGATGAAAGTTTGTTAATTCCTACAATGCAAACCATTCCATCATCTGTTGGCAACAAAAAAATAGATGTAAACATTACTATGGGTTTTGGCTTAATTAATTCTTCGTTATACGGATTGGCCGATTTATGGTTGACTGTGCAATCTGAAGTTAATGCTAAAAAAACCATTCAATATTCAAAAGCAGAGGCTTTTCTGTCGCACCCATTAACCGGGATGAGCGACAAGATGCGCCCGAAAATTTTAGATGCATTAATAAAAGAGCAATTAGTCGAAATTCCTTATCAAAGGCTTTCCCGACAAGGCGGATTATTTACTTCATTTTTTGAACCCATAAATTCATCAGCCGATGCTGTAAAAACATTGATTATAGTTTTAGATTATGTTTTGCAACGAGAGTTGGCATCAAAAAAATTGAAGAAAATTGATGCTGAATTATTTGGCAGAACACTACAAGAACTTAATCGCCTACAAGATACGCTACAACACCACATCGAAAAATACAATGCCGATATCGAACTCAGTTTTGTACTTTCTATAATTCAGAAATCTCTTTCAACAGTCGCTGTGCCGTTAGAAGGCGATCCATTAAATGGTATACAAATTATGGGCTTGCTAGAAAGTAGAAATTTAAATTTCGACAGAGTAATTATTTTGGGCTTAAACGAAGGTGTTGTTCCACAGGCATCTACCGCAACTACTTTTATTCCAGATAGTTTGCGCCGAGCTTACGGAATGCCAGTTTTAGAGAACCAAGATGCAATTTCTGCCTACATGTTTTATAGGCTTATCCAAAGGGCAAAAAACGTCGATTTTGTTTATAACAGCTTAACAGATGAAAGCAATAGTGGCGAACCCTCGCGTTTTATTAAGCAGTTGGAGTACGAAAGTGGGTTTAATTTTCACCATAAAGAATTGCAATTGGCTATTAAAACCGAGCTAAAAAGAGAAGAAGTTGTGGTAAAATCGCCAAAAGTACAAGCGGTATTAAATAGATACCTTACCGGACAAAAATACCTATCTGCATCTGCTTTAACTACTTATATATCCAACCCGATCGATTTTTTTTACAAATATATTGCTGGTATTGAAGAGCCAAAAGAGGTTGAGGAAACGGTTGAAGCTTATAAAGTCGGACTAATTTTACATGACGTGATGGAGCAGTTTTATGCGCAGTTAAAAGCCACAAACGCTGAGATTACATCAGATCGAATTAAGGAAAAAAGAACCGATATTCCTAAATTAATTATGCAGGGTTTTGCACAGGTGCTTTATGATAATAGAAACGCTACTGTACATTTAAATGGCATGCAAAAGGTAATTTACGCCATCGTTTTAGAGTATGTAAACATCATTTTAAAGCAAGATATTGATGATGCTCCTTTTACCCTAATTGGTTTAGAGCAGAAAGGAAGTATTGGCTTTAACTTTGAAGCCAATGGCTCGCCTCAACAAATTAAATTATTCGGCATTATTGATCGGGTTGATTTAAAAAATGGAATTTACAGGATTGTAGATTATAAATCAGGTGGCGATAAACTCAAATATTCTACAATTGAAGAGTGCTTCGATACCGATTGCAACAATATTAACAAAGCCCTTATACAAACTCTTTTTTATACACATGTTTACGAGCAAATATCTAAAAATGAGCAAGTAGAACCCAATCTTTACATTGTTAAAACCATGAGCAAGGATGGCATAAATTTCAATGGTAAAGGTGGTTTGCTTAAGGGAGATTTCTTGGCAAACGAGAAACAGATTTTCTTAAATGCTTTGCGAAACAAACTAAAAGAGCTTTTCGATTATGATATCCCTTTTAGAGCGAGCCAAGTGCCAGGGAATTATGTTTATAGCATTTATACAACATTGTTTGGGCGGTAATTAAATAGGGGAAATTAAAATTTTAACAAGCTGAACGTTTTTCAACATTAAATTTAGCTTATTAAACTAAATCCATTAAATTTGAATAATGTATAAATTAGACAGAACAGCCTTTAAAGCCCAAACTGCTGATCAAGCAAGCAAGGCTGATTCGCTGTACTACAAAAGTTTAACTTGGCAAGAACGCCTAAAAATTGCCAATTACTTAAACAGCATTGCGTACAATTACCCTGAGAATACTCCTCCCAAAATGGACAAAACAGTATACTCTGTAAGAAGTAGGAAATAATGGGGAATATTTTTAATGATGATTTCAGAGAATTTATTCAAGCATTAAACGATAATGATGTTAAATATATTCTAATTGGCGGTTATTCAGTGATCCTACACGGGTATTCTCGTACAACAGGCGATATGGATATTTGGGTTGAAAGGTCTGAACAAAACTACAAAAAAATATTTTCCGCCTTTTATCAATTTGGAATGCCTGTATTTGACATGACTAAAGACAATTTCTTAAATCATCCAGAGTGGGAAGTGTTTAGTTTCGGGCGACCTCCAACATCGATCGACGTTATGATCATCGCTAAGGGGCTAAATTTTGAAGAGTGTTATTCAAAATCAATCTTTTTCGAAGAAGATGGTTTAAAAATTAGAACAATAAATTATCCAGATTTAATAAAAGCAAAAAAAGCTTCGGCCAGAGCTAAAGACTTAAACGATTTAGAAAACCTTTAAACTGGTGTAAATCCAAACCTAACAAAACACACTCAATAATATTATGGTAACAAAACCTACCGCAAAAAACTAAAAAACCCACCAAACGGCTCCGAATATTAAAATCATTTAATCCTAATTATTACAAAACACAAGCATTATTGCCTTTGGTTTAAAAGCGATTAATAATTATATTTGCCACCGTTATTAAAATTTACGATGAGAGAAATCCAATTTAGAGAAGCACTACGCGAAGCAATGCAAGAAGAAATGCGCAAAGATGACCGCATTTTTTTATTAGGTGAAGAAGTAGCAGAATATAATGGTGCCTACAAAGTTAGTCAAGGCATGCTTGATGAATTTGGTGCTAAACGTATTATTGATACCCCAATTGCCGAATTAGGTTTCGCAGGCATTGCAACTGGAGCAGCAACAGCTGGTTTGATTCCAATTGTAGAATTTATGACTTTCAACTTCTCGTTGGTTGCCATTGATCAAATCATTAACGGCGCTGCAAAAATTTTATCAATGAGCGGTGGCCAGTTTTCTTGCCCAATGGTTTTTCGTGGCCCAACAGGTAACGCAGGCCAATTAGGCGCACAGCACTCACAAAATTTCGAAAACTGGTTTGCAAATACACCAGGTTTAAAAGTAGTAATTCCATCAACCCCATACGAAGCAAAAGGCTTATTAAAACAAGCCATTATCGATCCAGATCCAGTTATTTTTATGGAATCGGAAGTAATGTACGGTGATAAAGGTGATGTTCCTGCCGAAGAATATTATATCGAATTTGGCAAAGCAAACGTAACCAAACAAGGTACCGATGTAACCATTGTAACTTTCGGTAAAATGTTAACTCGTGTGGTTAATCCAGCAGTAGAAGAATTAACTAAAGAAGGAATCAACGTAGAGGTGATCGATTTACGTACCGTTCGCCCTATCGATTACTCAACGATTATCGAATCGGTTAAAAAAACCAATCGCTTAGTTGTAGTAGAAGAAGCTTGGCCATTGGCGTCAATTTCAGGCGAAATTGCTTACAACGTGCAAAGAAACGCGTTCGATTACTTAGATGCACCAGTGGTACGTATTACTTGTGCCGATGTTCCGCTTCCATATTCTCCAACTTTAATTGCTGCAAGCTTACCAAATGCAGAGCGTGTAATTAAAGCCGTTAAAGAAGTAATGTACACTAAAAAATAAAATATTCTTGTCATCCAAAGCCTAGCGAAGGATCTCATTTATAAAAAATCAAATCCTCCAAAGCAATTTGGAGGATTTTTTTTATGCATTACATTTACCACCTTAGGCACCTAAGCTTAGGTGGTAAAATATTTGAAAATCAATACCCGTAGTCCTTCGGTTCCGTCAGTCCCGCCATTCATTTCAATCTTTTAACACTAAATCCCCAACGGGGATTTAGCGTTAAAAGTATTTCCATTTCTGTCGGGTTTATTTAACAAAGGTTGTGCTAAAAATTGCGTGCAGCTCCTAACCAATAGCCTAAGAACCGAGCGATAAATCTTAACTTGTATCTGCTAGTCTGGCTTTTGTAATACTTCAACATCAATTCCTTAACACCTCGCAACCTAACATAGCAGCAAAAACCTAAGTTATTTAAACGGGATTGAAGCGATATCTTTTTACCCGCCCCTTTCAGGGCATTTAAGGGTAAAAAATTTAGCGTAAAGCCCGACTAACATTAAAAAGAACTACTGCATTGGCTTTTCCTAAAAATTTATAGGCATAAAAATGCTTTAATCTTTAAACAACGTGTAGCAATTCGTGGAAAACTTGATTTTAAAAATCCTTAAATCCAGCAAATCCTGATTAGCTTTGCGACAATAATTTTCAACTATGTTAGCACACCATAAAACCATTGCAACCGAATTAAATGTTGCCGAAAAACAAGTAACCGCAACCGTAACTTTATTAGATGAAGGGGCAACTGTACCTTTCATATCGCGTTATCGTAAAGAAGTAACCGGCAGTTTAGATGAAGTGCAAGTTGCTGCAATACGCGATAGAGTTTTACAATTACGCGATTTAGATAAGCGCCGCGAAGCGATTTTAAAATCGATGACAGAACTTGGAAAACTAAACCCAGAACTTGAGAAAAAAATTACCGAAGCCGAAACTATATCGCTTTTAGAAGATATTTATTTGCCTTACAAGCCTAAACGCAAAACACGTGCAAGCATGGCTAAAGAAAAAGGTTTAGAGCCGTTGGCTTTACAAATTTTCGATCAAAATAGTTTCGATTTAGATGCTGAAGCAGACAAATTTATAGATGCGGAGAAAGGTGTAAATACTTTAGAAGAAGCCTTATCAGGCGCTAGAGATATTATTGCCGAAATGATTTCGGAAAATGCAGAGGCACGCACCAAAATGCGTACTTTTTTTCAGGAAAAAGCTGTTTTTAAATCGGAAGTAATAAAAGGAAAAGAAGAAGAAGGCATTAAATATAAAGATTATTTCGAGTGGAATGAACCTGTAAAAACCGCTGCTTCGCACCGGGTTTTGGCCATGCGCCGAGGCGAAAAAGAATTGATTTTACGTTTAGATGCACTCCCTCCCGCTGAGGATGCAATTGTAATTTTGGAGAATCAGTTCATTTTATCCAGTAATTCAGCTTCAAAACAAGTTCAACAAGCTTTAGAAGATGGCTATAAACGTTTGTTAGAACCGGCAATGGAAACCGAACTTCGGGTGTTAACCAAGCAAAAAGCAGATGTAGAAGCCATTCGTGTTTTTGCCGAAAATGCTCGCCAATTATTATTATCGGCACCAATGGGACAAAAAAACGTGTTGGCCATCGATCCCGGTTTCCGTACAGGTTGCAAAGTAGTGTGTTTAGATAAGCAAGGGCAGTTATTAGAAAATACGGCAATTTACCCACATACCGGACAAGGAAACGTTAAAAATGCCGGATTTACCATCGAGCAACTTTGCGAAAAACACGAAATTGAAGCCATCGCCATTGGCAACGGAACGGCAGGTAGAGAAACAGAAACTTTTATTCGTGGTTTAAATTTACCAAATGTTACCATTGTTATGGTAAATGAAAGTGGCGCATCAATTTATTCTGCTTCTGATGTGGCTCGTGAGGAATTTCCTACACAAGACATTACCGTTCGTGGTGCAGTTTCCATCGGTCGTAGGTTGATGGATCCATTGGCAGAATTGGTAAAAATCGATCCAAAATCCATCGGTGTTGGACAATACCAACATGATGTAGATCAAAATAAATTACAAACCAGCTTAGATGATACCGTAATGAGTGCGGTAAATGCGGTTGGTGTAGAATTAAATACAGCATCCAAACAAATTTTGGCTTACGTTTCTGGCTTAGGACCAACTTTGGCGCAAAATATTATAGATTATAGAAATACTAACGGCGCTTTTAAAAACCGTGAAAGCTTAAAAAAAGTACCGCGTTTGGGCGATAAAGCTTATGAACAAGCAGCAGGTTTTTTGCGCATTCGCAATGCAGAAAATGTTTTAGATACAAGCGGTGTGCACCCAGAACGCTATGCTGTGGTAAATAAAATGGCGAAAGATTTAGGCACAACAGTTTCTGCGTTGATGAAAGATACGCAATTGCAAAAACAGATTAAACCACACCAATACGTTACAGCTGAAATCGGTTTACCAACGCTTAATGACATTTTAAAAGAATTGGCAAAACCAGGTCGTGACCCGCGTGAGCAATTTGAAAGCTTTAGTTTTACTGATGGCGTAAATGAAATTGCTGATTTAAGAACTGGAATGAAATTGCCAGGAATTGTAACCAATATCACCAATTTCGGTGCTTTTGTAGATATAGGCGTTCATCAAGACGGTTTGGTTCATACCAGTCAGTTGGCGAATCGTTTTGTGGCCAATCCGAATGATATTGTTAAAGTTCAACAAAGGGTGGAAGTTACGGTGATGGAAATTGATGTGGCTCGTAAAAGGATTTCTTTATCGATGAAAAGTGAAGGGGGTCCGAAAGACGGAAAGTCAGTAAGTCGGGAAGTTAAAGAGCAGAAGCCAAAACAGAATGTTGTTGGAGCAAAGAACAAAGAGCAAGGAACAAAAGGTTTTAACGCTCATGCTCAACCTCGTCCTCAGCCTAAAAATGCAGACGGTGATTTGCAGGAGAAATTAGCGAAATTGAAGGGGATATTTAAATAAGTCGTCATTTCGACCGTAGTGGAGAAATCTTTGAAATAAAATAAGTTTCAAAGATTTCTTCGTTTTCGCTGTTCTCTGACAAAGGCATCACTTTATAGCCGTCTAAAAGACGATTAAACTTTTTAAAAAAACCCGCTAAATTTTGCCACTGTGTAAATCCCAAATTGGAAAGCACATTTCGTAATCATTCCAAATAACATCGCCAAACTCAATGGTGAAATTTTTAAATTCACTTTTATCCAAGTACTTTTTTGTCATTGAATTTTGAGCAGAATTCAAAAAAGGAGCAAAATCTACTGTTTGATTAACTCCATCTGAAAATTCGAATGAGATTTTGTAATCGTTAATGTATTTTGCTTTAATAATTTCTATAACCATAATTATATTTTTTTAGTTATTACTTCAGTTTGAATAGGTTTATTATAGACAAAAAAATCTATCCATTTAATAACAATTTCATCTCTAAAAGTTTCTACAAAAATCTTGAAGTTTTTTAAATTTTTAGAATCTAAAGGCTTTTTGCCTTTTACGTCAGTAATCCTAATTTCTTTAAAAACACCATCAATAAAAATTATTTCTGCCTTGCTCTCCATACCTTGGTATTTTCCATGCACATGAATTGGTTCATGCTCATTGGAATAGAAAAGTATAATTAAGCCTAAGTATTCGTATAGTTTTGGCATTAAACAAATATAATTAATAATGTGTATAACTACAAAGGATGATTAATTTATACACGCCCTGAATAAACCCTGAGCATCTCATTGTCATCAGTTTATTATTCATTATATTGGAAATTATATTTAATTTCGCCAATCGTCCTCGTTTTTAACGAGGATGACTGCGAAAGGCGATTTTACAGCCCTCGATATTTGCTCAACCCCAAGTTATCTAAACCCGGATTGAAGTGGAAATCCTTTTTTGCTACCCTTAACTTAATAGATTGCTTCGTCGTTCCTCCTCGCAATGACGAAAATTTGAGGGTATGACAAAAGTTCAAAAAAGATTGGAACGAAAAGCGGGACTGAATTATCAAAAGAATTACTGCAATTGATTTACTAAAAAAGGAACTGTACATTTTTTTAGATGCTGAAATAAATTCAGCAAGACGACTGTTGCACGGAACTTAAAACCTATAACTTATTACTTTCAACTTTTTTGCAATCAACTATTTGATTACAAAAGTTTTCTACCTATCTTTGCAGTCCCTAATTTTTTGAGGGAATAAATAATTGTTTAATAAATTAAATACAAGCAAGTGAATACGTTAAGTTACAAAACTGTCTCTGCCAATGCTAAAACTGTAAACAAACAGTGGATTGTTGTTGATGCACAAGGCGAGATTTTGGGGCGCTTGTCATCGAAGATCGCTATGATCATCCGTGGTAAAAACAAGCCTGAGTACACCCCACACGTAGATTGCGGAGATAACGTTATCGTTATCAATGCAGAAAAGGTTAAATTGACAGGAAACAAATTCAGCGAAAAGCAGTATGTTTCTTACACTGGTTATCCAGGTGGTCAACGTTTTATTTCTCCTAAGGAGTTAATGGAAAAACACCCTAAACGTGTAATTGAGAAAGCAGTAAGAGGTATGTTACCTAAAACTAAATTGGGCAAAAAATTGTACACAAATCTTTTTGTGTATGCAGGTGAAACTCATCCGCACTCGGCTCAATCTCCAAAAACCATTAAACTTTAAGAAATGTCAGTTACTAACACTTCAGGAAGAAGAAAAACAGCTGTAGCACGTATCTACTTAAAAGATGGTGCAGGCGAAATTATCGTAAACGGTAAAGATCACAAAGTTTATTTCCCTACGTTACCTTTACAATATATTGTAAACCAAAGTTTAGAAGTTTCTGAGCTTACTGGTCGTTATGATATCAAAGTAAATGTGCAAGGTGGTGGAGTAAAAGGACAAGCAGAAGCTGTTCGTTTAGCTATTGCTAAAGCGATTGTAGAACTAGATGCGGAGAAAAAACCAGCATTGCGTGCTAAAGGTTTAATGACGCGTGATAACCGTATGGTTGAGCGTAAGAAACCAGGACGTGCTAAAGCTCGTAAGAAATTCCAATTCAGTAAACGTTAATCACAGGAGGCAAACACAATGGCAAGAACAACTTATCAAGACTTATTGGATGCAGGTGTACACTTTGGTCACCTTACCCGTAAATGGAATCCAAAAATGGCTCCTTACATTTTCATGGAGCGTAATGGAATTCACATTATAGATTTAAATAAAACGTTAACAAAAACTGAAGAAGCTGCGGCAGCGATTAAACAAATCGTAAAATCAGGACGTAAAGTTTTATTTGTATCAACAAAAAAACAAGCAAAAGGAATCGTAGCTGAACAAGCTAAAAAAGTAAATATGCCTTTCGTAACCGAACGTTGGTTAGGTGGTATGTTAACTAACTTCGCTACTGTACGTAAGTCAATCAAAAAGATGGTTACCATCGATAAGATGACTAAAGACGGTACATATTCGATCCTTTCGAAAAAAGAACGTTTAATGATTCAACGTGAACGTATTAAATTAGAATCACTTTTGGGTGGTATTTCTGACTTAAATCGTTTACCTGCAGCTTTATTCTTAATTGATGTTAAGAAAGAGCACATTGCAGTAACTGAAGCGTTAAAATTAAACATTCCAACTTTTGCAATGGTTGATACTAACTCTGATCCTTCTAACATCGATTTCCCAATCCCAGCGAATGATGATGCTACTAAATCAATCTCTTTAATTACTGATATTATTATCAAAGCAATTGAAGAAGGTTTAGATGAGCGCAAACGCGAAAAGGATGACGAAGCTGAAAAAGAAGCAGTAGCAGCAAAAGTTGCAGCTGACGCTCCTGAGGTTAAAGAACCTAGAGCAGCTGGCGAAAAAAGACCAACTACTAAAAAGGTAACAGCAGAAGCTCCAGTAGCTGAAGCAAAGGAAGAAGCGAAAGCTGAACCAGTTGTTGCAGAAACAGTAGTTGCTTCATCAGAAGAACCTACAAAAGAAGATTAAATTTAAGTTATGAGTTACGAGTTGTATGTTATGGGTAAAACCCCGTAACCTATAACCCGTAACTTTTAACATTTATAAAACTTATAAAATTTTAAAAATGTCAACAGTACAAATTACAGCAGCAGATGTAAATAAACTACGCCAACAAACTGGCGCTGGTATGATGGATTGCAAAAAAGCTTTGGTAGAAGCTAATGGTGATTTCGAAGCTGCAGTTGATTTATTGCGTAAAAAAGGTCAAAAAGTATCAGCTGCCCGTTCTGGCAACGCTACTTCAGAAGGTATTGTGTTAATTAGTGTATCAGCAGATGGTACAAATGGTAAATTAGTTGCTTTGGCTTGCGAAACTGAGCCAGTTTCTAAAGTTGAAGATTTCCGCAATTTAGCGCAGGCTATCTTAACAGCTGCAGTTGACCATAACGCATCTTCTACTGAAGCGTTATCAGCAATTGCTTTAGCAGACGGACGTACCGTTGCTGAGACGATAACTGAATTAACTGGTAAAATTGGAGAAAAAATGGTTATCCAAAATTACGAAAACGTAACTGGCGAGAAAATCGTTTCTTATGTACACTCTAACGGAAAAATGGGTGTTTTAGTTGCATTCGAAGGTGCTAACGGTGTAGATATTACTGAAGCTGGTAAAGATGTTGCAATGCAAATTGCTGCAATGAACCCAGTTGCTGTTGATAAAGACGGTGTTGACCCTGCAACTATTGAGCGTGAAATCGAAATTGCTAAAGATGTTATCCGTGCTGAAGGTAAACCAGAAGAAATGGTTGAAAAAATCGCAGCTGGTAAATTGAATAAATTCTACAAAGACAGTACTTTATTAAACCAAGAGTTTGTTAAAGATAGCTCGGTAGATATTCGTAAATTTTTAGATAATACAGTTAAAGGTTTAACTGTAACTGCTTTTAAACGCGTACAATTAGGTGCATAAGCAAATATAATATTATTAAAAAAGGCCGATTACTGAAAAGTAATTGGCCTTTTTTAATTTATAAGTGAATTAAAATTTCTTTAATCCTTATCGTGTTTCACCCAAATCAAATCGGTTAAATCATAACCATCTCGTTTTGCTTTCGCTAAAAACTCTTCTTTAACTTGCTTGGTTATTTCCTTATGCCGAGAAAGAATCCAAATATACTTGGTACTGCCACCGTAAACTAAAGCATTTTGGTAGTCGTCGTCAACTTTAACTACATTATAGCCCGCGTAAAATGGACCAAAAAAAGAAACTTTTAAATTACCCTCATTTTCCAAACCTACGAACTTTGCTTTACCTTTAACCGATTTCCACTCATTCTTCTTATAATTATAGCCTTTGTTAATCACCTTAATAGTACCGTCATCATTTAAAGAATATTCGGCAGTCGCATTATCTAAATTTCTTTCGAAACGATAATCCAATCGCGCAATTTCATACCATTTACCTAAATATTTGTCTTTTTGGAAATTTTTAACTGCGGTTACATTTTTTGGAATAGTTGCACAAGATTGTATTAAGCTTAAAGCCACAACTGCAACGCCGACGCTTAAGAGGATATATTTCTTTTTCATTTTTTCTTTAGTTTGAATAAAAAACAAAAGAAAACCCTCAATGTTTTTCCAAATCAAGAAATGAGAAAATTGGAAGGTGATATTCACTTCATCTGTGCTTTACAACAGCTATTCGCTCTACTTAATTTACGTATCATAAATTATTTTCTCAGATACATCAATAATAAAATGAACTACAGCTTAGTTAGGATAATGCAAAACCAAATTCATTCTATTGTAATTGACTTTTGTAACTCAACATAAGTGAGTCTGTAGGAAACTCCTTCAAACCCAAATTAACTACCTTCTTTACTTGATCTCTATCTGCTTTGGAGTAAAACATACTTAATGAATAATATGACCATGACTGAAGATCATTTCTATATTTATTGTAATTTTTAAAAAGGTGCCTAATCTCCGGAACATCATCATTCACTCTTGCTAAGTAGCTAGCCATTCGGTAATAATAGTAATTTCTAGGTGTAGCATGTGCAACTATTTTCGCATATTTAAACGCACTATCAAGCTTCTTCTCCTCTAAGTAAATATTACATTTTAAATAATCGCCATACATTACATAAGGACTTTGAGCACGTACGCTATCCAACAATTTAATAGCTTCATCCAACCTTTTTTCTTTGTATAAATATTTTGCTTTTTTATACCCTATCGTTTCAGAGTTTTCGCCAATGTTTGGGATTTTCGGGAACATTAAATTCACCTCATCAAATTTCAATTTTGGTGTAGCAAAATCTATTGCATCAATTGAAGCCAAGTCGTTGTCGACTATATACTGCGCTTTAGATGACGTAAATACATTGGCACTGACATAAGTTGCACCTATTCCAAACAACAACATTGTGGCACAAAATATACCAACAAATCTGTTAGCCTTTTCTGTAGATAAAACCGGATTTAGCTTAAGGTAATTAACGGTAATTAGCGCCAGTGAAATGGCAAAAAGGACTTGAATGTTTGGCCTTTCGGCTGGAAAATTAAAACATGCGTCAACAAAATAACCAGATAAAGCAGAAAAGGCTATAACGGCAATCATTTTAGTTTCTAAATCACTTTTTGAAAAAACTACTTTGATCATAAAGAAAAATGCCAGCGCAAAAATCGACAGATATATGAACGCATTTATTACCCCTGTTTCACCGGCAACCTCCAAAAAATCATTATGTGGGTGCTTAGAAAAAATATTTTCGTTAACTAGTGTATTGGTGTAGAGTGGCGTGTATAACTTCCAATTACCAATACCAACACCTGATAAGGGTCGTTTTTTAATGAGACCGATTGCGCCTTTCCAATAGCCAATCCTACCATTTGATGCACCCTCAACATTATCTGCAATGCCACCTAACCTAGCCCCTACAGTAAGAGAATTATTATCTCCAGCTTTTGTAGCGCTATTTAAACTATTTTGACTCACAAAAAAGGAGAAAAGCAAAACCATAATCACAAGGGTGGAAGAAATTAAGTATCCTTTGAAGTTATTTTCTTTAATAAATACATAACAAAACAAGCCAAATAAAATAAAAAGCTCTAAAATTAAACTTATATATGCAGATCTTGCGCTAATCAATAAGATGCAAAACACACTAAGGCCCAAACTAATTAAAGCCAAAAATTTAACAAAACCTTTTCTTAAAAAAACAGTGTAAAAAATGAAAGGAATTTTAATCACAAATGAAGCAGCCCATATATTTTTGTTGCCAGATGTTCCTTGCAAATTAGATATGACATCATAAACAGAAACTGTCCGCAATTGTTTATAGAACTGCGTAACGGTACCGAAAGCCTGCGCCAAAGTAAGAATTGTTATAATTAAGGCAATATTTTTAAGTACGGCCAATCTATTATATAATAAAATACCGATGATTAAAAAAGCGGCTATGGTTGAGAATACTCGCGCATAAACCACTATTCCTTCTGTGGGATTAATCGCTACAAATAAAGACATCCCTGCTATCATAAAAAAAACACAGTATACCAAAGTCAAACCATTCTTAAAGAAAGAGATTAATTGGCTGTCTTGAATAATTTTACGCTTCAAAATAAATAGAAGTGAACATATATTCAAAATTGAAATTAACAACCAATGAAAACCCATTTGATCTAACATGTCGATCGATGGCGAGGCCTCAACTAAGAGATACATGGTAATGATTGCCGTAACAATATTATTATTAAAATCGGTTGACTTCTCTTGCACCTTGCTTGAATAATTGAGGGTAGCTATTTTTTTATTTTTGAGCATATCTTTTAAATAGTTTAGAAAATTACTACTTTTTTACACTAAAACAAAAGATACTTATTTTTTGGAGATTTGCCGAACCTCTTAAATAAAGTCCAGTCAATAGTATAAAGAACTGATACCCACAATAAACTTAAATTTTCTCCCATTATAATCATAGTAAATAATGCACTTTATATCCTATTTTTCTTGTATAAGTCTCAAAGTCTTTCTCTCTTTTGGAAATATAGACCTAGACTAACATACCTATTAGTCTTGTTAGGTATAGATTTACATCCTAGCAACCTATTATTTACCGAAAAACTGCCAACAAATTGAATATTTTCATCATTTATCAAAATCAATACCCTTTAAGTAAAAAATTGTTGATATTTTTGAGGACATGAAATACAAACGTATCCTACTAAAACTTAGTGGTGAATCGCTAATGGGCGATAAGCAATATGGTATTGATAATGAACGCGTTAGGCAGTATGCGCAAGAAATTAAAGCTGTACATGAAAAAGGCATAGAAATAGCCATTGTTATTGGCGGTGGTAACATTTTTAGGGGCTTAAGCGCCGAAAAAAGTGGAATGGATAGAGCGCAAGCTGATTATATGGGCATGCTGGCAACGGTAATCAACTCTATGGCACTTCAAGATGCGTTAGAAAAAGAAAGTATTAAAACTCGTTTACTTTCGGCGATAAAAATGGAGCAAATATGCGAGCCATTCGTTCGCAGAAGAGCAGTTAGGCATTTAGAGAAAGGAAGAGTTGTTATTTTTGGTGCAGGAACGGGAAATCCATACTTTACTACAGATTCTGCCGCAGCGCTAAGAGCCATTGAAATAAATGCTGATGCTGTATTAAAAGGAACGCGAGTTGATGGAATCTATACAGCAGATCCAGAAAAAGACGCTACCGCAACTAAATATGATGAAATCTCTTTCAAGGAAGTAATTGCCAAAAACTTAAATGTGATGGATATGACCGCTTTTACTTTGTGCGAAGAAAACCAAGTGCCGATTATTGTGTTTGATATGAACAAGCCTGGCAACTTAATGAAAATTGCAGATGGGGAGAAATTAGGAACATTAGTTAAATAAAGCTTAAACATTATTTTTGTCGAAATACATACATATTATGAACGAACTGATAGAATTACAATTAATGGAGGCCCAATCTGCAATGGACAGGGCAATTGAACATTGTGAGGCAGAATTAACCAAAATTAGAGCCGGTAAGGCATCGGCAGGTATGCTTGATGGAATATTTGTTGATTATTATGGTGCTTCAACTGCGCTATCGCAAGTATCTAGCATCAATACACCAGATGCAAGAACAATTGTAATTCAACCTTGGGAAAAATCACTTTTAACACCAATAGAAAAAGCAATACAAGTTGCAAATATTGGCATTAACCCGCAAAATGATGGGATTGTAATTCGTTTAGTTGTACCACCACTTACCGAAGAACGTAGAAGAGACCTTGTAAAAAAAGTAAAAGAAGAGGCAGAACGTGGGCGCATAACTGTACGCAACATCCGCAAGGATGCGAATACTAAAATTCAAAAATTGAAAGAAGAAAGCGTATCTGATGATGAAATAAAAACCGGCGAAGGCGAAGTTCAAAAACTGACCGACGCTTACATCATTAAAGTAGATAAGCATGCGGAGGCGAAAGAGAAAGATGTAATGACGGTATAAGATAGTCTTTTAGTAAAGTCATAAAAAAAGGGAATGGATTTTTATCCGTTCCCTTTTTTTATGTTTGTAAAATTCGCACATAAAAAATGAAAATATTAATTAACTATCTTAAAAATCATAAGTGGATTGTTGCTTTGGCATTACTCTTAGCAGGAATAAACATCGGTTTCTCTCTTTTAGACCCCTATTTTACCGGGAAGATATTAGATCTTTATATCAATAAAAAAAGTCAATTCCCGAATAAAAGTGCCTATATATGGGGTGCAATGGGCTTTATAGGTTTAGCCGTTGGTGCGGCAATGGTTTCGAGAATTGCTAAGAATTTTCAAGACTACTTTACTAGCGTTATTGTGCAAAAAGTTGGCGCAAAAATGTATGCCGATGGTTTACAGCACTCGTTAAAACTGCCTTATCAGGTTTTTGAAGATCAGCGAAGTGGAGAAACTTTAGGCATTTTACAGAAAGTTAGATTAGATAGCGAAAAATTTATAACATCATTTATAAGTATCCTATTTGTAAGCCTAATAGGAATGGCATTTGTAATTGTATATTCTTTCTCCATCAGCTATAAAGTTACGTTAGTGTATTTTACGGCAATTCCGATTATTAGTTTTGTAAGTTGGTTTTTAAGTCGGAAAATTAAAATCATCCAACGTTCTATTGTTGGTGAAACTACTGCGCTAGCAGGCTCCACAACCGAATCTTTAAGAAATATAGAATTGGTTAAAAGCTTAGGTTTAGCCGATCAAGAGATTGAGAGATTAAACAAAACTACTTACAAAATTTTAGGATTAGAATTAAAAAAAGTGAAGTATGTGCGAAGCATGAGTTTTATGCAGGGCACTACCGTTAACTTGGTTAGAAGCTCTATGATCGTAATTCTGTTGCTTTTAATTTTTGACAATACCATTTCACCAGGACAATACTTCTCCTTTTTGTTTTATTCATTTTTCCTATTCGGACCTTTACAAGAGCTGGGCAATATTATTTTATCGTGGCGTGAAACTGAAGTATCATTGGCTAATTTTAAAAGAATTTTAAGTATGCCTATTGATAAGAAACCAGAGAATCCGGCTAAAATTGATAAAATTCAGAATTTAGCTTTTAATCATGTAAGTTTTAAACATCAAACGGCCAACCGTAATGCGCTAGAAAATATTTCTTTTACTGTTAAAAATGGTAAAACAATTGCGTTTGTTGGCCCATCGGGAGCTGGAAAAAGTACGCTTGTTAAATTGTTGGTGGGATTATACGATGCTAAAGAAGGTGAGATTTTATACAACAACATCCCGAGCAAACAAATAGATTTAGATACATTAAGAGAGAAAATAGGATTTGTGACGCAAGACACCCAACTTTTTTCTGGTACAATTAGAGAAAATCTATTATTTGTAAATCCGACAGCAACTGATGAAGATTGCTTACGTGTTTTAAAACAAGCAGCCTGTGATGGCCTTTTGGCGAGGGCAGATAAAGGTTTAGCCTCAATGATTGGCGAAGGTGGTGTGAAGGTTTCTGGAGGCGAAAAGCAACGGTTATCGATCGCTAGAGCGCTATTAAGACAACCTGATATTTTAGTTTTTGATGAAGCAACCTCATCTCTCGATTCTATAACTGAAGAAGAAATTACAAATACCATCCGTAACGTTTCTGAATCGACCGCACACATTACTATACTTATTGCACACCGATTATCGACTATTAAGCATGCCGACACAATTTATGTGCTAGAACGTGGCCAGATTATTGAAGAAGGAACACATGAAAATCTTATCGCCCAAAATGGTCTATATAAAGCAATGTGGCGCCAACAAATTGGCGAAAGAATTGTTTAAGCTTAAGAATAAAAATATCAATTATGTCACAATCAGCTTTTGGAAGCAATCAATTGGCTTTATTAATTATTGTATTGGGTGTAATTTGGTTAGCCTTGATTTTAGTGGCACTATACCATATTTCGAGAAATAATACAATGGGGTTTATCGTAAAAGTACTGTGGTTTATTATTATACTTTTAGCGCCATTTTTAGGCTCAATAATTTACTTAATTTGGGGTAAGAATAAACACTTTTAATAGCATTCACGCATGCTGTTTCTCCAAGTAACTAAAAAGTGATGGCTTTAATTACCCATCGGTTGCCTGTTTACACGAAGGGGTTTGCGTGAAAACAGCTGTAGTTGCTTATAACTTATTAACGGTTTATAATAAACGCATAACAGTTTTTAAACGCCCTGATTATGCAGCATGCTAGCGTTAGGCATGGGCGGGGCTTGGTGCCAATTTTTTATTGGCACGGTAGCGAAGCGAACCCCCAAACAGGCCGGGCCCGATTTTTCATCGGGTAACGCCCAAAAAAATATTTATTTCTTTATTTATTGAACCGTTCGGTAAGCCAAACCTGCTCGATTATAAATTTAACGAACTAAATATTACAACTTAAGTCGATTAATTTTTAATTGTTTGTTCATTAATATCTTCCAAATTTAGCTTCATTAAAGATCGGGTTTTAAACCAAGTTACGCCAGCAATGGCAATGGTCATACTTCCACCAAACACTACAGCTGGTACAAGTCTCATATATTTTGCTGTTATACCCGATTCAAATTCTCCAATTTCATTTGAAGAACCAATAAACATACTGCTAACTGCAGAAACCCTTCCCCGCATTTCATCAGGTGTGAGGAGTTGCATTATGGTTTGGCGGATAACGACGCTAACACTATCAAAAGAGCCTTCTAAAAACAAGAAAAACAGGGTTAAATAAAAGTTTTTTGATAATCCATAACAAATTATACTTAAACCAAATCCGGTTACAGCAATAAGCAAATTACGCCAAGGTTTGCCCATGGGCGAGAATTTTGTCATAGCCAGCATGGTAATTACAGCGCCTGTAGATGCTGCACCCCTCATCATACCCAAGCCAAAAGAGCCGAGATTAAAAACATCTTTTGCGAAAATGGGTAATAATGCTACCGCACCTCCAAAAAACACAGAGAACAAATCTAAACTCATTGCCCAAACCATCATCTTTGTTTTAAAAACGAAACGCACGCCCTCCTTTAAACTATTAAAAATATTTTGGGTAGCGATAAAAGTAGCAGGGTATTTTTTAAAACTGCTGATGCAGAATAGGGAAATAGAGAGAAAGAAAACAATTACCGAATATGCTGCTGTAATACCCCAAAGCCAGTTTACTAAACCCCCAATTAATGGGCCGATAATGGTGGCCATTTGCCAGCAACTGCTGTTCCATGTACTAGAGTTTGGATATAATTCTTTGGGTACAATTCTCGCCATTAACGAAAACGTTGCAGGCCCAAAAAAGCCTCTAGCTAAGCCTATGCAAAATACTAATGCATACATAACGAGTACAATTACATCTTCTTTTAAATTGAGGTATTTACTCGTTATGATCAACATTAAAACTGATGATAGCCAAACGCCAAAAAATATTTTTAGCAAAAGGCCTCTTTTTTCGCTCTTATCGGCAATATACCCGCCGTACAGTGCAATACCTATAGCAGGGATGGCCTCACATAAACCAACTAATCCGAGTTTAAGTGCATCATGGGTTAAATCATAAATATGATATCCAATTACAACTGCCTGCATTTGATAGGCGAGTGTAAAGAAAAAACGCATACCTAAAAACGCTCGAAATTCTTTGTAGCGTAATGCCGCAAATGGATCGGGTTTAGAGAAAACGGGTTGGGGTTGTAAATCTGCCACTGAAATAAATTATCGATTGCAAAACTACGTTTTAAGAAGTAAAAAATAGAATGAGAAATTTTAAAAGAAAAATAGCTTTGTTAAGTTAAATTAAGAAATTTTATCAAACGAAATGCCTCGTTCTAATTTTTTTAGATGTGCTTTAAGCAATAAATTTTCTTCTTTTTCCAAGATAGGGTCTTCTTGCAGTATTAATATTGCAGAATTTCTTGCTTCTTGTAGTATTGCTTGATCTGTAGTTAAATTGGCAATTTTTAGATCTAATGCGCCGCTCTGTTGTGTGCCGGTAATATCTCCAGGACCGCGAAGTTGCAAATCAATTTCAGAAATTTCGAAACCGTTATTAGTCCGCACCATAGTTTCTAAACGTACTTTCCCCTCTTTACTTAATTTATTGCCACTCATTAAAATGCAAAAAGAATGTTCAGCACCACGGCCAACTCGTCCTCGTAATTGGTGCAACTGAGAAAGGCCAAAGCGTTCTGCATTTTCGATTACCATAACCGAAGCGTTGGGTACATTTACACCTACCTCAATAACTGTAGTAGCAACCATGATGTGGCTTTTACCTTGTATAAACTGTTGCATTTCGAATTGCTTATCGGTATTATGCATTTGGCCATGCACAATACTAATTTGATAATCTGGACGAGGAAATTGATAACTCAGTTGCTCAATACCAGCTTCCAAATTCATTAAATCTAATTTTTCACTTTCTTTAATTAATGGGTAAACCACATAAACTTGTCTGCCTTTAGCAATTTCATCTCTCATAAAACCAAACATCCTCATCCGTTGGCCTTCAAAAAGGTGTTTTGTGTCAATTGGTTTTCTTCCTGCGGGAAGCTCATCAATAACAGAAACATCTAAATCTCCGTACAACGTCATTGCTAAAGTGCGTGGAATTGGCGTGGCCGTCATTACTAAAATATGTGGTGGTATTACACTTTTTCGCCAAAGTTTCGATCTTTGTTCTACACCAAAACGATGCTGCTCATCAATAACAACTAGACCCAAATTTTTAAATTGGACTTTATCTTCAATTAAGGCATGGGTGCCAATAAGAATATCAATATCCCCGTTTTCTAAGCGTTCATGAATTTGAACACGTTCTTTCCTTTTAGAACTTCCGGTTAATATGGCAACTTTAACCAAATCATCAGTAATCAACTCCGTTATCGATGCATAGTGCTGACGAGCCAATATTTCTGTGGGCGCCATCATACAAGCTTGGTAACCATTATCATTGGCTAAAAGCATACTCATTAAAGCAACTGCAGTTTTACCACTACCTACATCGCCTTGTATTAACCTATTCATTTGTACACCAAGTTGCGTGTCTATTCTAATTTCTTTAATTACCCTTTTTTGTGCATTCGTTAATTCGAAAGGCAAAATTTCTTTATAAAATCGATTGATTTTTTCTCCAACGGTATTAAAATTAACACCTTTAAATTTTAGTGCTCTTAAATGTTTGCTATTTAACAGTTGAAGCTGAATAAAAAATAATTCTTCAAATTTTAATCGTCTTTGCGCATCATTTAAATCTTGCTGATTTTTAGGAAAGTGAATGTTGAGTAATGAAGTTCTTCTGTTTGGGAGATGATATTTATCTAATAAATGTTGTGGCAATGTTTCTAGTATATTCGGAATAACAAGATCTAATAAACCTGCAATTAATTTTTGCAAACCTTTAGAATCGAGGTTAAACTTCTTTAGCTTTTCGGTTGAATTATAAACGGGTTGCAGAGTAAGGTTTCCCCTACCAACGGGATTACGTTTATAAGGTTCCATCTCAGGATGAGAAATACTGAAAGTGCCATTGAAAAGATTCGGCTTTCCGAAGGCTACATAAACCAAACCTTCAACTATATTTTCGTCAATCCATTTCAAACTTTGAAACCACACAAGCTCCATTATTCCAGTTTCATCTTTAAAAACCACAACAATTCTTTTCGTTCGTTTTTCGCCGATAACTTTTTTACTAATAACCCTACCAATAATTTGGATGTACGAAGAATCAGGTGTTATCTCATTAATTTTAAAATACTTAGTTCTATCTATATACCTAAAAGGATAATGGCATAGCATATCTTGATAGGTGAAAATGCCAAGGTCTTTTTTTAAAACATCAGCGCGGTTTGGTCCAATTCCCCTTACATATTCTAACGGCGTATTTAAAATCGAGTTATCCAAATTGAGTATGCTTCTTACTAAAAAAACGATCTAAAAATGAAGTGTTGAAAATTATTATTGACACCAACAATAGACAATATGCAAAAACCTGCGCCAAATCTATTTTCTCATCAAAATAGAAAAAAGCCACGGTAAATGCAACAATTGGATTAAGATATATAAGAATACCTAGAGCCGATGATGGCATGCCAACTAAAGCATAAGCGTTTAAAAATAATGGGATGATCGTAAATAAAATAGCAATTAAAAAAATATGCCCCCAAAATAAACCCTCGATAGGTATTGGTTCTGATTTTAAAAAATGATATGGCAACATCAACAAGCCCGATATAATTAATTGTAAACCTAGCAAAATGAACTTATCAACCTCCTTAATCAATTTCAAAATTACAATATATAGTGCATAAAAAGATGCAATAATTATCGACCAAACTACTTCATGTACAGAACCTGTAGCTAATAAGACAATGCTTACAATCGCAACTGTCATAGCGATTATTTTAGATTTTGTAACCCTCTCTTTTAAAAAAATAAACCCACAAAAAGCAGTTATTAATGGGCAGACTAAATAAGCAAACGCGGCTGATTTTAAACTTACAAAATTAACAGCGTACATGTAAGTAAACCAGTTACAACTAATTAAAATTGATGAAATAATGGTTAAAGAAACAAACTTAAATTTGTTTCTTTTCGTTAATTCCACAAAAAATTTAAAATCGGCATTTAAGTTCTTCCACTTAAATATGAGGATGGTGAGCCAAATAATTATGCAAGAAACGAATACTCTATAAAATAAAATTTCCTCAGGCAGAAAGGCCTTAAGATCGCGCAATGGTACAGACATTGTACCCCATATTACATAAGGAACAATGCCTGCCAATAAATACCCTCGATTAAGCTGCGCCAAATTAATGAGCTATTGCAATTGCCGAAATCTCTACATTAACATTTTTAGGTAATACAGATACTTGAACGGTTTCTCTAGCGGGAAATTCTGCTGTAAAATATTGCCCATAAACTTCATTCACTTGCGCAAACGTTCCCATATCACTCAAAAAAATTGTTGTTTTAACTATGTGATCGAAACTTAATTCTGCTTCTAACAGAATAGCTTTTAGGTTACGCATTACTTGATGGGTTTCTTCTTCGATGTTTGTTAAATTCAATTCTCCGCTCTCTGGGTTAATGGCAATTTGGCCAGATACAAATAAAAAATTACCAGCCTTAACAGCTTGACTATATGGGCCGATTGGCGTAGGAGCACTAGAAGTATTTACAATTGTTTTCATTAAGTAAGGATTAAAGTTTAATATTCAATGATAATGTATTATTATTTTCAAAGATACAACGTATCGTAGATCAGACGAATTTATGTAAATCTTTTCTAACATGGTTAATTATGGAAATGCAAAATCCATATAAACAAAAAATGGCCTCGATTTACATCGAAGCCATTTTTTGTTAATTGTATTGAAAGACTAGTTTCTAGCAGTTTCAACACGACGATTTTGCATACGACCTTCTTCAGTATCGTTTGAAGCAATTGGATTAGCTTCACCAAAACCTTTTGTAGAAACTTGGCTAGAATTAACACCAGAGTTTACTAAATAAGTTTTAACAGAATTAGCTCTGTCTTTAGATAACTTCACATTATATGCAGCAGTACCTTCGCTTGAAGCGTAACCGTTTAAAGTTACTTTACCACCGTTTTCACGTAATACAGAAGATAATTTATCTAAAGTTGGATATGACTCAGTTTTTAAAACTGATGAGTTAAAATCAAATCTGATTGCTTCCATACCAGTCATAGAAGAAGCTGCAGCGGCAGCTTCAGTCATTTTAGGAAGTGGACAACCTGATCCATCAACAGCAGTACCTGCAGGAGTTCCTGGGCATTTGTCAAATTGATCAGCAACACCATCACCATCAGTATCTTTTTTCAATCCTTCGATTGCACCTTCAACACTAGTAACGCGTTTTTTCAATGCTTCTAACTCAGCACGTAATGAAGGATCTTTCAATTCATCATACATAGTAGCTAATGGGTTAGTCCACTCTAAACTTGGTTTAGCTGAAGAACCTAAAGAGAATTCTAAACCAGCATATCCATAAGAGAAATGATCGTTAGAACTTGTTTTACCATAAACACCATCTAAATTATCATCATCCATGAAGTTCATCGTGTAACCTAAATTAAAGTTAACTCTTTCAGAAACTTTAAATTTAACACCTGCACCAACTGGGATGTAGAAAGTCTTCAAATAATCACTTCTGTTACCAGATTTAACGATTGCACTTCCACCATCAGGATTTCCACCACCAGTTCCTTTAAAGTCTGTTGTAACATTTGCTGCGTTAGTAAGTTTAGGCGCATAAGCCATATAACCACCACCTACAGTAACGAAAAATCCTACTGAATTCTCACGACGTAAGAAATCAATTGAACCAACATTAACAACTGCACGTAAATCAGCAGCATACTGAAGTTGAGTTTCAAAGCTCTTATCAGTTGATGCAGCACCTTGAATGCTCATATCATTTGAACCAGAAACTTTTCCACGTAAACCATTCAACTCTAACGCGAAAGAATGACCTAATTGCTTACGGATATTTAAACCGTAACCTAAATTAACATCCCATCTGTTAAAATCGTTTGTACCGCCAATAGCAACAATAGGTGCTAAAACACCTCCGTTAACGCCAATTGACCAAGTTCTGTACTGGGCTCTTCCACCAAACGTTTTGGCAGAAGAAGTCATTGCAGGCATATCTTGAGCGACAGCAAGAGAAGCTACTCCTGTTAGTGCCACTAAAGAAAGCGCAAGACTTTTCTTTAAAGTAGAATAATTCATAATCTTTTTTTTTTAAGGGTTAAACAACTAAATTGATTAATTTTTTAGCAACGCAAAATTAAACAAAAATTTACATTTTCAAACTTTTAAACAAATTCCGTTCCAAAATTCTTATTAATTAATCATTTTGATACATTTGAACCGTCGCTAATATGGCGCTAAGCTACATGAAATATCCGAGTATTAGTAATAAATTACCTATTTTAAATAGACAAAACTATATTAAACAGCTAAAAAACAATTCTTTAAGTGTTTTTAATGCCAATGATGAGTTCCCGAGAAGTGGTGACCAAACGTTTTCTTTTAAACAAAATGCCGATTTATTTTATTTATCAGGGATAGATCAAGAGCAGACAATATTGCTGTTATACCCGGATTGTCCTAATCCTTTGTATAGAGAAGTCCTATTTTTAAGACAGACAAACGATTTTATAAAAGTGTGGGAGGGTTATAAATATACCAAAGAGCAGGCGCAATTAGCCTCGGGCATAAACAATATATTTTGGTTAGAAGATTTTGAGAACATCTTACACAGTATTGTTCACTATGCTGACTATATCTACCTAAACACTAATGAGAACAATAAATACACAGATTCCATACCTTACAGAGATATTCGTTTTATAGAACAGATGCGCTCGAAATATCCATTGCATCATTATGAACGTGCTGCACCAATTATGCGCAACTTGAGGGCTATAAAATCTGAAATTGAAATTTCTCTCACCCAAAAGGCTTGCTCAATTACTCGCGATGCTTTTTTGAGGGTATTAAAATTTGTTAAACCTAGCGTTAAAGAATATGAAATTGAAGCTGAAATTATTCACGAATTCATTCGTCAAGGCGCAACAGGCCATGCATACCCACCAATTATAGCATCAGGTCACAATGCAAATATTCTTCATTATGGCGATAACAATCAGCAATGCAAAAAAGGTGATGTAATTTTATTTGATTTCGGTGCAGAATACGCAAATTATAATGCAGATATGAGCAGGGCAATTCCTGTAAATGGAAAGTTTACCAAAAGGCAAAAAGAAGTATATAATGCAGTTTTACATGTAATGAAAGAGGCAAGCAAATTATTAGTTGATGGAATTACGGGGAAAATTTACCACGAACAGGTGGGCGAATTAATGACGGAGCAACTTATAAATCTCAAACTACTTACTTTAGATGATGTAAAAAACCAAAAGAGCAGTTATCCAGCGTACAAAAAATATTTTATGCACGGCACTTCTCATCACTTAGGGTTGGATTTGCACGATTTTGGGGGAAGATATACACCTTTCGCAAATGGGAATATATTAACTGTAGAACCGGGTATTTATATCCCCGAGGAAGGCTTAGGTATTCGCCTAGAAAACAATATTTTAATTACTGCAAGCGGAAATATTGATTTAATGGCCGATATACCTATAGAAACCGAAGAAATTGAGGAGATAATGAACCAATAAATCGGTTTTTAGTTGGCAATTGGAAGTTTTAAGTTTGTGGCGCTTATTTAATCAATCTAACATGACAACGATCAATTGGCTCAATCTTCCCTTCCAAACTCATCCGCAAAACGATAAATATTAAAATCATTTGTTTTTAAAGCTTCGCTAATTTTGTTGCGGAGCTTTTTTTTATCTACGTTTTTCATTTTTCCCTGCTGAATAATTCGCCATGCTTTCTCTGCATACAAAAACTCCTTTCGGGTTTGATCGAGCTCAACTGGCGTAATAATCCATTTGCAGAGATCTTCGATACCAATATTTTTAGCAGCAACTGTTTTTATAATTGGAATTGGTTTGACGCTTTGGTGTATTATTTTCTTTAATGTATTTGCGAAACCATCCGCTCCTTCCCGATCTGCTTTATTAACTACGAAACAATCGGCTATTTCCATTAGGCCTGATTTTATGTTTTGTATCTCATCTCCCGATTCGGGCACTAAAACAACAATAGTCCGATCGGCCAAACCCGCAATTTCTACTTCCGATTGGCCTACACCCACCGTTTCGACTAGGATTAAATCAAAATTAGAAGCCCTTAAAACATCAACCATTTCTATTGTCTTCGTCGAAATTCCACCTAAAGCACCGCGGGTAGCCAAAGAACGTATAAACACATTTGGATTATTAAACTGTGCCGACATCCGAATTCGATCGCCAAGTAAAGAACCAAAATTAAAAGGCGAGGTTGGATCAATCGCTAAAATTGCAATTCGTTTATTCGATGCTACAAAATAGTTTGTAATGGCATTTACTAAAGTGCTCTTACCTGCACCAGGTGGACCAGTGATTCCAATTACCGGCACATTTGCACCACTATCCAAATGCCTCAAAATAGCGCACGACGGCGAAATATCGTTTTCAACAAGGGTTAATGTCCTCGCCAAAGATTTAAAATTGCCACTTTTAATTTCGGCTATAATGGATAGATGCGTATTCATCAATAAAACTATCTTTGTACAAATAAACAAAAATATACAGCATAAGTAGCTATAAAGCAAACTAAATGAAAGTTACCGGATTTACCTTTATAAGAAATGCAATCGCTAACGATTATCCAGTTAAAGAAGCCATACTTTCTGTATTGCCATTATGCGATGATTTTATTGTGGCACTAGGAAATTCTACCGATGAGACTGAAGCACTTATAAAAAGCATAGATCCTGAAAAAATTAAAACGGTATCCACTGTGTGGGATGAAAGCTTAAAAGAAGGAGGACAAGTTTTCGCAACTGAAACCGATAAAGCACTTGCCAATATCCCTATTGATACCGATTGGATGATTTACATTCAAGGCGATGAAGCGATACACGAAGATTATCTTCAAATTATTAAAAAAGAAATGCAAGCTGAGCTTAACAATAAAAATGTTGAGGCACTTCTTTTAAAATACAAACATTTTTATGCTTCTTACGATTATTTAGCGGAATCTCGCAGGTGGTATAGAAGAGAAGTTAGGATAATAAAAAACTTAAAGGGTGTTCATTCTTATCGCGATGCGCAAGGATTTAGGATTAACGACCGAAAATTAAAAGTTAAACTCATCGATGCATATATTTATCATTATGGCTGGGTAAAACCACCAAAGGGTTTGCAAGGAAAAGTGCGAAACTTCAATCAATTTTATCAATCTGAAGACTGGATTGAGCAAAATTTCCCCGTGCAAGATACTTATGATATGCACAATGCAGACCGGCTGATTCATTTTGAAGGCTCACACCCAAAAGTAATGAGAGACAGAATTGCATCTGCAAATTGGAAATTCGATAAGGATTTAACCAAAGAAACGCCTAAAATGAACTTGAGAAGAAAAATACTCCAAAAAATTGAAGATTTAACTGGTATTCGCATGTTCGAATACCGTAATTATAAAATTGTAAAATAAATGCAAAAAAGCGTTTCAATTGTAATTCCAAATTATAACGGCAAGCTTTTATTAGAAAAATACTTGCCTTCAGTATTTATTGCTGCAAAAAATGCCAAAACCGTTTTCGAAGTAATTGTAATTGATGACGGATCAAAAGATGATAGCATTTCATTTATTCAGCTCAACTACCCTAATGTTAATTTATTAGTAAACGATAAAAATAGAGGTTTTTCGTACACCTGTAACCATGGTATCCGCGAAGCCAAATATGAACTTATTCTACTTTTAAATTCTGATGTTAAACTAACACCTGATTATTTTGAACATCAATGGAAATACTTTGAGAAAGTAGACACATTTGGCGTAATGGGTCGAATTATGAGTTTTGATGAGACCAGAATTGAAGATGCAGCTCGACTGCTCTATTATAGTGGCTGTAGAATAAAGGCAAACAAATTTTATTATAGCGAAGTTATAGGCGACGAAAATGTTTACACCGCCTACCTTTCGGGGGCTAATGCTTTGGTTGATGCAAAAAAGCTAAAAGAACTAGGTGGTTTTGATGAAATTTATTCACCTTTCTCATCAGAAGATTTTGATTTAAGTTTGCGCGCTTGGCAATTGGGCTGGAAATGCTATTACGAACACCGTTCATTTTGCTTTCATCATGTTAGCGGCAGTACAAAAACGCAAATTAAATCAAGCTTTATTAAAAAAATTTACTACCGCAACCGCTACATCTTACAGGGCATCCATCTTCAAGGCTTAAGAAAACTTCTATATCCATTACAGCAAATCTTTACTGAGCTTTTACCAAAATTACTAACTGGTAAACTATGGGTTTTAGAAAGCTATAAAGATTATCTCGCACACAAAGAATTGATAAAACGCAGCGAACAACGTTTAAATAATTTAAAGAAGAAGCATAAATCCGATTTGAACATTTCAAATATTATGCAAATAATAAATACCGCGCTATCAAGCAAAAAAATTAAGCGCTTATAATTTTAAAACTCTTCGACATTGAAAACCTATGAGGTTTATTTGAAAACCGTACATTTGCCAAGTTTTAATTAAATTTTTTGTGGAGATGTTTTGTGCATACTCCGTTTACATATTCCATACATAAAATGAAAACCTATTTTCGTTTATTATCATTTGCCAAACCGATTGAAAAATTTGCTATTCCGTATGTAATTGCAACACTTTTTGCGATTATTTTTAATACCTTTTTATTTACTTTATTAGGCCCGCTGTTAGAAACTTTATTTATTAACGATGCGCCAACAACTTTAAGCAAAGCAAGTTCATCGTTAGATTTTATGGCAAAATTTAGCGAGCAAATAAACATTTGGATCGACCACTATGGAAAAATCGAGACCTTAAAATACGTTTGCGTTGTAATTGTAGTTACTGTAGTATTCTCAAATTTATTCCGCTATTTATCGCAACGTTATATGGAAGATTTACGCGTACATACCCTTTTAAATTTGCGCAGAACCGTTTTTAATAATGTAATGAATTTGCATATTGGTTATTTTAATAATGAGCGCAAGGGCGATATTATTTCTAAAGTTGCATCTGATGTGCAAGTTGTTCAATTTACAGTAACCAATACTTTGCAAGTAGTTTTTAAAGAACCTGTTCAATTAATCTTTTACGTCATCGTTTTAATTTCCATTTCATTAAAACTTACGTTATTCTCCCTACTTGTTATTCCAGTCTCGGGTTTTATTATAAGTAAAATTGTAAAACGTTTAAGGCAACAAGCAAAAGAATCTCATGAATCATTTGCGAAAATGATTGGCTTTTTAGATGAATCGTTAAGCGGCATAAAAATTATAAAAGCATTTAATTCTACCCAACGCGTTAAAGATAAGTTTGATGATGAAAACAAATTCTATTCTTTTTTAAATCGGAAAATGGTTCGTCGCCAGCAACTTGCCTCTCCAGTTTCCCAAACTTTAGGTGTTTTAGTAGTTGTTTTTATCGTTTTGTATGGTGGTACAATGATATTAACCGGCCAAGGCGACCTTACACCTTCAAAATTCTTAGTTTACATCGCTACATTCTCGCAAGTGATGCAACCTGTAAAAGCTTTAACTGATTCTTTTAGTGGCATTCACTCTGGCATTGCAGCCGGAGACCGTGTATTGGAGTTAATTGATACCAAGCCAGAATTGCAAAACAAGCCAAATGCCCAAACGGTAAATGGATTTGAAAAAGCTTTAACATTAGAAAATGTTTCTTTTAATTACGGCGATAAACAAATATTAAAAAACATCAACATCGATATAGAAAAAGGAAAAACAATTGCTTTAGTTGGTCCATCTGGGGGCGGAAAAAGTACGCTAATGGATTTAATTCCCCGTTTCCACGATCCAAAGTCAGGATCAATAAAAATTGATGGATTAGATTTTAGAGATGCAAAGATTGAAGATGTTCGCGCTCAAATGGGCACCGTTAATCAAGAATCTTTTTTATTTAACGATACCATATTTAATAACATCGCATTTGCAAAACCTGATGCTACCGAGGCAGAAGTAATCGCGGCTGCGAAAATTGCAAATGCACACGAGTTTATTTTAAATACCGAAGATGGCTACCAATCATTTGTGGGCGATCGAGGAAATAAATTATCTGGCGGACAAAGACAACGTGTTTGTATTGCTAGAGCAGTGTTGGCGAATCCGCCGATTATGTTGCTAGATGAGGCAACTTCTGCTTTGGATACAGAATCAGAAAAATTGGTACAAGAAGCGTTAAATAATTTAATGAAAAACCGAACCTCGATTGTAATCGCACACCGTTTAAGTACAATTCAACATGCCGATAAAATTGTGGTGATTGATAAAGGCGAGGTTGTTGAAACCGGAAATCATACTGAACTGATGGCGAAAAATGGGCTTTACAGAAGGCTAATTGATATGCAGACTTTTAATGACTAAACGTAACGCTCTAGTATTTCTGTCAATTTTTGAGTTTGCACTTTAACGTTAAATGTTTGGGCGTAACTTTTTATTTTATCCTGATCATAGATTGCATAATTAGCTTCTATTTGCTCCATAGCCGTAGCCAGTGTTTTAAAATTAAGCTGATCTACAACAATGCCAATATTTTGTTTTACAAATTCTTTTATTCCGCCCGAATTAAATCCGGCAATAGGTTTACCTAAATGGGCCGCTTCAATCATTACCAAGGGAAAAGAATCTTCTCTTGATAGCGAAAGATATGCATGGCCAATATTAAAATAATCGTAATAATCTGTTGTTTTTTTACCGGTAAAAAATACGCGATCAGCAAAATTTGCTTTGACAGATTCTTCTGCATAACACATCGTTCCGTTATTTTCTACCTCACCTATCCAAATAATTTTATGGTTATGCTTTAACTCTTTAATCAGTGGAATAAGAAAGTCGATACCCTTTATTGTAGAAGTATTCCCTGAAATTACCCAAACAAAATCATCAGCTTTAATAGCAAATTGTAGTTTAATAATATCACTATTTTCAATCAGATTAATTTTTTTATCATCAACAAAGCCATAAAGTAAATGAACATTTTTATGCCCCATGTCTTCCAATTTTTCGCAGACAATTTCAGAACAACCAATGCACATGCCTGAGTTAAGCATATTTTTTATCGTTCTTGATTTAACCAAACTGTAGGACAAGGGTAATTCGTGAACATGTGAAATTACATTTATGCCAAGCTTTTTCGCAACACTAAAAGCATCCCTATTGGCTATCGTATTAATATACCAGCAATCGGCCTTTAATTTTTTTTGCAATAAACGTAATTGAAATTCAACTGGATTTATATTTACCGCATACAGCATCAGCCTAAAAATTTTATATAAGAAATTAGGATGCTGCTTATACCCTACAAATGATGAAATACCCCCTGAAAGCTCTTTAATAAGTGCGCCATTATTTCTCGAAAACAAATATGGCTTTATCCTTTGCCGATCAAGATTTTGCAGAATATAGAATAATTGCATCTCAGAGCCTGTGCGGCCAAAAAATGGAGTGATAAATAAAATTTTTTTAGGAGCAAACCCACTTTTACTTTCTTTTGAATTTGTTTCCATTGCAAGTCTATATAGAATCAAATATAACAAATAAATCAAAATACCTTTATTATAGCTTTTATCATACCATTACGAAACATAGCGTTTAATGCCATAATTTAGTTTTAAAAGCATAAACTGTAACAAGCTAATTTGGCTCTAAGTTATTTATGTTATTTTTACGCTTTATTTCAAATTTTGGCTCGCCACATGATTAAAAATTTTTCTGTTGAGGTTACTGTTTTAATGCCTGTTTTTAACAGTGGATTGTATGTAAAAGAAGCAATAGCCAGCATCTTAAATCAATCTTTTACAAATTTTGAATTTCTAATTATTAACGACGGCAGTACAGATGCCAGTGACGAAATTATCCGTTCTTTTACCGACATACGAATAAATTACATAGATCGTAAAACAAATAGCGGAATTGTTACTGTTTTAAATGAAGGACTTCGGCTAAGTAAAGGCAAATACATAGCAAGAATGGATGCAGATGATATTGCGCACCCAAATAGATTAAAAAAACAGTTTCATTTTTTACAGTCAAACCCAACCTATAAGCTTTGCGGATCTAATGCAATTTATATGGATTATACCGGAAAAAGAAGCTGTAAATTAAGGCGACCAAAATATAACGATGAGATTAAAGTGTTTCAATTATTTCGTAATGCTTTTGTACATCCTGCCATCATGGCCGATACAGCAATTATCAAATCTTTTGCCTATCAAGAAGAATACAAATACGCTGAAGATTATTTTCTCTTTTCGCAAATTGTAATGCAACATAAATCTTTCAATTTAAACTCGGCAGAACTAAGCTATCGCATTCACGAAGAAAGTATATCATCAAAAAAAATAAAAGAAATGATGCAAAGCGAAATTAAAACTATGGCTTTCTTATTATCATTTCTATTTAAGGAGATTTCGGAAGAAACATTAGAAATTCACCATTCATTTTTACGACCGCAAAACCCAACCCACAACATTAAAGCGATAGAAAACCACCTAATTGCCATAAAAATTGCCAATCGTAAAAAACACATTTACAATCCTCATATTTTAGAGAAGCAACTACAAAAAGAATGGTACTTAAGTCTCTTAAAAAGTTCAGAAAAGCAAAGGATTCTTACGTTTATTTCTTCTAAGTTATTCTCAATCAAAAATCTTAATATTAAACAGTTAATAAAACTATCATTTGGTTAATATGGAAAAAACCGCTTTAATTTCTATAGCACTTTGTACTTATAATGGTGCTTCGTTTCTAGAAGAACAAATTATGAGCATTTTAAACCAAACTCACAAAAATATTGAACTGGTTATTGTAGATGACTGCTCCACTGATAATACATTTCAAATCAGTGAAAATCTTGCGTTCCTATACCCACAAATAAAATCTTTTAGAAATACACACAATCTCGGTTTTAATAAAAATTTTGAAAAAGCGATTGAGCTTACAACTGGCGAATACGTTGCAATTAGCGATCAGGACGACATTTGGTTACCTAGTAAGCTTGAAGTTTTACTGGATAATATTAAAGATAAGTGGCTGGTTTTTTCAAATTCAAAATTAATTGACGAAGAAGATAAAGAATTAGGGAAACAAATCTTAAAGCCTGACTTCACGCTAGAAGGAAAATCATACAAAAGTTTTCTGTTCTACAATTCGGTGACTGGACATACATCTATGTTCAACAAATCATTTGTTACCTATTTTACCCCCATACCACCTGAAGGTTATTACGATTGGTGGATGGGATTTATAGCTATGTATCATAATCAGGCCATATGCGTTAACCAATGCCTTACTTTACATCGCATACACCAAAAATCAGTTACTTTTAACGCCTATAAACAGCAAACAAAAAAAGTGTTAAATGATGAAATCAACACCAACTTGCGACTTGTACAAACATACAAAGGCCTTACTACCGATGATAAAATTTTGATAAATAAAATTGCCAAAGCTTATCAAAAAAAAATCAGTCTTTTTTTAATTAACCTTATTATTAAGCATTATAACGAGTATTTTCCCGACAGAAAACCACGAAAATGGTTTAGTAAACTTAATTTTGCGATTAAACTGAAATAAGCTTTTGCCTAACGTAACCAATAGTATTGTATTAAATCTTTCGTAACTTTGTAGTATTAAGGGCTTGTTATTTTAATCTATAAATCATCACTATAAGCGCTAATTTTAAATTTCTTTCGGCAAAGCTTAGTTACCAATAAAAAAATGAAAAAATACCTAATTATAGGAAGTGGATTTGCTGGAAGCGTCATTGCGGAGCAACTTAGCAAAGATAGTTTAATTGAAATGTGGGAAGAAAGAAACCACATAGGTGGCAATTGTTATACCGAAAGAGATGAAGATACTGGGATAAACATTCATAAATACGGGCCACATATTTTTAATACAGATAACGTTAACGTTTGGAATTATATCCAGCAATTTTGCCAAATGATGTCCTATGTTAATAGAGTAAAATCTATTTACAGAGGTCAGGTTTACTCTTTACCAATAAACTTACATACGATAAACCAATTCTTTAATAAAACCTTTTCGCCTACACAGGCAAAAGAATTTATACAGTCTTTAAGCGATGCCACTATTGACTCTCCTAAAAATTTTGAAGAACAAGCCTTAAAATTTATCGGTAAAGATTTATATCAGGCTTTTTTTTATGGCTATACTAAAAAACAATGGGGTTGCGAACCAACCGAACTACCTGCTAGCATTTTAAAACGACTGCCTGTTAGGTTTAATTATAACGATAATTATTATACCATGCCTTTGCAGGGCATCCCAAAAAATGGCTATACCGAAATCTTCGAAAAAATGCTTAGTCATCCAAACATCACTATTCATTTAAACAAACGGTTTACAACCAATGATGCTGATTTCTCTACTTATGATCAGGTCTTTTACACCGGTCCTGTTGATGCGTTTTTTGAATACAAATTTGGAAGATTAGGCTACAGAACTGTTTTTTTTGAAAAACACACTTCTGAAGGAGATTTTCAAGGAAATGCAGTAATTAATTATGCAGATGAGGAAACTCCATTTACCCGAATACACGAGCATAAGCACTTTACTCCTTGGGAAGAACACGAAAAAACAGTATATTTTAAAGAGTTTAGCAAAGAAACAGAAGTAGAAGACATTCCTTACTACCCTAAACGCTTAACCAATGATATTGAAATTCTTGAAAAATATCAAGAAGAAATTAACAAGCTACCAAAAATTACTTTTTTAGGCCGATTAGCAACCTACCGCTATATGGATATGCACCATGTAATTGCCAATGCGTTGGAAATTGCACAAAAATTCAAATAACAATGTGGTTTAACAAGAAAAAAGACCAGGAAGAACCTCTAGAGCTTTTAATTGTATCAATTAAAAATGCTCAAATATCATCAATATCTAACTTTAACTCTTTTCAATCACGGGCAGAATCTTCTTTAAAAATGACGATCGATGCAATCAAGCTCGGCATTATTAATAAAGACATATCTTTTAGCCTAAACACAGGTGATTTCCCTGTTGGAAATATCCAGCCAAACAATTTTTATTATTGCTGTGATTGTAAAGAAAATTTAAGTACAGTTTTTCCAGACTTCATTTTTGATCACTGGCAACAAGCTGGAATTGAAGATTATAACTTAACCGTTCAAAAAATAATTGATGCCAGTAGCCGACCTTTTATTCACAACAAAATGCTTTGGATTGGAAATGTAAAAACCAATGCTACACGCAAAAAAATAACCGAATACACCAAACAATTTCCAGATCTGATTGAGGCTTATGACACTTGCGTTGATCAACACGTTAGTGGAAGCAAGAAAGTTCCTTACATCTCCTTATCAGACCATACTAAATATAAATACTTAATAGATATTGAAGGCCGGGGCTACAGTGGAAGAATAAAGCTGTTACTTCACACTAAGCGCTTATTATTTATTCAAGAAAGGCGATGGAAATCTTATTATCATTTCGAACTTGAGCCTTACAGGCATTTTATCCCAGTAAAAAATGACATGTCTGATCTGATTTCTCAAATAGAATTTGTAGAACAACAGGGGTTGACATATTATGAAACTATAGTTAACAATGCTTTTGATTTTGCAATTGAGAATCTCAAATATGATGTTGCCATTAAGAGAATCCAAAATCTTATTAATAACAAGTTATGATTAACCAAACCTTTGTTTGCGCCATTATTGTAACATACAATCGTTTAGAGTTTTTAAAGGAATGTATAGACTCTGTATTAAACCAAACTTTCCCTCCCGACAAAATAATAATCATAAATAATGGATCTACAGATGGAACAGGTGAGTATCTCAACAATCTTAAAAATGATAAAATAGATGTAATTTTTCAAGAGAATATTGGTGGAGCCGGCGGATTTAATACTGGCATTGGGAAAGCCTATGAACAAGGCTATGAATGGATTTGGGTAATGGACGATGATGTAGAGCCTTTTACGGACTGTTTGGGGCAACTGCTTAAGTATTCTGAAAAATCAAAATGTATACATCCCTTAAGAACGTTTAAAGACAATAATGAAATTTTTAAATGGGAGCATTATTTCGATTATAGAACCTGCATGCCTATTTTACATGATAATGCTTCTTTAAGACATAAAGATTACTGTTTTGTTAACACAGCTTGTTTTGAAGGTATGTTAATACACCGTAGTATAGTTAAAGAAATAGGATTACCTAAAAAAGAATATTTTATTGCTGGTGATGACACTGAATATGGTGTTATGGCAAATTTTTACACCAACATCATCTATACCAAAACAGCACAAATGTATCGTAAAAGAAAAGAAATTTCTTCCAAAATACGCCCATTACAAGCCTACTATGAATACCGAAATTTATTTCTTTTAAGAAAAAATTTAAAGCCATATTTTCCGGGGGGCTTTAGCTCTTTGTTTTATAAAGGTTTATATAAAGACTTTTTAAAAAGAACCAAAACCATCATAAAAGGCAAAGAATACTCCTTTAACGAAAAAATAACACTTATTTTAAGAATGTCTAAAGGTATTAAAGATGGTTTTAAAATTTATAAAAATAAGGCTTAATGATTAGCAATTTAAAAATATCGGTAATTGTACCCTGCTTTAATCAGGCTCGTTTTTTAAACGAATGCATCACCTCATTAATTAAACAAAATTATACCAACTGGGAATGTCTAATTGTTAATGATGGCAGTACAGATAATACAGAAGAAAAATCTATTGAATGGCAAAAAAAGGATAATAGAATATTATATGTAAAAAAAGAAAATGGCGGTTTAAGTTCAGCTAGAAACGTTGGTTTGCAGCACGCCACAGGAGATTATATCCAATTTTTAGATTCTGATGATTTTTTAGACCCTAATAAATTTTTGAAATCAATTAACAAAATTTCGAATAATAAAAACACAGTTGTTATTACCAATTTTGCACTTTTTGAAGATAAAAACCAGGAAATATTAGCGCCATATTGTAAACTAGAAGAGGCTCATTTCAATCAATTGACTTTATTAAAAGATTGGGATAAAAGTTTCACCATCCCCATTCATTGTGCAATTTTCCCTCAAAACCTAATTAAAAATTTTTCATTTTTTGAAGATTTAAAGGCAAAGGAAGATTGGTTATTCTGGGTTCAGATTTATAAAAATAATCCGCCAACGGCTTTTATTGATGAACCTTTAGCTTATTATCGTATAAGTGCGGTTAACATGACAAAGAATGACGATTTAATGCTGGAAAACCAATTAGCTGCTTTTGAAAAATTGGAAGATATTATCAATAACGAAGTTCAATACAATTCACTACTCAGGTACAATAATACTTATTTTCTAAATGAAAATTTTAAACTTAAAAAGGAAGTAAAACGACTTAAAGAAAAAAGAAAGCTGATGTACAAACTTAATAAAGTTTTATACTTTTTGAAATTAAAGTAAACAGATTATTGCCCTACAATCCATTTCATTTTAGTTTTACTTATAAGCATTGTTAAAACCAATGACATAATGTAGGCAAAAAGAAACCGCCCTAACGTAATCCCTGTATTAACCCAAATACTAAATTGACTGAAATCTAATTTAAGGGGTTGAAATATTAAAGCCAATACACGTTCTAAAATAATAAAATGTATTAGATAAATACCGTATGTGGTTTGTCTAGGTTTAAGTTTCTTCAAAAAACTTAGAGATCCCATTTTAAATAATGCAAAAAAAGCGACCAAAGAGTAAATAATATTTGTAAATCTTAAAGTATTATAAGCATCCTTTATTCCTAGATTAACTAAGTAAAATGATTCTAATAGCGCCATTGATAGACTAATTAGCAACAGAGTATAGATTACGAACCAGGGTGTTTTATTTATTAAATGTCTGAATTGATCAAAATACTTATTTAAATAAACACCAAGCCATAAATAAAATACAAAACCAAACAAAGCCGCAGAATGAGAAGTTTCAAACCAACCGTAATGTAAATTTACGCTGTAAACTATCGATACCATACCTAATATTACACCTAACCAAATTTTGTAAAGAAAACGCTTAAACAATAATAATATTGAAATACAGATTAAAAAATTTAAAATAAACCAATAAGGACTAAAAAATAATATCATTTTGGTTAGGTTATAAAAATATAACGGAAAATCGCTCACCAATAAACCTCCATCACTACCTTTAGCGTAAGCAACCAGTCGATCTAGAATGGTTATAGACATAAAAACAACTACCCAAAATAACCAAGGTTTTACTGTATTTTTAAATCGGTTTTTTAGATATTGTCTGGCGGGATACTCCTGAAATTTATGGTTAATCAAAAATCCCGCAATAAGAAAAAAAGCGATAGATGCGAATTTAAATATTTGCAGGGTAATAGACTGAACCAAAAGCGAACTTTTATCTGTGTATAACTCGATACTAATGGCCGAACTATGCTCCCACACGATACCCATCATGGAGATACATCTTATTGTATCTACAAAATCGAAGTTTTTTTTAAAACCAGGTTCAATTAGGTTATGTTCTTCAATCTTCATAAATGTAAATATTTTAAAAAAAAAGCCTCAATAGATTATTGAGGCTTTTAATACATTAATATTAATATTATAACTTTCTAACAATTTCTACTTGTTCGTAAGCTTCTACAATATCACCAACTTCAATATTATTAAAGTTTTGGATGTTTAAACCACACTCGTAACCTTTAAGCACTTCTTTAACGTCATCTTTAAAACGTTTTAATGATGCAAGTTCACCTGTGTAAATTACAACACCATCTCTAACGATACGGATTTTGCTATTACGGGTAATCTTACCATCTAATACCATACAACCTGCAATGGTACCCACTTTCGTAATTTTAAAGGTTTCGCGAATTTCAACGTTAGCCACAATTTTCTCTTCAAATTCTGGATCCAACATACCTTCCATTGCCGATTTAATCTCGTTTATTGCATCGTAAATGATAGAATATAAACGGATATCAATTTGCTCTTGCTCTGCCAATTTACGTGCACCCGTTGATGGACGAACTTGGAAACCAATAATAATCGCATCAGAAGCCGAAGCTAATAATACATCAGATTCTGAAATTTGACCAACACCTTTACTAATGATATTGATTTGAATTTGCTCCGTAGAAAGTTTTAATAATGAATCGGCTAATGCTTCGATAGATCCATCCACATCACCTTTAACAATGATGTTAAGTTCTTTAAAGTTGCCAATTGCTAAACGACGACCAATTTCATCCAAAGTGATGTGTTTCTGCGTACGCAAACCTTGCTCACGCTGTAACTGCATACGTTTGTTTGCAATATCACGCGCTTCTGTTTCACTTTCTAATGCATTGAAACGATCACCCGCTGTTGGTGCACCTTGCATACCTAAAACTTGTACCGGTTGCGATGGACCAGCAGACTCAACCTTTTGTCCGCGTTCGTTAGTTAACGCTTTTACACGTCCACTAAAGCTACCTGCTAAAATTGGATCACCAACTCTTAACGTACCAGCTTGAACCAATACGGTGGTAACAATACCACGGCCCTTATCTAAAGCTGATTCTATTACCGAACCTGTTGCTCTCTTATTAGGGTTTGCCTTAAGTTCTAATAATTCGGCTTCTAATAATACTTTATCTAAAAGCAAATCTACATTTAAGCCTGTTTTACTCGATATTTCTTGAGATTGGAATTTACCACCCCAATCTTCAACTAAAATGTTCATTACCGATAACTGTTCGCGCACTTTATCAGAATTTGCACCTGGTTTATCCACTTTTGTAAAAGCAAATACCAATGGTACGCCTGCTGCCTGTGCGTGGTTTATTGCTTCTTTTGTTTGAGGCATTACCGCATCATCCGCAGCAATAACAATAATTGCAATATCTGCAACCTTAGCACCACGTGCACGCATCGCTGTAAAGGCTTCGTGACCTGGTGTATCTAAGAAAGTTACTTTTTTACCTGTTGGTGTTGTTACCATATAAGCACCAATGTGCTGTGTAATTCCACCTGCTTCACCTGCAACAACATTTGCTTTACGGATATAATCCAGCAATGAAGTTTTACCGTGATCCACGTGACCCATAATCGTAACAACTGGTGCTCTTTCGATTAAGTCTTCTACTGCATCCTCTTCCTCAATTACATTCTCCTCATCTTCATCAGGCTTAACGAATTGAATTTCGTAGCCAAACTCATCAGCAACAATGGTTAAAGTTTCAGCATCTAAACGTTGGTTAATTGAAACAAACATACCAAGACTCATACATGTACCAATAATTTTGGTTACCTGTACATCCATCATGCTTGCCAACTCATTTGCAGTAACAAATTCTGTTACTTTTAATATTTTCGATTGAGATTCTAGCTCATTTGCCGCTTCTTCAGCATTATATGCAACATCATCACGTTTCTGACGACGTAATTTAGCACGCTGCGCAAATTTACCCGATTTACCTGCTCCACTTAAACGAGCAAGTGTTGCTTTAATCTGATCTTGAATTTCTTTCTCTGTAGGTTCTCCTTTAGGTACGCCTGGTGTGGCATTTCTATTTTGGAAACCCGGTCTTGCATTATTTCTATTTCCCTGATAAGGTGTTCCACTCGCTGGTCTGTTGCCTTGATAAGGCGTACCGCTAGCTGGCCTGTTTCCTTGATAAGGTGTACGAGGTTGCCCTGGTGTACCGCCTGGCGCTTGCCCTGCTGTATTGCCACCTGGCTGACCATGACCGCCGTGTTGACCAGGCGCTCCCGGTGCTTTTTTACGCTTACGTTTACGTTTAGCTGCTTCACTATCGCTAGATGATGCAACCGGACCGTTTCTACGATCTGGTGTAGTTGGCAAAACAATTTTACCTATAATATTTGGTCCAGAAAGTTTTACCGAACGCGCCTTCATCACTTCTGGCTCCGCAGGTTTTACATCTTTCTTTACCTCAATCGGTTTTTCTTCTATTTTAGGCTGCTCCACAACTGGCTTTTCGGCAATTGGCTTTTTAACTTCAGGAGATTTTTCAGCAGGCTTTTCTACTTTTTTAACCTCAATAGGCTTCTCTTCAACTTTTGCTTGTTCAACAACTGTTGGCTTTACCTCTGTTACAGGTTTAATAACCGGTGCATCTTCTTTTTTAGAAGGACGAGTTTTAGCATTTAGATCATTCAAATTGATCTTACCTACAACTTTAACACCAGGCAAATTACCTTCTTCAGCTGCAACTTCCGTTTTAGTTTCTTTAGCTGTTTCTACAACAGCCGGAACTTCCACCTTTGGAACTTCTACTTTCGGAACTTCAACGATAGGAACTTCTACTTTAGGAAGCGCTGCTTTAGGCACATCTACTTTTGGTAATTCTACTTTCGGTTTCTCCGGAGGACTGAATGATTGTGCGTTCTTAATCAGAATCTCTTCTTTTTCAAAATCTACTTTTCGCGCAGGTGCTTCTACAGGTTTTTCAACTTCAGATTCATCACGACGAATTTTGCCAATCACGATCTGCTTAGCTTCTTCTCTAACGATTTTATCTCCTTGATACTCTTTTAATAAGGCAGCATACATTTCGCCAGAAAGTTTAAACATAGGGCTCTTCTCGGCAGAGAATCCCTTTTTGCTTAGAAATTCTACGGCCGTACCCATGCCTATATTAAGTTCCTTAATAGCTTTAATTAAAATTATTGGTTTGTCGTCTGACATTTATCTCCTGTTATTTTTTTCTTATTATTTACAAAAGTAGTGTTTATTTGCCAATTACACCACTATTCAAATTCTGACTGCAAAATCTGAACCACTTCTTTAATGGTTTCTTCTTCTAAGTCAGTACGTTTTACTAAATCTTCTATCGTAAGCGCTAAAACACTTTTCGCAGTATCGCAACCAATAGCTTTCAATTCATCAATAATCCAGCTATCAATTTCATCTGAGAATTCTTCTAAATCAACATCTTCATCTGTTTCTTCTCCAGCTTCGCGATAAACATCAATTTCATATCCGGTTAATTTACCAGCCAATTTGATATTGTGTCCACCACGTCCAATTGCTAACGAAACTTGATCAGGTTTTAAATAAACCGATGCATGTTTAGTTTCATCGTCTAATTTAATAGACGTAATTTTTGCTGGGCTTAGCGCACGTGTAATATATAATGACAAATTATTAGTGAAATTGATCACATCAATATTTTCATTTTTCAACTCGCGAACAATACCATGGATACGAGAACCTTTCATACCTACACAAGCACCAACTGGATCAATACGATCATCGTAAGATTCAACAGCTACTTTAGCACGCTCACCTGGTTCGCGAACGATTTTTTTAATGGTAATTAATCCATCAAAAATTTCTGGCACTTCTTGCTCAAATAAGCGCTGTAAAAACTCAGGTGCTGTTCTAGAAATAATAATTTTTGGATTTGCATTAATCATTTCCACTTTAGAGATTACCGCTCTCACAGAATCGCCTTTTTTGAAATAATCTGCAGGAATTTGTTCGGTTTTCGGCATTAAAAGCTCATTGCCTTCATCATCCAAAACCAAAGTTTCCTTTTTCCATACCTGATATACTTCGCCAGTTATAATTTCGCCAACGCGATCTTTATATTTTTTGAAAATTTCGTCTTTCTCTAATTCTAAAACCTTAGAAACTAAAGTTTGGCGGGCAGCTAAGATTGCTCTACGGCCAAAACTCTCAAGCGTAACCTGTTCAATATAATCATCGCCAACCTCTAAAGTACTGTCTAATTTAGAAACTTCAGCAAGTTCAATTTCCAAATCATCATCTTCAGAGAAACCATCTTCCATTACTTTTCGTGTTCTCCAGATTTCCAAATCCCCATTATCAGGATTCACAATCACGTCACAATTTTCATCGTTTCCGTATTTTTTACGCAACATACTGCGAAAAACCTCTTCCAAAACACTAATAACCGTAGGACGATCTATATTTTTAAAATCTTTAAACTCTTGGAAAGAGTCAATCAAATTAATTGTTGTAGTACTCATTTTTTTAATTATGATTAAAGTGATTATTAAGCCTACAAAGATTATCCGTGCAACTTACTAACCCTACTATTTGCTATTTAAAACTCACTAAAACACTAGTCTCTACTATATCATTAAAGGATACGCTTGCTTGCGCAGTTGTAGCCTTTTTTCCTTTTTCTTTCACTGCTTCTTCGATAAGCACATTACTTTCTGAAACCTCTAAAAGCTTCCCTTCTTTCTTTTGTCCGCCAACAAGCTTAACACTTACATTGCGGCCAATATTTTTATTATACTGGCGGATCAATTTTAAAGGTTCACCAACACCAGGCGAAGAAACTTCTAGATTGTAGGCCTGTTCAATTGTATTTTCTTCTTCTAAATGAAAACCAACATGCCTGCTAATAGCCACACAGTCCTGTATGCTTATGCCTTCATCGCCATCAACATGAATAATTAACTTATTGTTGGGCAACATTTTCACTTCCACCAAAAAAAGCTCCGGCCGATCTACAATTTTCTCTTCAACTAATGCCTTTACTCTACTTTCTACCTGCATAATTTAACCTAATTTCACAGAAAAAGGGGACAATGTCCCCTTCCCTTTCTTCGATTACGAATGCAAATGTACTACTTTTTTACAAATAATCAAAGTCTTAATGCCAATTTTTATGTTAAAATTAACGTGTAAGTATTTGTTGTTGTGGCGTTAAGTTGCTTTTTACTCCACCGTTAATCATTTTTTTTACCGTTATAAACTCAGCATTAATATAGTTTTCAACTAAGTAAGAATTACCTTTTACAAAAGGTATTGTTGGCATAAAAATAATTTCGTTTTTATTCAATTTAATTGTTCCTTTAACCCTTTCTTCTAACTGTAAACTATCATTTAGGCTGGGAATAATTAAGACAGAAACAAAATTAACTGTATCAGGATTAGCATCATATATCTTTTTTGCCTGCAAAAAACTTGCGGCATCAATATTATTAATTATAATTGATGCGCTATCGCTCGAAAAATTAATTTTTGCGTCACTTTTACCACCTTTACATGAGGTTATTGACAGCACAGCACAGAAAAAAAATAAATATTGTAATACTTTAAACATCTAATTAAACAATTATTATGAAGTTGATTATAGAAATCCTTTTAATGGGACTTGCCGTTTTTATTGGAGCAAAAATTGTTCCCGGAGTAACTATAGACGGTTACGGAAGTGCAATTATAGCAGCAGTGCTAATTGCACTGGCAAATGCAACTATTGGCTTTATTTTAAGAATACTAACCTTCCCGGTTAATTTTTTAACATTAGGCTTAATGTCTTTCGTTATCAGCGTATTGATGATTTTATTGGTGGATAACATGATGGCCTCCTTTAATACATCTGGCTTTCTTTCTGCTGCATTTTTAGCAATAATTGTAGCATTGGTAAAAGCTATTTTTGGCGTAATTGCTGGAGATAAAGAATAATTCAGTTGGCAGTTGGCGGTTTTCAGTTAATAAACCGAGAAGTGCAAGCTGCCAACCGCCAACTACCTTATCACTTCTCTCGAAATAACCATCTTCTGTATCTCTGATGTGCCTTCGTAAATCTGCGTTATTTTTGCATCGCGCATTAATCGCTCCACATGATATTCTTTTACAAAACCATATCCACCATGTACCTGCACGGCCTCAATGGTAACATCCATTGCAACTTTCGAAGCAAACAATTTCGCCATCGAACCTGCTTGCGTGTAAGGTAAACCTTGGTCTTTTAACCAAGCCGCTTTGTAAACCAACAACCGTGCAGCTTCGATTTGTGTAGCCATATCGGCCAATTTAAAAGCAATAGCTTGGTGCTCGGCAATTGGCTTACCAAACGATTTTCGTTGTTTAGCATATTGTGTAGCCAGTTCGAAAGCGCCTTGCGCAATACCCAATGCCTGTGCTGCAATTCCAATTCTGCCACCTTCTAAAGTTTTCATCGCAAATTTAAAACCAAATCCATCTTCGCCAATTCTATTCTTTTTAGGTACTTTAACATCATTAAACATCAACGAGTGGGTATCAGAACCCCTAATGCCCATTTTATTTTCCTTTGGTCCGATGGTAAACCCTTCTAACCCTTTTTCTACTATAAACGCATTAATACCTTTGTGCCTTAATTCGGGGTGGGTTTGTGCGATAACCAAATAGGTGGAAGCAGAATTTCCGTTGGTGATCCAATTTTTGGTGCCGTTCAGCAAATAATAATCGCCTTTATCTTCGGCAATAGTATGCTGAGAAGTGGCATCAGAACCTGCTTCGGGCTCGGATAAACAAAATGCGCCAATTTTTTCTCCAGAAGCCAATGGTTTTAAATATTTTTCTTTTTGAAATTCATTGCCGTACTGCTCCAAGCCATAGCAAACCAGCGAATTATTTACCGATACCACTACAGATGCTGATGCATCAATTTTGGATAGCTCTTCCATTACCAATACATAAGAAATTGCATCTAAGCCACTTCCGTTGTATTTTGGATCAACCATCATCCCTAAAAAACCCAGTTCCCCTAATTTTTTAACCTGCTCTGCTGGAAATTTTTGGTGTTCATCTCGATCTATTACGCCCGGCTTTAATTCTTGCTGTGCAAAATCGCGTGCCGCGTGCTGTATCATGATCTGTTCTTCACTTAATTCAAAATGCATAACGATATAAATATATAAAAGGTTAGTCTATCAAAAGTAACATTTACAAATGAAAATTACTATGGTTGCATAGTAATTTATTTTTAATGTGCTTAATATTTTGTGGAGAATTTTGAAGGTAAACGCTTTCCTATCGACTTGAAAAATGGTATATACAACGTTTTGAGTAAGTGTAGCACAAAATTGTTGGTACAGTTTTAATTACGGCCAGTGCTAATTGCTACTTCTCCTTTTAGTTAACACAACAAACAAACTTGCACTGCCCAAAAATAATACAAGCAAAAGTTGCGAAGAATGGATAATTGTTGCGTAGGCTAAACCATCCTTAAATGGTACAAAGTGTAATAATAACGCTTGAGCAACCATCCAATGAAAAACACCAATACCGCCCTGAACGGGTGCAACCATTGCGAAGCTAGAAAAAACCAACGCCGTATAAGCTACATTTAAGCCTAAAGATGCTGTTGCAGCTAGGGAGAAAAATGCGAAATACATGGATAAAAAGTACAATACCCAAATACCAAAAGTATATACCAAAAACAGCGGTTTATTTTTTAATTTATGATAGGAATTGAAGCCTTGTTTTAAGCTAACTAAAATTCTTAAAAACTTATTGTTAAATTTTTTACGCAATAAGTAAAAGATGAGCAAAACAAATACAAGCAAAAGAATTAACAAACCCAGTACCCACAAATAGTTTATGCCGGCAAGTTGCTTTGAAATATTAGCGTAAATTGTATCGTTTAAAAAATCAAATACTAAATTGAATTGAAAAAATACCAGTGCCAAACCTGTTAATAACAGCACAAAAATATCGAAAAGTCTTTCGGTAATTACCGTACCTATAGATGCAAAAAGTGGCACATTCGCTGTTTTATGCACTACAGAACATTTGGCAATTTCACCAAACCTTGGCAATGCCAAATTTGCTAGGTAACCGATAAAAACAGCATGGTAAGTGTTCCAAAAAGAAACTTTATATGAAATTGAATTGTATAACATTTGCCAGCGCATCGCCCTCAACACGTGCGCAAACCAAACCGTTACCACAGAAAGTAATATCCAAAAATAATTGGCAGATTTAATTTCGAGCCAAATTTTACATAAATCCTGATTTTTAAAAGCAAAGTATAAAACCGCTATTCCTATTAAAAACAGGAAGATATATTTAATAGCCGTTTTAAGATGAACTACCAATACACTATTTTAACAAGTGGTTGTTATCATCAGGAAAAACAAGAACAGGCTGATATTTTTTTGCTTCTTCTATTGGTAATGAGCAATAGGTTACAATAATTACGATGTCGCCAATTTGCGCTAAACGCGCGCAAGAGCCATTTAAGCAAATTGTACCCGAGCCACGTTCGCCTGTAATTACGTAAGTTTCGAATCGTGCACCATTATTATTATTCACCACCTGCACTTTTTCATTAGCGATGATGTGAGCGGCATCCATTAAATCTTCATCTATAGTTATACTACCAACATAGTTTAATTCGGCCTGTGTTACTTTAACACGATGAAGCTTCGATTTTAAGATCTCAATAATCATTTGGCAAAGTTAGTAATAAAGGTTGAGGGAATAAAAGGTTTTAGGCGTAAGGCAAAAGTAAAAAGCTTAGTAACCAAAATTAAAAGATTAAGCACAAACAAAGAATTTAATATGATCGCAACGCTAGAATCTCAATACTCAAATCTCAAATCTCAAACCTTAATGCTATTTTATTATCATGTTATCAATTAGTCGTGTTTTGCCAACTTTTGCGGCTACTAAAGCAACTAAGTGATGTTCGTTTTTAGATTGGGCTGGCTGAAGATTATCTCCATTGGCAATCGTAAAATAATCTAATTCTACCCCGTCAATAAGCTCAAATAACGCTTTTGCGCTTTCTTCAAGTTTCCGAAGCGAATTATCGTTAAAATGCGCTACTACAAACTTTAATGCTTTGCTCAATACTAAACTGTTTTCTCTATCTAAACTCAATAAATGAATATTTCTGCTGCTCATTGCCAAGCCATCGCTTTCTCGTATTATGGGGCATGTTACAATTTGTATAGGCAAATGAAAATGGGCCACCATATTTTTAATCATCAGCACTTGCTGAAAATCCTTCTGACCAAACATTGCAATATCGGGTTTTACCGCATCGAACAATTTTTTAACAATTTGGGTTACTCCTTGATAGTGTCCCTTTCTAAATTCGCCCTCTAACAGAAATTCTGCGGGGCCCAAATCGATGTGCCAATGCTCCTCTTTAGGGTACATTTCATCAACCGACGGCATAAATACCGCATCACATCCTGCGTTCTTTAGCATTTCAAGATCGTGCTCAATCGGTCTTGGGTATTTTTCTAAATCTTTTAAATCGGTAAACTGTGTTGGGTTTACAAATATGCTGCATATAATTATATCGGCGCTTTGCTTTGCCAAATCAATTAATGAGATATGCCCATTATGTAGCGCGCCCATTGTTGGCACCAATGCTACCTTTTTACCTATTGCTTTAAGAGGGCTAACAAAGGTTTCTAGTGCTATTTTAGTCTTTAATATTTCCAATGGATTTGCTATAAATCAAAACTGTAAAGGTGTAAATTAATCTATACCAAAACAAACAATTGGGTATCTTATTGATAAATGTTATTATTTTCCGTACATTTGCACCTCATTATCTTTTCTTTAACTAATATTTTATATAAAATATGGAGATGGCAAAAACGAAGCTGCTGATTGTTACCCACGAGATGTCGCCTTTCCTCGAGCTTACTAAAATTTCTGAAATTACAAGACAATTGCCACAGGCAATGCAAGAAAAAGGATTCGAAATCCGTATCTTGATGCCAAAGTTCGGCAACATTAACGAAAGAAGAAATCGCTTACATGAAGTTATCCGCCTCTCGGGCATGAACATCATTATCAATGATAATGATAACCCATTAATTATCAAAGTTGCCTCTATTCCTGCAGCGCGTATGCAAGTTTATTTCTTAGATAATGAAGAGTATTTTCAACGCAAACAAGTTTTTAATGATGCGAGTGGAAAATTCTTTGAAGACAATGACGAGCGGACTATCTTTTTCTGTAAAGGCGCATTAGAAACCGTTAAAAAATTAGGCTGGGCTCCCGATATTGTTCACTGCCACGGCTGGATGAGCGCTTTAGTTCCTGCGTATATTAAAACAACTTACAAAAACGATCCTACTTTTAAAAATTCTAAAGTAGTGTATTCTGTTTACGAAGACTCTTTTACCGAGAAATTAAATGCCGATTTCGCTAAGAAAGCTATTATGGCAAATATGACTGCAGAAGACACAAAACCTTTTGCAGATGCTGATAACAATAGCTTACATATTGGTGCCATAACGCATGCTGATGCAGTAGTTTTAGCAGATGAAAACTTAAGCGACGCTATGTTAAAATTTGTTAAAGATTCCAATAAGCCAACTTTAGCCTTTAACTTAACCGAAAATTTTGAAAACTTCTACGCTTTTTATGAAGAAATTTCAAGTGATGAATTGGTTTCAGTTGCTTAATTAGGTATTATTATTTTAAATATGAAATTTACAAAACTAGACTTATTAACCATGTTGATAGGTCTTTTTCTTTTTGCTTCTTGTAAAAACCAAGAAACTATTGGTTTGGACATAGATCTAAACTCACAAATACAGGGTACATTGGTTAATACAGAAGCCGTTGTATCACAAACCGTAAAGGAAGCTGATATTTTTACCACTGGTTTAACAGGCCATCCTTTGGGCTATATGGTTGATCCAATTTTTGGTAAAACTGAATCTAGTGTAGCAATGACCGTAGCACCTAATAGTTTAGGGTACGATTTCGGAACTTCTCCGGTTTTAGACTCTGCAGTTTTAGTACTTAATTTAGCGCCTCAGTTTTATGGAGACACCGTAAATTCTACTTATAGTATTGATGTTTATCAATTAACAAATCAAATTACTCAATTTAAAAGCAATAGCATACAGCCACACAATAACACGGTATTAGGAAGTTTTACAAAGAAAATTTTTCCCAATACCCCTACTCAAGTTTTTGATATAATTGCTGGCAAACCAGATACACTTAAAAAAGTTCCGGCTCAGATTAGGATTAGTTTAGATAAAACGTTTATACAGAATACAATTTTAAGTAGATCTACTACAGATTTTTCATCAAATGCTAAATTTGCCGAATACTTTAAAGGTCTTTATGCTGAAATAAACAAAACTAATTCTACCATTTCAACTACTAACGGCGGAGGTATTGCATTTGTAAACTTTGCTGGTACGAGTTCATATTTGCAATTGGTTTATAAAAAAACAAATACTACATCTGGTAAAGATACGGTTTCGGTTAATTTTCCAATTAATATTAACACTGGCCCGGTTGCGGCAAATATTAAGCACGATTATTCTGGCACTGATATAGAAACTCAGTTAAATAACCCAACACCTGCTACACCGTATAATGTAACGTATGTACAATCGTTAGTTGGTGTAAAAACAAAACTTACTTTCCCGAATTTAGCAAATTTTACTACAGATTACGGTAAGGCAGTTATAAATAAAGCAGAGCTTGTTGTTGATTTAAGCGCAGGTACTTATGGCGCTCCGTTTTTCGCGCCAGATCGTTTGTCTTTATACCGTTTTGATATTGCTGAACAACCACAAAATGTTCCCGATCACAATCAACCTACTCAAACCAATAGAGGTGATTTTAGAGCATTAGCCGATCCAATATTTGGAGGTTATTACGACTCACTAAACAATAGATACATTTTTGTAATTACAAGTTATGTGCAAGATTTGATTGATAAAAAACTTATTGACTATGGTACTTTTATCGCACCAACGCCTCTTTCACAGTTTCAAATTACGCCTACTGCATCAGTTGCATCTAGGGCTGTAATTGGCACTTTTCTAAATTCGAATAACCGTGTAAAACTAAATATATACTATACTAAAATAAAGTAAAGTAACTATTGTATATAAAAAATTCATTACAAATTCATCTATTGTTAATACATTAGATGAATTTTTATTTTAAATCAAATTATGTGTGGAATTGTAGGCTATATAGGCTATAGAGAGGCTTGGCCAATTGTTATTAAGGGCCTTAAAAGGTTAGAGTACAGAGGTTATGATAGTGCTGGAATTGCAATTATTGGCGATTCTGGAGAGAAAATATATAAAAAGGCAGGTAAAGTATCCGTTTTAGAGGAGTTTGCAGAAAACCAAGACAAATCTGGCCACATTGCAATGGGCCACACACGTTGGGCTACCCATGGTGTACCTTCTGATCGTAATTCCCATCCCCATACATCCAACAATGGTAAACTTTCTATTATACACAACGGGATTATAGAAAACTATGCAACCCTAAAAGAAGAACTTATTGGTCGCGGGCACGAATTTAAAAGTGATACAGATACCGAAGTTTTAATTCATTTAATTGAAGAGATTCAGAAAATTGAAAAAATAGATTTGTTAGAAGCTGTTCGCTTAGCTTTAAACGAGGTAAGTGGCGCTTATGCAATTGTGATCATGGATAAAGACAATCCAGATCGATTAATTGTGGCTAGAAAAGGCAGTCCGATGGTGATTGGTGTGGGTAAAGGCGAATATTTTATCGCTTCAGATGCAACCCCGATTATTGAATATACTAAAAACGTAATTTATTTGAATGATAACGAAATTGCATTAATTACTAAAGATGATCTTTTGGTTAAGCAATTGGATAACGTGATTCAAACCCCTTTAGTACAAGAGTTAGAACTGAAGTTGGAGATGCTTGAAAAAGGCGGTTATGAGCATTTTATGCTGAAGGAAATTTATGAGCAACCACGATCTATAAAAGATTGTATGAGAGGCCGTATTTATCCTCAAGAAGGTAAAGTGCAGCTAGGTGGCATTAAAGAATTTGCAGATAAGCTCAAAAATATAGATCGAATTATAATTGTAGCTTGCGGTACATCTTGGCATGCTGGCTTAGTTGGAGAATATTTAATTGAAGAATATGCGCGGATCCCTGTTGAAGTAGAGTATGCATCAGAATTTAGATACCGAAACCCAATTATAACAGAAAAAGATGTGGTGATTGCCATCTCCCAATCTGGAGAAACTGCCGATACCATGGCCGCCATTGAAATGGCGAAAGAAAAAGGAGCTACCATTTTCGGTATCTGTAATGTTGCCGGTGCATCTATTCCACGTTTAACGCACGCAGGCGTTTATACCCATGCCGGACCAGAAATTGGTGTTGCATCAACAAAAGCATTTACGGCTCAGGTTACGGTTTTAACTTTAATGGCGTTTTATATGGCGCAGCAAAGAGGAACCCTTACCACTTCAAAATTAATCGAACTTTTAACAGAGCTGGATCATATTCCTGAAAAAATTCAAATTGCATTAGAATCAGACGATATCATAAAAAAAGTTGCTGAAAAAATTAAAGATTCTAAAAACTGTTTATTCTTAGGTAGAGGCAGTGGTTTTCCTGTTGCTTTAGAAGGCGCTTTAAAGCTTAAGGAGATCTCATATATTCACGCAGAAGGTTATCCGGCTGCGGAAATGAAACACGGCCCAATCGCACTAATTGATGAAGAGATGCCAGTTGTTTTTATTGCAACTCAAAACTCTTCGTATGAAAAAGTGATTAGCAATATTCAAGAAGTAAAAGCTAGAAAAGGAATAGTAATTGCCATTGTTACCCAAGGCGATATCGAAGTTAAGAAAATGGCAGATTATTGCATCGAAATTCCAGATGCAGATGAAGCATTTTTACCGCTTTTAGCCACTATACCTTTGCAATTATTATCTTATCATATTGCTGTTATGCGTGGTTGTAATGTAGATCAACCAAGAAATTTAGCTAAATCTGTCACGGTAGAATAAAATTAAATTTAATAGGTATATCCAACATTTCGGATATACCTATTTATACAATTGCGTATAGCTTACTGCCTTTTTACAATCTCATTTCATCAAACGTACACCATTTTTAAGTTTTATAATTCTACCTTTTCTATTTCCTTCGTCGCCTAAAACGGTGAGTGTAATTGGCTTCGTAGTTCAAGAAATAGCCTAAAATGGCAAATCACCTCTTTCATCTTTGGCGCCTATGCTAAAATCATCGTCTATTTTAGTTTCAGTATTTTGAGCGATAATTACTGGCTGAGTAGGTTCAAAATCCGTTTTCCGACCGAGCAATGTGAAATTTTCGGCAACTATTTCGGTTACATATTTTTTTACTTTCTCTTTATCTTCGAACGAGCGGGTTCTGAGTTTTCCTTCAATATAAACAAGTTTGCCCTTTTGTAAGTATTTAGAAGCAATTTCTGCCAAACCTCTCCACATTACAATGTTATGCCATTCGGTTTGCTCAACTCGTTTCCCATCTTTACTATAGGTTTCTGACGTTGCCAGCGGAAAACTAGCAACAGTTACACCACCGTCTAAATGTCTAACTTCTGGATCTTTACCCAAATGACCTACTAAAATAACTTTGTTAACTCCAGACATAGCGTACTTTATTAATTCGTATATATTCTTTCGATTTACCTGATCAACTATTCATTTTAATGCAATGCTAAAAGTACTCACTTACAAAATCATGAATAACTTTAGGCTGTGGCCTTTCATTTAAACCTGCTAAAGAAACCCAATATAGTTCCTTTTGTTTACTAAAGTTAAATATATAGTTTTTTAATTCAAAAAATTGGATGTGTAATATTTGGTGCGTCAAAACATGTCTTTTATGGGTGATGAACTGCGCATCAACGTCATTACCGAAAGTACTTTTTATTTGCAACATAAAATCGTTATCATCAAGCGAGGTGGCATCGCTAGTCTCTATACTTGGAAAATCGAATAAATGTTGCCAAATATCGCCAACTTGCCTTTCCCTAATTAACACATTATTGTTGTGTATTAGAATGAAGTAATTTAAGAATCTATGTTTCTGAGGTGCCTTTTTCAATTTAATTGGTAAAACCTGTACAAGGTTATTTTTGAGCGCATAACAACCCAAATTTAATGGACAAATTCCGCAATTGGGCGATTTTGGCTTGCATTGAAGGGCGCCAAACTCCATTATTGCCTGATTATAAGTACTCGGATCATTGGTATAGAGCATTTCATTTGCCAAGTTGTAAAACGCCTTTTTTCCTTGCGGAGAATTTATCGGCGTACTTATCCCAAAAAATCTCGACAATACCCTAAACACATTTCCATCAACAACGGCTCGCGCTTCTCCGGATGAAAATGATGAAATTGCAGCAGCCGTATATTCGCCAATACCTTTCAATGTAATCAGTTCATCATGTAGTACAGGAAACTTACCGTCGTATTTTTCCATTACGACTTGTGCGGTTGCATGCATATTCCTCCCTCTGGAATAATAGCCTAATCCTTGCCAAAGCTTTAAAACCTTCGCTTCATTGGCTTCTGCAAATGCTTTAACCGTAGGAAAGTTTTCCAAAAATTTATTGAAATACGGCAACCCCTGCTCTACCCTAGTTTGTTGTAGAATAATTTCGGAAAGCCAGATTACGTAAGGGTCTTTAGTGTGTCGCCAAGGTAAATCTCTCTTATTAAATAAATACCATTTTATCAGTTCTTCGGGGAATGTCATTGATACAAATAACGGTGTATTTTTTTGCTTTTAAAAAACCTTGCAATCGGCTGATAGAAATAGAAATAAAAAAATCATCTTTTATTTCCCTATCTCATTAAAAAGCAATACTTTTGCAACCCCAAAACAGCAGTAATAGTAAAACATAAAATATATAAATAATAAAATATGACTAAGGCAGATATTATTTCAGAAATATCAACAAAAACCGGAATTGAGAAGGTGGACGTACAGGAAACGGTTGAGGCATTTTTCAAAGTTATCAAAACAAGCATGATTGGTGGCGAAAATGTTTACGTTAGAGGATTCGGGAGCTTTGTTGTAAAAAAGAGAGCTCAAAAAACAGCTAGAAATATCTCTAAAAATACTGCAATAATTATCCCAGAACATTTTGTACCGAGCTTTAAGCCTGCGAAAGTTTTTGTAGATAAAGTAAAAAGCAATACAAAAAAATTAAGTGTAGAGGCCTAATATCAAATATAATGAGCAACAACATAAAATTAAAGCAAATCCTAATTATTGGAGCGATTCTATTGCTTGTTGTTTTTTTATTTACTAGAAATATTAAGGGCTTAGTAAAACCTACAGAAGAAAACGGTAAAATGCCTGCAAGTGGAAAAATGGTTAGCGGTGCACCAACCAGTCCAACTGCAACGATAAGTATAGATAATGCGTCTGAAGCTTCAAAAAGTCTCATCAGTAAAGATTTAAGTATCGAGATTGTAGCTTTAGAAAACAAATATAAAACCGCAAAAGGTGAAGACAAAGTTTCCATAGCAAAGCAACTTGCAGAGAAATGGAATGATGTTGAACAAATTACACCTTCGGCGCTTTATTTAGAGGTTATTGCCACTGCAAAACCAAGTTTGCAAAATTGGTTGACTACCGGAAACCGTTTTATGAAGGCTTTTGATGGCACTCAAGATAGTTTAGCGCAACCTATACTTTTGCAAAAAGCAAATACGGCATACACCAATGCCTTAGCCATTGATACCAGTAATGTTGAAGCAAAAACAGGCTTAGGTGTTACGATTGTAAATGGTTTGGGCGCACCAATGCAAGGAATTGCAATGTTGCTGGGTGTAGTTGCTAAAGATCCAAAAAATGTAAAAGCGAATATGAGCTTAGGTTTATTTTCGATAAAATCGGGTCAGTTTGCAAAGGCGATACCACGCTTCAATACCGTAATTGAAAATGCACCAACACCCGAAGCTTACTTTTATTTAGGTACGGCTTTAGAGAATTTGGGCAGAAATAAAGAAGCAGTTGAAGTTTATTTAAAAAGCAAAAAATTAGCCGCTAATCCTACCTTATCAGCTTTTATTGATAAGAGAATAGCAGAACTAAAGAATAAAAATTAATTAACATTAATAAAAACATTAAACCTAAAAATTATGCCAAGCGGTAAGAAAAGAAAGAGACATAAAATGGCTACTCACAAACGTAAAAAGCGTTTAAGAAAAAACAGACATAAGAAAAAATAGATTCTTATTGATATAGCTTATTTAAACCTCGTAACAAAACGTTATGAGGTTTAAACCCTTTTAGAAGATTTTTTCAAAAATCTGTAGTTTGTGCTATATCAATTTTTCTATATACTATCCATTTGTTAATGGGCGTAAGCCCTTAAATCTGTAGCTGTTGGTAAAAGAATTAATTATAAATTCGACTCCTGCCGGAGTTACCATAGCGTTGATTGAAGACAAACAACTTGTTGAGCTTCATAAAGAACAAATAAACAATAACTACGCTGTAGGCGATATTTATTTAGGCCGCATAAAAAAAATTATGCCCGGCTTAAATGCTGCGTTTGTGGATGTTGGTTATGAGAAAGATGCTTTTTTGCATTATTTTGATCTTGGCCCTCAGGTACAATCTTTAATTAAGCTAACTAAAATCAAGCGTAATGGCTCGGTTACAGGCACACTATTAGATAATTTAAAACTCGAAACCGATATAAATAAGGCCGGGAAAATATCTGATGTGCTTAGCAAAAACATGCTCCTACCTGTACAAATTGCTAAAGAACCAATTTCTACTAAAGGGCCACGTTTAAGTTCCGACCTATCTATTGCCGGCAGGTATGTAGTATTGGTACCATTTTCCAATACTATATCCGTATCAAAAAAGATAAAAAGTAATACTGAGCGTAATCGCTTAAAAAAGATTATTGAGAGTATTAAACCAAATAACTTTGGTGTAATTATCAGAACGGTTTCTGAAGGAAGAGGTGTAGCCGAAATGCAAAAAGATTTATTAGATCTTATTGCTAAGTGGGAAAACTTCATCAAAAAATTGCCCGATACTGAGCCCTCTAAAAGGGTTTGGGGAGAGATGGATAGATCATCTACTCTTATTCGTGATATTTTGAATCCTGATTTTACAAACGTTTTTGTAAGTCCGCCAGAATTGTTTGATGATATTCGTTCGTATGTGCACGATATTTCGCCAGAAATGGAGAAAATTGTTAAGCTGTACAAACAAAAAGAACCGATTTTTGAACACTTTGGTGTAGAGAAGCAAATTAAAAATGCTTTCGGCAAAACGGTAAACTTGCCTGGTGGTGCTTACTTGGTAGTAGAACATACTGAAGCGCTCCATGTTATTGATGTAAATAGCGGTAACCGTACGGCTAGCAAAGAAAACCAGGAAGAAAACGCTTTACAGGTAAATAAAGAAGCGGCCAAAGAAATTGCTCGACAGTTGCGTTTGCGCGATATGGGTGGCATTGTTGTAATCGATTTTATTGATATGCACAAGGCAACCAACCGCAAAATGCTTTTCGATTATTTACGGGAGCTGATGCTTCTAGATCGTGCAAAGCATACCATTTTGCCCCCAAGTAAATTTGGTTTAGTGCAAATTACTAGGCAACGTGTTCGCCCAGAGATGAACATTGTTACTGTAGAAAAATGCCCTGCATGTGATGGTACCGGCACAATTAAAGCAAGTATTGTTTTAATGGACGATATTGAAAACAACTTGAATTATATTTTGCGCGAGCAGAATGAAAAAGGTGTAACGCTACGTGTGCACCCCTATATTGAAGCTTATATTACGAAAGGTATTTTGAATTTACAACGCCGTTGGTTTTTTAAATATGGCCAATGGATCAAAGTAAAATCTGAACCATCGTATTATTTAAATGAATTTCATTTTATATCGTCGAAAGACGAGGAGATAAAACTTTAATATAAATACTTATTACTAAGCGCTTGATTTCTTTACGAAATCAAGCGTTTTTAGTTTTGAGGGGATTGATTTTGAATTTAATTAGACTAATTGACCTAAGTTTGATAATTATTTCGTTAAAAATCATGCTTCATTAGCGCTATAATTGGGCTTAATGTCTTGCTGTTCCGAATTCTCGGGATAAGCATCTTTCCTGCTACAAAGACCCTGAACTAAATTGAGGGTAATGGCCGCTCTAACCCAAAACCGATTTAGACTCTCGAAAGTAATATATGATTATAAACTTCAGCTTAATACGCTGTGACGCCAAATTATATTTTGCACATCATTTTGGGTTACTTACACAACCATATTTGGCTATACGAATATCTTCAGCTCAGGATCGGTTCTGTTTGTTATTGACCACAATTTTAACTACCTAAACCCGATAGAAATGGAAAGCCCCAGATTTTTCATCTGGGCTTGTAATGGAAAGCGGGAGGGTACGCTAATAGTAGCAGTGCAATTGCTTTTCTAAAAACTTAAAACCATTGACAAAAAAATCACACTTTAATTTATTTATGCACCATTTAGAAATAATGTTTAGAAAAACAGGGTTAGTTCTACGGTTGAAACCTTAAATTTGTTTTATAAAATCTAAAATCAAATTGGCAAAAACTAAAACGGCATTTTTCTGTCAGAGTTGTGGTTACGAATCGGCAAAATGGCTGGGCAAATGTCCGTCATGTAGTAATTGGAACACGTTTGTAGAAGAAATAGTAGAAAAAGGTGCGACATCTGTGCCGACTTGGAAAACAGAAACCACATCGCGCAAATTAAGTAAACCAAGCAAAGTAGATGAAATCAAATCGTCATCGGAGCGGAGAATTTTAACTGGCGACAAGGAACTTGACAGAGTTTTGGGCGGTGGATTAGTTGAAGGATCTTTAGTTTTAATTGGTGGCGAACCTGGCATAGGGAAATCTACCTTAATGCTACAACTTGCTCTAAATTTGAAAGGGAAAAAGCTCCTTTACATTTCTGGCGAAGAAAGCGAACAGCAAATTAAAATGCGTGCAGAGCGGATTACAGAAAGTCCATCGGCAGAATGCTACATTTTAACAGAAACATCAACACAGAATATTTTTAAGCAGATTGAGGTTTTACAGCCCGAGATATTGGTGGTAGATTCCATCCAAACCTTGCATTCATCTCACATAGATTCTACGCCAGGAAGTGTTTCGCAAGTGCGCGAATGTACTGCAGAATTGCTTCGCTTTGCTAAAGAAACAGGCGTACCGGTATTTTTAATTGGTCATATAACTAAAGATGGCGCTATTGCAGGCCCGAAAATTTTAGAACACATGGTAGATACGGTTTTACAATTTGAGGGCGATAGGCACCATGTTTACCGTATTTTACGTTCGATAAAAAACAGGTTTGGTGCTGCTGCAGAGTTAGGGATTTATGAAATGCAGGGCACGGGCCTAAGAGAGGTTTCCAATCCATCAGAAATTTTATTATCGCAAAGGGATGAAGAGTTAAGCGGAATTGCAATTGCCGCTATGCTTGAAGGCGCTCGCCCAATGTTGATAGAAACGCAGGCTTTGGTGAGTACAGCCGCTTATGGCACACCGCAACGTTCGGCAACCGGTTTTGATACCAAAAGAATGAATATGCTTTTAGCCGTGCTTGAAAAACGCTGTGGGTTTAGGTTGAGTACACAAGATGTTTTTTTAAATATTGCAGGTGGCATAAGAGTTGAAGACCCGGCGATTGATTTGGCTGTGCTCATCGCAATTATTTCTTCTCATCAGGATATTGCTGTTTCATCTAAAAATTGTTTTGCTTCGGAAGTGGGCCTCTCGGGAGAGATTAGAGCAGTAAATAGAATTGAGCAGCGGATTGCGGAGGCAGATAAGCTAGGTTTTGAGCGGATTTATATTTCGAAATACAACTTAAAAGGGATAGATATTTCAAAATATCAGATTGAGATTAAAGCCGTGAGTAAAATTGAGGAAGTTTTTGGTTTAGTGTTTGGATAACAGATTATTGCGGGTATAAATTTCCACATAAAATAATAAATACGGGGAATTTTATGCACAAAGTCATTTTTTTAAGTAGTTAAATTCACTTTATTTTTACGCCACAATTAACTCATATACAGTTATATAAGTATATTTTACATCATTTATATATTTTGGTTCGAGCTTTGCATAACGTATTATGTTGTACATCATGGGATGTGATCTATAACAATAGGGATGATTTTCCTCGTTAGTGTAAACTAACGAGGATTTTTTTTGCCCATTCTCTTGAAAAAATTTCAATATCTTTGAATTAGAAATTCAACCCGATAAACCCTTAACATAATGAGAAAATTGATTTTTAGTTTAGGCTTTTGCCTTTTAACAATTGCAGCATTTTCGCAAACCGATTATAAAGGCCAACAGTTTGGCGAAGGTGTAAAGACTGGAAATGTTAATGCTGTAGCAAACATTGAAAGCAAAATGGGCGACAACAAAACTGCCGAAATGAAAGTTGAAGGTAAGGTTGTTGAAGTTTGTAAGAAAAAAGGTTGTTTTATGGTTTTGGAAACCGCCAATGGACAAGGTATGCGCGTTACTTTTAAAGATTATGCTTTCTTTATGCCGAAAGATATTGTGGGTAAAACTGTTGTTTTAGACGGTATTGCGAAAAAACAAACCATTTCGGTAGAAAAGCTGAAGCACTATGCTGAAGACGCGCACAAATCAAAAGAAGAAATTGCTAAAATTACGAAGTCTAAAAATGAATTGGCTTTTGAAGCAAAGGGTGTTGTAATTTTGGATTAGTAGATTTAGGAACGAAGAGTAAGGATATTGAATATTTTATTAAGCGTATCAAAAATCCAATTTACAGCAAAGCCTTGGTTACAAGTTAAACAATTAAATGATGATTAAAAGTTTCATAGAAAACAAGTGGGTTAAAGCAGTGGCATTTTTAATCTTTTTCTCTACATTAATGATTGCTTACCAAATCGGAAGAAAAGATGGGGCTTCAAAAGCTCGAAAATCACCTGCGCAACAAACTGTAGTTAACAAAGACTAATATGAAATTAAATCAAGTTCGTACATTTTATCCATAATTTTTATCGTTTTTGTGCTGGGGGAAATCGTTGAATCTTATGGCAGAAGCGTTGCGAAAAACCCCCGACTAATGAGTTGATAAGAGGCTAGCTGACATGGTTGGAAATCATTACCACCTTTTAGTGTATTTCGATACTTAATTTTAAAACAAGTAAATTGATAAGTAGATTTCCTAAAAACATCGTTCAAACACTCGGTCTTATTGCCTTTGGTTTTATACCAAGCGTTTTTTTAGTTGCGATTCAAGCAATGGATCTAGTTCATATCCCCGAGCAAATATTTAATAGTACATTATTTGTAGCACTTTCCCTATCCATAATATTCTTTTACGTTTGGAAAAATAAAAGAATATTCACCTTCAAAGATTTATTTGCTTACAATAATCCCAAAAGAATAAAATTGCTTTTTTTCTTTCTCTTAATTATGATTATTTTTCAGTTAGGAGTTGAAACACCCATTTCAAGATTTATAAGTTTTCATGTAAAAAAATCCAGTAATATTTCAAACCCATTTAATAATTTACCAGCAATGATTGGGGCAGTAACTTTAGCACCCTTTTTTGAAGAAATAATTTTTAGAGGGATAATTCTCCGTGGCTTTTTAAGTAACTATAAACCTGCAGTGGCAATTATTATCTCAACAACAATTTTTGCATTGGCACACGGTGCACCAAATTTAATTTTTGGGACTTTTTTTCTGGGGTTGTTATTTAGTTATTTATTTTATCTAACTAAAAGTATAATACCTACTATGTTTTTTCATAGTATTTCGAATGTCATCGGTTTGTCTATAGGTTTTCTACTATTCAAAAATTATAACCAATGTAGAGTAGAAAAAACATATGGAGATTATACAATTGCCATTTTATGCATCAGCTTGATAACTGTTGTATTTTTTGGTTGGTTACTTTTAAAGAAAAACAGAGCAACAGGTATAAAGTGATATTAGCAGATAATTAGAATACTATTGTGCCTAAACATAAAGCCGGTAATCAGAGATTAAAATTATTCTCGCAAATTGGTTAGAGATAATGATAGCATAGCTATTAAGAACGTGTTAACAGTTCACAATATAAATTGTTCAAATTAGCGTTAGTCGATTAAGACATGAGCTAAAGAAATAACGTGCAAGCAATCATAATCATGATCGCAGGATTGCAAACCATGGCACAAAAATGCCCCAAACTTTACAAATTAGGGGCATTTTCATTTAAAACGAAATTTCGGTTACAACACCCAATTCCAACCAAATTCGTCTGGCACCAACCCATAACGGATATCGTTAAGTGTTTTAGCAATCCCATTTGAGATATGTCTTGTTGATGGATCTGTTAATTTATACACCTCACCTTTATAACCAATTTCGCCTACATGCGTAACTGTTGCCGCCGTGCCCGCAGCAAATGCTTCAGTTAAGGTTCCGTTTTTAATTCCCTCAATTACTTCACTTACCGACACTCTGCGTTCTTCTACCTCAATACCTGCTTGCTTTGCTAACTTGATAATCGTATCTCTTGTAACGCCATCTAAAACGGTGCTACGGATAGATGGTGTAATTAATTTTCCATTTATTACAAACAGTAAATTTGCTGTTCCAGCTTCTTCAATAAACTCATGTGTCACCGAATCGGTCCAGATTAATTGATCGAAACCTTCTTTTTTTGCTTGCTCGAATGGGTATAAAGAGCGTGCGTAATTACCTGCAGTTTTAGCAAAACCTACGCCACCTTCGTCAGCTCGGGTAAATTCGGTTTCTATTTTAACTTTTAATGCATTGCTGTAATATGGCCCAGTTGGCGTAGTTAACAATGCAAATTTGTAACTTTCAGATGCCTTTACGCCTAAATAAGGATCGGTTGCAAACATTACTGGACGAATATATAGCGCATAATCTTCTTGATTAGGCACCCATTTTTCATCAATATTGATTAAAGCTTCTAAACCTTGCATAAAAATTTCTTTCGGCAATGTAGGCATAGACATCCTTGTTGCTGATTTATTTAAACGTTCAAAGTTTTTATCAGCACGGAAAACACTAATTTTTCCGCTTGGCTGGCGATAGGCTTTCATACCTTCAAAAATAGCCTGACCATAATGTAAAGCTGCAATTGCAGGACTCATTGGAATTGGCCCGTATGGTAAAATTTGAAGATTTTTCCATTCTCCGTCTTCATAATCTGCCGTAAACATGTGGTCGGTAAAAACCTTACCGAACGGCAATTGTGAAAAATCGGTAACCGACAAACGTGTATGGTCTGCCTTTGTGATTTTTATTTCTAAATTATCAGTCATATCGTTATATTTTTTACCAAAGGCATCCCTTTGTAAAATGATTGATTTTGGAATGTTAAGATGATTTCGAACTTGCGAAACTTTTCAGCTTTCCACCCATCACTCGATCATTATTTTATTTGCGCAAAAATACGTAAAAAGAAACCTTCTTTTATAGCTTTTATTATTAAAAATAGTGGTTTCAAAGTGTTTAGCGTACACTAAGTGTTGAAGTGCCGACAGCTACAACTGCATCAAAACCTTAATAAAGAACTCTAAATTTTATGGTATTTTCTATCTTTTTTAATGATTTAAAAAGTTGTTTATCGTATTCGGTATTGATGTCGGTAATGGCATATCCAATTTCTTGGTTGGTCATTAAAAACTGACTTACAATATTTATATCATGTTTTGCAAACACAGTATTGATCTTCGCCATTATACCGGGTACATTTTTGTGAATATGGATTAATCTATGCGATTTTTCGATTTTCGGAAGCTGGAGGTTTGGGAAATTACTACTCATGTAGGTAGCTCCGGTGTTCATAAAATCAATTACACGCTTCGGAATAAAACTAACATTGTGCGGATTGCTCTTCGCGTCATCAAAAATTACGATACCCATTTTCGTGCAACTGTCTAAATTCAACTTACCTTTGCTGTTCCCTAAATAACCGATGGTTTTAAGCTTCACGGCACGCTTTAGTTTTTCATTTTCAATTTTTTCACCATTTGCTAAAAGTATTAATCCTACGTCTTTAACGTACTTTTCTTCAAACGAAGTTTTATGTCTAATTGATAAACCATCATTTTTTAATAATGCAATACTTAGTGGATCAACATCGCCGATAACCAAACAAAGGATTCTATTTTTTGGGTAAGAAATTGCCCTCGGCAGGTTGTTAACATACAAAAATTCATCAAAACTCGGCGTAACGTGGTCGGCTTTAGCCACAATACTTTCGCGGGCTATATTTTCGGTAAAAGCAAAAAATTTATTAATTAATCCGCTCTCACGCAGTTGAAAGTCAGAATATCCATCTCCAATACCAAAAAGCTCGCCTTCTAATTTTAGGTATTGCAATAATTTAACTTTTCCACCCTCTTCACTTAGTGGGTTGGCGTGGTCGTAATCAATAATTTTACCATCACCTGTGGTTACAAAAGTGTTGGCATAAATATTTTCTTTTTTAATATGGTATTGGCTTACCACTGGTATAATAAATTCCTTAAATCCGCCAGATACAATCAGCACGTCATCTGCATGTTTTTTAAAAAAAGCTGCATTGCGCGAAAATGAGGTCGAAACTTTTTTCTTCAAATGCTTAATCAACAGTTTCAAATGTTCTTCATTCGCTTCTAAAAGTTTTACTCTTTGAGCCAAACTCTCAGAGAATGAAAGCTTACCTTCCATTGAAAGGTTAGTAAAATCTTCAATCTTTTTATAAATTGCTTCTCTTTCTGGATGATCTTTTAATGATATGCGGGCGAGTTCATCTAATGCTTCTACCTGGGTAAAAGTACTATCAAAATCGATAATATAATATGATTTTTGTTTGGGCATTATTTTAAGTGTTGGGTAATTTCTTTTAAACTTTGAGCAATTGGCTTAAATTGGATGCCGGTTGCTTCTACTATTTTTTTATTATCGTAATTGCTATCTGTTGTGCTACTTTCGGCAGTATCTCTTGTAATTGCAGGCTCGCTGTTTGTAAATAAGGAGATAAATTTTAGTCCTCTCCAAGCCAAGCCGAGCATCCAAGGTTTTGCCTCTTTAGTAGGTGCTTTAACTTCAAAACCGTCGGCAATTTCCGAAAAAAGTCGCTTATAATGGTAATTTTCTGAAGAAACAATATACCGCTGACCTTCAATCTCGCTTTCCATCAATAAAATCATCGCTTTCGCAACATCTTCTACATCAACAAAACCCGAAGTGCCATTTGTAAAAAAAGGGAAACCGTTCTTAACCATTTTAAATATAGAACCACTGCCTTCAAAGCCTGCATTTTTCCCTATTATTATAGATGGATTAACGATGACAGCGTTTAACCCTTCGGTTATACCGCGCCAAACTTCCATTTCGCCTTCGTATTTAGACAAGCTGTAGGCATGCGCTTTTGAATCGTACTCCCAAAAGTTTTTTTCTGAGATTTTTTCTCCTTTTTTCGGAATGCCGAGTGCAGCAATAGAGCTTACATGTAAGAGGCGGCAATTATATGCTAAGCAAAGATTAACAATATTGGTTGTGCCATTAATATTTACATGAAAAAGTTGCTTTTTATTTTTCGAGTTTAAGGATACGAAAGCAGCGCAATGATAAACGTGGGTTACATCTGCGAAAGCATCGGCGAGTGTTGCCGGCTCATTAATATCACCATTAACCCAATTTATTAAAGCATTATTTTGAAGTAATACAGGGATTAAAGATTTTTCTCGTTTAATTGCCCGCACCGTTAAACCCTTATCGGTTAACTGTTTTAATAATTCAGACCCTAAAAATCCAGTTCCTCCGCTTACCAGTATCATTTATTTTTTTCGACTATATGTGGAAATATGCATTCAAAAATAGATATTTGAGGCGATAGTTTTAAAAATATGTCACTAACAGATTTCTTTTCTCCGGTAAATCCCGAAAATTTTACACCCAAACAAGGATTTTTCACAAGTCAACTGGGTTTAAAGGCTCAAATTTTTACAGAGTCGTTTCCAGATCTTACAGAAAACAATTTCGATTTGGCCATATTTGGCGTACTTGATGGCAGAAACGCCATAAATAATGAGGGTTGCGCACTTGCGCCAGATTATTTTAGAGAAAAATTTTACAAGCTAAATGAGGGTTCGTTTACCAGTAGAATAGTAGATTTAGGAAACATTAAACCTGGTGCAACCGCAGCCGACACTTATATAGCTGTAAAACTTGCCGTATCTGAAATAATTAAAAATAATATTATACCGATTATTATTGGTGGCGGACAGGATTTAACCTTTGCGCAATATTTAGGTTACGAAGATTTAGAACAGAAAGTTGATTTGGTAGTTGTTGATAATCAGTTTGATATAGATGACGACAACCACGATGGTATTGCAACACGATCTGACTGTTATTTGAATAAAATTTTTCTTCATCAACCAAATTATTTATTCAATTTTAGCAATATTGGCTATCAAACCTATTTCGTAAACCAAGAAAGCTTATCGGTTATGGATAAGCTCTATTTTGATGTGCACCGACTGGGCGAATTTGCGCAGGATATTACGTTAACAGAACCGATTATCCGCAATGCGAATATGATTAGCTTTGATATTGGCGCCATTCGCTCTGCAGATGCAATTGCAAACGCAAATACATCGCCCAATGGATTTGATGGCGAAAAAGCCTGTAGAATTGCCCGTTATGCTGGCATGAGCGACAAACTTACTTCAATAGGTTTTTACGAATTTAACCCCGCTTATGATAACAACGGACAAACCGCATTTTTACTTGCCGAAATGGTTTGGTATTTTGTTGATGGGTTTTACGCTAGAAAGAAAGATTTTCCGCTAACACCAAAATCGCAGTTTATGATTTACCGCACCAGCTTAAAAGATGGTTCGGGCGAGATGACTTTTGTGAAAAGCAAAAAATCAGACCGATGGTGGATGCAGGTTCCTTATCCTTCTACACACTCTAAAAATGAACGTTACCATTTGGTGCCTTGCAAGTATGACGATTATCAAACCGCAGTAAATGGCGAAATGCCCGATTTATGGTGGCGCACTTATCAAAAATTAAACTAATATTCTTTGTGTAATTTCAAAGTTAATGGTAGTTTCTGAGTTTGAAAAACAAAACTACCACTACTATTTAAATGATGAATATTATTTTTGGCAAGATAGCCACAGCAACGAAGTTGATTTGCTCAAACCAACCGAAGATGGTTTTTCGGTATTTGAAATTAAGGCAACACAAACCATAACACCCGATTTATTTAAAAATTTAGATAAATTTGAAACTTATGCAAATCCAAATAAAGTGCGCAAAACTTTGGTTTATGGTGGCGCAGAAAATCAAAAGCGCACTAAACACCGTGTGTTAAGTTGGAAATCTATTGAATTGGGTTAAAATATAAGCGATGTGAAAATATCCAAACACTGATAAATGACAAAATGTAACATTTATGGTGGCGAACTTATCAAAACTTATTATAATTTTACATCAATAAAAACGTTAATCATAACTAACAAATAACTTATTAATGAAAAAAATATTATTATCTGCCTTAGCACTAATGCCTATGGCTTTAATGGCGCAACAGCCATTTACAGTAAACGGCAGTGTTAAAGGTTTAAAAACTGGCGATAAGGTTTACCTCGTTTATCAAGGTGCCGACGAAAGAATAACCGATTCGGCTACAGTTACCGATGGTAACTTTACTTTTGCGGGCACAATTAAAAACACATCGCCAAGCAATTTATTCAAAAATAAAAACCCTTATGTTAATCAGCCTGCTGAAGGGGAAGTTTTAGACTTTCTGACAGTTTACTTAGAGCCTACATCTATTTTAGTAAAAGGAACAGATTCTTTAAAAAATGCAACAATTACTGGTTCAGCTGTAAATGATGACAATAAAAAGTTGCAAGTGGCCACTAAAGCCATTACCGCCGAGCTTGCGAAAATTAACGCAGAATATGCTGGTTACACTGCAGAGCAGAAGCAAAACAAAGAAATAATGGATGCTTTGAAAACTCGTTTTGAAAATGTTTCTGCAGGGATGACACCAGTTTTATTGGATTTTATAAAAAACAATCCAAAATCGTACATTAGTTTAAGTGCGATATCAGATTTAGCAAGTGATCCCGATCAAGTGCAAGTAGCAGAAAAAAGCTACAATACTTTATCGCCAGAATTAAAAGCAAGCGCTTTAGGGGTGAAATTGGCTGAAACATTTAGTGCAGCTACTAAAACAAGTGTTGGCACAATGGCGATGAACTTTACACAAAATGATGTAAATGACAAGCCAGTATCATTATCTGATTATAAAGGTAAATATGTTTTGTTAGATTTTTGGGCATCATGGTGCGGACCCTGTCGCCAAGAAAACCCTAACGTTGTTGCAGCTTATAATAAATACAAAGATAAAGGTTTTACCGTTTTAGGCGTTTCGTTAGATCGTCCTGGTAAAAAAGATGCTTGGTTAAAAGCAATTGCTGATGATAAACTAGCTTGGACTCATGTTTCGGATTTAAAATTTTGGAATAATGAAGTTGCCAAAATGTATGGCATTCGTTCTATTCCAGCAAACTTTTTGATTGACCCAAGTGGAAAGATTATTGCAAAAGGTTTGAGAGAAGAAGCGTTGCAGAATAAACTTGAAGAATTATTAGGCAACAAATAGTAATAGCTAAAATATTTAGCCAGTATATACTAAAGAAGTCAAGTTTTTAAAACTTGACTTCTTTTTTTGTTGGTGCTTGTTGAATTACTAAAGCAAATTGTAATAATATTTAGCGAGTATATATTTTAAAGGAGTCAAGTTTTTTAAAACTTGACTCCTTTTTTTTGTTGCAGCTTGTTGAATTACTAAAGCAAATCGTAATAATATTTAGTAAGTATATATTTTAAAGAAGTCAAGTTTTAAAAACTTGAATTCTTTTTTTTGTTGGTGCTTGTTGAATTACTAAAGCAAATCGTAATAATATTTAGCCAGTATATATTTTAAAGAAGTCAAGTTTTTAAAACTTGACTTCTTTTTGTTGGTGCTTGTTGAATTACTAAAGCAAATCTTAATAATATTTAGCGAGTATGTATTTTAAAGGAGTCAAGTTTTTAAAACTTGACTTCTTTTTTGTTGGTGCTTGTTGAATTACTAAAGCAAATTGTAATAATATTTAGTGAGTATATACTAAAGAAGTCAAGTTTTAAAAACTTGACTTCTTTTTTGTTGGTGCTTGTTGAATTACTAAAGCAAATCGTAATAATATTCAGCGAGTATATATTTTAAAGAAGTCAAGTTTTTAAAACTTGACTTCTTTTTTGTTGGAACTTGTTGAATTACTAAAGCAAATCGTAATAATATTTAGCGAGTATATATTTTAAAGTTGGTGCTTGTTGAATTATTAAAGCAAATTGTAATAATATTTAGCGAGTATATATTTTAAGAAGTCAAGTTTTTAAAACTTGACTTCTTTTTTTAAAACAATAATATTCACAATTTTAATGGCCGAGAAATCATTTTCTAGATTAAATCGAAACCAATATCTTCTCTAAAATATTTACCATCAAAATAAATACGACCTGCATCAGCAGTAGCACATTGTAGCGCTGTAAATAAATCTTTCTGTAAGCTTGTTATCGCAATTACTCTACCACCATTGGTTTTAACCACATCGTTTTCTAACAATGTACCTGCATGGAAAGCAGTGGAATGCCTAAGGTTATCGATACCCGCAATTGCTTTACCTTTTAAATATTGTCCTGGATAACCACCAGCTACAATCATTACGGTTGCAGCAGTTTGATTTGAAATTTTTAGTTGAATACTATTCAATTTTTTCTCGGCAGTTGCCACAAAAAGCGCTACCAAATCATTTTCAATTCTTGGTATTACACTTTCAGTTTCCGGATCACCCATTCTTGCATTATATTCAATGATGAATGGATCATCACCAACTTTTATTAATCCAAAGAAGATAAAACCGGTATAATCTATATTGTCTTTCTTTAATCCTTCTACGGTAGGCTTAATAATTCTTTCTTCTACCTTTTGTAAAAATTCTGGCGTTGCAAAAGGAACAGGCGAAACGGAACCCATACCACCTGTGTTTAAACCTGTATCAGCTTGACCAATTCTTTTATAATCTTTCGCAGATGGAAGTGTGACATAATTTTCGCCATCCGTTAAAATGAAAACTGAAAGCTCTATTCCGCTTAAAAATTCTTCGATAACAACAGTTGCGCCAGCAGAACCAAATTTGCCACCGAGCATTAATTTTAATTCTTCTTGTGCTTCTATTGTTTCTGTGCAGATTAAAACGCCTTTACCCGCAGCTAAACCATCGGCTTTTAAAACCACAGGTAACGCATGGTTTTGCAAATAAGCTAAGCCATCTGCTAAGGTTTGAGGTGTGAAAGACTTTGAGGCGGCGGTTGGAATATTATGACGGGCCATAAATTGCTTAGAAAAATCTTTACTTCCTTCTAAAATTGCACCGTCTTTTTTTGGCCCGATTACTGGAATATGAGCAATGGAATTATCTGCTAAAAAATAATCGTGGATACCGTTAACCAAAGGTTCTTCGGGGCCAACAATAACCATATCGATTTGCTCATTAAGTGTAATGGCCTTTATCGCATCAAAATCATTTACACTAATGTTGATGTTTTTACCAAATTGGCCAGTACCACCATTACCGGGTGCAATAATCAATTTATCGCAAAGGGGAGATTGTTTAAGTTTCCAGGCAAATGCACACTCTCTGCCACCTGATCCTAATAGTAAGATGTTCATATTGGCAAAGATAATATTTTAGTATCAAGAAGCGAGCATCAAGTATCAAGATTTGGGTACTTGTAACTTACAACGTCTCCTTGTTTAAACTACAATCCTCAACTTTTTACCTTTAATTTTTTTTAGCTGCCTTTCACTCCTCGAGTCATTTGTTCTAGCATATCCCACATATCGTTCGGAATTGCTTCCAAACCATTCATTTGTCCTGCGCCCTGAAGCCATTCGCCACCATCAATGGTGATTACTTCGCCATTAATATAACCTGAAAAATCGCTTATTAAAAAAGCAGCCAAATTTGCAAGTTCTTGATGATCGCCAACACGTTTCAACGGCACGCGGTTTTTAAAATCGAATTTCTTAGCTAAATCTCCAGGTAATAGTCTCTCCCACGCACCTTTTGTTGGAAAAGGACCTGGAGCGATCGCGTTTGTACGTATTCCATATTTACCCCACTCTACTGCTAATGATCTTGTTAAAGCCAAAACCCCGCCTTTAGCACATGCAGAAGGCACAACATAGGCTGATCCTGTAAAGGCATAAGTTGTAATAATATTCAACACTGTTGCAGGCTGTTTTGCAGCAATCCAATGTTTCCCAAAAGCTAGCGTACAATTTACCGTTCCTTTTAAAACAATATCTATAATTGATGAGAATGCATTGGCAGATAACCTTTCGGTTGGAGAGATGAAATTACCAGCGGCATTATTAATTAACCCATCAACTTGCCCAAAATGCGTTAAAGTTTTGGCTAACATTGCTTCTACTTGATCATTTTCCCGCACATCGCAGGCAACAGCTAAAACCTTACCTCCTGTCTTCTCTTCCATTTCATCGGCAGTTTTTTGCAAAACATCTTGCTTCCTGCTGGTTATAACTAAATTTGCGCCCAACTTTAAAAAGTAAATACCCATGGCCTTACCTAATCCGGTACCACCGCCAGTAATTACAATCGTTTTTCCTTTTAAGGCGTCATCTCTAAGCATTGGTGAATTGTAGTTTGCCATATTGGTTAGTTTTTTGGTTGATTAGTTTTTTTGGTTAGTTAGTTAGTTGGTTAGTTTTTTGGTTGATTAGTTGGTTGGCTTACTATAGTTAAAACGAAAAGTTATCATTCACCATCTGCGACTCATCACTCATAACTCATAGCTATAACGTTGGCTTACTATAGTTAAAACGAAAAGTTATTATTCACCATCTACGACTCGCAAACTCATCACTCATCACTCATAACTCATAACTATAACGTTGGCTTACTATAGTTAAAACGAAAAGTTATGAGTCGCCATCTACGACTCGCAAACTCATCACTCATCACTCATAACTCATAACTATAACGTTGGCTTACTATAGTTAAAACGAAAGGTTATTATTCACCATCTACGACTCGCAAACTCATAACTATAACGTTGGCTTACTATAGTTAAAACGAAAAGTTATGAGTCGCCATCTGCGACTCGCAAACTCATCACTCATCACTCATAACTCATATCTCATATCTAAAACCATAACTTATTTTCTTTGCAAACTTGCTATAATAACTTTCAAAATATGTCGTGTTTTTGGCGACCACCATTGTACTAACATTTTTTCTAGTGTTTTAGATTGATCGGCGCTAAGGTCTCTAATTAAATCTTCGCGAATATTTAGCTTACTTTGAGACCAAGTATTGCTTTCAAGCTCCATATATTTCTTAATCTTTCTCGTTGCAGCGGTTAATAAACTTTCGTTCTTTACAATTTCATCAATTAACCCTACCGCTAAAGCCTCTTCAGGATTATACAATTTACCAGTAAGTAAACTTCTCGATGCTTCGGCATTTCCGATCCAGAAAGAATAAAGTTTAAAAATACTATTGGGTACAATTATACCAACAGGAACCTCATTTAAACCAATAATAAACTGGCCCTCGGCCATGATTCTATAATCGCATGCTAAGGCCATAACGCAACCACCAGCTGGGCTGTGACCGCTAATTGCTGCAATAATCGGCTTCTTAAAAGCAACAAGATCTGCCGTGAATTTAAAGAACAGCTCAAAAAAAGTTTTTAGTTCTTTTTCATCATAATCGTAAAGTTCTATCAAATCTAAACCTGCCGAAAAAAACGGACTGTTCCCTGTTAAGATTACGCCACCAATATTTTCATCATTCGAAATATTTTCCAACATATCGTTAAGCTCGGTTAAAAGCTCGGTATTTAGCGGGTTGGATTTGCCTCGACTAAGCGTTATTGTTGCTAAACGATCGGTTACACTAACCTTAATGGTATTCATAATTTTCTACTTTTATTTTACTTCGTAAGTGTACACTTTCCTTGCCAAATGGCCAACAATGTCCAAACCTTCTATCACTACTCTATACGTTCCGGGCTCATCTGCGTTGTAAAACTCTAACTGTGCATTGCCATCTTTATCCGTTATCACCTGTGGGGCCCAATAAATGGTAGTTCTTAAGTCCATTTTCGAACTTCTATTTTCGTTATCATATTTTGGCGCATAAAACTCTCGAGATACTGATAATCCCTTTGGTGCAATGGTAACAATACCTGGCGCGTAACGGGTAGTGCGAAAGCTTCCATCACCGCGTTTAGTTGTAATAATTATTATACCACCCGCACCTTGCCCACCATAAATTGCAGTGTTACCAATGCTTTTTAAAAGTTCTATTGTTTCTACATCAGATGGCGTAACGTTATCCAAAAAATCTGGCTCAACGGGAATACCATCCAAAATTATATTAATTGGAATACCTTGACTACGCATTAGGAAAAACTTTCTGTCACGACTAATAACGCCTGGTAACCTACCCTCTAAACACTGCGATAAAGTGACACAAGCTTTTAAATCTTCGGCACTCATTACAAAATCTGCATGTCCACTTCCGTTTAAATTTGATGTATTTTTAGTCGGGTTTTTCTTTTGGGTAATTGTAATATCGTTAAGTTTAATGGTTCTTTCTAACAAACCTAAGCGCGTCATTTCGTTAAAATAATTATCGCTTTCTTTTATGTACTTCATTAAAGAATTATTGACGTTTATCTCTACTTCAGCACCATTTTTATTTTTTGTTACAATTTGTCTTGGGTCAACATCTAGCGTAATATCAACAAATTTACGTTCGGTTTTTGTTCTGGCTTGTACAATAAAACTCGTGCTATCGCCAAAAATCAAATTGTCAAAACTAAATTTTCCTTCGGCATTGGTAACCGTATCCAGCATAAAAAAACCTCCTTTGGTTGATAAAATCATTACCTTACCTCCAACAACTGGATTTTTGCCTTTCATAATTTTGCCACTTATGGATACATTTTGTTCTGGCTTATAAGTAATTGTAGGCTCAACATTATTAATTACATTCTTCCATAATATTCTTGTCCACCCTTGCGTTAGCATCAAATCATCTAATTCTTGTACGGTGTTAGCATCATCATTTAAGAAATAATGGTTAGGTTTTTCTACATATCCTGTTAAATCGGATGTTAAAAGAAAGCTGGTTAAAATGTTGGTTTCATTATCCTCATCAGGTGCAATTTTTGTAGCATTTGTAACGGCTACAGAAAAACTTCCCATAATGGGTTTTTGTTGGTTAGTTGCATTAAAAGCGAAAGTGGTCTTTCCTCTTTTGAGTGTAGAAACCTTTGTTGTATTTAAATTTAAAGCTATAAAATCAGTATTATTTTTTATAAAAATTAAACGCTCCGCTATTGGCAAATTATCGGCAGAGAATAAGGTAAACTGTACAATGCCCGATGGTAAAGTCTTTTTTGGAATGTTTGCTATTACAACTTGTTTGTTCATTACTGCTTTAGAAACGTAAAAAACATTTCCATTTTGTTGCGCTACAATTTTTAATTCACCTTTTTGAAGTAAATCTTCGGTAGCCATCAATTTTAAAGACACGCTACCTGTATCTAAATTATTAATCGCCATTACATAACCACTAGCATTTGGTTTAGGCAACTTTATATCTTTTATCGATCCATCTTTAAACTTAATTTTGGCGGTGTACGATTTATTAGCCTGCATTGTAACCGTAAAATGACCCATTCCTAAAAACGGCGTATCGAAAGAAGTGATTTCACTACCTTCATCATCAAAAATTTGGCCTGTTACATTTTCTCCCTTCCCGTTTGCATTAACCGCTTTGATTGCAATTTTTTGTGGCAATTCTTGTATTAATGTACCACCTTCGGGCATAAACTGTATATCAACCGAATTAGATGTTGACGTAATTGGGATTAACTTTGTGACTTTAGATTTGTCGGCCATTGTTAAGGTGGCGTAAATTTTACCACTTTTGTTTAAAGCAGGCTGGTTATTAACGAAGGCAACGCTGATATCGCCTGTTGAATTGGTTTTTTCTTTGCCTTTAGCGACGTTTTTAGCATCTAACTGCACTTCATAGCTTACCTCTTGATCGTTGTAAGCGATGCCGTTTTTATCTTCAAAATGAATATTTGCAACTACCTTATCGTTTTCATTTTCTTTAGAAAAACTGTAATTCGTTTTAGTAAATACTTTGTTAGACCAGCTATTGCCAATTTTTATCGTTTTATCAAAAAAGAAATTTGGGCCAAAATTGCGCATATAATTGGTGTAAGCCCTAATGCGATAATTGCCTTCGCCTAATGAATCCGTTAGCTTAAAATCGCCCCAAGTAATGCCACTCATAAGTGGAATCCTCAATTGTTTTTTAACCGAATCCTTTTCATTTATAAGCTCTACATAAATAATTTTGCTCAAATTAGAAGGTGCCATCGTTTGCGTATTTAAAACGTATGCTTTAAACCAAATATCATCGCCAATGGCATAATATGGCTTATCTAAATGCAGATGTACTTTTTCTTGAGGATACTTTTTTGAATAATCTTCTAATTTTTTCAACAGTAAAGTAAATGGATCATCATCCATTTTAAAAGCAAAAAAAGTAAATACAACAAGTATTAAGCTAAAGCTTAAAATAATTTTGGATTTCATGGCTTGGATTAAAAAATCAATAATATAATGGGATGAAGTTAACGTAAAAAAATTAAAATATATTTTTCCACATCATGCTTTCTACAGGCCTAGTGGTTTTGTTACTGTATTTCGCATTTCCTTTTGTATTATAAAAGGTTTTTATTTCACCCTCTACTAAAAAGTAAATAAGTTGCCCAATTGGCATACCGGCGTAAATTTTTACGGGTTGTGCTACAGAAATTTCCAGTGTCCAAGTATTGCAGAAACCTACGTCGCCTTTGCCGGCAGTTGCATGTATATCAATACCCAACCGGCCAGTACTGCTTTTACCTTCTAAAAATGGTACGTGTGCATGGGTTTCGGTATATTCGAGTGTTACGCCCAAATACAACGTTCCGGGGTGCAGGATGTAGCCATCTTTCGGGATTTCGAAATGTTCTATTTCATTGTGTTGCTTTGCATCAAGAATTCTACTTTTATAAGTGGCTAAATATTTGCCTAAATGCACATCGTAAGAATTTGTACCTAAACTATTTCTATCGAAAGGCTCGATGATGATTGTACCCTTTTCAATTTCTTCTAATATCCGCGTATCAGATAATATCATTATTATTATGTTTATTTTTGCCCTAAATTTATTATTTATTTAAGATAATATTGCATACAATCAGCGATTTTAAAAATGCCTATAGTTTATAATAAGAAAATTAACGGAGATTCGACTCTGGCAATTTGGAAAATTGAAGAGACTGAGGAGGAACTCTTAAATGGTTTACAGCTTAAACAGCATGAGTTAGACCTAATTTCTTCTTTTAACAACGGAAAAAGATTGTTGCATTGGCTTAGCACCAGGCTGTTGTTAAGAACCATGCTGGCAACTGCCGATTATATCGACTGCAAATTTGATGAACATGGAAAACCATTTTTGGCGAATTTTGACTATGAAATTTCTTTAAGCCATTCTTATGACTACGCAGCCGTGATGATTAGCAAAAGTTGTGCAGTTGGTGTGGATATTGAACTGATTAAGCACAAAATTAAAACCATAAAACACAAATTTTTAAGCGATTTAGAACTTGCTCAAAAACAAATTGGCGATAATATTGATGGTTTATATGTTTGTTGGTGTGCCAAAGAAGCCATTTACAAATGGTACGGAAAAAAGGGACTTGAATTTAGGCAACACATCCACATCAAACCTTTTAAATTAAAAAAAGAAGGCAGTTTAACTGCTGTAGTCGAATTACCAACGGGATTTAAAGAACTAACCGTTAACTATTTTAAAACGGCCGATAATTACATGGTTGGGTATGTAAGCGCAGCGCATTAAATAAATCCACCAAGCAATGAACACGAAAATGAATGAGGATTTAGCAGACAAGGCTTTAGCAAAAACACAATTTTTAAATTGGGGCTTAACCGATTATCAAGAAGCTTGGGACAAACAGGAAGCATTGTTAAACAGCACCGTTGCCATAAAAACCGAAAACCGAATTAACGGAACCCACAAGTTAACACCGAATTACTTAATTTTTTGCGAACATCCGCACGTTTACACATTGGGCAAAAGTGGCCACCAAGAAAACTTGTTGCTTGATGAACAAGGTCTTAAACAAAAACAGGCAACTTACCATAAAATAAATCGTGGTGGCGACATTACCTACCATGGCCCCGGACAAATTGTTGGTTATCCAATTTTAGACCTCGAAAATTTTTTCACCGACATTCATTTATACCTCCGAACGCTGGAAGAAGCTGTAATATTAACGCTAAAAGATTATGGAATTGAAGCCGGCAGATACCCTGGCTACACCGGAGTTTGGTTAGATGCCGACAATGAAAAAGCCAGAAAAATTTGTGCAATGGGCGTTCGCTGCAGTAGATGGGTAACTATGCACGGTTTCGCATTTAACGTTAACGTAGATTTAGATTATTTTAAAAATATTGTACCATGTGGGATAGATGATAAGGCCGTAACTTCATTAGAAAAAGAACTTGGTTACACCTTAAATATGTTGGAGGTTGAAAATAAACTAAAAAACCACATTGCAACATTATTTAAGATGGAACTGATTTAACCAGCTTTAAACCATCTCGATCATTTTTTCGTAATTAGCATTATGAAACTTTTCCTTACCTCAATTATATTCTCTTTATTTACTTCGGGTTGCAGTAAAACTGATGAAATTCCACAAAAAATAACTTCTTTGGATTTGGAAACTCAAAATACTTTTACCTACTTAGCCTTGGGCGATTCGTACACCATCGGCGAATCTGTAACACCATCTAAAGCATTTCCATATCAACTACAGGCTTTGCTTAACAGCGAAAAAGTTGGTGTTGCAACACCTAAAATAATAGCCCGAACGGGATGGACAACTGGTGACCTGCAAAGTGCAATTAAAGCAGAAAATACCACGCAAAAATATGATTTTGTAACTTTGCTGATTGGCGTAAATAATCAATACCGAGGTTATAAGTTGGAGGACTATAAAAAAGAATTCTCCCAACTACTCCAAACCGCTATAAATTTTGCCAATGGAAATAAAAAACGGGTTTTTGTGGTTTCTATCCCCGATTGGGGCATCACTCCGTATGGAAAAAGTAGCGGAAGAGATGTGAAAATGATCTCCAGCGAAATTGATGCTTTTAATTTAGCGAATAAAGAAATCACTTTGGCTGCAGGTGTAAATTATACCGATATAACGCCACAATCTAGAAATGCCGAGAAAGATTTATCACTCGTAGCACAGGATGGTCTACACCCTAGTGAAAAGATGTATGCTGAGTGGGCAACTGCGCTAAATGCTAAAATTGTTGCTGAATTGAAGTAATACCATTTTTGATTATTATCTGTTGAAAAAAACCTAATTAGTCATCCATTTATAAACTTAATTTGAAGTAAATTGTAGCATAACCAAAAATTTTGATGTTTTTTGTGACAAATTTTATACATTTAGCTTAAATATCAAACTAAACAACTTAAACTTTAAATTATGCAAAATTACGACTCTTCAGCAGGCGCTGGTTTTATGAGTGCATTTATTGGTGCTTACTTTATTTTCATTTTATTTATATGGGCGCTTTCCGTTGCAGGAATGTGGAAAACATTTGAAAAAGCAGGTAAGCCTGGTTGGGCTGCAATTATTCCAATTTACAACATTATCATTATGTTAGAGATTGTTGGTAAACCCATGATATGGATCTTGTGGTTGCTTATCCCTTGTGTAAACATTGTATTTTCTGTCTGGTTAATAAATTTAATGAGCAAAAGTTTCGGTAAATCTGAAGGTTACACTATTGGATTAATATTCCTTGGATTTATATTCTGGCCAATGCTGGGTTTTGGAGATGCAAAATATGTAGGTCCATCTGCTGCAGAAGCTCAAAATGGTGGCTTTGGTAACAATCCGTTTAATAACCAAAATAACCCTTTCGGAAATCAGAATAATCCAAACGACACTCCTCCTCCAGCACTTTAATTTGATTAATGATACTGAACTTAAATTTTGCAACCTCTTCTAAGTTATGAATTGGTTGCAAAATTATTTAATACCTTGCCCATTCAAGGCCTTAACAGGAATAGATTGCCCAGGTTGTGGTTTTCAGCGTTCTTTTTTAGCACTTTTACAAGGCAATTTTACTCAGAGTTGGCACCTATACCCACCTACGTTGCCTATACTTTTACTATTTGTTATAACGGGATTTTTAATTCAGTTTAAAGTCAAAAACAGATCAAAAATTATTAATTTACTGGCAATTATTGTTGGCAATTTTGTGTTGATTAGTTATCTGGTTAAAATGCTTTAACCTAAACGCTTTCGTTTGCCGTTAAAAAATTATAGTCATTTTTGATAAGCTCCAAAAATTGCAGTTCATTCATCCCCTGCGGGATACTAATAGATAAAAGATCTTTGATTTTAGCGGCCATTGTATAAATTAAATCGGCATTGCCACTTTCATTAAAGCCTTTAATTACTTCATGAATCAGCTCTACATCTCTATCGTTTAAATGCAAAACTTCTTTAAAAGTAACCTGATAATCTACGGCCTCTACTGGCACAAATGCAATGTTATGAAACTGTGTTCGAGGAACAGTTTTAATTAGGGTTGTATTTGCAACTATATCGCCAATACGTTGCTTTTTCTCACTTATGGCAACGCTAATTAAGGCCAATAACTGAGAGGTTAATGTAAAATCGATAATCCTAAACAACCACCGCAATAGGTACTGACTTAAAGTAGGGCGATTTCCATCTAAACTAATTACCCTTATTTTCATTAATTTTTTCCCGATACTTTTACCATCCATTGTAAGTTCGCAAACCAGATCGTAAAAAGTAAAAATTGCTAAAAAAACTGCAACTATAGTGATGAGAATTGCTTCAGACCGACTAATTGCAGCCACGATAAAAATCACCATCATAATGATAGCCAATACTGCAAACAAGGCCAAATCGATTAACCTCGCAGCTATTCGATCTCCTAAACTTGCTATCTCATATTCAACTTCTACATTTTGAGCGGTGTTAATTTTAATTGAATCCATGGTCAAAATTAATTTAATTTAGCGATAAACTGAAAGATAAAATTTACACCTTATTCGCATTATAACCCATAGGTAATGTGTAAAAATGAGATCACGCAATTCCATCAAATCCACATTAGTATTAGAGAATTGAATATTTTCTTTAAAAAACTAAAAATTTATCTATTTTAACCCAAGATTTTACAAACCAACCAATGAGAGAAGCCTTATTTGTAAAGCAAAATACAGAAAAGTGGCAACACTTTGATAAAATGCAACATGCCAGCTCAGATGATTTGGCCGATTGCTTTATCGAAGTAACTAATGATTTGGCCTACTCAAAAACTTTTTATCCTAAATCTCAAACTACCGCTTACTTAAATGGCTTAGCTTCTAGATTGCACGGCTCGGTTTACAAAAATAAAAAAGAAAAATCGGGTAGGTTTAAAACTTTTTGGGTGTCAGAATTGCCTTTAATTTTCCATCAATATAGAAAGCAACTACTTTATGCTCTCATTTTTTTTGTTGTTTCTTGCGCAATAGGTACTTTATCAGCTAAGTACGACGATAGTTTTGTGCGTTTAATATTGGGCGATGGTTATGTAAACATGACCAACGAAAATATTTCAAAAGGAAATCCATTTGGTGTGTACAAACAAAGTGGAGAGGTAATCATGTTTATCCAAATTGCTGGCAACAACATTTTTGTATCGATGTACACATTTGTTTTGGGCGTAATTTTTTCTTTTGGTGCGATTGTTTCACTTTTTAGAAACGGCATCATGTTAGGTTCTTTCCAATATTTCTTTTTTAGTAAAGGCTTGGGTTTGCAGTCGGTTTTAGTAATATGGATACACGGAACGCTAGAAATATCGGCAATTGTTTTGGCAGGTGCGGCAGGTATTATTTTGGGGAATAGTCTTCTATTTCCAAAAACTTACAGCCGGTTGGTATCCTTTAAAAGAGGCGCTAAAGATGGCTTAAAGATTGTTACGGGCTTAATTCCTATATTTCTGGTCGCTGCATTTTTCGAAAGTTTTGTAACCCGACATACCGAAATGCCAATGTGGTTAAGTGGTTTTATACTACTTAGCTCGGCAACTTTCATCATTTGGTACACCATCATTTATCCCGCTAGGGTTTATAAAAAAGTTAACGCTTTATAAAATTTTTATGCAAGAAAAGTTAGAATTTAAGAAAAAACGAGATTTTAGTCAAATTATAAACGACACATTTTTATTTCTTCGGCAGAATTTAAAACCACTTTTAAAAATTTATTTCATTTTTTGCGGATTATTTGTCCTCGCCGGCATGCTTTCGGCTTTAATGTATCAATATAAAACAATCAATTTAGTAAATGGTGGCAGTCCTGCTTCTGCATTTAATTTCAGTAGAATGTTCGGCCTTGAATATTTTTTGGTGATCGTTTTCGCACTTGTAAGTTATGCCAGCGTAACGGTTGCCATTCTATCCTACATCACGCTATATGTTCAAAAAGGTAATCAAATTCCCTCAACCGATGAAGTTTGGGCCTATTACAAATTTTATTTTCTCAGAGTTTTTGGCAGTTCGCTGCTTCTGAGTTTAATGTTGGGCGTTGCAACCCTTTTTTGTTTAGTGCCAGGTTTTTATCTTTTCCCATTTGTAGCCATAATGATGCCCATCATGGTAATAGAAAACGGTACATTGGGTTATTCGTTTGGGCGAAGCTTTAAACTTATAAAAGACAATTTTTGGACAACTTTTGGAACCATCATGATCGTGTGGATCATTGTGTACGCAGGTATGTCGCTAATTACGCTGCCCACAACAATTTTATCTATGGTGGGTTTGTTTACAAAAAACAATCCATCAATGTCGCTAACTTTTACTGCAATAAGTACAGTGCTACAATACCTTTGCCAAGCATTTACTGTAATTCCAATCATTACCGTTTCTTTATGTTATTTTAGTTTGGCCGAGGATAAAGAAAGAACAGGATTAATGGAAAAAATTTCACAATTTGGCAACTTAGAAAAACCAATAGACCACCGACCAGAGGAATATTAAAATGTACAAATCGCTCTTTATCTCTTGTTTATTTTTAGGCCTATTCTTTACTTCCAAGGTTGGTCTATCTAAGGCAATATCCTTTAATCACAAGCAAACTGAAATTAGTTTAGATAGCGCTCAAATTAAACCCGCTAAGTTTGATAAGGAGGCACTACAAGAATATAAAAACCAAAAATCATTTAAGTATGATGATGCCCCAACTACCGAACTGTCTTTATGGGATAGGTTTTGGATGTGGTTTTGGGATTTGGTAGGTCGAATTTTTGCAGGCGCCGCAAGTAATCCAATTTCAAAATGGTTTTTCATTATTTTGGGCGTTGCCGTAGTTGTATTCATCATCATTAAATTAATAGGAACTGAACAAATTTTCTCTAAAAAATCGAAAGCCACTAATTTCTCTTACGATTTAACGGAGAATATTCACGATATCGATTATGAAGCTGAATTGAACCGATTTATTGCACAAGAAAACTATCGCCACGCAGTGAGGCTGCTGTATTTAAGGTGTTTAAAAAAACTAAGCGACGCCGAAATTATTACGTGGAAACCCGATAAAACAAACTTTAACTATTTGGCAGAGCTAAAAGATTTGAACCTAAAGGATGATTTTAGCGCCTTAACTTTTCAGTTTGATTATATCTGGTACGGCGATTTCCCTATTGATAAAAATGGCTTTGCACCAATTAACCAATCTTTCAAAAATTTTAACAGTCAAATTAAATGAAAGGTTACAAGATATATTTAGCCATTGGCGTATTATTGATTGCTGCATATTTAGTGGCGCAGTACAATAAACCAAGCCCTACCGATTGGACCGCCACTTACGTTGCCAAAGATAAAATTCCTTTTGGAACGTATATTTTGCGCAACAGAATAAATGATATAATACCTAATGCTGAGGTTTTAAACGCACAAAACGCCACTTATAACACTTTTAAAGATTCTAAATATGAAGCATCAAGCTACATTATAGTTGCCTCATCGGTAAAAATTGATAAAACAGACTTCGAGCAGTTGAAGCTTTTTATGGAGAAAGGGAACAACGTATTTATCGCTGCGTACGAATTTGGCCCATACCTAAATAAAATATTAAAATTACAAACAGCCACGGTTTACAAAACAACGCCCGGTAGTATTTCTGTCAATTTTACCAATCCAGCTTTAAGTTCAGTTGCCGATTATCGTTTCGAAAAAGACATTGGCAACCAATATTTTCAAAAATACGAAACTAAAAACGTAACCGCTTTAGGAAAAAATGCACTCGGAAATGTGAATTTTATAAGCAAAAAATATAAAAAAGGCAATTTGTATTTAATTGCAGAACCCGGTTTTTACACCAATTTTAATCTGTTAGATAAAGATGGTGCAGATTACGCAGCAAAATCCTTAAGCTATTTACGGCAAAGCAAAACCGTACTTTGGGATGAGTACAACACTTTAGCCAATACCGACGAAGGCAGTTTATTGCGTGTATTTTTTAAACATCCCGAATTAAAATATGCCTATTACCTCACTATAATTGGCTTGATTATTTTTGTGCTGTACGATATGAAACGTCGCCAAAGAATTATCCCAATTATGAACCCTTTTACAAATTCATCGGTAGATTTTGTAAAAGTAGTAGGCAGTGTTTATTTTGATAAAAGAAACAATTTAGACATTGCACGTAAAAAAATTACTTTCTTTTTAGCCTATTTACGTGCCAGGTATCATTTAAAAACAAACGAAATTGATGGAAATTTCAGCGAATTGTTAAGTCAAAAAACAGGTATAAACCTCATTTTAGCAAAAACATTGACCAATAATTTTATAAAAATACCTTTGGCACAAGAAATTAATGATAAAGAATTGATTGATTTGAACGACATTATAGAACAGTTTTATAAAAATACGCAACCACATGGAGCAACAATTTAACCAACGCACCGATTTAACTGCTTTAAATGAAGCGGTAAATCAGATTCGCACGGCACTAAGCAATATAATAGTTGGACAAAAACAGGTAATCGACTTTTTGATAGTGGGGCTTTTAGCCGATGGACATATTTTAATTGAAGGTGTGCCCGGTGTAGCCAAAACTTTGAGCGCGAAACTTTTAGCAAAATCGATAGATGCAAAATTTTCTAGGGTACAATTTACGCCCGATTTAATGCCATCTGATGTTTTAGGAACACCAATTTTTAATACTAAAACCGGCGATTTTGAATTTAGAAAAGGTCCAATTTTCGGCAATATTGTTTTAGTTGATGAAATTAACCGTGCACCAGCAAAAACACAGTCGGCACTTTTTGAAATTATGGAGGAACGCCAAGTTACTATTGATGGCGAAACCTATATTATGGATGAACCTTTTATGGTATTGGCAACCCAAAACCCGATTGAACAAGAGGGAACATATCGCTTACCAGAAGCACAATTAGATCGGTTTTTATTCAAGATAGAGGTTAAATATCCTACCGTAGAAGAAGAAGTTGCCATCATTACCGCACAGCATACCGTTGTAAATAAATCACTTTTAGATGAGGTAAAACCTGTTCTATCGATTCAACAAATTAAAGATACACGCGCCATTATTAGAAATTTATATGTAGAGCCAAAACTTATTGAGTTTATTGCACAGATTGTATTCGAAACACGCAATAATCCATCGCTTTATTTGGGTGCGTCGCCTCGGGCATCGCTGGCAATTATACATAGCGCAAAAGCTTTAGCAGCCATCCAAGGTAGAGATTTTGTAACGCCAGATGATATTGTAACCGTAGCAGTGCCAGTGCTTGCACACCGAATTTTGCTCTCGCCAGAAAAAGAAATGGAAGGCTTAACAACGGCTGATATTATCAACCAAATCATCAAAAAAATAGAAGTACCGAGGTAAATTTCATCAACTTAATTGAGTGACATTTAATTAAATAAAATATTGAAAAAAATATTTAATCAGTTTTACGTTAACCTATTTTTAGCCGATAGATTTTTTCTAGCTTTAGGATTTTGCGTACTGCTATTTTTGCTAAAATTCTTTTTTAGTTGGTTGGGAGATTTACCTATAATTGCCTTTGGCGTTTTAATGGTAATTTTAGCGGTAGATGTATTTGTTTTGTACAGGCTTAACAGTGGTTTAGAAGCCAAAAGAAATACGCCCAAAAGATTAAGCAACGGCGATGAAAACCCGATACAGATTGAAGTGCAAAATACATACGGCTTTTCGGTTGGTATTCGGATTATCGATGAGGTTCCACATCAGTTTCAGCTACGGGATACTAATTTTTACCTGCATTTAAAACCGAGTGAAATTAAATTTATTAACTACAAATTACGCCCTACAAAACGTGGGGAATATAGTTTTGGGTTTATCAGGGCGTATGTAAAATCGCCATTGGGCTTAATCAGCAGGAGATACAATTTCGATAACGCAAAGGTTGTTCCCGTTTTCCCATCATTTATAAATCTAGGGCAGTACGAATTAATGGCTATTTCGCATCACCTTACAGAATTTGGCATTAAAAAAATTAGAAAGGTTGGGCAAAGCAGCGAATTTGATCAGATTAAAAATTACGTTGGTGGCGACGATATTAGAACGATAAACTGGAAAGCAACTGCGCGAAAGGGAAGTTTAATGGTGAATACCTATACAGATGAAAAATCTCAGAACATTTATTGTGTGGTAGATAAATCGCGCACCATGCGCATGCCGTTTGAGGGTTTAAGTTTATTAGATTACGCCATAAATGCCAGTGTTGCGCTTGCCAAGGTAGCCATGCTAAAAGAAGACAAAGCTGGCCTAATTACACTTTCTGAAACGATTGGCGCTGTTGTACCTGCCGAAAAAAAATCGACCCAATTAAACCATATTATGCAGGTTTTGTATAAAGAAAAAACCCGCTATTTAGAAAGTAATATGGAAATGCTTTACAGCACCATTCGTTCGGTAATTAAGCAAAGAAGTTTGGTTGTATTTTTTACAAATTTCGAAAGTTTATCTGCTCTGCAAAGGCAAATGCCCTACTTAAAAAGAATAGCTAAATATCATTTATTGTTGGTGGTGTTTTTTGAAAATACCGAACTAAAGAGTTTGAGTTTAACACCCGCACAAGATATAGAAGGCATTTACTACAAAACAATTGCCGAGAAATTTATTTATGAGAAGAAAGTAATGGCCAAAGAGCTAAACAAGCATGGTATTCTTTCCATTTTAACAACGCCCCAAAACCTCACAATTAATATTATTAACCAGTATTTGGCGCTTAAAGCGCAACATAAAATTTAAGGCGACATTCTAGCATATTTCTTAACCATATCATCCACAATTTTTGCGGTTTCATCAGGAAAATTAAATTGATGCTGTTGTGGGTTTTCTACCCAGCTTTTAATAATTGGTAACCAATTTTTGGTACTGCCCCAAATAACAGGTAAACCCAACTCTTTTAATGCATAAGCATTACATTGTTGTTCAAACTGGAATTTCATTGGTGATACCAATAATTTTTTTCCTAAAAAAAGTGCCTCGGCGGGACCTTCAAAACCTCCACCGGTAAACAATCCCGCGCAACTGGCTAAACTTTTGTTAAATTTCTCATTATTGATGGGTTCAACAAACACATTTCCGTCGGTATAACTAACGCTTGTATGTTTTGAAAAAACCTGCCATTTTACGGCTGGAATTTGCGCCAATAGCTTTACCAATCGCTTGTCATCAAGTGCAGGCAAATATACCGTGTAATGACCGAGATTTGTTGGCGCCACCTCTCTAATCTCTTTGCGTATAACTGGCTTATGTATAAAGGTGTCATAATCAACAAAATGAAAACCGATATGATGCGTAGCGGGCGCATAATGGCTCAAAATAACCTTTCCCCAATCTATTGTTCTAGGCTTAGGAACTTTCTTCGATTTAAATGAAGCTTGATGACTCAAAGAAATGCATTCTATTCCTTGCAACTTACAGGCCCAAGCACTTACCGGCTCAAAATCATTCACAATTAAATTATACTGTTTTAAATCTAATTGCTTAATGTCCTTCCTTAACCTGAATAAATTCATACTCAGCCAAGTTTTAAAATGGTGTACACCACCTTTTTTACCAAACACGAAGCTGAAACCATGAAATTGATATTTTACTGGTTGGGATAATTTTACATCAGATTGAGTACCACTGATAAGGATATCAAGCTCGCCATACTTTTGCAATAGGGGTATTATTTCCCTGGCTCTGCTGATGTGGCCATTGCCGGTGCCTTGTATAGCGTAAAGTATCTTCATTTTGTTATCAATGCCGAATATCCAAAATTATTCAGTTATTTCATATTTTATGGATAGCAAAAGCACATTTATATTGAATTTACTTTTTAAATTGCTTTATCAGCTTACATTTAAACTTCAAATTATCGCACACAGATTATTAAAATTGTTACAGTCCAAATGCAACGACGCTTCCATCAGCATGAATTTTTACCATAAAACCTAGAAAATGTTAAACGCAATAAAAAAGGGAAGCTCAACATTTGCTGCGCTTCCCTTTTTTACGTAATAAAGAATTTTATCTATGCTTTTTTCTTCTTTTTCTTCTCTTCGGCATAAAAAGCAAAACCTAATCCTGCTACTAATAAAACAGAGCCGAACAATGAAATTTTTTCTCCTAAATAGTACGATGTTGGATGAAAAATGAAATCTATTTTGTGATTTCCTGCCGTTAATTGGGCCGCTCGTAAAACGTAATCGGCTCTAAAATATGGTTTTTCTACATCATCAATATACATCTTCCAGCCTTTATTGTAGTAAATTTCAGAAAATACAGCAACAGCATCCTTTGCGGTAGAATATTCATAAGTTAAATGATCTGGACTATATTTTGTTAACTTAATAAACCCTTCTTGGCCTGTACCTAAACGCGTTGTATCTATTAAGTTTTTAAAGCTATCATCAACAATAGCTTCCTTTTTCGCATCGAAACTACTTATCGCAGCCATTTCTTCATCAGCATTTTTTGCGAATTGCACACTTTCTACAAACCACGCATTTCCGCAGGCCGTAACATTTTTAGTTACTTTAAATGATCCATTTTTAGGGTCTTGACTGATCATGTATTTTGTATTCAGCATATCTAAAACATCCTGATTTACACTTTTATCAAACTGATTTCTAATCAACTCATCAAATCTCTTTAATTTAGCCGCGTGGTAGCCACCTACCGTTTTATGGAAAGCAGTTGTGCTTGCATTAGAAAAAGTTTGGATGGTAGAATCATAAACTCTATAATCTGGATCTTTATCGGTAGCGATAATTTGATCAACCTCACGTTCTGGAAAGTGATTCGCCAATTCAGTTTGCGTTTGAAAATTATCATTGTTAAGATAACGACGATCAACCTGCCATAAATCAACCAAAATAAATAAAGCCAATAAGCCAAAAGCCAATTGCATATTCATTTTTTTATTGATAAATGCCCAAGTAATTCCGAAACCTATTGCGATAAACAAAACTGTGCGCCATGCATCGGCACGTGCCAACGCGATGCGATCGTTAATAACAGCACCTAAAATTTTATCGGTTAAACCACTGTTATTTTGCAATATTTTATTTAACCATTCGCGAACTGATGATTCATTTTCACTCGTGAAACTAAAAAATACAGTTGGCACTAAAGCTACTAAAAGTGCAAAACCACCCACAATACCCGCCGACCACATTAAACGTTGTGTTAAATATTTTTGATCGTATTTTCCTTCTTGAGCTTCTTTTAAACCTAAAATTGCTAAAAGTGGCACGAGCAATGCTAAAACCGCCAAAGTAGATTCTACTGCCCTAAATTTATTGTATAAAGGGAAGTAATTAAAAAACAAATCGGAGATAAGTGGAAAATTTTGACCGAAAGACAGCAACAATAATAAAACACTTGCAGCTACAATCCACCATTTCCATCGATGTTTTACAATAAATAATCCGAAAACAAAAAGTAAACAAATAATTGCACCAAAATAGTACGGACCAGCAGTACCCGGTTTATTACCCCAATATTGCGAACCCGCAGTTTGTGCAATCGCATTTAATGCCTGATCGGCATTTTGACCATACATTGTTTGTAAAGGCGTTGAAACGGTTCCATCTTGCAGAATTTTAATAAACTCGCCTTTTTCGTTAAGCGCACCACCAGATGATCCACCATATAAATTAGGAATTAAGAACGTAAAACTTTCACCAACACCTTGGCTCCATTGATATGCGTAATCTTTATCTAATCCATTTGCCGGTTCGGTTTTATCTGTTGTTATATTAGATTTTCCTCTAATGGTTTCTTTGCCATACTCGTAAGTAGTCCACAAAGTGCCCGCATTGATCAGCAAAGCAACGAACATTCCTGCAGAAAGGTAAGCAATGGCTTTACCAAAACTCTTCAATTGCTTTACTTTAAAAGCATGATACAATTCTATACCTACTAAAATGATTAGTGCAATAAATAAATAATAGGTCATTTGGATGTGGTTAGAACGAATTTCTAAAGCCATAAACAATGCCGTCAAACTTGCACCCAATAAATATCTGCCTCGTAAAGTAAGAATAATTGATGCTAGCACAGGCGCAAAAAAACCAATTGCAACTGCCTTATTGCTATGCCCCGCAGCAATAATTATAAAATTATACGATGCAAATGCCACGGCAATCGCCCCCGCAGCGGCTAGCCAAGGGTTTACCTTTAATACACAAAACAGTAGATAAGCACCTAATAAATAAAGTAAAACGGTACCTACTGGATTAGGCAATGCTTTTGTAACTAAATCAATCCCGTAAGATGAAATGTTTAAAGGATATTGTACCCAAATTTGATAAGCAGGCATTCCGCCAAACATCTGGTTTGTCCAAAGTGGGCCTTTGCCTTCTTTAGCTTTAACATTCATTATCTCAGTTTGCATGGCTTTAGCCTGCAGAACATCGTCCTGTCTAGGCGCTTTACCTTGCAAAACAGGACTGAAATAGGTAAAGCAAAGGATTACAAAAAAAGCTATAATGGCTAAATGGATGCCATTTTTATTAAACCAATTATTCATTAAGGGTTATTTAAGTTTAAAACAATGTCAAAAATAAAAAATAGAATGGTATAAAAAAGGAATAAAGGTGTTTGTAGAGATAATTAATAAATTTCACCATTAAATAATGATTAAAAATATTATTTAAGCTATCTAAATCAACAACTATCACATCATTTTATTATAGAATTTTGATAGCAAAAATAAACTTTCAATAAGTTTTGAAAGTTTAAAACATTTCATACATTTGTACATGGAATTGGCCGAAGCAAAATTGAAGTTTATAGAAACCTGGGGTAAATTAGGCTCTGAATGGGGTATTAATAGAACGATGGCTCAAGTACATGCGCTATTGCTGATTTCGACCGAGGCATTAACTACTGAGGAAGTAATGGAAATGCTAAAAATCTCCAGAGGAAATGCCAATATGAATCTCCGCGATTTAATAGTTTGGGGTTTGGTAGAAAAACAGCACAAAGCCGGAGAACGTAAAGAATTCTTTTTCGCTGATAAAGACGCTTGGTCAATTGCCCGTCAAGTGGCTAAAGAGCGTAAAAAAAGGGAACTCGAACCTGTATTAAAATCACTTGCAGAACTTAGTAACGTTAATGGAGATGAGAAAGATCCAGAATTCAAAACCTTTAAAAAATCTGTTTCTGATATTAGTAAGCTGGCCAAAAACGTAGATAAAACTTTAGAAACGATGCTCAAGGCCGAAGAAAATTGGTTTTTTGGATCAATTTTTAAAATGTTTAAATAGGCCTGCGATAAATTTTAGACTGGTCGTCTTTCCCGTAAAAACGAGAATCCTAAGGCAAAAGCAAAGCTGGTTTATAGCTTTAAGATTCCCGCCTACGCGGGAAGGACGCAGATTCACAAAAAAATTGCCACAACGAAATGGCAAAACAAGATTACTAAAGCCTAAGGGCTTAATTTTTTAAAACAATGTTTCAATTTTTACTGAAAATAAAATAACAACATGAATCTGCTAGAAAACCACACCATCCTTTATGATGAAGATTGCCCAATGTGCCACGTATATACAGGAGCGTTTATTAAATTTGGGTGGTTGCCGAAAAATGGACGAGAAGCATACCAAAATATGCCCGATCATGTATGCAAGTTAATCGATCATCAACGAGCTGTAAATGAAATTGCTCTGGTAAATACTGTAAACGGCGAAGTTACCTACGGCATAAGCAGTTTATTCAAAATTATTGCCAATGCTTTGCCAGTTTTTAAACCGCTATTTAGATTTGCACCTTTTATTTGGTTTATGAAGAAAATCTATGCTTTTGTTTCTTACAATCGGAAGGTAATTATACCAGCTAAAATTAAAGAAAATGTTTTACAACCCTCTTTTAGCTTAAAGTACCGATTGGCTTATTTAACATTTGCTTGGCTAATTACATCAATTATATTAACCAAATATACTGCGATGCTAACTAATTTTGTTCCTATTGGAAATAGCTATAGAGAATATTTAATTTGTGGGGGACAAATGGTTTTTCAAGCTGCGATAATTATTTTCTATAAAAAAGACAAGCTTTGGGATTATTTAGGAAATATGATGACGGTTTCTCTAGCTGGTGCACTAATTTTAATTCCAGCTTTAATTGTTAACCATTTTCTAATAATCAATACTGTTTTCTATTTATTGTTCTTTCTATTTACAGCTGGATTAATGCTTTTAGAACACATAAGAAGATGCAAGATATTAGATTTAGGTTGGTTGATGAGCATTACTTGGGTCACTTACAGGTTGATCGTTTTGGTTTTAATATTGTTATAATTTAAAATATTACAAAGATGAAATACGAGAAAATAGTTTTGGTTGGCGGAAATGGATATTTAGGCGGAGTACTGGCAAAATATTTTAGTGTTATTACAAGTGAAGTGGTTATAATTTCACGAAAAAGTGCACCAAATGATAAAAATATTAAAACCATAGTTTGGGATGGGAAGAGCGAAGGAGATTGGGAAAATGCTTTAAATGGAGCCGAATTGGTTGTTAACCTATGCGGGAAGAATGTAAATTGTAGATACAATGCTAAAAATAAAGCCGAGATTATAAGTTCGAGAGTTGTGCCCACGAAACTTTTAGGTAATGCGATTCAAAAATCAAATAATCCACCAAAACTATGGATCAATATTACTTCAGCCACTATTTATCGCTATGCGGAAGATTACCCACAGGATGAAATTATGGGTGAAATTGGTGCTGGTTTTTCTATCGAAGTTTGCAAAATTTGGGAAGAAACTTTCTATAATTTTACAACGCCAAATACAAGAAAAATTGCATTACGAATGGGGATAGTTTTGGGCAAAGAAGATGGGGTTTTCCCTAGATTGTTAAATTTAGTAAAATTAGGCATGGGCGGAAAACAGGGGGATGGCCAACAATATGTAAGTTGGATACACGAGCATGATGTTGCACTAAGTGTTGACTATTTAATGAACCACACTGAACTTGCTGGAAATATAAACTGCACCTCTCCAGAACCAGTAAAAAATGCGGTGCTGATGAAAGAAATCAGGACGGTCTATAAGATGCCGTTCGGCCTACCCGCACCCACCTGGCTTTTAAAAATTGGTGCAATTATGATTGGAACTGAAACCGAGTTGATTTTGAAAAGCAGATGGGTAATGCCAACGGTATTAACAAATTCTGGCTTTAAATTTAAATATGGAAATTTACGCGAAGCAATAAAAGCGATATTGAATTAAACCAAGTCGTCGTTGCGAGGTACGAAGCAATCTTAATAAAAGAGTTAAAAGCTTTAGGATTGCTTCGTGCCTCGCAATGACGGAGAGCGATTTTTTTCAACACCTAGATCAAGCACTTTTTCGAATGTAGCGCTCCGTTCGGTTTATTAGGAAAATTGGCTGAAAAAATATTTTTAAAAAGTTACATGCAAAAGCTACTAACCGCGAGGAATGCTTTAATTAAAAAAGTAGCCGAGAATGCTAATGCTATTTAGTTTAAACCATTTTAGGGATTTGCCACAGAAATAATCAAACTCTAAAACTATTTAATTTCTTCATAATCCACGAAATCACCCAACTTATCAGTTTTGCCTTGATCAGGTTTTGGTGGCATGTAATCAATAGATATAGAACCTTCGGGTTTTGATGATCTTTGTTGTTGCTTTTGACCGGTAGCTTGTTGTTGCATTTTATTGGCAAGGTTGCCAAATAGCATAGGCAACAAAAGGCGGATCAGTAACCTGAGCACCCAAAGTACCAATACTGCGATAAATAAAAATTTTAATAACGGCATTATTTTTTAACTATAGTTACAAATATAGACGGCAATTTAAATAGTTTGTTACCAAAAAAAGTATTAATTGCAAACCTATTACAATTTTGTAAGAGAATATTAATTGTCCTCATCTACAATTTCAGCTACCCGACCAATTTGGCCATCTTCCAAACGTACTTTTATTCCACGTGAATGAAATGAAGAGGATGTCAATAAATTTTTTACGATTCCGTAAGTTATCTCGCCATTTCGTTGGTCCTTTTTAAGGATAATACCAACCTCTAAACCAGGATAAACATCACTTCTATTTTGTCCGTTCATTATTTATTTAGGTAATTTTTTAAAATCGACGGCAGGAGCTTTGCCTGTTAACTTTCTTTCGAAAATTGTTCCGGGCTTAGTATAATTGTTAAAAAATCCGCAATTTTCTAAATAGAAAGCACCATTTCTTTCTCCACCTGCATAATCCATACGATAGCCTTTACTGCCCGTTTCATCAGTTGTAAATCTGGCTTTTCCAATTTCTGTCCAATTACTATTTGCATCACAAACCCACTGATTATTAAAAGAAACACTCCTTGTTTTATCGCCCTGTGGCGGACTAAAATTCTCTAAAAAAGAATGAAAACCAGTTAAGTAAGTATGGGTTTTAGGGCGTTTAAAGCTGGCAACAATTTGCCACTTGCCCAACTCAGGCGCTAAAAAATATGCTGTGTAAGTTGTTGTAGAATCCTTATTTAAACTCGGCTCTGCATGCAGGAGGAACTTGTAAGTGTTCCCAGCTTTCCACATATAGTTTAAATAACTCTGCCCGCCAGAACCTTCGTTACCAAATTCTCCCGTATGGACATTTTTACCTTTACTTAACATTTTAATTTTTTGCGATTCTGGAATACTTTTAGGGTCGTCGGTACTGAAGGGACTCCAAACGGAAAACAGAATGTGGCGCTCTTCGGGACCGTTCACCTGCATACCAAAATAACCTTCGCCAAAACCCACCGCCATAAAATACGAACCTAAAACATCTTCTCCAACGGGAACCGTAACTTCATTATAACACCATGATGCATTTACATTTTTAGGTTGCATATAGTTTAAATGTACCGACGGTCCGCGTCTGCCCCAATGAAAAAAGTTGCCTTCATTATTTTTTACGTAGGCAGTTTTGCCATCTGTAACGCTACCCGAAATATTTAGTGCTTTAATTGATGGAAAATTATTTTTTGTTTTGCTTATACCTTTAATTGATATTGCTACGTAACCGGTATCGATAATATTCCACTCGCCTACTTTACCATCAAAATTTTCGGCTTCATCAAAAACAATGTTTTTAGACCGGTTGTTTATCGAAAATTCAACGACAGACTTACCATAAATGATTGGCTTTTCATCAATAGAAATAATTAAGGAACCCGGTTTAGAAACCCTAATATATGCCGTGAAATGCGCTGCAGGATCTCCCCAATTTACAATCCCTTCATCAGCGACTGAACCGCTAAAAGCATTTGAGCTGTATGCATTACCACCAAGCGGTACAGAAAGATTTTGAGCAAACATGCTCGTACTCGCTAACAAAACACAAAAAAGTAATTTCAGAGATTTCATATTCAAATTTAAATATTTGTATTGAGATCGCTTCCTTGTATCAAAAATGATTCAACATTTAGGTTGCAAAGCGAATAAATTCTAAGATTTTCCAAACTTCTCGTTAAACATTTTTTCTAATGCGAACATTTCATCTCTCAATTTAGCGGCTTGCAAAAAGTCCATATCTTTCGCCGCTTTTTGCATGTCTTTACGAGTGGTGTCAATGACCTTTTGCAGTTCAGCCTTGCCCATGTATTGCACTATTGGATCTGCCGCAATGCTAATTTCGGCGTTCTCTACATAAGCCCGGGCTTTATTATCACTCGCTTTTTGAGAGAAATCCAATACCGAAGTCTGCTCCAATATTTCATCGCGAGTTTTACCAACCGTTCTTGGTGTAATGCCATGCTCCAAATTATAAGCAATTTGAATATCTCTACGGCGGTTAGTTTCAGAAATTGTTTTCTCCATACTATCGGTAATGCCATCGGCATACATAATTACGCGCCCCTTGTCATTTCTTGCCGCTCTCCCAATGGTTTGAATCAACGACTTTTCTGAGCGTAAAAAACCTTCTTTATCGGCATCCAAAATGGCTACAAGTGTAACTTCTGGCAAATCTAATCCTTCTCGTAAAAGGTTTATCCCTACCAAAACATCAAACTCGCCCAAACGTAGGCCACGTAAAATTTCTACACGTTCTAAAGTTTTAATTTCTGAGTGGATGTATCTGGTTTTAACATTTAAACGATCGAGATATTTTGTTAATTCCTCGGCCATTCTTTTTGTTAAAGTAGTTACTAAAATACGTCCGCCTTCTTTTATGGTTACATCTATTTGTTCCAATAAATCATCTACTTGGTTAATGGCAGGTCTAATTTCTATCACAGGATCCAACAATCCCGTTGGGCGAATAACTTGCTGTACCACTACACCTTCGCTTTTTTCCAGTTCGTAATCGGCGGGTGTTGCACTCACATAAATGGTTTGTGGCGCTAAGGCTTCAAATTCGGTAAAGTTTAAAGGGCGATTATCAAGCGCAGCTGGCAACCTAAATCCATATTCTACTAACGACAGCTTTCTTGATCGATCGCCCCCATACATTGCCCTAATTTGAGGTACTGTAACGTGGCTTTCGTCGATCACCATCAAATAATCATCAGGGAAATAATCCAACAAACAGAACGGTCGCATTCCAGGTGTTCTTCCATCAAAAAAACGAGAATAATTCTCAATTCCGGAACAATAGCCCAATTCTTTCATCATTTCTATATCGAAATTGGTACGCTCTTCTAAACGTTTTGCTTCAATAAAGTGGCCATCGCCTATTAATTGAGTTTTGCGTAATTCCAATTCTTCTTGTATGCCCCAAATAGATTGTGTAAAGCGATCTTTTGGGGTAACAAATAAATTCGCTGGAAAAATCGCCATATCTTCCATTTTTTCGATTGTTTTTCCAGAAACTGGATCGATGGATGAAAGCTCTTCAATGTCATCGCCAAAAAAGGAAATGCGATAAGCAAAATCTAAATAAGCAGGATAAATATCAACCGTATCGCCTTTAACTCTAAAGGTTCCTCGTTTAAATTCGGTTGTAGAACGTGAGTATAAAATTTCTACTAAACTATGTAGAAAAGCATTTCTCGAAATCCGTAACCCTACGCCGAACCTAAAAACCATGCGCGAAAAATCTTCGGGATTTCCCATACCATAAATACAGGAAATGGACGAGACTACAATAACATCTCTGCGTCCGCTCATTAACGATGAAGTGGTGCGAAGGCGCAATTTTTCTATTTCTTCGTTAATACTTAAATCTTTTTCGATGTAAGTATTGCTGGAAGCGATGAATGCTTCGGGCTGATAATAATCGTAATAAGAAACGAAATAATTAACCGCATTATCAGGAAAGAAGTTTTTAAACTCTCCGTAAAGTTGTGCCGCTAAGGTTTTATTGTGACTTAAAATTAAGGTTGGTTTTTGTGTTTGCTCTATAACATTGGCAATTGTAAATGTTTTACCAGAACCTGTAACACCCAATAAAGTTTGATAATTCTCATTGGCGTTTACGCCCTGTACCAATTGTTTTATGGCGCTTGGCTGATCGCCTGTGGGTTGATATGCTGATGTTATTTTGAATTTCATTGTTGATCAAATTTAAGCATAATTGCCTTTTAAAACAATTTTGATTGTTGGTAGATTATCATATCCTACCATGCAACAAGAATTAAAAACAATAGTTTTTTAAGCGTTAAAAAAATAATTAACCTTGTAAATCGAAAGTTTAACTTTCGATTTACAAGGTTAATTTAAAAATCAGTTTAGCGATATTTAATAATCTCTAACAGAAAGTGCATAAATGAAAGAAGTCAAGTTTTAAAAACTTGACTTCTTTGGCAAATTAATCAACGGCTATTTGCCACCTGCGCTTTGCATAGGGTTTATGCCCGAAGATTGAAATCAGTTTAACGATATCAATAATCTCTAACAGAAAGTGCGTAAATGAAAAAAGTCAAGTTTTTAAAACTTGGCTTCTTTGGCAAATTAATCAACGGCTATTTGCCACCTGCGCTTTGCATTGGGTTTATGCCCGAAGATTGAAATCAGTTTAACGATATTTAATAATCTCTAACAGAAAGTGCATAAATGAAAGAAGTCAAGTTTTAAAAACTTGACTTCTTTGGCATATTATATTAACGGCTATTTGCCACCTGCACTTTGCATTGGGTTTATGCCCGAAGATTGAAATCAGTTTAGCGGTATTTAATAATCTCTAACAGAAAGTGCATAAATGAAAGAAGTCAAGTTTTAAAAACTTGACTTCTTTGGCATATTATATTAACGGCTATTTGCCACCTGCACTTTGCATAGGGTTTATGCCCGAAGATTGAAATCAGTTTAACGATATTTATAATCTCTGACAGAAAGTGCGTAAATGAAAGAAGTCAAGTTTTTAAAACTTGACTTCTTTGGTATATTATATCCACGGCTATTTGCCACCTGCACTTTGCATTGGGTTTATGCCCGAAGATTGAAATCAGTTTAGCGATATTTAATAATCTCTAACAGAAAGTGCATAAATGAAAGAAGTCAAGTTTTAAAAACTTGACTTCTTTGGCAAATTAATCAACGGCTATTTGCCACCTGCGCTTTGCATAGGGTTTATGCCCGAAGATTGAAATCAGTTTAACGATATTTAATAATCTCTAACAGAAAGTGCATAAATGAAAGAAGTCAAGTTTTAAAAACTTGACTTCTTTGGCAAATTAATCAACGGCTATTTGCCACCTGCGCTTTGCATTGGGTTTATGCCCGAGGATTGGCCTCTTGCAGAAGCCGCCTTAGCTTTGTAAAGTTGAAATTTGCTTTCTTTTGCTTTATCTGCGCCCCAAATATTATTACTCGTATCAATATCAGCGGTTTCGCGTAGCGGATCTATTAAAATGGAAGCAACTTCTTTATCCTTAGCGTAAAATTTTGAGGTAGATTTTTCATTATGCCTCCAAATTTGCGCCGGAATTCTATCTATTTCTGTTGATCCATCTTTGTAAGTAAACTGAACAATAATTGGCATTACTAAACCACCTTTATTACTAAAATTTAATTCGTATAAATATTTACCCGCATATTTTTGCTGTTCGTTAACAGGCACCAATTCTAAATTGCTTGTTTCTTCTGTTTTGGTGGCTGTAGTATTATCTACGCTAACCAATCCTCTATCGTATTTATAATAAAAATCGTGTGTAGCCACATCTTTATCTACATAAAAACTTATTTTCATATCGCTGCGGTTCTTAATTTTCGAAATATCATCAAAAGAATTTAGCAACGGTTTATCTATTTTAACCATTTCTATTCGCGTTGGATCCGTACGAGTTGCAAAATCTGGCTGTGCAAACTTCACGCTATCCAAAGAAATATCACAAGCATCGGTTCCATAAAACCAACCCCTCCAAAACCAATCTAAATCTTCGCCACTGGCGTCTTCCATCGTGCGGAAAAGATCGGCTGGCGTTGGGTGCTTAAATGCCCATCTTTTAGCATATTGTTTAAAAGCAAAGTCGAACAACTCTCTGCCCATAATCGTTTCTCGCAGAATATTTAATCCTGTAGCAGGCTTAGAATACGCATTCGGTCCAAAACGGGTAATGTTTTCAGAGTTGGTCATAATTGGCTCCAATTCATCCTTTGGCAATTTCATATAATCTACAATGGTATAAGCCGGGCCTTTTTTACTAGGGAAGGTATTATCCCAAAGTTCTTCGGTTAAATATTCTACAAAAGAATTTAGCCCTTCATCCATCCAAGTCCATTGGCGTTCATCACTATTCACAATCATTGGAAAAAAATTATGTCCAACTTCGTGAATAATCACGCCCAACATACCATTTTTTGTGCTTTCGCTATAAGTGCCATCGCTATTTGTTCGCCCGTAATTGAAGCAAATCATTGGGTATTCCATACCGTTAGAAGCTTCGATACTTTGCGCTACCGGATATGGGTACGGAATGGTAAAATCTGAATAGGTTTTTATAGTGTGTGCAACAGCACGAGTAGAAAACTTACTGTATAAGTTATATGCTTCTTTGCCATAAAAACTCATACACATTACGTTATTTCCGTTGCCTTCAATCTTTTGGTTCATACCGTCCCAAATAAATTTTCGTGATGATGTCCATGCAAAATCACGAACGTTATTGGCATGGAAAACCCAGGTCTTTTTAGCGGTTGATTTTCTCGTTTCCGCTAATTTCGCTTCGTTTAAAGTTTGAATCTCAATCGGAACTGAAGATTTTCTAGCTGCATTATACCTGCTTAACTGCAAAGGATTTAGCACTGCCGTATAATTTATACACTCGCCTGTACTTCCAATTAAATGATCGGCGGGTACTGTCATTTGCACTTTAAAATCGCCAAAAGTTAAAGCAAACTCGCCTCTACCTGTAAACTGATGGTTTTGCCAGCCTTGAAAATCGCTGTACACACACAGGCGAGGATACCATTGAGACATGGTAAACAAATAGTTACCATCCTCAGGAAAAAATTCATAGCCACCACGCCCGCCAACGGTTTGCCTATTGCTAATGTGGTAATTCCAATCTATGTTAAAAATAAATTTCTGCCCGTTTTTTAATGCAATTGGCAAATCAACACGCATCATCGTTTTATTAACGGTATAAGCGAGGTTTTTCCCAGCAACATCTGTAATTTTAGTAATGTTTATCCCCAAATTATTATTGCTTTTTTTCGAAGCATTATCAATAGAACCGGTGGTTAAAGTTGATGGAAATCTGCTCGCATCTTGATAGTTTGCATTCCGATCAGAACTGTGCTCATTTTCATCGAGCTGAAGCCAAATATAAGTAAGTGGATCGGGAGAATTATTGGTGTAAGTAACCGTTTCGCTTCCTTTTAATGTTAAGTTTTTCTCATCAAGCTCGCACTTAATGTCGTAATCGGCACGTTGTTGCCAATATTTTACACCTGGCGCGCCACTCGCTGTACGTTGCTCATTAGGCGTAGGTAATATTGTGCCCAACTGCTCAAATTTATTGCCATGATTACTGCCCGGATTGTTTTGAATATCTTGAGCAATTGATAAACTGCTAACAAAAACGATAAGGCCTGATAATATGTATAGTCTTTTCATATTTAATTTTTTTAAAATGGAAGCCTTTGTAAGGCCATTTGTAACGAGAGCGCAAATACCGCAGCGGAGACGAATATTACCCAATTTAATCTTTTAATATGGGTGTAGTTAAAAATTATAAAAGTTATCAATAAGATAATGAGCACCATAAATATTTGGCCAAACTCTAAACCTACGTTAAAGCCAAATAAACCCCAACTGATGTTTTCATTACTAGCCAACATCATCCTAACAGAGTTTGCAAAGCCCATACCATGAACTAGGCCAAAGAAAAGTGCCAAATAATAATTTATTCTAATTGATTTTAAGGAAAAATTTTTCCTCAATAAATTACTAATTGCTGTAATAAAAATTGTACAAGGTATTAAAAACTCAACCCATTTACTGCTAAAACGAATAATATCTAAAACACTAAGCAATAAAGTAATAGAATGCCCAATGGTAAATGCGGTAACTAAAATTAAAACCTGCTTAAAATTTTTATAGGTATAAATTGCCACCAACGCTAAAATAAACAGTTGATGATCCAAAGCATCTAAACTTACAATATGTTGCCACCCTAGTTTAAAGTAGAAAACAAAATCTTGAAACGGCATTAATAAGTTATAAGTTAGTTTTGTAGATTTGAAAAATTAAAATTAGAATATTTTATTGTTAATTAAGCTAAACGCTGATAAATGAATCTGTTAAATATTAAATTTGTTACAATAATTATTCTCCTTTTACTAAATATCTCCATTCCAGTAGCTAAACACCCGCTACATGTGAGCACTACCGAAGTAAATTTTAATGCTAAAGATAAAACGCTCGAAGTAACCTGTAAAATTTTTACCGATGATTTTGAAGATATTTTAAGTAAAAATTATAAGCAAAAAACCGATTTATCTAAACCAGCATTAAAAAGCACGATGGATAATTTGGTTAAGAAATATCTTTTAAGCCATTTAAAAATAACCGTCGATCAAAAAAATGCAACTTTAAACTACATCGGTTTCGAAATTGACCATGAAGTAACTAATATTTACATGGAGATTGAAAACATAAAAACCGTAAAAAAGGTTGATGTTGATAATCGAATTCTTTACGATTTGTTTGATGACCAAATAAGCATCAACCACGTAATTAAAGGCGCTGACCGAAAAAGTGGCAAACTTCTATATCCAGATACAAAATTTTCGGCTAGCTTTTAATTGCAATTTTTATAGTAAATTTAAAAAAGCAAATAAGCCCAACTAGTTTAGTTTATGAAGAAAGTGAAAACTTTAAAAGTTTCGATGCGCTTTCGCTATGATTTTGAAATACAAAGAAGAATAGCGTTTTAGATAAATTTATTAACATTAATCCTACACAAATGATTTTTAACCTAAGTAAAACTAAATCTATAGCCAATACTTTTATCGCCGAACTTCGCGATGAAAATATTCAGAAGGATGCCATGCGCTTTCGGAAAAATTTAGAAAGAATAGGCGAGTTTTTTGCTTATGAATTAAGCAAGGGATTAAATTTTACATCGAAAAACGTAGTAACGCCATTAGGCATATCGCAATGCGAAGTTTTAAAAGAACAACCAATTTTGGCCACGATTTTACGTGCCGGCTTACCTTTGCAACAAGGTTTGCTCAATATTTTCGATCGCGCAGAATGTTGTTTTATATCCGCTTACCGCAAAACAAAAAAAAATGGCGATTTTATTATTCAAATGGATTACGTTTCTACGCCAGACTTAAACGGCAGAACTTTAATAATGGCCGACCCAATGTTGGCAACCGGGCAAAGCATGGTAATGTGCTGTAAAGAATTAATGAACCGATACGATATTGCGGAACTACACATTGTATGCGCAATTGCAAGTACCGAAGGCGTTGCACATGTTCGTGCAAATTTGCCAAAGGCTAAACTTTGGCTTGGCGCAATTGATGATGAAATGACCAGCAAGTGTTACATTGTACCCGGTTTGGGCGATGCAGGCGATTTAGCGTATGGGGAGAAAGTTTAGGAGTTTGCTTAAGAACAGCCTATATTTGCTTGTAACATGCAAACAAAAACACACATTTTTTTCGATTTAGACCATACCATTTGGGATTTCGATCGCAATGCGGAAGAAACGTTGACTGAACTCTACTCCGAATATAAACTCGATACATTGGGGTTAAATTCATGCGCCGAATTTATAACTACTTACACTGAAAATAACCATCAGCTGTGGGCCGATTATCACCTTGGCAAAATAACCAAAGATGTTTTAAGAGCCGAACGTTTTAACAAAACTTTTATTCAGCTTGGCATTCATCCAGATCAAGTACCACATCAATTTGAAGATGATTATGTGAAAATTAGTCCGACTAAAACCAATTTATTTGATGGTGCAAATCAAGTTTTAAGTTACCTACAAAATAAATATACTTTGCACATCATATCAAACGGCTTTAAAGAAACCACTTTGACTAAGATGAATTTATCTGCATTGAACCCTTATTTTACTAACGTGATTATTTCTGAAGATATTGGTGTAAATAAACCAAATCCATTAATTTTTGAACAAGCATTATCAAAAGCCAAGGCGAATAAAACCGAAAGTATAATGATCGGCGATAGCTTGGAGGCCGACATTTATGGTGCTTTAAATTTTGGAATGGACGCCATTTTTTTCAATCCACTTAAAAAAGAAAAACCTGAAGATGTGAAGGACCAAATCCATCATTTGGAAGAGCTCTTTGATTTATTTTAAGCAAATTGTTTACATATAAATGTTGCCACGAATAAAAATAAATGAGCAATGAAATCTTGTTTTCAGAAACACAAAAATTTAAGCAATGGTGGTTGTGGTTAATTTTGTTAGGCATTAACTTACTATTCATTTTTGGACTTTTTAACCAGGTTATTGGCAAACAACAATTTGGAGACCATCCGATTACCGATACTGGCCTTTTGTTAGTAACGGGATTTACATTTGCACTAACAATTTTGTTTTTAACCTTTAAATTACAAACACAGATAAAAAGCGATGGAATTTACGTTAGATTTTTCCCTTTCCATCTAACATTTAGGCATTATACTTGGCAAAGTTTAATAAAATGTTTTGTTCGCAAGTACGCTCCAATACCTGAGTTTGGCGGTTGGGGATTACGATTAGGACTTTTCGGCGGAGGCAAAGCTTTTAATGTTTCGGGGAATATTGGCCTACAACTCGAATTTACTGATGAAAATAGATTACTTATTGGCACCAATAAGCCAAAAGAGCTAACGGAAGCTTTAAATAATATTGGGCAGTTAAAACAATAATTTCTTAAATTCGAGCAATAAATGCTACGCCCCTAAATTTATTCGAAAGGCTTCCCTGTTAAGGTAATAAAGCAAATAAAAAATCAAAATTTAAATACATGAAAAAAATTATCCTCTTAATCGTAATGGTTTTTTATACCACTTTAAGTTTCGCACAAAAAAACAGAAACAGAGCCGAAGTTTTTCTTCAAATAAATGATGCCGGCACTTACACCGTTTATTTAGATAATGAATTTGTAGGATCCGAAAACGGAAGATTTCGATTTTACGATGTATATAATTCAAACCCTGTAATTTCGATTTACAGAAATAATATTGTTATTTTTAAGAAAAACATAGCAGTTGTTCAAGATCAACGTTTGATATTAACTTATGCTAAAAACATGGGCATGAGGGTAATTAAACAGTTAAATATCTACAGAAACGTAGAATATGCATTGGATGATTTTGACAATTACAACAATAATACAAGCGACAATGCAATCGATCAAAATTACACCGAAGTGCCTAAATCTCTATCCCCGGAAGCCTTTCAGCAATTAAATAAATTGATAAAAGATGAATCGTTTGATGATGGTAAAACGAAATTGCTCCAAGTCGCTTCGAAAAGCGGAAACTTTACCACCGAACAAGCCAGAATCCTTTTAAAATATTATTCATTTGATAACAACCGTTTGGTAGGTGCAAAAGCGATTTATAAAAGCATTATCGACCCTCAAAATTATTTTACTTTAGCTGATTTATTTACTTTCTCATCCAATAAAAGCGATTTCTTAAGCTTCTTAAACAGTAAATAAATAGTTTATCTTTATTTAATGAACACGGCCAAAATAAAATTTTCGATTAATAAAATTGTGGGTGCTTACAAAAGTAAGTTGTCATCCTATACAGATGCTAATTTTCAACAAATTCCACCCATTTTAGGGTGGAGTTACAGCGAAGTTTATTCGCATATTTTTGATGCCAGTTTACTTTCTTTAATCGCTTTAGAAAACGCAGCGAAGGGAAAAGGAGAAGATAAACCTACACATTTTGCAGTAAAAATGATTTTATTTTTTGGCGCTTTTCCGCCAGCTAAAAAATATAAGGTGCCTAAGCAGTTAATTGATCGGGTTAAGAAAATATCAAAACCCGAAGCCTTAAATTTTATAAATCAATTTGAGGTAAGTTTGGCTTCGGCCTATCCCACAATATTAAATTCAAACAAAAACAGTAAAGTTTTACACCCAAGGTTAGGCTATTTAAATGCTGAACAATGGTTGCGTTTTATAGAAATTCACCTCAATCATCATTTAAAACAATTAAACAGAATTGAAAAAAGTTTTAAGGTTGAAGCAGTATAATGCCTCTGTTTGATCACAATTCCAGCACCATTTAACCTAATTAATTTTACATCTTTGCAGAAATGAAGTTTACTGCCTTAAAAGGTTTTGATCAGGAAGCGTTTAACAAGTACTTAAAAAATACAGGTTGGCTAATGTTTGGCAAGTTGCTTAGCCTTATTGTAAACCTTTTAATTGCCCGTTATTTAGGTCCAATTCTATTTGGCGATTTAAGTTTTGGCTTATCATTGGTGGCAATAATGGCTGCTGTTGGTGCTTTGGGTTTAGATACTTTTATCATTCGAGAAATTATTCAAGAACCAAATAAAAGAGATGAAATTTTAGGAACTTCGCTTTGGTTACGCCTAATTACCAATGCATTACTGATACCTATTGTAATTGGTATTTATCTTTTTTCTCATCATTTAACGCCAAATCCGAGCGAGCAACCGCTTACTTTGCTTATCGGCTTGTTGGCATTAGCCTCGTTTTTCAAATCGTTTAATGTTATCGATTCTTATTTTCAATCTCAGGTTCAATCTAAATACGTTGTTCACGTCCAAAATACCTCGCTCATTGTCACCGCAATATTTAAAATTATTGTAATTAGTTTAGGTTTACCGCTAATTTATATTGTTTTAGCTTATGTTTTAGATGGTTTAATTTTAGCTTCGGGCTTAATCATCATTTACCAAAAAAGAGGCTTACACATATTCGATTGGAATTTTGATAAGCAACGTGCAAAAGATCTGCTAAAAAAATCTACTCCATTAATTTTGGCTGCAGTAATGGTATCTATCTACATGAAAATAGATGTAATTATGCTAAAAAGCGTTGGCAGTAAGGCCGTGGGGATTTACAGCTCGGCGCAAAATTTAAGCGAAGCTTGGTATTTTATCCCCGTGGCCATTGTAACTTCTGTATTTCCTGCCTTGCTTAATGCCCGCAAAACAGATTTGAACCGATACCTTAAACGACTAGGCAACCTGTACGATTTAATGGTTTTAATCAGCTTACCGATTGCGATTTTTATCAGTTTTTTTGCCTCTGATATTATTCACATTATTTACAAAGGCAAGTTTGATGGTGCAGGCCCAATGCTTTCAATTCATATATGGTCGGGCGTTTTTGTGTTTTTAGGCGCCGCAAGTTCGCAGTATTTAATTGCCGAGGGTTATACAAGAATTGCATTTTACCGAACGGGTTTAGGTGCAATCATCAATATATTGTTAAACTTATGGTTAATTCCAAAGTATGCAGGTTTAGGTGCGTCTGTTGCCACTTTAATTGCATGCATTGCATCTACATTCTTTCTTTTATTCGTTTCAAAAACACGAAACCAAGGTATTTTGATGTTAAAATCGTTATTTTTGGTTAATCTATTTAAAAAAATATTAAAAATTGAGCAATCTTAAAGCACTAGCAAACTTACTCGCAAAACCCAAGCGATTAAAAGCACTCTTATCCTACGGACATAAAGGTTATTTAAAAAGTATTGGCTGGTTTACCGCCTTTGATCAGCAACAAGCCGTTGATGAAAATGGAAATCCCTTACCTTGGGTAACTTATTCTTTTATCGATTTTATTAAAGAAAGATTAAATAAAAGCCAAAATATTTTTGAATATGGATCAGGAAGTTCAACCCTTTTTTATGCTGATAAGGTTGCTACGGTTACTTCTGTTGAGCACGACGAAACGTGGCTAAATAAAATTAAAAATACTAGTCCGGCAAATGCCGAAATGATATACTGCATTTTAGCAACTGATGGAGAATACGCAAAAAAGGCAACTTTGCTAAACAAAAAATTTGAGGTTATTATTGTTGATGGCCGTGATAGGGTAAATTGCTGTAAATACAGTATTAATGCGCTAACCGAAAACGGTGTAATTGTTTTAGATGATAGCGAAAGATTAGCATACGAACCTGCGCGAAAACTCCTTACAACTAATGGATTTAAAGAATTAAGCTTTAGCGGCATTTCTCCAGGATTATTCTACAACAAAGCAACCTCAGTTTTTTATAAAACCAATAACTGTTTGGGCATTTAAAACAACGTTAAAATGCCTTTTTCAATTTGGTATTTTTACTAAAAGCGATACGTTTTTTCTGTGGAAGTGCCACCACAAGAATAGGTTGTGACTTTTGATATATAGTTATTATGTTTAAAATAATTTATTTTCTCTAAATTTTTGCAGTAAAGAAACAATGCAGCACCTTGCTCCAATAGCACTATTTGTTTACAATCGGCCAAAACACACTTTGCGTACGATTAAATTTTTACAGCAAAATGAACTTGCTGCAGAAAGTAGATTATTTATATTTTCCGATGGCCCAAAAACTAATCAAGATATTGATAAAGTAACCGAGGTAAGAGACATTATAAAAAATATAGATGGATTTAAGTCCGTTAAAATAATCGAAAGAAAAGGAAATATAGGTCTAGCAGAATCAATAATTCAAGGCGTTACAGAAATAGTTGAACTTTATGGACAAATTATCGTTTTTGAAGATGATTTAATTACCTCGCCACATACTTTAAGGTTTTTTAATGATGGACTTACGAAGTATAAAGCAGCCGAAAAAGTGATGCATATTGGCGCCTATATGTATCCACTGAAAGAAAACAATTTGCCAGAATCTTTTTTTTATCAAATTGCATCGAGTTGGGGCTGGGCCACATGGGCAAGTGCTTGGCAACATTTTGAACCTAATATTGATAAATTAATTGCCCAATTTGATAAATCGAAAATTGCATCATTTTCAATCGATCATAAAATGAACTTTTGGAAGCAGGTTAAAGAGTTTAAAAATGGCAAAAATAACAGTTGGGCAATAAGATGGTATGCATCTATTTTTTTAAAAGGAGGATTAACTTTAAACCCATCAAAATCTTTAATAAATAACATCGGAAGCGATGGTTCAGGCGTTCATTCAGGAATTAGCGATATTTATAACGTTGTAATCAATCCAAAACCAATCACTTATTTTCCAGAGCAATTAGTGCAGAACAAAGATGCTTACGAATTGGTAAAGGAATTTTTGGCTGGCAGAAAAGGCAATTTATGGCAACGCATAAAACGATATATGATTCAACGATTCAATAAAAACTAAAAATTAGGAAAAATTAATTCTTACTTTTGGTTAACACGATTTTTATAATTAACGCACTGAATTTCAATTTATTAACTATGAATAATATAAATTGATTTTTTAACACTAATAATAATTTAAAATACCCCAATTCGCAATTTATGGTTGATATTATCAGCGAGAATGTAAAAGCTGCCTACGATGATTTCTATGCTAAAAACGATGTAGCTTGGCGTATGCTGAGTGCAAAATTTAAAGCAAAAAATATTGTAGATGTTTGCAAGGCAATCAGCCCGAAAAAAATATTGGAAGTTGGCGCGGGCGATGGAAGTATTCTTCATTATTTAAACGAATGGAAATTTGGATCTGAACTTTACGCTTTAGAAATTGCACAAACTGGCGTAGATAAAATTAAAGCATTAAATTTATCAACCTTAAAAGAAGTGCAAACTTTCGATGGCTACAAAATCCCTTACGCAGATGATAGCTTCGATTTAGTTATTCTTGCCCACGTGTTAGAACATGTAGAACATGAACGCATTTTACTTAGAGAATTAAAAAGAATTGCAAAATACGTTGTTATAGAAGTACCTAAAGATTACCGTTTTGGTGTTGATAAACGCATTAAACATTTTTTAGATTATGGGCACATTAATATGTACACGCCCACTTCTTTAAGGTTTTTGCTTAAAAGTGAAGGCTTAGAAATTGTAACAGACAAAACCTCGATGACAGAGCCGGCTGTAAACTTTTTTAACGAATTTATAAACAAAAAAGCCAAAAAATCAGTCGTAAAAAAGTTGCGCATCAATTTGGAATATTTTGTTAAAAAAACAATTGGGAATGTTTTAGGGAAAAAGAAAAAGGAACAATTTGCTAATGCTTACACCGTTTTATCCAAAAAATCTGATCACGATATTAAGATATTTTAAAAATCAGATGGCTACAATAAGGCTTATTGATAACTATTGCATCGCTTTGCTGTAAATTTGCATTAAAATATTTTTGTTTTCTTTTTCGGTATAGCTACTTTCATACGCAAGCTTTGCGTTTGCGCCCATTTGTAATTTCGATTGCTGGGTTAAACTGCTAAATTTTGCAATATTTCCCAAAAGTGAATCTACATCCCCAGGATTAAAAAACAAACCATTCTCGCCATCGGTAATCATCGTTTGCATTGCACCCAAATTACTCGCAATAACAGGCGTAGCACATGCAAAAGCTTCAATTATAGACATTGGCATTCCTTCAAAACATATAGAAGGGAAAACTAACGCACTACAACTGCTCATTTGGCTTAAAACTTCATTTTTACTTAAGGCACCCAAAAGCACAATGTTCTTGTTTTGTGCCGCAGCGCTTAAAAGTTCATTTTTCAATGGTCCATCACCTGCAATACTTAATTTAAAATCTCCTTTTAAAGCTGCGTTTAAGGCAATTCGTATTCCTTTTTCCTCGGATAATCGACCTACATAAAGAAAATAATCTTGTTTAGGTTTATTAGGAAAATCCAACTTAAAAATGAAATTCGGTTTTAAAGAAAATTTTTGTTCACTTATATTTAGGGTAGAAGAAAGATAAATTTTTCGAGCAAAATCGGTAAGTACAATATATTGATCGACCAAATTATAAGTCCCCATTTTTTTATGTGCCCAATTAGCAAATGCCAACCAAAAAGTTTTAATTATCGAATTGGAAAATAATCCTAATTTAACCGCTTTCCACGGAAAATCGCTCTTTACGCTATCTAAAAAAACATTTCCGTTGTTAAAAAGTGTAGCAGAAGGACAAATCAACCTAAAGTTATGAAGTGTCATCACCAACGGAATTTTAAATTTCTTAACCGCTTTTATCCCCGCTGGACCAATTGCATAATGCAAATTATGAATGTGAACCAAATCTGGCTTAAACTGCTTTATGGCTGCTTTAATTCTTCGCATTGCGATGAAATTATAAGGATAAAGTAAAAACTGAATCCAACCTGCCCATCCCTTTTTATTTGAGAATGTAAGTTCGAAAACCTCTTCAGTTTCTGAAAGCATGGCTTTTTCTAAACGAAAAACTTCATCTTCACCGCCAGGATCTTGATAAAAATTATGTACAACTAATATGCGCATCAAATAATATTGGTTGCAACAAACTTACAAATAAAACGGATAATGGTTAAACTTGCAGTGATGCGTATCAACTTTACTAAATGCATTGGTTTAATATTGAAGTGAATTTTAAAAAAAATAAAATAATCTTTTACTAAATTTAGCGCAATAATTACCTTCCTATTAAAGTTAACATCAAAAAATTTATCAGCTACTTTAAATGCCAAAATTAACCGTCATCACTGTTGTATATAATAATGTTCGCGATATTGAACGTACAATTTTATCTGTACTGGATCAATCCTACAAAAATATAGAATATATTGTTATTGATGGGGCATCAACTGATGGCACTTTGGATGTTGTTATGCGGTATAACGATCGGATTGCTAAAATTGTATCTGAACCAGATAAAGGTATTTACCACGCAATGAATAAGGGCTTAGCCTTGGCCGAAGGCAGATATGTGCTGTTTATGAATTCGGGTGATGAAATTTATGCAAATCATACTGTCGAAGATATTTTTAATACCTCGCCAGGCGCTGATATTTATTATGGTGAGACAGAAATGTACAACGACAATTGGGAGAGTTTAGGTAAGAGAAGACACGAAGTACCAGAAGAATTTAGTTGGAAGAGCTTTAAATTTGGTATGAGCGTTAGTCATCAAGCCATTTACATTAGGAGAAGCATTGTTTCTCCATTCAATTTAAGGTATAAATACAGTGCCGATATCGATTGGATTATTAAAGCATCAAAAAAAGCATCGAATATAGTTAATGTGCATGCCTATGTTGCCAAATACTTAGTTGGTGGTATGAGTAAGCAAAAACAGCGCGAAAGTTTGATAGAAAGGTTTAAAATTTTTTCGAAGTATTATGGTTTACTACCAAATGTATTAAACCACTTAATTATTGCGGGCAACTTATTGGCGTATTTTATTAAGCATAGAAAAACAAACGATTAACTTTGGCTTTTTTAGCGCGCTCTGATTTTTACAACTTAACCTGACGGATAATATTCTTAATATTAAGCTCGATTATATCGGTCATGTTTTTACACCTTAAATAATTGGAATCTTTAAAATAATCGCTCATTCCCTGTTTTAAAATGGCAATATTTTCTGGTGTGGTTAATTCCTCTTTGCTAGATACGTCGCGAAGATCAGTTAACCGATGGCGTTCGCTTCTTACCCGATGAACTATTGAAGATTTTTCTTCCTGTTGATATTGAAGAACAGTTTTTTCGGTTAACTGCTCCATGCTCATTTTAACGTAGGGCAAATTTTCTTTAAAAAATTGTGGTAAATAAACCTTTAAATTTCCTTCAAAAAACTGCTGATCAAAATCAATTGCCCGAATGCGAAACTGAATGTCATCAAAGTCAGGGGTAATTTGTACGACAAAATTATAGGCTCTCATATCGCCCAAAAGCATAATTAAGCAACGTTCGTTAAATTTTACAAACTCTTTGGCAATTCTGGTTGGGTTAAATCCGGGTGTATATAATTGGCTTTTTGTAAAAACATCACCAGGAATTCCCGCAATATGTTCTTCAATCAATGTATCGCCATCTACCAAATAATTTACCTGATTTGGAGATAAGATTTCTTCCATTTCCAAGCCATATATTCTAGATGCATCGGCCTTTTTAACATAAAAATAATCGTAAACGTCATTCAATCTATTCACAATGCGGATACGAAATGGATGGGTATTTCCAAAAGTACAGTACTCTATTTTATCGATAAACTTATGCTGTACAATACGGAGATTACCGGAAGCCTTTAAATTTGCATAAACTACTTTTAAACCGTTATGAATACTTTCAATTAAATCTTGAGGATAGATTGGCCCCTCCCAAAGTGAGTCTTTCCCAAATTTATCCATTATTGGATAAGCCTCGGTAAATTGCATCAAATCGCTGTACTTTATAGGCAATTTCGCATCCCGTTGGTAATGGCGTAAGTATTTCTGTAAAGCTGGGGTAACCGGAAATATCGGTTTCTTTCTCGAAATTTTTACATCTTGATCTTCCATTGATTAGCAATGTAGCATTTATATTTTTTGCAGCAAAGTACAACCAATAAATATATTTTAATAAAACCATAGGTATTTAAGAAGAATAAACCATTAAGAAATTAAGGGAATTAAAACTTAATTTTTCTTAATGGCTTAATGTTGAGGTAAACGAATATTTATAAAATAATATTGAGCACCTGTTAAAAACTAGAAATTAAAAAAGCCCATTTCAATTAAGAAATGGGCTTCAATATTTAAAGATCCCTTTAGGGAATTTAAGGTTTATTAGTTTTTATTACCGTTCATTTTACGTTGTTGCTCCGTTAAATGAATTTTACGTAAACGCATACTTGCAGGTGTTACTTCAATGTACTCATCAGCTTGGATATATTCCATCGCTTCTTCCAACGAGAACTTAATTGCTGGTGCAATACGAGCATTATCATCAGTACCAGATGCACGCATGTTGGTTAAAGCTTTTCCTTTTACAATATTGATAACTAAATCATTATCGCGAATGTGCTCACCCATAATCTGACCTTCGTAAACATCAGTTCCTGGATCTACAAAGAAACGCCCTCTATCTTGTAACTTATCGATTGAATAAGCAGTAGTCATACCTTTTTCCATAGAAACCAATACCCCGTTAGAACGACCAGGTATTGTACCTTTCCAAGGTTCGTATGCTTTAAAACGGTGTGCCATAATTGCTTCGCCACCTGTTGCAGTTAATACGTTGTTACGCAAACCGATAATACCACGTGCAGGAATTTCGAATTCTAAGTGTTGTAAATCGCCTTTTGGCTCCATAATTAACAACTCACCTTTACGCTGCGTTACCAATTCTATTACCTTACCAGAAACTTCACCTGGTACATCTACAATTAATGTTTCAATTGGCTCACATTTTTTACCATCAATTTCTTTAATGATAACTTGTGGCTGACCAACTTGCATTTCGTAACCTTCGCGACGCATTGTTTCGATTAATACCGATAAATGCAGAATACCACGACCGTAAACCAACCAAGCATCTGGAGAAGCTGTATCGATTACTTTTAAAGCTAAGTTTTTCTCCATTTCCTTCATCAAACGTTCTTTAATACGTTGAGAAGTAACCAATTTACCTTCTTTACCAAAAAATGGTGAGTTGTTAATGGTAAACAACATGTTCATTGTTGGCTCATCAATACTGATAACAGGCAATTGTTCTGGTGCTTCAAAATCAGCAATAGTATCGCCGATATCAAAACCATCAATACCTACAACGGCACAAATATCTCCTGATCTTACTTCAGTAGCACGAATTTTTCCTAAACCTTCAAAAGTATATAATTCTTTTACTCTAGATTTTACAATCTTACCATCGCGCTTAATTAAAGTAACAGGTTGGTTTTCTTTAATGCTACCGCGATGAACGCGACCAATTGCAATACGACCTACGAAAGATGAATAATCTAATGAGGTAATTTGCATTTGTAAAGTACCTTCATTAATTGGTGCAGGTGGAATGTATTCCACTATAGCATCTAATAAAGGGAAAATATTGTCAGTTTTAACCTTCCAATCTGTACTAAACCAACCATTTTTTGATGATCCGTAAATTACAGGGAAATCTAATTGATCTTCTGTAGCTTCTAAGTTGAAGAACAATTCGAAAATTTGCTCATAAACTTCTTCTGGGCGACAGTTTTCTTTATCCACTTTGTTTACCAATACAATTGGCTTTAAACCTAATGCCAAAGCTTTTTGGGTTACGAAACGTGTTTGAGGCATTGCACCTTCAAAAGCATCACATAACAAAACCACGCCATCAGCCATTTTCAAAACACGCTCAACCTCACCACCAAAATCCGCGTGACCAGGCGTATCTATAATGTTAATTTTTACGTCTTTGTACATAACAGAAACGTTTTTAGATACAATTGTAATCCCGCGTTCACGTTCTAAATCATTACTATCTAATATTAAATCTCCTGTTTGTTCGTTATCACGAAAAATAGAACACGCATGTAAAATTTTATCAACCGTTGTTGTTTTACCGTGATCTACGTGTGCTATAATAGCTATATTTCTAATTTTTTGCATATAATGCGCCTATAAATTTGCGCAAAGGTATGTTTTTTAATTGAAAAATTTTATACAACCCCAATAAAAAATGCAATTATCTTTTTGTTAAATTTTGATAATCAATAGTTTGGGTGATGTTATCGCAATTATTTTTCTCTGTTTAGCTTTCGGTGGCATTTATTAAGCCTTTTTAAATTGATGGCTCAAACCGAAACGCTCGCCATTAAGAAGTGATGCATTTATATGCTAATCGGCTTGAAAAAAAACCATAATCGTTCTAAATTGAAATTATAGTCGCTTTAAAGCTGTGTTTACTTTAGCTTAGTAAAAAATTAAAGATAATGAGTACTACAAAAATAACAGTTAACAACAATGGTTCGCTTAAAATAGAAGGCGATTTCGAAATAGTAGATAGAGCAGGAAACCAATATGGTTTGCAAGGCAGAACAGTGGTTGGCATTTGCCGTTGTGGACTTTCTAAAAACAAACCTTTTTGCGATGGTTCGCACAACAATCATTTCGAACACGAAGCAATTGCTTTTGATTTGCCTCCTAAAAAAGTATAAGATTATACTAGGGGAAGTTAACGCTTCCCTTATCACTTCTTTAATATAAAAATATCGTTATATATAGCTAACGAAAAACTTTTTAAGTTTATAGTTCCATAAAAATCATTCGATTTTTGTTTTCTACAATAAAATGTATTGAAATTATGCTCAATCACTTAGAACCATATCGTTTTGAGTTTGTTAAAAGCGTATGCTAAGAATCCATGATCCTGAATATAAAGAAACCCGATTAATAAAATTAGGGGTACAGCATCTCGACAAAAAATTTTTACAGTTTGCAGATTGGATAAATGCAACCTACAATGTCCAAATTCTTAACATCTATGTTGATGTATTGAATGAAGATTATACCCGCGTTCAACTCATTTTCGATCAGCGGAGCACATTAAATCAGTTTTTCACAAAGGATAGGTTTACGATATCACATTACAAAAAAAATAAAATTATCAAGAAATATGAGGAACTCTTCAAACCATCATTTTCTTCAATTTTATTATTGATCTATGCGTTTGAACCTTTAGCGAGAGAAGAAGCCAACACCAAAATCCCACTAAAAAAGATTGAGGCGTTTAAAGAAAAATATAAAGATTTACTCTGGGAAATAGCCAGATATGGAGAACATGTAACTTTCTTTTTTTACACCGCCACACAAATGAAACAACAAAGTAAATCTGGCTTAACTAAGCTCTTCAAACAAGAATACTTCAATATTTTAAAACCACTCGATCAATTTAATTATTTTACGATCGATAACTTTAATTCAGTTTTTGATAGTAAGGAAAATTTTGATAAAAAATATAATGGCAATTGGAGGGTCTATTATAACTAAATGAAGGAAATAAAGATTTTTATTTTATCAATTTTGTTGTTTTCACCTGTTCTTTGTTTCGCCCAAAAAGCTTATGAATCAGTTGATTATGTGGGTGCTTTTAATGGATTCAGCATTAAATTTACATTGGCAAATGGCTATATTGGTGCGAGCAGAATCAGTTTAAAAATTAACCATAAAAAGGCTTTAATTTTTACTTCAGTTAGTGGCGTAGCAGATGAAAAAGAACAGCTAAAATTCCTACATTACATTAATCCACTAAAATTTAGCAAAAACTATTTTATTTTATATGGCATGAGAGCAGGATATGCTGATGAGCCACAAAGGATTTTAGGAACATATCACGATGGGAAAAGGGAATTTAAAATCATCCTTAAAAAGAAATAAACCATGAGTAAGAAAGCAATTTTAATTGGTGCAACAGGCTTAATTGGTGCAGATTTATTAGGAAAATTATTAGCTAGTTCTGCATACAGCGAGGTTTTGGTTATTACCCGAAAGGAAGTTAAAAATACAAATACCAAACTTAAACAGCTCATAATAGATTTTGAAGATCTGAATAAGCACGCCGATAAAATTACAGGTGATGACGTTTTTTGTTGCATAGGAACCACCGCAAAAAAAACACCAGATAAGGCGCTTTACAAAAAGATAGATTACCAATACCCGTTCGATGTAGCTAAAATTGCATTTGCAAATGGTGCAAAATCTTATCATTTAGTGTCTTCGATGGGTGCAGATGCAAATTCCAGCATTTTTTACAGCCGCACAAAAGGTGAAATAGAACGCGATTTAAAGTTGGTTGGCTTTGAGAGCTTAAATATTTATCAACCCTCTTTATTAGTTGGAGATCGAAAAGAAGATAGATTTTTGGAAGGATTTATGTTTGGCTTGATGAAAGTGATTAATCCACTTTTAATAGGCAGATTGAAAAAATACAGAAGTATTAAAATTGAGAAAGTGGCATCGGCAATGCTCAGCCAAGCAAACAAAAACCTAAAAGGTATTTTTACTTATCCTTCGGATGAAATTGAAGAATTAGGGCGCTAAAACTGAAAACCACATTGGTTACAAAAGTTGGCATCATCAGGGTTATCATGATTGCAAACTTCGCAAATTTTGGCGAGCTCCCGCTTCTTTGTCATTTCAACAGTTATAATTCCGGTTGGCACAGCAATTATTGCATAACCCATAATCATCGCCAATGAAGAGAGTATCTTACCCAAAACTGTAGATGGCACAATATCGCCAAATCCTACGGTGGTTACCGTAACAACAGCCCAGTAAATGCTCTGCGGTATGCTGGTAAAGCCATTTTCGCCACCCTCAATCACATACATTAGCGTACCCAATAACACCATTATTGAAAAAACAGCCATTAAAAACACACCGATTTTATGGCCGCTACCTTTTAAAGCGAGAACGAGAACCTGGGCCGCTCTACTAAATTTAACGAGCTTAAATATCCTAAAAACACGCAACAACCTAAAAATTCTTATCGCTAGTAGATAATGGAAGCCAAAATTCAACAATTCTAAATAAGTAGGAACGGTAGAAATAAAATCAACTAGTCCCCAAAAACTAAAAATATACTTTAATGGCGTTTTTGTGCTCCAAATACGTAATAAATACTCGATAGTAAAAACAATAGTAATACCCCACTCGATGTAGTAAAAAGTGTTAAAAAAACGAACGTGTAAGGTTGGGGTGCTCTCCAGAATAACCACTAAAACACTGAACAATATTACCCAAAGCAACACTACATCGAAAAGCCTGCCGGCTTTGGTATCGTGATTGAAAATGATATTATTAATTCTTTCTCTCATAACATAAATAAAGTAAGGTATGAGCCAATTATCTAAAAATTACCCCTCATAGGCTGCTTAATTTAGGCAATCAAAACTAATTTTCAAAGGCCCAATTCAAAAAAGCGGGCATAACGCTCGCCCATGTTGGCACATCATGTTTACCGCCGACTTTTTCGTAATAATATATATCGCTTGTGCGCTTGTAGTTTTTCTTTTGTAAAGCCTTTATCACGTCTATCGTATCATCGATAGAGTCTATAATAAAATTTTTATTGCGATCGGCTTTTTCATCTTCCGTACCTGTCATCAGCCAAAATTTCATATTTGGTTTGGTAGAAGTATGATCGATTAATGCATGTATTATCCTATCATCATCCGTATAACCATTTGCTAAATCTTTTTTACGCCACCAAAAAGCGCCAGAAAATACGCCTATTACATCAAACGAAGATGGATTATTCCAAGCAATATCAAATGCAGATAAGCCACCTAAAGAAAACCCTGCAAAAGCAGTTCTACCAGTTATGGGTATTGCTATTTTCTTTTTTACGAAGGGTAATAATTCTTTTATTATAAAGTTAGAATATTCATCGGCCTTGCCTCCTCGCCCTTTAAAATCGGGTTCGCCAACAACGCCATATTCCATTACACGCTCTGCAGAAGCTTTAATGGCCACAACAATTAATCTATTTTTTCTTTTATTTACGTGTGCTTGTGTTAAAATTTCGGCAAAATTCATTTTTGCAACATCCTGTCCGTCGTTTAACAAAAGCAATTCGATCTTTTCATTCCCCAAAATGCCCTCAGGCAAATACAGATCAAATTCTACTTCGCGCTTTAAAAAAGTAGATGATAATATTAAATTGATTGTGTTAATTTTTACCGACAAAATTGTTGTGTACATATAATTAAATCTAAATATTTAATTAGTGGTTAATAATAAGTTAATGTGCAAAGTTACTATTCTATATAAATTATGTATCAGTATAAGCAAACTTAAAATTTAATTTATACCTTAAACTTTCAATTTATCTATATGCACGAAGAACATAAAAAGTGGTACAGCGCAAATTTGCATACCGATATGGAGATGCTCATATTTGGCCACGCAGGCATTCCTATCCTATTGTTTCCAACAAGTATGGGCAGATACTATGAAAATAAAGATTTTGGTTTGATAGATGCTGTGCAGGATTTTATCGACGAAGGCAAAATTAAAGTTTATTGTGTAGATAGCGTTGATAAACAAAGTTGGTACAACAAAGATATTCATCCGGCAGGAAGAGCAAAAAATCACATCTGGTATGATCGTTATTTACTAGAAGAGGTTGCGCCATTGGCCAGAAATGAAACTGGGCACAGTAAAATTATAACTGCTGGCTGTAGTTTTGGTGGCTACCATGCCGCTAACTTTGCGTTTAGGCACCCATGGTTGGTAAGCCATGTATTTAGTATGAGCGGTGCTTTTGATATATCGGGCCAGTTAGATGGTTTTTATAATGATGATGTTTATTTTAATAACCCGGTAGATTATTTGCTGAACAATAGTAACCCCGAATTGCATTACTTAAAAATAGTATTAGGTACATCCGATCGAGATATTTGTAAGCCAGATAATGAACGATTATCTAACATTCTGGCAAAAAAAGGAATCGATCATTGGCTAGATGTTCGGCACAATGCCGACCACGATTGGCCAATATGGAGAGAGATGTTTCGAGACTATATTTCGAAGCTGTAAAAACTTAACCTATTTAAACACAACGGTTGTGAAACAATTTATGGATTAAACCCGTTACAATTAAATAGATGTGGAAGCTTCAAAAATTATATCATTTTATAAATACAAGCTTAATTAACCCTTAAAAGAAATTAAACAAATGAAAAAGATAGGTATTTTATTTGGCCAAGAACGCTCTTTTCCGGAGGCCGTTATAGAGAGAATAAATCAAAAAGCAGAAAAAGACATTACTGCCGAAGCTGTTAAAATTGATAAAATGTTTCAGAACGCAGCGTTAGGTTATGCTGTAATCATAGATCGTATTTCTCAAGATGTTCCATTTTACCGCGCATCGTTAAAAAATGCTGCAATTACTGGTACTGCGGTTATTAATAATCCATTTTGGTGGAGTGCTGATGAAAAGTTTTTCAACAATGCCCTTGCTGAACAAATTGACATTCCTGTGCCAAAAACGGCTTTAATTCCTTCTAGGGAGCATCCAACGGGAACTACTGGAGAATCTTTTTCTAATTTAACCATGCCCTTAAATTGGGATGCAATTTTTGAATATACTGGTTTTCCAGCCTATATGAAACCTTATGACGGTGGCGGATGGAGAGATGTTTATAAGTTGCATGATAAGGAAGATTTTTTTCATAAGCACGCAGAAACCAAACAGCTGGTGATGTTGTTGCAAGAAGAAATTATTTTCGAAGAGTATTTTAGGTGTTATTGCATTGGTGGCAAGCATGTTAGAATTATGCAGTATGAACCTCGCAACCCACAGCATTTGCGTTATGCTGTCGATAAACCTGCATCGAGCCAAAAACTTTTAAAAACCATAGAAGAATATACTTTAAAGTTGTGTAATTATTTAGGATACGATTTTAACACTGTAGAATTTGCAGTGCGTGATGGTGTGCCTATTGCGATAGATTTTTGCAACCCTGCGCCAGATGCTGATATTAAGAGTGTAGGACAAGAAAATTTTGATTGGGTGGTAGAAACTACGGCAAACTACGCCATCGAACGGGCAAAAGCGCAAAAAGATGGTCAAGATAATTTAACTTGGGGCGAATATATTAAAGCTTCGGTAGGTGGAATGCCGTTAAATGCAAAAACTACGACTGCTAAAAAAGTAATTGCCCCAAAAGCAACTTCTACAAAAGCAGATGCTAAAGTTGCCCAGGTAAAAGCACCTGCAAAACCGAAAGCAACAAAAAAATAAGAGGGATTTTCTAACCAAATATTAAAATTATGAACGAATTTACGCTGGGTATAGAAGAAGAGTATATGGTAATTGATCCCGTTACCCGAGAACTTACTTCTCATGATCAAAAAATTGTAGAAGCTGCACAAAAAATTCATAAAGACCAAGTTAAGGCAGAAATGCACCAAGCTGTGGTTGAAGTAGGTACAGGCATTTGTAAAAATACCACCGAAGCGCGGAAGCAAATTTCGCAACTCCGCTACACCGTTTCTCAATTAGCAGGCGAACAAGGTTTACGCATTGGCGCTGCGGGCACGCATCCATTTTCGCACTGGGCAAAACAATTGATTACTGAACATCCTCGCTACAACGAAATTGTAAACGAATTGCAAGAAGCCGCTCGTTCTAACTTAATTTTTGGCTTGCATGTTCACGTTGGTTTTCAATCCAGAGAGCTTGCCATACACATTGCAAACCAGGTTCGCTATTTTTTACCGCATGTTTTTGCGCTATCTACCAATTCTCCTTTTTGGGAATCGAGAAATACAGGCTATAAATCTTATAGAACCAAAATCTTCGATAAATTTCCACGTACCGGAATTCCTGATATTTTTAACAGTATTGAAGATTATGACAATTATGTAAAATTGCTGATTAAAACCAATTGCATGGATAATGCAAAGAAAATTTGGTGGGACATTAGAGTACATCCGTTTTTTGATACCGTTGAATTCAGAATTTGCGATTGCCCAATGTTGATTGATGAAACCATGGCATTTACAGCACTATTTCAGGCTTTATGTGCTAAACTTTATAAACTGCGCTTGCAGAATATGGAGTTCATCAGTTATTCACGGGCTTTAATTAACGAAAATAAATGGCGGGCTGCACGTTACGGAATTGATGGAAATTTAATTGATTTTGGTAAAGAGATGGAAGTAAATTGTCGCAATTTAGTACTCGAGCTTTTAGATTTTGTAGATGACGTGGTAGATGAATTGGGTTGCCGAGAAGACTTAAATTACATTCATAAAATATTAGAACATGGTACCGGCGCCGATAGGCAGTTGGCAGTTTATGCGCAAACAGGTAACTTTGAATCGGTGGTAGATTACATTACCACGCAAACACTGATAGGTGCAAAGTAATTTTACAATGAACAAAACAAGCTTAAAAGTTGCCGTTATAGATTTGAATAATGGTGCGCCAAACCAAGGCATGCGCGGCATTCAAGAAATTTTATCCCGTTTTAAAACCGAACATAATATCGATCTTACTTTTGATATTTTTGATTTAAGACAAAAAGGAGAAATTCCGAGTATTAATTATGACGCCTACATTTCTAGTGGCGGACCAGGAAGCCCGTTGGAAAGTGAAGGCGAAAAATGGGAGAACGATTTCTTCAATCTGTTAGATCAAATTGAAAATTTTAACACCCAAAATAACGAAAAAAAGAAATATGCTTTTCTAATTTGTCACTCCTTTCAATTGGCATGCCGAAAATATATGTTAGGGAATGTTACCGAAAGACGATCGAATGCTTTTGGAATTTTTCCCATAACCTTAACCGAAGATGGCGAAAAAGATAGTGTTTTTAGTGGCATCACAAATCCTTTCTTTTCTGTTGATAGTAGGGATTGGCAAGTTATAGAACCAGACTTTAATGATTTTGATGAAAAAGGAGCTAAACTTTTAGCAATAGAGAAAGAGCGCAAACATGTTAATTTGGAGCGTTGTATGATGTCTATCCGTTTCACTAACGAAATTATTGGCACTCAATTTCATCCAGAAGCAGACCCTGTGGGCATGAAAATGTATTTACTACAGGAAGATAAAAAGAAAGCCATTACCGATTTACATGGCGAAGCAAAATACCTCGACATGCTAAATAGTTTAGATGATCCTGCTAGGATTGTACTTACCCAAAGTATTATTTTACCAAATTTTTTAAAACGAGCAGTCGGAAATTTGCTTTCCAAATAGTTGCTTAATTGCATGGCACAGAAGATAAACATCATCTTTATTACTTCGAGATATTATAACCATAAATAGTATGATACCAGCGTTGCGTGAGAAATACAACCGAGAATTTACGATAGAAAAGTATGAAAATTTTCTAGCTAAGCTTGAGGAAGGTTACTTTGATATCCCATTTAGGGTTGCAGAAACACCCATTTTTATTCCAAAAGCACTAAAGGAAAAATTGATCGCTGCTGGCGAAGAAATTATAAAACTAATTAAACAGCCAAATTTTAAAGAGCTTACTCAAAAATCCATCCCAGCAAACTGGACTGTACCCAATGAAAATGACCAACCGCACTTTTTAACATTCGATTTCGGTATTTGTAAGGATGAAAACGGAGAGTTGACACCGATGCTAATCGAGATGCAGGGTTTCCCTTCGCTGTACGGTTTTCAAGTTCATTTAGCAAATACTTTTAAAAGCTGTTTCAATATTGATGCTTCTGTTAACTACTTCCCTAATGGGATGGATGAAGCAAAATATATTGATTTGTTTAAAAAAGTTGTGATTGGAAAGCACCAGCCTCATGAAGTTGCAATAATGGATGTTGATGCCCTAAATCAAAAAACAGCAATAGATTTTTATGTTACCCAAAAAATGCTAGGTGTTAAAATATTAGCGCTCGAAGACATCAAAAAAGTTGGTAAAAAGCTATTTTACGAGGAGGATGGAAAGAAAATTCAATTAAAAAGAATTTACAACCGCCTCATTTTCGACGAAGTAGCGAACAACACAACAATTTTTAAAAACAGTTTCGATCCACGCGAAGATATTGAGGTAGAATGGGTAACGCATCCAAACTGGTTTTACCGAATTAGCAAATACACTATGCCTTTTTTGAATAGTAAATTTGTACCCGAAACACGATTTCTAAATCAAATAGAAACCATCCCGACCGATTTAGAAAACTACGTTTTAAAACCGCTATTCTCTTTTGCCGGCATGGGCGTTATTATAGAAGTTACAGAAAAAGACATTACAAACATTCCAGACCCAGAAAATTGGATTTTACAACGAAAAGTGAGTTACGAGCCCGCGGTGCAATCGCCAAGTGGTGGTGTAAAAGCAGAAATTAGAATGATGTATTTATGGGCAGATGGAGAAGAACCGAAACTGTGCATTAATTTAGCACGTTTAAGTAGAGGGAAAATGATTGGCGTACGCTACAATGCCGATTTTGATTGGGTTGGCGGTACGGTTGGTTTTATGGAAGAATAGTTTCGTGTTTTAACCACAGAGAAAAAAAGAGAAAAACAAACTGGCACAAAGAGAACATCTATCTCGGTGTAAAAACTCAGTGCTCTTGGTGGTAAAAAACAGTAAGCAAAACAATTTACATTGAACTGAAACCAAAACTAGCAAAGGTTACTATATTTGTGTTATGGATATTCAAACCATATTAGTTTTTTTATTTTTTGCAGCTGCATTGGTTTATGTGGTTCGTTTAGTATATAAGTCTGTTCAATCTAAAAAAAATGGTTGCAGCAGTGGATGTGGTAAATGCGGTGTAGATTTTTCGAATATAAAAACACCTAAAAGCTAATCTAGTGATATGATTAACGAGTTTAAAAAATATTTAATAGAAAAAATAAAGATAACTGATGAACAGTTTGAAAGTATTTCTTCAGGATTAAAAGTTAAAAAATTCGATAAAAACCAAATCATACAATATAAAGGCGATCAATTTAAACACGGCTATTTCGTGGGCAAAGGTTTATTGCGTAGTTATTCTATCGATGCAAAAGGCAAAGAACATATCTTACAGTTTGCACCAGAAAATTGGTTAATATCCGATAGGAACAACATGAATAACGAACCTTCGGAGTTTTTTATTGATGCAATTGAGCAAACAGAAGCCATTTTAGTACCCAATCATTTTATGGATGATGCAACCGCAAAAGTACCATCGTTACAAGCTATGCATAATAAATTACTTAATAATTCAATTCGCTTTATGCAGAAAAGAATTAATTTACTGTTAAGTGCAACCGCCGAAGAAAGATATTTAGATTTTATTAAACTTTATCCAAACCTAACTTTAAGGGTGCCACAATGGATGATTGCTTCCTATTTAGGCATTACGCCAGAATCGCTAAGCAGAGTGAGGAAAGAATTAGCTAACAAACATTTTAGGTAATATGCAAATTTATCAATTTGTTAAGCATCTAATTAATTAACATACATCAATTTACATTCCACACTGTGCCTATATCTTTGTGTTGTTAATTAAAAAAGCTAAACACAAAAAATTATGGCAACTACAAAATGGATATTAGATCCAACCCACAGCGAATTACAATTTAAAGTAAAACACTTAATGATTACTACTGTAACGGGTAGTTTAAAATCTTTCTCTGCAACTTTATCTTCTAACGAGGATAATTTTACAAACGCAGAAATTTCGTTCGATGGAGATCTTAATTCAATTGATACTGGAAACACAGATAGAGATAACCATCTAAAAAGTGCCGACTTCTTTAACGCTGCCGAATTTAATTCAATGTCTTTTAAATCTCAGTCAGTTGAGCAAGATGGCAACGATTTAACCGTAAAAGGCGATTTAACGATTAAAGGAATAACTAAACCCGTAACATTAGCGATTGAATTCGGCGGTATCGCGACCGATCCTTATGGAAATACAAAAGCTGGATTTACGCTAAGTGGCAAAATTAACCGTACAGATTTTGGCTTAACGTGGAATGCTGCGTTGGAAACTGGTTGCGTTATGGTAAGCGAAGAAGTTAGAATTTTAGGTGAATTACAATTTGTAAAACAAGCTTAATTGCAGCCAGGAATATAGAATAAACAGCAAAGTTTAAAGACAGTATGGTCGGTTTTTAACGAATACCGAAGAAGAAATAAGAGAAGCGATTGCCGATTACAATCAGGGCAAATTTAGATATCTCGAAGAATAATCTGCTAAACACTAACAAAAGCCGATAAGTCAGTTAAGATTTATCGGCTTTTTTATTTTATCAAACATTGTGGTATTCACTCAATCTTCATATAAAATAACCACATTTGTTTACTAAATCAGATTAGAAAAATGTCCGGAAAACAAATTTTTCAAACCAACAACAAGCGAAGATGGAACACATTTACTTGGGTAAGTCGCTCGTTCTTTTTGGTTTTAATTATAGCCTTAATTTGCGTTGCCTACACGCTATATTCAGTACAATACCCAATTTTACCGATTATAAATACAACTATTCCGCTAACGGAAAAGAAAATAGCTGAGATGAAAAAATCGCAGCTTTACAAAGATTTTCGTGTTCAAAAATCAAAGTTGCAACAAATTAAGCTCGATCGCGAAAAAAGAAATCAAACCCATCGTGGCGATAATAAGCGTATAAATTTAGCTTTTTACGTAAGCTGGGCCGGGGTTAAAGAAAAATCAATATCCGATTTAAGGCAAAACATTAGCCATTTAGATATGGTTGCCACAGAGTCTTTCTTTTTAAACGGCGATTCTATTGTAGATAAATCAGATACGCTAGCGCTTTCGGTTATTAAAAAAGCGAAAAAGACTGCCATTGCTGTCGTATCAAATTATGGCAAATCAGGTTGGGATGGTAACGCTATAAAAAGATTGCTAAACAATATGCCCGTTCAAAATAAGGCCATATCACAAATGATTATGCTTACCAAAAAGCATGGTTATAAAGGCATCAATATCGATTTTGAAGAGTTAAACTTAGAAAGTGATGTTCCATTCGTCGCTTTTATGAAAAATCTTTACACTCAGTTTCACGCCGAGAATTTACTGGTTACGCAAGATATTTCTCCAGAAAATGATGATTATAAGCCTGAAGTGTTGCAACACTACAATGATTACATCATCTTGATGGCTTACGATCAACATACCGATCAAAGTAACGCCGGTGATATTTCTCACCAAGAATGGGTAGAGGAGAAATTGGATAAAATTTGCAGTAAAATGGATGCCAACAAAGTTATTTTGGCATTGGCATGCTATGGATACGACTGGCCGAATGGCAAAGTTGGCAAAAGCATTACTTATGATGATGCAATTATAAATGCCGGCCACTACAAAAGCACTATAAATTTCGATAAAGCATCAGCCAATTTAAACTATAAATATAAAGATGAGAACAATATTGAACACCAAGTATATTTTACAGATGCAGCCACGAATTTTAACCTAATTAGAAAAGCCGATGACTGGGATATTGCTGGAATTGCATTGTGGCGTTTAGGATCTGAAGATAAGCGCCTTTGGCAATTTATATCTGATGATTTAACTTTAGGCGTATTACAAAAAAAACCATTTGATTTAAGCACAATTTCGGTTTTAAAAAATGGAACAAATATAACTTATGTTGGCAACGGCGAAATTTTAGATTTAGTTTCTACACCAACACCTGGACAGGTTACGTTCACACTAAATAAATCAAATTTTACGATAGACAACCAGGTTTACAACAAAATTCCATCACCTTATGTGATTAAAAGATTTGGCGAAGCAGATAAAAAAATTGCTTTAACTTTTGATGATGGCCCCGATCCGGTTTATACCCCACAAATTATCGATATTCTAAAAAAAGAGAAAGTACCAGGTTGTTTCTTTGTAGTAGGCATTATGGCCGAAAAAAACATGGAGTTGTTGAGGCAAGAGTATGATGATGGATATGAAATCGGGAACCATACCTTCTTCCATCCAGATATGTCGGCAGTTGGGCCAAATAGAGTTAAATTTGAGTTAAACGCAACACGTAGATTAATAGAATGCGTAACCGGCCACAGCACTATTTTATTTAGAGCACCATTTAATGCCGATGCCGAGCCTCAAAATGAATCGGAAATTTTACCTGTTGCACAAAGTAGAAAAGAAAATTATATAAATATTGGCGAATTTATTGATCCCGAAGATTGGGAACCTGGCAAAACTGCCGATCAAATATATAACGAGGTAGTAAAGCAACAAGATAATGGAAACATTCTTCTTTTACACGATGCCGGAGGAAACCGAGAAGCCACAGTAGCCGCATTGCCTCGAATTATCAAACTTTTTAGAGATAAAGGTTATACGTTTACAACCGTTGGCGATTTGATGGGCAAAAAAAGGATAGAGGTAATGCCTCTTGCAAATTCTGATGCTAATGGCGGTTTTATAGGCTCTGGCGACTACTTTTTTATTAGTTTTTTTTACTATGCGAATATAGTGCTGAATATAATTTTTACCATTGCAATTGTTTTAGCCATACTGCGCACTTTATTTATAGCGTATTTAGCCATCCGCCAGAAAAAGCGGTCAGAGAGAAATGCCTATAAACTTGTGCAAAACCCTAATGATAAGGTAAGCATTATTATTCCGGCTTATAATGAAGAAGTTACGGTTATTCAAACCATTAACAGCTTATTAAAAACTACCTATCCAAACTTCGAATTAATATTTGTTGATGATGGATCGAAAGACAAAACCTTTCAAATGGTGAGCGAGCAATTTGGCAACCATCCACAAGTTAAGGTATTTAAGAAAGAAAATGGCGGTAAAGCCTCGGCTTTAAATTACGGTATATCAAAAGCTACAGCCGAATTTGTTATTTGTATTGATGCAGATACGCAATTAAAAACTGATGCGGTAACTGAACTAATGCGCTATTTTTACAGCCCTAAAATTGCAGCGGTTGCTGGCACAGTAAAGGTTGGAAATGCGCATAATATAATTACCAAGTGGCAATCTATCGAGTATATTACGGCGCAAAATATGGATAGGCGTGCATTTGATCTACTTAATACCATAACCGTAGTTCCTGGTGCTATTGGTGCATTTAGAAAGGATATTGTGTTAGAAGTTGGTGGTTTTACAATTGATACCCTTGCGGAAGATTGTGATTTAACCATGCGGATTTTAAGAGCAGGCTATAAAGTTAAAAATTGTAGCACTGCAATTGCATACACTGAAGCGCCAGAGACTGTAGAAATGCTTTTAAAGCAACGTTTCCGGTGGAGTTTTGGCGTAATGCAAAGCTTTTGGAAAAATAGAAAAACCTTACTAAATAAAAAATATGGTTATTTCGGAATGGTGGGTATGCCTAATATTTTAATTTATCAGATCATTTTACCACTATTTTCGCCATTGGCAGATTTGTTTATGCTTTTATCGCTAATAAGCGGAATATTCTCGCTAAGCGCGATTAACAATTTAACGCTAACGGGTTTTAGTGGCATATTAAGCTTGCACAATGGTTTCGGCCAAGTGTTATTTTACTACCTTATTTTTATTATTGTAGATATGTTTTTTGCTGCCATTGCGTTTAAAATGGAAAACGAAAAATATAAAAATCTACTCTACCTATTCCCACAACGCTTTTTTTGGCGTCAACTTATGTATTTAGTTTTATTTAAATCATTTAGAAAAGCACTAAAAGGCGAATTAGAAAGCTGGGGAACACTTAAAAGAACAGGGAATGTGAAAGAGGAAATGGTTTAGTTCTTCGTAAAAACACCAAGTTAAAAAGCCGAGCTGAAATTAAATTTCAACTCGGCTTTTTTAATAATAACCTTTCGGTTTATTTAAGATATGATTAACCGATAATCGTATTTCAAGAAGCTTTACACTTAACGATTTAAATTTTTTCGATCAAACATACTGCATACGCAACCACGCCTTCTTCCCGGCCTATAAATCCCATCGTTTCATTAGTTGTGGCTTTAATAGAAATATCTTCGGTAGAAATACCAATAGCTTCGGCAATATTTTGTTGCATGGCCTCGATATAAGGATTTATTTTCGGGGCTTCTATACATAGCATAGCATCAATATTGCCAACTTGGTAACCCTTCTCTTTTATTAATTTTACGCTTTCTTTTAACAAGATTAAACTACTTATACCTTTCCAACGGTCATCGGTATTTTTAAAATGGAAACCAATATCTCTTAAATTGGCAGCACCTAAAAGTGCATCGCAAATGGCATGTAACAGTACATCGGCATCAGAATGCCCAAAAGCACCTTTATGATGCCCCAAATCAACTCCACCAATAATGAAAGGATGATTATCTTTTAACTGATGTACATCAAACCCAAAACCTACTCTTATTTTCATCCGTATAAATTTGCTTTAGTTAAACAAAGACATTAACATTTTCTGCCCATTTCTTCGAAATCGATGATCAAAATGTTTTTAAGAATAAACGATAAAATTAATGGAATGGTAGTACCGATTACTTTCTAGCAATATTCTTATCGCCAAAGTTAAACAATAAACTAAAACGCAAGGTATTTGCCAGCGGACTTGTTTGCGTATTCGCAATTAGATAAGCAAAATCGATATTAAAAACATTGTATTTTAGGCCTGCACCAAGTGTAATATATCTACTATCTCCCTTCTGCGGACTTTGATAATTGTAGCCACCTCGCAATGCAAATTGTTGGCTATACCAATATTCAATCCCTGTTGATATTCCAACTTCTCTAAATTCTTCTTTAGCGCCACCGGGTGCATCACTAAAAGAACCAAAAATACCAGCCGGAACCGATCGATCTGGATCTTTCCCACTCACAATGTTATTATTCGAATCGTAAATTGGTTGCGTAGGAACCAGCAATTTATTAAAATCTAACGCAAAAGTAAATTGATTAAAGTCATCGATGTTGATAGTTGATGAACCGCCCAATTTCAAATTTGTTGGCAAAAAATAAGCTTTCTTCCCGTTAGCATAGCTTAACTTTGGGCCAATGTTTGATAGGTTTGCACCCGCAGCTAAAATGGCGCTCTTTCCAAATAAAATAGTTTCAGTTTTATATAATCCAGATACATCAACGGCAACGGTTTGCCCGCCACTGTTGGCTATTCCTGCGCTTACCTGCCCCGAAGTTAAGTTTGAATAAATGTACCGTAAAGAACTCCCAAGCGAAAATTCATTGCCGAACTTACGTGCAAAACTCACATCAAATGCCAACTCACTGGGGCTTGCAATACCTAAATCTTGCTGACTGTTATCTGTTAACTGGATTTGACCTAACGAAAAATAACGTAATGATGCAGCGATTGTATTGCGATCATCGAGTTTGTAAAAACCACTAACGTATGCTAAATTAATATCAGGAATCAAACTTTTTAACCACGGACTATAAGATAATGAGAACCCATAAGGCTGATCTAAAAAAGCCAACTTCGCTGGATTATTGCTTGCCGAATTTACATCGCCAGAAACGGCAACTCCAGCATCGCCCATAGCTGCGGTTCTAGCATCTGGTGTAATTAACAAAAATGGAACCGCGGTAATAATATTATTCGTTTCTGTACCGTTAGTTTGAGTAGATGATTGCCCATAAGTTTGCCCACCCCATAATAAAATTGAGAACATGGAAAAAGCAAGTTGATGAGCACACTTGAGATTCATTCTTTAAAGATTCGTAATTTAGATAATGTAGAATTTTTCTTTTTCGTAATATTTTAAAACGTAAAACAGCTGATAATATTTTAAACTTTGTACAGAATTGACAAAAACGCCTAATTTAAAATATAACAATGAACATCAAAAAATAAAATTTTCGATAATTACAAGCCTCAACAGACAGTTTCTTACCTAAAAAATTGAGTTTGAATACATTTAAATACAATATTTTTAACGCTGTTCGAGCAATATAATGATTTGGAATTAGTAAGGTTAGTTCGTTTTCTTTTTAAAAAACCCATTAATTTTATCGGCGATTGCTTCCTTTACCTTTTCTGTGGCTTTAGCTTTAACAGTATCAATTTTCGCTTGTGCTTTTGCTTGCAATTCAACTTTTTTCTCTGCTATAACGTTGTTTACTACATCCTTAGCCGTTGTTTTTGTGTCACCCACACCATATTTTAAACCAATAGTAGGTTTTAACATTGTACCACCTAGTACAGCATTTACTTTTATGGTTTCGCCTATAGATACATTAGTGCCAGCTTTACTATTTAACTTTGCAATTAAAGCATTTGCTGTTTCGTTCGCTTTACCACCCAGCATGGCTCTTGGAATATTTAAAGCTAGGTTGTAATCCATACTTTGGTCCAAACTATTAGATCCTTGAACGTTCATAACAATACCATCCTTTTTAATGTCGAAAGGCGCCACATTTAAGCGACCGTTATTTATTTTAAATTTGGTAATTAGATTATTCAATTCCAATTTCTTAAACTGATCAGAATTAAGCGCGCTCGCCAATTTATTTAAAGGTTCAAAACCATCAATGGTAGCTTGAATAATATCTGCTAAACCATCAGCATTTATACTAGAGTATATCGGCATCATCCGCTCATCAAGATCCGAATTAAATTTTAAACGAGTAGAAAACACACCTTTAGCATATTTAGCCACTGGAGCAAGCAGTTTAACTGTATTAAAAGCATTAAAAGCTTTTTGAATACTCATTTTTTCTATCGCAAAATCCACATCCACCTTTGGCTTTTTCGGGTCGGTGGTTGCGTAAAATCCATTCATATTAACTGTCCCTTCGAGCATGTTCATCGCCATATTTTTAAAAGTGATGGTTTTGTCTTTTGCCAATAAAGTACCTTTAGCATTTGTAATATCATAAGTATCGTACAAAATACGGTTTGCCTTGGCAGCGAAGGTAAAATCGATATTCCCCGGCACTTCAAAAACCGAAAGTTTAGTGCTAGGTTTTTCTTTAGTTGCTGTAACCACAGCTTTTGGGCCTATCAATTCATTTACATCAATTAAATTAGCCGATAAATTAAAAACACCTTGAAGTGCTTGATTCTTTTTGAAAAAATAGCTCAAATAATTATTCACAGTTCCATTTACCGCAAAATCACTTTTCCCTACCTTGGCAATTAAATTGCTAAGCGAAATATTTTGAGGACTAAAAGTCATTTTAGCATTTGGCACACTAACTGGCATGGGCACATTTTTACCTGCATAATTAAAATCATTAACCAAAACCATTCCCGATGCTTTAAAAGCACCATAATTGCCTTTATCAATGGATGATTTATGACCGCTAGCCTGAACATCAGCATCCAAAATCCCACTCAATATCATGTCTTTCATCGGGAAAATTGCCGTCAATTGCTTTAAGTCCAGTTTTCCCTTCAAAGCCATATCTACAAAAGGGTCCGTTTTTGGTGTTTTCAAAAGCAGTCTGCCATCAACAGGCACTTTACCAAATTCTAAATGAAATGCTGGTACACTCACAACCGTGTGATCAATAATTCCATCCGGATTGCTGATATTAGACTTTACTTGAATATTATTTATTGCAGAAGGTAACGAAGGATATTTTATTTTACCGTTTTCGATAGATAAATTCACGTTGAAAGCAGGCAAAGTTTGCTCATTATAAGTACCTTTTACCATTCCGTTCATTGCAAAATTTCCGGTGGCGTCCAAATCCTTAAAATTAGATGAATAAATTGCAGGTATCAACGAAAGGAAATTTTTAAGTTCAGATTGCTTCGCATCAAATTTTAAATCCATAACCATATCTCGATTATTTGGCCGGGCTAAATATCCAACTGCCGACAGAATAAGCTCATTCAGCTGAATTTTATTTTCAGCAAAAGTAAACTTCATGTTTTTCATGTCGATATCAATTGGCAAATCTGCCGTTAGCTTAACCTGGTTTAAATAAGGAATTCCGGCATACTTTACCGTTAGCTTCTCGATGGAAGACTGCGTATTTAAAGTGAACAAATCTTTTGTAAAATCGCCTTTTCCGCTATGATTTAGCTTATCTAACTTGATAAAAAACCCTAACGATGCATCATCATACACAATAGTTCCGTTATCAATTTGATATTTTTGTAAGGCAATTTTGAAATTTTTTTGCGCCGTATCGGTTACCTTAGTAGCACTATCGGCCTTCATAATGTTCCAATTAGACAACCCACTTTTTAAAACGCGTGCATAAATTTTTGGAGTTGCTAACGAGATGGAGTTTATTTTGTACGTTTCTCCTTTTATTACACTCAACAAATTAACATTTAACTGCAAAACTTTAAAATTCGCCAGCGTATCTTTTTTAAAACTATCTACACCAATAATTACCAAATTGTTGATTTTTATGCCCAAATTGGGAAAACTAGACAGTATGCTTAAATCAAAATCGTCAAAATTGACTTGTGCATTCACACTTTTATTTATGCTAGATTTTATTTTTGCATCTATTTCCTTTTTAAAAAAGATAGGAATGATTGACAATGAGACAATAGCTAGAATGAAAATAGCTGCGATTACAATTAAGGTTTTCTTTAACACGATTAAAATTTAAGATAATTTGTGAGATTTCTAACGGAGTGTGGCAATTAATGCGCCAATTAAATTTACATTTTTTTTAAAATATAGCAATTTACCATATCGTGGCATGGAACGTGCACAATACAAATTCCACTTTTTCGTTAAGTATTAAAAAATTAATTATCAATATTAGCTTCACAAATTTCACAAACCAATTTATTTGCTTAATTTTAACAGCCGAAAGGTGTTAAAAGCAACAAATTTCGGTATCCTTATGAAAAAAACTTTACTTTATTCTTTCGCCGTTATAGCTATTTCTACAACAATGTTCAGTTGCAGTAGAAATAAGGGAGCCGGAGTATCAAATAAAACAGGCATCCCTTATGCTAATAAAAACAACAAAACTTATGGTAGTTTTGCTGTTGCAACCCAGTACCAACGCGCACCAGGCCCAGGATTAATACCAATTGAGGGTGGCGTTTTAGTTGTTGGTGGAAGTGCAATCGAAGTTCCGGGCGTAGAACCCAATATTTACAATTACAGAAGGCAAGTTACAGTACCATCTTTTTATATGGATGAGACCGAAGTTTCAAATACCAACTGGTTGGAATATTTACACTGGATAAAAACAAGTTATCCTGATGATAATGAATATTACTACAATGAATTGCCTGATACTTTAGTTTGGCGCCGTGCATTATCTTACAACGAACCGTACGTTAACAACTATTTAAGACATCCAGCTTATCGCGATTACCCTGTTGTAGGTGTTTCGTGGGAACAGGCTTCTCGTTTTTGCGAGTGGAGAACTTCTCAAGCCAACGAATATATTTTACGTCAAAAGGGAATATTAACAGATTACAAAACGTTAGCGGGAGGTAATAAACCTGGTGGTAAAAACAGTTCTGCAGGCACTGCAACTGCAACACGCCCAACTACTCCATTTAATACCGATGCCTACCTTAATGGGCAGTATGATGATAAGGGTAAAAATGCACCAAAAGATTACAACGCCCAACCCGGTGCACCTGCAACTGGAAAAGGCGCAAATGCAATTCCTACACGTAATGCAACATTAGAGGATGGTGTAATTATGCAGCCATACCGCTTACCTACAGAAGCAGAATGGGAATATGCCGCGCTTGGCTTGATAGGAAACACAGAATATGAAAATATTACGCAACAAAAAATTTACCCTTGGAATGGTTTAGGTGTTAGTTCTGCAGCGAAAAAAACCCGTGGTTTGGTACAAGCTAACTTTAAACGAGGTGTTGGAGATTATATGGGTGTTGGTGGATCTTTGAATGATAAAGCCGATTTAACTGCCCCGGTTATTTCTTATGCACCAAACGATTTCGGTTTGTATAACATGGCCGGAAACGTAAATGAGTGGGTAAACGATGTATATCGTACTGGTACTTTTAGTGATGCCGATGCATTTAACCCTTATCGTGGTAACGTGTTTGAAAACAATAAACTATCTGACGCGAAAAAGGGAACGATTGCACTTGATAAATACGGTCAACCGATTAAAGAGAAAGCATACGCTGGACGTAAAGAAACTTGGGCAGAGAAACAAGCGTTATCTCGAAGAGCAGATTCTATTGCAAAATCACCCGATCCATCTACTCCGGTTACACCATACATAGCCGATGAGAGAGGTTACAGAGACAAGCAAAACAAATTATTAAATGAGGAAGGCGTTACCTTGGTTAACGATAAATCTAGAGTGTACAAAGGTGGTTCATGGAATGATATGGCTTATTGGTTAAACCCCGCAACCCGTCGTTTTTTACAGCAAGATGAATCATCGGCAGAAGTTGGTTTTAGATGTGCAATGACAATGCTAGGCGCACCCGAGATAAGTACTAAAGGCAAACGAGGATTCAAACCCGCCCAACCTAGAGTATTTAAATCGAAAAAATAATATATAAAAAAGGCTTCGAAATTTTCGAAGCCTTTTTTATTTTACACCAAGCTCAATCAAACAAACTGAATCAGTATTTGATTCTTCTCTACTTTATCGCCCTGCTTTACCAAAATTTTCTTTATCACGCCATCTGTTGATGATTTTAGCATATTTTCCATTTTCATCGCCTCAAGTATCAATAAATTATCGCCTTTGCCAATTGCGTCACCTTCATTTACAGAGATACTTAAAACTAAACCAGGCATTGGCGCTTTTATTTCGCTAATTTTTGTAGCGCTCAAGTTATCAATACCCAGTTTTTTAAGCAATTGATCGAATTGATCTTCTACTTGAATGGTATAAATATTTCCGTTTACCTTAATAATGCATTTCTTTTCCTTTTTATCAAACTCAACTACTTCTGCATTAAATGATTTATTTTTAAAAATTAGATTTGAAGAGTATTTACCAGTAGCGCTGCTGTCTATTTCTAACACCTCACCATTCACAGTTATATCTTCACCCTTTAGCTCAATACCGTACTCAAAATGATCATTAACCTTAATTTTATACATATTTTAATGTGTTAAAGCATATTGTACTAAATTTGCGCCCATTTTAAGGGCCTTGTTTCGAGTCTCTTGGGTATCTTCAGGATAAGTACCAAAATCTTCCCATCCATTCCCAAGATCACATTCATACGTGTAATAGCAAACTATTTTGCCCTTGTAAATTAAAGCAAAACCTTGGGCGCGTTTACCATCGTGCTCATGAATTTTAGGCAACCCGTTGGTAAACTTAAACTTTTGATTATATATTGCATGGTTTGCTGGCAACTCTACGAATTCTAATTCTGGAAAAACTTTTTTCATCTGTGGTCTGATAAATTTATCCAAACCATAATTATCATCTATGTGCAAAAAGCCTCCACCAATTAAATATTGTCGTAAATTTTTAACTTCTTGTTCGTTAAAAACCACATTGCCATGCCCTGTCATATACACAAACGGGAAGTTGAATAATTCCTTACTCCCCACTTCAACTATACTTTCTTCGGGGAAAAAATTTGTTTTTAAGTTTGTATTGCAAAATGCGATTAGGTTTGGCAAAGCCGTTCGGTCGGCATACCAATCGCCACCTCCGCTGTATTTTAGCTTAGCCATTCGGTAGGTTGGAACATTCGTAAAGGCAGAAAGCATAAAGCCAAAAGCACAAAAAAGATCGCTGAAAACTAAAAGACTAAAGCATTTAATAAAAAAATTATTTCTTAAAACTTGAAACTTCAAATTGGTTATCGATTTAGGTAATTAACTTCAAAACAAGTTGCTAGCGCAGCCGTTTCGGTGCGCAACCTGTTGTTACCTAAAGTTATAGGTTTATACCCTATATTCAAAGCTAAATTTACTTCTTCTAAAGAAAAATCTCCTTCCGGACCAATTAAAATTAAATAATTACCGTTGGGCTGAATTAGATCAGCAATATACTTTTTATTGTCATCGGCTACGCAATGAGCGATCAATTTATCTCCTTCAAATGGCATTTTTAAAAAACCATTTAGTGAAATTGCCTCGTTTAACTTAGGATGATAAGCCTTGATAGATTGTTTAACTGCCGAAGTAATCACTTTATTTAACCGATCATTCTTAACAATTTTTCGTTCAGATCGGTCAGATATAATGGGTGTAATTTCATCAATCCCTAACTCAGTAGCTTTTTCTAAAAACCATTCTAAACGATCGATATTTTTTGTTGGCGCAACAGCAATGTGTAAATAATGATTACGCTTTTGAAATTCCTTTTCTACTTGAAGAATTTTTAAGTTAACTTTTTTCGGATTATCAGATAAAATTTCAGCCGTGTAAAATCCTCCAATACCATCAATTAGATTGATTATGCCTCCAACAGGCAATCGCAATACCCTTACGCAGTGTTTACTTTCCTCTTCGTTAAGTGTATAGGTAGGTTGAGTGATATCGGGAGTATAGAAAATATGCACGACGAAATTTAATGATTGTTAACCATATCGGTTTCATTAATAACCAATTCTAACTTTATAGTTTCGATATTTTGATCCGTTTTTTTCAAAATCGTAAACAGGTAGCCATAAGATTCATTGCTTTCTCCAACTTCTGGAATTCGTTCAAAAACGTGAGATACCAAACCACCAATGGTGTCAAAATCTTCATCCTCTGGCAAATCGTGTGGTAAATGTTCATTTACATCGTAAACCGTAGCAAAAGCATTTACAATAAATTCATTATCCGATATTCGTTCCACTAAAGGTTTCTCTTCATCATACTCATCCTGTATTTCGCCAACCAATTCTTCTACAATATCTTCTAAGGTAACCATACCCGCAGTACCGCCAAATTCATCCAAAACAATGGCAATTTGAATGCGGTTACTTTGCAACTCACTCATTAAATCGTTAATCTTCTTTGTTTCCGTTACAAAATAAGGTTTACGGATAATATCGTTCAACGTCCAATGATCGTTACCTGCTACAACCAATGGCAAGATATCTTTAGCATGGATAATACCAACAATCTTATCCATAATTTCATCATATACGGGTAAGCGTGAGTATCCTTCTTTAATTATTTTATCAATAACATGCTCTTTAGCTAAAGTTAATTCTACCCCCGAAATTTTCGTTCTGGGCACCATAATATTTTTAACAACACGTTCATTAAAATCGAATACATTCTTTATCAGCTCATGCTCATTATTATCCAACGCACCGCTTTCCTTACCCTGATCTAACAGATATTGCAACTCTTCCGAACTGTGAATAGATTCGTGCCCTGCAGAGGTATCGATACCGAAAGGCTTCAGAATAATCGCTGCTAAGCTGTTCAATACCCAAATAATTGGGCGGAATAGTACATAAAAAATTTGAAGCGGAACTGAAACAAAAAGCGTAGTTGCTACTGGCCTTTGAATGGCTAGGGATTTTGGCGCCAACTCTCCAAAAACAATGTGCATTATGGTAATAATAGAAAATGCGATTGCTGTAGAGATAGTGGTAATTAATGCCTCGCCTATGCCAAAGTTGGCTAAAGAATTATGAATAATTTCGTGCATTACTTTTTCTCCAACCACACCTAAACCTAGTGAAGCTAAAGTAATACCAAGTTGTGTAGCGGCTAAATATCCATCTAAATGATGAAGAATATTTTTGGCCATTTTACCAACCCTACTACCTGTTTTGGCTTTGATTTCTATTTGCGATGCACGAACTTTAACAATTGCAAATTCTGCAGCTACAAAAAAGCCATTTAAAAACACTAAAAAAAGTGCAAATATTAAACGCCATCCAACATCTCCAGAAGGCTCAATTGCGGGTACAGCAACTAATATCGAAGCAGGAACGATTGCACCAAAAAGCGTAACTGCTGAAATAATGACGGGATAGACCATTAAGCTAAATTTCTAAAAGTGGTATCATAAAGTGCTATACTTTCTTTAATTACTTTATGTGCGTAACGTACACCAAGCAAATGCTCAATAGTTACATTTTTATCTTCTAATGCCTTGTAATCTTGAAAGAAACGAACAATTTCTTTCATTTGATGTGGTGGAAGTTCATCTAAATCATTGATATAATTTACCGACATATCGTGGTTTGCAACTGCGATAATTTTATCATCTTGCTCACCGTTATCAACCATGTGCATTACGCCAACTACCTTTGCTTCTATCAAAGTCATTGGAAATACATCTACCGAACACAATACCAATATATCAAGCGGATCTTTATCATCGCAATAAGTTTGAGGGATAAAACCGTAATTGGCCGGGTACATTACGGATGAGAATAACACTCTATCCAATTTTATCAACCCTGATTCTTTATCTATTTCGTATTTTGCTTTAGATCCTTTTGGGATTTCAATAATTGCGTTTACTATTTCAGGAACGTTTTTACCTGGTGAAACACTATGCCATGCGTGATGATCGTCTTTTGCCATTTTTAATTTAATTCTCTTTATCTTCTTCTGAAGTATTCACTTTATTTTTTACAAAGGTAATCAATAATGGAATAGATGTAATTACGATAAAGCCAATAATAATATATAATAAATACTCGTTAATTTCTTTTTCAAATCTTTTACCCAAAAAATAACCCAATAAGGTTAGGGAGCAAATCCATAAAATGGCACCAACTACGTTATAAAAGGCAAACCTTTTAAAGTCGAGTTTTACTACACCAGCAAAAATCGGGGCAAAAGTTCTAACAATAGGCACAAAACGGCCCATAATTAACGCAAAAGCGCCTTGTTTGTTGTAGTATCGCTCTGCAGCCTTTAAATATTTTTTCTTAAAAAAGAAACTATCTTTCCTTGTGTACAAAACTGGACCGGTTTTTTTACCAAACCAATAACCAGTAAAGTTGCCCATAATGGCTGCGATGCACAAACCAGCCAAAAGTATGCCAATATTAACATCGAGTTTGCCGGTAGCAACAAACATTCCTGCTAAAAAAAGCAAGTAATCTCCGGGTAAGAAAAAACCAAAAAACAGACCAGTCTCGGCGTAAATAACGAATATAAGGAGGTAAAAACCTCCTCCCTTCAATAATTTCTCTGCATCAATTAAATGTTGCAATTTACTCCAGATTTCGTGCATAGTTCAATTATTCATAAAACTACAAATAATTATCTACAACAAGATGGTTAAATTAAGTTTAAAATAATTGTAGGATAAACACCCAATACTACGGTTATGGTTACGCAAATAAGTAAAACCAGCTTATATTGAAAAGGGGTAGAAAGCTCAAGATCTGATCCATCTTTAAACCATGTGGCCACAATTACCTTAAAATAGTAGTAAAAACCTACTAAAGCATTTAAAACTGCAAAGCCAACCAACAAGATTTGATAATCGCCCATAACATTCAGAAACATTAAGTATTTACCAATGAAACCAGCAGTTAGGGGAATACCGGCTAATGATAACATCGCTATTGTTAGCGCAGTAGCCACCAATGGATTTCGCTTACCTAAACCGTTAAAACTTTCGATATTAACATTGCCTGTTCTTTGCTTCACTAAAATTAAAACTGCAAATGCAATAAGCGTAGCGAAGGTATAAGCGGTTGCATAAACTAAAACACTATTATCAGAACTTTTACTCAGTACCACTAACGAAAACAGCATATAACCTGCGTGAGAAATACTGGAATAAGCCAATAAGCGTACAAAGTTTTTCTGAAATAAGGCCGTTACGTTACCAATAAATAATGTTAAGCAAATAATTACCATTAATGGAATTACCCAAAAATCATGTATTGGAGCAAATGTTCCGGCAAATAAGCGTAAAAAAGCCGCAAAACCAGCTGTTTTTACTATTGTACTCATAAAAGCAGTTATTAACGAAGGCGAACCTTCGTACACATCGGGTACCCAGAAATGAAAAGGTGCGGCACCAACTTTAAAACACATTCCAACCATCATTAATATTACCCCAGGGTAAAAAATTGGTGATATGGATTTGTAATCTTTAACTAAATATTCCTTTATGGTTAGCAAATCGAATGAACCAGTAGCACCATATATTAAAGTAATGCCGAAAAGTAAAAAACCTGTAGAGAAAGCGCCCATTAAAAAGTATTTTAAAGAAGCTTCATTAGATGCAAAATTTCTTTTACGAATACCAGCGAGGATGTATAAACTTACCGACATTACCTCTAAACCTACAAATAACATCGCCATATTGGTGTACGACACCATCATAATCATCCCCGCAAGGGAAAACAAGATTAACGTAAAATACTCGGCAACGTTTTCGCTTTTAGTATGGAAATAATTTTGAGTGAGGAGAAAAATCATCAAAGTGCCCACTATACAAAGCGCAGAAAATGCTAGTGCAAAATTATCAGTTTGCATCATGCCGAAGTCAACAGCATTTCCATTCCATGCGGCAATGGTAAATCCTAGCGCAGTAAGTAAGCCAACAACGGTAAGTGGTAATAATGCTTTATTTGCCTTAAACAAACCTGAATAGAGGACAATAAAAGCTGTTATACTAATGGTTATTATAATATTCATTGCTTATTTTACTGTTAATTTTTGATTTACCTGCTCTAATAAATGTTGTACAGATGCCTCTGTTAAATGCAAAATTACTTTTGGATAGATCCCCAAAATAATAACTAAAGCACATATTATATAAAGAACTAATTTTTCAGTTCCTTCAATATCTTTAAAACCAACTGTTAATTCGTTCGTTTTGCCAAGCATTACATTTTGATACATGCGCAACATATACACAGCACCAAAAATGATTGTTAAACCCGCTATTGCAGCCGCCCAAATACCGTAGTTATACACGCCCATCAGCAATAAAAATTCCCCAATAAAACCGTTTGTACCGGGTAATGCAATTGTTCCTAAAACAATAATTAAGAACACGATGGAAAGCTGAGGTGCCGATTTAGCTATACCACCCAAATCTTCAATTTTATTGGTTTTTAAACGCGAAAATATAATATCTAAAATAAAAAATAAGCCGACCACGTTAATACCATGACTTAACATTTGCATCATAGCACCCTGCATCCCTTGTTGACCAGCAATACCAATATTAAACGAAGCAAAAATACCCGCAGAGATTAAGCCAACGTGGGCAATTGATGAATAAGCAACTAAACGTTTGGCATCTTTTTGTGTAAATGCGATAATCGAAGCATAAACGATACCGATAATGGAAATAGCCATTACCAAGCCAGACCAATCTTGAACACCTACGGGAACAATTGGCAACAGCCATCTAATTACGCCGTAAATACCCATTTTTAACATAATACCAGATAATAACATTGTACCTTGAGTCGGCGCTGCTGTATAAGTATCGGGTTGCCAAGTATGAAATGGGAAAATTGGCATTTTAATTGCAAATGCGACAAAGAAAGCCCAAAAAAGCCAGCCCTGTTGCACACGATCTAAACTCAATGCGTAAAAAGACTGAATTTCGAAATTATGCGCCGGGTTTTGTAAATACAAATAAATAATACCCATCAACATAAAAAGTGAACCTGCAATGGTGTACACAAAAAATTTCATGTTAATGCGAATTCTATCTTTTCCGCCCCAAAAAGCACAAATAAAGTAAATTGGAATTAATGCAGCCTCCCATCCTATATAGAAAAGGAAAGCATCCATTGCTGTAAATACCAACAATAAACCCACTTGCATGAATAAAATCAACGCGTAAAAAGCACCCGGATTTTTATAATCGTGTTTGTAGCTGGATAAAATGATGATTGGAATTAATAAATTGGTAAGCAATACCACAAGCAAGCTAATTCCATCAATACCTGCATGAAAATGAATACCCAAATCATTGATCCAAGGCAAATTCACTTCAAATTGTGTACTTGCATTTGGAATGAAGTTTAAGGCCATAAAGATGGTTAGGCCTAAAACAACAATAGCAGTTGCTGTAGAAACCATTTTTGCCGACTTACCAGAAAATGCTGTAATTACGGCACCTAATAGCGGGAGAAATATAAGTAGTAAAAGTTGTTCCATTATTTATTTTTGAACCCTTTTTAAATGTAATAAAATGTATATGCAAGCAATGCGACGATACCAAATACCATCATAAAAATATAGAAACCAATGTTTCCACTTTGTATTAAACGAACGCCTTTGCTGGCTTCGTTTGTACTCCATCCTAATCCGTTTACAATACCATCAATAAATTTAGTATCTATCACTCTATAAAAGAACTTTGATAATCCGTCCAAAGGCTTAGTAATAATGAAATCGTAAATTTCATCTAAATAAAATTTATTGTATGATATTTTAACAAGTGGAGAACGGTTTTCGGAATCTAACGCTGGAATACGTGCGCCTTTAACATAGCGGAAATAGGCAAAAATCAATGCGCCTATAGCTAGTAAAACGGAAATAGCCATTAAAACAATTTCTGTAGTATGATCTAAATTTAATTCATGTTGCGCAACCTGTGCGCCAGATAGCCAATGCGCTAACCACTCATTTCCACCAAAAATATGAGGTATGTTTATTGCACCGCCGATAGCAGATAAAATTGCCAAAATAATTAATGGAGCTGTCATTGTTACTGGCGATTCATGCACGTGACTTTCTGCATGATGTTTACTGCGGTAATTACCAAAGAATGTAAGAAACATCATTCTAAACATATAAAACGCAGTTAAAAAAGCAGTTAACACGCCTACGCCCCATAATATTGGGCTATACTGAAAAGTGTGTGCTAAAATTTCATCTTTAGAAAAGAAACCCGAAAATGGTGGAATTCCCGATATTGCAATGGTTGCAACCATCATGGTTAGGAATGTTATAGGAAGCTTTTTTCTTAACCCGCCCATATTCCGCATATCCTGCTCGTGATGCATGGCGTGGATAACAGAACCAGCACCCAAGAAAAGTAATGCTTTGAAAAATGCATGCGTTAAAACGTGGAAAAAAGAACCTGTATAAGCACCAACACCCAAGCCTAAAAACATATAACCCAATTGGGATACGGTTGAATAGGCTAATACCTTTTTAATGTCGGTTTGTGATAAAGCAATAATTGCAGCGATTAAAGCGGTTGCTGCGCCAATAATGGCGATGATGTGCTGCGTGAAAGGTGCCAAGTCGAACAAAACGCTAGAACGGGCAATCATATAAATACCAGCAGTTACCATTGTTGCGGCGTGTATTAATGCAGAAACAGGCGTTGGACCAGCCATTGCATCTGGCAACCATGTAAATAAAGGCAACTGTGCAGATTTACCGCAGGCTCCGATAAATAACATCATGGTAATTAGCACCAACATATTATTTCCGGGTAACATGTTAGCAGCTTGAGGAAAGATTTTAGAAAACTCTACACTACCAAAGAAGTTGAACATTAAGAATACACCCAATAGAAAGCCTAAATCGCCAATTCGGTTCATTACAAAAGCCTTTTTCGCTGCAGATGCATAAGCACTATTGGTGTACCAAAATCCAATTAGAAGGTACGAGCATAAACCTACACCTTCCCAACCGATAAACATTACAATGTAATTAGCGCCCAATACCAATATGAGCATGAAGAACACAAATAAGTTTAAGTAACTGAAAAATTTACCAAAACATTCATCAGCGTGCATATAGCTTACCGAGTATAAATGGATTAGAAAACCTATGCCAGTAATAATCAAAAGCATTACCGAACTTAGTGGATCAACTAAGAAAGATAACGGTATATGCAATTTCCCAGCACTAATCCAATCGAATAAAAATACTTCGTGAGATTTCTGAGCATCACCTTGTAAAGTGAAAAATATAACTACGCTAATAATAAAAGAAGCTAGAATAACGCCACTTCCGATTATTCCAATTACGCTTTTTGATAAAAAATTTCTGCCTAGCCCATTAATTACAAACCCTAAAAGAGGAAGTAAAGGAACCAACCAAATCAACTGTTCTATTGTCATTTCTTAAATATAATTTACCACTTAAGGCGATTTAAAACATTAATATCTGTAGATTTTGTATTTCTGTAAACCATAACAATAATCGCGAGGCCAACTGCTACTTCTGCAGCGGCAAGCGCCATAATAAAGAATACAAAAACCTGCCCCGATGGATCGTTATGTTGAACTGAAAATGCTGTTAAAAGTAAGTTTACAGAATTCAACATCAGTTCTACCGACATAAAAATTACGATTGCATTTCTGCGGGTTAGCACGCCAATTACTCCAATAGAGAAAATAATTGCACATAAATATATATAATGATTTAGTGGAACGCCGGCCATTTGTGTTGTTAAATTTTCCATTATGATTCTACCTCATCTTTTTTAGATAACAAAACAGCGCCGACCATTGCAGTTAATAGTAAAAGCGACGATAACTCGAACGGCAACAAGAAAGGGCCAAAAAGTTCTTTACCTAAGTTTTCTACTAAACCCAAACCTTGATTTTGTAAAACAAGCGGGCTGTTAATACTTGCTGCCTTAAATGAACCGATTAAAGTAACCACTAAACAACAGCCTGCTATTAACCCCACAATTTTAATCAACGGAGATTTAAGCGGTTCGCTTTCTTTGTTTAAGTTGAGTAACATTAAAACAAATAAGAATAATACCATTATGGCACCCATGTAAACGATAAAGTTTACAACAGCCAAAAACTGTGCATTTAAAAGCACATAATGTACCGTAAAGGTGAAAAAAGTTAAAATTAAGTACAATACGCTATGTATTGGGTTTTTTGCAAAAACCACCATCAGCGAGCAGATGATACTTAATGTGGCTACGAAATAGAATACTTGTGTACCCATTAATATTTTGTTTATTTTATATTTAATTTGCCGTCATTGCGAGGCACGAAGCAATCTATTTTGTAAAATCATCGCATTAGGATTGCTTCGTTCCTCGCAATGATGGACTTTGTAAGTTATTTATTTCGTGTCGCCACGAATGATATTTATTTTTTCATTACTAAAGGCTCTTCCACCAATTTATCCTTACCGTAAATAAAATCTTTACGAAGATAATCTGCTGGTACAATTGGCCCATCTAAATAAATTGCTTCTTTCGGACAAGCCTCTTCACACAAACCACAAAAAATGCAACGCAACATGTTAATTTCATAGGTTGCTGCATATTTCTCTTCGCGATACAAATCTTTCTCCTCTGGCTTGCGTTCTGCTGCAATCATGGTAATGGCTTCAGCTGGGCACGAAAGTGCACATAAACCACAAGCAGTACAACGTTCCTTTCCATTTTCGTCGCGTTTTAGCGAGTGCATCCCTCTAAAATTAGTAGAAAACTCACGTTCAACCTCTGGGTATCTTATCGTAGCAGTTTTTTTAAACAAATGGCTAAAAGTAATGCCCATACCCTTAAAAATGGCAGGCAAATACATCCGCTCCATTAAAGTCAAAGGCTTTTGATCTAGTACTTTTTTCTTATTACTTAATGATTCCATAACTCCAAACCTCTAAAGAGGCTTTTATATACATGTGTAAATCTTACATTTAAACCTAAAAGGCTTTTTAATTTTTTCGCTATCACTCCCCTTCAGGAGATGGAAGTCTAAAACTTCTCAACAAACGCAATCACAATTCCTGTTACTATTATATTGGCAATGGCCAAAGGTATTAAGACTTTCCAACCTAAATTCATCAATTGATCATAGCGGAAACGGGGGATTGTCCAACGTACCCACATAAAGAAAAAGATGAAGCAAACTATTTTTAAAAATAGGATAGCTACACCAAATAGAGGCGCCCAAGTTGGCCCCAATAAAGTTGCCATGTAATCCATCCCAGGATAATTATAGCCTCCGAAATATAGGGTGGCCATTACTGCCGAGGATACAAACATATTGATGTATTCTGCAAACAAGTAAAAGCCTAATTTCATTGATGAATATTCAGTGTGATAACCACCGATTAATTCCGTTTCACATTCAGGCAAATCGAATGGTGCACGATTGGTTTCTGCAAAAGAACAAATCATAAATATTAAAAAGCCCAATGGTTGATACCAAGCATTCCAATTAAAACCGTGCTGTTGCTCTACAATTGTTTTTAAGCTTAACGTATTTGTCATTAAAAGCAATGCGATAATAGATAAACCCATTGCAATTTCATAGCTGATATTTTGTGATGCTGCTCTGATTGCACTTAATAACGAATATTTATTATTTGATGCCCAACCACCAATCATTACGCCGTAAACACCCAAAGAAACAACGCCGAAAATATATAAAACGCCAACATTAATATCTGCAACTTGTAAAGGAACCAACTTGCCACCAATTTCCATTGGACTACCCCAAGGAATTACCGCTGTACCAATACATGCACAAAGCAATGCCAAACCAGGGCCAGCGATAAAGAGGAATTTGTTTGCAGCTGTTGGAATAATCTCCTCTTTCATAAACATTTTCACTCCATCTGCCAATGGCTGAAGAATACCAAAAGGACCTGCCCTATCTGGCCCTAACCGATCTTGTAGAAATGCCGCAACTTTACGTTCAGCATAAGTAGAATACATGGCTACCACCAAACTGATGCCGAAAATTACCGCTACCAGAATAAATTTTTCTATGATAAAACCTGTATCCATTAATATTTTACTTTTTTGTGTAGTTCAATTTCATTAGCTGCCTGCAAAGCTTCATTAGGCTGTATTACGTGCAAAGGTATTAATGTTTCGTAATGATTCGATGCAATTACTGAAGTATCATCAATATGTGTTGGATGTTCAATCACCCAATCGGCCGTTAATTTCTTATCAAACCTACACTCGTTGCAAATAAATGCCTCAACTTCTCCAAACTCATCTTTACGAGCCGTAACACGTAAAACGTTTTCGCCTTTATACCAAAGTGTTACCTTACCATTGCACGTATCATGATTACAATCACGGTGCGCATCTACAGGTTTTGTAAACCAAACCCGATTTTTAAAACGGAATGTTTTATCGGTTAAAGCACCTACGGGACAAACATCAATTACGTTACCAGAAAAATCATTCTCTACAACCTGTTGGATGTATGTAGAAATTTCTGAGTGATCACCTCGGTTTAAAATACCGTGAACACGTTTATTTGTAATCTGATCGGCAACAAAAACACAGCGGTAGCACAAAATACACCGATTCATGTGCAGTTGAATTTTATCGCCAATATCAATACGTTCAAAAGTACGGCGTTCAAACTCAAAACGGGTTTGTTGCAAACCATGTTCGTAGCTTAGATTTTGTAAATCACATTCACCTGCTTGGTCACATACTGGGCAATCCAACGGATGATTAATTAATAAAAATTCTACTACACCTGCACGTGCTTCTAAAACCTCTGGCGAGGTAATATTCAACACTTCCATTCCATCCATTACTGTTGTACGGCAAGATGCAACCAGTTTTGGCATTGGCCGAGGATCTTTCTCCGAACCTTTTGATACCTTAACGATACAGGTACGGCATTTTCCACCACTGCCTTCTAACTTAGAATAATAACACATTGCTGGTGGAACAATATCACCGCCAATTTGCCTTGCAGCATTTAGGATGGTAGTTCCATTATCAACCTCTACCGTTATTCCGTCTATCGTAACCTTAACTTTATCACTCATTATTTAAATTCAAAAGTGAAAATTTTAAATTAAAAACCTTCAAAAAGTTTAAGCTTTATCTTTATTTATTGTGCCGTCTTTGCGAGGCACGAATCAAACTTTTCTTTATAGTCTATCGCTTTAGGATTGCTTTCCCGAGAAGTCGGGACTAGCTGTTCCTGGCCACGACGCCAGACTTCATCACAAAAAGTGACTTAAAATCTTATTTCTCTTCAGTTACAGTTATCTTTTCTATCGGCACAGCATAATTTGCCATACCATAAGGCACTGTCTGACTTTTAACCGGCTCATTAATGTAGTATTCAAATTCATCTCTGAAGTGACGAATTGCGCTCGCTACTGGCCAAGCCGCTGCATCACCTAACGGGCAAATTGTATTTCCTTCAATTCTACGTTGTATATCCCAAAGCAAATCAACATCCTGCATATTGCCTTTTCCGTGTACAATTCTATTCAAAACCTTTTCCATCCATCCCGTACCTTCACGGCATGGCGAACACTGTCCGCAACTTTCGTGATAATAAAAGCGAGAAAAATTCCAAGTATTGCGAACAATAGATTGGTCTTCATCAAAAGCGATAAAACCGCCAGAACCCAACATCGTTCCTGTCGCAAATCCACCTTCTGATAAAGATTCATAACTCATCAAACGTGGCTCGCCGTTGGCTAACTTTAAAGTTAAGTTTGCTGGCAAAACAGGTACCGATGATCCGCCCGCAACTGTTGCTTTTAGGCGTTTTCCATTTGCAATACCGCCACAATATTCATCAGAGTAAATAAATTCTTCTACAGGTAAGCCTAATTCTATTTCATAAACACCTGGCTTTACTAAATTACCCGATGCGGATATTAACTTTGTACCAGTACTTCTACCAATACCTATTTTTGCATATTCTTCTCCGCCATCGTTAATGATGGGTACAATCGCAGCAATGGATTCAACATTGTTTACTACCGTTGGGCAACCATATAAACCTGCAATTGCCGGGAAAGGTGGTTTAATTCTAGGGTTTCCTCTTTTACCTTCAAGCGATTCTAACAATGCAGTTTCTTCACCACAAATGTAAGCACCGCCACCTGGTTGCACATATAACTCTAAATCGTAACCTGTACCTAAAATATTTTTACCTAAAAAACCTGCAGCTTTAGCTTCGGCAATAGCTTTTTCTAAAATACGAATTTGAGGCATCATTTCGCCACGAACGTAGATGTAAGAAACTTTCGCACCTAAAGCAAAGCTAGATACAATCATACCTTCTATCAAAGCGTGCGGAATGTGCGTCATTAAATACCGATCCTTGAAAGTTCCAGGTTCAGACTCATCTGCGTTACACACCAAATAGCGCGCAACACCTTCTGGCTTAGCCAAAAAACTCCACTTCATACCTGTTGGAAAACCTGCTCCACCACGGCCACGCAAGCCTGATTTCTTAACTTCTTCAACAATCTCTTCAGGTGTTAAAGTTTTAAGGGCTTTTTCCACGGCACGGTAACCACCTTTTTGGCGATAGACCTCAAATGTATTGATGCCTGGTACGTTTATATGCTCAAGTAATAATTTACGGCTCATGTATTTATTAGATGTGAGATGTGAGATGTGAGATTTTAGACAAATTGCCAATCTCATATCTCATATCTAGTTTCTCAAATCTCATTTGTTCTTTAAATCTTCAATCAATTTATCTACACTTTCAGTTGTTAAGTTTTCGTAGAAGGTATAATCTGGACTAATTTGTAAAACTGGCCCATAACCACATGCAGCTAAGCACTCAACACCTCTAAAACTAAACAACCCATCTGCAGTAACTTCCCCTTCTTTTACACCTAAAGTGTTTTCTAAGTGTGTTAATATTTTTTCTGCACCTACCAAACAACAAGGTCCTGTGCGGCAAACTTCCATTGCATATTTTCCTTGTGGCTTTAAAAAGTACATACTGTAGAAAGTGGCTACTTCATAAACTTCAATAGGCTCAATATTTAAATATGCAGCAATTTGATCCATTGCTGATGTACTTACCCATAAATATTCGGCCTGTACTAAATGCAAAAGTGGCAGTAAAGCCGATTTTTGCTTTCCTTCTGGATAACGGCTTTTAACATCATCAAATTTTGCCAGCAAAGCTGATGACAACTGTACAGGTGTTTGTTCTTCTACTTTAAGCATCTAATTCTCCTGCAATAATGTTCATACTACTCATGTTTATAATGGCATCGGATAATAACATGCCTTCGCTCATTGGTGCAAACATTTGATAATTTATAAAACTAGGTCTGCGAAAATGCAAACGGTAAGGCGTACGTCCACCATCGTTTATCAAATAAAATCCTAATTCGCCGTTTCCACCTTCTACAGCGTGGTAAATTTCCGCTTTCGGTGCATCAATCTCGCCCATCACAATTTTAAAATGATAGATTAAGGCTTCCATATTGTTGTAAACTTCTTGTTTTGGAGGAAGATAAAATTCTGGCACATCAGCGTGAAAAATACCTTTAGGCTCAGATTTTAATTTCTCTAAACTTTGTTCGATTATCCTTAAACTCTGCCACATTTCTTCATTCCGAACCAAATAACGATCGTAAATATCGCCACTTGTACCCACTGGTACTTCAAAATCAAAATCTTGATAAGAAGAATAAGGATCGCTTACGCGAACATCATAATCTATACCCGTAGCGCGCAAAAGTGGACCAGTCCAACCGTAATCTAAAGCTGTTTCTTTACCTACTTCGGCAACGCCCGCAGTTCTATCAATAAAAATACGGTTACGGTTTAAAAGGTTTTCAAATTCTTTTAAAGCGACTGGAAATTCTTTTAAAAATTTATTGATTTTGGTAAATGCTACCTCATTAAAATCTCGCTCAAACCCACCAATTCTACCAATATTTGTTGTTAAGCGTGCACCACACACTTCCTCAAAAATTTCGTAAATGTGCTCTCTAAATTGAAAAAGGTATAAGAAAGTTGTTGTTGCGCCGGTATCTTGACCAATAATTGTATTACATATAATATGATCTGCAATACGAGAAAGTTCCATTATAATTACACGTAGATAATCTACACGTTTTGGCATTTCGATTTTTAACAGTTTTTCAACCGTCATGTGCCAACCCATATTGTTAATTGGCGACGAGCAGTAATTTAAACGATCTGTAAGTGGGGTAATTTGATAAAATGGGCGATGCTCGGCAATTTTTTCAAAAGCACGATGGATGTATCCAACTGTAGATACGCCGCTAACAATCCGTTCTCCATCCATTTGCAAAACATTTTGGAAAACTCCATGTGTTGCTGGGTGGGTTGGACCTAGGTTTAAAGTTACCAGTTCCTCTTGAGGATCGTTATCTGTAAATACAGGATGGTTATGATTCATGGCCCTTAATTCCGAAAAAACGGAACTCCTTTCAAATTTTATTGTTAATTATTTGTTATATCTAACTTCTATTTCGGCAAAAATTATCTGCCAAAAAATTCGTCTTTTTTATCAACACGATTTGGATCTTCCAAAGGGTATTGCTTTAACATTGGGTGAACACCCAAATCATCCATATTCAAAATACGGCGCAAATCTGGGTGACCTTCAAACTTAACGCCAAAAAAATCATACGTTTCGCGTTCCATCCAATTGGCAGCTTTCCAAATTGTAGTAGCAGTAGGTATAGTTGGATGTTTTTCAGCAATAAAAACTTTTACCCTAATTCTTACCCTTTCTACCATATTATTTAAGTGGTAAACCACTGCAATTCCATGGTCTTTTTCGGGGTAATGTACAGCTGTAATATCCGTTAAGAAATTAAAATTTAATTCATTTTTAAGATGCAAAAGTACGTTGTGAATTACATCTGTATAGGTTACAAAAGTTAATAAACCATAAGGTTCGGAAACTGCTGTTACTTTTTCGCCAAACTTTTCTACAAGCTTAACATGGATATCGTTATTTAAAGTTGTTTGCTCCATTATTTAATACCGTATTGACCGAGAAGATCTTTATAATAATCAGAATGCCTTCTTCTGCCCGATTCATTTTTAACTAAATCTTGTACGCGCTGGAAACCATCTAAAATAGCTTCAGGCCTAGGCGGACAACCAGGCACGTAAACATCAACTGGTATAACCTCATCAATTCCTTGTAAAACAGAATAGGTATCAAAAATACCGCCACTGCTTGCACATGCACCAACAGCCATTACCCAACGTGGCTCGGCCATTTGAATATAAACCTGCTTAAGCACTGGTGCCATTTTTTTTGCAATGGTACCCATTACCATTAAAACATCAGCTTGACGGGGAGAAAAACTTAAACGCTCTGCACCGAAACGACCCAAATCGTAATGTGAACCCATAGTTGCCATAAACTCAATGCCGCAGCAAGAAGTTGCGAAAGGCAACGGCCACAACGAATTTGCGCGAGCCAAACCGATCACTTTATCTAAAGAAGTGGCAAAATAGCCAGGTCCTTCTGTTCCTGGAGGTGCATCTACTATATTAATTTCACTCATGTTTTTAAACAAAAAATGTTCATTCCTTTTTATAGAATGAACACAAATTTACAATATTTTAAAGCCAAACATACAAACGATACTTGATTTAGAACCTTTCTAAATAATTAATTTAACTGGGGGCTAAGTGTAAATGATACACATTTGGTTTTCAGTTCTCAATTAACAGTTTTTCTATGCTCAAATGCAGGCCACAATTGTTAACCTATTAGTTCCAGTCTAACACTTTTTTCTTAAGTACATACACAAATCCTAATAATAGTGTAGCCATAAAAATGAACATCTCTATCATTCCATCCATTTTTAATGCTTTAAAATTAACTGCCCAAGGATACATGAAAATAACTTCTATATCAAAAAGAACAAATAATATTGCTACCACGAAGTATTTAACGGAAAATGGCTGCCTTGCATTACCAATCATTTTAACACCAGCCTCAAAAGTTTCTAATTTATCGCTGGTTTTACGTTTTGGGCCTAAAAAATGTGTGGCAACTAAAGTTGTTACTACAAACCCTAAGGCAACAATTACTTGAAATATAATCGGTAAAAAATCTATTGAGGTACTTTGCGCTTGCATATTCTTAATTTTCTGCTACAAAAGTAAAAGAAAAAGGCAGAGTAACCAAACGCTGCCTTTTCTAAATTATATTAACTGTTTTATTTTCCTTTTGCTTTAGCACCTGTTGCACCTGTAAGCTCTTTCAATTTAGCTGGTGCATATTTAGATACTGGATCTAACGCTATACTTTTGGTAAAATAATCAATTGCTTTTTGTTTATCTTTTTTAGCATACCATTCTCCTAAAGTATCATAAGCCTCAGTTAGATTTGCTTTATTTGCCTCTATTTCTTCAGGTTTGATAATGGTTACATATTTTTCATAATGTGGAATAGACAAACCTTTTGGATTTGTTTTATCATCCATCGTGCTATTTATTCGTGCTCTATAAAAAGCTGCAAGAGATAATCCAGGACTTAATCTTTGTAAAGTACTTAAAGCAGAGTCTGCTCTTACTAAACCAGCAATATCCAACGGCTTATTTTCTTTTTTATCAAAATATGCTTGGTAAAAACGATTTACACCAATATAGTAGTAATTATACAACGAGCCTTTACCCATTGGGTTATACTTAATAGCCGTTTCATAAGTATCGGCTGCTTTACCGTATTTTTTGGCTTTCATGTACGATGCTGCAACATCACCAATTGCTTCAGCATTAGTAGAATCTGCTTTTGTTGCTTCAACGATATTAACTAATGCAATACTATCTTGTCCTGCTTGCAATTCTGCTTTACCCAAATACAAGTAATCATTAGGCAAAAGTTTAGACTTATCTTTAATTTTGCTAAAAAGCTCATTCATATAAGTTAATGATTGAGGGTAATTCTTATTCTCATAAGCAGCCCACCCCTTCATTCTCGCAACTACAACGCTGTTAGGGTCGTTTGCATCAACATTCATTTGCGAAGCCACCTGCTCAAGCGTTTGGTAATCTTTAGCATAGAATAAGAATTGCGCATAACGAATTTGAGATTCTAAAGATTTATCGGTTAAATCTAAATACTTTTTATAATTCTCAATTGCCTTAGCTGCTTTTTCCTTATCCGTACCAAAATTACTCCACTGTAAGTAAAGTTCTCCTAATTCGCGATATGCAGGGCCGTAATTTGGATCTGCTGCAATTACATCCAACAATTCTTTTTCGCCCTCAGGAAATGCACGAGATTGCTTGTACATTCTACCTGTTTGTACTTTAGCTCTTCTATTTGTAGGATCAATATCCTGAACTCTAAAATATGGACCTAATGCTTCAGAATTTTTGCTTTGCAATGAGTAAGCATCACCAATTGCTACGAAAACATCCGCATCTTTATCCTTAGCATCTAAATCATCTGCCTTAGTTAAGTTCGCAATTGCGCTGTCAAAATCTGGTTTCGATTCTACATCGCTAGGTTTATCCTGTGCTAAATAAGCTTTACCAACGGCCAAATAAGTTTTATAATCCTTCGGCGATAAAGAAATTGCTTGATCGAAATTAGTTTTTGCTGAAGTTGGGTTATTCGATAGTAAATCTGCTTCACCTAAACCAGCATAAATTGATGCATTTTTTGGATCGCCTTTTAAACCTGCATTAAACACATTTCTAGCTGAATCTATATAACCTGTTTTTAGATAAACTAAACCTAAATTATAAAAGCTATCCCCATCTGATGGCTTAGAACTGGTTAAAGTTTTAAGCATCGATTTTGCTTTTTCATACTGCTCAGCATCAATGGCCTTTTTTGCATCATTTAAATTTTGAGCAAAAACCGCTGAACCCACTAACGCTATACCTACATTTAAGGCTATTGCTTTTTTTGAGATTTTCATAGTTCGTTATTGTTTTAATGTTAACAAAATTTTAGTAATAAATTTTACTGTATTACAAATTCGTTAGGTATTCAATTTTGAATTTCGGATTGAACCAACAATCTTTTTTCAATTATAATAAAATTTTTATTTCTTTAATAAATTTATTTCCCTTGGCATTAACTTATGAGGACCAAGTCCAGATTTAAGTACAATTAATTGTCCCCGCTGACTTCTTAACCATGTTGCAAATCCTGTGCCTAAACCATCTCTACCTTCGCAATCTAAAATATTTATATTCCGAAGAAAGGGATAAATACCGTTAATTAAATTGTTTTGTGTTGGCTTATAGTATTGATCATGACCTGGTTTACCTTTTAAATTCTTAACGCCAAGAAATTTAACTTTCGCAATCTCTTTAGTCATCTCTAAATTTTGATCAGATACCCAATTTACGCCTAAAATGCCAATATAGTTTTTATCCTCAGCAATTAACTTTATTACTTCGTTACTGTTGTTCTTTGCAAAAACATTTTGTTTGGGGAATTGTTTAATGTTGGCTATCTGTTTCAAGTAGGAGAATGTACTGGAGTAAATGTTGTCAAATACGAGTTTTTTATCAGCACTTTTTCCCTGCAATATGTCAATAATTTCTTTAACGTTAATTGTACTGTCAATATTATCTACATTTGTAATTAAGGCAATTCCATCAACGGCGAACCTCGAAGTGTTTATTGGAATATTTCTCTTTTTGTAAAATTTCTGTTCATCTGTCGTAAGCATTCTCGGCAGTACAGCAACTCTAACGCTGTCATTCAAAAAGACTGGCAAAAGCTTTTCCTCTGGCCGATTGAGCATAACAATTTTTGCATCGGGATAATCGAGATTAAAAATTTCTATTTCTTGTTTAACGATTGGGCCAACGCTTTCATCGACCAGCATGGTTAAGTTCCCTGCCGTTCTGGTTTCTTTTACCGCTTTAGTTTTTTGTTTGCAAGAAACAAAGCTTAGCAGTAAAAATGCAAAAAACACTTTATTCATATTATTAGTTTTGTTTTGCCAGACTGAGTAATCGCACAAATGCATAGACGATTAGAAAAACCCCAATAGCGATTTTGTAAGGCCTATCTATAGGAATTGCAAGCCTTGTCCAGAATATAAAGGCAAGCCCCATAAATAAATAAAGGAGAAACATGAGAAGCCCTAAAATAAGCAAAAATCGCTGTTTGGGCGATTTTTGCTTAAAAATATCAAAATTTAACATTTATTTAATTTTGCAACGTAAAGTTGATATTGATGTTATACTTAACACGTACAGGCTTACCATTTTGAATACCTGGTGTCCAACGTGGACTCGCCTTTAACACTCTAATTGCTTCTTGATCTGTTCCACTACCTAAACCACGAGTTACTGTGATATCGGTTAGTTTTCCATCCTTTTCTACAACGAAAGATAAAAACACTTTACCTTGAACGTTACTTTCTACTGCCATTGCTGGGTATTTCAAGTTTTTACCAACATACGCATAAAACTTAGCAATACCTCCTGGAAATTCTGGTTGCTTTTCGATACTAACAAAGTCATAAACATTGTTATCTTCTACCGCAGCCTTTTCTTCCGTTCTTGGGCCGTTACCTACTGCACTGCTAATTACAATATTATCTGGTGCAGTTGGGTCGCCTTTAATTTCTCGTTGTCCTGGATCTGCTTCCTTCAGTTTTTCTACCGTTGGTGGTTCATCACGTACCTGCTCATCGGGTTTTACGATTGGAGGTGGCATTTTTACCTGATCCACTTTTGGTGGCGGTGGCTCTACTGGCGGTGGTGGCGGTGTTTTTGGATCAACTGGAGGTGGTGGCGCCAATACCACTTCTTGAGCTTTTTCGATTACTTCTTCTTTAGTAAACGAACCCTTAATTAGGCTGTATAACTTTGGAGAGAAGAATACCAATAGAAAGAAAAATGAACCGATAACTAAAGCCCTCGTTGTATCAGAAGCATTGGTTTTGCGCAATTGATAAGCGCCATAACTTTTGTTCTTCTCAGCGAAAACTACGTCAAGCCATTCCTTTCTAAATATATCTAATTTTGACATAATTATTTAATTTTAAATATTATAAAATTCCTTGTTCTTTCATGGCTTGTTTTTCATTATCAAGGATATTTTCATCGTCTATTTGACGAACTTTTACCTTCAAAATTTCCAAGTCATCCATAATATCAACAAAGTTACTGAAAGTAGAACCCGATGTTGGTTTAACCAATACAACAAAATCTCCTGAAACGCCTGAAGCATCAGCCGTTTTTCTGTTTGCTATTATAGCTTTATCAATTTGAGATACCGACTCGATAGTTGGTGCAGATTTACCTGCCTCGCCCATATACCAAGCTACTTTATCTTTTTTACCTAAAAGGATTGTCATTGTTTTACTCGCCTTCAGCTCCAATCTATTCTCTGGCAATTTATCTTCTTTATCTGGCTTCACAATATCCATCGCCTGTGGCGTAGATAGTGATGTTGTTAAGATAAAGAAAGTAACCAGAAGGAACATTAAATCCACCATTGGCGTCATATCAACCCTCGGTGTGGCCTTTTTACCACCTGTATTTAATTCTGCCATTTTATTTCTGTTTAGCCTCCGCGTTAGTAACCAATAAAAACTTATTTACTTTTTGCTTTTGTAAAACATCAATAATTTTCTTAATTACTGGGTATTCTTCCTTACCATCGGCCTTGATGCTTACTCTCATTTGCACGGAGTTTACTTCGGCGTTGGCCTTACGGGCATTTAATACCCATGAATTTAATTGATTATCTACCGAATCTGTGGGGATACCGTTTTGAGTACCCTTTTTCATTCTTTCCTCAGAAGACATGCCAATAAATTTTTTAATATCGCCAAACGGTACGCCAAATGTAGAAATTACAGAGAAGCGCTCTAACTCCTGTGGTGTAAATTTCACGCCATATTGTTCGCCCATTAATTCTAGCGTTCTTCCTTTAACTTTATTTCCTGCTATATCTAAGAAAACCTTACCCTGCCCTATGGTTAATATGGCATTATTTTCTGCTGGCACTTTAAACTCATACGTAGATGAAGGAGTTTGTACCGCAAGTGGTTCTGGTTGCTTTGCTGTTGCAGTTAAGATAAAGAAAGTAAGCAGTAACGCGGCGACATCGCACATAGCGGTCATATCGGTTACTGTACTTGTTCTTTTAACTTTTGCTCTAGGCATAATATTTAATTCGTTTTAATAATGATGAATATTTTTTCGGTTTTCCATAAAGCCGATAAAAAAAATTTCAAAATTTTATTTATGCGAACTAGCGTAAGTTTGAACGATGCTGAAACCAGCCTCATCAATAGCATACGTTAAACTATCAATTTTAGAAGTTAACACGTTGTACATGATAATTGCAACGGTAGAAACCGAGATACCTGTCATTGTATTAATAAGTGCTTCAGAGATACCTACTGCAAGTGCTGATTGATCTGGTGCACCAGAATTTGCCAAACCGGCGAAAGCTGTAATCATACCCTTTACTGTACCTAATAAACCGATTAACGTACCGATTGATACCAAAGTAGCAATAATTGTTAAGTTTTTCTCTAACATTGGCATTTCTAAAGCAGTAGCTTCTTCAACTTCTTTTTGGATGGCAACGATTGATTGCTCAACATCCAACTTAGGGTTGTTTTCAACTTCGCTGTATTTTTTTAAGCCAGATTTAATTACGTTGGCAACTGATCCTTTTTGTTTATCGCATTCTGCTTTTGCTGCTTCGATATTTCCAGCGCTTAAGAAACCTTGTACCTTACGGATAAAAATTTCTAAATTAATTGTGCCGCTTGCTTTACCAATAACGATAAGACGCTCGATAGAGAATACAATTGTAGTTAACAATAGCCCCACTAAGATGGCTACAACAAAACCGCCTTTAAATGCTGTTCCTAAATAGTTTCCTGGTAAAGGAAGTTTATCTCTGTCGCCATCGATGAAATTGTTTGATGCTCCGAATACGAAATACCATACCGAAAAGCCAAGTATAATACAGATCGGAATTACCAATAACGCAAATGCGTTAGAAGCAGATGATGAACTCTCTTTTTTTACAGTTGTTGGTTGTGGTGCGTTTGCCATTTTTTTTTGAATTTTTAGTTTTAGTTCTGTTTAAATTTTAGCTTTTTACTTTTGTTTACACACAACGTTAATAAGTTTAATTTTGTTGCGGTAACAAATTTATAAATTGATTTTAAATTACAAATTATTTTATCAATAAACTATTAAATCGTTACCAACATTTATTTAAAATACTTGGTTGCTGCACAAATAAAAAAGAATTGCCCTCAGCCGGAAAGCAATTCTTTCACAATAAAAACTAAAAAAAACCCTAATTGCAAATTTTTTGAATAAAAAAAACTTTTTAAAGTGATTATTAACACATTTTTAACCCTTTTGGCACAATTTCTTCATTTTCCCCATTTTCAAACTGTTTAAAGTTCTCTGAAAATGCATCCGCGAGTTCTCTAGCCTTGGCTTCATATTCGCTTGCATTTTGCCAAGTTTTTACAGGATTTAATATTTCATCGGGAACATTTGGACAGGTTTTTGGCATTTGAAGTTTAAAAATTTCATGTTCTTGATACTCTACGTGTTCCAATATTCCCTCTAAAGCAGCAGTAATCATTGCTCGGGTGTACTTCAAACTCATCCTTTTTCCTGTTCCGTAAGCACCGCCGCTCCAACCTGTATTTATTAACCATACCGAAACCTGGTGATCTTTTAGTTTCTTACCTAGCAAAGCTGCATATTTTGCTGGGTGCAAAGGAAGAAATGCCTTACCAAAACATGCAGAAAACGTAAGTTGAGGTTCGGTTACGCCAGTTTCTGTACCGGCAACTTTTGCTGTATATCCATTGATAAAATAAGACATTGCCTGTTCTATGCTAAGTTTTGATATTGGAGGCAAAACGCCAAATGCATCAGCAGAGAGAAAAAATATATTTTTGGGTACGGATGCTATAGATGGTAAAATAGCATTATCAATATAGTTAATTGGGTACGCAACCCTTGTATTTTCTGTTTTCTCGATATTAGAAAAATCTACTTCTCTGGTGTTTGAGAAATAATTTGTGTTTTCTAACAATGCGCCAAATTTTATGGCATCAAATATTTGTGGCTCCTTTTCATGGTTCAAATCTACACACTTGGCGTAGCAACCACCTTCAAAATTAAATATTGAATGGTCTCCCCAACCATGCTCATCATCGCCGATTAACCCACGGTTTGGATCTGCCGATAGTGTGGTTTTTCCGGTACCCGAAAGACCGAAAAATATAGCAGCATCGCCATCGGCACCTACGTTGGCCGAGCAATGCATTGATAAAGTTTCTTTATAAACAGGCAACAAGAAATTTAAAACAGAGAAAATTCCTTTTTTTATTTCGCCAGTATAGCCTGAACCGCCTATCAAAATTATTTTTTTTGTAAAATTGATCAATGTGAAGTTTCCCTGACGTGTACCGTCAACTTCTGGATCGGCCAGAAAACCCGGTGCTGCAATAATACTCCACTCGGGCTCTATGTTAAGATCGATAGATTCAGGTCTTAAAAAAAGGTTGTTTGCAAATAAATTTTGGTAAGCGGTTTCCGTTATAACACGAATAGAAATAGCATAATTTTTATCTGCGCAAGCAATAGCATCTCTTACATACACTTTTTTATCGCTTAAGTAATTAGCGATTTTTTCTTGTAGAACATCGAATTTTTTGGGGCTGAATTTGATATTTATGTCACTCCACCATACTTCATGTTCAGTAATTGCATCACAAACAATAAATCTGTCTTTTGGAGAACGCCCAGTAAATTTTCCGGTGTCGATGGCTAAAGCTCCAGACGAAGCTAAGGTACCTTCATTATTTTTCAACGCTTCTTCTACAAGTTGCGCCGGAGATAATTGATATTTTATCTCAATACCAGATTTAAGATTTAAATAGCTTAAATCTGGGTTTTGCAATCCTATTTTGCTCATACCAATAAGTTAGTTAGTACTGCAAATGTAGCTAGATAAATTGCAAGTTTAAGTGATTTTTAAACACTTTATTTACTTATTGTGGCAAATACACTATCATTTAAATGCCTGAATATTAAATACTTAAATCATGCTTTTGCAAGCTAAAATAAAATTATTTTTTACACTAAGTACTTGCTATCCTCCTGCTTTTTTAGCCTTGTAACCTTCTTTTTGCAACAATAGTAAAATTTTATCCCTTAAATCGCCTTGAATAATAATCTCTCCATCTTTTACTGCGCCACCCACGCCACATTTTGTTTTTAGCATTTTGCCTAAAACCACAAGATCATCGGCTTTGCCTTTAAAACCAGTAACTAAAGTAACTGCCTTTCCGCCACGGTTTTTTTTATCCAACATTACTCTTAAATCTTGTTGTTGGTTTTTCGGCGTTGTAGCATCATCTACAACTTCTACATATTCAAACTCAGGATTTGTTGAATACATGATTCCACCCAAATCGCTGAGGCTATTTTTTTTTTGTTTCATGTTACTTCGTTGATAAATTAGGGTAGAATTATTTTAAGTGATAGCGGGTTAATATTAACTTCGATTGTATCGCCCAACAATAAAGGTTCTCCATCAATATGAACAGGACCTTCACTTTCTCGCTTAATGATGATCGATTTACCTTTAATAATCTCTATCATGCTGGATTCTTCGGCTTTTGCCCTGAGCATAACATAACTTAACACAGGCAATTTTAATAAAGGGAAAGGTTTAATAATGCAAACATCAAGCAAGCCATCAGTTACAGAGGCCAAAGGCGATATAAACACGTTGTTGCCATATTGAGACGAGTTTGCAATGCTAATGGCAAAAGCCTTTCTGGTATATTTTACGCCATCTATAATTAACTCGTAAAGTTGTGGCTTGTAGGTAAAAACCTGTTTTATTCCAATTTGGAAATAACCATTAAAGCCTCTTTTTTTACTGTTAGAGAATAACGCACTTAGATGTGCATCGAAACCCATACCAGCCAAATTAAAAAAGAACTTGCCATTTAAAGTTGCAGAATCTATCTGCACAATTTTAAATTTATTAATGATTTCGATTGCATCCTTAATATTTTTCGAAATTTTTAAATGGCTAGCCAACCCATTACCCGACCCAAGCGGTAAGATCCCTAATATTTTATTATGCCTAGCCAAAACGGATGCAACTTCATTTATAGTTCCATCGCCACCGGCCGCAACAATTACATCGAAATTTTTATTTACTGCTTCTTCTGCCATTTCTTTGGCGTGACCAACGTGCTCGCTAAATAAAAAATTAGGACTAAAACGTTCCTTATCTAAATAGCGATCGATTATAGTTGGCACCTGCCCCTTCTGTTTTCCGCCAGAAATTGGGTTGATTATAAATAGAATGTTGATTTTGTTTTGCAATTTTTTCGTAATAAGTGTACAAAATAATCTATATTTTTTTGAAATAAGAAAAATATACTACTTTTGTATAGTTAAAGTGGATTGATTTGTAATGCTTTGTTAAAAAAAGCTGGATTGCAACCACTCAAAAAAAAGTGCTAAACCCATCCTACAGTAAGTTTTAACCTGTTTCTTAGGTTTTTGGCACTTTATTAAATTATTTTTTTATAATTAAAATTTTAATAAATGTCGTATTTATTTACATCAGAATCAGTTTCAGAAGGTCATCCTGATAAAATTGCAGATCAAATTTCGGATGCTTTAATTGATAATTTTTTAGCTTTCGACCCTGAATCCAAAGTGGCTTGTGAAACTTTGGTAACCACCGGACAAGTTATTTTAGCTGGGGAAGTTAGATCGAAAACGTACTTAGATGTACAGCAAATTGCTAGAGATGTAATTAAGAAAATTGGTTATACCAAGAGTGAATACATGTTCGAAGCAAACTCTTGCGGAATTTTATCTGCTATCCATGAGCAATCTCAAGATATTAATCAAGGTGTTGATAGGCAAAATAAGGAAGAGCAAGGTGCCGGCGATCAAGGTATGATGTTTGGTTACGCAACAAACGAAACCGAAAATTACATGCCTTTAGCGCTCGATTTATCGCATGCCTTATTAATTGAATTGGCTAATTTAAGAAGAGAAAATACTGAAATTACTTATTTACGCCCTGATGCGAAATCGCAAGTTACTTTAGAATATTCTGATGATAACAAACCTCAACGGATAGAAGCAATTGTAATTTCTACCCAACACGATGACTTTGTAAAGCCTAAATCTGATTCTAGAGCGGACAAAGATGTGGCGAACGAGGAAATGTTGGTGAAAATTAAAAAAGATTTAGTTTCGATTTTAATACCACGAATTAAAGCAAAATATCCACAATATGCTCATTTGTTTAATGATGAGATTACTTATCACATTAACCCAACAGGCGTTTTTGTGATTGGCGGTCCGCATGGTGATACAGGTTTAACCGGTAGAAAAATTATTGTAGATACTTACGGTGGAAAAGGTGCACACGGTGGTGGTGCATTTTCGGGCAAAGATCCAAGTAAGGTGGATAGAAGTGCTGCTTATGCTACGCGCCATATTGCAAAAAATTTAGTTGCTGCAGGCGTGGCCGATGAAATTTTAGTACAGGTGAGTTACGCTATTGGCGTTGCAAAGCCAACATCTATAAACGTGGTTACTTACGGTACTTCAAAAGTTAGTTTAAGCGATGGCGAGATTAGCAAAAAAGTAGAATCTATTTTTGATATGCGCCCTTACTTTATAGAACAACGCTTAAAACTTAGAAACCCAATTTACAGCGAAACCGCAGCCTATGGCCACATGGGGCGTAAAGCTGAAACGGTTACCAAAACCTTTACAAACCCTTATGGAGACCATAAAACGGTTACCGTAGAGCTATTTACTTGGGAGAAGTTAGATTTTGTAGATCAAGTTAAAAGCGCTTTCGGTTTATAAGCGAATTCAAAATTTTTATTAGGCCTCTCGATTTTTGATCGAGAGGCTTTTTTTATATCCCTTTCGTTTCCAAAAAAGTTTTTTCTTGCGCTAAAATATTTGCATCATCAACCAGATACGATTTAATGTCGGCGATTTTCATCTCGTCAACTACATCTACAAAGTTTTTATAAATAGATGTTTTGGTAGGCTTTATAATCACAATCATGTATTTTGTAGGATCGTTTAGGTACAGATTTTTAATTTTCTTTTTATTAGACGAAATCTCATCTTGAATATTTTTAAGATTTCCAATTTTCATCACCGCACTTTTCGCATCGCCCATATAATAAGCACTTTGGTTATTTTTGCCCAAAAGGATAGTCATTGTTCTAGATTGAGTTACAGGTTCTGGATTCATATCTACAGGTTTCGCAATGTCTATTGCGTTAAACTCGCCCAAAGATGTAGTTAACATAAAAAATGTTGTAAGCAAAAACATTAAATCCACCATTGCGGTTAAATCCACTCGTGGACTAGTTTTGTTTGATCTGCCCGAAGTAGCCTTGCCACTTTTAGGTAAGTTTAGTGATGCCATAATTGTGAGGTTTTAATTATGAAGCAGTTAAACTAAAAAATTCACAATTGAATAAATTTTAATTAGCCAATTGAAACCATTTGATGCTACGTTTGTTTTAACAGAAACTACAACAATTATGGAACAGCCAGTAGAAATGAATACCCTAAGTCAGATTTTAGAAAAATTAAGACTTAAAGGAAAGGATAATGAGTTGAAGATGACTGATCATGGTAAGATGCAGAGCGACAACGGCAAAATTTACACACCCGAGGATTTGACTATCGTTAAAACATATCGTTTCGAAGGCATGTCTGATCCGGGTGATAATTCTGTGCTTTATATATTGGTGGATCAAGATAACGAAATGAGTTATATTATTGATGCTTATGGTCTTTATTCAGATCATGACGGGCCAGCATTTGATGACTTTTTAAAGAAAATTAACACCGCCGATAGAGACGAACAAGAATTATTTAGCTAATATAAAAGGGGCGAAGTGAAAACTTAGCCCCTTTTGATAAATAGCATTTTTAAAATTACTTTTTTTGAAGTAACAACATTTTTTCGGCGTAACGTTGACCCAAGGTTATTGCAGAAGCCGAAGTGAAGTGCAAATTATCTCCCTTATCTGTTAATCCTTCTGAGCTAACAACTGCAGTGTTGGGCACTTCGCTCGGCAATTTATTTATTTCTGTATTAAATGTTTGAAAAGAAGTATTGTATCTACCTAATTCGCCTGCTATAAAAGGCAAATTTGGGTTTCCAACAAGTGTTCTTACCCTATTAATTAATACTTTTAGCTTTGCTAGATAACCTGCTACTGCTTCTGGCTTACTATCAGATTCTCCTTGATGCCACAGAATACCCTTAATTGTTCCTGTTTTCATTGCTTCGATAATCCGCTTTTCGGCATCATCATAAGGGTATTTTTTTGTTTCAGAATCATAACCCTTTGGTTGCCAAGAATTTATTGATGTACCGCCAACGGCAGTGGGCACTAATCCTATTTCGATGTTTTTATTAGCACTTTGCATAGCTAATCCAAAAGATAAACCAGGCCCAACTGCAGAAGTTCCAGGCTTATCGAAATGAATTGGATTTTTAGCTGGCACCCATTTTAAATCTTCTGTAAGCATTAAGACTTTTTCATTTTTAATAATGTTATCATCAGGTGTTAAAGGCCCACGACCAGCCATGTTGGATTGGCCCATTAAAATATAAATATCTAAATTTGTATCCTTTACATTGTTGGTTTTTAAAGTTTCCATTTTTTTAACTGTGCAACCTGCGCAAAATAATCCGAAGGCTAAAATTAAGCTACTGTTTAAAATATTTTTCATTGTAATTATTGGGGTATTAGGTATGTAATTGGTTTAAGTATTCAAATCTGTTTTACTTTGATCAGAAAATTCTGAAGGCGTAACTTTAAACTGTTGATGAAAGCATTTTGAGAAATAGGAATGCGAGCTAAAACCTACCATGTACCCAATTTCAGAAATATTATATTCTTTTGTCATCAATAATCGTGCTGCATTTTTCAATCTAATTACCCTAATAAATTCATTTGGAACATAGCCTGTCATCGATTTAATTTTTTTGTATAGGCTAGATCGGCTTAATCCAATATCTCGCCCTAGTTCCTCTACAGATAACAATGGATCTGCAATCCGGTCTTCAATCAGCGCGATTAGCTTATTCATAAAATCTTTATCTTTAGTACCAGCAGGTAAAATTTCAAAACTCTCGAATGGCGATTGAGAAAAACGTTGTTTAAGATTTTGCCTTAATTCCATTAAGTTTTTGGTAATTAGGGCTAAATTTTTCCATTTAAAAGGTTTTGAGATATACGCATCTGCTCCGTTTTCTAAACCCTCTGTAACTGAGTCTGAATCTGTTTTTGCGGTGAGCAAAATTACGGGTAAATGGCTGTAAGCAATATTATTTTTAATTTTTTTGCACATCTCGATACCATCCATCACAGGCATCATTACATCAGAAACCACCATATCTACTTGGTGCTTATCTAACAATTCAAGTGCCTTTAATCCATTATTTGCTTTTATTACAAAGTAACCAGCCGATTCATAATTTTCGGAAATAAATTTAAGCAGCGCAAAGTCATCTTCTACAACCAAAACGGTTTGTTGCCCCTCTTCAGATTCGCCAATTGGCAAGTTAACTTGTTGATTAATAACTTCGCCTTCATTAAAAGGAATTTCAAGGGTAAAAGTTGTTTTCACATTTTGCTGACTATGAACAGATAAATTTCCTTCGTGTTTTTCTACCAGCGATTTGGCAAGTGCTAAGCCGATTCCCGATCCACCTAAATTGCTGTAATAATGATCTTGTGTTTGAACTTTAAAAAATTTAGTAAAAATAGACTCTATTTGTGATTCTGGTATGCCAATTCCATCATCCTCCACAGAAATGGAAATTACCTTTTGGTTTATTGAAGCAGCTAATTTTACCCCAATTGAAATAACTACATTTTTACGTGCGAATTTTGAGGCATTTATGAGTAAATTACTAATGATTTTATTGATTGCCTCGGGATCTAACATCGCATAAATAACTTTCTCGTTGCACTGTACGCTAAAATTTATTCCCTTTTGATAAGTCATTGCAGAAAACTTATCTTTTATACTGGTTATTAACGATACCAATTCTACTTTTTCTACATGGATGTTATAAATATCGCTTTCTATTCTCCTAAAATCTAACAACTGATTTACCAACGTAAGCAACCTATCGCTGTTCTCTTCCATGGTTTGCAATTGCGATAAATTCTCTTCATCTAACTGCTTTTTACTTAGCATTTTTTCTAAAGGTGCAATTATTAACGACAGTGGCGTTCTAATTTCATGCGCCATAACCGTAAAAAACTCGATCTTTTGCTTGTAAAATTCCTTCTCGTTGATGTTTTTTAAACGTTCTAACTTAATTTCATTTTGCTGGCGTGTTTTTTCTAAAAAGTATTTACTTAGCAAATAAGCCAATAAAATAATTACAATTGCGTACAAAAAGTAGGCAATTTTAGTCCGGTAAAAAGGTGGCAAAATTTCAATATCAATATGATAAGCATTTTGATATGGGTTTACGGTATTGTTAAGATCAGTTACCAAAAATCTATAATTACCGGCTGGCAAATTGGTATATGTAGCCTTTTGCTGCGTACCTACTTTATTCCAATCTTTATCAAAACCCTCCATTTTAAATGCATATTGAGTTTTATTCGGCGCAATAAAACTCAATTGGGCGTACTCGAAACTAATTACAGATTGATTAGGTTTTAAAATAATTTTATTTGTAAAGTTTATACTTTGTACCAACGGACTATTTTTATCGCCGATGACTACATCTTTATTAAAAATTTGAAAGTTTGTAAGCACAATTGGCGCATTTTGTATGGAATGATGGATATTTACTGGCATAAATGCATTAAAACCCTTTATGCCACCAAAATAAATTTTACCATCACTATCTTTAAGAAAAGCCTTATAATTATATTGCTGACTTTGTGAATTATCCCACCTATCAATGTTCTTTGCAGATTTTGCTTTCAAATCTAGCTCATAAATTCCTTTGTTGGTAGAGAGCCAAAATGTTTGGTCGTTCTCCATCACTACGCCATAAATTACATTGCTTTCAATGCCATATTTTTCGTTATAATCAGTAAATTTTTCAGTTTTAATATTAAAAACGCTTAAACCCCCTCCATCTGTACCCAACCACAAATTACCCTTTCCATCATCTAAAATAGAGATTACCTTGTTTGAGTTTATGCTGTTTGACGATGAATTCATTACAAACCTAGTCGTTCTACCAGCTTTATCCATTCTCACCAAGCCGTTATCATAAGTTGCTATCCAAATTATTCCATCTTTATCTTGATAAACTTGATAGATACAACTTTTTTCCAAATACTTGTCTTTTATCCTGATAAAGTTATCTGCCTTTGCATCATAAAGGTTTAATCCGGAAATGGTTGACACCCAAATTCTGCCTTCTCTATCTTCATTGATCGCATAAACACTGTTATCGCTTAATGAAAGGGGGTTGTTGGGGTTACTGGTATATCTTTTAATGTTTCCAGTTGTTGGGTTCAAAATATTTAGGCCACCCGTGTACATACCTATCCAAATATTTTTTTGCTTATCTTCAAAAAGTGCATGAATATTATGGTAGGATAATTTTTGCTGATTTGGCGCAAATGGATAACGTTTAAACGTTTTATCTTTTGTGTTGAAACTATTAAGTCCGGCGTCTTCTGTACCAATTAAAATTTGATGATCGCCAACCTTTAAAAAGGAACTTACTGCATTTCCAACTAATGAATTGGCTGCGCCAGATGAATAATAATATTCTAAATTAGAAAATTTACTATTGTAATAATTCAGTCCTCCAAAATAAGTTCCTATCCAAAAACCACCTTCTCTATCTTTAAAAACAGTGTAAACGGCATCATCACTTAGGCTATATAAATCATCATTTCTGCTTTGATAGTTTGTAAATAAACCAGTTTGGGTATTTAAAATGTTTAATCCTTTTTCAGTAGCAAAATAAATCGTTCCTTTCTCAAACTGATAGATGTCTCTCACAATATTATCAGAAATATCATTTTCTCCACCCTTTACATATACTTTAAATTGCTGAGTTTCTTGGTAAAAACAATTTAAACCGCCAGACATGGTTCCTACCCAAATATTGCCATCAAGATCTTTTAAAATACTTAAAATAAAATTATTAGATAGCGAACCGACTGCACTCGAAGTATGAAAATTCTTGATTCGATTATGTTGTGGGTCTAAAACATCTATCCCTTGCCCATAAGTTCCAACCCAAATTTGGCCCGAATTATCTTCTACTATTTTTGATATTTCATTGGAGGAAAGCCCGTTGCCACTTGCAGTACGAATATAATTGGTAATGTGTTTTTTTTGAATTTGATAGCGGTAAGCGCCATTACTTTTTGTGGCTATCCAAATATTATTTTTACTGTCTTTATAAATATCGTTAATAAAAGCTTTACCTATTGGCTCAAAAAGTTTAAAAGTTTCGGTTGGTAAATCGAAGATGTAAATTCCTGCTTCTGTACCAATCCAAAACGTTTTTGCATCGTATTTGAATATTTTATGGATGAAGTTATTGCCTAATGAATTTTTGTTCTTTTTATTAAATTGATAGGATTTAAACTCATGACCATCAAAACGATTTAAACCATACTTGGTTCCAAACCACATAAAGCCTTGGTCATCTTGTTCAATATCCCAAATAGTATTGGCGCAAAGTCCATCAGTTGATGTATAATTTCTAAAAAATATTTTTTGTGCAATAATTTGAGGCGTGCTAAGCACACTTAACAGAAAAATTAACGCTAGCTTCTTCATCATATCCAAAACGTAAAATTATATCAATATATATTACAATACATCGGTATAAAGTTAAATTTATTACTTAAAAATGTTGCGTTAAATCCACAATTACAAGTAACATAATCAATGGATTAAATTTAGACGTTTCTACAAAACAAAAAAGTTAGCCTTTCGACTAACCTTTTTGATAATTAAACTAACCAAATTTATTTTTTACCATTCAATTTTTTGATCACATCCACTTCATCTTGACGATATGGTGTTCCATCTTTTCTAAAAACTTCGTGAAACCATTCTGTAGGCTCGCTACCATCAGGCAATGGTGTATCCCAAGCGTATTTTGTGTTCGATTTTCCATCAACCAAACCCCAATTTATTGCGCCAATGTTTTCTTTTTTAAGCAAAGGCATAATGTTTGCAAAACGGCTGTTGCGAGAACGTGCCATATATTCTGTGCAAATCATTGGTCTGCCAAAGCTTTTTAGCATATCAATAACACGTTGGTGCCATTCAGGCGCTTCATAATCGTGGTAGGTTATAATATCTGAGTTTAAAGCCTGAATCGCATTTAATTCATGGTAACTCCAATCCCACAAACCTATACTAATTGGTTGTGTTGGATCAACAGCTCTTGCCCATTTAATAACACTTTTAACCAATGGGATTGATGTGGTTAACTTACCAGAATTACCTGGCTCGTTGTATAAATCCCAAAGCAAAATACGATCATCTGATTTGAAATGAGTCATTACATCTGTTACATATTTTTCTAAAGCTGGGTATTTGTCGGGGTTTTTAGAATCTGGATCTCCAGGATCTTGCACCCAACCCGAATTATGGATACCCACTTTTGGTTCTGGTTGTTTGCCTGCAAAACCTTGTTTATTCCAGCAATCATCAAAAAACACAAAAATAGTTTTTATTTTATGCTTGTTTGCGATGGTTAAATACTGATCCATACGCTTCTTGAAACCCGATGGATCCTCCTTCCAAGCGATGCTGTGTAAGTAAACCCGCATGGTATTAAAGCCAATACTTTCTGCCCAACCCAGCTCTTTATCAATTGTTGGCGCATCAAAAGTAGCTGCCTGCCACATTTCTAACTGGTTAATTGCGGTGCTTGGCAAAAAATCTGCTCCACTCATCCAAGGGTGTTGCTTATACCAAGCGTTTGCTTTCTCTATAGACCAAACTTTACCTAAAATTTCGGGATTGTTATCTTGTGCAGAAACGTTTGCTATTGCTAAAAAACAAACGAAAGCACAAATGATTATCTTTTTAATAGTCATAATTATTTTGAAGGTATTTTAATGATTGTATTTGTTTTTAGCGGTTCTCCAAAATTTGGGGTACCATCTTTATTCCAAGTAAATTTTTGTGCCCTGGGCGATCTAAATATGCCGCAGCCTTGTCCCGGCTGATCGTTTGCATGGTATAATATCCAATTTTCTTTGCCATTTGGCGAGGTAAAAAATGAATTATGACCAGGTGCGTAAACCCCGTTTTTGGCCGATTGCTTAAACACTGGCTGGCTGGCTTTTGTCCAAGATTTAGCTGAAAGAATATCCTTACCCGTTAAGGTTAACATTCCTAAAGCATAAAAATCTGTCCAACAACCACTGGCAGAATAAATTAGAAAAGTTTTTTTGCCGTTGACTAAAATCTGCGGGCCTTCGTTCACACTTACGTGAGGTGGATTACCGGGATCATTTAAATCGCCATGTAATTCCCACTCTAATTGCGGTGTAGATATTTTATGGCGTTTCCCTTCTATGGTGTAGGGATTTTTCATTTTAGCAATAAAAATTTCTTGCTTACCATTGCTGTCGCCTTCCCAGCCAGACCAAATCATATAAAGTTGTTTTTTATGGTAAAATACCGAACCATCTATCGCCCATTTATCAGTATCATCGCCAACTTTACCCTTAAAAACCCATTCTCCTTTTAACGGATCTAGGGCGCTATTTTCTAGCACATACATTCTATGCGTAGCATTATCTCCATTATCTGCAGCGAAATACACGTACCATTTGTTGTTTATAAAATGAATCTCTGGCGCCCATATCTCTTTCGAATACATGGTTCCCTTGGCAGGCAGAAAAATAGTTCGTTGCTCAGCTGTACTTAAATCAGCCAAATTTTTTGTTTTCCACAACACCAAACTATCTTGCATGGTGTGCATGTAGTAGTAAAACCCGTCTTTATGTATGCTCCATGGATCTGCACCACTTGGCAATAAAGGGTTGGTAAAAGTTTGCGCTTGTGTAAAAACTGCAAAACCGCATAGTAAATAAAAAATAATTATTTTTTTAGCCATCATAATTTTATTATTCTCCTGAAGGTTTAGTAACTTTTAACCCAGTTGCAACAGGAGTGCCAAAATTTGGAGATCCATCTACGTTAAATGTAAATTGTTGCATCCTAACATTTCTATTAGTACCGCAACCTTGTCCGGCTAAAGTGTTTGCATGATAAATAATCCAATTTTGAGTTCCATCTGGAGATTTGAAAAATGAATTATGACCAGGCGCGTAAGCATTAGCAGAAGGATTTTTTGCAAATATTGGTTGAGCAGTTTTCGTCCAATCCGCTAGCACAAGTGGATTGCCGTTTGCTTTCAAGGTAAGCAAACCTAAAGCGTAATCATCTGTACCACAATAACTTGCAGAGTACACAATGAATGCTTTATTGCCGTTAGCCAAAAACTGTGGTCCTTCATTTACGCCAAAACCATTCTTTTCCCAGCCAAATTGAGGCGTACTAAGCATTGTTGCATTGCCTTCTAAAGTATATGGATTTGTCATTTTAGCGATGTAGATATTCTGCGTTTTATCAATGTTCGTAACATCTGGTCTACCAGACCAAAGAAAATAACGTGATCCGTTGTATTCCATAATATCGCCATCTATCGCCCAAAAATCGGTATCGGCTGTAGAAAGTTTACCTTTTGATACCCAAGATCCTTGCATAGGATCGGCATTGGAGTTTTCTAATACCCAAGTACGTTGTGTTTTATCATCGCCATTACCTGCAGTGTAATAGATATACCATTTACCATCAAGAAAATTAATTTCTGGTGCCCAAATATTTTTTGAGTTGGGATCGCCTGTGGTGGGTGTAAAAACAGTTAACGGAACAGCATTGCTAATTTCACTCATTTTTTTGGTCGCCGACAATTTTATAGAATTACCAGTGGTAACCATAAAATAGTAAGTCCCATCCTTTTGATATACATAAGGATCTGCTCCAGCAATTACTGGATTTATAAATTGATCATTCTGCACAACCGGTGGCTTAATAGGTGTAGAGGGGCTATCGCCACCTTTACCGCAACCAATCATTAACCCAATTGGAATTAGGAGCGCCAATAAAGAGGGTTTAAAATTTTGTTTGTACATCATGATTTTGTGTTTTATATAACAATACACGTTAGTTTAGAAAGTTTTTCTAAACTAACGTATAGAAAATTAAAAGTTTGGATTTTGACCTAAATTTGGATTTAAGTCTCTATCATTTTGAGGTATTGGATAATATTCATTTTTCCCAACCACAAAAGTTGCGAAATCTGCATCTCTTGAAGCCAATGCAGGACTTAAATCTCCCCATCTCAACAAATCTGCCCAGCGCCATGCTTCACCACACATCTCAGTTACACGCTCATGCTTTAATTGTGTTAAAAAATCTACTTTATTTAAACCTGGCTTTGCAATTGTTAAAGTCGCTAAGCCAGCTCTTGCTCTAACTCTATCTACGTAAGGATAAGCTTCGCCCGTTCTATCTAAACCGTTTAAACATTCTGCGTACATTAAAAGTACATCTGCATATCTTATCATACGGTAGTTGTTTGGAGAACGGAAACCTTCTCCATTTTTGTAACTGTCATTCAACAATTTTCTGAAATACACATTTTTATTATTTAAACCATATCTCGCCTGCCAAGATTGGCCATAAACCTGAGTTGCTCCAGGTCCTGCAGGATCAGCAAAATCAAATAATAAAGAGGCAGCTAATCGAGGATCTTGAGCATTAGTGGTCGTTTTTTCTTGTAAAAATTCATTTACAAGCCATCTACGTGCTCCTCCATCTCCAAAGCCAACAGGTTGAGGCGCAAAAAATTGAGCGATTGAAGTACCTGTATTATTTTGTCTACTCTCATCAGTATCATCATCTGTACTTTCTAAAAGGTTTTCACTAAACTGAATTTCAAAAACAGACTCAACATTGTTCTCTTTTGCGACAATAAAATTATCTCTGTAATTTGCAGTAAGGTTGTAAATACTACTTCCTAGGCCAGTAACCAACCAAGAAAATGCATCTAAAGCAGGCTGATATTTATTTTGTTGCAAATAGGTTTTACCCAATAAAGCATAAGCAGCGCCTTTTGTCGCTCTACCTAAATCAAGCCCAGTATAAGCAGTAGGTAATGACGGAATGGCTTCATTCAAATCCTTAGCTACCTGTGCATAGGCTTGGGCTGTGGTTGCACTTGGTGACTGATCACCAGGTTGCGATGGCTCCAATATTAGTGGTGGAATACCGTAATATAATGTTAAATTAAAATAAAATAAAGCCCTTAAAAACTTTGCTTCTCCAATAACTCTTGCTTTTAAAACTGGATCCATTGAAATATTTGGCACATTTGCAATAACCTGATTTGCTCTAAAAACACCTACAAATAAGTTGGCCCATGTACCGGCTGTTAGGCTAGTATTATAATCAGTTTGGTTAAACCTCATTAGGTTATTTAAACCACCATCACCACCAGATCCATAACCCTCATCAGATTTTAATATCCCGTGATAGAACATAAACCTAGAGTAAGTTGTATTTGTACGCTTAAATGTACTGTAAACAGCATTTATACCCTTAACTGCATCGTCACTTGTTTTCCAAAATGATGCTATAGTTACTGCATTTGGGTTAGGTTCTTCAAAATCGCGTTTGCATGATGCCAAACACAATACAATTGATAAACTTAGTATGATATACTTTTTCATAACTTGCTTTTAATTAATTTAAAATCCAAAACCTAAACCGAAAGATATAATTCTAGATGAAGGATAGTTTCCACTATCAACACCTGGTTCTAAATTGGCATTTGCGCCAACAACATCTGGATCTAATCCTTTATATTTTGTAGTGGTAAATAGATTTTGTCCGCTTACGTAAATTCTAGCATTACTAATTTTAGCTCTTTCTAAAACTTTACTTGGAATGCTGTAACCAATCTGCAGATTACGAAGTCTCAAATACGATCCATTATCTAACCATCTATCTGTGTTACCTCTCGAATTGGAAGTAATGCCCTTATCTGTTGAAAAGTTATAACCTAATCGAGGGTCAGAAGTGTTGGTATTGGTCGGTGTCCAAGGATTGATATCCGCTCTATAATTAGAATTGCCATAGCTATCTAACTCTGTAAGTACACTATTGTATAAAGTAACTCCATAAACCCCGTAAAATTGAGCGCTTAAGCTAAAGTTTTTATAAGATGTGTTAAACTGCAAGCCAGCTGTAAATTTTGGCCACGGTGTTCCAACAAACTGTCTGTCTTTATCGTTGATATCATCTTGTGTACCACCATCTACTAAGTTAACGTAACGAATATCACCAGGTTTAGCATAAGATTTTTGCGCATTCTGTGCATCAATTTCCGCTTGATTTTGAAAAATTCCATCTGTTTTAAGTACGTAGTACTCACCGATAGATCTACCAATCTGTGTACGTGTATTTCCAGATTGAACATAATTTCTAGGTAAACCTGTTAACGGATCGATACCTTGGTTTCCAAGCGCCAAAACCTTGTTTCTAACAACACTTACATTTGCACTTACATCCCATTTAAAATCGCCAGTTTGATTTTTTGGCTTATAGCCTAGTTCTACTTCAATACCCTGATTTCTAATAGAAGCCGTATTCAGAAGTGGCGGACTACCTATATTACCTAAATACAATGGAATCGGAAGTGATAACAAAACATCACTTGAAATAGATCTAAAAGCATCAACTGTTAAATTAAATTGGTTATCTAAAAATGCCATATCTAAACCAATATTTGCAGTTTTCTTAAGCTCCCATTTTAAACGGTCAGCAGCTAGTCTGGCTTGCGTAGCACCCGGCAAAATTGTTTGGTTAGGCCCAAAAGTGTAAGATGGTGCCTGATTAAGGAATGCATTATATTGATAAGCGTTAATTGTATTTACGCCAACTGCACCATAAGAACCTCTCAATTTTAAATCGTTAATCCAACCTACTTTAAAGAAATCTTCTTTAGATACTCTCCATGCTAATGCTGCTGATGGGAAATAACCTGTTTTATATTTTGGAGAAAATCTTGAGTCTTTATCGGCTCTAAAAGTTAACGTTAATAAATAACGATCGTTATAGGTATAATTTACCCTTCCTAAATATGAAGTTAGTAACGTTTTGGTTAGCGATCCGGATGAAGATCTATCACCAGGAATAGAACTTGTAGCGTTTAATTGCGTAAAATAATCACCGCCAAAATTAGACAACTTTGCTCCATTACCAACAGTATTTTCTGATTGAGTAGTTTGCTCTGTATATCCAATTACACCGTTAATATTATGTTTCGAGAATGTTTTTTCGAAATTTAAAGTGTGCTCAAATAAATAACTCAGATATTGAGAACGTGTATCAGACAGACGGCTAACGTCAACAGATTGTGACTGATACCACGAGCCGTCTTTTCTAACATATTTCTGTTTATCAAAACTTGTTTCTAGGCCTGCATTAGCTCTGTACTTTAACCAAGGCAAAATTTCTACATCCATAAAAGCATTACCAAACAATTTTGTATAATTGGCATTGTTAGACGTAATATTTGCAATTGCAACCTGATTTCTTGAATAATTTGTAGCAAAAGTACTATTTCCGTAGCCCCAACCGCCTGGATTAGATGCGCTAACTAATGCATCACTTCTAACAGGGATAATTGGCAAACTACTAAAGGCATCAACCCAAGGATTACCTTCACTACTAGGCTGATTGTTGTTATTGGTAGAAATAGCCAAATTTTCACCAAATTTGAATCTTCCTTTAGTTGTTTCTGTATTAATTCTCAACGAAGTTCTTTCGAAACTTCTTGCAATTAATGTTCCTTCATCTTTAAAATAACCTGCAGACAATAAATATTTAGATACATTAGAACCACCGGAAATACTCACGTTATAGTCCTGAACTTTTCCTGTTCTAAATAATTCATTTGCCCAATTGGTATTTACAGAACCGTCGTAGCTAGCTACACCAGGTTGAATTGCAGTACCGCTATTTTGATAAGCAAGCTTATTTGTAGCAGCATAAGCTGGTCCATCCATCACATTATATAATTTAGGTACTTGAGAAACGCTAAATCTTGATGAAACATCAATTTTAGTATCGCCTGCTTTACCTTTTTTAGTAGTAATTATAATTACACCATTACCAGCTCTTGAGCCATAAATTGCTGCCGCAGATGCATCTTTCAAAACTTGAACACTAGCAATATCATCAGGATTAATAGTCACATTTGGATCAGTTAACATCCCGTCTATAACATATAATGGACTTGCATTACCAAATGTTGCTAAACCACGAATGTTAATTACAGCGCCTTGTCCTGGTGCACCACCATTTCTAACAGATACGCCACTAACCGCGCCTTGCAACGCTTCTGGGAATGATCTTGCTACAATTTTTTCGGTGTTAGCCATATTTACAACGCTAGCTGATCCGGTTAAATCTTTCTTTTTAATGGTTTGATAACCGATCACAACAACCTCATCTAAAGATTTAGTGTCTTGTTGCAACGAAACATTAATTTCGGTTTTACCATTAACTGCAATTTCTTGTGTAATATAACCTATTGCAGAGAAGATAAGAGTAGATTGACTGGAAGGCAGTTGTATACTGTACGTGCCGTTACCAGCCGTTACTGTTGCCATTTTGGTGCCTTTTACCAAAATTGATACTCCAGGAATTGCGCCATTCGCATCCGTTACTTTTCCCGTAACCATAATGCCATCTTTCACTTGTGGAGATGCACTAGCTACAATTGGAGTAATTGCTATGAAAAGCATTACAATCAGCTTCAGAATTTTGTTTGCAAATTCTTTTGGCGGGTAAAGATTAAAATTTTTAGTACTTGTTTTTATGTTCATATTATGGAAATATTTGGTTAATAATTATTTTTAGAAAATGAAAATTTGGTTGGTTTACGGCTGGGTGCTCCTTTCTTTTTTTTTACAATATTTGGTTTTAGTAGTTTAACAAAAGAGCGATTAAAAAAAGATAATGGCTGTAAAATTTGAATATAAATGTGTAACTATTAGATATTTTACCGACCAAAATCCCCTCAATTGGACTTAATTATATGCATTGATACAAAATTGCTGAAATAATTTGCAAGATGCTTACCATTAAAATTTACCTGATCACTTTTTTGTTAAGCCCATTACTTTTTTACTTTAATGGGCTTTGGCCCTAAAAACGATTTTTTCATCCCACCAAAATCCATTACTACTTTTTGCACAATTACACCGGGGCTATTTGCATAAATTTGTAGCGTATGTTTACCCGGCTTATCAATATATATTGAAGTTTTACATACCGAGAAATTTCTTAAAACATTATCTCTCCATAACTGCGTGTACTCTTGCGCACCTGCAACGGCATCGGCAGTAACACCTTTATCCAACCCAATTCCATACAAAGTATCGTGTTCGCGATCTAGCGCAAAAGTTGGCAGTGCGTAGGTATAAACATCAACCCTACCTGTAGAAAAGGCATAAAAATCATATTCGGTACGTGGCGTATTTACATCCCATCTATCTTGTTTAGGATCTAAAATATCTCCAAATTTTACCGATTGATTTTCAAGACCTAAACCATTTACAGTAGTTATCTTAATATCCTTGCTCTCAAATTTGCGGTTAAAATCGCCTGCGTTAAATGCAATTACACCGTTATGTTCTACATATAAATCAGCCAATGAGCCATCTTTATAAGCTTTCGGATTAAAACCACTTACAAAAACTCGCTCTATTTTATTGTTAAATTGGATAGAAACCTCTCCGTCAAAATATTCTTCTGCTGGTGCTTTATCCCAATCAATGTTCACTAAAATTTTATCTAAAAACTTAGTACTGCCTTTCATTTTAGAAAGCTTTATCCAAGTTTGGTTTGTTTTCGCTTCCCAAGTCTTCGCTTCATCACCCTTGTTGTAAATATTGATGAGCTGAGATTGATTGGCTAAATCATAAGCATTAATTGTTGGTAATTGATGATTGGTATTCTTCTGCTCGTTTAATTCCTCACCTGAAACTGTTACTTTTAAATCTCCGTTTTTTTGTGGCGAAACAGCATCCAAAACAGGAAGGTTATCTAATTTAGAGGTATAACCACTTTTAATCGACATCATTTTATCCCACTTACCACCTAAAAGCGAATTGTAATTTTTTGTTAAATCATCCAAATCTTTTTGCATCATCAACACACTATCCTTCAAAACATTTGCGTGGGTAAAACCTGCCAAAGCCTCTGCTCTGTTTTGCTGTGCCCAAAGCATCTTTTTATTCATCAATTCTGAACCCTTTACTGGATAATACATCAGCTGAAAAAACGAAGGTTGTTGATTTTCTGGTAGTTGACTATAAATTGCTTGTGTTCTTTTACTTAAATCGGTATATGCATCCAACCTAGCTTGTGCTTCGTTATAATTATACAGCGAAAATTGGGTATTTGCTAACTTTTCATCTTTGTTTTGTCCGTTAATCCACTCTACACCTCCACCCATAAATTCTGGCTTGTGTGGAAAAGCTAAATGATAGAAATCGTTTGTGATGCCTTCAAATTGAGTTTGATATTTTTTACCGTAGATATTACTTAACCAGTTTGCTTGGTGCGTGTGAATATTGTCGAATGAGAATTTCGAAATATCCCAAGCCATATCCAAAAACAAATCCATTGAATATTCCGATCCTTTCAAATCACCCACATTTAGCATCCAAAATTGATCTGCACCAGTACTGTAAGCTTTGCTCAACTCCTCGTACATTAAAGCGGGTGGCGTAGAGCTAAACCATAAATAATCGTGTGGTTCGCCTAAGTACGAAACGTGATAATACACACCCGAGCCACCTTTTCTTTTTCTTTCATCAGCATTGCTCAACCTTTTAATGTAACCAAAATTATCATCAGGCCAAACCAAGGTAACATCATCAGGCACTTTTAAACCTCTTTCGTAAACTTCTAAAACTTCTTTGTATGGAATAAATACTTGTGGCACTTCTTCTATGGGCTTTTTTAAGTTTGTGGTAAGGAGATTACGCTCATCATTTATTGCATTTTCTAACAGTTTAACTTTATCCTTATCAGATAAATTATTAATCATACCTGCATCGTGAATTCCCCTTAAAGCTATCGTATAAACCGTTTCATTACCTGCATTTTCTGCAACGCGATTGCCAAGCGCTTTTAAAATACCGGCCTTGTTGGTGTCGTAATTCCAATCGCCCATGGTATCGTGATGCCACTCACTTGCGTTGTTAAACATTAGTGGCTCAGGGTGCGATGAACCGGTAACAATTGCAAAACTATCGGCAACTTTTTTATTATCAGGGAATTTAAAAAATGCGCCACTTATAGGGTGCATGGCTGGCCAAATGGTGTTAGCTTTTAAACGTAAAAGCAATTCGAAAACTTTTGCGTACGTTTTTGGCCCAATATCTTTAAGGTCTTTTTCAAAAGTTTTTGATGCCCATTGGTACATCCCCCAATCTTCATCGTTAATAAAAATACCACGATATTTAACTGAAGGCGATGGCATAATCAGCTCACCTTTGGTAATATAAATTTCTTTTTTCTTGATTGAAGGAACATCTGCCCACCACCCAAATGGCGATACGCCAATTTTTTTAGATAATTCTAACGTACCGAATGCTGTACCACGGCGATCGTTACCAAAAATTACAAGTGCCTTTTTAACGCCCGAAGCGGGTTTATCAATCACGGCCCAACCGAAGCTTTCCCAATGCCCTACAACTTTAGAAACATCGAGCTTTTTTGTTGCGATAAGTTTATCAATTAAAACAGATTGGCCTATTGTACCAATAATTACAGGATATTGGGTTAGTTTTTGTGTTTGATCTTTCACAGCTGGCATTAAAGACGTTACCTCCATAATGTCGTGCTGTAAAAACCTTGCAACTTTCGCCACAACTAAAGCATCTTTATTATCGTAAAAAATTGTTGCGGCTTTTTGGTTACTAACCAAAGGAAAACTCGAAGAAGAATTTGTGTAGGATACAACCGAATTATTTACTTGTGCAAAAGCAGTAAAACTAAATGCAACAAGCAGTAAAGATAAAGTAGATTTTAGGTAATTTTTACTCATAGTAAACAGCATCAAAAATTTTAATACTATTTTTTAGTAAAGAGGATAGATGAAAATCTAAAGCCCTCCGATTAAAAAATATATTTGGTTATTTATAAATACAAATAGAAGCATTCGGCAATAAGAATACTATAACGAATGTGTATTAAACTGTAAAAATTAGCTTATTTATTGCTTTACCATGCCTAAGGCATACTTTAACAATTAAATCTTTTAGATAAAACCTTTTAGTACCATAATTATTATTCAATAAAAAAAGCCTCTTCAAACTGAAAATATGGCTTAACATACCTTGAGTTGAAGAAGCAATTTTGTATATTTTATTTGCAGAGCGATTAACTTATTGGTCTAATTTATTATCCTTTATAAATTTGATTAAAGAATCGGCCATTGCCTGTTGCGCTGCCATTCGTGGGTGGCCTGGTGAGTTTTTAGGTTTGAAAATATTTACATAAAGTTTGTTGTCATTTAGTTCTTTAACCGCCGTTTTAATGTAGCCTGGCCATTTAGAATCTTTATTAACCGCATCCATATTACCAAGTGCGCAAATAATTTTTGCGTTGGGATAAACCGATCTTAAAGAAGAAATAAAATTCTTATAGGCGTTAATTATAAATTCTTCTGACGGTTTAGTTGTGCCAAACCTTTTTATAAATTGTACGTGCTCTGGCTTATTTACCAATGAATTGTCGTTTTGAAACAAATTTACAACTACAATATCTGGTTGATATTTAGAAAAATCCCATTTACTTAACGAATCGTTCGGATTCAATCTGTTATATATTTCTGGCATAATTGCTGGATCCCAGCTTACTGTTACGCCAATGCCACTTTTAGATGTGTTGTGATATTGTGCATTGAAATATCTAGCTGTAATGGCGGCGTAGGTAAAATAATTATTAAAGTATTCGGCAAAATAAGTGTCTTCCATCCCGTCAGGCACTTCTACACCATGCCCTGCAGTAATAGAATCGCCAAAAAATTCCATTTTTAGTGGCTGTTTGGTTTTATCTTTTAAAACCTTAGCACATTCATCAACCATAAAACCATAAAAATTGGTTATTTTCTCATCTGTGTTTGTTGCTTTAAAAAGCTGAATAGTATGTGGTTTTTTCGTTAAGCCATTAGCTACAGTGTATGTATGTTTCCCTTTTAAAACTTTTAGTTTACTGGTATATTTTCCATCGATAATTACATCATAATAGTTTACATCGGCATTTTCAGAAAAAATTGCTTTTACGTTTTCAGTATTTTTTACATTGAGCTGCACGCTTGTACCACACCAATAAAAAGTTGTGCATGAGTCTGTTTGCAAAACCCTGCCCATGTAATTTACACGATTATTGTTGCTGCCAACTAACTTTAATTTTTGCGCTGTTGCAGAAGAGATCCACAGCAATAAAGTAAAACTTAATAAATATTTTATTCTTAACATGTTATTATTTTATAATGATGTAATTAATAAACCTTAACCTCCCAAATACCAGGTCTTGTATTTTGCTTTTCGTTTCTCAACGTAACGCGGATGTATCTTGCCTTGTATTTTTGCAAATTAACCATTGGCGAACCTATTTTAATGTTTTCCCATTGACTATCTGCTAATTTCCAATCTTTATTATCTTCAGAAACTTCAATTTTATATTGATAAGCTTTAATTGGAAATTCGGGAAAGATTTGAATTTGATTAAATGATTTAATTGCGCCCAGATCTAGTTGTATCCATTCTTGCGCATATTTTCCACCTATCCAAAGCGTTCCATTATTTTCATCAACGGCAAATTTTGCCTTCGTTACTGTACTGTCCAGATCGCTACTGCTTGTAACTGTTGCACCGAAAGCTAAGTTCTGCACGGTTGCCATTTTCTGTAGCGCACCCACACCTTTGTGGGTTGTAACTACTCGTTGCAATGATCCATCGGGATTAAAATTTAATTCATCAGCAGCAACTTGTCTCAACTTTTGAGAAATATCGTATTTGTCTAAAGTATTAAAACGATGATAAACGATATAATATTTTCCGTTGAGCTGTAAAATAGTGTGGTGCCCGGTAGATTTAATTTTATTGTCTTTATCATCGGTACTTAAAATTGGCCGCACCATTCCTTCTGTCCAAGGGCCGTAAGGTGTTGGCCCTGTAGAATAGCGGATTTGGTAGGTTTCATCCCAAGTTTTGCCCCAAGAGTATGAGAAACAATATAACCCATTTTTCTTGAACATGTACGGCGCTTCAAAATAGTGTGGTGGCGTTACATCTTTTGGCATTTCTGCAAAAGAAGTCATATCTGCATTTAATTTTACGCCCAAACATCGCCCCTCAATATCTCGCCCACTATCTGATGAGCCCCAATATAAATAAGCCTGACCATCATCATCTACAAAAGCTTCTGCATCGATAGTTTCTACATAATAATATTCTTTGTGTCTCACCATCGGTGTATTATCAGCTTTGGCATTTTTCCACGGGCCAAGTGGACTTTCTGCAACACCCACCCAAATTTCTTGTCCAACGGTTACATACATATAAAATTTCCCATTTGGCGCTTTTATAACACTAGGCGCCCAAACGCCCGATGGTGTGCCTGTATTGCTTTTACAAGCCTCTTTGGTTGGCCAGTTTAGGTAATCACATTTCCAGTTTACAAAATCTTTTGATGACCAAACTGCCATTTTAGTGATGTCGTTCCAACTTGGCATATCGCTAGTTGCATAGATGTAAAACGTTCCATTACTTTCTATAATGGTTGGGTCGGCGTAGTAACCCGGCAATAACGGGTTTCCCGTTTTAGGACTATCAAACTTTAAATCTTTCTTTGTCCATAAATTAATTACGGATTGATCTGGATTTTGCGCAAAAACATTTAAACAAGCAACTGAAAAAAATGCAACAAGCAGGAGGGTTTTCATCGTTTTTAATTTCATATCTTACTTTTTCATTTACAAAATTGTGCTAATTATTTAATTTATAAAATGTAGCAGAACCATTATAATTTTCTAAACTATCCCAAACTGGTCGCCACCATAAAACGGATGGTTTTGTGTTTTCTGGATGATCATGATCCATAACACCAATATTAACGCGTATCGAATCAGAATTTAGGGCTTTAATACTATTTAATGGGATAGATAATTCTAACACTTGGTTATTTAATTGTTGTGCTACTGCCACCTTCAAACCCATCAGTTTTTTAGCTTCCTCATTCATTAAAGGTTTTGTAGGATTATCAGTTGCTGCAAACTCTAATTTAAAGTAATTTTTATTATCCAACGGGGAAGAACTAAGGTGAACATAAAATTTATCCTGAAGTGCATCAATCTTTTTCTTATCTAAAATAGTTTTATCGTCTGTAAACTTGACCGCTATAAAAAGATTTTTTGAATCGGCGGTTACATTAAAAGAAAACTGACCATCGTCGGGTCCTTTCCAATCCCAATCTTCGTAAAAAAACTGCGGATTTAATACCGAAATAAATTTACTTTGATCCCATTCGGGTAACATTCCATCTACTTTTATTTTTGTTTGTGGCGCTGAAAGAGAATGTTTCCAATCTACAAACATTGGTTTGCTTGTACTTAGACTTATAGTTTTACCATCTTTGCGCTTAAAACCTGCTTTCAGCGCAAGCGCAACAGGGTGATTGTTAAGTTCCTCAATGTTCATTTTCCCCGTATCTGCAATCGCATTTACGGTGATTTTTTTTTCTTCGCCACTGGCTACGGTTTCGGATATCGAATTTGGTTCAAAATGAATACCATATTGCGCTACAAGATTCCCTGAAATATCCATTGGGCGCTTCATGTCATTTTTAATAACAAGATTAACTGGTATGGACTGGAAATTTGGTGTATTGAGTACTAATGGCTCAACCTTTAACCATTTTCCCACCCGCAAACTTTGTATGTCATTATAGTCTTCCGGCCGTATCAAATTTTTATCGTAAATACCTGTTATATCCAAATGCGCAACTTTGGGCCCATCTTTCTTCATTGTAACCCAAGTTATTTGGTCAAACTCGCCTACATCGGCACCACGCCCGTAAGTTCCACCGCCGGTAGTAGCCAACACATAGTGGTCCATTCCATCTACAACCTGATATTGGTAATTATGATGATGAGCAGAAAATAAAGTATATTTTCTACCTTTTAATGCATCTCCAATCTCTTTATACCCTGCCTGATCTCCGTAAGACCATAACGGGCGGTGCATAAAAATCAATGTCCATTGCACATCTTTATGTTCATTAAGGGCATTTTTAACATAAGCAACTTGTTTTTCGCTAATTCCTCCACCTTCTATTTCATCCGTATTTAAAGCCAAAAACAAAACATTTTTGTGTACAAAAGCATAATAATCGCGTCCATTTCTTTTCTTCCAAGCATCTGTTAGCAATTCGTTGCTGGTATCGTGGTTGCCGGGCACATAATAGAAAGGCATATCAAGCCGATTAACCAAAGCATCAAACTCATTCCATTCGGCATTCCAAACCTTAGGATCTTTAGTATAACCATCAATTAAATCTCCAACCGACAATACGAATTCCGGTTGAAGGTTGTTGAGTTTATCTATAGCGCTTTCGAATACACCACGCCTCATGCCTCCATTTCTATCTGAAACAATGGCAAAACGGAAAGTAGTTGAGTCATCGTTAAAACCTTTCTGGGTAACAGGGATTTTATTATTTTGAGCCCAAAGTTGGAGAGATGAAAAAAATAGAAATGCGAATAAAAAACTGACTTTCATTTTAGTTGTATTATTTGTTCTGATCTGTAAAATGCTTTAAGCAATAAAACTTTAATTTGATCATTTAAAACCTGATATAATAATGGATAGCTATTAAGATTAATTCAATTTCTTCAACCTATTAACTACCTCCATACAGGCTCTACTATTGTGATACGGGCATTTCCAAAAACCAGCTTTATCTTCGCCCTGCATTAATGAAAAATCTTCGTTAACCCCCCAAAACCACTCACCTTTTTTATGATCGATAATGTGTTTTTTGGTAAAATGCCAAATGGCCAAAAAGTGGTTGAGCAAGCTTTCGTCTTTACTGAGTTGATAGGCATTTAAAAAACCAACCATAGCTTCGGCTTGTACCCACCAATGTTTTTCTAATATCTGATGATTTTTATCAACTTCGAATTCATAAATCATAGCACCAGTGCTATCAATCCCTTCTGTGGATGCATTAGCAATTTCTACCGCCAATTTTTCGAATCGATGAATCAACTTTTCATCGCCAACTACTTCAGCAGCTTCTAGCATCAGCCAAGAAGCCTCAATATCATGTCCGTAAGAAACAATATTATAATTCGTATTCCATTTTTCATCAAAAAACAGCACCAAATGTTTTGTGCTTTGGTTAAGGATATGCTCATCGAAAACCGCTAAAAGAATTACAATTTTTGATTTTAGATTCGCATCGGGCCAACATCTATACAAATTAGTATAAGCTTCTAAAATATGAAGATGGGTATTCATGGTCTTCTTTTCGTTTGCATCTTTGTCGCTTAAACGCAAATCGCCAATTTCTTTCCAGTCGCGGGTTAGTGCTTCTAGATAACCACCATTTATGGCATCAAAACTATGCTTTTCAATATCGTTAAAAAGAGACTTTGCAATTGCTAAAGCTTCTTCATTTTTACTTGCTTTGTAATATTCTGCCAAGCCATATATTGCAAATGAAATGGCATAAATCTGCTTCTTGGTATCTAAAGGGTTTCCCAAATAATCTACCGACCAAAAAACACCGCCCATTTCTTGATCAATGAAGTGATTTTTTAAATATTCGAAGCTTCTTTCTGCTAGACTTAAATATTTATCGTCTTTATTAAAGTTGTAACCTGCAGCAAACGACCAAAGAATTCTGGCATTTAAAACTGCTCCTTTTGGTGCGTTTTTTATAACGTTATTATCGTTATCCAATGCACCTAAAAAACCACCATTTTCCTCATCAATGGTATGTGTTGCCCAATAATTAAGAATGGAATTTAATTCTCCATCAAACTCGGTAATAAGCGCTTCTATATTGTTTTCGATCATGATATTTAAAACAAAAGCTTGAGAATGATATTAAAAAAATCTTTCTCAAGCCATTAATGTAATTATTTTAAATTAGTTACTGTTACTAAGCAGTTGTTCGTTAACTGTATTGTGCACAAGCACATTTTTTTCAATTAATTTATTAATTGTTTTTACAGAATTTGCTGAGCTTAAACCATCCTCAGGCGTGTTTGTGCAATAATCTAACAATTGATCGATTGTTGTTGTAGCAACGTGCATACGGGTATCAGAAGATGCATAATAAATAAAAACATCACCATTATCATCAGCAATCCATCCGTTAGAAAACACAACATTCGAAACATCGCCAACACGCTCAGCGCCTTCAGGTGCAATAAAATAACCACCTGGTTTGTGCGTTACTTTCATCAAATCGTGTAAATCTGTCATAAACATATACAAAACATAACGCAAACCTGCCGCAGTATTTCTAACGCCGTGTGCCAAATGTAACCAACCATTTTCTGTTTTAATTGGCCCAGGTCCTTGTCCCATTTTACCTTCGTAAACAGTATGATATTCTTTACTATATAAAACGTGTTCTTTATCTACTGTAGCATTTTCCATTGTTTTTGAAAGACCAAAACCAATGCCACCGCCTTTACCAGCTTCAATAAAACTATCTTGCGGACGGGTGTAAAAAGCATATTGACCGTCAACAAACTCTGGATGTAAAACCACGTTACGTTGTTGTGCCGATGGAGTTTTTAAATCTGCCAAACGCTCCCAAGTTTTTAAATCTTTAGTTCTTACAATACCACATTGTGCTACAGCAGCAGACATATCTCCAACTGGTGCGGTTGGATCTTTCTTTTCAGTACAAAACAAACCATAAATATATCCGTCTTCATGTTGTGTTAAGCGCATATCGTACACGTTTGTGTCTTCGCCTTCTTTACTATCAAAAACAACAGGATTACTCCAAAATTCAAATCCATCTACGCCATTATCACTTTGTGCAACTGCAAAAAATGACTTTCTATCTGCACCTTCAACACGCAAAACTAATATATATTTACCTTCAAACTTAATTGCGCCCGCATTAAAAGCTGCGTTAACGGCAATCCTTTCCATCAAAAAAGGATTGCTATTTTCGTTTAAATCAAATCTCCAATTTAAAGGAATATGAGCTGCAGTTACAACCGGATTTTTATAGCGGTCAAAAACTCCATTTCCTAATGCTTCTTTTTCATTTTTTTTATTGATAAGCGTTTCGTGGTGGTTTTGCAATTGCGCAAAACGATTTTTAAAAGTTGATGTCATTTTATAATAGTTTGAATGATTTTAAATTTTTATATGTTTTACTGTTATATTTCATTTTTACGTTTTTGCGCTAATTCTGCCTCTATCGCTTGCAATTTATTTTCGCTAAGCGGATAAAAAATAATAAATACTACCGAGAGGGCACCTGCAATTGCGGGTAAAAAACTAAGCATTAACTGGATTCCGTTTTGCGTATAAACAGACTGCAACACATTTGCCTGGAAACCAAAGTAACCCAAAAGCCAGCCCGTGGCAGAACCGCCGATAGTCCACCCAAATTTTTGAGACATAGAAGACGCAGAAAAAATTAAACCTGTTGCTCTGCGGCCTTGTTTCCATTCAGAATAATCTGCAGTATCAGCATACATTGCCCATATCAATGGGAAAATTGAATTTAAAGTAATGCTGATGACCACCTGCAAGGCGTAAATTGCAAATAAGTTATCGTTACCTACAAAATGAAAACCAACACTAAAAATTGCTGCCAAAGCCATTGCACCCATAAAGGTTAGTTTTTTCCCTATGCGTTTTGATATTGGTGTGGCTATAACTACCCCGATAATCGCAGCTGCTTGACCTAATACGAGATAAAAAGATGTTGGTGTCATTTTAAAAGATTGACCGAACATATTTATTGTAAAATCTTGCGCATTTGTAATGCAATACTTAAAGTAGTACACCGCAGCGCCATCACGAATGGATGAAAATATTAAAGCAAATACACCTGCGCCCAACAAAATCCACCAAGGTCTATTTTTCCAAAGATCGTTAAGGTCATTTTTTAAAACTGGTTTTTCTTCGTTAATGGGTTGCACTCTTTCTTTAGTTAAGAAAAAGCAACCTAAAAATAAAGCTGTAGTAATGGCTCCGAAAACGATGATTGTGTATAACCATCCATCTTTAGCATTCATACTTCCACCGAAATGCATTACCAGTGGCTCTACCAACCATAATGCAAAAACGCTACCTGCAAAAGCAAAAACCATCCTGTATGACGATAGTGTAGTTCGTTCTTTACTATCAGGACTGATAACGCCCAAAAGTGATGCATAAGGCACATTTATAGCAGAATAAACCATCATCATTAAAGAATAAGTAACATATGCGTAAATAATTTTACCCTTCATATCAAAATCGGGCACGTAAAATGTTAATACACCAATTACCGCAAAAGGAAAGGCTGTCCACAATAAAAATGGCCTAAATTTTCCCCAACGGGTTTTCGTTCTATCAGCTATTATGCCTATAATCGGATCAAAAAATGAATCCCAGATCCTGGTTACCAAAAACATCGTTCCGACAACAGTTGGTGCAAGACCAAATACATCTGTATAAAAAATGAGAAGGTACATCCCAAAAATTTTCCAGAACATAGAAGATGCAAAATCTCCAAAACCGTAACCAACTTTCTCTTTAAAGCTTAATTTTTCGTGCATGTGGTTCTTGTTAACTAATTTGAATGAAAGCTATTTATTTATATATGTTAAACTTTTTTAAATCACTTTGAAAAAGTGTTCCTTTAAAATCATGAAATTTCTGAAAATCTGGTGCGGATGGATGCCCCAAATAAGGCCCGTAATAATGAAACTTGTTCTCGTCTGCTTTCCACCCGTGGTTTCTCCAAACTAAAACATAAGATATTTTGTAATCTCTAATAATTGGCCACAGTGTTTTTGTCCACCAAGCCTTATCAGGTACCGCTTCTAAACCCGTTTCTGCAAAAGTTGGTATTTTTTTATGTGCTTTCGCAATAGAATCTAAAATCGTTAATCCATTTTTTATTTGTGCCTGAAATTTAATTCTCGAATCTTGCATTACCGAATCTGTTGCAGTTGGACTGGCATATTGATAATTATCAAAGCCAATCATATCCACCACATCATCACCCGGGTAATGTTGCATAAATTCTGCTGCAGTTTGAAAAGTATTAGGGCTATAAGTATAAATTAGGTTATGAATGTGTTTTTTATTCTTCAAATAATCAACCGTATATCTGTATAATTTTACATATTCTTCTGGCGTAGCCGATTTATTTCCCCACCAAAACCAAGAACCATTCATTTCGTGGTAAGGCCTAAAAAGCACAGGAATTTGCTTGCCATCACTTCCTTTTAAACTCTTTAAAAAAACAGCAAGGTTATCCATCCATTTTTTATATACCACTTGCTTGCTACCACCGGGTAATACATCGTTAATCGCTTTTGTATTGTCCCAAGCATTTTTTAAAGTATTTGGGTTATCTACATGCCAACCAATGGTGTTAATACCGCCCATATCGTAAACAGACTTTATGTATCCTTTCATTTTATCGAAAGGCACATCATCAAGGTTTTTTGCATTGCCATACTCAATATGCCCTAAATCCCATCCAAAAACCGCAGGATAATCATTTACAACATCTTTAATGTCACTTCTTTTACCGTCAGGATTTTTCCAATTTACACCGTAAGCCAAATCATCTTGGTGGCCAAACATTATGCCTTTGTTCAAAAGCTTTTGAAGGTTTTTATAAAGATTTTTTGTTTCAGTGGTTGCTTTCTTATCGGATAATTCCATTTTCTGTGCAAAAACCATTTGCATTGTTAACGTGCAGAAGATGACAGTTATGAGGTTTTTAAATTTCATGTTTAGGTGGTTACTGGATTGATTTTTTATGTTGATTGTTCGGCGAAATTTTGATGGTTAAGTTTTACTGTATTTATAATTTGTTAATGATTATTGATAAACGTTGTATTTTGAAATATCTTTTTGAAAAAGTGTGTTTGGTAACTGGTAAAAATCTTGAAAATCTTTTGCTGAAATTTGACCTGGATAGGGCGCGTAATAATGAAACTTTTTCTCTTTCTCCATCCAACCGGCATTTCTCCAAACCATTACATAAGAAATTTGATAATCCTTCATGGTATCCCACAATGTGGCTGTCCACCACTTTGCATCTGGAATGGCTTCGAAACCTGTTTCGGCAATTGCCGCAATTTTATTATGCGCTTTAGCTACCGAATCCATTACCGTTAAATCGTATTTCATAAGCTCAATATATTTAGCTTTTGAAGCCAAAATATTTGCATCATTAATTGGATTAGCAAATTGATAGCTATCGAAACTCACGATATCGATTACATCATCTCCCGGATAGCGCTGGGTAAACTCACTAGCCGAATTAAAAGAATTTGTATTAAATACATAAATTAAGTTATGTACGCCTTTTTTATTTTTTAGATAATCTACTGTGTAGCGATATAAATCTACATATTCTTTGGTACTGGTAGAATCCTTTCCCCACCAAAACCAACCGCCATTATGTTCGTGATATGGCCTAAACAAAATCGGTATCTGTTTGCCATCACTTCCCTTTAAACTTTTTAAATAAGTGGCTGCGTTATCCAACCATTTGTTAAAAAGCGCATTCTTTATGCCACCGGGCAATATTGCATAAACAGCTTTTGTATTATCTGCGTGATGCCCCAAAGTTACCGGATTATCCATGTGCCAACTAAATGTGTTTATGCCACCCATATCGTAAACAGCTTTAATCTGTTCCCTCATCTCAATAAAAGGTACGCCATCAACATTTAATAAGCGGTTGCGTTCTATTTTACCCAAATCCCATCCAAAAACAGCTGGATAATCATTTACAACATCAAAAACATCACTTCGCTTGCCATCGGCCTTTTTCCACTCTACACCGTACGATAAAGTTTCGTGGTGACCGAACATGACCCCCTTTTTCAGAAGCACTTGAAGGTTTTTATAAAGATTTTTAGTTTCTACGGTAGCTTTAGCATCGCTCAATCGCATTTCTTGAGCCGAAACACAAAAAGTAAATAGAGAACAAAAAAACAGGAATGTAAAATCCTTAAATTTCATCAGCTAATTTATTTAATACCCTTAACCAACATCTTCAATGTTGGTTAAGGGTAAATATTATTAGTTTATTTTGTAAACGTTTGGAATTTTATCTCCAAACACCATTAACGAATTGTTTTTAAAACTTGTAAAATCTGCAGCTGCAGGATGCCCGGCATAAGGAACAAAAAATTCGTCGTTCCTATTACTCCATGACATTGTATAAGCAATTTCGACCTTTTTTTGCGTTAAAGCTGGCAAAAGCACATTACTGTACCAATTTGTTTGACTTGATGTTTTCAAGTTTAACCCAGTCTCTGTTAATGCAGCAACTTTATTCGCTTTAAGTGCGTAATCAGACACGATTTTAATTTTATTACTAGCCGCAGTGATACCACCATTGCTAACTTGATCTGCAGCTAAATCATAATACTGATCCATCCCTACTACATCTACATAAGCGTCGCCCGGATATCTATCTAAATATTGGGCTTCAGTAGTTGCTCCCCTATCTGGAGACCATGCAAATAATATATTATGAAGGCCTTTAGTATCTCTTAAATATTTAACAGTATATTGATATAGATCTTTATATTGTTGAGGCGTACAATGCGATGAACCCCACCAGAACCAAGTTCCATCCATTTCGTGAAAAATTCTAAAAATAACTGGGATTGGCTTATTGTTTGCATCCTTGAGTGTATTAAAATATGCAGCTACTTGATCTAATGATTGGTTGTAAACTGCATTATAAGAACCACCTGTCAAAATTTGAGAAACAGTATTTGGTGATAAACCATCGTAGTTAAAGCTTGCGTTAGTGCCTTCAACAGAACCATCTCCAGGTCTTTTACTTAACACTGGGTTCCAATAGTGCCAAGAGTATGTATTTATACCGCCACGGGCGTAAGCATCTTTAGTTAACTGCCTAATCAAATCAGGGGCTTGGTTGGTAAAATAATTGTTTTGTCGGAAAGAAGCAATGTCTAACAAATCCCAACCATAAACTGCTGGGAAAGCACCAGTTACTTGTTTTACATCAGATGTGCCGTTTCCTGAATCAAAATTAAATCCCGACTTTGTATCGTCTTGATGCCCGAACATAATTTGGGTTTTAGACATCATTTTCATGTTGTAGAATAAAGCCGCTGTTTCATCGGTAGCATTTTTATCAACCAAAATACCCTTAACACCACTTAATGTAGTTGGAAATGTAGGCGTAATTACTGGAGGCACGACTACTACTGGAGGAATAACGGGTGTTGGCTGGGGCGTATCTGTTTTAGAACAAGAATAAAGTGTTGCTATACATAACGAACCTAAAAAAAAGTAATTTCTAAAGTTGAGTTTCATATTGTTATTATTTTAAAATATTATACTTTAATAGTTATTTTTTGAGGGGCATTATAGATGTTATAACTAAACATATTTAAAAGATGAAAAGATGTTTCCAACATTTAAATACAGGTTAAGCGATAGAAGAACAAATTATTTTTGCAATATTTCTTTGAGAGCAGTTAAGAAGAAACTGTTGATATTATTTACGAGCAACTGCCTAACGCAGATGTTTGTTTTTACAATTTGAATTAAATATGATAATTGATAAAGATCACTGTAAAAAATATCTCGATGCGATAAAAAATTTTCGCATCGAGATAATTAAAAAAATTAAATTTTAAATGAAACCTATGTCATCAATGTAGATGATATAACCACCACCGCTAAAATCTTGCAGCACAAGTTCTGTTATTGATGTTGGATTACCTAGTTGCGAAAGTGGAACAGTAAAATCAGTATATACACCTGCAGTAAGTGTAAGTGTGATTCTATTGTTGTAATTTCCACTCAAACCTAAAGATACTTGTTTACCTGTAGAGCCTGGTCCACCAAATATCGAAAGCTTTACAGATGTTAGACCCAATGTTGAGGTACTAACGGTTGCGCCATTATAATAATATTTAAATCCTCCGTATGCTGCGCCAGGAAAGGTGTTTTTGATAGACATTGTACCTCTTTTTGGGTTTTCGGTACTTGTACTAAAGGTTACACCATTATATCCCTGAAGACTCCAGCCAGTAGGCAAAGCATCATCGAATGCTAAATATTTAAATCCAAAAGAACCTACAGATTTAGTAATTCCACCGGCAGTTTCAACAAAAATATTTGCTTGAACAACACCCGCAGGTACTTTAACCTTAATTTGTGTTTTGGTTGGCGTGCCAACAATTTCTGCGGGAATAGTTCCAAATCTTACAGCTATCAAGTTTTCAAAAGTAAGTCCATTAATGGTTACAATATCACCAGCACCTCCAGCTAATGGAGAGAAATCTGTAATCGTTGAAGCAGGTTGTTTAATTGGAAATTTGAATTTAGCTGTTCCGTACTGAGTGGTAACAATAATCTCATCTGTTTGCCCTGGTCCATAAGGCGTTAAAGTACCAGTATTCACAATAATACTATTATCTGTTACCAAAGTTGGGTTAAAATAAACTTTGTATCCATTAAAAGAAACAGATAAGGTAGTTTTTAAACTTGTTCCAACAATTGCGTATAGATTATTTAATTGTCCAGTAACAACAGTTGAATCGAATGGCTTTACACGATAATCATCATACACCTGATTAACATCTAAATTAACACGATGAACCACATTTTTAATCGTATCAAGCTTAGAAATTACACGAATTCTTTGTATAGTCGGCGCATCTTTACTGCCACCCGCATTATCTTTTTTACATGAAGTAAAAAATGACACCATTAGTATCGGCAATAGCCAAAGGGTGTTCTTACCCATTTTTAAAATATTTTTCATAATTTTTAATTATTTAAATGTATAAGGTACAGGTGCTTGTAAAAGTTTTGGATTTGCATTTGTTTCTGCTGCTGGATATGGGAAATAAAAATCCTTGTTTGTGATTGTTACGTATCCATCACCATATCTTTTTGGTGGACTATCATTATTTGAACCACCTCTATCCTGTTGTGCAATTAATGCAATTGCTCTTGGGTGATTTGTTACATTAAAACCATCTACCCTACCTAAATCAAACCAAAAATCATTTTCAAATGCTAATTCTCTTCTTCTTTCGTTTAATATATCATCTACAATTAACATAGATGGTGTTTGGGTTGGTGCACCAGCTACAGCAGCCGCAGGATTAGGAACCAAGTAATTTCTATTTATGGTTATTAAATTACCTAACCCAGCTCTGTTTCTAACCTTATTAATTGCATTTAGTGCATTAATATCGGTACTGGTAGATGCTCCATTCATAATTGCCTCTGCTAAGATTAAATACACTTCAGAGTAACGCATCATATAGGTATTGTTTGGTGCTGCCTGACGGCCACCAAAACCTCCGTTATCTGCTGGGCTACCTACAACATATTTTTTAACCGCAGCGTGTACGCTGTTAGGACTTGCAGTTAACGGAAAAGTATATCCACCATCCGATTTATGAAGTTCTGGATAAAAATCGCCAGGCAACATAATTGTCGCTTTTCTACGTTTATCTCCAGATTGGTAAAGATCCTGTAAATCAAAGGTTGGCGCCAACAAACTATAACCATCACCAGTTAACGTTATACCGTTGTAGGCAAATGCAGCTTGTTGTGGATTTCCCTCGCCATAACTGCCGGTTTTGGCCCATTGTAGTGCAATTACGGATTCTTCATTGTTGTTATTTTCTGTTAAGAATAGATCATTATACGTTTTGCCTGTAATATCTGTTCCGTACAGTTTAAATTCTCCGCTGCTGATTACTTTTTGTGCTTCTAATTTTGCATTAGGATAATCTTGCATATACAAGTAAACCTTTGCCAATAAAGCTGATGCAGATCCGCTCGAAACTCTACCTGTTCCATAACCAGATCTCATCATAGGCGCTAAATTGGCCTCAGCAAACTTCAAATCATTTACCATAAATTTGTAAATGTCAGGAATAGGTGCCGTATTTACTTGGTAATTTTGAATATAATCGGCACTATTTTCGATAATTGGCACAGGTCCAAAAGTTCTAACAATATGGAAGTAAGCTAAAGCTCTCCATAAATGAGCTTCTCCTAAAGCATTATTTACTACTGCTTGAGGCACGCTCGGATCAACCTTTGTAGGTAATGTATTTATTACCGCATTTGCCTGAGCAACCACTGTAAATAAAGAATTCCAAGCAGACTCTAACTGTGAGTTGCCACTCGTTACCGAAAAATTGAAAAAGTTAACGATATCTGATGATCCACCTCTTCCGTTACCAGAAGCCAAATCGGTAATGGCCCAACCAGATTTACCGCACCAGCCAAACCAACTAACGCTATAAAGTGCATTGGTTGAAGCTTGAACTTCTTGTGTTGATTTGTAATAATTATCAACTGTTATTGCTGCCTGAGGAGTTCTGTCAAAAAAACTCTTTTTACAACTTGAGATTGTTACCACCGATAATAGGGCTACCGCTGATAAAAATTTTATATTCTTTCTCATCTTAAAATCCTTTAACTAATTTAAAATTTTGCATTAACTCCAAAAGTAATTACTCTCGGACTTGGGTATCTGCCTAAATCAACGTTTGATAAAAATACATTCTGATTGATAGCGCCAATTTCTGGATCTAAACCTGTGTAATTAGTAAAAGTGTATAAATTTTGTGCACTAACATACACTTTTAATCCACTCAATTTAACTCTCTGAATATATTTTAAAGGAACATTGTAACCTAAATTTACATTCTGAATTCTTAAAAATGAACCGCTCTCCAAGAATCTATCAGAGTTTTTCAAGTTTGGATTATCTCCACTTTTAGGTGCTGGAATGTTCGAATCAGAATTTGTTGGTGTCCAATAGTTTGCTACACTTGCCAATTGGTTTGTATATAATCCCGCAAGGTTACTAATCTTATAATTCAATGCGTTAAAAATCTTTGATCCGTAAGAACCATTTAAGAATATAGATAAATCAAAGTTTTTGTACGAGAAATTGTTAGTAAGACCGTAAGTAAATTTAGGATTTGGATCGCCTAAAGAGGTTTGATCGTTCTCATCAATTTTTCCGTCGCCATTTATATCTTCAAATTGAATATCGCCTAACCAAGTACCCGCACTTCCTCTTTGTACTGGTCTGTTAAATTGTACTGGTGCACTTCTCAATTGATCGTCCGTTTTAAAGATTCCTTTAACTTTATATCCGTAAAATTCTCCAACAGGTCCGCCAGCAGAAGTTCTAGACACAGGTAAAGATAAAAAGCCAACATTTATACTACCTGGCAAATAAGGTGTACCTGGTGCTAATGAAATTACTTTGTTTTTATTAAACGACATGTTTCCACTGGTACTCCATTTAAAATCACCAATCAAATTACGGCTGGTTAAAGTAAATTCCAATCCGGTATTTCTTAATTCACCACCATTAATAAATGGCGCAGAAATTACACCCCTCGCAGAATACTCAGCTACTTTACCTAATAAATAAGCTGGAAGTTGCGATTGGAAAAGGAAATCTTTTGAAGTTTTTCTGTAAGCATCAACAGATACATCTAATCTTGAATTAAAAACGCTGAAATCTAAACCTGCATCGGCTTGAATTTGTGTTTCCCATTTTAAAAGATCGTTTGGCACTTTATCTACAGCATAACCTGTACCCAAACCCGTTGGATAAGGAACTAATGCAACGCCATAAGAATAATTGGGTATAGCTTGATTTCCAGTACCACCATAACTTGCTCTAAATCTAATATTATCTACTTTACCCTTTAAGCTTTGCGCAAATGATTCTTCTGAAATCTTCCAAGATGCACCAATTGATGGGAAAATACCTACTTGATGACCAGGAGAAAACTTAGATGATTTATCTGAACGTACAGTAGCTGTCATACTATATTTTTTGTCATAAGTATAAATTGCTCTTACGAAAAATGATTCTAATGCTTGGCTATCTTTGTATTCATCATTTGTAGCCGTTTTTGCATCTCCTAAATTTAAAGATTGTAAATCGTTACTTAAAAAATTAGATCTACTTAGATTTGTACCTTTCCATGACGATTGATTTACCTCGTAACCTGCCAATGCCGTTAAATCATGTTTAGTGCCAAACATTGTTTTGTAGGTCAAATATTCTTTCCAAGCCCAATATGTATTTCCCGAATAATATTCTGTAAGCTTATTGGTTTGATTAATATCTAAAGGACCATTATTGAAGGTTGGCAAGAACTGTCTAGCCTCTGAAGAACTAAAATCACCATTCAATTCAGACCTTAGCGTTAAACCTTTAATAAAAGTAATATCCGCATAAGCGCTTCCGTTTAAGCCTGACCTTAAAAGCGTATTGGTAATGCTTAACGCTTGTGCTATAGGATTTGGAGGCGTACCTGATTCGAAAGCCTGACCACCTGTAAAACTTCCATCAGTATTTCTAACAGCCCTATCTGGCGAACTTAGTAACGCATTATTTGCGATACCACCGTTATCACTTAAACCTCTATTTTCAAAACTTCTGCTTCCAGATAAAGTCATACCGGTTTTAAACCAGTCTCTAACTTGTCCGTTTACATTAGATCTAAATGAATATCTATTATAATCGCCACCAATAATAGTTCCTTCTTGATCTAAGTATGAACCAGAAATATAATAATCCGTACCGTCTTTAGCACCAGAAAGTGATACTTGATGGTTTTGTTGAGCAGCAGTTCTAAATACTTCTTTTTGCCAGTTAGTTCCTTCACTTAACAGTTCTGGATTCGCAAATTCTGCTCTACGGCCAACGCCCAAAACATCGGCTAAATCATTTTGATATTTTGCATATTGAGGCAAATTCATCACATCCAAAAAGCGACCTTGTTGCCTAATGCCGTAATAGCCTTCATAATTGATAACACCTTGACCATTTTTACCTCTTTTTGTGGTAATAATAACCACACCGTTCGAACCACGGCTACCATAAATTGCGGTAGCAGAAGCATCTTTCAAAATTTGGATAGATTCAATATCATTTGGGTTAAGTGTTGTTAATGGACTTACTGTTGTTCCTCCATTACCACCACCTTGCTCTCCTTTATTATCTAAAGCTAGCGCTCTTCCGCTAGTGGCGATATTAGATGGATCACCAGATATGGCCACACCATCAATTACATACAAAGGATCATTGGCAACACTTAATGAAGTAATACCACGAATTCGCACCGAAGTATTACTACCAGGCGCACCAGAGTTTTGACTTACGTAAACACCCGCGGCCTTACCTTGCAACAACTGATCTACACTTACTTGTGGAATCTCTTGAATGTCTTTTGCACTGATTACAGAAATTGAACTGTTCAAATCGCTCTTTTTCTGCGTACCGTACCCGATAAACACAACCTCATCCAGCTTATTAACCGATGATTGTAATTTAATGGTTAAAAAAGTCTTTCCAGATACATTTACATCTTGAGGAGTAGCGCCTATAAAACTTACAGTCAAAATAGATTTATCAGAAGGAACGCTAATTGCAAATTCGCCACTACCATTAGTTGAGGTAACGATTTTTGTTCCTTTCACCATAACCGATGCGCCTGGTAAGGCTAGGTTATCGTTGTCTACTACTTTTCCTTTAACTAACTTCTCTTGAGCTTGAACGCTAAGAAAGGAGATCGTCAAAAAAAATACGCAGAGGAATTTTAAGTAAAAAAATTTTCTCATAATTAGATTATTTGGTTATTGATTAATTAACTTCAAATATAACGGGTAAATAACCTTTAAATTAATACTATTTTAACAAAGTATATCCACTTTCAGTAATTTTAAACTATTAGAACTATTTGAATCGATTGTTTAAAGTATAGTATTTTAACAACTAATTGCTATATTTATGCAATTAATTGATTGAGATGAGCAACAATATTATACGAGAAATAACCCCATTAACTCAAAACGACTGTTTCACGCTATTTTCTCGCAAGAAGAAAAAGTTCGATTTCCCACTTCATTATCATGAAGAGTTTGAACTTAACTTGATTATTAATGGAAGTGGTGCGAAAAGAATTGTTGGCGATCATATAGAGGTTATTGATGATTTAGAGTTGGTGTTGGTTGGCCCAAACCTCTGCCATGCTTGGTTTGACCATGAAAATAAAAGCGACGACATTATGGAAATTACGATACAGTTTCATAAAGATTTGTTTGATGATTCACTGCTGCGGAAAAATCAATTGAGCTTTATACGTAATATGTTCGATCAAGCGAAGAAAGGTATTTTATTTGCTAATGATACCATTGAGCGGTTGAAATCCAGAATTATGTCTTTAGATAAAAAACAAGGTTTTGATTCTGTATTAGAGCTAATCTCAATTTTGCACGATTTATCAATTTCGAGAAACTTTAAAACCTTATCCGATTCGAGTTTTAGCAACGAACAGTTTAATTACAACAGCCGGAGAATAGAGAAAGCATTCGAATATATGAATATGCATTACGGCAAACAGATTACTTTATCAGAAGTTGCCAAAATTGCCAATATGCCCGAAACATCATTTAGTAGATTTATGAAAAAAAGAACGGGGAACACATTTATTGATAGCTTGAACGAAATAAGGATAGGCCACTCGAGCAGAATGCTAATTGACACCACACATACCATTGGAGAAATTGCCTACAAATGTGGTTTTAACAATATTTCGAACTTTAACCGAACTTTTAAAAAGAAAAAAGATTGTACACCGAAAGATTTTAGAGAGAGTTTTACGGGGACAAGAATTTTTATTTAAGCGTTAATTGTAATTCATCAAACTTGAAATAATTTTTGCCAGATATTTTTCATACTATAAATGACCATTTCCATAAAAAGGAATTAATTTTTGTGCACGAATAAATTAGGTTGGTTTATTTGTTTAAGGTGCGGAGTTGTTTGCGAATATAAAGACCCGATTTTGAAAGCATTTTTAAAGGCCAACTACCGTTAATACCGGCACCCGGCAAAAGTAACGCAGTTGTTTCTTTTTTATCCGTTAGGTTCCAATTTGCCCAACTTAGTTTATTGCGCTCAAGCCAATTTAGCCATTTATCGGTTTTTTCAGTATCAAAAATACCATCTCCGTTTGCTTCGCCAACGCCCCATTCGGTTACAAAAATTGGCAAACCCATTGCAATTGCATCATCGGCTTTTGCCATTAATTTTTCTTGATGACCAGGGTCGGATGCATAGAAATGGAAGCTATACGCAATGTTACTGTATCCCGTTATCGGATCTTTTGCGGTAATATCAACATCTTGATCCCAATTGGAACTGCCAACAATAATAAGTGCATCAGGATCTGAATTTCTAATTTCAGGTATAATTTCTAAAGCGTAGCTTTTAATCACGGCCCAGCTTACACGCGCTGGTTCATTCCAAATTTCGTAGATCATATTTGGCACGCCTGCATATTTTTTAGCCATTTTCTTAAAAAAGACTTTCGATTCCGAAACATGCTGATCTGCATGATGATCGTGCCAATCTAACAACACATAAATTCCCTGTTTAATAGCTTCATCTATAACTTTGGTTACCAGTTCTTCTTGTTTTACTGGATCTTTTAAATAGCCACTATCTGGCTCCACTGCCATTGCAATGCGGATTACATTAATGTCGAAATCTTTTTTAAGCCATTTTACCACTTTGGCATTATAATATTTCCTGCCTCCCCAAATACTCCACGATAGGCTAATTCCTCTAAGCTGTACAATTGAACCTGAAGAATCGACAATTTTACCGCCCTCAACACTCAATTTTCCATGTTGTGTTACCGGCAAAAGCTTTTGTGCATTAGCAATAAACTGGGTGCTTAAAAAAGTTGCTATAATTACTACCGTGCGGAAAATGCATTTTTTCATTTCTACTTATATTGAAAACTTTCCATTAAGTCGCCTATCATTACTGTAAATTCTCCAGGTTCTGTAACGGTATTTAGTTTCGCATTTACAAAAGCCAAATCGTTTTTATCAATCGAAAATTTTACTGTTTTGCTTTCACCAGGCTTTAAATCGATTTTTTCAAAAGCCCTTAACCGCTTCATATCCGGACTGATAGACGCGTATAAATCTCTGGTATATAATTCTACGGTATGTTTGCCTGCTATTTTACCTGTATTACTCACCGTTACAGAAACATGCAGCTTTTCATCACCAACCAAGTTTTTTGTACTTAATTTTAAATCGCTATAGGCAAAAGTGGTATAACTTAAGCCAGTGCCGAAAGCGAATAACGGATTGTAACCCGTGTGGATATCATCATTAAAAACTTCTCTAATATCTTCGGCAGGTTTTCTATCATAAAGCACAATTTCCCCACTGCTTCTTGGGTAACTGTAAGGCAATCTTCCGTTTGGGTTGTAGTCGCCAAATAGAACATCGGCAATTGCTTCTGCAGTTTTTTTTCCGCTCCAATAAGCCATTAAAATACCATTCATTTTTGGTTCTATGTTGGTAATAAACCTCGGTCTGCCCTCGGTTAAAACTAATATAATCGGTTTACCAGTTGATATCGCTGCCTTTGCCAATGCTTGCTGGTTTTCATCTAATGCTAAATCTGCAATATTACCCGGACTTTCTGCGTAAGCGTTTTCTCCCAAACATAAGATGATACAATCAACATCTTTAGCTGATTTAATCAATGCATCTCCATCAAAATTTTTAATCCCCTCAAAACCCTTTTCGGTTGTGGTTACCACGTTCGATTTGCCTACTTTATCTTCAATGGTTTGCAAAATAGTTTTACTATCTTTTGGATACCATTGCTCGTCTTTACCCTGCCAAGTATAACTCCAACAGCCGTTTAATGCGCTAATACTCTGTGCGCCAGGACCAGCAACCAAATATTTTTTATTTTTTGATAAGGGTAAAACTTCATCTTGATTTTTTAGTAAAGTCATCGCTTCATGCGCAGCGTCTAACGCGAGCGTTTGATATTCTGGTTTTCCAAAATTGGCTTTAGCACTTTCTTCTGGGTAAGGATTATCAAACAAGCCCAATTTCATTTTAAGCATTAAAATTCTGCTTACGGCTTCGTCAATTCTTTGTACTGAAACTTCCTTTTTGTGCACCGCATCAATCAACAAATCATAAAATGTAAAATCGTACGGAACCATGCTCATATCTACACCAGCATTTACACACATAGCAACGGCTTCGCGTGGCGAACTGGCAACATGATGCCAAGTGTAAACGCGTTTAATATCTTCCCAATCGCTTACCGCAACACCGTTAAATCCAAGCTCTTTACGCAAAATATCTGTAAGCAAATACTTGCTGGCATGCACCGGAATACCGTTGACAATGCTAGAATTTATCATTACAGACGAGGCACCGGCTTTTACTGCTTCTTTAAATTGAGGCAAGTAATATTCTCTCATTTCTATCTCTGGCAGGTAAATCGGCGTTCTATCTTTACCGTTTCTCGATGCAGAGTAACCTAGAAAATGTTTCATACAACTTGCCACTGCTGTTGTTTTATCAAGCCCATCTTCTTCATAAGCCTTTATAACGGCAGCACCCATTGTTTTACCAATAAAAACATCCTCTCCGTAAGTTTCAGGGAAACGAGACCATAAAGGCTGGCGCCCACAATCTAAAACGGTTGCAAAATTCCAGCGTACGCCACTTGCTCTTAATTCGTTTGCCGTTACTTTAGTTATAGCCTTGGCAAGTTGAATATTTCTAGTTGCCGCCATGCCTATATTTTGAGGAAATAAAGTAGCATCTAACGTATAAGTTTGTCCGTGGATGGCGTCTAAACCATATAAAACAGGTATTTTTAATCGCGTAGTTTTTGCTTCATCGGCAATTTTGGTTAATAAATTATGCCATTGATCTACGGTTAAAGCATGATTAGTTACATTTAAGATCGAACCCACGCTATGCTTCACTACTGCATTTTTTAGTGCCTCTTGGTTAATTTCGCCATCAACTTGGGTGCCAACAACGCCCAAAGTTATTTGCGTCATTTGCCCAACTTTTTCTTCTAAAGTCATTTTAGCTAAAAGTGCAGCAACCTTTTTCTGGTTTGAAGTAGTTTGTTGTGCGCTTAAATTTACAGTTGAAGCGAGCAACGCGATGAGTAAAAAATATTTATTCATAAAAATTATTTGGTTAAAATATAGCGACAAGTAGTACAATCTTTTAAACACAGTTTAATGCACAATTATAGTTAAAATGAAATTGTGTCGTACTTTAAGTGTCATTACTGTTATCAAATTTACCATCAATGTATAATTTTTTATAATATTGTTTTAACAATTGATAATTAGAACAGGCGCATAACGGCAGTTATTTAGCAATATATAAAGTTATAATCCGAAATGATTAAGTATTTGTAATATTTTAAAGTATCGCCAGAACTTGATTTTGAGATTTTTACAATGCCTAAAAGCTGTGAAAAGTCAAAATTCATCAACATTATGAATAAATAGTATCAATAAGTCATTATCTTTCAAAGTACTTTTGAAAGTCAAACTTTACCCTAACCAATATCAGTTTTTGTATGAGAAAACATTTCAGAGCCATTTCCATTTTTGCATTATCGTTAGTTTTTCTTTCGCCAAGTGCATACTCGCAAAAAAGTACCACCAATTTTTCATTAGAAAAAAATTCGGTCAACATTAATATTAATAAGGCTAAACTCTCTATTTCTATTATTAGTGATGAAATAATGCAAGTGCGATACACTAATAATGCCTCATTCTCGACCAAAAAAAGTCTTTTTTTAGATGAGCGCGGTTTTGCTAAACCTACTTTTAAAGTTGCACAACTTAAAGACCTTATAACGATAACTACGCCTAAACTTGTTGCAAAAGTAAATAGCAAAAACGGACAGGTTTCTTTTTACGATAAAAATGGTAAAGAGATACTTAAAGAGCAGGCTAACGGTGGTAAATCTTTTTCTCCAACAAGCTTTGAAGGTTACAAAACACAAAGTATTCAACAGAAATTTATATCGCGTAAAGATGAAGCCATTTATGGTTTAGGCCAACACCAAGATCGCTTACTAAACATTAAAGGTTACGATTTAGATTTGTATCAGCACAATACCGAAGTATATGTTCCGTTTTTCGTATCAACAAAAGGTTATGGGTTACTGTGGAACAATCTATCTTATACCAAGTTTGGACAACCAGATTCGATTAAATCAATAACAAAAAATCAACTTTTTGATAAAAACGGTGTTAAAGGTGGGTTAACTTTAAATCTGTATAAAGACAGTATGTTTACAGAAATTGCTCAACCAGAATCGAAAACAGCAAACATCGCCGTTGTTAAAGAAAATCCTGCTAAATCGGCTAAACTTACTGGCTATTTACTGGCTGATAAAACTGGTGAATATTCTTTTTACAGTTTCGCTGATGGCACATTTAGGTTAAAAATAGATGGTAAATTAATTTTAGATAACTGGGCACCTTACGCCAATGCCCGCGATAGAGGAACCATCAACTTAGAGAAAGGAAAGAAATATAAAATTGAGGTAGAGTGGGAAAGATACCATGTAAACAATAGTTTCGAGGTAAAATGGAGAAAACCGAGCATTCACAACGAAACTTCTTTATGGTCTAAAGCTGGCGAAGAAATTAATTATTTCGTAATTGCTGGTAAAGATATGGATCACATTATATCTGGTTATCGCAATTTAACCGGAAAAGCAACCATTTTGCCTAAATGGGCAATGGGTTTTTGGCAAAGCCGTGAGCGTTATAAGACGCAGGAGGAAGTTTTAAATACAGTTAGAGAATTTCGTAAGAGACAAGTGCCTTTGGATATTATCGTTCAAGATTGGCAATATTGGAAGTTGGATGAATGGGGTTCGGCAACATTCGATCCGGATCTTTTTCCAGATCCTAAAGCAATGATAGACACTTTACACAAAGATTTGAACACCAAATTTATGATTTCGATTTGGGGAAAATTTTACCGCAAGAGTGACAATTTTAGAGAATTGAACAAAGCCGGATTCTTATATCAACCTGCATTAAAAGAAAATTTAGTCGATTTTTTAAATTACAATTTTACTTATTACGATGCATTTAATCCGGCAGCGCGTAAAATGTACTGGAATCAAATAAATCAAAAACTATACAGCAAAGGTGTAGATGCTTGGTGGATGGATGCTGCAGAGCCAGAATTGCCAGACCATGATGCTACACCAGAAAATATGGCGCATTTTATGAACCCAACTTTCGAAGGCCCGGGTTTAGCAAACTTAAATGCCTTTCCATTAGAACATGCAAAAGGCGTTTTTGAAGGCCAGATGCAAGAATCGCCAGATAAACGCGTTGCTATTTTAACCCGTTCTGCTTTTGCAGGCTCGCAAAAATATTCTACCGTTATTTGGTCGGGAGATATTGCTGGCGAGTGGAATAATTTAAAAGCTTCTATCCCAACTGGGTTAAGTTTTTCTATGTCGGGCATGCCTTACTGGACAACCGACATTGGTGGTTTTTGGGTAAAAAAACCTTGGGATAATAAAAATTCTCAGTACCAAGAAATATATACTAGGTGGTATCAATTTGGTGCATTTTGCCCAGTTTTTAGGGCTCACGGTTCTAATACAGAAAGAGAAATATGGAATTTTGGCGACGAAAATTCGGAAGTTTATAAAACACAGTTGAAATTTAGCAAGCTTCGTTATCGTTTAATGCCATATATCTATACGTTAAACGGCATGGTTAACCAGCAGGATTATACCATGATGCGTGGTTTGGCAATGGATTTTGCTAAAGATGAAAAAGCACTAAATATTAAAGATCAATTTATGTTTGGCCCTTCAATTTTAGTAAGTCCGGTAACAGATAAAGGCGCTACGGCTCGTGAAGTTTATTTGCCAAATAATACAAAATGGGTTAATTTTTGGACTGGCAAAACCTACAATGGTGGCGAAACGGTAAATGCTAACGCACCATTAAACGAAATGCCACTTTATATAAAGGCAGGTTCAATCATTCCATTCGGACCAGATTTGCAGTTTGCAATGGAGAAAAAAGCTGACCCACTTGAATTGCGAATTTATACCGGCGCAGATGGATCTTTTACGTTATATGAGGATGAAGACATAAATAACAACTACTTAAAGGGTGCATCAAGCTCAATAAACTTCAGCTGGAATGAAAGTAATCAAACCTTAACTATTGGAAACAGAAAAGGAGAATTTCCAGGCATGTTGAAAAACAGAACAATCAACATTGTTTTTGTAGATGAAGCACATGGAAAAGGAGATTTAATCAGCAATAAAATTGATAAAACGATTAGTTACGATGGAAATTTAATTACCGTTAAAAAATAAAATGATGATGAGAAGAAAAGGATTATCTACATACTTTGCAATGCTTGCAGTAAGCGCACTGTTATTTTCGTGTAGTGCAAAAAAGAATTTTGTTAAAGTTAACGGTGCTAATTTTACCGTAAATAATAAACCCTATTATTTTGTAGGTGCAAATTTTTGGTACGGCGCTTATTTAGGTGCTGACACCGATTATGGCAACCGCGAGCGATTAGTTAGAGAGTTAAACCAACTTCAAAAATTGGGCGTTAAAAACCTTAGAATTGTTGCTGCCTCAGAAGAATCGGATTTTAAAGTGCCTTTAACTCCACCGTTCCAATATAAAAACGGTACTTATAATGAAAAACTTTTACAGGGATTAGATTTTCTTTTATCAGAAATGAAAAAAAGAGATATGCATGCCGTTTTAATGCTTAACAACTACTGGGATTGGACAGGTGGCATGCAACAATACGTTTCGTGGACTACCGGCGAACGGGTTTACGATCCGGCAAATGTGAAAACGGATACATGGGATCAGGCGATGAAACATTCGGCAACGTTTTACACAAATGAAAAAGCGCAGGCTTTATATCGCAAATATATTAACATGATTATAAATCGTAAAAATATTTATACCAATAAGATATACAAAAACGATCCTACGGTGATGACCTGGCAATTGGCAAACGAACCTCGCCCAAGTACTGCTGGAGACCCTGTAGAAAGTATGAAAATTTTTAGTAAATGGGTGGATGATGTTGCGGGCTATATTCACTCCCTTGCGCCAAACCAATTGGTAAGTACAGGCGGAGAAGGTAGCCAAGGGAATTTAAATAAATTAGACTATGCACTTCAATCTCAAAGCAGCAAGCACATCGATTATATGACTTTTCACATGTGGCCAAAAAATTGGGGATGGTATAAAGCCGATCAACCAGAAATGATGGAAAGCGCACTCGCAAAAACGAAAAAATACATTGATGAGCATGTAGATTTAGCTGTTAAATTAAACAAGCCTACTGTTGTAGAAGAATTTGGTTTTGTTAGAGATAATGAAAAGTTTGCTGCTGAAAGTCCGACTGTTGCCCGCGATAAATATTACCGTTTTATTTTAGAATTGTTAAAAAAATCTGCCGATGAAGGAAAACCTTTAGCAGGCATGAATTTTTGGGCGTGGGGTGGCGAAGGTCGTGGACAGGAAAAAGATTTTATGTGGAAAATGGGAAACACTTCTTACACCGGCGATCCTTATGGTGAGGCACAAGGTTTAAATTCTGTTTTTAATACTGATAAAACCACTTTAGATATTTTGGCTGAATATGCGCATGATTTAGAAAAAAAATAAACCTATAAACTCGTCATTGCAAGGCACGAAGCAATCTAAATACACTGGTTGGAACAGTTTGCTTCGTGCCTCGCAATAAAGGTTGAAATTTTAATTTATATTATACTTAATTGTATAATTCCGACTAGCAACTCCCAATGATGAAAAAGCTTAAAATTTCATATTGCCTTCTTTTTACAATGACTTTGTCTTTTTCTTTGTTTGCGCAAAACACTGATCAACGAAAAGACGCAAAAAAAGAATTTAATATCGTAAAATTTGGTGCCATAGGCGATGGAGAAACTTTGAATACGGTTGCCATCCAAAAAGCAATTGATGCTGCAAGCAAACTCAAAATAGGTGGTACAGTCGTTTTTCCAAAAGGGAAATTTTTAACTGGTAGTATCGAATTGAAAAGCAACGTTGATTTGCTTATTACCGAAGAATCTGTTTTATTGGGCAGCACCAACCCAAGCGATTATAAAAATGTAAGTTCAGAAGGCAGACCAAACTCTCCCAAAAAAGACGACAATACACACTTAGGATTAATAGTAGCACATAATTCGACCAATATTAAACTTTACGGAAAAGGAAAAATTGATGGTCAGGGAAGAGCCCTTGCACTAACAATTGACAGCTTACACCATGCAGGCATCAAAATTGACCCCAATTATAGTCTTCAAAATATGAGGCCGAGCGAAACTATCCGACCAAAATTATTTAGTTTCTCCCTTTGCAACCAAGTCAAAATAGAGGAATTAAATATCAGCAGTAGTGCAGGTTGGGGTCTTTCTTTCGAGCTTTGTAATGGCTTAACTATAAACGGTATTAAATTAACAAATCGTGCGTACTGGAACAACGACGGCATGGATATTACCGATTGTACCAACGTAAAAATTACCAATTGCGACGTAAATTCGGCAGATGATGGAATTTGTTTAAAATCTTACTACCCCGGTTATTTTAACGATAACATTTACATCGCAAACTGTACAATAAGGTCTAGCGCAAGTGCCATAAAATTCGGCACAGCATCTTACGGAGGTTTTAAAAATGTTACCATTGAGCATATCAAGATTTTCGATACATTTCGTTCTGCAATAGCCATCGAGTCAGTTGATGGGGGCATCATCGAGAACATTAAAGTTGAAGATATTACAGCTAAAAACACAGGAAACAGCATATTTATTCGTTTAGGAAACCGTGCTGGAGAAAAACCAGGCTCCATTAAAAATGTGCTTATAAAAGATATGAAAGTAGAAATTCCTTTCGGCCGACCTGATATTGATTATGATTTGCGTGGTCCAGAAGTACCTTATTTTCACAATCCATTTCCAGCTTCCATTACTGGCATTTCAGGCTATGATGTAGAAAACATTACGATAGAAAACGTAGAAATTACTTATCCCGGCAGAGCAACTAAAGGTATGGCATACATTCCGTTGAGTCGTTTACAACAAGTGCCCGAAAAAGCAAAAAATTACCCTGAGTTTGACATGTTTGGAGAATTGCCAGCATGGGCTTTTTATGTCCGCCATGCCAAAGGCTTAACCTTTAAAAATATTACGCTAAAGTTGCAGCATAATGATTTCCGCCCCGCGTTTGTATTTGATGAGGTAGCAGATTTAAAAATGGAAAATATTAGTTTGCCTGTTACCAACAAAAAAGAAATCGTGTTGAAGCAATCGAAAAATGTGACCTTAGACGATAAAGCAAACACCACCAAAAACGAATTATAAAGCGTTAAAAGTTTACAAAAACAAAAATTAATGTGTTAAATAAAAACCCCAAGCTTCTTTTAATTATTGGCATTTTATTGTTTTTTCAAAGCTGTAAAACCTATAAATCAACGTCGCTCGGCGTTATTGAAAATAACCATAAGCTTGGCGCATATTTAAAGAGCATTCAATATTCGAAAGATGGAAAACATCTCTTCGGGCACGAAAGTACCATTGCGATGGGCGTTAGTGGCGATTCTGACTGGGAGATAAAAGATAGAAAGGATGTTGCAAACGACATTTCTCAACAAAAATCGGATGTAAAAGAAATGACGGGAAAACTCCCCGCAATTATGGGTTTTGATGCTTTTAAACTGATTTTGGATGTTACCGATGGCGCTAACCGTTTGGAAGAGGTAGGAGCCAATTTGGCGGCTTTAAAACTTTACCACAAAAATGGCGGAATTATAAGTTTTGATTGGCACATGCAACCAATTTTATTGCCGGGTTATAAAGAAAGAGCCTATCGGATGGATGAGACAAACAACAATCCATACATCGATTTAATGAAAAAAGAGCACCCATTTTATCACATTGCAAATGGTTTTGCAAACAAAGATAAATGGTGGACAACTTATGAAACACAAAGGTTAAAGCCAATGGTTGCTCGGTTGAAACAAATTTCGGCAGATGGATCTGGAATCATTTTTCGTCCTTTTCATGAAGCCGATGGCGATTGGTTTTGGTGGGGATTAAAATGGCTGAAAGGTGATTTACCATTAAACGGAAAAGATGCATTGATGAAGGTTTTTATAGAAAGCGCAAGATATTTGAAGCACGAGATGCCTGAATTATTAATCGCATTTTCTACAGATAAGATGGATAATGTTAATCAGTTAATCGCAAAGAACGATACTGAAATTGCCCAAAATTATGCAAATGAGTTTAGTAGCTTCTTACCAAAAGATTCGGCTGATTTAGCACTGATAGATATTTATGGAATGGACCTTTACACCGATAAAAACGACCCAAAGCCCAGTTTACAAAAGTTTAAACTCAAATTACAAGGCCTTTCATTAATCGCTAAAAAGGACAATAAAATTGCAGCCATTACCGAAGCTGGCAACCGTGGAAATCCGGCAGAAGAAGATGCTAGGCAACCTACCATAAATTGGTACAACGATTACTTATCATCGTGGACGGAGGATAAAAATATTCACGTGGCTTATGTTGTGATCTGGCAAAACTGGAGCAATAATAGAGACAAAAAATTATCTGATCCTGATGATGGATACTTTGTACCCGTTTACCAAAATTCGCCCGCAGGTAAAGATTTTATAAAGTATGCTAAGAAAAAACAGACCATTATGCTGGATGAATTTCGATCTGAATTAAGAAAATTTAAAATCAATTAACTTCCTTTTTCTCCAAATTTTAAAACATTGCTATCGTTTAAGTAAAAATTTTTAAGTACTATCCTTCTACCTAATATATAGAAAAAATGAAAAAAACACCGGTTCTGTTATTCGTTCTATTAAGCACCTTAACTGCATTTGCACAAAAGCTCCCAATTGATTATGTAAACGTATTTGCAGGTACTTCAAATTCAAGGTGGATGCTCTTTCCGGGTCCTAGCCAGCCATTTGGGATGGTTAAATTAAGTCCTGATAACCAAGGAAACGTATGGAATGGCGGCTACGAATATTCGGTAAATAGTATTTCTGGTTTCAGCCATTTACACGGCTACGGTTTATCTGGCGTAAGTTATATGCCGTTTGTTGGTGATTTAAAATTTGGTGAAGAATATTATAAATTATTTCCGGGTCCGCCCGATGGGCCTTTTGGAAATATGTGGACAGCCGGATATCGTTCTCGTTACGAAAAAGAGAGTGAAAAAGGAAGTCCGGGTTATTATTCGGTACACTTAACTGATGCAGATGCTACAGTTGAATTAACTGCTACCGATCGTTGTGGCATGATCCGTACTACTTTCCCAAAATCGGATAAAAGTACTATACTGTTAGATTTTAATCCACCAACTGAAGAGTCATCAGAAATTTTAGCCTGTACTTTCAAAAAAGTTAACAATATGCTAATTGAAGGTTCTATCACGTTCAAAAATAATAACACAAACGGAACCACTGTATTTTTTCAATCAAAATTTAGTAAACCAATAACTAGCACCGACAGTTGGGAATACGAAAAATATACTGGCACACAGCAAACTTATGGCATCGATTTTAGAAAAAAATGTAACGTAAATAAAAATATCACCTCGTTTATAAGTAAAGGGCAAACGGGTATTATACTTCATTTTAACACCAACAAAGGCGATCAGGTAATAACCTCAACTGGGCTTTCATTTGTAAGTATTGAAAATGCTGGCTTAAATTTGAGAACAGAATTAGGTACATTAAATTACGACTTTGATAAAGTAGTTTCACAATCAAAAGAAACGTGGAAGAAATTATTAAATAAGATAGAACTTAAAGGCAAAGAGGCAGATAAAGCTAAGTTTTATACCAATTTTTACCGCTCATTTACTGGCAAAAATATGATGAGCGATGTAAATGGCGAATATTTAGACCAGTGCGGAAAAGTAGAAAAAGTACAAGCACCGGCCGATGCAGTTTACAGCAGCGATTCTATGTGGGGTACGCAGTGGAGTTTAACGCCACTATGGACTTTAGTTTCACCGAAATATGCCAATTCTTTCGCTAATTCTTTAATCGAGTTGCAACGTGTTGGCGGATGGATACCTCAATCACCTGTAAGTTTAAAGTATGCGCTGGTAATGGCCGGACAACATCAAAATGCACTTTTAATAAGTGCTTACCAAAAAGGCATTGCCCAATTCGACCCTAAAAAAGTATATGAAATGATTAAGCATGATTATACCACGCCAGGCGAAAAACAACCTTGTGGAGGATTTGCAGGCAATATTTATATGAAAGATTATATGGATTATGGCTACGTTCCGGATGAAGTTGGCGCAACATCTCATACCATGGAATATGCTTTTGATGACTGGTGCCTCTCGCAATTTGCCACCGCTTTAAATAAAAAAGCCGATGCTAAATATTTTTTAAACCGATCAAAAAACTACGAAAATATTTTTGATAAATCTACTGGCTACATCCGAAGAAAACATAAAGACGGTACTTGGAGTAAAGATGCAGATATTTTTAAAATGGGCACAGATGGTGGTTGGAATGCACCCGGATTTATGGAAGGCAATGCTTGGATTTATACTTGGTTTGTGCCGCAGGATTTGCCAAATTTGATTAAACTAATGGGTAAAACCGAATTTAACCGCAGACTGGAAGAAGGCTTTGAAAAAGGCTACGTAGATTTAACAAACGAGCCAAATATGCAAGCGCCATTTCTTTTTAATTATAGTGGCGAGCCTTGGTTAACCCAAAAATATACAAGAATGGTTGCCAATAAGTTTTTTAGTACATCGCCATATACAGCATGGGTTGGCGAAGAAGATGAAGGCCAAATGGGTGCACTATATTGTTTAATGTCTATGGGCATTTTCGAAATGAAAAGTGGGTGTTCGGTAGAACCTTATTATGATTTAAGCAGCCCTGTTTTTGATGAAATTAAAATTAACTTAGATAAAAAATATTATCCTGGTGGTAGTTTTACCATTAAAGTTGAAAATAATGGCGATGGCAATGATTACATTCAATCGGCCATCATTAACGGAAAAAAAGTAGAAAATTATCAACTGCTACACAAAGACATTGTAAAAGGTGGCGAACTAAAAATTGTGTTGGGTAATACGCCTAATAAAACAAATTAATAACGCAAATCAATTTACCTAACTTAAAATTAACTTATGAAAAACATAGTTTTCTCAATGCTGATGATGATGCCTTTTTTTGCTATCTGCCAATCAAAAAAGTTAAATACGTTGGTAGTTAAAGAAATTAGCAACAATTGGACATTCAAAGAAATTGATGGAACACATAAAGGTAAAGCAACTGTTCCGGGAACGATTCATACAGATTTGATTGCTAATAAGTTAATTGAAGACCCTTTTTATCGCATAAACGAAGAAAAAATTCAATGGATTGATAAAAAAGATTGGGAATATGCCACCACAATTTCCATCAGCTCAACTGAATTTAAAAAGAACAATATTATTTTGAATTTTGAAGGATTAGACACCTATGCGGATGTTTTTCTCAATGACAAATTAATTTTAAAGGCTGATAATATGTTTCGAACTTGGGAAACTAATGTAAAGCCAATACTTAAATTAGGTGAAAATCAGTTAAGAATACTTTTTCATTCTCCAATAAATAAAGGATTAGCACTATTGAAGGCTTCTCCATACGGTTTTCCAGCTAGTAACGACCAATCAGAAGTTGGCGAAATTGGCGATAAAAAAGTTTCTGTTTTCACACGAAAAGCAGGCTATCATTATGGTTGGGACTGGGGCCCACGTTTGGTAACATCAGGCATTTGGCGCCCAATAACATTAAAAGCGTGGAATGATGTTCGCATTAAGGATGTATATATCCAACAGCCTAAAGTTAATAAAACAGCCGCCAATTTAGTTGCTGCAGTTACGGTGCAAATTGATAAACCGTTTTTAGGAAATATTCAGATCGTAAATCCCCAAACGAAGGAAATTTATACTTCATCCAATTTTAATTTTAAAGTAGGGTTACAAACTTTGTCTTTACCTTTCGTTATTAAAAATCCAAAATTATGGTGGTCAAATGGTTTAGGCAAATCGAATATGTATCATTTTAACGCAGTGGTTTTAGATAAAGAGGAGAATCCTATTGCCAATCAAGAAACAACTACAGGATTGCGCAGTTTAAAATTGATTCGCGAAAAAGATGCTGTTGGAGAATCTTTTTTATTCGAGTTAAACGGTATTCGCGTTTTTGTAAAAGGAGCCAATTATATTCCCAATGATAATTTTTTACCAAGAGTTACGCAGGGCGATTATCAAAAAGTAATTAAAGATGCTGTAGATGCCAATATGAATATGCTCCGTGTTTGGGGTGGTGGTGTTTATGAGGCCGATTATTTCTATAAGCTTTGCGATGAAAACGGACTGCTAGTTTGGCAAGATTTTATGTTTGCCTGTTCCATGTATCCTGGTGATGAGGCGTTTTTAGCAAACATTAAACAAGAAGCGATTGATAATGTTACCCGTTTAAGAAACCATCCGAGTATTGCTTTGTGGTGTGGAAATAATGAAATAAACTCGGCTTGGCATTATTATTCGAAAGGCGGTTGGGGCTGGAAAGAAACCTACACGCCGGCACAGCAAGACGAACTTCAAAAAACCTACTTAAAAATATTCCAAAACATACTTCCTGCCGTTATTGAAAAATATACAGTTGGCGATAATTATTGGCCTTCTTCTCCTCAAGCGGGTTACGAACCGGATAAACCCGCAAGTTATGAAACAACCTCTGGCGATATGCACTATTGGGGCGTTTGGCACGGGCAACATCCTTTTGAGGATTTTGAAAAATACAAAGCGCGTTTTATGAGCGAATATGGATTTCAATCTTTTCCTGATTTCGAAACCGTAAAAAAATATACAATTCCTGCAGATTACAGTATAGAAAGTAAAGTAATGGCCGCTCATCAACGAAGTGGAATTGGCAATTTACGTATTAAAGAATACATGGATCTGTATTATAAAACACCAAAAAACTTTGCAGATTTTTTATACATGAGCCAGGTTTTACAAGCTCGTGGGCTAAAAACTGCTATAGAAGCCCATCGAGGCGCAATGCCTTATTGCATGGGTACAATGTATTGGCAAATTAACGATTGTTGGCCCGTTGCAAGTTGGAGTAGTACCGATTATTATCACAAATGGAAAGCCGCGCATTACAGTATTAAAAAAGCTTACGAACCGATTTTAATTTTTTCCAAAGCAGATGCTGATAAAATTGAAATTCAAGGTGTTTCAGACCTGCTAAATGATAAAAAAGGAACTTTAAAACTATCGGTAATTGATTTTGATGGTATCAAAGTTTTTTCAAAAACTGTCGAAGTGAATTTATTTCATAACACAAGTACCAAGTTATTTGAAGGAAAAAAATTGGATATATTGGCAAATGGAGATACAAAATCAGTCGTTTTAAAAATTGAGTTTTTAAATGAAGATAAAGTTCTGGCGGATAATTTATATTATTTTGAAAAACCAAAAGATTTAAAATTAGAAAAACCAGATATTAAAACCGAGTTGGTTCAAAAAGAAGGTAAAACATTTGTAAAAGTAAGCACCAACAAGTTAGTTAAAGATCTATACCTCAATTTTCCAAATGAAACTGTCTTTTTTTCTGAGAATTATTTTGATTTATTACCGAATGAAAGTAGATGGATCGAGCTTACTTCAGCACATAAAATGGATATTGGTAAATTAGAAATTAAGCATATTCAACAAAGTAGTAAAGAATAGAAATTACTTTTTAAAATTAAATGAGTTGATGAAGACAGAAATACCATATCATTATTAATTGTAGCATTATTGTTAGCCAATATTAAGCAAAGCCCCAGTTTTAATTGAGTAAATTTAAAAATATCACAACACCATCAATCCGTTTAAAAGCAATGAAATTAAAATTTAAAACCATCATTTTATTAGCGCTATTAAGCATTTCTTCGCCATTATTTGCGCAATGGAAACCGGCAGGCGATAAAATTAAAACCGAATGGGGAGAAAAATTAAACCCAAAAAATGTTTTAGCCGAATATCCACGACCAATAATGGCACGCCAAAACTGGAAAAACTTAAATGGTTTGTGGAATTATGCAATAACCGATACTAGCAAAGCACAGCCTGCCAATTTTGATGGAAAAATTCTAGTTCCATTTGCTGCAGAATCTAGCTTATCTGGTGTAATGAAAAATGTAGGCGCATCAAAAGATTTGTGGTACAACACTACATTTACCATCCCAAGCGATTGGAAAGGAAAAGACGTTTTATTAAATTTTGGAGCCGTTGATTGGCGAACAGAAGTTTGGATTAATGATAAAAAAGTTGGTACACACGAAGGTGGCTACTCGCCGTTCTCGTTCAACATTACAAAATATTTAAGCAAATCTGCACAAAAAATTACCGTAAAAGTTTGGGATCCTACCGATGAAGGGCCACAGCCGAGAGGCAAGCAGTTGAACAATCCCAACTCGATTTGGTACACGCCAGTTACAGGGATTTGGCAAACGGTTTGGTTGGAGCCAGTTGCTAAACAACACATCACCGCATTAAAAACCGTTGCCGATATCGATAAAGGCGTCATTAATATCACACCAAAAGTGTTCGGTGGTACAACTGGCGACTTAGTTGAAGTAAAAATCATGGATGGCGGGAAATTAATATCCTCCACAAAAATGAAAGCTGGAAAACCTATTTCAATCGCTGTTAAAAATGCTAAACTTTGGTCGCCCGAATCTCCATTTCTATACAAGATGAAGGTTAAATTATGGCGAAAAGGAACCGTTCTTGATGAAGTAAAAAGCTATTTTGCCATGCGTAAACTTTCTACAGGTAGAGATGCAGCAGGCATTATGCGTTTAGAATTGAATAACAAAAGTTATTTCCAGTTTGGCACTTTAGACCAAGGTTGGTGGCCGGATGGTTTATACACTGCGCCATCTGACGAAGCCTTGAAATACGATATTGTTAAAACAAAAGCAATGGGTTTTAACATGATTAGAAAACACATTAAAGTGGAACCTGCACGGTGGTACACACATTGCGATGAGATAGGCATGTTGGTTTGGCAAGATATGCCAAGTGGCGATAAAGACCCAAACTGGCAAGGCCGAGGCTATTTTAATGGCAAAGAATTAATCCGTACGGCAAAATCTGAAGCGATTTATAGGAAGGAATGGAAAGAGATTATAGATAACTTATATTCTTACCCAAGTATTGCTGTTTGGGTACCGTTTAATGAAGCTTGGGGACAATTTAAAACGCCGGAAATTGCAAAATGGACAAAAGAATATGATCCAAGTAGATTGGTAAATCCAGCAAGTGGTGGCAATCATTATAAAAATACTGGCGATATGGTCGATATTCATCAATATCCTGCACCGGTATTAGAAATGAACGGCCCTGATCATGTAACTGTTTTAGGTGAATATGGCGGAATTGGGTTACCAATAAAAGGTCATTTATGGAACAATGATAAAAATTGGGGTTACATCGAACTAAAAAATAGCGCGGAAACTACGGCTGAATATGTGAAATATGCTAAACAATTGGAGGAGCTCGCAAAAAAAGGAATTTCTGCCGCCGTTTATACACAAACTACGGATGTTGAAGGCGAAATTAATGGTTTTATGACGTACGATCGTAAAATTGATAAATTAGATGTTCCAGAAGTGAAAAAGGCTAATGAGGATGTTATAAAAGCTATACTGCCTTAATAATTATGCATGGAAGAGAAAAATAATATTGTTTTAGGCGCCGATATTGGTGGTTCGCACATTACCACTGCTTTGATCGATTTAACTGAACATAAAATTCTAGACTATACTTTTGTAAGAAAAAGAGTAGATTCTCATGCGCCTGCCGAAGAAATTATCGCCAGTTGGAGCGATACAATTAAAGAAAGCATAGCTTTGGGCGATGCTAAAGTTAATCAATTCGGATTGGCCATGCCTGGACCTTTTGATTATGAAAATGGCATTTCTAAAATGAAAGACAATGCCAAGTTTGAATCGCTGTATAATTTAAATGTTAAAACCTTACTTGGAGCAAATTTAAATGTGCAGTCTGCTCAAATTAAAATAACGAATGATGCGGGTTGCTTTTTACGAGGCGAAGTTTTTTGTGGCGCAGCAAAGGGTTTCGCACATGCAATAGGTGTAACTTTGGGTACGGGATTAGGTACTGCCAAATATCACAATGGAAATGCCGAAGATGCAGATTTGTGGTCCCTTCCATTTAAAAATTCAATAGCCGAGGACTATATTTCATCACGCTGGTTTGTAAATAGCTACAATGAGCGCACTGGAAATAATATTAAGGATGTAAAAGAACTCGCTTCGTTATATGCTTTAGACCAAACAGTCGTTTCTATATTCAATGAGTTTGGAGAGAACTTAGCGCTATTTCTCAATGAATTTATACGTCAGGAAAACCCTGAGGTTATCATCTTAGGTGGTAATATTGCCCAGGCTTATTCCTTTTTTGAACATAGTTTAAAGGATAATTTACCTAAAGTAGCAATAAAAGTTTCAGCATTGGGTGAGGCGGCTGCATTACTTGGTGCGGGAAGTTTATGGGATTCTAAATATGAAAAGAACTAATTTTTTATTCCCTGCTCCATAACTTTTGGATCTGATCTTATCTTTTAGTGCAAGCGTAATTTCTTAAATTTCGCAACCGCCAACAATATTTTCTCTAGTAAACAAAAAAGCCTCAACTTTTTACAAGTTAAGGCTTTTTTTGCGGAATGGACAGGACTCGAACAATTCTATATAACTTTCTCATTATCAATACCTTTAAATGTAGCTAATCTGGAAATTCCCGAATTACCCACAATAAGTTTACAACAGTTTAATTCCTAATGACTAACATAAAGATGAGCATTAATTTAACTAGATGCAATGGTTAACTGTGAGATGGAATACCGGTAACAAGTCCAAATGCTGGAGACATTATTTCTTGTTCTGCCCGGTAAATGCCCAGCTTTGACGCCAGCTTTCGCCAATCTTTAACTACCGTAGAAATTTCCTTAATGACTTGATGCATCTGGTCGTCCTTGAGCTGAAAAAATTGCCCTACACTCAATGCAAGTTCAAAATCCAGTGCATTATTGTCCATATCCACATTTAGAGCCAGTCCGTTTTTTTCCATCGAGGGATTAATGTCGTATGCTGGCGATAACCTCCAACCCTTTTCCGCCAATAAAAACCCATGATTTCTCATATGGTCATCCGTATTGGAGATAGCCATATTAAACACTATTCTCCTCCACAATTGATGTAAATCCTCCTCTATTGCTGAACCATAAGTTTGAATAAAATCTGCTATTTCAAGGTAACTCGGGGTGGCATCTCTAATGCCATCTTCACTGTTTTTGGTCATCGTCATGGCCGAAGCGAAATGAATACGCTCACTGGCTTCCCGATCGAAACGCCTTGATAAGAATGTATGATATGGTCCTCTTACCTTTTCAATAGTGCATACTGGCATATTAATTCCTGCCCTGCAGGCCAGCTCGTATGCGAGGTATTCCCACGCTGCTTTGTCGGTGGTATCGGCTTTTGAAGGAAACTTTGCAATACATAAATGACCATTTAAATCAATAACATTTGCCTTTGGCCTCGCTCCACCCAAAGATGATCCAGGGGCAAAAAGCATTGGAATCCATTCATCCCCATTTTTACCGCCGTCGTCTTCTTCATAGGCTTTAACGCTAGCCTGCAGTTCTCGGAGATGGGTAATTGGTGGGGTTGGATTATCGGTATTGTCATCCAGAAAAAGCCCCTCTGGATTCAACTTAAAACGGAGTGCTCCCATCCTGGAAACATCATGAACGCCCAGCAAGAAATCAATTTCATGCAATTTTGGGGAAGCCTCTCCTTTTGCCAGTGCTATTTGTGCAGCACGACGCAACATAAGTTTTCTACCCCAGGTATCAGGCATCGAGTCCATAAATACCCCAAAATTGTCTTTTTTTTCGGGGTATTGGGTACCAGAGTAGAGCCCTATTTCGGGATCAAGCAAAAACAACTGATCAGACTTCAACCAGTCCTTATCATACTCAAAACCAAATATTCTGCTCCCTTTACTCTGTTGTGCAGATATTACGCCTATGCATTTGGGGCTTTCCAGTCCTTTCCAGTGTGCATACACCCAGATGTCTGTTTTTGTTGTTGCCATTAGGTTAACAAATCTAAATCCTGGAGCTTTCTGCCAAGCTCATCATCTACTGCCAGTTTAAGAAAGTCTTCGTGCAAATTCAATGCTTTGAGCACATTGAAATATGCACCCATAGAGACGCTGGGATCTCCTCGCTCTATTTTACGAAGGGTTAGCCTTTCAATGGCAGAACGTTCGGCAAGTTGAATTGCAGTTAATTTCCTGCGCTTCCTAGCAAGTTTGATGTTCTCACCAAGTTGATCCCATATCTTTTGATATTTGGGGAACACAATAACTTTCTTTGACTTCATTATGGATGTAATTATATCCAAATATACTAAATATGAATATAATAATATCCATTTATATAATAAGGTTGATTTTTATGTTTATGTCATGATTCACTTCTTAGAAAGATAATGAATCATATTATATCCAAACAGAGTTGAAGCGAGTGTAATATGATCCATTTTTAAGGTATTGTCGATAAAAAAGTAGAATTTTACATCCATTAAGAACTTGCATCAATAATAGCGCAGATTTACGTATTGAATCCGAACGTTTTCGTAAATATAAATTCTTAATTTAGCTAAAATCAGAATGTTGCCTATGATTAGTAGCTACTTTAAATCCCGCAAAGCCTTTTCATTTTCCCCACATCCATACGACCTTGGAACTTTTGTGGGTTTATGGCAAGACCATGATGACAACGGATCAAGGATAATAAGGTAGATTTCAAAGCTTATTGTTTCTACAAAATTAATCAAATCTTTTTCCTCCCCAACTTTTTTGCTTGATCCGTAATTTCTTAAATTTCGCAACCGCCAAAAATATTTTCACCAAAAACAAAAAAGCCTCAACTTTTTACAAGTTAAGGCTTTTTTTGCGGAATGGACGGGACTCGAACCCGCGACCTCCTGCGTGACAGGCAGGCATTCTAACCAACTGAACTACCACTCCATCTGTTCTCTTTAAAGTTTGAACCTCTTTCCCTTTCGGGAATGCAAATATAGTGTGTTTTATTAACTTTACAAGAAATATTTTAAAATAACTGTAAGTGCTTATAATACAGATACAAAAAATTAATTTCTCTTAACCCTAATGGGTTTTTAAATAACATATTAGCTTTTGTAGGCGATTTATCCCCAAACCCAAAAGGGGCTTTGAATAACATAATGGGCATTCTAAGTGCTTTATCATTAATCTTTGTCTCAATCCTTCAATGGATATCTTAAGCACCTTATCTTTGTTCCTTGCTCTTTGCTCCTTAATCTATCACAACCTTACGCAACAGCACCTTCTTGCATCTTCTCCGCATTCTCTGCAAACTGCAAAGCATCAATAATTTCCTGTATCTCGCCATCCATAATTGTAGGTAAATTATACATGGTTAAACCAATACGGTGCTCGGTAACCCTTCCTTGCGGGTAATTATAAGTTCTAATTTTTGCCGAACGATCTCCTGTAGAAACCATTGTTTTACGCCTAGCCGCAGTATCTCCATTCTTTTTCTGCACCTCAATGTCGTAAAGTTTACTACGCAACATTTCCATCGCAATAATTCGGTTACCCAATTGCGAGCGATCTTGCTGGCAAACCACTACAATTCCCGATGGTTTATGTGTTAACTGCACCTTAGTTTCAACCTTGTTTACATTTTGTCCGCCGGCACCACCAGAGCGTGAGGTATGCAGTTCAATATCACCTGGGTTAATGTATAAATCAATTTCTTCCGCTTCGGGCAAAACCGCAACAGATGCGGCCGAAGTATGCACCCGACCCTGCGTTTCCGTATCAGGCACCCGTTGTACACGGTGTACGCCGCTCTCATATTTTAATTGCCCGTAAACATCCTCTCCACTTACCTTCAAAATTACCTCTTTGTAACCGCCGGCAGTACCTTCAGTTACATCCACGGTTTCAACTTTCCAGCCTTTAGTTTCAAAATAACGGGTGTACATGCGGTACAAATCGCCGGCAAAAAGCGCTGCTTCATCACCACCAGTACCACCACGAATCTCAAAAACAGCATTTTTAGCATCTTCAGGATCCTTCGGAATTAACATTAAGCGAATAGCGCTTTCCATTTCTTCCTGCTGCTTTAACAACGTATCAAGCTCTTCCTTCGCCATTTCTCTCATTTCAGCGTCTTTTTCAACACTTAAAATTTCCTTATTGGCATCAATATTACTCATCACGTTTTTGTAGATTTTATACTCATCTACAATTTTGCCCAAATCTTTATATTCCTTGTTTAAAGCAGCAAAACGCTTCATATCCTGAATTGCATCTGGATTGCTCAATTGCTCCTCTACATCTTCCCAACGCAGTTTTATTGCCTGTAATTTATCTAACATAATATTAATTTCTTTTGAAAAGGTACTGTACAGCTTATTAACAATGTCAGTCCCGCTTTCCGTTACAAAGTAAATTTTTTAGCTCCGCTTCGCGTAGCAAAATTTACGTTTTCCACTGCAATCGGGTTTAAAAACTTAAACCTGTGCAAATGCAAAAATAAGGAAAAAAAGCTTAAAGCAGAAAGACTAAATCAGTGCCAAAGGCATCCCTTTGGGAAAAGACGAAAGGCCACAGCTGAAAGCTTAAAGCATGAAGACCAAAGCAGTGCCAAATGGAAAAGCATTAAGCGGAACGACAAACGCTCAAAGCATGAACTTTCGCAAAAGCCTCTTTAGGGGTTTGGGGTATAATACGCCAACCTTATCTCCTCGCCATTAAAAACCCCGTACGAGTTATAATTCAACCATTCGCCAATGTTTATATAACGCGAATTTGCATTTAGTTTTATATCCAAAGGCAAATGCCTATGTCCGAAAATGAAATAATCATAATGCGCTTCCTTAAGCTTTTCTTTAGCGTAAATAGCCAGCCATTCATGCTCCTCACCCAAAAAAACCTCCTTTTTATCGCTTGCCACTCTACTAGTTCCCGACCATCCGTTGGCAATAAACATTCCTATTTTTGGTGGCAATACAGAAAATAACCACTGGCAAAATTGATTTCTAAAAACCTTTCTTAAAAATTTGTACTTCGCATCACCAGGCCCTAAACCATCGCCATGATGTAGGTAAAACTTCTTTCCATTTCGCTCAATCACCAGTTCATCGCTAATAATCTGCAAACCAAGTTCTTTTGTAAAATAATCATTTACCCACATGTCGTGGTTACCTTTAAAAAAATATATTTTTATACCCGAATCAGCCATTTCGGCCAATTTGCCCTGCAGTCTTATAAATCCCTTCGGAATAACCTTTCCATATTCAAACCAAAAATCAAAAACATCGCCCATTAAAAAAAGCTCGCCACATGTAGGTTCGATAAAATTTAACCAATTTACAATGCGTTGCTCTCTTTTACGGCTTTCTGCGTAATTTGGTGCACCTAAATGAAAATCTGAAGCGAAATATATATTCTTTGTCATGTACTTTGTAAAGATAAAGCAAAAAAACGAAATCAATATTCGTAATAAACCTATTACTTTGCGCTCGTTTTTGATAACAAAAATTACACAGCTTTTATTGTCAAAAAACTTAACATTTTATCCCTCCAAATTCACTATAAAATGCCAATTTTTTAAATTTAATCGCACAAACAAACTTAGTCTATAAAATCCATAGACTAATTATAATTTGTTTATAAGGCTCATATTTGCCAAAGTTTTGTTTTGAGTGCCCGAATTGCATACAATATATTGAATGAAAACATATTACAGAATTATATAGAATATTTCTAAATAAAAACCTACATAAAAGTATATTTTGTAACTTTGTGCAAATTTTTTTGAATGATCTCTACAGATATAGCCGTAATAGGCGCTGGTCCGGTTGGTTTATTTGCCATTTTTGAAGCCGGCTTATTAAAAATGCGTTGTCACTTAATTGATTACCTTCCACAAGTAGGCGGTCAACTTTCTGAAATTTATCCTAAAAAACCAATTTACGACATTCCGGGGTATCCCTCGGTACTTGCGCAAGAGTTGGTAGATAATTTAATGGAACAAGCTAAACCCTTTCATCCAAGTTTTACATTGGGCGAGCGTATTGAAGGCTTAGAAAAACGTGGCGAAGCAGATTTCGTTTTAACCACAAACATGGGCACCATTATCGAAGCGAAAGTTGTGGTTATTGCAGGCGGTTTAGGGTGTTTTGAGCCTCGTAAACCAGGTGTAGAAAATTTAGCCAACTTTGAAAATGGTAAAGGAGTTAATTATATGATTCTTGATCCAGAAAAATACCGCGATCAGAAGATGGTAATTGCTGGTGGAGGCGATTCGGCTTTAGATTGGACAATTTATTTAGCTGAAGTTTGCTCGGAATTAACATTGGTACACAGAAGCGAGAGTTTCCGTGGTGCGCCAGATTCTGTAGCTAAAGTAATGGCACTTGCCGAGAGCGGTAAAATTAATTTAATTTTAAATAGCAATCTACAGGCGGTACACGGCTCAGACAAACTTGAACAAGTTGAAGTTGTGCAGAACCGCAGCATGGAAAAAACAATTATTGCAACCGATCATTTAATTCCATTATTTGGCTTGAGCCCCAAATTAGGCCCGATAGAAGCATGGAATTTGAACATTAGCAAAAGTGCAATTGAGGTAAATACTGATGATTATTCGACCAATATACCCGGAATTTACGCCATTGGCGATATTAATACATATACAAATAAATTAAAATTAATTCTTTGTGGTTTCCACGAAGCCGCATTAATGAGCCATAGTGCGTATTCGTATATGAATCCAGGAATTAAATATACCATGAAATACACAACGGTAAATGGGGTTTCCGAATTTTAAGCAATTACATATATTTGCAAATAATATAAGTTAAGCACCACAAATGGAAAACAACATTACAATATATATGGAAGAACCAGATGGTTCTGTTACCCCTCACGAAGCACCAACAGATATGGGCTTAAGTTTGATGGAGTTTCTTAAAGCATCTGAGTATGATATTTTAGCCACCTGCGGTGGAATGGCTTTATGCGCTACTTGTTGCGTTGATGTTTTAGAAGGCGAAGATCAGCTAAATGAAATGACAGACGACGAGTACGCAATGCTGGATACGTTGCCCGATGTGTTGCCAAATTCTCGATTGGCTTGCCAATTGCAACTTAGCAATAATATGGACGGCCTAAAAGTTAAGCTACACGGCGTAAGCTAGGAAAAAATTAAGCGTTAAAAAGGCGATGTGAAAACATCGCCTTTTTTTTGTGGCTTTAGAAAACCACCCCCAACCCCTCCTTGAAAAAAGGAGGGGAGCTCAAATCGCAAAAAATATTAACCGAAAAATTTATTTAGAATACTAAAACACTCGCTACTCCCCTCCTAATTTAGGAGGGGCAGGGGTGGTTAAATACAAATACATTTAAGCTAAATTCCTACCAGCGTTCACAATTCCAAAAACGGTACGCACAGCTAATTTCTCTAAAGATTGGCGCTCCTTTTCTTCGTGATTATGTTGTAATTTCTCCAGTGCAAAATGCTGAATTAGCACCAATGGTAATATAATTTTCTCTCTTGTTGCTATTGATTTTTTATCCACCGGGTAATTAGCCATTAATGTTTCTTGACCCGACAATTTCAAAAGCATCTCTTTAGTAAGCTCAAACTCGTTGTAAAGTTGTTGCCAAAAAGCGCCAAATTCTTTATCCTCAGCCATGTAAGCCGTAATACTGAAATCAGATTTGCTCATGCTCATCATACAGTTATCCACAATTGTTTTAAGGTAATCAGATTCTGAATACACTTTTACAACTTTATCCCAATTACCCGCTTTTTCTTGGTTTTTTAACGAGGTACCCATACCATAATAACCAGGTATGTTTTGCTTTAATTGGCTCCACGAGGTAACAAAACTTATAGCACGTAAATCTTCTAACTTTAATTTGCCATCGCCATTCCTTTTTACAGGCCTACTGCTAATATTTATTTTAGATAGTAATTTTAGCGGTGATAATTTCTCCAAGTAAGGCACAAATAATTCATGTTCTCTCAACTCTAAAAACGCTTGATAGCTATCGTCAGCCATTGCATCTAAAATGGCTTTGTTATCGTCGTCTAATAAAACGTTGTGCAACTCTTTAATGCCTGATGAAATACCTGCATTGATTAATTGCTCAATATTAAACTCTGCACTTTCTATCGATCCATATTGCGAACTGATGGTTTGCCCCTGTACCGTTAACTGCATATTTTTATTTGCAATTTCTTTACCCATTGAAGCATAAAAGCGGTGTGTTTTACCTCCACCACGAGCAGGCGGACCACCACGGCCATCAAAAAATGCAAGTTGAATGTTGTGTTTTTTAGACACCGCTGTAAGTTCCGTTTTACCGTTAAAAATAGACCAATTCGCCATTAAATAACCACCATCTTTTGTACTGTCAGAATAGCCGAGCATGATATCTTGTTTGTTACCACGATTTTTTAAATGCGCCTTGTAGAAAGGATTATTGTACAAAATATCCATAATTTTACCCGCTTCTTTTAAATCGTTAACGGTTTCAAAAAGAGGGACAAAATCTATTGTAAGCGTATCTTTGCTCCATCCGTTCCATAAAAATAGCTCCATTAGTTGTAAAATGTCACTCGCCTGTTGGCAATTGCTTATAATAAATCGATGGCACGCTTTTTCTCCATTACGTTTTTGGATATCCTTAATTTCTTTTATAACGTTAATCGTATCATTGGTTAAATCATCTGCTTTGGTTGGATAAACAATTGTAGCCTCTTTAAAAGAAATGATAGCTAATTTTTCCTTTTCGCTTAATTCATCATAATTTACAGGATACAGAGAAGAAATGGGTTTGTTTTGGCGACAATACTCGTGCGCGTTTCTTAAAATACGGCTATCTTGTCTAATATCTAACGAAGCAAAATAATTTCCATAGAGATCAACCTTTCTAATTAAATCGTTTACCAAATCAACAAACAACCCTTCATGTTCCTTAAGCAGGGTTTCCTTAATTTCATTCAAATTTGTTTTTAAAAGTTCAGAAATATCTTCAACTTCCAAATTTTGATCGAAAGCATTTTTATACAACACATCTTGCAGAATCGAAATATTTTCTTCTACTCCTCTAAAAGTAATGCGGCGTTTTAACACTCTAAAATCGCGGTAGTAGCAACGGAAAAGAATTTCTCTTAACATTTTAGAAACGGCGAGCGTAGTTTCTACATGCACATTTGGATTTCCATCCCGATCGCCTCCTGGCCAAAAACCTAATTCTAATATCTTTTTAGATTCAAGATTGTATTCATCCAGATCGCGGTCTAACTCTTCTTGAATATTTGCCGCAGCAAAATAGAATACGTTTTCTAAAAACCAAGCTAAGTTTAAAGCTTCATCAACAGGTGTTGGCGATTTTTTATTAAAAAATGGTGTTTTACCGAGTTGTTGCAACAAAGAATTGATGATTGTGATGTCGTTTTCTTTGATTGCTTTCGTTAAATCGGTTATAATAGCCAATACACTACCCGGATAAAATTGAGTTGGGTGAGCGGTTAAAACCAATCGCAACGAAAGTTCTTCAATTAGTTTTTCAACTTTAGCTAAAGCGGGCTTATTATCGGCACTGTTTTTTAAAACAGATGATAAAGTGGCTTGTTCATCTGTGGTATTTAATTTATTGAAAGATGCATCTTCAACAGCATCGAAAAGTACCACTTGGCGCTCTATATATTGGATAAAGCGGAAAAGTAAATCAATAATATCATTAGGTTGATCGTAGCTGGTATATTTAGCAAAAAACTCCTCGATAATTTGTGCGGGTTTTTTGTGCTGTTTTATACCTTCTTCGCAACTTTTAAAAAATAAAGGCAACAATGTTCCCGTATCTTTTATTTTATAAAATGGAAGCGTTAAAAACAGACTGTTAAAGAGTTCAAAACGAGAGATGACTTCGTTATTAAAAATTGCTTCTCTTTGTGTGGTTAATCTTAATTTAGGCATAGCTTTGACAAAATATTTTGTATGGTAATACTACAAAAAATGCACAAACTATAAAAATTATAAGAGATTGAATTTGGGAAAATGCTGAAAAAAAATTAATTTTAAAATCTTATTTGGTTATTGTATTGCTATATAAGAACAAGTGCAATGTTTAAGGGCGTTGCATAGATTGTTAATTTTTTGGGCAAAAACAGCCGCCGTACATTTATACGTCGGCTGTTTGTATTTTTTACTCATTTTTAGCCATTTTATTGCCAAATTTAATGCGCATCTACCGGAATGTTTGCATTTTTCTTAAACTTTTGCAAATAAAGTAATGGAATTGAAAACAGCATAATCAATCCAGCGACCCAATATGCGTCGTCATAAGTGAGTAACATAGTTTGTCTCATCACAATACCTTCCATCGCTTTTAAAGCCATCATTTTCGCATCTATAAATGTTTGCCCTTTAGCCATAAATCCCTTTGTAATAATGGCCAATCGCTCTGTAAAAGCTGGGTTATATTCATTAATGTTAACCAACAAATTACTCCTGTGGAAACCTGCACGAATGTGGATTAAAGTGGTTAAAGCTGCAATACCAAAAGAACCCCCTAATTGGCGCATCATATTATTTAAACCCGATCCTTGGCCAATTTCTGCACCTTTTAAATCTTGTATTGCCAACGTAATTAGTGGCACAAATAAAAGTGCCATACCAATACCTCTTATTACCAATGGGAGGAAAAAATCTCCAGTTCCAGATTCTAGCGTAGAATTACTCAACATCCAACAGAATACAAAGAACAAAAACATACCAACCGTGGCCATTAACTGAGCAGGCACACCTTTTTTAAGCATAATACCTATAAACGGCATCATGATAATGGTACATAATCCGCCAGGAAATAACAATTCTCCTGTTTGCAAAGCAGAGAAGCCTAACAAGTTTTGGCAAAAAACCGGAAATATGAATACCGAACCGTACAAGCCGAACCCTAAAATAAATGAGGTAAACATCCCTATAGAGAAACTTTTATGCCTCATAATTTTAAAATTCACAATTGGGTGGTCGGTGCTCATTTCCCGCCATATAAAGAGTAAAAGACCAATTACCGATGCAACTGCAAGTGCAGTGATGTAAGGTGTAGCGAACCAATCTTCGCTTTCGCCTTTCTCTAGTAATGTTTGCAAACTACCTACTGCAATGGCAAGTAAACCAATTCCATACCAATCTATCGGTTGCCCTTTGCCAGTTTTAGGCGTGACTCGGACAAAGGTGTACGTACAATATGCTGCGAGAATACCGACGGGAATATTTACATAAAAAATCCACGGCCACGAGCTTACATCCAAAATATAGCCACCAATAGTTGGGCCAATTGTTGGGCCAACTACGGCTCCTAAACCAAATAAAGCAGTTGCAATACCAACATCCTCACGTGGCCACGTCTCAATTAAAATGGCTTGTGCAGTGGCTATTAAACCACCACCGGCCAATCCTTGCAAAATCCTAAATAAAATAAGTTCGTTTAACGAAGTTGCGTTACCACATAAAAAAGAAACAAAGGTGAAAACGATTATAGAGGTAAGGAAATAGTTTTTCCGGCCAAATCGGTTACCCAACCAGCCAGACATAGGTAATATAATAACATTTGCCACTGCATAACCTGTAGAAAGCCAAGCTACATCCTCTAAAGTTGCGCCTAAATTTCCTTGTATTTGTGGTATTGCTACGTTTACGATGGTGGTATCAATCAACTCCAATAAGGATGCTGTAATCACCGTAAAAGTTATAATCCACTTTTTTAAACCTACTTCGGGCATTTTTAATTTCTTAATTGATAGAAACTGAAGCCTTAACACTCATTCCTGGGCGTAATTTGGCTAACAATTCTTTAGATGGATGAATTTTTATTTTTACTGGGATACGTTGCACCACTTTTACAAAATTGCCGGTAGCATTATCGGGTGGCAATAAAGAACCTTTTGCTCCAGTAATGGGAGAAAAATTATAAACTTCTCCTTCAATTTTCTCATTAGGATAAGCATCTACCTCAACTTCTACTTTCGAGCCTTTCTTTATTTTCTCTAATTGGGTTTCTTTAAAGTTGGCTGTAACGTAAATGCTTCCATCATTAACAACCGAAAATAACGATTGCCCTGCTTGTATCAACTGGCCTTTTTGAACGTTCTTTTTGGATACGATACCCGATGCCGGTGCTTTTATTTCCGTGTAAGACAGTTGCAGTTTAGCATAATCAATATCGCTTTGGCGTTGATTAATTACGCTATTACTTACTGCTAATTGCGACTGCGATGCCCCAACCTGCTTTACCGTTGCCGTGTATTGATCTTGAGCAGCTTGGTATGCCGCCTGTGCCGATTCCTTTGCAGCTTTAGCCTGATCAAATGCCTGCTTTGTAATAGAACCATCTTTTACCAAGTTTGCAAACCGTGCATAATCTTTTTGAGTTAAGTTTAATTTTACTCTAGCCGCTTCTACATTTGCTTTTGCAGTGCTTGTATTTGCTTGGGTAGCAATTATTTGCGATTGTACCACGCCTACGCCTGCACTTGCACCTTTTTGGCCAGATTGTGCTTGCTCTAATTTAACCTTAAAATCGCTATCATCAAGCTTAACCAACACTTGCCCTTCGGCAACGTGCGTATTTTCTTCGAAATTTATAGATGCTACATAACCGCCAACACGCGCCACAACCGGACTTATATCACCGTCAATTTGTGCATCATCCGTATCAACGTGCTTACTATAGTAGCTCCATTCTTTGATACCAAAAACGATACCTATTAAAAGTAGCACACATAAAATTATAGGCACTACAATATTCTTTTTCTTCTTTTCAGTTGTCATTGTTATATTTATTGGATTATTTTACCTGTCGATTTTAATAAAGTGAAGTATGCTAAACCAGCATCTGCCTTTGATATTTCTAAATTTATTTTTGCTTGATAGAGTAGGGTTTCTGCGTCGATCCTATCGGTAACAGAGGCTACATTATTTTTATATTTTGAAGCCAATAACTTATCATTTTCCGTAGCCTGATCAATCGATGTTTCTAAAACTTTTATTTTACTTAGCGCTACTTGATAATTTTGATAATTCCTGTTGATGTCTGTTTTAACCTGATCGGTAAGGATATCTTTTTGAATACTGATGGAATTTTGTTGCACCTTAGCTTCACTAATTTTGTTCTTATTCGTCCAAAGGCTACCAATATTCCATGATACTGTTGCACCAATAGTAACTGGCAATAAATAAGAATTGCTAGGTGGGGTAAAACTTCCACTTGGGTTAATGTAATACAAATTTGCACCCACACCAACTGTTGGTAAAGTATTGGCTTTTATAGATTTAAGGTCGAAATCGGCCACTTTATTTTGCACATCCAATTGCTTAAGCTCTTGGCGGTTTGCCATAGCCAAATCGATGTAATTATAAAGCGTACCAACCGTTTTCAAATTCACATCCGGATCTGAAATATTCAACACGGTTGCATCGGGTAAACCCAATAAAATATCTAAGTTATAGTTGATGATTTTGATGTTGCTTTCAATTTCTAACTCAGTTAAAGAAACATTTGCCTGCTGTAATTGAAAACGCAACACATCATTTTTAGTTACAATGCCTTGCTCAAAAAAGCGTTGTGCTTGTTTAATCTGCGCCATAATTGACTCTTGATTTTGCGCAACAACTTTTTTACTCTGCATCATTTTGTACAAAGAATAGTAGGTACTAATAATGGCGTATGTTATTTCTTCTTTACTTTTATCTGCATCTAAACGCGCCACATCAGCAAGCAATTTTGTAGATTCTTTAGCATACTTTAACTTTCCGCCTCCGTAAACCAATTCTTGAACGGATGCAGTACCAACAAATGCATCAGCTCTGCGTGGTAAATTAATAGTACTGCTGCTATTGCCCAAACTAAATGTATTGGTGGGTATTTCGGCATGGTTGTACATAAAACTTGCATTCGCCTTTGGCAATACATTATCGTTTACCACTTCGAGCTTTGCTAAAGCCACATCAATTTTGTTTTGCGATAGTTTTAAGTTTTTACTGTTTGCTATTCCAAGTTCTATCGCTTGGTTAATGGTTAAATCCTTGTTGCTTTGTGCCATCAAAACACTTGGAAGGATTAAAACCAAAAGCACTAATTTTATTAATCTGGAGATCATTTTTTAGTTGTTAAATAAACGGTTGTAAGGTCTTTTAGGTAGGTGATTGTTCGTTCCCTAATTATTTTTTTATCTTTTGGATTGTCCAAATCCATGTTTGAAGTATTCATAATTTTATTCGGCGCACTAACCACGTTTGTTATCGTGCCCATTATTGTACCAATTAGCATTCTAACATCTACTTTGTTAAAACTACCATCATCAATACCGCCAGAAATTATATTTTCGATCATTTGCATATTGTGCCCCATTGCATCTTTAATCTTATCGTAAATTTGTGGCCTTTGTGATAAAGAAAGCTCTCTATGCATCATTTTATGAAAAGAAGGATTATTAAAAATTCTTGTTGCATAACCCTCAATAACTAAATGTAATTTTTCCAAGCATGTGATCTTATCCTCATTTATTATTTTCAAGTGCGCACTAAAGTTTTCGATACGTTCGTTCATAATTTCGATAAATACACCTTCTTTCGAACCGAAATAATAATTAATCATAGCCATATTTGCGCCAGACTCCTTTGCGATTTGGCGTGTAGATGTACCCTCATAACCCATTTCACAAAAAAGCTTATTAGCAGCCTCAAGTATCGCTAGCTTTTTATCTATCTTTTCCATTTCAAATAATTTATGGCGTAAAATTAATCAATCGTTTGATTAACTTCCAAATTTTTAGATATATCTTTTACAATTGGCTGATAAAAAATTTAATTAATTGTTGGTGTGATAGCTGTAAACACTAATTGCTACGACTATAAACCGTTTTGAAAATTGTGCTTTACCCCATGAATATGGAATTATATAGCACAACTGGAGATATTAATTTAAAAGAAGTTAACAACAGATAGGTTTAATTTTATCTGTGGTTAACTTTTATCCTTTATAAAAATTTGTTAGTTTATTGGTGTGGTGCAAGATCTCAATATTAAAGCTTTGGTTTTGCACGGCCTTCTCCGCTCATATCGTAACCTTTTTCTTCGTTATTAAAAAAGAAAAAGTAGGCAATAATTAACACAGTTAAGCTTACGCCAACAATTAATAAGGTATAAATACTTCGGAATAAATCAGCTCTGTTTAGTAAAGTGATGCCCCAAATATGCAGTACAAGTAAAGTTGCTCCGGCTAATAAAAGTAAAATGATCAGTATGCCTAGTAATTTTTTCATGTTTATAGGATTATAGTTTTTCTAGCCAGCCTTTTTTCTTTTCATCAAATTCTGCTTGGGTAATAATATCTTCATTCAATAAAAGTTTTAGCTTTTGTAGTTGAACAACAGGATCGGTATTTGGATCGTTATTAATAATCTGCACTTTTTGGTCATTAAAAGTTTTCCCCAATTCCATACCAACACCCAACTGTAAGCCAGCTCCCGCAAGTCCGCCTTCGTTTCTAGCTGCATCTCTTAAAGCTTTTAATTTTTCCAATTCAACATAATTTAAGCCACCTTCTTTTGCTGCTAAAGCATCAGCAGTAATATCGGCAATTTTATTTATGCGTTCTTTCGTATCGGCATCGAAAATGGTTCCGTTAAGTTTAAAATCGGTAAGTTCGAACCCTAAATTTTGCAATTCTACATTTAGCTGTTCCTTCAAACCCATTGATAAAGTTCCAAGTTGCGAATCTATAGTTTGGTAAGATATAGATGAAGTTGCTAAATAGGTTGACATCGTTTGTGGAAACCTATTCTGTATTACTTGTTTCGCCTCGGCTGTTGTGTAAAAATCTTTAGCGCCTACAATTTCTTGAAATAAATGTGTGGCAGATGAAATTTTGAATGAGAAATTTCCATTTGCGCCAAGCTCTACCGGGAATTTATAAATGGGATCGACATACTTAATTGCCTGAGAGGTACCCCAATTTTGATTGACACTTTCTGCTGTTCGGTAGAAATAAATCTTTAATTTATGCTCACTTTCAAACGCAGTACGCAATTTTGTTAAGGTAGTTATGAAAGAATGGTTATCGGTTTCGAGGTTATAAATTCCTGGCGTATCGATTACATCGCTAACTTTTCCTTCGTATAAAATGATGGCGCCTTGTCCTGGTGCAACAATGAGTTTACTTGCATTTTTTATCTCATCATTATCTGATCGGAACTTATAAACCAGTAAGTCAGCGCTTTGATCTTTCCATTCAATTACCTGAGAAAGCTGATTTTTAAAAAAGTTAATGATGCCCATATCTTTTAATTTAGTTTTAATTGTTTTATAAGTTTACCCTTCGAGTCCAGATTGTAAAATTCATTATAGCTAGAAACTACAAAGCCGTCTTTATATCTTATCCCATCTTTTAAATATTTATTTTCACTTAACGGAGTGGTAAATATAATTGCGCCTGTATTTGCGTTTAAACATTGGATAGACGTTGGTGGCTTCTCTGCTGCTGTGGTATTAAACGAAATAAGCAGTACTTCATTATCAAAGTACAAAATTTTAGGTTTGAAAAATAAACGCTCAGGCCTCATTATAGTGTAAGAAATAACTCTGCCCGATTCCTTGGCAAAAGACGTTAAGAAAACTACCTTGTTATTTTCGGCGGAGGTGTATTTACCTCCATAATTATTTCTCCATTCAAAGGTGGCATCATCTTTCGGTCCGCCAACATAAGTTTTGTATATATATTTTACCAAATGGGTTTTATCATTTTTAACTTCACGGCCTACCCTAGAGAAAGTAAATGCAGTTTTTTCTTGCGCACCCGGTAAGAGTGTAATCATATCATGACCAGCATCGTAAGCTTCATCTTTTGTATATACTTTATCAACTTGGGGATAATAGAATAGGTTGTTACCATCATTTGTAATGGTGTTAAAGCCATCGCCATAATTATCGTAAACAAACTCTATACTTGCTATGCCTGCACTAAATTGTGGCGCATTTTTAAACAAGTTAACGGTTTGATCACTTACGGAATAATTTGTTCTGTCAAATTTAAAAACTTTGGTTTTATTCATTATAAAATAAATGTCGCCATTGATGAATGACCTAACTTGAAAATCATTTGATGAGGCATCTGAGATACCTTGTAATTCTGTGCTCTTTAAAATCTTTTCTGTTGCTACATCATAAACCTCGGCAAAGAATTTGTCTTTATTTTCTTTGTTAGCCGACCCATAAAAAGATTTCTTCCCGACTATCAAAATCATCGGCTTGCCGGCTCCACTAACAAAAGCAAGTTTTTCACTGCGGTTCCACCTAACTTCTCCTAATGTGGAAGAATTAGTACTTCTTGGCGAACTATTGCAGGTTGCCAGTTTAATCACGAAGAAAAGGAATATAATTAAACTAATTAGTATTGCGTAAATAACTTTTTTAGGCGTGTTGGATGTATTAAAAGGCGCTGGAATATTTTGCGCTTGATTATAATTGTGGTTGATATTAACATCATCGTTATCAAGATAATATTCGGTATTGCAATTATTGCACCTAAAAAAATCGGGCTTTACCTCGGTTTTTTCAGTACTGCCACATTTTGGGCACTGTATAACTTTTATATTTTTAGCCATATTTAATTCAAAGTTCTGCTGAATATTCGCTTTAAGCCAAATTTAAGCAATATAAAGCAAGCAACTCAGTAATCTTGTTTGTTAAACACTGTGTTAGAGCATTTGTTCACTCCTAGTTTAATTACCAATCGAACGCTAATACGTTAGAAAGAAAATGTGGCATTAATTGCCAAAACTGGTATTTTATCGTTACTTTATTTTAAACTCATTTATAATTTTACCTGTCGAACTTAGGTTATAAAAACCACTATTGTTGTCGATTACAAAACCCGTTTTATAACGAATTGCATTTTTTAGATAGCTATTTTCACTTAAAGGTGTTGTAAAAATAATTGCGCCACTTTGTGCATTTAAACACTGTATAGAAGTTGCCGCTTTTTCGCCAGCAGTTGCATTAAATGAAATTAATACCACTTCATTATCTGAAAACAAAATTTTCGGATTAAAATACAAGCGGTCGGGCGTAAAGTTGGCGAATGAAATTATTCTGCCTGAAGTTTTGGAGTAAGGCAGTATAAAAACTTTTCTATACGGACTTGCGTCTGTAAATATTCCCGATCCACCGTAATCTTTTCTCCATCCAAATCGCACATCATCTTTAGGACCACCTCCGTTATCTTTATAATAATATTTTACTAACTGAATTTTTTCATTTTCATAGTCATTATCAACCGTAGAAAAGGCAAAACTCAATTTATCTTTTGCACCCGGCAAAAGAGAATTAAAACCTTGACTGGCCGTGTAAAATGCATCTTTTTTATAAACTTTGTTAACTATTGGATAGTAATATAGGTTGTTTCCGTCGTTGGTAAGTATATTAAAGCCATCTCCATAATTATCGTAAACGAACTCTACACTGGCCAAACCTGCGCTAAATTCTGAAGCATTTTTGAATAAACTCGTGGTTACATCGCTAACCGCGTACGTTGTTTTATCGAAACTAAAAACCTTATTTTTATTAACGATGAAATAAATTTGTCCGTTGCTAAACGTTCTGATTTTGTAATCATCGATAGAATTTTTAGTTATACCATCAAGTTTAGTGCTTTTTACAGCTTCATTATCGGCTACATCGTAAGCATCAGCAAAATATACATCTTTAACATCTTCTTTATGAAAATCTTTTTCTCCAACAACTAAAACCATCGGCTTACCCGATGCATTAACGAAACTTAGTTTTTCACTGCGATCCCAAGTAATTTCTGGTTCGCTATTGTCTGCAGAAGAGGTATTTCCACGCTCACTTGTAGAATATCTTTGCGGCGTGCTGCGATTACAAGTAGTAAGTTTTATTAAAAAGAAAAAGAACAAAATTACACCAATAATTACGGCATAAATAATTTGTTTTGATGAATATGGTACATTAAATGGTGCACCGTTTTGACCATGGTTATAATTTACATTGTGGTTGATGTTAACGTCATTATCATCTAAGAAATATTCAGTATTACAATTATCGCATCTATAAAAATCGGGCTTTACCTCTGTTTTTTGCGTGCTGCCACATTTTGGGCATTGTATAACTTTAATTTCTTTAGCCATGCTTAATTTAAAATATTGTAATTCAAAACTTGTTTAAAAAAAATTCATGAGAAATAAATCCTCTTATTGTACTTTAAACAAGAAATGCTGGTTCTTTTATCAATGTATTTAAAATGGGCTTCGTAAATATTTATCCTCATTAAATACAGCAATCTATTTAATTCCTTTTAGTGGTTTTAAACAGATTGCTATAAATGTACATTAAAATTTTATTATTTAATTTTGATAACCAACTTACCTTTTGCTCTGCCAGAAGCTAAATGTGTAAACGCTTCAACACCATCATTTAAAGGATAAATTTTTTCGATAACTGGTTTAATTTTTCCGTCTTCAACCAAAGTTTTAATTTCATTTAGATCTTTCCCGTCCGGGTGCATCCAAATATATTTATACGATGCTTTTTTCTTTTCAATCGCCTTAACTAAATCTTCTGGCATTTTATAGTCGCTAATACCAAAAGCGTGTGCGGTTTCTTCATCCATTGGGCCAATAATACTCACCACTTTTCCACCCTCTTTTAATACTTCAAAAGCATCAACAGAATACTCTTTTCCTAAGGTATCAAAAACAATATCAGCATCTTTTACAATGGTTTTGTAATCTTCCTTTTTGTAATCAATTACCCGATCTGCGCCTAATTCTTTAACCCATTCTACATTTTCGGTACTGGTGGTGGTGTACACGTAAGCACCTTTGGCTTTAGCATATTGCACAGCTAAACTGCCTACACCGCCAGAACCAGCGTGAATAAGTACAACATCGCCCGCTTTAATGCCTGCATTATTTAACGATTGAAATGCGGTTAAGCCTGCCAATGGCAAACTCGCAGCTTCTTCGAAAGAAATATTTTCTGGCTTCTGCGCAACAGCTTTAGCATCAACCGCCACATATTCTGCAATCGTTCCCATCTGTTCTTGAGGTACTCTTGCATAAACGCTATCGCCTATTTCAAAATGATGTACGTCGCCTCCTTTTTCTACCACAGTCCCGCTAACATCATAAGCAAGGGTTACAGGTAGTGAGAGTGGGATCATTCCTTTTAAATGACCTAAAACCAACGCCTTATCTATTGGGTTAATAGCCGCTGCATTAATTTCGATTAGTACATCGCCCTCGCCGAATTTGGGCTTATCAACCTCGTTAAATGCCAAACTATCTTTAATTTCTCCATATTTTGTTAACTGTAAAGCTTTCATTTCTATCGTTTTTTTATATTGATTTAAAATTTTGATTATATCGTCCTAATTTGCTCAATACCTAAGCTGCCGTACTTTTGTAAATAATCTCGCAATAGTTTATCCAATTCCTCGAAACTGATTTTTAACTCGGTACTATTTATAAAGAAACCGTGGTTGGCCATTTCAATTTTCGACTTTTGAAATATATATTGATCTGGATTTTTTAGTTTTAAATAAATCTGTTTTGTGCTGTATTGCACAGACGTATTTATCGATTCAACATCTTTCAAATTCACTACGCCAATCGTTTTTCCTGCTAGCGTGCCGTTGAATTTTATAGTTTTATCAGTTAATTTTAAGCCTACTTGATCAGTACTAAAAATGCTCTTTACTAGAACAAATATTCCATATATACTCCCTAAAATTAATAAAGCAAACATGGCTAAATAGTAAATTTTTACTCGTTCTGCATTAAGAATTATGACTAACATAATGGTGCTAAAAGCAATAATCGCAATGGGCAACAGAAGTATTTTCTTTCTTTTTGCAACGTCATATTCGATAATTATGTCATTTGTATCCATCATAGGTTTTATCAATATTAAATTAATACGCTGCTGCTTGCGCCTTAATTATGGCAGATAAGTTTGTTGATTTTATTTTTCTTTTACTTTTAAAAGTTCGTTATACATATTGTTTAAAAAAGTTTGTTGTGCTGCATTATCTTTAAAATATCTCTGGTAAAGTACACTACAACTTTCCACATCTGCAATGTTTGCTTTATTAAACGACCAATCATTAGTGTTTTTTAGCAGTATTCCCATGTCGCTATCACAACTCTCCCAGAGCCGGGAAAATCTAGTTTTATTTTCATCAGGTAGCTTTTTAAAATTTGCATTAACCGAAACTCCATGCATTTCAGAATTAAAAAATTTCGAGATTGATGTTACAGGAACTCCACCCCAATTTAATGGTGCATTGGCAGGAAAATTAATGGACTTAAGTTTCTTTTCGCTCATTGCTTTATCCTGTTCACCTGTTTTAAAATAATCTTCGTTGTATGTAAGTGTTGTTCCGGTGGGCACGAGAATATTCTTAACTAACAAAGGTTGTTTTACTACGAACCATGGATAGTTTGGGCTAGAATTACTACCAGTAGGATTCATATTGCCAAGACATCCTGATAAAAACAATGTAAAAATCGAAAAAGGAAAAATTTTAGAAATTTTCATTGCTATTGTTTTGATTTAATCACTAAATTCTTTAATAGTTTGCCTACTCTATCATTCCAAAAAAGACAAACTATTATTTTCAGTGAGTTTTGGTTTTTGTAAATTGTTTAAAGCTCGGAAGACGAGCTTTTAAGCAATTTCAGTAATTTGCGTTCATTCTTAAAGGTTGTATTAAAACGAAATTTGAGTTACTTTGTTTTTTCTAAGTACTTAAAAATGGCCGAAAAGTCTAATCTTCCCATTCCATCTTTGTTGGCTTCTGCAAAAATCTCTTTAGTTAGATTTGCAATGTATAATGGTTGATTAACTTCATAAGCCGTAATTGCAGCAAGGTGTAAATCTTTGTGCATCCACTCTAACGGAAATTGAACATCATAATTATCATTCTTTATTGATGCTGCTTTAACTTTCGTAAAAGGCGCAGATACGGGAAGGTTCGGAAGTAAATCGAGTAAAAAATCTTTCGATATGCCCATTTTATCGCCCAATAATACCGCCTCGGCAAAAATTAACATCGATTGCGCTAACATCATATTCACCAACATTTTTAAAGATGCGCCTTTACCGGTATCGCCAACATGTAAAATTTCTTTACCCATCATGTTCATATAAGGCGTTGCTTCTTTAACCACACCTGCATCGCCACCAACAAAAAATATTAGTTCGGCGTTTTTTGCTGGTATTTTTGAGCCTGAAACAGGTGCATCTAAAAATCTAATTTGATACAATGCTGCCTCTTTGGCGGCCTGTAAACTAAATGATGGGTTAACGGTGGAACAATCGGCCCAAATTGCATTCTTCTTCATCAAACTTAATGTTTTCTCTTGTCCAAAAAACACTTCCTCAACCGCTTTTGGTGTAGAAAGCATGCTAAAAACAATATCTGCATCCTTAACTGCGTCTTCGAGCGAATCGGCAATTGTTACGTTTGTATTTTTAAATGGAAGATTTTCAATCGCTGTTCTGTTGTAAACGGTTAAATTAACATTGTTTTTGGCCAAATTGGAAGCCATTTCGGTGCCCATGATGCCCAATCCTATAAATGTGATTTTCATTTTGATTAATTTTTGGTGATTTTACTTGTTTTACAGCATTATTGTTAAAATAGTTAAATTGCATTTAGTTTAATTCCTATTCAACTTTAACAGATTCAACTTTATCCACAAAGGAATTAAATAGATCAGTATATCGGTTTTTGCAATCAACCAATTTAAGTTGCTTAATTATATTTAAAAGTTCCGCTCGGATATATTGGTCGTTTTTTCCATAATTCCATATTGGATAGAAGCATTTTTCAAACAGTTCGGTAAAGCAAGAAGTTGGTTTATATATTCTCGCCACCTCCGCTTCATCTACTATAATTTTGGGGAGATTTTGGTAAATCCGGAATGAAAATAAACTAGAAAGTGCATGTAGGGAAATTACTGCCGTTCCAGGATCGTTTATTCCAGGGCTTAAGGCTTTGATGGCTATTTCGGCCAACTGATTGAAACCATAATCCGCATTTATATCAATGGGTTGTCCGCCATAAAAGTCAATTGTTGATAGCACAACTTCCACAAAATCGTTATCAAATTTTTCGTTACTGTAAATTCTGAAAAATGGTGTGCCTTTAATAAGAAACGAAGATTGTTTGTGCAAAAAGGTAATATAAAAATTCTTATCAGATGCTGTTTTTAAAAGTTTATGCGTATTCATGCCTTGAAAATAATTTGATTCGGGCGCGTTTACTTCAATAAAATCTAAATGATCCCAATTGCTTTTCTCATCAGTTTCTTCAGCAAATCTTTTATGCATCGTTTCTAAGGTCTGTTTTTTAACCCGATTGATAACCGTTTCATATTTAACGGTTTGCGTTACGTAATCAAGAAAATATATAAAAAGAAAAATATCGATTATGGTTAAAAGAATAAGGAGGTAAATACTTAGGGCGGGAATGTAAACACCGCTATCAATATCTCTTATGGTTGATAATAAAAACAGCGCATACACAATTGTACCAATATAAAAACCCAATACAAGTTGCTGGAAACGATTTTCGATCATGCTGGTGAGCACCCTATTACTCATTTGCGAAGCAGCTTGATTGAGCACAATCATCACCATCGAGAAACTGAAAACGGTAAGGGAAATAATCGCGCCAGCAACGGTAGAAATAATTGATCGGGCAGTGCTTGCATCTTTTAAGCTCAACCAGCTCATGCCTGATTTTATCTGTTTGCCCCAACTGGAAAAATCCAGTTCTAACATGCACCAAGAAAGAATTAAAAACCCAACCGCTATTAAAGCTGGATAAAAAGCAATGCTGTTCGTAATTTTATTATAGGTAATTCTAAGCCACTTTGTTAAATTTGTCTTCATTTTAAAAAAACTGATTTTTTATGAAAGTAGCGATTTATACCTCTACTTTCTCTTTACTAATGGATGATTTAAATCGCCTACTTTATTTCTAATTACTTCAAAGCCTGCAATGTTTTCGAATAGTTTTGATAACGAAGAATAACCATAAGTTCGTGCATCAAAGCTGGGGTCAATTTTTCTAATATTTCCGCCAACATTTGAGATATAGGCCGTGTCGTTTTCATTGGTAGAAATTTCGAAGGCTTTAGAAATTGTTTCCTCATCACTTGCTGATAGCACAACAGCATTTACTTTAAGGTTTTTCTCTGCGGGCTTTTTCTTCTCAACAGATTTCACATTGCTTTTTTCAATTTTCGCTGGTTTGGTATCGATAATTTTTACGGTAATATTCTCGGTATAGGTAAATATATCGCACGATTTCACAAAAGCCTCGGGCGTTTTCTTCTCGCCAATACCCATTACAAACAAACCTTCTTCGCGTATTCTTTTAGCTAAGCCGGTATAATCACTATCGCTAGAAACGATACAAAACCCTTCAACATTTTTGCTGTGCAAAATATCCATGGCATCAATAATCAATGCGCCATCTGTAGAGTTTTTACCTGTGGTATATGAAAATTTTTGTATTGGATTTATGGAATGTTGGTTAATTAAAGCTTTCCAAGAATTCATTGTTTGTGATGTCCAATCGCCATAAATTCTTCTAATGGTTGCTTTACCATATTTTGAAACTTCTTCTATCGTTTCTTTTAGAAGTTTAGATTGCGCATTGTCTCCATCAATTAAAATGGCAATGTTAAATTTTTTATCACTCATTGTTGGTTTTTTTGGTGCGGTTTAGTTTTATTGTTTAAAGCAAAGTTAAAATGTTGTGTTGCTTTTAGGTTAAAAACTTAAACTATTTTAAATGCAATAATTATGTTTTTATGGGCAAATGATAACTTTAAAAAATCCTGATACTGGGCTCAACCAAAAAATTACCTTAAATACATTCAAACGCAAACTAAAATTTAAAATAAATATTAACTTTGTGCACAAATAATTAAAATACAATGAATACTCAAGAAAACATCAACAATAATTTCAATTGGTTATATTACCTGCTAGGTTTAATTTCTGGTGTTGTTACGGCAATTGTAATTACTGGAAGTTATATTTTTGCTTTATTAGGTGCTGTTTTAGGCTTACTTACGGCGGGCTTATTTTTAAATGCACTTGTAAAGGGCAAAAAAAGCTAACAATAAGTTATCGCTATAGTTACTTTTAATTATTATATATTGATGAGAAGTTTATTAGTTCTTATTTTTGCTTCATGCTGTTTTTTTGCTCAGGCCCAGGTTAATACTTCTTCAGCCGATCAAATAAAATTTCCTATTGCCGATTTTAGTCCGGCGGATATCGTTTATTTTCCATTAAACACACCAAAAGCGAAGCCTGCAGAAAATGTACAGCCTGTAATGAAGGTTGTTTATTCTCGACCTCAAAAAAAAGGAAGAGAAATTTTTGGCATTTTAGAGCAATTTGGCAAAGTTTGGAGGTTGGGTGCTAACGAAAACACCGAAATAAAATTTTATAGTAAGGTTAAAATTGGTGATAAAAAGATTAAAGCTGGAACTTATAGCCTTTTTGCCATTCCGAATAAAGAAAGTTGGATAATCATTTTAAATAAAAATATTGATAGATGGGGTGCTTTTACTTACGATGAATCGAAAGATGTGCTTCGTGTAGAAGTTCCGGTTCAAAACTTGAGTAAGCCGTTGGAATATTTATCTATCACTTTTAAAGAGGTAAAGAATGGTGCAAACATGATAATCGGGTGGGATAAAACAGTTGTAGAATTACCAATTGTATTTTAATAAAATTGTTTTTTTACATATAGATATTGAGGGTTTCAGCTTGCTGAAGCCCTTTTTTTTGTAAATATGGAGGCACCAATTTTTTTAAAAAAGCACTCAGCTCAAAACAAATCTTTAAAACTTAACTTCTAAATCAACACTATTTGTTCCCTTTGCAGGCATTAACCAATCTGGGCCAGTTTGAATAAGTCTAATCGCTTCTGCATCTGCCTCTTTACTTAAGCTTTTTGTTACTTTAATGTTTTCTGGTCGGCCGTTTTTATTAACGTTAAAGCTTAGCAAAACCTTTCCTTGCACACCGGTTTTGTTTGCAAGTTTATTGTTTAAACTTAAATATTTATCATAATCGGCAACTGCCGGAATAGGTTTTGTTGATGTTGTCGTTTTTCCATTTAAAACAGATGCGCTTTTCGCCGAAACTTGTGCAGCATTCTCAATTTGTTTCTTTTTAGCCAGTTGAACATTTGCCGCCACCACCTCGCTCATTACGCGATCTTTACCTGCGTTTAAGTTAATTTTATTAGAATCTACCGCCGTTACGTAGTTGCCATCTGCTCGCGAAAGTTTGGCCTGTTCCACTCTCGCTACGGAAGCAACACGTTCACTTTTAACCGCTACAATTTCTTCGTTTATTACGGGTGCGGTTGGCTGGCTAACAATTGCATTTGGAGCTTTAACTTTCTTATTGTTTACCGCCAGCTTATCTTTTTTCGAATCTTCAATCGCTTTATCAATTAAAGCATTTTTTTCTGAAGCGATTGTTTTGGAGTCTGCATTTTTTAGTTCGGGCTTATTTGCAGCTAAAGCATTATTCGAATCTAAATTAACAATTACGCATTTCGATTTTCTTTGTGCAGTTTCTACATTTTTACGGTTGTTTTCTCTCATGAAAAACAAAATACTCACACTTAAAAAAATAACGGTAGCTGCAGCTGCAATACTCATTCGTTGTGTTGTAATGCCCCAAAGTTTTCGTTTTACTGGTTTTTGTGCAATCCTATCGTGCAGTTTCTTCTGTAGAATAGAAAAATTTTGTTTTCGTTTTGGCGATTGCCTTAGTCCTTCCAACGCATCGGCAATAAAAGGATCTTCTAGCGCCTGCTTTTCAACAAAGTGCATCGCTTTCCCATCAAGTTTACCATCAAGGTAATCTTCTAAAACATCTATATCTAACCAATCTTTATTCACTGCTATTTTTCTCCATGCAAATTTTCAAATTCCGTTTCCCATTCTGTATATAGCTCTTAACCTTAAGCACTTCATAACCAGTAATATCCGAAACCTCTTTATAACATTTCTCCTGCAAATAAAATAAATCTACACTTTTTCGTTGCTCTTCTGATAAGGTTTCCATGCACTTTTCCATAGCGGTAAGTTGCGTTTCTTTTGTATTGTCTATATCAAGATGCACAAACTCCCTGTTTTCCACAAAAGCATCATCTAGCGAAATGTTATTTTGTTTAGACGATTTTCTCAGTGCCATTAAACAATGGTTGCGCGTTAAAACATGCAACCAACTTTTAAAATTCTGCACTTCATAAATCTTCAATTTTGTAACTAATTCTTCAAAAATCTGCATTACAGCGTCTTTGCTCTGCTCTTCATCTTTAAAATAATTAAAGCAAACCCCATAAACCAAATGCATATATTTATTGTACAACGTGCCCAATGCATCAAGTTCTCCCGAATTTTTATATTCGGCAATCAGTTGCGCATCTTCTTGCTGTTGGTTTCCAGCTGTATTTTTTATAAATTTCAAAAACTTGGGTGGCTTTAGCTAATTTTTTTCAAGTATAAAAAATATTTCTCAGTGATTGGTTAAAAGTAAATAATAGATTGGCGTTAAGGTTAGTTATTTCGAAGTGGTGTAATACTCATCGCTGGTCAGGATTTTTAATCCTGACCCCTCGAACTAAAGATTTAAAATCCTCGATTTATAACTTTATTTTGCTAACTGCCAAGAATGCTGTGTGGTCTAGCATCCTAATGACTATCGATGGCCTATCGCTGGTCAGGATTTGTAATCCTGACCCCTCAAACTGAGGATTTAAAATCCTCGATTTATAACTTTATTTTGCTAACTGCCAAGAATGCTGTGTGGAATAGCATCCTAATGCCTATCGCTGGCCTATCGCTGGTCAGGATTTGTAATCCTGATCCCTCGAACTAAAGATTTAAAATCCTCGATTTATCGATTTAATTTGCTTACTGTCAAGAACGCTGTGTGGTCTAGCATCCTAATGCCTATCGATGGCCTATCGCTGGTCAGGATTTGTAATCCAGACCCCTCAAACTGAGGATTTAAAACGCTCGATTTATAACTTTATTTTGCTAACTGCCAAGAATGCTGTGTGGTCTAGCGTCCTAATGCCTATCGATGGCCTATCGCTGGTCAGGATTTGTAATCCTGACCCCTCAAACTGAGGATTTAAAATCCTCGATTTATAACTTTATTTTGCAAATTGTACCAAAGCATCTCTTCTAACCTTCGTCGTTACCATTCAGCACAAATTCACAAAGTTTGTACTAAGTAAAATAATAAGCTTTAATTAGCTTATGGGTAGCTAAAACAAAAACTATTTGTAAAATTGCACATGACTAAATTTAATGTTTTTTTGGCCTCGGGAATTATTCCATGCCTAGCTTTTTTAATGGCATGTAATTCGAACACAAAACCTGAAGAAAAACCGATTGTTGCCACAGACAGTGTTTCAATTATCAATAAAAAATTTGGTTTAGCATTCCAAAATGGCGATAAAATCGTGGCTTCAAGTATTGATACTTTAAAGCAGATTTCGTTTGGTGGAGCCACCGATCCTGCAATTTCGCCTGATGGAAAGAAAATGGCCTACACTGTTATCGATTCTGCAAAACATAGAACTATTTGGGTTGCCGACTTGGAAAATAAGAGTCAATTACAATTGAAAGTTAACAGCGATAATTATTACCAAGCAATGTGGTCGCCGAGGGGCGATAAAATTGCGTTCAATATTTTTACACCTGCAAATGTTTGGAAAATTGGTTTAATAAATGCAGATAATACAGGCTTTATTATTTTAAGCAATACAACAAAAATAAATGCTTATTCTCCAACATGGAAAAGTGAAAGCGAGATTTTGGCGCATGATTTAAGCAACCTTTATACATTCGATAGCTCAGGAAAAATCATCAAGACAGAATCAATTGCGAAGCTGATCGGTGCAGACTATTTAATCTCTAGCAGTAACCGTTTTTTTTACACCAGAGATGGTAAGAAATTGGTTTTTAATGCTGGAACTAATGAAAAGATAGACGGTTTAGAAGGTCCAATGGAAGCCGTTTATATTTTAGATTTAACCACTAAAAAAATTGAAAAGATTAGTCCAAATGGGATGAACGTAACTTATATTTTCTTAACTGCTGATGACCGTATTTTTTACAGCGGTGGCGAAAAACCTTTTACAAAGCGTATGATCTATATTTCGGACTTAGCTGGGAAGATTAAGAAAATAGTTGACCACGGTGATAACCCAAGTGGCGCTTTACAATAAGCTTAATAAGAATGGTGATTTTCTAATGTTTTATGGAGGATTAAAAATCCTCAGCTCAATAAGTCAGGAAAACATTTCCTGACTAGCGAACATTAAAACGCTCATTGCGGTGCCGAAAAACCTTTTACAAAGCGTATGATTTATGTTTCGGACTTAGCTGGCAAGATTAACAAAATAGTTGACCACGGTGATAACCCAAGTGGCACTTTACAATAAGCTTAATAAGAATGGTGATTTTCTAATGTTTTATGGAGGATTAAAAATCCTCAGCTCAATAAGTCAGGAAAACATTTCCTGACTAACGAACATTAAAACGCTCATTGCGGTGCCGAAAAACCTTTTACAAAGCGTATCATTTATATTTCGGACTTAGCTGGGAAGATTAACAAAATAGTTGACCACGGTGACAACCCAAGTGGCGCTTTACAATAAGCTTAATAAGAAGGGTAATTTTCTAATGTTTTATGGAGGATTAAAAATCCTCAGCTCAAGAAGTCAGGAAAACATTTCCTGAATAGCGAGCATTAAAACGCTCATTGAGGTGCCGAAAAACCTTTTACAAAGCGTATGATTTATGTTTCGGACTTAGCTGGAAAGATTAAGAAAATAGTTGACCACGGTGATAACCCAAGTGGCGCTTTACAATAACCTTAATAAGAATGGTGATTTTCTAATGTTTTATGGAGGATTAAAAATCCTCAGCCCAATAAGTCAGGAAAACATTTCCTGACTAGCGAACATTAAAACGCTCATTGCGGCGCCGAAAAACCTTTTACAAAGCGTATGATTTATGTTTCTGACTTAGCTGGAAAGATTAAGAAAATAGTTGACCACGGTGATAACCCAAGTGGCGCTTTACAAAAAGCTTAATAAAAGGGGTGATTTTCTAATGTTTTATGGAGGATTAAAAATCCTCAGCTCAATAAGTCAGGAAAACATTTCCTGACCAGCGAACATTAAGACTTTCTGCAAAGCAGAGAGATTGTTCCAAAATTACTCCTACGAAGCTTCGTCGGCTAAGTTTTTAAAACACGTCGTGAACAAAGTGCACTCTAGAATTTTAAAAGTTTCGGACCTGATAAGCTAGGGGAGTTTTTTTTGCCAGCTTCGGTATATTCTACACTTTGCAAACCCTATTTTTTGCACGGATTTAATTAATCTAAACCCGATTTAGCGAGATGCCGATTTTTCTTCGGCAGAAGCGAGAGCGGGGCTGCTTTTTCGAAAGTGTGCCGGAACTTGTTTTTCTAACATTTTTTATTCCTCAAAGTACTAATCAATCCTGCTGTTTGTAATTCGCTTTATTTTAAGGTACTTTTGCGTAATAATTAAATACAACAGATTGAATTTTACCGACTTTAACTTTAACCCAGATTTATACGAAGGCCTAATGGCTATGGGGTATAAAAGCGCTACTCCAATACAAGAACAAGCTATACCTGTAATTTTGGATAACCACGACCTTATTGCCTGCGCCCAAACGGGTACAGGTAAAACTGCTAGTTATCTTTTACCTGTTATGGATAAAATTATGCGCGCGAAAGAAAGGCACAACAATACTTTAATTTTAGCCCCAACTCGCGAACTTGCTCAACAAATTGATTTGCAGGTTGAAGCACTTGCATATTTTACAAATATTAGTTCGTTAGCTGTTTATGGCGGAGGCGACGGGATTGCTTATGAACAGCAAAAACGCTCGATGCGTGATGGTGTTGATGTTATTATTGCTACTCCAGGTCGTTTAATGGCACATTTATCATCTGGAGTTTTAAAATTAGAACATTTGCAACACCTAATTTTAGATGAAGCAGATAGGATGTTGGATATGGGTTTTTATGATGATATTATCCGCATTATAAGTTATTTGCCAGCTAATAGACAAACGCTTTTATTCTCGGCTACAATGGCACCGAAAATAAGAAATATGGCGGCAAAAATTTTGCAGAATCCACAGCAAATTACCATTTCTATAGCTAAACCAGCTGAGGGAATTGATCAACAAGCTTATTTAATTCACGATCAACAGAAGCAAGCTTTATTAACCGAAATATTTAAAAGCGGGCAATATAAAAGCAGTATTATCTTCGTTTCTACAAAGGATAAAGTTAAAGCGTTGTATAAAACCTTTAAAAGTTTGGGATTAAAAGCAGAGGCTTTCCATTCAGATTTAGAACAAAAAGAACGGGAAGACATTCTGCTGGCATTTAAAAACCGTAGGTTACCAATTTTAATTGGAACGGATGTTTTATCGCGTGGTATTGATGTAGAGGGAATTGATTTAGTTGTAAATTACGATGTACCCGGCGACCCCGCAGATTATGTACATAGAATTGGCAGAACGGCACGTGCAGAAACCAAAGGAACTGCAATTACGCTTGTGAACGGCAGAGATAAGCGGAAGTTTGATAATATAGAAAAACTGATTGAAAAAGAAGTGCCAAAAATGCCTTTATCAGCTGCGATTGCCGCAATGGAAATTAAGCATGTAGAAGAGAAAAGACCTCATCAAAATAACGGTAAGAAAAAGGTTTGGCATAAAAAGAAACCTAAACCTACAACATAAAAAAAAGGCTGAGATTTTAAATCTTGGCCTTTTTTTATGAGTAATCAATTTGCGCTTACCTTAAAATTCGCCCTGTTCTATCAACTTGTATAAAATCAAATGGATTTAGGTAAACACTAACCAAGGCAGAAAATTCTCTACGTGTTAACAATTTTTTCATATCAAAATTCGACTTAAAACCATAAACTTTTAGCCAATCTTTTTCGAGTGCTAATTTGGTTGCTTCTGGCGATTTATTACCTAATGCGGCAACTAAAGAGATGCTATTCTCTAAATTTATAGGTACATCAACATGGTCGTCGAACCAAATTTGTGCTTTGTAATAATAATCTTTTAAAGGTTGTTTAATTTCATTGTAGGTAACCAATTCATCAGGATTGAATAACAATTTGCCATTTTTAAATTCTCCTTTTAGCAAGCCAGTTGTGGCTACTTTTTGTATCGCCAACCAATTAGAATCGGTAACCCTAATATCTTCAAAAGGTAACAGGGCACATTTATAAGTAAGTAATTCGATTTGAATCTTTTTTAAATTTGACAAACTTGTTTTGGTGTTAAAAAACGCAGCATACGAGGCTGTTGCTCCTGCTGCTTGGCCAACTTCAAAATAATCGGTAGGGATGTATATTAAATTTTCTTGATTGGGAATTAATAAGTTCGAAAGCGGTAAAAAGCTTGGCTGGTTAGTTTTATTAACTCCAGCAATTGAAGTCCGGTAAAGGTTATCGCCATAACTAAAAGCATTAACTTCAGCCGGTTTAATAGCATCAATTTTCAGCACCTTTAAAAGATTATCAGATGGTTCTGCAAGCACTAAAACTTTAGCCTTAATATCAGTGCCATTACTAAGTTTAATTTTCCAACCGCTTCCAGCTCGTTTAATCTCGGTATAGGAAATGTTATTTATAACTTTAAAAGTTGTTGAACTGTCTGACCATTTATTAATAACGACGTTCGACATTTGAAAGTTAAAAGGAGGCAATGCCACACTATCGGGCAATTTAAGCGATTTTCTTGCCTGCTTCACAAACGCTATTGATGTTCCATTTTCATCCAACGTAAATAAATCGTCTAACTTAAAACCATCGCTTTGCGTTAAAGCCGTAACGTTTACCGATGAAAGGTTGGCTTGTACTACCGCAGCAAATGCAGCATTGCCATTGCCAATAACCAATACATCTGTTTTAATATTTTGCGCTTGTATTAAAAATGGAAATAGGAGCAGTGAAATAAAAAATAATCTTTTCATATTCAAAATTACGATTTGTAGCAATATGACTTAAAAGGGTGAATTTTTAATGAATTGGCATCAAATTTAACTAAATTTAACTTAAACAGTAATATACGTTATTTATGGTTAAAGAGATTATTTCGGTGTTTGAACAGCAACAAAAGCATAAGTTTGAATTGCGTAAAACAGATGCCAAAACTAGAATCGAGAAATTAAAACGTTTAAAAGAATTTATTGAAAACAACGAAGAAGACATTTATGCAGCCTTAGAAAAAGATTTGAGGAAAAGCAGGTTTGAGAGTGCTGTTACGGAGTTGATATTTACCTACATGGAAATAGACCATGCTGTAAAAAAATTGAAAGGTTGGATGAAGCCAAAAAGTGCATCAAGAACTTTGAGCAATTTTTTCGCAAGTAATAAATTATATTATGAGCCCAAAGGCGTTTGCTTAATTATTGCGCCATGGAATTACCCATTTCAATTAATTATGAGTCCGCTTATTTCTGCCATCGCAGCCGGTAACTGTGTGATGTTAAAGCCTTCGGAAATTAGTTCTGCCACGGCCAACGTAATAAATAAGCTTATTACCAAATGTTTTGATAAGCATGAAATTGCATGTTTTGAAGGCGATGCCGAGGTTTCTACAGCGTTATTGAAGTTGCCTTTCGACCATATTTTTTTCACAGGAAGCACAGCTATTGGAAAAGTAGTTATGGAAGCGGCTTCTAAAAACTTAACTTCGGTTACTTTAGAATTAGGTGGAAAATCGCCCGTAATTATTGATGATACTGCTGATTTACAAAGTTCTGCAGAAAAAATAGCCTGGGGAAAATTGGTAAATGCCGGACAAACCTGTATCGCTCCAGATTATGTTTTAATTGATGAGAAGCTAGAACAAGCCTTTGTCGATTACTACAAAATAGCCGTAAAAAAATTATTTTTTAGAAATAATCAGCTCGACCTACAAATTTTTGGTAAAATTATTAACGAAAAACAATTCGAAAGGTTGGCAAACTTAATAAAAGACGCAGTTGAAAAGGGTGGGAAATTAGTTTTTGGTGGCGAGGCAGATAAAAAAACCTTAACCATCCAACCTGCATTGCTAACCGGGGTTAACCCTGAAAGTAAAATTATGGAAGAAGAAATATTCGGGCCAATCTTACCTGTAATTACCTATAAAAACTTGCAGACAGCCATCGACTTTGTAAATGCGAAGAACAAACCTTTAGCACTCTATATTTTTAGCGATAGCACACAAAATACAGCGAAAATATTGCATGAAACTTCGGCAGGTGGCACTTGCGTAAACGATGTTTTGATTCATATTAGCAACCCAAATTTACCTTTTGGCGGTGTTAACAGCAGCGGAATGGGAAGTTGCCATGGGATTTATGGATTTAAAAACTTTTCTCACGAAAGATCTGTCGTTTTTCAGTCTAAATTAGGTGTTTCCAAAATGATTTATCCGCCTTACGATGAAAAAATGGGCTTGTTAAAGTGGCTAAAGAAATTGATGTAATAAATAGAAAACTAAATGGCGGTTAAAAGTTAAATATAATTCATCTTTTAACCGCCATACCTTAAAAAATTAATGCTTTTAATTCGCTTTTAAAGTTTCAGTAACACTTCCACATTCAAACATCATTTTTCCATAATATGGATTTTCGATGCTTTCCTTTTCATTTAACCAGCTTGCTTTCGCCATTGGGCAATGCTGTATATATACAATATCGCTATTAAAGTTTATTGTTTTTACCAATTTAATCATCGGATTAGAAATTCCTTCAAAAGCTTTTCGCTGTGTGGCTATATTTTTTGCAACAGTTAATTCTTTAGCCTTAGCCTTTATCAAAGTAGATTGCTCGATCCACACTTTATGCTGGGTTTCGGGCAAATCTTGATGCGGAACAGCTTCAATTTTTGTAATAAAAACCCTTGCTTTTTCTGCAACAGAATCATTTTTATCAGTTGCTAAAGCATTTTTTAAATCGTAATATGTACTTAAAACTTGGTTTAAAGCTTCGTGAGATTTGGTTTGCGCGAAGCTAAACTTTGTTGAGAAAATGGCAATTATAGCCACCATTAAAAATATTTTTTTCATTTATATATTATTTTAAAACATTAAAGAAATTAAACTCTGCCCTTAACAAGAACATATTTTTAGCATATCTGCCATCCATATTACCCGTTGCCTGAAATCGGTAACCTAAATCAATTCTTGTGGTACTATTTAATACAACCTGCATTGCAGGTGCAATATCTAAATAAGATTGGCCACTGCTTGGATCGGTTTTACCTAAAAGCTCAACATAAGCATTAAAATTTGGTTGCTTATAATTTTTGTAAACAGTAGGCGAAACTAAATATCCAGAAGATAGACTGTAAGATAACATATTGTTTGGCATCGGCATTCCAACAATTTGCCTATCGTAATTTTTAAAAGCATGTGCGTAGCCAACAGTTGCAGATAAGGCTAATTTATGCAACAATTGCGTAAAAATTAGGCCACCTTGTAAACCACCATTATCGCCTTCCAAATTAATATCTTTCGTAAAAGTTGGCCGGTTGCTGGTGCTTACTCTTCCAAAAACCGAAGCTCTTGAATGCGTTTTAAGCGCATCAATTGAAAGAAACCTGTACTTAGCATAAAAACTACCACCTTCAACTTGATATTTTCCATCCATGTTTGATAAAAAACCTTGCGCATGCATCATTAAGTTTTTATTAAAACCGATCATAAACTCTGGCATCGTTCTCAGTGCAAAGTTAGGGTTGTTAAATTGCACTTCATTTGTGATTCTTACACCTAACGATTTTGATGGCATATTACTTGCAGGCTCAGAAAAAACAAAAAGCTCTTGTGCACGCAACCCCGTAAAACTCGTACCAATCAGTATAATGAATAATAAAATATGTTTCATTATTAAATACTTAAATGATAAATACGAGTCTTTTTGCCATTAACATTTGCCGAACCACTTGCATACGCATCAGAATTTATGCTTTTAGATTCCTTTTTAAATGCGCTGTTCGTGATAAAATCCTTATCAATCACATTGGCTTTAACCGAACCATTTAGCGTTTTGCTTTTTAAGTTCGCAAAGCGATAAACATTGCCATCAACTATCGCCTGACCTTTATCATCAATTTTAACTTGGTTGAAATTAAAATCAGCAGTTAAACCACCCACTGAAAAGCCAGCATCTTGTACTTTTTTCAGAATTAAATCTAAATTAACTTTCGCATCTTTTTTAAAGGTTAAAACGAAGATATTTTTGTTCAAATCAGGTTTAACGGATTGAATAAAACCAATAGTTTCTAATGATTTTTGTGTCGCATTTGAACACATGGAGCAGGTTAAACCCGTAACTTGTAAATCTGCTGTAGAAATTTGTTGTGCCGAAGTATTGATGGCAAAAAATAGCATAATGATGCCGAATATTTTTATAGTTTTCATATATTTTTTTATTAGAATTAAAGAAAATGTGATGTTAAGATTATCGAAAAATCGATACACTTTGTGGAAATGCAAAAAATGCATTTCAAAATTTAATCATCAAATCCTAATTCCTAAAAATACAATTGAAAATATGAAGGGAGAGCCAAGAAGACAATGGTGGCGCTTTATTGGCAATTTTACTAAAAAACTTTGGCGTAATGTTAGATAGAAACTCTAAAACGGGCGTACGTACAAAAACGCTTATAGAAAACAGTTTAGGCATTTTGATTTCAGCCTCTGTTTGGTGACTATCTTTAACCTTAATACTTACCTGTGTATTTTTACAGCAATTATCTTTTTTTAACTTTTCAGCAGGTATTTCCTTGCAAAACTTACAAGAAATTTCATTGCTAAACATTTTAACGTTCTCCAACTTTCCACCACAAAAATGCAAACTCAAAGCAAAACCAATCACACTAACCGTATATAATACGGCCAAACTAAGTGCTATTTTTTGTTTAAGTTTCATTATTACAAAGATATACGAAATAATACTGATTATAGGTTTAAATTATTTATTGAATTTCATTTTTTAGTTTAATTTCGCATTATAGCCCATCATTATGAAAAAATTCCTCCTTTTTATCTTCACTTTTTCAATGTTTTCTGCATTCGCCAGTAAACCAAAAAACCAATACGTACGCATGGTAACACCTTATGGCACGTGTATTATCAAACTTTATAACGAAACGCCTTTACACCGCGATAATTTTATCAAGCTGGTAAAAGAAGAATACTACAACGGCACAACTTTTCATCGGGTAATTAAAGATTTTATGATTCAAGGTGGTGATCCAAACTCTAAATCTGGCGACCCGGATTTGATAATTGGCGAAGGCGGCCCAAAATATACCATCCCGGCAGAAATAAATGATTCGTTATTTCATAAAAAAGGTGCTTTAGGTGCAGCAAGAGAGAGTGATGATGTAAACCCTTTAAAAGCATCGAGTGGTAGTCAGTTTTATTTAGTGCAGGGAAAAGTTTTTAACGACGACCAGCTGAATACATTGGAACAAAAACGATTGAAGTTTAAATTGCCCGAATGGCAAAGACAGGTTTATAAAACCGTAGGTGGCGCGCCACATTTAGATAGAAATTATACTGTTTTTGGTGAAATTGTTGAAGGTTTGGATGTTGTTGATAAAATTGCGGCTGTAGAAACGGGTACAAATGACAGGCCAAAACAAGATGTAAGGATAGAAGTTTCTATGCTGAGGAAACGAGAAGCAAAGAAATTGGAAAAACTCTTACTAAAGAACTTAGCTAAATAATTTTGTGATTGTGATAGCAGAAAACCCTCCCTCAGAAACTGTAATTTATCAATCAAAGCGATATAATATTTTGAGGATAATCGGTAGCCTCCTTCCACTCGGTTTTGGTTTTTCTATATTTTTAGGTGGCGGTAGCCTTGATATAAAACCTTTACTTAGCGGTATCTTTTTTATGTTAATTGGATTTGGAATAATATACTTTTCTTATAAAGATTTGAAAAATAAAACTCCAAAACTTCTACTAAACTTCAAAGGCATTCAACTTAATGGAAAAGATTTTTATGCATGGTTAACTATTTTAGATGTAGTTATTTACACCAAACCTGGCAGAAATAGAGTGAATTGCTTAAGGTTGCAAACTGATAAAGGATTTATTGAGTGCCCGATTGATGGCTTAACAATTAACAATGTTGATTTACAATTATTGATTAGGGCTTACAGAAGAAAAGCGCAAAGTAAGTAGTTGCATTTTCCCATCGTATATCCTCAACGACCGAAAATCTAGAATAACATATAAAGTTTCATAAGCTTCTTCTGAAAATATTATCTCTAACTCCATCTTTGAGCCAGTCTCTTTTTTACTTCTTCAAATGAAATTATTTTACCTTCTTCTGATTGTAATAAGCTTTTTCTAATCCCATCTTGAACATTTTGTGATAAACTCTCGATAATTGTCCTTTCATGATTAGTTAAAAGAATATCTAATTCCGACAGAAGGTTTTCATCATCAGTTTCAAAAACTTTTTTAGCAATTTCAATTTTCAATTCTTCTATACTCATAAACAAATTTAACGAAACGAAATATCAAATACTAAACCTTTGTTCTTTTATTTTCTAAATTTACAGTCGATGAAAATCATATCTTACAACGTAAACGGAATTAGAGCAGCAAGTACTAAAAACTTTTTTGGTTGGTTACAAGCCACTAATGCGGATATGGTTTGTTTGCAAGAAGTGAAGGCTTTAATTATCCAAATTCCCGAAATTATTGCGTTGATTGAGCAATTGGGCTACTACCATTATTGGTTTGCCGCAGAAAAGAAAGGATATAGTGGCGTAGCAATATTAACAAAGTTAAAGCCTAATTATATAGAATACGGGTGTGGCGAAGAATGGATTGATAAGGAAGGTAGAATTTTAAGGGCCGACTTTGATAATTTCTCTTTAATGAGTTTGTACATGCCGTCGGGCTCGAGTGGCGAGGAAAGACAATTAAAGAAATATGAGTTTATGCGTTTTTTCGATGGATATATTGGTACACTTCGTATTCAGTTTCCAAACCTTATTATAAGTGGCGATTACAACATTTGCCATACCGCGATGGATATTCACAATCCAAAATCAAATGCAAATTCATCTGGTTTTTTACCGCAAGAAAGAGCATGGATGCAAGTATTTTTAGAAAATGGTTTTATCGATGCCTTTCGGCATTTTAATAAAGATCCTCACCATTATACTTGGTGGAGTTACCGAGCAGGTGCAAGAACTAAAAATTTGGGTTGGCGTATTGATTATCATTTGGTTACCAAGCCAATGGAAAATCGCCTAAAAAATGTTAGAATTTTACCCGACGCAATACACTCCGATCATTGTCCGGTTTTGTTAGAAATAGACTAAAATAATTAACCGATTTAGCTGAAACGCTAATTTATAAAAACTGCTAAAATAATAACAGTCGCTAGTACAATGAAAAATGGAATTAGCACTTGTTTATTGGCATTATCTCTTTCTAAATCTGTAGCCTGCAAGTAATTATTTACGTGCGTATTGAAATGATCTTGATTGCCAATTGTTGACGAAAGCAAAAAATATAATCCAGCCATAAGTGGTATTGCTAACATTTTACCAATAAATTTCCCTGTAAAATTTAACATAAAACCGCTTCGTTGCAAAATGTGCTCAAAGCCGGGGATGTGGATTAGGATTAACAGGAAGCAGATCATAATCATAATACCAAAAGCAGCTAAAAAAATATTACCATTAAAGCGTCCTTTTGAACCATCTTTTCCTACTTTTAAAACATCATTATATTGGCTACCGTAGAGTGCGTCTAAAAAAGTCATATTAATAATTTATAAGTGTTCTGCCTCGTATTTTTCGCCAGCTTTTAACATCAGCTCAATTTGCTTTTTATCCTCTTCTGTTAACTCTTCTTTCTCTTGCAATTCAAAAACTGCAATCATGTTGTCTTCATATTGCTTTTCTGTTTTAATGCTGATTTCTTTTAACATGATGTGGTGTAAAATTTAATAATATTTGTGGGTGTGATGCATAAATCTAATCGAATGTCGTTTTCATTCACATCATCAATTTTATCTATCGCACTGAACAAAGATAATCCTATTTTTTGAGCATTTGAGTTTTGAAGAAAACGATCGTAAAAGCCCTTTCCATACCCAACTCTATAACCTTTTTTATCGAATGCAATTAAGGGAGTAATAACCATATCAACGTCTTCATTATGAATTCTACCGTTTTGTGGCTCTAAAATATTGTAGTGATTTTTGTGTAAATCATCTTTTCCTAAATATTGATGATGAGACATTAGCGAAGTTTCAAAATCGGCTTTAGGGATAATTATTTTAATTTCTGGATGATTTCTCTGCAGCCAATCAATCAATAAAAAAGTATCTGGTTCTTTTTTTTCAGCAATTGGCAAAAAGATATGAAGCGTTTTAATTTTGCTAAAACTTATAGATTGGAATTGCGCTAAAAGCTGTAGATTTAATACATCAAATTCTTGATTGGTCAATGACAACCGGTTTTTTAAGGCTTGCTTTCTAATTTCGGCTTTTTGCATAGGTATCAAATTTATAACTTTTTTAATAATTTGCCTTTTTATTGCATTTGGCAACCCGTATTTTTTGCACAAGCCTAAATTTATAAACCCGATGGCACGGAAAGCCCCTCCCGATAATTATCGGGATTCTCGGGCTTGGAGGTACAGCGGGAGGACAGTTTCCGAAGAATTACTGAACGTTCGTTTTCAAAAGAAAAAATTATTTTGAATTTTCTTAATTTCAAGCTAGAAACAAATATTCCGCACTAATTTTTCATAAAAAAAGCCCTTAAAAATAACTTAAGGGCTTTCTAATATTAAAAGAGTTTTTATTATTTCACACGCTCAACATATTCTCCCGTGCGGGTATCAACTTTAATTTTATCGCCTTGGTTAACAAACATTGGCACTTTCACTTCTACTCCATTTTCTAAAGTAGCGGCTTTTAATGCGTTGGTAGATGTATCGCCTTTAACTGCAGGTTCAGAATATGTAATTTCGAACTCCGCAAAATTTGGTAATTGGCCCATAATCGGTTCATCACTTTCTATCGAAACGATAACATTCATGCCTTCTTTTAAAAACTTAATAGAAGAACCAAACAAAGCTTTTTCTACGTTAAACTGTTCGTAGTTGTTATTGTCCATAACCACCAAATAATCGCCCTCTTCGTACAGATATTGATAATCGTTGGTTTCTACGCGACAAATTTCTACAGCTTCATCAGTGTTCATGCGGGCTTCAACCAATCTGCCACTTTTAATGTTGCGGAATTTACCGGTATAAAATGCTCCACCTTTACCTGGTGTACGGTGGTTCCATTCTTCTACTGATACCAATTCTCCGTTTAAACGTAAAATATTTCCGTTTTTTATTTCTGATGCTTTTGCCATAACGTGTTAAAAATATTGACTTTATATTTTACCTGTCAATTTGATTCATGCAAAGTTAAAAACTATTTTTAATGTTCAATCGTGTTTTTAAAATATGTTATTTTCTTATTTGTCCATTTCCTCTAACCACCCATTTATAGCTGGTTAATTCTTCTAAACCCATTGGTCCGCGGGCATGAAGTTTTTGTGTGCTGATGCCAATTTCTGCGCCTAAACCAAACTGTGCGCCATCGGTAAAACCAGTTGATGCATTTGCATAAACCGCAGCCGCATCTACCTGGTTTAAAAATTCAGCAATATTTTCTGCATCTTCAGAAATTATGGCCTCGCTATGCTTAGAACTAAATTCGGCTATGTGATTTAAAGCTTCCTCTAAATTCTCCACAACTTTAACAGCCAGTTTTAACGATAAAAACTCTGTTCCAAAATGTTCGGGTTTTGCTTGGTTTAGCAAGGCTGATGGATAAGTTGATTTTAAACTTTCATAGCTTTTTTCATCGGCAAAAATTTCTACTTCGGCATTGGCCAAAGGCGATAATAGTGAAGGCAAATCTGATATTCTACTTTGATGAATTAGCACACAATCTAACGAGTTGCAAACGCTTACTCTTCTAGTCTTGGCGTTAAAAATGATTTCTTTTCCTTTTTCCAAATCGGCAGTTTCATCGAAATAAGTATGCACAATGCCCGCACCCGTTTCAATTACAGGGATTTTGCTGTGCTCGCGAACGTAATTAATAAGCGATTGGCTTCCGCGTGGAATTAGCACATCTACAAACCCACGGGCATTTAATAATGCTTCGGTTGCTGCCCTTTCTGCTGGTAATAAAGTCAACACATCTACATTTATTTCGTGTTTTTTTAACACATTGTGGATGATTTTTGTAATCGCAAGATTCGAAAATTCTGCATCGCTTCCGCCTTTTAATACCGCAACATTACCAGTTTTGAAACAAAGTGAAAATACATCGGCAGTTACGTTTGGGCGGGCTTCGTAAATAACGCCAACTACGCCGAGTGGCACACGTACTTTTTGGATATTTAAACCATTATCTAAATTGTTTTCTGATAAAATTTCACTAAGCGGATTTACCAACTTTGCAACATTTTGCATATCCTCGGCAATTGCTTTTATTCTATCCGAAGTTAATTTTAAGCGATCATATTTTGGATCTTCGATCGGCATTTTTGCTAAATCTTTATCATTTTCTAACAAAATTTCTTCACTATTTTTTACCAAAGCCAAAGCCAAATCGGTTAAAACCAAATTGATTTTTTCTTTTGATAAGCTTATTAAATTTCGAGTTGCTTTTTTAGCATTTTCGAAGTATGTTGTGTAGTTCATTTTCTAGTATCAAGTAGTGAGTATCAAGTATCAAGATTTGCAGGTCGTTAATTCTAATTTTTTTAACCACCGAGTTCACGGAATTTTTACACCGAGAAAACCGAGGCTTTCTTTTGAAGCATTGCACCAAAATTTCTCTGTGTTACGCTGTGTCTTTTTTCTTTGTGTCCGCTGTGGTTCACTTTTTTAACCACCGAGTTAACGGAGTTTTTACACCGAGAAAACCGAGGCTTTCTTTTTAAGCATTGCAACAAAATTTCTCTGTGTTACGCTGTGCCTTTTTTCTTTGTGTCCGCTGTGGTTCACTTTTTTAACCACCGAGTTAACGGAGTTTTTACACCGAGAAAACCGAGGCTTTGTTTTTAAGCATTGCAACAAAATTTCTCTGTGTTACGCTGTGCCTTTTTTCTTTGTGTCCGCTGTGGTTCACTTTTTTAACCACCGAGTTCACAGAGTTTTTACACCGAGAAAACCGAGGCTTTCTTTTTAAGCATTGCAACAAAATTTCTCTGTGTTACGCTGTGCCTTTTTTCTTTGTGTCCGCTGTGGTTCACTTTTTTAACCACCGAGTTCACAGAGTTTTTACACCGAGAAAACCGAGGCTTTGTTTTTAAGCATTGCAACAAAATTTCTCTGTGTTACGCTGTGCCTTTTTTCTTTGTGTCCGCTGTGGTTCAATTTTTTAACCACCGAGTTAACGGAGTTTTTCACAGCGTACATAGCGGTATTATTTTAAAAAAGCTTCTCTGTGTTACGCTGTGTCTTTTTTCTTTGTGTCCTCTGTGGTTAAATAGTTAAATATTAAATAGACGAATAAAAGTAATCGTAATGCACCAAAGCCTTCTGTTTCTTTTGGCCAATTCTTTCTCTTGCTTTATCCGATCCGTATTCGGCAATGCCTAAACCAATTAATTGGTTTTTTTCATCGATAATTTTAATAATATCCCCTTTTAAAAAATCGGTTTGTATTTCTATAATTCCAATAGGGAGTAAACTGCTGGCTTTGCCTGAGGTTAAAACTGCTTTTGCGCCATCGTTAAGTTTCACAATCCCTGTTGCTGCCGTTTCTGAATGTGCTAACCATTTTTTCTTGCCCGATTTAATCTTTTCAGGAACAAAATGCGTGTGAACAACCTCATTATTTAATAAATCAGTAAGTATATCATCTGCCGTTCCGTTGGCAATATGCACATTAATGCCGAGTTTTGCCACTTTTTGCGCCATTGTCGATTTGGTAACCATGCCGCCTCTACCAAAAGAAGATTTGCCGATCTGTATAAAGGATGCTAAGTTAGAAACCGGTCCAGTAATTTCTTGTATAACTTCTGATGTTGCTAATTTCGGATCGCCGTTGTATATGCCATTTACATTTGATAATATTATAAGCGCATCAGCATTTAGCATAGAAGCAATTAAACCCGCGAGTTCATCATTATCGGTAAACATCAATTCAGTAACCGATACCACATCGTTTTCATTCACAACCGGGATCACATCGTTCTGTAGCAATATTTGCAAACAATTTTTCATGTTTAGGTAGTGCGCACGATCGCGAAAATCTTCTTTAGTTACCAAAACCTGAGCACACTTAATGTGGTGGTTTGCAAAGAAATTTGAATACGTATTAATTAATTTTACCTGGCCAATGGCTGCTAAAAGTTGCCTTGTGGTAACAGCATCTTGTTTTTCTGAAACTTTTATCAAACTTCGGCCGGCTGCAACCGCGCCCGATGAAACCAGAATAACTTCTATACCCTGTGCTTTAATCGCTGCCAGTTGATCTACCAAATGATTAATTCTAACCTCATCAGGTAAACCATTTGCCTGCGTAATTACATTCGAGCCAACTTTAACAACTATTTTTTTATAACCTAGTTTCATTCTTAATGTACAATCAATTTAATGTTGCAATTTAACATCTATTTTTTTAATTGATGTGATAATTGATTTTAGGACGAATTTTTTTGAATATTGTAATTTTTACAATCTTGCTAGGAACAAACTTTGTTTTTAAACCCGACAGTAGCGAGCACGGAGTGTAACGAAGTAAAGCGGATGGCGGGGCTGTACAAGCCTATGAAATACAGACCGTAATTTTTCAAAATAAAATGCTTTAAAAAAATCATAAATTGCGTAACCTAAACAAAGTGAAATATGAAATATATCTTACCTAGCTTATTTTTGCTGGCAACAGTTTCAGCTTGCAATAACCCTAAGAAAATAGAAATGGAAAAAATAAATTGGCCCGATGCAAAACCGCCAATCGCCGAGGTTATCCCTCATAGTAGAACAATTAACGGCGATACAGTAATAGACAACTATTATTGGATGATTGATTATTTTAAGAAAGGGCCAGACAGCACAAAAGCAGTTGATTATTTAAAAGCAGAAAATGCTTATTTAGATACCATGATGAAGGGAACGGAGAAATTCCAATCGGATTTATTTACCGAAATGAAAGGCCGTATTAAAGAGAAAGATGAATCGGTTCCGGTTTTTAAAAATGGTTATTTCTATTATACCCGTACAGATGATGGCAAACAGTATTTTAAATATTGCAGAAAAAAAGGAAGTTTAACCGCTAAGGAAGAAGTTTTATTGGATGTTGATGAATTGGCAAAAGGGCATGCATATTATAATGCTTCAGGCTTCAGTATCAGTCCGGATAATAAATTATTGGCTTTTGGGGTTGATAAAGTTTCGCGCAGGCAGTACGTTATTTATGTAAAAAATTTAGCAACCGGCGAGGTATATAAAGATGCTGTAAGTAATGCAGAAAATGAGGTGGCTTGGGCAAACGACAATAAAACTTTCTTTTATACGTCGAAAAATCCGACTACATTATTGAGTGAAAAAATTAAAAAACACACTTTAGGAACGGATGCTAAAAACGATGTTACGGTATATGATGAGAAAGACAAATCGAATTATATCGGCGTTATGACATCAAAAAACGGTAAATATATTTTTATAGGTTCGCAATCAACTTTAACAACCGAATATAGAATGATTGACGCCGACCACCCAGAAGCACCTTTTAAAATTTTTGCACCACGAGCTAAAGATGTTTTGTACGAAGTTTTGCCTGTTGATGATAAGTTTTATATCGTAACCAACTGGGATGCGAAAAATTTCCGTTTGATGGAATGTCCGTTAGATAAAACTGGTAAGGAAAATTGGAAAGAAGTTATTCCGAACCGAACAGATGTTTTGTTGGAGCATGCCGAAGAATTTAAAGATTATATTGTTTTATCCGAACGTAAAAACGGATTATCAGAATTGCAGGTTTTAAAAAATGATGGTACGGGCCATTATATCAAATTTGAGGAGCCCGTTTATACTGCCCAAACGGGTGCTAATCCAGCGTATAATAGTAAAACATTCCGCTACATTTACACTTCGCTTACCACGCCAAATTCTACTTACGATTATAATTTGGAAACCAAAGATAAGCAGTTAATGAAACAGCAGGAAGTTGTTGGTGGCTATAATGCGAAAGATTATGTAACTGAACGGGTTTTCGCAACAGCAAAGGATGGCACAAAAATTCCGATCGCTTTGGTGTATAAAAAGGGATTTGAAAAAAATGGACAATCGCCATTGTTGCTTTATGGATATGGCTCTTACGGTTCAAATTCTGATGCTTACTTCTCAACGGCGAGATTAAGTTTTTTGGATAGAGGTTTTGCTTTTGCGGTTGCAAATATTCGTGGCGGACAAGAAATGGGACGCCAATGGTATGAAGACGGCAAATTGATGAAAAAGAAAAATACTTTCACTGATTTTATTGCTGCAGGCGAATTTTTAATTGATCAAAAATATACGTCAAAAAAACATTTATATGCCAATGGTGGCAGTGCGGGTGGATTGTTGATGGGTGCAATAGTAAATATGGCCCCCGATTTATGGAATGGCGTAATTGCCGATGTGCCTTTTGTAGATGTGGTAAATACCATGTTGGATGAAAGTATTCCGCTAACTACAAATGAATTTGATGAATGGGGCAACCCCAAAGGTAAAGAAGCTTACGATTACATGAAAAGTTATTCTCCTTATGAAAACGTAACGCAGAAAGCCTATCCAAATATGTTGGTTACTACAGGTTTGCACGATAGCCAAGTGCAGTATTTTGAGCCTGCAAAATGGGTGGCAAAACTAAGAGCAAATAAAACCGATAAAAATGTTTTGTTGCTAAGAACAAATATGGAATTTGGTCATGGTGGCGCATCTGGCCGATTTGATTATTTAAAAGACGTAGCACTGAGATGGGCGTTTCTATTTAAATTGGAAGGCATAAGTAAATAAAGTATTTTTAGCTTCGATAACAATCCGTTATTTTTGTTATCGAAGTTTTTCAATTTATTCACTTTAGAAAAAACAGTTAACTTATTTTCAACTACACACCACTCACAAATGAACTCAAAACTGAAAACACTACAAATTATACACTTGGCGCTTTCTACTGGCGTATTTCTTTTTGCCGCAGTTACTATTTTAATAAGTAAAGATGAATTAATTTTTGATGCTAATTTTGAAACCACTTCACCATTTAATCCGATATTTCCAATTATAGCTTTGGCAGGCGTTTTTGCAAGCATGGTAATTTTTAGAAAATCGCTTGTAAAAATTGACCGTACATTAAGTTTAGATTCGAAGATTCTGCAATACCAAACGGCGTTTATTGTAAGTGCAGCTTTGTTAGAAGGTGGCGCATTGCTTAATATTGTTGGTTGTATGCTTACTAAAAATGCGTTCTTCTTAATTTTTGCAGGTATATGTTTGTTCTTTTTGATTAGAAGCCGACCTACAAAAGATAAATTGATTAGAGAATTGGAATTGCAATATCCAGAAACGGAGGAATTGTAAATTGATGAATAATTGAGTTGGAGTAACTAAATTTTTAATTGAGATAGTCTGCTGTTATTTTTGCTAAATCATTTTGAAGACCAGATGCTTCTATTCTTGGCGTATTAATCCATTTTTTTGGAGATAAATTCCTAAACTTAAAGTTACGTCTTTGATTGTCAGATTTATATCACCGCACTGAACTAAATAATTAACGAAAAACCTAAGTTGAACCACCGTCAGCCATTTGCGCAAATCTACTATTATGCGTAGTTTTTATTGAGTTCTATTTAGTGCAATTTATGCTTTCATGTTTAATTTCAATTGTCAATTTGTATTTCGTAAGTTTTACCATCTTCGCCTTGAACACTTGCATTCCCATCTTCGTCGATATCTGCGTAAGATATATGATCGCTGTCTAAATAACCATCATTTGGGAAATTTATTTGAACAACTTGGCAGTCTTGAACTTCAACATCTAGGGTATAAGTAGCTGAGTACCCAGTGTCTGAATTATTATAGTCAACATTAGCAGAATATGTTCCATCTTCAAATTTACACCCTGATGTATAATCTGAATTTTCATCGTTGTTCCCTTCATCATGTGATTGATTTGAGGAATTAGATTCGATGCTTTCAGGCTCACTAGGCGAAGAAGTGTTTTCTGAAGAAGAATTATTTTTCTTTTGCTTTTCTGAATTAGAACTGCAAGCAAATAGACAAAATATAACCATTAAAAGGATTAGAGCTTTTTCTTTCATGATTAATCAATAAAAATAATTTCTCCTCTATCGTATCCATAATTACTTTTTACAACCAAAATAATATCTTCTCGGTTGGCATATTCAGAGCAATATGTGGTTTCAATAAAAATATCTTTTCCGTCTACTTTATATAGATTAGATGCCTTACGAGTAACAGATAATTTATATTTTCCCTCGTCTATTTTTGTAGGAATTAAAATAGCTTCTGCTTCTTCAAGCTCTCCATCAGTCGTTAATACTTTTACTCCACTTTCGGGTTCAACCGACTTATAAATATTTTTAATGTCACAACTAGTTTCAACATATGAAAATGTTGAGAAAAATAACAAAGTTGTTAAAGTTAGTAGCTGTTTTATCATTTTAGTTTCGTTTGTTTAAAATTACAAATACCGTTTTCGGACTTTGCGAATACGCTGAATTAGAAGAATAAAGGTTCAATTGAGCACGAAGCCGTCATTTTGCCGAAATGATATTAGTCTCAGTTTTTTCTTTATATCAAATATTTTCTGCAATTGACTTTGGTTGCGCGTAAAGATTAAAATCACAAATGCTTTTTTCTACAGTTGTACATAATTTTATTGTGTCAATTAAATATAAAACGATGTCTGAAGCACTAATAATTTGAGTTAATTTTCCTTGACTGTGCGCGTAACTACCTCTGTATTCGGCAAGTTTTTGTAAGGAATTTAGTAACAAAGTTTCAGGAATATCTATACCAACTGGTATAAAGAGTTTTAAAATATATTTTAAAGAAGCTCCATGGTTATTGTCAACATAATTATCAAAAAATTTAACTGTTTCTTTTAGTATTTCTTTTGTATATGAGTCGCTTTTTTTTGTTAGCTCTGTGACATCTTGTAACGTTAAATTACTTCCGCTCTTGTATATTTCTGTAACTCGTTCAAGTTTTAGTTTGTGTTCCTTTAAAGCATCAGAGTTATTTCTTGAATATACAGAATAGCTACTAGATAGTACTAATGTCTTAATGAGTTGAGATATTAATAAGTTTAAGTTGTCAATTTCATCTTGAGTTGTAGGTATGCTTTCAATGAATCTTTTTGTTTTATACTTTTTATATGCATTCTTAACAGTTTTAAGTGTAAGTTTCTCAAAATACTCTTCAAGTGCTGCATGTGTTAAAACACAAAAAGCTTTTACACAATCCTCCTCTTGGGAAGTTGGTTTCAATGTTTTTATTTTTACGTGTTCTTTAAGCAATGTCAAATACAATCTATAAGAATAATGCTTTAATTCTATGATATCACTCATTGCTTTCTGGAACTAAAATTTGAGGGAAATCTTTATCGTAGGAATCATTTATTAAAGTTCGAAAGCACTCAAATCTTGTAGTAAAATTCTTCTTTGTATTTGTCGAAGATGTCAATGATTTTCTAAATTCAGAGTTGCTTTTCGATAATTCTTTAAAGCCTTCAATATACTTTGAATTATTCACTGAATTAATATCAACATCAAGTAATTGAGAAAAGTAAAATATTTGGACATCAAATACATTTCTATTGAATCTGCTTTCACCACTATACCTTCCCACATTTTCATTACCAATGATGTTTACTAACCTTACTATTCCTACATCAAATTGAGTAAGTAATTCTTTAATGTAACTGGACTTCGATTCCCAATTTTTATTAAGCTTCACTAAATTGTCATCTAAAAACCTTTTTAAGTTTCCTGAATAATCAATTAAGCTGTATCTATTCGAAATATATTTTAACAATATTTCGGCATCAATTAGTCGTTTATCGGGTTGGTCAATACCAAGTACTTTGTGTAACGGCCCTATCGACTCAGTTGATTCCATTAGGAAATCGGAAAAATCACCTTTTCTTAAAGATTGTCTTAATTCTTGCATTGATAGAGGAACAGCACCAGAGTTAAGACGATAAAAAATTTCGTATAAAATATCATCAGTCGATTGATTAAAAACAACCGTACATCTAATATCAGAATTTTGAAAGGCTCTGTTGTTGTCATTATTTACTTCTTGTGAAAGTAGTTCAACGGTCATACCATTCAATGATGGTTTTAGCCTTAAATCTCTCAAGATAGGTTTGTCCCAATACTTATATTTTTCGTGGTCAATGAAACCGGCTATAGTCAGTAATCTTTGTTTGCCGTCAAGGACGACAAATTTATTTTTTTCTGTGTGACTTTCTGCTAAGACAATTGATGGAACAGGTAGTTTCAAGATTAAAGACTCAATTAATCTACTTCGTTTTTCATCAGTCCAAGCATTTCGCCTTTGGAATTTAGGATTGAGTTCTATGTTACCTTGTTTTATTTGATTATAAATAGTTTCAACAGTCCAATCTCTCGAATAGGTCTTAATGTTTTCAGATAACACTATTGACATATCCTCAATAATTTCTTTGTTAGATTCTACAATTTCATTGTCTAAATTAGTGCTTTCCATTTTAATGCTTTTTTATATTGGTACTGTCTTTCTTGTTAGGTAAAATTACTACTAAATTACATATATCACCTACAAATACTCGCTACCACAACTGTTTTAGGTTATGTTACGATATTTTTGCCCCTTAATTTCATCTGCAATATAAATAATTTTATAATCTATTAAGAAGACATTTTAAGCTCCAAAATTTTTTCGTCGATTTTTAAGTTTATATTCTAGAGAATGAAATTCTATAAATAACGATTAATTCTATCTATTCAAATTATTTTTTTTACGCCTTATATTAGAAAACTTCCAACAGCACGAATTACTGCCATTGCCAAAACAAATGTATCTTTGCATACTAATGGAGTATAATGTTCACACCCTGCCAAATGGCATCCGTATTTTACATGTGCCTTCGGCGTCAGCCATATCGCATGCCTGCATAATTGTAAATACAGGCGCTCGCGATGAACCTGAAAATAAAGCTGGTTTAGCACATTTTATCGAGCATCTTATTTTTAAACGCACTGAAAAGCGCAGTACCAATCAAATTTTAAACCGATTGGAAAGTGTTGGCGCAGATTTGAATGCCTACACTACAAAAGAATATACCTGTGTTCATGCTTCGTTTTTAAATCCTTATTTAGATAGAACATTAGACCTTTTTAACGATATTATTTTTCATTCTACCTTCCCCGAAGAGGAAATGATAAAAGAGAAAAGCGTTATTTTAGATGAAATTGCATCCTACATCGATCAGCCAGAAGAAGCCATAAATGATGATTTTGAAGATATGCTTTTTGCCGGCAATGCGCTTGGCAATAATATTTTAGGCACCATAGAAAGTGTAAGTAATTTTACAAGAGATGATGTAATCGATTTTAGGAAAAAAAGTTACCGCACCAATGAAATTATAGTGGCTGTTTTGGGTAATTATACCTTAAAAAGCGTAGTTAATAAAGGCACAAAATATTTTGCTGATGTTGTTGAAAACTGTCCAGCTAAAAATAGAATAAAACCCGAAGTTTTAAACCCCACCAATACCAATATTTATAAACCGATTATGCAATCACACTGCATATTAGGCGCACAAACCTACTCTACCTATAACAAAAAGAAGGCTGGTTTAATGTTACTTAACAACTATTTTGGTGGCAACGGAATGAGTTCGGTTTTAAATCTTCAAATTAGAGAGAAATATGGAATTGCCTACACCATCGAATCGAATTTTTCGCCACTGAGTGATACCGGAATCTTCTCCATTTATTTTGGCACGGATAAGGAAAAACATCCAAAAGCTTTATCGCTAATTTTTAAGGAAATGAAGAAGCTTAGGGATCATCCATTAAACGAAATTCAATTACAAAAGGCTAAGCATAAGTTTATTGGACAAATTGCACTGGGTGAAGAAAATAGAATCGGTTTAATTATTTCTATGGCCAAAAGCTTAATCGATCACAATAAAATAGATTCTTTACAACAGGTTTTTGAAAAAATTGATGCAGTAACCAAAGCAGAAATTGCCCAAATTGCAGATGAGGTTTTTGATTTTGACAAATTGAATATTTTTACTTTTAGTCCGATATTAGAATAATTCTTATTTTTGCACCAGAATGTGATGGGCTTAATTAGCTATTTAAAACGATTTCGTCATTGCGAGGATCGAAACAATCCAACAAACAATCGCTAATCACACCTAGCGATTTAAGATTGTTCGTTCCTCGCAATGACGGGTGAAATAAAAACAACTTAATGAAATTACCAATAGTAGCATACGGCGATCCAGTTTTGAAAAAAGTGGGTACGCACATAGATCAAGATTATCCTGAGTTAAAACAGTTAATCGCCAATATGTTCGATACGATGTATCATGCAAGTGGCGTTGGCTTGGCTGCACCACAAATTGGTTTGCCTATCCGTTTATTCATCGTCGATTTTCATGATGATGAAGAAGATGAGCCTCAATACAAGAAGGTATTTATTAATGCAGAAATTTTGGAAGAAACCGGCGAGCCCTGGAATTTTAATGAAGGTTGCTTAAGCATTCCCGATATTCGTGAAAACATCTCCCGCAGGCCAAAAATTAAGGTAAAATATTTTGATGAACATTGGGTTGAGCATATTGACGAAGTAAAAGGTATGCCGGCGCGAGTAATTCAGCATGAATACGACCATATAGAAGGTAAACTTTTTACGGATAGAGTAAGTATTCTTCGTAAAACGATGTTAAAAAGTAAATTGGATGCGATTTCTAAAGGAGATGTAAAAACCGATTACAGAATGAGGTTTCCAAATAAAAGTAAAAAGAGATAGTTTTTATTTGTAAAATGGAAGCATTTTCCCTTTTGGGATGTTACTCAAAGTAAGGATTTCAGTACATAAGTTCAATCGAACATGTTCAGGCCTAATTTTGGCAAGACATATTACCTGCTGGTTTCATTTATTTGTGATAATTTCTATGGCTTTTTCAAGTAACTCATCTTTTCCTTCTCTTATGCCTTTTAAAGTTGGTTTTACTACCACGTCTGGTACAATTCCAATCCTTTGAGTCTCTTGTCCGTTTGGATAGTAAATTCCAATACCAGAAATCATAGTTCTAAGTCCACCAGGGAGCATGATTATCGATACGTTTCCATCTGCTCCAGCAGTCGTACTTCCAACTATTGTCGTGTTATTCCCTGCCCTGAATGCCATTGCCGTATATTCAGCCTGACTTTGTGATAATTCATTTACCAAAACGACTAATTTTCCTTTGTAAGGTCGTCCTTTTCTTGGAATATCCAAATTATTAGTGAAAGTGAATTCGCCCGGATTATTAATATTGCCATTCGTAAATTTTACAAATGGCGTAGATGATGAAACAAAATAAGAGCCTAAGCTAAACGGAACAAATGTTGAGGGATAATTACGGATGTCGATTATCATGCCTTTCGTTTTGCTAAACTCATATTTTATTTTGTTAATGTCGCCTTGCTTTATGGTTTGCAATGTGACATAACCTATATTGTTTTCCAGCATTTTATAAGATTTTTCGTCACTTTTTCTATAATAACGGTAAATGTTAAGACTGTCCTTTGGGTAAAGTTTAAGTGATTTTGTTTGCGATTTAGAATTGTCGGATTTAAATTCGATGTCAACTTTCTTACCATTAGAACGTAAAAGGTCAGCCGAAATGTCTCTTAGTTTTGTTGGGAAATTTGATGCAGGATAATATTTAGATTTTTCTTTAATTAGTTCATCGATGGTTTTACCATTTATTTTGGTAATCACATCCCCAATCTTTAACCCGACTTTGCTTTTTAATTCTTCATTATAATAATCTGTTACAACTAGTTGATTTTCTATAAAACGAACATTTATTGGAGAGTAATTCGAACCTTTCCATTCTTCGATTTTATCAGCACCGCCCCAAAGATTGGCGTGTGTATCTTGGACATCTCCAATAAGCTGAAGAGCAGTCAATTCATAGCTTAATTCGTCTTTTGCATTAATAAACAATGGAATGTATTCTTTTAATTTTTTGTTCCAATCCTCGTCCATTAAGTGTTTATAAGGATAAAAGTAATTTATCATATTCCAATACCTATAAAGCGACAATAACCTAAAGCCTTCGTCTGGATACGACATTTTAGAATAAGCATTTTCGTTTTTAAACTCTGGATTTCCAACGTAAAACATCCCGATGTAATAATTGCTATCTTGAGAGCGACTGTTGTAAACTTGTAGTAATTTATTTTTTAAATCGTTATTTTGATTATCAATCCAAGAAAGGTCTGGCTTTAACCAAGAGTCTTTACCCGTTGGTTTACATTTCAGACATTTTGTTAGGTCGCCTAGTGAATTAATCCAGTTAATTATAAGTTTGTTTCTCTCTCCGCTATTTTGAACTTTAGCGTATTTTGGTAAAAACCTGAACAGTTCATAATCCCAATTATAATTTCCTTTAGCAATTTCGGGGTGATAATACTTAAGAAATCCCCAAACTCTTCCCAGTAATTCAAGATTATCTATACTTTCAGCGGACAAGTCAGAAAGTTTGACTGAAGACCCGTTATCGAACTCCTTATCAAGTTGTGCTTTTGATAACTCTTTATTTTCTTCCTTAAGCGTTTGGATATTTTTCCCGTCAATAGAAACGGTAAAATCATCAAACCAAGCTTCGCCCTTTCCCGAAAGTATTCCACCCATAAAAATCGTTTCTGCTCCTTTGGGATATTTAAGTGTTATGCTGTATTTTTGCCAATCTTTTGTTCCTGTTATTTTTTGACTCTGCATATTGTCAAAAGCTAAAGAAGTCCCGTTTCCGTCAATACGCAACAATAAACCTGCGAACCCTTTTTCAACATTTTTGATTTTCATACAACCCTCAAGTTGAATTGTAGCTCCTTTATAGTTTGCAGGTATTTTATATGCAATACTACCGAAGGAACTTCCGGCTTCGTCTGAAGTTATTTTCCCGGACTTCTTTCCTGAATGAGTGAGACTATCTATTGTCAGTTTATAATTCCCCCATTTGAACCAGCCGTCAGAAAGTACTTTTTCACTTTTTTGGTTTTCAAATCCGAGATTGTATTTTTCGGTCTTTTGTGCTTGACAACCGAAAGGGATAATTGTAAATAGTATTAATAGGATTCTGTTCATAGTCTGGTTTTTAAACTTTCAGCAAACAATTTACGGTTTACAGTCATATACATGCGCGAAGCAAAGCAAAAAAATGCTTCGTGCCTCGCAATGGCGATCTTGATTATCCTAATTATCGCCCCTACTTTTATCGCCATCAAAAATCTGTTGCATTAGTTTCCCCCATGCAAAAGGATTTAGTAATGGGTTGGTTTGAACCATGTTTTTATTAATCATTCGATCAAAATTATAACGGTAATTCTGACTGCCAATTTCCTGCCCATCGCGTGGTAAAGTTTGGATCATTCCATTTATCGATTCTCGAGAAAGGTTTTTCTTGGCAATCGCCATATCATCATCTGCAAGTTTCATCGATAGAAATTCGCGGGTAAACTCTTCTGTTGTAGCCCAAGGGAAAATGCGTACAGTTGGCAAATTAATCACTTCCGATTTCATTTTCACCATTGCGGTGTACTTATTATCTGGATTAATTACGGGTATTATCGTAGAAAATTTTTTGTAACCAATGGCGGTAAATAAAAGCGTATCGCTCGGATGAACAATCATCGTAAAATAACCCCTATAATCTGCAGCAATACGTTGATTTTTATTCGAAATATTGGTAATGGTAACATAAGGGATAACCGAAACACTATCAATATCCGTTATAATACCCGAAAATTGAATAAGGCGCTGCTGTACTGGCTTTTGTGCAAAAGCAGCTAAAGAGAAAAATATACAAAAAAGGGCTCCCCAATATTTCATTAATACAAAAGTAATTTTTATAATAAAACTTCCTTGTTAAATTGTGTTAAAGCTAATCCTGCTCGGCCATATTTATAGCCACTACCGACGTAATTTGTGGTACAGCCTTCATAATTGCTTGCTCTATGCCCGATTTCATGGTCATAAAACTCATTGGGCACGAACCACAGTTTCCTAAAAGTTTTAGCTTAACTACGCCTTCGGCTGTAATTTCTTCAACAGCAACGTCCCCTCCATCTGCCTTTAAATACGGCCTAATGGTTTCTAATGCCTGTTCTACCTGCTCTGTTAAATTCATTATAATTTTTTAAAATATAAAAATAGCAAAATTTTATCAATTGCTCGCTTGTGCGTTATTTATAGATATTTGTTGTGCAATTTTGCTTGCAATATCTCCAAATATTTCATCCAATAAAGGATTTTGGTTTAATGTTGCAGGTTTTCCGCTATCGCCCGCTTCGGCAATGCTTTGTATAATTGGTATTTCGCCAAGAAAAGGAACATCAAAACGCTCAGCAAGTACTTGCCCACCACCTTTACCAAAAATATAATACTTGTTATCGGGTAGTTCTTGTGGTGTAAAGTACGACATATTCTCAATTACGCCCAAAATTGGAATATTTATGCCCGGCATGCGAAACATGGCCAATCCTTTATGTGTATCAGCTAAAGCAACCTGTTGCGGCGTGGTAACAACTACTGCGCCCGAAATTGGGAAACTTTGCGTAATGGTAATGTGAATATCTCCTGTACCTGGCGGAAGATCTACAATTAAATAATCCAATTCGCCCCAGTTGGTATCGTTAAATAATTGCTTTACTGCATTTGAAGCCATTGGCCCACGCCACGGCACCGGCTGACCAGGATCTGCAAAAAACCCTAACGAAAGCAATTTAATGCCATATTTTTCGATTGGTAAAATTTTTGTTTTCCCCTCTGCTGTTTCTTCTGCACCTGGTTTTGCGTGCACCAAATCGAACATAGTAGGTATTGATGGGCCGTAAATATCAGCATCTACTAAACCAACTTTTGCGCCATCTTTTGCCAAAGTTACCGCCAAGTTACTCGCCACCGTCGATTTTCCTACACCGCCCTTGCCTGATGAAACTAGGATTATATTTTTAATTTGATCTAACGAATTTGAATTTACAGGTTGCGTAACACGCGAAGTTACATTTATAGAAATTTCGGCCTCGGCATCAACAAAATGTTTAATCGCATTTGTACACGCATTCTTTAACATGTCTTTCATTGGGCATGCCGGCGTAGTTAATTCGAGGGTAAAACTTACTTTTTTATCAACGATGTTTAAATCCTTAATCATGTTTAAGGTAACCAAATCTTTTTTAAGGTCTGGGTCTTCTACATTTTTAAGTGCATCTAATACTTGTTGTGGGTTAATTTGCATCTTATCGATTTTATAAATCCAAAATTAACAAAACATCGCTATAAAAACTTTTATTTAGGCTTTTTAACTGTAATTTTAACACGAAATAAACATTTATTTGTTACGTTTAAGCAATTACACATTTTACCAACCTATGCAATTATCAAAAATTAAAATTCCTAAAAAATATTTAAAAATTGGCGCTTGGATTATTGGCGTATTTTTAATTGTTTGCATGGCTTTAGGCGTTGTTGCGTACAATAAACGAGAAGCATTATTAAAAAAAATGGTTGCCAAAGCCATTACAAAAGCGAACAAGGATTTCGGGCTCGATGTTAAAATTGGCGCCGCAACTTTTGATGGACTCAGTACCGTAAAAATGACAGGCATTACGGTTGTTCCTAAAGATCGTGATACGTTAGCAAGTATAAATGAACTTAGCGTGGGCGTAAAACTCCTGCCTCTAATTTTTGGCACTGTAAAATTATCGCAAGTAAAATTGAATCAAGGCTTTGTAAATATTGTACTTAAAGATTCGACCACCAACATCGATTTTATACTTAAAAGGAAGAAAAAAGACAGCACTGAAAATAAGAACAAAGTTAATTTGGCAGATATTGCAAGCAACGTTATGAACGAGGTTTTGTACAAAATACCTGATGATATGGATGTTAAAAATATGCGTTTTAAATTTAATGATAATGATACCGCAAAATTAACATTTGATACCCAAGCGATTATAAATAATGGCGATTTAACATCTACAATTAATGTTAACAACCGCGAATCTATTTGGCATATTGATGGATATGTAAACCCCGGAAGCAAGAAATTAAGTTTTACGGTTTACGCCGATGGCAAGAAATTAGAATTACCGTACTTAAACCAAAAACTACATGCAAAACTGAGTTTCGATACCCTACAAACAGAGCTAAAAAATGCAAAATACAGTGGCGATGACTATAAAATTTCTGGCTCTTGGTCGGTAAAAAACATGCTCATTAACCAGCCCCGAATCGCGTCGAATGATATCATTGTACAAAGCGCAAAGCTTGATGCTGACGTGCTAATAGGGCCAAATTTCATTTCGTTGGATAGTACTTCTACTGCATATTTAAAAAATGCAACCATACACCCATTTGTTAAATACACTTTAGGTAAAAATAAAATTTACGAGTTAAAACTTAGGGCCGAAGAACAAGATGCACAATCGATATTTGATGCTTTTCCACAGGGATTATTCGAATCGTTAGAAGGATTAAAAGTAAAAGGAAAAGTAAAGTATGATCTTAATTTTTATCTCGATACTAAAATTCCCGATAGCGTTCGCTTTAATTCTACACTAACGCCAGTCGATTTTAAAATTGTACAATGGGGCAAAACCAATTTACAGAAAATTAACAGCGCGTTTGTTTATACGCCTTACGAGTATGGCAAACCCATGCGAGACATTACCATTGGTCCAGCTAACGCTAATTTTACCCCATTAGGTTCTATTTCGAAAAATTTTGTGAATTCAGTTTTAACGGCCGAGGACCCATCATTTTTCACTCATAATGGTTTCGTAGAAGAGTCTATCCGTAAATCCATCGCCATTAATTATAAAGAGAAAAAATTTAAGCGCGGTGGCAGTACGATTAGCATGCAATTGGTAAAAAATATTTATTTAAGTCGCCAAAAAACCTTAGCCCGCAAAGCAGAAGAAATTTTAATTGTTTGGTTAATTGAGCACAATCATTTAGTAACTAAACAAAGAATGTTGGAAGTATATTTTAACATTATTGAGTTAGGACAAAATATTTATGGTATCGGCGAAGCTTCAAGATATTATTTTGGTAAACAACCAGCCGATTTAACCATTGGCGAAGGCATATTTTTAGCCAGTATTGTACCACGACCAAAAGCAGCGATGTATAAGTTTGTGGCTGATGGAAGTTTAAAGCCTTACATGTATAATTATTTTAGGTTTATGGGCAACATTATGGCCAAACGTGGTTTCGCAACTGCCGATAGCACCAATTATGGCTTTTATAATGTTCGTTTACGGGAGGGTTTACGTAGATATTTAGCGCCAGATTCTGCGGCTGTAGATACCGTTTTGGTTGATGAGGATGGAGAAGCAATGCCCGTTGTGATGCAAGATAAAAGCAAAAATTTATTCGATAGAATTTTTGGTCCATCTAAGACAGATTCTGTTTCAAAGCGTAACAATAATATGCCTGCAGATACTACAAAAACGAATAAGCAGTTGCGCCAAGAACGTAGGGAGCAACGGAGGTTAGAAAGAGAAAAAGTGGTAGGAGGTTAGGTAGTTATGGGTTACTGGTTACCAGTTTTTAGTCAATGTGTTCAAAATATAAGGTAGTTAAATACAAGAAAAGAATTAGATGAACAAAATAAAAGTTATAGATAAAGAGTTCGAAATATTTTTAGAGAACGAAACCATTAACAAACGTATTCGATTATTGGGTATCCAACTAAATGTAGATTATGAAGGTAGAAGCCCATTATTTATTGGAATTTTAAATGGTAGCTTTTTGTTTATGGCCGATTTAATAAAAGAAATCGATTTGTCTTGCGAGGTTGCATTTATGCGTTTAGCATCTTATGAAGGCACGCAAAGCACTGGCGCAGTTAAAGAATTAATTGGTTTGCCTGATGATATTGAAGGTAGAGATTTAATCATCGTAGAAGATATTGTGGATACCGGATTAACGCTAACGCATATTTTAAAAACCTTAAAGGAGAAAAATCCAGCATCGATTAAAGTTTGCTCGTTACTGCTTAAACCTGCGGCATTAAAGCATGAAATTGAAGAGTTGGATTATGTGGGTTTCGAAATCCCTAATGAATTTGTAGTGGGATATGGTTTAGATTATAATGGTTTAGGCAGAAATTTAATTGATATTTATAGGGCGACTAATTAATTAATATTAAGTTTTTTGTAACTAGAAATGCAAATTTGACCGCAGATAAATCATGTAAACTTAAACAATGATACAACGTTTTTATTTTGATACTTCAGTTTTTGGTGGTGTATTTGACATTGAATTTGAAGAAGAAACACTTCTCCTTTTTGAACGCGTAAAATTGGGTCAAATAAAATGTGTTTATTCAAACCTAACCGAAGCAGAACTGGAAAATGCACCAGAAAGAATACGAAATTACTTCAACGAGCTAAAACCCGAACAACTTGAAAAAGTATTTGTTACTGAAGAAGCCTTTAAGCTTGCGCAAACATATATTGACGAAAAGGTTATAGGAGAGACCAGTTTTGACGACTGTTTACACATTGCGACTGCAACGCTAAACAAAGTTGACATCTTAGTTAGTTGGAATTTTAAGCATATTGTCAACGTTTATAGGATTAGAGGTTATAATTCTATAAATTTACGTTTAGGATATCTGAATTTAAATATTCACTCACCAAAAGAAATTGTAGGCAATGAACCATAAAACTAAAACGGAAAAGGACTTCGATACCGTTAAAACCTTTAGGAAAATCAAAGACAAAATTTCAAAAGAAATTAAAGGAATGAATTTTGAGCAATTAAACGCTTATTTGGAAGGAAAGAAATTGCAAATTCAAAAAAAATAAACCCAAATCTATATTCATAAACTTAATCGAAAACTAGAAGAATTAGCTTATATGGGCTTCGAAATACCTAACGAGTTTGTAGTTGGTTATGGTTTGGATTACAATGGTTTGGGCAGAAATTTAATTGATATTTACCGGGCGACCAGTTAGGCAAAGTAGTCATCGAATGATTATAGTCACAACGTATGTAATCATCCGATGACTGGCGCTATATCCAGTAATCACCAGCTGGCAAAAGTACTGATTTATTGAAAATCCCAATTAACACCCATAACTAACGATATTTCTAATTATTTTTCCCAATTTTGCAACCATAACAAATTTAAGAAAGATGACTATCCATAAAGAAGGCTATACTACGATCGCTTTAAGCGTATTGTTTATTTTTGTGATCAACGCATTGGTTGATTATAAATACTACGATATAACTTGGTTGCGTTGGGCGGTCTATATCTTTTCTTTCGCATTATTTATAATCGTTTTACAGTTTTTCCGTAATCCTAGCCGGACGTTTTCTGCTGGAGAAAATTTAGTTATTTGCCCTGCCGATGGTAAAGTCGTTGTAATTGAAGAAACTACAGAAAGCGAATATTTTAAAGATAAACGCTTACAGGTTTCTATTTTTATGTCGCCTGTAAATGTGCACATTAACCGTAATCCAATTTCGGGTGTGGTTAAGTTTTTCAAATATCATCCAGGCAAATATCTTGCCGCATGGAATCCAAAATCATCAACAGAAAACGAACGCACAACAACTGTTGTAGAACATAAAACTGGCGTGCAAATTCTTTTCCGCCAAATTGCTGGTGCTTTAGCGCGTAGAATTGTTTGGTATATTAAAGAAGGCGATCAGGTTATTCAAACAGAGCAGTTCGGTTTTATTAAATTTGGTTCTAGAGTGGATGTTTTTCTTCCCGTTGGCACAAAAGTTAACGTAGAACTTAACCAAGTAGTAAAAGGTGGTATAACCACGCTGGCCACACTAAGTTAAAAATTTCAAAACCTATCTAAAAAAAGCCTATTCGATTATAAGTTGAATAGGCTTTTTTTATTAACTGATTATTATTGATTGTTAAAATATTTTAAATCCTACACTTAGTTGAAATACATTTGCTTTTTGACTGTAAGTTTCACTTTTGCTGATGTTGCTTAAGCCAGCTTCATATCTTAAATCTAAAGATAATGCCCCAACATCCACACCAACACCACCCTGAACGGCGAAAGCTTGATTTTTATAGTTGTTAAAATCCGTAGCTTGTTTATAAGCCGAATCGAATGTCGATTTATCATTCAAAACAAATGAAACTACTGGCCCTGCCATTAAACGGATATTGTAACTTTTAGTGCCGAATTTTGTACCGAGTAAAACAGGCACACTAAGCGTGGTAAATTCTACTTTTCCATCGGCTTTTACTTCGTTACCATTGTTTGTAAAGCTAATAAATTTGCTGCCTTTGCTACCAGCATACACTTCGGGTTGCACGTAAAAGTTTGCGCCGCCAACCCTCGCCCAAAGTCCAAGTTGATAACCCAAACGATTTTCGGTACTTGCGTAATCTGCATCTAGTTTAGCTAAGTTTACGCCAGCTTTTATACCAAGGTTAAAGCTTTGTGCCCGAGACGATGCCCAAGCCATAGAAAGGATAAAAACAGGAATGATGATTTTTTTCATGGTTTAAATTTGTAGTGAAGTGTTTAGATAAATTACACTAATTTCGGCTTTTTTTGTGATATCACATAAAAATTGAACAACCTCCCATTAATATTTTCTACTTTTGCAGTAAATAATATCTGCTATGGCCAATTTCCAACTTACAGAAGAAACTGCATTTAAAGTAAAAACTAAGTTTTTGCGTAAATACCGCGATCTTGCTAATGAGCCATTAGCATTTGTGCCAGGCAATGAAGATGCACTTGTAGAGGATTTAATGCGTTTGGTTAAGCGTGATAGAACTTATATAGAATTTACCATTCAAAAGGCGCTTGCTGATACAAAAGGTAACCGACTTTAATTTACAGCACCAACTCTCGCGCTATATTGCCTTTCTCATACTCAATGATTACATTTACCTTGTAGATGCGTTCGCTGTATTTTAATGGGCATCATTAATTTTTAACTTTCATGAAAAAGCTTAAAAAATATAAGTTTGGCCTAATTGCCATTTCTTCTATTATTATTGTCCTATCATTTTCTTTTAGGGAGGATTTATTTCTTGTATCTAAAAATCTAGACATTTTTGCTACTGTATATAAAGAAATTAACATCAATTATGTTGATGAAACCAGTGCGCCAAAATTGATGAAGATTGGAATAGACGCAATGTTGAATAGCTTAGATCCTTACACGGAGTATATACCAGAATCGGAAATTGAAGATTATAAACTCAAATACGTAAGCACGCAATATGGTGGTATAGGCGCATCAACATTGATAATTGATGGTAAATTGTTCGTAAATGAGGTGAGCGAAGGCTACCCAGCATTTAAACAAGATATAAAACCTGGCGATGAAATTGTAAAAATAAGTGGCACCATCGTAAAAGATAAGGAACGAAGCCAAATTAGTCAGCTTTTACGGGGCCCAAAAGGATCGGAAGTAAATATGATTTTGGTAAGAGATGGAAAAGAAATCAACAGAAAAATTATTCGTGATGAAATTAAATTACCAAACGTTTCTTACTCAGGAATGGTGGGCGATGGCATTGGTTACATTAAATTAGATAAATTTTTAGAAAATTCTGCACAAGAAGTTAGGGATGCATTGGTTGCCATAAATAAAGAAAACCCAAAAGGCGTTATCCTAGATTTAAGAAATAATGGTGGTGGAATTTTACAGGAAGCCGTGAAGATTGTAAACCTGTTTATAAATAAAGACCAAGTGGTGGTTACGCAAAAAGGTAAAAATATAGAGAAAACGGTAACTTATAAAACACAGCTTACGCCACTTTCGCTTTCAGTACCTTTGGTTGTTTTGGTAAATGGAGGTTCAGCTTCTGCCTCAGAAATTGTTGCCGGTTCTTTACAAGATCTTGATCGTGCTGTTATAATCGGACAGCGTAGTTACGGCAAAGGCTTGGTGCAACAAACATTTAATTTACCTTATAATAGCTTAGTTAAGGTAACCGTAGCGAAGTATTATACGCCATCGGGCAGGTGCATCCAAAGGTTAGATTATGCCCATAAAAATTTAGATGGTGAAGCCGTTAAATTTGCCGATTCGAGTATAACTATGTTTCAAACAAAAGCAGGAAGAAGTGTTTACAGTGGAAATGGAATTTATCCTGATGTTGTTACGGAGGCTAATAAAATTAGTCCGATTACGATTACATTGATTAACAAAAGCCTATTTTTTAATTATGCAAATCGTTATAAAAAAGAGAAAGTTAGTTTGCCATCTGCGCAAAAATTTCAACTTACGGATGCAGATTACAATAACTTTATAAATAGCTTAAGCGATAAAGATTTAAGTTATCAAAGTCGTACCGAGCGATTATTAACCGAATTGCGCTACGAAGCTGATAAAGAAAATAAAACTGCCGATGTAAAGGCTGATTTGGAAAATCTTAAAAACAAATTAAACTCGGCTAAGAAAACTGATTTACTAACGCATAAAGCAGAAATTAAGCGAATGCTCGAAACGCAGATTGTAAGTCGGTTTTTTTATGAAAAAGGTAAAATAGAACAGAGTTTTCAGTACGATAAGGAGTTGGCCTCAGCGAAATCTTTATTCAATAATCAGCCACAAATTTTGGCAATACTAAAAGGTGATGGCAACTATAAAGTAATTGGCAAACCTACAAAAGAAGTAACTGCAAGCATCGATTAAACTAAACAAAGATGCGTTTCATCAATTTTTGATTTTAACGCTCATATCTTTTTAAGGTAGAGTTGACCTCAGTTCGACCTTAAAATCCTTGATCTAATAATTATCGAACTGAGGTTAATAAAACATGCAGGAGAATTAACCGCAGGATTAAAAAAGGCTGTCGGTTGTGCCACAGATTGAGAACAGTTCTATTTTTGGCGCAAGTTACGCTCCGGTGTTTATAAAATCGGTTAATCCTTTTTTAATTTAGGAATTTCTACACCCACTGGCCCGGTTGGGTCGCTCTCGTTTTTCAAACGATCTAAGGCCGTTAAAAGGTAACTGTATCTTTTACCGGGCTCAACCGTAGTATCAATAAAGCTTAAATAATCTTCAAAACTAATTTTAAGAATATTTTTTGGATCGAGGATAGAAATTTTTTCACCTTCTTCAAACCTATAAATCACATATCCCGAAGCCGTTTCACCATCTTTTGCCCTAAACGGATTTGCCCATTTTAAATGCACACCATCGTTATGTGCTTCCGCAGTAAACTGTTGCGGTTGGTTTGGTGGGGTATCATCTAACCATGGCATTTGCGGAGGCAATGCAGGGTATTTATAAAAATCATTTTTTAGCGAATCTCCAACGGCTTTCGCTACCGTACTCATCGATTTTGAAGAAAAGAAAACGCTTCCCTGTATTCGATTATTCGCCCTAATAAATCTTATCTGATTAGGTATTTCACTAGGGTTTTTCCACGCCTGTTCTGATCTGGAATTGACCAAATATCCGGCTTGGCCGATGTATAAATGCCTGCCATACGTATTATTACTCCACCAATTAACTAAAGTAGCAAATGGCGCAACTTTTCTCGAAAAAGTGAAATACACCTGAGGATTAATATAATCTACCCAACCCTCTTTAACCCATTTTCGGCTATCGGCATAAAGTTCGCCATAATTAGAAAGCCCATTACTTTCTGATCCTTCTGGGTCTTCATACTTATTACGCCAAATTCCAAACGGACTAATTCCAAACTTTACATACTTTTTATAATGATGAATGCTATCATCAAGTTGCTTAATAAGCAAGTTAACATTATTGCGCCTCCATTCTTTAATGTCAGAAATGTTATTTGGGTGTTTATAAAAGGTTTCAGCGTCTTTTATCGTCTGTCCAGCAATTGCATAGGGATAAAAATAATCGTCGAAATGTACACCATCAATGTCATAACCTTTAACAACATCTAAAATTACTTGAACAATATATTCTCTAACTTCGGGTATGCCCGGATCGAATTGATATTTACCGCCATAAACAAAAAACCAATCTGGATGCTTTTTAGTAGCATGATCGGCACTAACATTTGCAATGCTACCCATGCTTGCGCGATAAGGATTAAACCAAGCATGCAATTCCATTCCTCTAAAATGCGCTTCTTTAATTGCAAAAGCCAAAGGATCATATCCCGGACTTGGCGCTACGCCCTGTTTACCCATCAGCCATTGGCTCCAAGGCTCTCTAGATTTTTCGTAAAATGCATCCGCAGCCGGTCTAATTTGCAAAATGATCGCATTCATACCCTGACTTTTATGGCGTTCCAAAATACCTATAAGCTCTTGCTTTTGTTCATCGGTAGTAAGCCCGGGTTTAGATGGCCAATCGATATTAGCTACGGTAGCAACCCATACGCCTCTAAACTCTCGTTTTGGTGCAATTTTTGTTATTGTTTGAGCATTTAATATATTAGTGGATAAGATCGTTATAAAAATTAGGGAGAGAAGATTTTTAAGCATTTACTATCTGTTTTTAAAAATAAGAATTTACATTCATCAAATTGAAGAGGGCGTATTAAACAACTTAACGATAATTTTTTACAATTTATATGTTTATTTAAAAGTTTAATTTGCATATTAACCAATTAAATACAAAGATAAAAATATAACATAGATAGCACACCAGTATAAACATGGAATCAGAACACGTTAACAAAGGCGATAGTAGCAAGATTTATTTTTTAGTTATTGTTATTGTAGCTTTACTCGGTACAAATGGATATTTGTTTTTTAAAGACCGCCAACAAAGCGAGGTGACGGTGACCGTAAGTACTGAAAAAGATAAGCTACGTTTAGAAGTTGAAAAAATTGAAAATGAGCTAGATAAGGTTAACGCTCTAAATTTAGATTTGAATAAGAACTTATTAGAAGAGCAAAAATTAGCACGAATTAAAATTCAAGAATTAAAATCAGCTTTAGAGAAAGGAACCCTAACGCAAAGGGAGTTAGACAATGCAGCGGCACAAATTAATGATTTAAAAACGTTTGTAAAAAACTACAATGACCAAATTGTATCGCTACAAAAAGAAAATAAATTTTTAAAAGTAAAGCAAGATAGCCTAGAAACAACCGTTAAAAGCATTAATGAAAAAGCAACCAATTTAGCTAGCGAGAACGCTAAGTTAAGTGCTACTGTTAAAGTTGCCTCGGCTTTAAAAATCCAAGAAGCCACTATAACGGCATTTCGAACCAAATCTAGTGGTAAAAAGATAGATGTTACCCGATCATCAAGCGCAGAAAAGCTAAGTGTTAAGTTTAACGTTGTAGCTAATGATTTGGCAGAAAAGGGATTTCATAACGTATATTTAAGGGTTTTTGATCCTGCAGGGAATTTATTAGCTGATGATAGCAACCATTTCGAAGCCGATGGCCAAGATATGCAGTATAGCCACGCCATGAATATTGATTATAACAACGATAACAGCTATTACACAATTGATTGGGCAAACTCAAAGCCTTTTATAAAAGGCATTTATACTATTATTTTATATACCGATGGCCATACAATGGGCAAAGCTCAAATTGAGTTGAAATAACGAGCAATTAAACTATTGGGAAATCTATATAAAAACTTGTGCCTCGGTTATCGGGCGAACTAAATGATATTTTACCACCTGCATTTTCTACTGCCTGCTTAACAAATGCTAAACCTAAGCCAGTCCCCGAGGTTTTTGTTGTAAAGTTTGGCACAAATATTTTATCGTAAAAAGTGGCTGGTATTCCTTTGCCGTTATCTTTAACTTCTATAAGGATGTGTTCAAAATCATTGTGTAAAATTACGTTTATTACACACATTCTTTCATCCTCTGTGGCCTCAATCGCATTTTTAAATAAGTTATTAAAGGTTCTTAACAACTGGTCTCTGTCGCCAAAAATATGCGCATTTACTTGTAAGTTATTGAAAATGTTTATTTCAACATTTTCGGCGCTTTTAAATACTTCTCTAGCCTGATCGATAATTGGTTCGATTGATAATTTTTCTAAATTCGTTTCTGGCATTTTTGCAAAGTTCGAGAACTCTGATGCAATCTTCGATAAACTATCAATTTGCTCTATAAAAGATTTACTAAATTTATTAAACTTTAATTCAAAGTTTGGATCATTCTCTTTCCACGATTTTTCTAACAACTGAACGCCCAATTTTAAAGGCGTAAGTGGATTTTTAATTTCGTGTGCAACCTGTTTGGCCATTTCTCGCCAAGCGCTCTCACGCTCAGAACGTGCAAGTTTTAACGCACTTTCCTCTAAAGCCGCAATCATACTGTTATACTCTTTAATAAGTAAGCCAATTTCATCGTGCCTGCGCCAAATAATGGGTTCGTTTCGCTGGCCAATTTTTGTTTTACTTATACTTTGCTGAATAAAAGTTAGCGGACTTGTAATTTGATTCGCCAAAAATACCGCCAGCACACCAATGCCTACAAAAACCAAGGCATATATGTTAATTAAATTACTTACAAACAGGGCAATTTTATCTTTATACTCAGCTTCGTTTGAATAATTTGGCAACGAGATATAAGCGATCGTTTTATTTTGTGCATTTCTAATCGGCGCATAAGCCGCTGCATAAGTTAATAAACCAATCTTCTCTTCAGTATTTATATACTCCGAACGATGCATCTTATCCAAATAAATGTAAGCCATGGCACCCATTTTTTTGCTGATAATTTTATTGCTAAAAAGTTTTGGATTAGTACTCATCAACAAAGTGCCCGTTGTATCATATAAATTTAAATCAGCGTTATTTATATCGGCAAAAGTTATAAAATCGGCCGTGGCTTTATCATCTGTTTTAATTTTACCATCGCTAAAAACTTGCTTCTCAAAATTCTGCTGAACTTTTCTAATCTTATCTTTTATTAAAACATCCTGTTGCCCCCGGTATTCCCTATCCATATAAAAATAGGTGGTCCAACCTACAACAAGCAACGTAGCAACAACAGAAAGTACAATGGTAACTTGAATACGCGTTTTGTAAAGGATTTTGTTGGCGTTAATCATCAGCGATCGATTAATGCTAAACCAACCCACATGCTCGTTATCTAAATTTCTAATTAACCAAATTAAACCGTACAATAAAAACGAAAAGATAATAAATACCAAAAAAAAGAAGGATAAAGCCGCTAAACGCTCTATGTAATCTATCTTCTCTTTAGTAATTACCACCATTTTATTCTCTTTTGGTTTATAAATTAAGTGGTTATAGCGTTTTAGTACAGTTCCTTGTTGCTGCGAATCGTTAAAAAACACAAAATCTTCTACCTTACCTTTAAAAATATTTCCATCTAAAGGAAATGTGTAATTTCCAGATTGGTTTAAGAGTTTATTGTAACTATAAAGCGCAATCGAGTAATTCTTAAATTCTTCATCATTAACCATTTTAGCATCCGACAATAGATCAGGCAGGCGATTATTGAAATTATACGGTTTGGAGCGAAACTCAATAATCAATGTGCCCATTAAATTATCTTCCTTTAACACGGGCAAAATGCCAAAGTAATCTTGGTAGCCAAAGGTATTATTTACCTTATAAAAATAATTTGAAGCATCTATTTTTATAGCGCCAGACTCCACCAAATATTTGTATTTCGAAATCGGTTGGCCATTATCATTTATCGCAGTCTCGAAACGATTATAATCATAAATTTTATAATCATATCTCGATAAATAACCATCCATCAAATCCTTTATATGATTTTTTAAAACAGCGTAGTTTCCAGTAACGTTGTTATTAAAATAATTAATGAGGAATTTATCCGTTAGGATTTTTTTCTCCAAGTTACCCAATGCTACAATGGCATTTGGATCATCTGAGGACTGTACTTTTTGAGCCAGTGTTTCTCTAAAATTACGTTCCTTAATGTCTTTATATTTAATGTATTTTATGGATGTATTAAACGCTAAGCAAAAAAATATAACGGCAACCAACCCGATTGAAAAACGCGTTTGCTTAACGTATAAAATACGCCCAACCAAAAATACAACCAATGCATAAACGATAAAAAATGCTGTAAAATCAGTTACCAACTTATATAAAAAAAAACCCGAAAAAGCAGTGAGAAAAAGAATCAGTCTTTCTCTATTTGTTACATTTAATTGCTTGCTAAGCGATACTGTAATAACGGCAACTAAGTAAATTTGAAACCATATTAAACACAGAATTACAATACTTACCCAGCTTGTACCACCCAGTTTTAAGATATTTATAATATCGAAATTAATTTTAGAGTTTAATATTAAACCTAAAAATAACTCATCCATAAAAAAAGCCAAGGCGCCAATTAACAATATAAAGGATGTTTGAATAATAAGGCCTGCAATTTTACTTTCCTTTATTATTTTGATAAACTGGCACTTTTGAATGTGATTATAAACGAACAAAAGCAACCATGTGCTAAATATAACATTAAGCAAAAAATCGCCTAAGGAGGGCATTTGCGTACTTTGCGAATATATTTTTGGGTCGAAAAGTGCTAAGTTAAAGCGATGATTAAACCAGCCGTACTTTAAATCGGTGATACGAGACAACGAAAAAACAGCAAATAATAAGAGTGTTCCTAAAACGGGATAACCTCTTTTCGCAATTAACGAACTTAACGAATTGAAAAACATTAAGATGCAAAGCAAACCCGAAACAAACAGCCAAACTTGAGGCAATGAGTTAATACGATCAAGGTTATCACCTTTTGATTTTAAAGCAAAAAGGAATTTGTTATCTATACTTTTAATTTCATAGCTATCTTTATCGGTAAAATTAGCAAGCGTTAAAGTTTTCGAATCTGATAACAGCGGGTCGATATCATTTTTAAAAAATTGATTTTCCTTAACTGAGTAGTTAGACTGGATTGCAATTAAGAAAACGAAAGTAAAGTTTTGATCGGTTTTTTTAACAACCTCATACCATCCGTTAGAAAAAAATAGCACCGAGCTACCTTCTTTTATGCTTTTTGGATTAATATCGCCAACTTTAAATGTGGTCCAAAATTTAAGATTGTTATTTTGGTACGTTAACAAATTAATGCCGTAACTGCGGTAAGCGTTTAAAAAATTTAAGCTAAGTTTAGGGTTTAAATGAAATTTTTTGGCATTTTGAAGCAAGCTTTTGTTGTGGATTAAGGCACTTACAACTTGTTCTTTAGCGTTTAATTTTTTCTCGAGACTTTTAGATTCGCGAGCTAAAATATCAGCCGGGGTATTAAAAATATTTAGTGAAATTGAGGTTGCGATTAAGCAACAACCTAATATTAACAGTAAAAATCTAATTTTAGCCCCTATGCTCATTTTCATCTATATAAATTTATGAACTGCTTTTGATAATCATCCTCTAATTTAATTATCAAACTTTGATTGACAGCAATGGTTTTGGTTAAAACGCTTTAACTACAAAATACTTATCTACCTTAAATGGATGGATAAAAAAACAACGCCATAAACGATGTGCTTATGGCGTTGTTCATATGTGCAAAAAGAGATTATAAAGAAGCGCTACTTGTAGCAACCTCTCTACTCACTTTTTTAACCAAGCCTTGCAAAACATTTCCGGGGCCAACTTCTACAAAATCTGTTGCACCATCGGCTAGCATATTTTCTACGGTTTGTGTCCAACGTACGGCTCCGGTTAATTGTTTAATTAAATTTTCTTTAATCTGCGATGGAACGGTATAAGGTTTCGCATCAATATTTTGGTAAACAGGGCAAATTGGAACAGCAATAGGAGTGCTTTCTATTGCGGCCTGTAATTCTATTTTTGCGGGCTCCATTAATGGAGAGTGGAACGCGCCGCCAACATTTAATTTAAGTGCTCTTTTTGCGCCGGCTTCTGTTAGTTTAGTGCAAGCCAAATCGATACCTTCAATACTACCAGAAATAACCAATTGACCAGGGCAATTATAATTTGCCGGTACAACTACCTCATTAATCTCAGCACAAATTTTCTCTACTACATCATCGGCTAAACCCAATATTGCCGCCATGGTAGATGGTTGTGCTTCGCAGGCTTTTTGCATTGCGTTAGCTCTGGCAATTACCAATTTAAATCCATCTTCAAAGGTTAAAGCATTTGCAGCTACCAAGGCCGAAAACTCTCCTAAAGAATGTCCTGCAACCATATCTGGCTTAAAATCTTCGCCCAAAATTTGGGCTAAAATAACCGAGTGAAGAAATATTGCAGGCTGTGTAACATTGGTTTGTTTCAACTCCTCATCAGTACCGCTAAACATTATATCGCTAATGCGGAAACCAATTATTTCATTTGCCAATTCGAATAAATTGGCACCGAGCGGATTCTCATAAAGATCCTTACCCATGCCAACAAACTGTGCCCCCTGTCCGGGGAAAATATATGCCTTCATACCACTTGATCCCCTAAATGGGGAATTAATTGTTTAGTAAATATTATTTATCCTTACCCTTTTAGGGGCAGGGGTCAATGTAAATTGGCTGTAACTAACCTTAAAAATTCGGCTCTGGTTTTGTCGTTACTTAAAAAAGTACCTGTAAATGCAGAAGTTGTAGTTACCGAATTTTGTTTTTGTATGCCTCGCATTGCCATGCAAAGGTGCTTACATTCAATAACTACGGCTACACCCATCGGCAATAAAGTATCTTGTATGCAATCTCTAATTTCGTTGGTTAATCGTTCTTGTACTTGTAACCTGCGGGCAAAAGCATCTACTACCCGAGGGATTTTGCTCAGGCCAACAATCTTTCCATTCGGGATGTAAGCAATATGCGCTTTACCAAAAAATGGCAACATGTGGTGTTCGCACATCGAATAAACTTCAATATCTTTAACCACAACCATTTGGCTATAATCCTCTTCAAACATGGCCGATTTTAAAATTTCGTTCGGTTTTAAATCATAACCATGCGTTAAATATTGTAATGCTTTAGCCACGCGTTCGGGCGTTTTTAACAAGCCTTCCCGCTCAGGGTCTTCGCCCAATTGCGTAATAATATCTTTGTAGTGCGATGCAACTGCCGTAACTTTAGTTTCATCATAGCGGTCTATTTTTGCATATCCACCATTAAATTCTTCGTTAAAAATATCGTTTTTATCCATTTAAGTGCTTTTGTTTAGCCAAAATATTCTACAAAATTCTTCTCTGTTTCGTACAATTTTACCGAATGTAAAATTGCACCACTTTCAGAAATATGTGGTAATAATTGATCCCAAATGGCAATCGCCAAGTTCTCTGTAGATGCCAATTTATCTTTCATAAAAGAGACATCTAAATTTAAGTTTTTATGGTCTATTAAATCTACAGCGTAAGTATTAATCACGTCTTTAAGCCACTTTAAATCGACAAGAAATCCTGTTTCTGGATTAATTTCACCCTTAACCGTAACAAAAAGGTCATAATTATGGCCATGCCAATTTGGATTTGAACATTTGCCAAAAACCTCTTCATTTTTTTCGTCACTCCAATCCGGACGAGCCAATTTGTGGGCTGCGTTAAATGAAGCTTTTCTCGTTATATAAATCATCGTATTAAAATATGTGCAAATATACGTTTTAAGCTGAAAGCAAAAAGACTAAAGCTTAAAGTTAAAAAACGGATAGAATCGTACGGTTACTGTAATCATCCCACAATGAAAAGCTTTAGAAATTATACTTATTAAAACAATCTGCTAATTTTACAAGATGAAAACATTAATTGTTGCAGCCACAAAAGCAGAACTTACCTATTTTTATCAACACTTTAATTTATCGGGAAATGATTTTATCCAATCTAAAACATTTGATGTTTTAATTACCGGTGTAGGTATGGTTGCAACGGCGTACGCGCTGGGTAAGCACTTAAATTTATCGAGATATAACCTTGTTTTAAACTTAGGAATAGCAGGCTGCTTTGATCGAACCATAAAATTGGGAAGTGTCTTGAACATTACCGAAGATGTATTTGCCGAATTGGGTGCACAAAATGGCAACGATTTTTTGAGTATTAAACAATTGGGTTTTGGGGAGAATGCTTATACGTCAAAATCTGAAACAAAAATTGATTTGCCTAAAGTTAAAGGCATTTCGGTTAATTGTGTAACAGGAAATGAAAATACCATAAAACGCTTAATTGATAGCTTCAATCCGATAACTGAAAGTATGGAGGGCGCAGCTGTTTTTTATGCATGCGATAAAGAAAAAATAGATTGTTTGCAAATTAGAAGCATATCTAACTACGTTGAAGCTAGAAATAAAGACAACTGGAAAGTTGGCCTTGCTATTGAAAACTTAAACAGTTGGGCAATCGACTTTGTTGAAAAACATACGATGGTTTAGTGATGGTTGGTGATAACACCAACCAGAAGGATGTTCATCAACCAGAGGAAGAGCCCCCCTTGGTTGGTGTTATCACCAACAAATAAACATCACCAACTGATAAAATTCTTATATTGCTAAATATGCAATCTAATATAGAATTTTTCACGGCAACGTGTTTAAATTGGCAAAACCTTCTTTCGCCAGAAAAACACAAAGAAATTGTTTTATCTAGCTTAAAATTTTTAGTCGATGAAAATAGAATTTGGATTTATGGATATGTCATTATGCCTAATCATGTGCATATATTATGGCGAAAACAAGACCTATGGATAGACAAAAGCATTCAACAACAATTTTTGAAGTTTACTGCACAGCAAATAAAATTTAATTTGATTGCAAATTTCCCAAATGAATTAGAAAAATACAAAAGTTCACAAGCTGACAGAAATTATCATTTTTGGGAGAGAAGACCATATAGTGCTACAATGAATAGCCGAAGAGTTTTAGAACAGAAATTAGATTACATTCATTACAATCCAGTAAAAAAGGAATTTTGTACCTTACCTGAAGATTATATCTATTCTTCGGCCAAATATTATTTACTAGGCCAAGAAAACAAATTGGTTACGCACTATATGGAGCATATATAAATTATTGATGGTTGGTGATAACACCAACCAGAAGGAAATAGATTGTTTGCAAATTAGAAGCATATCTAACTACGTTGAAGCTAGAAATAAAGACAACTGGAAAGTTGGCCTTGCTATTGAAAACTTAAACAGTTGGGCAATCGACTTTGTTGAAAAACATACGATGGTTTAGTGATGGTTGGTGATAACACCAACCAGAAGGATGTTCATCAACCAGAGGACGAGGCCCCCTTGGTTGGTGTTATCACCAACCAACAAGATATGAATTAGATATGACGATTTAATATTATGCAGTACCTAATTTTGATTCTATGAAGCTTACACTCGGTTTTTCACCCTGCCCAAATGATACTTTTATTTTCGATGCACTTATTCACCATAAAATTGATACCGAAGGTTTAGAATTTGAAGTAGTTTTCGATGATGTGGAAACCCTAAACCAGAAAGCATTAAAAGGCGAATTAGATATAACAAAACTTAGCTTCCACGCGTTTGCTTACGCTACCGATAAATATGCGCTTTTAGATGCCGGCAGTGCCTTAGGTTTTGGTGTTGGGCCACTATTAATTAGTAAAAAATATACAATTGATAGTTTACAGTTGACAGTTGAAAATTCTCAAGCATTAAATAGCAGTTCTCAAACACTAAGTGCAAGTTCTGAGTTGCCTGTCGACGATGAGCAATCTCATCACTCATCACTCAAAACTCATCACTCAAATCTAAAAATCGGCATTCCCGGCAAATACACCACGGCAAATTTTTTATTAGGCATTGCTTATCCGCAACTGCAAAATAAGGAAGTGTTGGTTTTTTCGGGAATTGAATCAGCTTTGCTGGAAGATAAAATAGATTTAGGTTTAATTATACACGAAAACCGTTTTACCTACCAAGACAAAGGCTTAAATAAAATTATCGATTTAGGTGATTACTGGGAAAAACTTACAGGCTGCGCAATTCCGCTTGGTGGCATCGTAATTAACAGGAAACTAGCACATGAGGTGCAGTTAAAAGTAAATCGTTTGATCAGAAAATCAGTAGAATACGCTTTCGAAAACCCAAAATCAAGTTTAGAATTTATCCGCAAACATGCGCAAGAAATGGATGAAGCTGTAATGTATAAACACATTGAACTTTATGTAAATAAATACAGCATCAATTTAGGTAATGAAGGTAGAAAAGCAATTGATACGCTCTTCAAACTCGCAACCGAGAGAAATATAATCCCTCCCATTCAAAACAATTTATATGTTACCGAATGAAAAAGTTATAAGTAGTAGGCTTTAAGTGACCTGCCTTGGTACTCGATACTCAAATCTTCACACTAAAAACCTAACTCACCAAAAGCTTGTAGCCTTTACCATGCACATTAATTATTTCTACAGCAGGATCTTCTCTTAAATACTTACGCAACTTGCTTAAAAAAACATCCATACTGCGGCCGTTAAAATAATTATCATCGTGCCAAATGGTTAATAATGCTTCTTCTCTGGTTAAAACAGCATTCATTTTTAAGCACAATAAGCGCAATAATTCTGCTTCTTTAGTCGATAACTTTTGTTGCACACCATCATGAACAATAATTTGCGTGGTGTAATCAAAATTATATTTGCCAATAGAGAAATTAGTTTCTACTGTTTCATCGGCACCATCATTTCTGTTGGCAGTACGCTTAAACATGGCATTTATTCTTAAAAGTAGTTCTTCTATTCTAAAGGGTTTTGTAATGTAATCATCGCCACCTAAATCATAAGCCGCAGCTTTATCTTCTAACATGGTTTTTGCAGTAGCAAATATTATGGGCACCTGTGTATTTGTTTTCCTGATGTCTTTACCTAAAGTAAAACCATCTTTTTTTGGCATCATTACATCGAGGATACAAAGGTCGAATTTTTGTTTATTAAAAGCCTTTAATCCCTCGTCTCCATCGGTACACAAAACCACATCAAATTTACCCTTCAACTCCAAATAATCTTGCAACAAAAGACCCAAATTTGGATCATCTTCAACTAAAAGAATCTTTTTCATGTTTATATTTCTGTTTATAACCGATGTAATAAGTGCACTTTAAAATTTTAATTGCTTGAGTAAATCAATGGCAAAGAGCGTATTTTTTTTTACAACCAAGGTAATACTGTCGGGGTTTAGTGTAAAGGTAAGGTTATTTCGAATGTTGTTCCTTTATCTTTTTCGCTAAATACCTTAATGGTACCGTTTAGTTGCTTTATGATATCTTGCACATAGTTGAGGCCAAGACCAAAACCTTTTACATCGTGTAAGTTACCTGTGGGTACCCTATAAAATTGATCGAATATTCTTTTAGCGTGTTCTTTATTAATTCCAATACCTTTATCGCTAACCTCTATAACTATATTTTTGCCAACATTTTTTGTAACTATATTTATTATTGGATCGTTGGCGCTGTACTTATTTGCATTATCAATTAAATTAAAAATTACATTTGATAAGTGTAGCTCATCTCCAAAAACAATAGCATTGTTTGCGTCGGTATTTATGTTAACTACAGCATTTCTTTTTTGCAGTTGCAATTCCATACTATCTAACACAATAACAATTAAATCATTTACATCTACCTCACCATTCTCCATTTTGATTTCGTTTTTTTCTAATCGGGCTATGCTTAACACACGCTCAATATGATTACCCAAACGCACATTTTCATCATAAATAATACCTGCAAGCCTTTTAACTCTACTCTTATCGTCAGTAATCTCGGGGTCTTTTAAAGCTTCGCTTGCAATCATAATCGTAGCTACGGGCGTTTTAAATTCATGAGTCATGTTATTTATAAAATCCGTTTTCATTTCAGAAAGTTTCTTCTGTTTTAGTATGGCGTAAAGTGTGTAACTAAAAATGAACAGTAGAATAAGCAACAAACCAACCGAAGAGGCCACAGTAGCGCTCAAATTGGTTAAAATTGCCGCATTCTTATTAGGGAAACTTAACAAAAGCAAGCCCGGATCGCGAATTAAATCGTTGCTAAAAAGGGTTGTTTTATAGGTGTTTTCTGCCGTAAACTTTACATTCGGATTGGAGCTTTTTACATAAATTGATGAATCTTTTTTGGCAAGTTTAATTTGATAACTATACGCTTGAGTGATATTATTATTGAGCAATTCCTTTCTTAAAATGGTATCAATTAGCCCAAAATTTATTCTTTTGTTTAAAGGAATATTTATTTGGGCCATTTCTTTGGCAACATCTTCTAGCTGTAAAAGGTTGCTTGCAATTAGCGTTGTCGAATCAGAATTTATAAATCGTACCTTTTGCTCGAAATCTTTTTTTGCCAGTAAGTCTTCTTTTTTAAATTGGGTTAGCATCTCCTTTTGCCTTGTTGGCAAAGAAATTAGCACAATGTTGTTGGTGTTTGGGTCAACTGCAGCGTAGCGGATAGAATCTGGTAAGTTATTAGCCGTAAAATTTAAACTTCTCTTTCCTGTGGGCGTAAATTTCGTAGAAATACTTCCACCTAAAATGTTGTAATTCTCATCTACATTCGCAAAAACATCAATTTTTACAGGCGAATTTGTGTTTTGTCCATTTCGCGCATCCGCAGCCTTAAAATCGGCTTCTGATAAAATTACAGGTTTCCGATAATAAGACCTGATAATACTATCTTGACTGGTAAGTTCTGCTTCGATTTTACGCTGGTTACTGAGGCGATTACGATCCAATAGGGTTTCGTAATTTTTCTTTAAATCGGCCAATTCAATTGCCCGTCTTTTTACATCAATTGTTCGCTTTCGTTTGTTATTTACTTGGCGCGTATTAAAATGATTAAATGCATTTCGTTTTTGAATTTTATTAACTACAGCATTAAGGGTTTGGTTCACTTGCTCATCAAACAACTGCGATTTTAGGTTGTACGATTCCCTAATGTAATACATTTGCATTACAAAAACGCCGAGCAAAGCCACCGTCATCAGTATTGTAATAAACCAAAAACTTGTTTTTTTCATTTATAAATTGGAACCACTTCAATATGTAGAACTAAATTCTTAATTCAAAATTAATAATGCTTAAGATTATGCAGTTGTTTTTAACATAATTTAACAACGCGCTAGTGCATTGATGGCAAAAGCTTTACAAAACTTAGTGCATAAAAAAATGCCGAAATTAATATTCCGGCATTTAACGTTGTTTAGCTTAAAAAAAGACTCTTTATTTAGAACTTGGCGTTTCTTTAATATCGTCAATAGCTGTTTTAAGATGGTTTAACGGAATTAAAACACCGTTTAGGTAACAAGTATTTACATCATTTATATCAAATTTAACAACTACGCCATAAATAGTTCCCGGAAATTTTCTCAATTTTATTTGAATACCATTTTCAGTTTCTTCAGTTCCGCAATTGTCCCATGGGGTTCCGATTAAATCTAATAAAATAATATTTTTAGCGAGGTTTTCTATTTTTGGGGAATAAACCCAAAGCGAATTTCTGGCTTCAAAAATACTGCACGTAACCTTAATCTGTTTATTTAAATAATATCTTACTTCGATATTATCCAACCTTAGAAAGGCAAATCGTCATCTTCACCTGCTGTATTGCTTACATCAACTGGCTTGGCAGCATATTCTGGCGTAACTGCCGCTGGAGCAACTCCACCTGCAATTGCATTAATGCGCCAAATAACCAAACTATTAAAATAAGATGTTACACCTTCTTTGTTTGTCCACGGGCGACCACGTAAATTAAAGAATACTTCAACCTCATCACCTGCTTTAAAAGTATCTAACAATGCAGCCTTATCTTGCAAAGCCTCAAAGCGAATATACTCTGGATAAGTTGGGTTTTCTGCATACTCAATTATCAAATCACGTTTTTTAAACGTTTCACTCACTTGCTGTGTGGCACCTACTTCGTGTACTTTTCCTTTTAATTCCATTTCAATTATGACTTAATTGTACTATAAAGATCAAATCTCAATAATTTTATTGATAACTTTGCATAAATTATGATGCAAGTTTTCCACAATAAAAGCAAGGTTATTATTACCTGCAACAAGCGCCTTTCGCCTTATTTACAAGATGAGGTTACCGCTTTAGGTTACACCATTGTTAGGGCATTTGCCACTGGTGTAGAACTTAACATTACACTTACCGAGTGTATTAAACTAAATTTAAACCTTCGGTGTGCAAGCCAGATTTTATATTCTATAAAGAGTTTTAAGGCAGTAACACCCGATGATTTGTACAACGAGATAAAGACAATTGCTTGGGAAGAATTGATTGATTTTACTGGCTATTTCTCGGTAACATCAAACGTAGATAACCCAAATATTACCACGCCACTTTTTGCAAACCTTAAGGTTAAAGACGCTATTGTGGATCGGATGAAAGAAATAAAAGGTATCCGACCTAATTCTGGTTCGGATGCAAATAAAGCTGTTGTTCATTTATATTGGAAAGATGCCGAAGCGGATATTTTTATGGATACATCGGGCGAAACTTTAGCTAAACATGGTTATCGTAAAATTCCTGGTAAGGCACCAATGTTAGAGGCATTAGCTTCGGGTGCTATTTATGCTACCAAATGGGATAAAAAATCACCTTTCATCAACCCAATGTGTGGTTCGGGAACACTTGCCATAGAAGCCGCTTTAATTGCAACCAATCGTGCACCAGGTTTGTACCGAATGAATTATGCATTTATGCACATTTTGGGCTATAATGAGGAAGATTTTTTTGCCGAAAGAAGAATTTTAAAAGACCAGGTTGTTAAAAATGTAGACTTAAAAATTGTGGCTTCAGATTTATCTGCTGATGCGGTTGATATTACCCGTAGAAATGCGCAAACTGCAGGTGTAGATACTTTTATGGATTTTGAAGTGTGCGATTTTGAATTAACACCAATACCCGAAGGCGGGAAAGGTGTGGTGGTTTTTAACCCCGAATATGGCGAACGTTTGGGTGTGCACAGCCAATTAGAACTGACCTATAAACGCATGGGCGATTTTATGAAAACAAGTTGCAAAGGTTATTCTGGTTATATTTTTACCGGCAATCCCGATTTGGCTAAAAAAATAGGTTTGAAAGCTTCGAGAAAGATAGAATTTTACAACGGAAAGTTAGACTGCCGTATGCTGGAGTATGATTTATATGATGGATCGAAAAGAGACCCAAATGAGCGGGTTACTAAAGATTTGAAAGAAGATTAATAAAAATAGCAGGTTTTTTAAACAAAAGAAGTCAAGTTTTAAAAACTTGACTTCTTTACAATAATACACGTAATCCAAAGTGAGCGAGTTACTAAAGATTTGAAAGAAGATTGATAAAAATAGCTGGCTTTTTAAACAAAAGAAGTCAAGTTTTAAAAACTTGACTTCTTTACAAATAATACACGTAATCCCAATTTGGATCGAAAAGAGACCCAAGTGAGCGGGTTATTAAAGATTTGAAAGAAGGTTGATAAAAATAGCTGACTTTTTAAACAAAAGAGGCAAGTTTTAAAAACATGACTTCTTTACAAATAATACACGTAATCCCAATTTGGATCGAAAAGAGACCCAAGCGAGCGGGTTACTAAAGATTTGAAATAAGATTGATAAAAATAGCTGGCTTTTTAAACAAAAGAGGTTTTAAAAACTTGACTTCTTTACAAATAATACACGTAATCCCAATTTGGATCGAAAAGAGACCCTAGCGAGCGGGTTAATAAAGATTTGAAAGAAGATTGATAAAAATAGCTGGCTTTTTAAACAAAAGAAGTCAAGTTTTAAAAACTTGAATTCTTTACAAATAATACACGTAATCCCAATTTGGATCGAAAAGAGACCCTAGCGAGCGGGTTATTAAAGATTTGAAAGAAGATTGATAAAAATAGCTGGATTTTTAAACAAAAGAAGTCAAGTTTTAAAAACTTGACTTCTTTACAAATAATACACGTAATCCCAATTTGGATCGAAAAGAGACCCTAGCGAGCGGGTTAATAAAGATTTGAAAGAAGATTGATAAAAATAGCTGACTTTTTAAACAAAAGATGTCAAGTTTTAAAAAATTGACTTCTTTACAAATAATACACGTAATCCCAATTTGGATCGAAAAGAGACCCTAGTGAGCGAGTTACTAAAGATTTGAAAGAAGATTGATAAAGATAGCTGGCTTTTTAAACAAAAGAAGTCAAGTTTTTAAAACTTGACTTCTTTACAAATAATACACGTAATCTCAATTTGGATCGAAAAGAGACCCAAGTGAGCGGGTTACTAAAAACCAACCCGAAGATTAATAAAAAAAGCCATCAGTTAACAAAAAACTGAAGGCTTTTTTAAACCGAAGATTTCGGAGATTTTAACCCTACTTTAATTAAAACGCATTTTTTTGACGACTGCACTATGCGCCATGCTGGCGTTAGGGATGGGCGGGGCTTGGTGCCAATTTTTTATTGGCACGGTAGCGAAGCGAACCCCCAGACAGCCCGGGCCCGATTTTCCATCGGGCAACGCAAAAAAATATCTAGCTATAATTAAATATTTATGTTGAGGGAATTAAAATTGCCGAACTTAAGGTTAATAACTCATTTCTACAATCTTTTTGGCATCATTAGGCGTAAGGTTTTTATGTTCTCCAAGGCCTAACCAACCACGTTCTGTAAAACGTTTCGAAACTATGTTTCCGGTTTCTGAGTAATCTTCGGTATAATCAGATAATTTAATATCGATGCCTAAAGATTTGAAAAATTCGTCGGTTTTCGCTATGCCAATTTTGGCTTTTTCTTCAGTACTTCCTGCCGTAACATTCCAAACCCGTTCTGCATATTGCGCTAATTTTTCTTTTTTTGTTTCGAAGTTGTAGCGGTAATGATTTGAGGCCAAAATGGCTAAAGTTCTTGCATGATCGATACCATACAAAGCCGTTAATTCATGGCCCATTGCATGTACTGCCCAATCTGTAGGTACGCCCTGTTGCAACAAACCATTAAGTGCCATTGTGCAACACCACATAAAATTGCTTGCTGCTTTATAGTCGCTTGGGTTTTTCATAATTTCAGGTGCCACTTCAATTAATGTTTTTAAAACACTTTCAGCGAAACGATCTTGCAAACTTGCGCCTGAAGGATAGGTCATGTATTGCTCTAAAACATGGGTAAACGAATCTGCAATTCCGTTAGCCAATTGGCGCTGCGGGATAGATGCCACGACCGTTGGATCCAAAATTGAAAACAGCGGAAATAAACCAGGTCCACCAACAGCTAATTTTTCTTTTGTCTCTTCTCTTGTAATTACCGAGCCAGAATTCATCTCAGAACCTGTAGCAGGTAAAGTTAATACTGTTGCAAAAGGCATTGCCGAGGTAACTGGTTTACGATCGGTCATTAAATTCCATGGCGTTTCGCCTTCATATTCTGCAGCGGCAGCTAAAAATTTTGTGCCATCTATTACAGAACCACCACCCACGGCCAATAGAAAGTCGATTTTTTTGTCTTTAATTACCTTTAGTGCATCAAGCAAAACGCTGTATTCTGGGTTGGCCGGAATTCCGCCAAACTCAACAACGTCAAATGCCGAAAGTGCTTTTTTTACGTTATCGTATATGCCATTTTTTTTAATGCTACCACCACCATAAAGCATTAGTACTTTAGAATTAGCCGGAATTTCGGTTGCTAAGTTTTCTATTTGGTCTTTACCAAATAATATCTTCGTTGGATTTCTAAATTTGAAATTATTCATAATAACTAATTATATTTTTACAATCATTTTCCCGTTGTTTTTACCTTCAAAAAGATCGATAAAAGCTTGTGGGATATTATTAAAGCCTTCTACAATGGTTTCAGATGAAACGAGTTTACCTTCTTTTAACCAAGTAGATAGCTGTTTTATACCGTCAGGGAATTTATCGGCGTAGTTGCCTACAATAAATCCCTGCATTAATACACTTTTTTTAATTAAAAATTGCTCTACCCGTGGCCCTTGCGGAGGCGTTGTGTCATTGTACGAAGATATTGCGCCGCAAACAATTACCCTACCTAATCTATTTATATTGGCATGCACGCCATCAGAAATTTCGCCGCCTACGTTATCAAAATAAACATCGACACCATTAGGGCAAAAATTGGCAATTGCCTTGGTTATGTTTGGTTCTGTATTGTAATTTATGGCTTCATCAAACCCAAAATCAGTTTTTAAAGCATTTACTTTCTCATCAGTACCTGCTATCCCTACAACCCTGCAACCTAAAATTTTGCCAATCTGCCCCACCATATTGCCCACTGCACCTGCTGCACCAGAAACAACAATTGTTTCACCTTTTTTTGGAACACCAATTTCTGAGAGCCCAAAATAAGCGGTTAAACCGGTCATCCCTAAAATACCCAAATAATTAGATAGTGGTGCTAAACTTTCATTAACCTTTGTTAAGTTTTTTCCGTTTGATAATTGAAATTCCTTCCAATCTAAACCGCCAGAAACGAACTCGCCAACTTTGTATCCATCTACATTGGAGGCAACAACTTCGGCCACCCCTCCAGAATTTATAGGTTTACCGAGCTCAAAAGATGCTATATAAGATTTCGATTCGCTCATTCTTCCTCTTAAGTAAGGATCTACAGAAATAAACTTTGTTTTCAAGAGCATTTCACCTGCTCCGATTTCTGGTTTTTCCTCAGTTGAAAATTTAAAATCAGAAAGTTTAGGTTTGCCGTCAGGGCGACTATTTAAAAGAATTACGTTATTCATTTTTAGTTATTGTTATAAAATTGATTGTTAATTGTACTACTTAATTTAACAGCGTTATAGGGCAAATGTTATTGTTTGTTTTGTAAACATTGATAAAATATTTCTTAAACATAATCTATACCTCTTATTCAATATATTGAGCTTAAAAAATTACATTTCTATCGCATAGCCACAGGCTTTAATTCACGTATTTCTCGCCTAATATTATACTTAATAATTGATTTAAAACTAAAATCATCTAGATCTCGTACATGTACGCAGAGCCACACCAAATTATCAATTTATTACTATGGAAAATTTTGCTTTAAGAACTAAAAATGTTGCTGGTAGCATCAGAAAGTTGCGCGAATACAAAGACTACACTCAGGATTATTTGGCTGCAAAGCTTAAAATATCACAGAATGCCTATAGTAAAATTGAGCTCGGTTACAGTAAACTCTCGTTAGAACGCTTTTTTCAAATCGCTTTTATTTTAGATATTAATCCGTCTAAATTAATCACCTTAAATGATGCTGATTTAATTGAAGCCATCACTACAAATAATATTGCACATTAATTGGCGATAAATTTGTTCTGACTGTACAATAGAATACTTTTGTGCAGAAAATTATTTTTATGAATACAATTTTAAGTTCTACAATTTCTTTTGTTAAAGAAACATTAGCCAACGCCGAAGCAGGGCACGATTGGTTCCATATCGAGCGCGTTTACAAATCGGCCATCGAAATAAATAAAACCGAAAAAGGCAACGGGTTGGTTGTGCAATTGGCTGCTCTTTTGCATGATATTGCAGATTCTAAATTTAACAACGGTGATGAAGAAATTGGGCCAAATAAGGCTTCTGATTTTTTGAAATCCATTAATGTTGATGTGGAAACGATTAATCATGTAAAGCTGATTATACAAAATATGTCGTTTAAAAACAGCTTTGATTCCGTTAGTTTTAACTCAAAAGAATTGCAAATTGTACAAGATGCTGATCGGTTAGATGCCATTGGCGCTATCGGCATTGCTAGAGCATTTACTTACGGCGGGTTTAAAAATAGGGTGCTTTACGATCCAGAAATTAAACCTGTAACCGAACATTCTAAAGAGAGTTATAAGAACACAAGTGCACCAACTATAAATCATTTTTACGAGAAATTGCTTCTTTTAAAAGATATGATGAATACTGAAACTGGAAAAGCCCTGGCTCTTGGGCGACATGAATTTATGGAAACATTCCTAGATCAATTTTATGCAGAGTGGGAAGGTAAACGATAAAAAAGCCCTACTCATCAACCTGCCAAGCTGACACCCCAATTTAATTTATGAATAGTAAATTGACAGTAGTGGTGAAAATTTGTCTATCCTAACCTATTGGCACAAAAAGTGATAAATACACTGTAGTAATTAAAATTAAACTCAAATATAAAATTATAAAAAGTTATGGCGTTAAACCTTAAACCAATTGCTGGCACATCCAACAGAGTAATTGTTGAACCGGCTGCGGCTGAAGAAAAAACTGCATCCGGGTTATACATCCCTGATACCGCAAAAGAAAAACCATCAAAAGGAACAGTAGTTTCTGTTTCTGAAGAAGATTCTGACGAGAAAAAACCAAGTGTTAAAGTTGGCGATATTGTAATTTATGGTAAATATGGCGGTACGGAATTTCCTTACGAAGGTAAAGATTACCTAATTATGCGCGAAACTGATATCTACGCAGTAGTTGGATAATACAAAGTATAAAGTTAAAAGTTTAAATAGATGTGTTTTTTTGAGTTTGGAACGCTAGTCTCATATCTCATATCTCATATCTCAAATCTATTATAAAAATGTCTAAACAAGTAAAATATAACGTAGAAGCACGTGACGCTCTGAAACGCGGTGTTGATATCTTAGCAAATGCAGTAAAAGTAACTTTAGGTCCAAAAGGACGTAATGTAATTATAGATAAAAAGTTTGGCTCTCCAGCTATTACTAAAGATGGTGTTACAGTTGCAAAAGAAATCGAATTGAAAGATGCAGTTGAAAACATGGGTGCACAAATGGTTAAAGAAGTGGCTTCTAAAACTGCAGATATTGCTGGTGATGGAACGACAACGGCTACCGTTTTAGCGCAGGCAATTATTACTACTGGTATTAAAAATGTTGCTGCGGGTGCAAATCCAATGGATTTAAAACGCGGTATTGATAAAGCAGTTGTTGCAGTTGTTGCTAATTTAAAAGCACAATCGCAAACAGTTGGCGAAGACAATAACAAAATTAAGCAAGTTGCATCTATCTCAGCTAATAATGATGAGGTAATCGGTTCGTTAATTGCTGAGGCGATGGGCAAAGTTGGTAAAGATGGTGTAATAACTGTTGAAGAAGCAAAAGGTACAGAGACAGAAGTAAAGACTGTTGAAGGTATGCAATTTGATAGAGGTTATTTATCTCCATATTTTGTAACTAATGCAGATAAAATGGAAGCGGAATTAGAAAATCCTTACATTTTAATTTACGATAAAAAAATTAGCAACATGAAAGAATTGTTGCCAGTTTTAGAAAAAACCGTTCAAACCGGTAAGCCTCTTGTAATTATTGCAGAAGATTTAGATGGAGAAGCTTTAGCTACTTTGGTGGTTAATAAAATTCGTGGTTCATTGAAAGTTGTTGCTGTTAAAGCACCAGGTTTTGGCGATAGAAGAAAAGCAATGTTAGAAGACATCGCAATTTTAACTGGCGGTATTGTAGTATCAGAAGAAAGAGGTTACAAATTAGAAAATGCTGATTTAACTTACTTAGGTACTGCAGAAAAAGTTGTTGTAGATAAAGACAACACTACTATAATTAACGGTGCTGGTAATTCTGAAGACATTAAATCTCGCGTTAGTCAGATTAAATCTCAAATCGAGACCACTACTTCTGATTACGATAAAGAAAAATTACAAGAGCGTTTGGCTAAATTAGCTGGCGGTGTTGCTGTTCTTTATGTTGGTGCAGCTAGTGAGATTGAAATGAAAGAGAAGAAAGACCGTGTTGATGATGCTTTACATGCAACTCGTGCAGCTGTAGAAGAAGGTATTGTTGCTGGTGGTGGCGTTGCCTTTATCCGTGCGGTAGAAGCATTAGCTGATTTAAAAGGCGAAAACGAAGATGAAAATACTGGTATTCAAATCATTCGTCGCGCTATTGAAGAGCCGTTACGTCAAATTTGCGAAAATGCAGGTATTGAAGGTTCTATCGTAGTACAAAAAGTTAAAGAAGGTAAAGCAGATTTCGGTTATAATGCACGTACCAACGTTTACGAAAACTTAATTGGTGCTGGTGTAATTGATCCAACAAAAGTAAGTCGTGTAGCATTAGAAAATGCTGCATCTATTGCATCGATGTTATTAACTACAGAAGTAGTTTTAGCTGATGAGCCAGAAGAAGCTGGTGCTGGCGGTCATCCTCCAATGGGTGGTGGTGGCATGGGTGGAATGATGTAATCACCCATCTAATAAAAATTTCGTGTAAAATTTATCCCCAAGCCATACCGCTTGGGGATTTTTTTGTGCCTTTCTATTCTGAAAAAGTAGTTTTCAAAAATATTTTGGCGTATTTGTATTTTTCGTGTAAAAATATTTGGTATCCTATTTCTTTTAACTATTTTGTAAGTTAAGATTTTATGAACTTTTCATAGCTATTAAGCACATTGCGGTTGGTTAAAAAATTTTCAAATAAATCTGTCCCTATTGTTGAAGATTTTTATGAAAAGATGTAGAAAGATTGCGCGCATTGCTTTTTTTATTTTTTTATCCCATTTTTTTTGCCTCGCCGCATTTGCGCAGGTAAATATTGGCGCTGTTGACCCTGGGCCATATACCGCAGGAAGTACAATAGCTATTCCTTTTTCCGCTGGTAGCACGCCATGCGTAGCACCCGCAAATGAGTTTCAGCTTTTTCTCTCCGATGAGTCAGGAAACTTCGCAACTGAAACGCAAATTGGCACCTACAATGGGTTTTACAGCACCTTTATTAATGGCATAATACCAACAACGGGACTTATCCCCGGTACTGGTTACAGGGTTCGAATTAAATCAACAGATCCCGTTTCAATTTCTACAGTGTCCAATTCTTTTGAGATTAAAGCAGGAACACCAGTGATTGCAAAATTAACATCTACTTTAATAGGAACCGACCCAGATATTTTTGGCAGTTGTGCAGGACAAGCGAATAAAACATTTTACTTAAAAAATGAATCTACCGCCGGAAGCACAATTAATACCACCATAAAAGACGAGTTAAATGGCGACGTAATAACCACAACCTTCCCAACTCAAATTGCTACTGTAGTTGCCAAATTAACCCATTACACCATCTTTACAAGGTTAGAAATGCCAGATGGATCAATCGCAACGAAGGCTAATTTTCTAATTAATAATGATGCAATTACCGCATTTACAACTGTTGGAAATAATATTGTGTGTTTGCCAACGGGCGAGTTACAGTTTAAAGTAAATACAAGCGACCTAGAAAAGAATTTTCCGGGAAACACCTATATCATTAACTGGGGTGACGGTACATTTGACGAGTACACCATTTGCGACATAAAAAGCAAAGGAGAAATTGTATCGCATACTTATAAAAAATCTTCATGCGGCAACGTGTCAACTTCTGGCTCTAATACAACTTATAATGCATTTGATGTAAGTATAAAAGTACAAAATACTTTCTGTGGATTTATCGGCTCGCCAATTTATGCTTTCGCAAAAGTTGTTCTTAAACCCCAAAACAAATTTACAGGCCCAATTACGGCATGTACAAATGCTGCTGTTACTTTTAAAAACAATTCTACAAAGGGCGAAAATCCAAATTCTTCCGGGCCAGGATGCACAGCTAATAACGTAACCTATAACTGGTTTGTTGATGGAAATATCGTTGAATTTGATGTAGCATTGGATTTTGATTTTGTATATACTTTCACTACAAAAGGCATACACACGGTTCGGTTAGAATCAAACAATTCTGGTGCCTGTAATGCCGATCCTTTCGAAAAAGAAATTTGTATTCAAGATCCACCTAAACCAAAATTTGCACTTTCAAATACCACAATTTGTACCTCAAACACTATAAAAGTAACCGATTTATCCATCATTGATAATACCTGTAATGTGCCGAGTGTTTATTCTTGGGTTGTTACGCCAGCTGTTAGTTATGCTAATGGCACAAATTCTTCTAGCCCACAACCAGAATTTATTTTCAGCACCCCAGGTTTATACAGTATTGTATTAAACATTTCGTCGGCATCCTGCGGCGTGGTTTCAACCATAGCCCAAAATGTTGTGGTAAATGAAACACCAACAATTACATTATCGCCCGATGTTGCTTTATGTAATTTAGCCACCTACGATTTTAATAATTTAACACTTGGTCCAACAAGAACAGTTATTGCTGGAACTTATCTTGATTTACCTTCCACCTATATTTGGACTGTAACGGGTGGGGCATTTTCGTTCGCCAACGGAACCGATGCGAGCACTAAATATCCTTCGATAGAATTTAAAGATTACACCACTTACACCGTATCGGTAACACAAACTAATGGATGTGGCGCCGAAACGAAATCGCAAAAAATCTCGTTTAGTACTGCACCACAGGTTGATGCAGGAATTGACCAATCGATTTGTTTTAACGATGGAAGCTTTGCATTAACAGGTGTTATTACAGGACCTACCAGTTCATCCGTGTGGATTGGCGGTTTTGGAGTTTTTACCCCAAATAGAAACAGCCTAAATGCTACCTATACGCCAACCACAACAGAGAAAAACACAGGCTCATTAATTTTAACCTTAAGGGCAACAACAACTTTACCCGCGCCTTGTAACCAAATTGATGATGAAATAACTTTAACCATAAAACCCGATATAAGCATAACAAGTGCACCTTCAAAAAATATCTGTACCGGCACTAATGTTAATTATCAACCTACAAATAATGTTATTGGCAGCACATATACATGGACCGCCAGCGGATCGGCAAGTGGATTTACGCCCGTCGGTTCTGGTCAGATTAATGATTTACTTACCAATGCTAACCCTTTAGTTGATGCAACCGTAACGTACGTAATTACGCCTCATAATGACGGGTGCAATGGTACGCCGTTTAATTTTATCGTAACTGTAAAACCTCGACCAGACATTGCCTATACAGCACCAACAGATGCCATTTGCAATAAAACATCATCGGCTATTACGTTGTCTTCAAATTTGGCCGGCACCACTTATACGTACACAAGTGTAGTTACTGCGGGCACATTGTCAGGGAATTCGGCGAGTGCTATCGCTTCTCCTATTGTGGCAATTAATGATATATTAACCAATACCGGCACAACTGAGGCTACGGTGAAATATACCGTAACGCCAAATGCTGGCAATGGTTGCGGTGGAACAGCTGTTGATATTGAAGTTAAAGTTTTGCCTGGTGCCAGTATTGCATTTGCTGGCGCTGATGATGAAGTTTGCAACGTAACAAATTATACGTTAAATGGTAATAATCCAATAGTTGGAATAGGAAAATGGACAGTTGTATCTGCACCGAATACCATAAATTTTGTTGATACACAATTTGACACAGCAATAACTGGCCTAATACCCGGAAATTCTTACGAGTTAAAATGGACTATTGCTGATGGTTGCTCCAGTAGCTCGGATAATGTAATTATTAAAGTAAATAAACCATCGGCTGGCGGAACAACCACTGGCGCAGCAACTGTTTGCGCAGGAAACAGTAACGGAACAATTACTTTAAATGCACAGGTTGGAAATATTTTAAGGTGGGAATCATCGCCCGATGGCACCAATTGGACAAATATTGGCAATGCAGGAGAAACTTCCATCAACTACACAAACTTAAACGCAACAACACATTACCGCGCAGTGATTAAAAATGGCGTATGTGCCGAAGCAAATTCCACTGAAACAATCATAACCGTTAATCAAGGTGCAGTAGTTGCAAAAGTTGGTGCCGACCAAGTAATATGCAACAGTACTACTACAACACTTACCGGTAACAATCCGTTAACCAATATTGGTTTGTGGGAACTTTTACCAGCCGATCCTTCTGTAATAATAACCAACCCAGGTTTATACAATACAACCGTTACAGGTTTAGTACCGGGTCAAACTTATTCTTTCCGTTGGACAATTTCTGGATTAGCACCCTGCCCTTCAACATCGGCAATTTTAAAAGTTCAGATTGATTTGCCATCAAAAGGCGGAACAACAACTGGCGCAGCAACTGTTTGCGCAGGAAACAGTAACGGAACAATTACTTTAAATGCACAGGTTGGCAATATTTTAAGGTGGGAATCATCGCCCGATGGCACCAATTGGACAAATATTGGCAATGCGGGAGAAACTTCCATCAACTACACAAACTTAAACGCAACAACACATTACCGCGCAGATACTAAAAATGGCGTATGTGCCGAAGCGAATTCCACTGAAACCGTTATTACCGTTAATCAAGGTGCAGTAGTTGCAAAAGTTGGTGCCGACCAAGTAATATGCAACAGTACTACTACAACACTTACCGGTAACAATCCGTTAACTAATATAGGTTTGTGGGAACTTTTACAAGCCGATCCTAGTGTAATAATAACCAACCCAGGTTTATACAATACAACCGTAACAGGTTTAGTGCCGGGTCAAACTTATTCTTTCCGTTGGACAATTTCTGGATTAGCACCTTGCCCTTCAACATCGGCAATATTAAAAGTTCAGATTGATTTGCCATCAATTGGCGGAACAACCACTGGCGCAGCAACTTTTTGCGCAGGAAACAGTAATGGAACAATTACTTTAAATGCACAGGTTGGAAATATTTTACGATGGGAATCATCGCCCGACGGCACCAATTGGACAAATATTGGCAATGCAGGAGAAACTTCTATCACCTACACAAACTTAAATGCAACAACACATTACCGCGCAGCTACTAAAAATGGCGTATGTGCTGAAGCGAATTCTACTGAAACCGTTATTACTGTTAATCAAGGTGCAATTGTTGCAAAAGTTGGTGCCGACCAAGTAATATGCAACAGTACTACTACAACACTTACCGGTAACAATCCGTTAACTAATATAGGTTTGTGGGAACTTTTACCGGCTGATCCTAGTGTAATAATAACCAGCCCAGGTTTATACAATACAACCGTAACAGGTTTAGTGCCGGGACAAACTTATTCTTTCCGTTGGACAATTTCCGGATTAGCACCCTGCCCTTCAACATCGGCAATATTAAAAGTTCAGATCGATTTGCCATCAAATGGCGGAACAACCACTGGCGCAGCAACTGTTTGCGCTGGAAACAGTAACGGAACAATTACTTTAAATGCACAAATTGGCAATATTTTAAGGTGGGAATCATCGCCCGATGGCACCAATTGGACAAATATTAGCAATGCGGGAGAAACTTCCATCACCTACACAAACTTAAACGCAACAACACATTTCCGCGCAGTTACGAAAAATGGCGTATGTGCCGAAGCAAATTCTACTGAAACCGTTATTACTGTTAATCAAGGTGCAATTGTTGCAAAAGTTGGTGCCGACCAAGTAATATGCAACAGTACTACTACAACACTTACCGGTAACAATCCGTTAACCAATATAGGTTTGTGGGAACTTTTACCGGCTGATCCTAGTGTAATAATAACCAACCCAGGTTTATACAATACAACCGTTACAGGTTTAGTGCCGGGACAAACTTATTCTTTCCGTTGGACAATTTCCGGATTAGCACCTTGCCCTTCAACATCGGCAATATTAAAAGTTCAGATTGATTTGCCATCAAATGGAGGAACAACGACAGGGGATGCAATATTCTGTTCTACCACAAATACTGGAAGCATTTTACTGGGCGGCCAAACTGGGCAGATTGTAAAATGGCAATCATCTATAGATGGAACGAATTGGGTTGATATTAACTCAACTGCCAATCCTTATATTTATTCAAATGTTACAACTACAACTCAATTTAGAGCAGCAGTTTCTAATGGAATATGTGGCGAAGTACTTTCAACCGAGACTAAAATAACAATTAATCCAATTACGGTAGCTGCAACAGTAAATGCAGATCAAAATATTTGCTCAGGTAACAGCGCAATTTTAACGGGTAACGACCCATCGCCAAACACAGGTTTATGGACGCTAGTTTCTGGACAATCAGGTGTAATCATTACAAATTCAACATCAAATGTTGCAACAGCTACAGGTTTAATCCCGGGTGAAAATTACATCTTCAGATGGACGATTAGCGGGTTTGCATCTTGTCCACCGACATTTGCTGAAACAGCAGTAAACTATTACCCAACCGTAGTAAATACAATTTCTGGAAGTGCTACACCAGTTTGTTCAGGCCAAAATATGACCATTATTGGGGATGCGCCAACAGGCGGAACAGGAATTTACACCTATCAATGGCAAAGTAGTGCCGATGGAACAAATTTCACGGATATTTCTGGCGAAACTAGCAAAGATTTGGGTTTGACTGTTCTTACTACCCAATATTATCAACGTATTGTAAACAGTAACGTGTGTACATCAATTAGTAATATTGTAAAAATTACGGCCTTGCCTTCGCTCGCCAATAATACCATTACCGCTACGCAGGCAGTTTGTGTGGGCGATATTCCAGCACCGCTAATTGGCAGTTTACCCACTGGTGGCGATGGCAGTTATACCTATCAATGGCAGTCGAGTTTTGATGGCGCAACTTGGGTTGATCTCAATTTAGAAAACAACATCGACCTTACTTTACCCACTCCAACTTCTACTATTTTATATCGGAGAATTGTTGGTAGCGCAGCCTGTACCGGAGCTTTCGAAAATGTAAGTAATGTAATTAAAGTTACCTTAAACCCACACGCTAAAGCAGAATTTACCTCCACAACAAACAAGGCTTGTTCGCCTTTTATATTAACACCTTCAAACATAATTGCTATTCCTTATCCCGATAGGAATAACACTTATACTTGGTATGCAGATAATATACCCATTGGAACAGGAGAAATTTTTCCCGGATATACAATTACTAACGAAAACCATACTGTTGCAATAAAATTAGTAGTAACAAGTAGCTTGAATTGTAGGAGTGATGAATACACCCAAACCTTTAGCACATTTTCTACAATCATAGCTTCATTTTCACAATCGGCAATAAATATTTGCAGCACCGAGCGCATAACCTTTACCAATACATCAACCTCATTAACAGCAGGTACTTTTCTATGGGATTTTGGCAACGGTACTACCTCAAATTTAACATCTCCCCCTCCGGTTATTTATTTAGGCACCAATAACGGCAGAGATACTACTTATGTAGTTAAGCTTACTTCAATAACAACATGTGGCACATCAACCAGCACATCAAACGTAACTGTTATCGGCAAAGCTACTTCCATTTTTTCTCCAGATAAAACACTTGCCTGCGTGGGATCGACTATCATTTTCAGCAATTTCTCACCTGGCAACTCAAACGTTTATAAATATGATTTTGATGATGGTTCTCCAATTTTAACCGTTACCGATAACCAACCCGTTTCGCATACTTATGACACTTTTGTAAAATTAGATTATACCGTAAAGTTAACAGTAAAAAACAGTTGTGGCACATCCACATCAACGCATATTATACGCATTTACCCAAATAACATTACACCAAGCTTTTTTGTTGATGGAAATAATACTGAAGGTTGTGCGCCTTTAACGGTTAACTTTACAAACAATACCCAAGGTGCGAGTAAATTTATTTACGATTTTGGTGATGGTGGCAGTTACTCTTCAAACGGAGGCGCAGTAGAAATTGTGCCCCACACCTTTACAACCCCGGGCGATTATGAGGTTAAAATGTTTGCAAGTAACGGCTGTTTCAGCGCGCCGGTTCAAATAATACCGATAAAAATTTATGCACAGCCAACTGTATCTTTTACCGCCGATAAATTAAGTGGTTGCAACGGCACTGTCGTTAAATTTAAAAATAACAGCATTAACGGAATCAGTTTTATCTGGGATTTTGGCGATGGAACAACATCCGATCAATTTGAACCAACACATACTTATTCTTCATCAGCAGTAGCCTACACGGTAACGCTAACGGCAAAAAATACGATGGGTTGCCCTAAAACAAGCATAATGGCTGATTATATAAATATTGTTTTGCCTCCAAAAGCAATTTTTACGGTGAGTCCGAATAATGAAATTAGCATCCCCGATTATACATTTAAGTTTAACAAAGAAAATGCAGAATTTGGAGAAAGCTGGACTTGGGATTTTGGCGATGGAAGTATATCAAAGGAACAGAACCCTACCCATACCTATGCCAATGTGGGTAAATTTAATGTAACCTTAAGGGTAACTAATGCTACCGGTTGCGAAACTGTTACCATGCAAGAAGTAAGGATAACAGGCGTAGAAGGGTTCTTAAATGTGCCAAATTCTTTCATGCCATCGAGTGCGAAAAGTGAATTGAGAACATTTATGGCTAAAGGCCGAGGATTAGAAAACTGGAGAATGACAGTTTTTAATAAATGGGGACAAATAATGTGGGAAACAACCCAACTATCCGAAAGTGCACCAATGGATGGATGGGACGGAACGTACAAAGGCCAAGAACAGCCACAGGGTGTATATTATTGGAAAATTGAAGTAAAGTTTATTAATGGAGGGGAATGGAAAGGCATGACGTATGATTCATCAGCACCTAAAAGGACAGGGGTAATATACTTAATAAGATGAGGGGAGCACTAAAAATATTCCTATTTATGGCCATGCCATTTTATAGTTTCTCGCAAGATCATATTTTTTCGCAATTTTATAATGCGCCAATTTATTTAAACCCAGCACTAACAGGCCAATTTGAGGGAAGTTTTAGGTTTAATGGTTTGTACCGTAATCAATGGAGTGGCCTAAGTGGCGACCTCTCTTACATTACAGCATCAGCTGATTTGAATTTACCGCAATATAGCAGTGGTGTAGGAATAACATTTAACAGAAGCAATGAGGGTACTGCCTATTTAACTAAAAATAATGTGGCCCTGAGCTATTCTTTCATTATTCCGGGGGATGATTTTACGTTGTCTTTTGGTTTACAAGGTGGCGTAACCAGTCAAAAATTAAATTGGGATAAACTTGTTTTTGGCGACCAAGTGGATGTAAGATACGGTTACATACCGGGTAGTATTTCTGGTGCCGAAAGACCACAAATAGATAGTAAATATTATTTTGATGCTGCAGCTGGTGCAAACTTTGTTTTCAAAAACTTTATGATTGGCGCCGGTATTCACCACTTAAACCGCCCAGATGAATCATTATCTGGTTTTAAAGCTCGTTTACCTGTAAGAACATCTGCTAATTTAAGTTACAAAATTACTTTAAACCCCGAGCAATTTGATAAAGACGGCACTTACCTAATTCCTTCGGTTGTTGTTTATAAACAGGTAAATGTAATAACGTTTAGCATGGGTACACAGTACAAATACCGAGGTATAAATGCTGGTATTTGGTACCGAAGCGATGGAAGTAACACTGGTAATGATGCTGTAGTACTTTCTGTTATTTTCGATATTTTTAGTAAAAAAAATAATGGCGAGAAGATAAGGTTGGGCTTAAGTCATGATGCCACAACATCTAAACTAAATTATACAAATACAAGCGGTACAACTGAAATTGGAGTGGGTTATGAACAATATTTCCCTAATAGTAAGGGTTATGGCATATACAATGGCTTAAGATGTTATGATTTTTACTAAATTACCATTTCAATACAAATATTGATTATGGAAAATTTTTTTGGCAATCATCACTTTCTTACCCAAACAGAAGTAAATAAGTTTTTGCTAACCACACTTCTCTGTGGTTTAATTGGTGCAGAAAGAGAATACCGAAGTAAATCGGCTGGTTTAAAAACCATGATTATGATTGGTTTGGGTGCTACTTTATTCACCATTCTCTCCATAAAAATTGGTTTAGGTTCTCAAGATAGAATTGCATCGAACATTGTAACAGGCATTGGTTTTTTAGGTGCTGGTGTAATTTTTAAAGAAGAAAATAGGGTAAAAGGACTTACCACAGCTTGTATCATTTGGATTGTTGCCGCCATAGGCATGGCCATTGGCTCGGGCTATTATGAGCAAGCAATTGGGGTAACTTTAGTGGTTTTAATATCGTTGCTGATTTTCCCTTTTATCGAGCAAATTGCAGATCGTAGATTTACAAAACGTGATTATAGGATTGTTAGAAAATACGATGCGCAGGTAATTGGTAACTACGAAGCTCTTTTTAAACTTTACAAGTTAAAATTTTTACAAGGCAAACAAACGCTTGGCAATAACCATATCACAGGCAATTGGACGGCAGTAGGAAAACCCGAAAACCATCAAAAGTTTGTTGAAGCAATGTTGGCCGATCAAGAAATTTTGGAGTTTGATTTTTAGGGCTAAAAATTATGCTGTATCAAGATTATCCACAATCTTAATTATGAATTAAAATCATCATGTCAAATAAAATTAAAGTTCGTCAATGATTAAAACTATCCTAGCTTTGCTTTACTAACTTACATCATGATAAAGGAACAAATCTCCGTTTTCGATATTTTTAAAATCGGCATTGGCCCATCTAGCTCGCATACGCTCGGGCCGTGGCGGGCAGCGCAGCAATTTACCGCTTCGTTAATTCACCACAATTTATTGGCAGATGTGGAAACGGTTAAAATATTATTGTACGGATCTTTAGCCAAAACCGGTAAAGGGCACGGAACGGATGTTGCCATTTTATTAGGCTTAACTGGTGCAGATCCGGTAACTTTTGATGTTGATGCAGTGACTTCAACTTTCGAATCTATCAAAAGCGATAAAAATTTGAGTTTAGCTGGTGAGGTAAATATCAACTTTCATTATGATACTGACTTACTTTTCTTATTTGCCGAAAGTCTGCCATTCCACCCTAATGCGGTTACTTTTCAGGCATTTTTAAAAACTGGTAAAGCTTTTTCAGAAACCTATTACTCTATCGGCGGAGGTTTTGTGGTTAAAGAAGGCGAAGATAGCAGCCAAAAACCACAGGTAGATTTACCTTTCCCAATGGAAAAAGCAAAAGATCTTTTACATTGGTGTTTATCTACAGGATTAAAAGTTAGTGACATTGTATTAGAGAATGAGCTAGCCTGGCGAACCGAAGCGGAAACTAAAGCTGGCATTTTACAGCATTTTGCTGTAATGCGCGACTGTACCTATCGCGGTTGCCACACTACTGGTATTTTACCTGGCGGATTAGATGTTGCCCGAAGAGCATATTTATTGAATAAACGATTAATCGGCAAAGCAGAATATCATGATTATAACTCATGGATAGTAGCCATTAAAAATGGCGGAAATGGGTTTAATTATATTTTAGATTGGGTAAGTTGTTTCGCACTTGCGGTTAATGAAGAAAATGCATCGTTTGGGCGGGTTGTTACAGCACCAACCAACGGCGCAGCTGGCGTAATACCTGCTGTTTTGCAATATTTTATGGCTTTTTGTGATGGATATACTGAAGATAAAATTATTCAATTTATCGCTTGTGCATCCGAAATTGGCAGCATATTTAAAAAAGGCGCTACCATTTCTGCTGCTATGGGCGGTTGTCAAGCAGAAATTGGTGTTTCTTCGGCAATGGCCGCTGCAGCTTTAACAGAATGTTTAGGTGGCTCGCAACGGCAAGTGCTAATGGCCGCCGAAATTGCAATGGAACATCATCTTGGCTTAACCTGCGATCCGATTGGTGGCTTGGTACAAATTCCATGTATCGAAAGAAATACAATGGGCGCCATAAAAGCAATTACCGCAAGTCAGCTCGCTTTGCAAAGTAATCCTGATAAGGCAAAAGTAAGTTTAGATGCGGTGGTAAATACCATGTGGGAAACCGCGCTAGATATGAATGTAAAATACAAAGAAACATCCGATGGTGGTTTAGCCACCAATATCCCAATAAGTTTACCCGAATGTTAATACCGCTTAACGTATCTATATAATAACTTATTTATATAAATTTTGTCTATACCTTTATCAAGGTAATGAATTAAAATTTAACATTGATATGTGATTCGAAAATTTCTATGCCGTATCTTTGCACCATAAAAAAAACAATTATGGCAATCGTAGGAAAAAAATTCCCAAGTGTTAGTATTGATGCAATGTCTGACATGGGAGATGATTTAAAGATCAATATATTTGAAGAAGCAGTAAACAAAAAAAGCAAAGTGTTATTGTTTTGGTATCCAAAAGATTTCACTTTTGTTTGTCCAACCGAGTTACACGCTTTCCAAGAGGCTTTACCCGAATTTGAAAAAAGAAATACCATTGTAATTGGCGCATCATGCGATACAAATGAAGTTCATTTTGCATGGTTAAATACACCAAAAGATAATGGCGGTATTGAAGGTGTTACTTATCCAATTTTGGCAGATACGCACAGACAATTATCAGGCATTTTAGATATTTTAGATCAAGAAGTAAATTATGACGAAGAGGGTAACGAAACTTTCTCAGGGTCAAATGTAGCTTTTAGAGCAACTTTTTTAATTGATGAAACTGGAAAAGTATTTCACGAAAGTGTAAATGATATGCCACTTGGCAGAAATGTTAAAGAATATTTGCGCTTAATTGATGCATATACTCACGTACAACAACATGGCGAAGTTTGTCCTGCAAATTGGGAAGAAGGAAAAGAAGCAATGAGCGCAAACAGAGATGGTGTTGCTGAATATTTAACAGCTCACTAATTTAAATTCAATAATATGTTTTTAGAATTAACAGAAGATAATCTTCAACAATATTTAAACGATAACCCAAAGGTTATGGTTCAATATGCAGCTTCGTGGTGTGGCAATTGCCGAATTATGAAGCCGAAGTTTAAAAAATTAGCATCAGAAAATGATGGTGTAGCTTTCTTAATTGTTGATGCCGAGAAATTTCCAAATTCACGCAAATTTGCGAACGTTGATAATTTACCAACTTTTGCAGCTTTTGAAGATGGTAAATTGGTAGATCAGGTGCAAACCAACAAGCCCGATGGTTTATTCGAACTTTTTAACAAAATAAAATAATGAAAATTCCAGTAATAAAACAGTTGTTTCAAACCAATTCTCCAGAAAAACTAGAAGCTACATTGGAGGTTTTAGAAGCATTCTGCGAGTTTAGAGGTGTTAGCGAAACTGAAATTGATGTAGCCGGAGAAATGATTACCAATATTTGTGGCGCTTTAGAAGTACATCAAATGGTAGCAGATGGTGCAGTGGAAAAAGATGCGCTTAATGCTTTCGGACAAAAAGTTATGGGTTCTATCGATAGATAATTATCCTTCGTATCGGAACAAAATTCTTAAAATTAGAAATGCCCCAAATTGTTTTACTTTTTGGGGCATTGTTTTTAAAGCAAGTTTCAATATTATTTGTAAATCCTCCCGGTAGATTCGCGATCAATTACAGTGGGCGTTAAAACCGTATGACTAACTTCATCGTATGGATTTCCCTGTTGAATCATTTTAAGAAACATTTTTGCACATTCCTTTCCCATTTCATTTGCATGCTGATCAATAGTAGATAAGTTTGGCGTAATGTAAGCGGAAAATCCCTCGTTCGAAAAACCTATTACGCCAATTTTAGGTGGCGTTTCGCCAATTTCAATCAGCTTTTTAATTGCACCCAAGGCGGTAAAATCATCGCCAGCAACAATGGCATCTGGCTTATTTTTTTTACGCATCAATTTACCAACACCAAAGCGCCCATCTTTTATAGATAAGCCACCGTAAATGATAAATTCATCTATAATCTCCAAATTATTATCTAATAACGCTTTTTTATATCCCTGCAAACGATCGCTAAAAATTTTGATTTGATGCACTGTTGTTAACAAAGCTATTTTTTTATACCCTTTATCAATTAAATGTTGTGTGGCAATATATCCAGCCATGAAATCATCTAAAGTAACCGTAGGCACACCAAAGCTTTTGTTAACACGATCGAAAAGTATTAGTGGTTTATTTTGCTTTACAACCTCTTCAAAATGATTAGTCTCATTCGTTTCTAATGACATTGATGCAATTATTCCATCTACTTGAGCTTCTAAAAGTGCTTTAACACCATTTATTTCCTTCGCTAAAGATTCGTTTGATTGATATAAAATGATTCGGTAACCTTTATCTTTCAACCCATCTTCTAAACTGTTGATCACAGATGCAAAGAAACTTGCCTGAACAGTTGGTACAATTACACCAATAATATTTGTTTTACCTAATTTGAGTGCAGTTGCGAGTTTATTGGGGGTATAATTTAGTGTTTTTGCTGTTTCTAATACAGCATTTTTTGTGGCTTTGCTAATTGTCGGAAAATCATTTAATGCCCTTGAAACCGTTGAGACCGTAATGTTGAGTGCTTTCGCAATATCGTAAATGGTCGTCTTTTTTTTCAAGGCTATTTAATAATATATTTTAGCAAATATGGTTATTCGTGGTAGCGTAAATATATAAAAACTATTTACCACCTTATACTTTAATGATGATGTTCTTTTTATACATAAACCAAAGCAATACATAAAAGGCGAGCACATAACTGACGGCCCAAACTACTGATGCATTTATGGGTGAAAAGTATGGCACATAAAAGCGTTGATAAAAATGAACAAGCAATCCATCCCTTACGCCTTTATTATTGGTAACTTTTATTAAATTAAGTAGCCGAGGAATAAAGCTCGACAGAAAAAACACGGTAATTGCATTTACACCGTAAATTACAAAAGGTGTGGTAAATTTTTTATATCCCTGCACATCAATTAACCAATAGCATAGCGCAAAAGCAATTGTTGCAAGCCCTCCAGTATATAACACGTAAGAACTTGTCCACAATGCTTTATTTATGGGGAATTGTAAATCCCATATTAAGCCTGCAATAGCGCATAAAGTACCTATTGCAAATAACCACGTTATTTTCGTAGGCGTATCTATTTCTTTTCTTCGGATGTAAACACCAACCAAAACACCAAATAAGCAAGTGGCTATTGCGGGCAATGTACTTAATACGCCCTCAGGATCCCAAGTAATAGATAGCGCCCAAGTATGCGCGGTAGTTAACACACCACGATCAATCCATGCGGCCAGGTTGGTTTCCTTTTCCATATTGGCAAAACCTACGCCCGGTACGGGCACAAAACACATTAATAACCAGTATAAAATTAGAATACCTACAAAAACGCGTAAAATATTTTTTGTAGAAAGTTTGATAAATAGGAGACTAGAAATGATAAAGACAATGCCTATTCGTTGTAAAACACCCATTATCCTAACCGTTTGAAAAGCATTCCAAACCTCAGTTCCATCTACAAAAGCACTCACAATTTTAAAAAATATAGCTAGGAAAAAGCCTAATAAATAAAGGACTAAACCTCTTTTAATGGCTTTTAAGATAATCTTTTTGTGTAAAGATGGATCGCTTTTGCCAGTGCCCATAGCAAAGGCAATAGAAACGCCGACAATCCATAAAAAAAATGGAAAAATTAAATCAGTTGGCGTACAACCATTCCAGTCCGAATGTTCTAATGGGCCATAAATATGTCCCCAATTACCAGGATTGTTAACCAAAATCATCGCTGCAACCGTTAAACCTCTAAAAAAATCGAGCGATAATAGGCGTTGTTTAGTGGTTTGCATAGTTATAGCAGATTTGGTTTTGTATATTCTAATTTAAAACATTGTTTTTGCAAATGGAAATAAATAATGGATTGAAGTAATTAAGGCTAATTATATTATTATCCCTGAGTCCTATTTACGTTCGGAGTGGAACAGCAATCGACTTGCTATGATTAAAATTGAGCGTTTAATTTGTTATAAAAATTTCAACTGAGGCTGTCTCAAAACAACAAATTGAGAAACTATAAGAGAATTAAATTTGGTGTTATCGTCATGCTCACCTTGTTCCGATAGCTATCGGAAGGACATCCTAATGCTTTAGGAGGATGCTGTTTCGTAGCCTTTCCATAGCATTACGATTCCCGTTTTCACGGGAATGACGGTTTCGCGAAATATTATTCTTTGAATGAGACCCCAAAATTGATTATGAGACAGCCTCTGGGGGTGGCTCAAAAATTGTAGCCTAAGATTTTAAAATTTAAGACACAAAAAAGCCGTAGCGATTTGCTACGGCTTAAACCTTATGTTTTTTAAAACTTAATCTTCAAATTTATAGCGAACAAAAGCTTCCATCGCTTCGTATTCTGCTAAGCCCAAATCGTCATACGCCTTTGCCGTATCGCGATTTCTGTCTTCAGCACGTTGCCAAAATTCTCTAGCATCATCTCCAGGAAAAACCGCTCTATCTTTTTGGCTTTGGTGTTTAAAAATAGCATATTTCTTTCTTTCCAATTCTTTCGGACTAATGGGAACTGCCATTTCAATTTCATAGGTTTCAAATTCATGCCAAGCGCCACGATACATCCAAAGCCAGCAATCTTTCGCCCAACTTTCTGTTTGGCGCAAACGTTTTAAAGCCGCTAAAATAATATTGAAACAAACCAAGTGGGTTCCATGTGGATCTTCAAAATCTCCAGCTGCAAAAACCTGTTCTGGCTTCACTTTTTTCAATAACTCCATTGTTAATTCAATATCTAAATCCGTAACCGGATTTTTTTGATTTTTACCACTTTCATAAAAAGGCAACGCTTGAAAATGGATATGATCATCTTCTAAACCGCAATAACGAGCACCTGCTATGGCTTCACCTTTTCTAATTAAACCTTTTACCGCTTGAATTTCTGGAGTATCTACTTGATTTGGTTTTTTCTGCTCCATAAACAACCTCATGTTATCGTACATATCTCTCAAATGAGTATTATCAAATCCCATTTGCGCTGTAAAGTCGACGTTAAATTCTACGAAACGCAATGCATCATCATCCCAAACGGCAGTATTTCCTGATGTTTGGTAAGCTACATGCACATCATGTTTTTGATCCACTAACCGAATAAATGTGCCTCCCATTGATATTACATCATCATCAGGATGAGGAGAAAATATAACGATGCGTTTTTTCGCAGGTTCCGCACGCTCAGGTCTTTGAGAATCATCAGCATTTGGTTTTCCGCCTGGCCAACCCGTTATGGTGTGCTGTAATTTATTAAAAATATGAATGTTGATGTTGTAAACTGGCCCTTTTTCGATAGCCAATTGCGCCATACCGTTATTGTTGTAATCGTCTTCTGTCAATTTTAAGATTGGTTTTTTTAAGGCTGTAGCCAACCAAATAACTGCTTTTCGAATTAATTTATCAGTCCAAATACAATCTTTAACCAACCAAGGCGTATTAAAGCGAGTTAAATCTGATGCTGCTGGTGCATCTAATATAAACTCTACATTTTCAGAAAGTTGCAAATACGTTGCAGGCACTTCGCCAGATATTTCTCCTTCTACTGCTTTTTTAATTATGGAAGCCTTTTTACGGTTCCACGCCATTAAAATAATTTCTCTTGCTTTGAAAATTGTACCAATTCCCATCGTAATGGCTTTTGTTGGTACAAAACTTTTGCCACCAAAATCTCTTGCAGCATCTCTCCTTGTTAAATCATCCAAAGTAACCAAGCGAGTACCCGAGTTTGGCGCCGAACCTGGCTCGTTAAAACCGATGTGACCAGTTCGTCCTATCCCTAAAATCTGAATATCAAGTCCGCCAAAATCGCTAATCTTTTTCTCGTAAGCCAAGCAGAATGCCGGAATTTCTTCAAGCTTTATCGTGCCATCAGGAACATGAACATTGTTCTTATCAATATCAATATGGTCAAATAAATGCTCATTCATAAACCTTACGTAACTTTGCACTGCGTTTGGTTGCATTGGATAGTATTCATCCAAATTAAAAGTCACTACGTTTTTGAAACTTAAACCATCTTCCTTATGCATGCGGATAAGTTCTGCATAAACGCCAATTGGAGTAGCACCAGTTGCCAAACCAAGCACTGCAGTTGCATTTATCGCTTGTTTTTTCTTAATTAAGTTTGCAATTCTTTGCGCTACATTTATAGAAGCAGTTTGTGGATTTTCGAAAACGCTTACAGGGAGTTTCTCAAAGCGGGTTTCCTCCAGTAGATTTAATCTTGCCATTTTTTTCTTTATGGTTTGTAGTGTACGGAGCAGTAAAGATAGAGAATGTAATGATATTTTAGCGAATGTTGATTACATTTAGCGCGGTTTTTAATTAAAAAATTAACATTTTGATAGAGAATTAGATATGAATAGTCAAATTCAGAAACTATATAACATTGGTTTAAAACCTCAACGCTTAATCGTCGGCCTAATGTCTGGCACATCAATGGATGGTTTAGATATTGCACTTTGTGAGGTAAAGGGTAGCGGAAAGAATTGTGCAGTAAAGGTGTTAAAGTTCACAACTGCCCCTTATTCAGATGATTTCCGCTTTAAAATAAAAGCCATTTTTGCTAAAAAAGATGCCGACTTACAATTGGTTTGTTTAATGAATGAGGAAGTTGCATTTGTGCATGCCGTGTTAATTAATGAAACCTTAAAAAGTTGGGAAATTAATAATGATGATGTAGATTTAATTGCTAGCCACGGACAAACAATTTTTCATGCACCAAAATCTTTACACGAATTAACTGACTACCCAAATGGTACACTCCAAATTGGAGATGGCGACCACATCGCAGTAAAAACTGGCATAATTACTATTTGCGATTTTAGGCAAAAGCATATAGCGGCCGGTGGAGAAGGCGCACCATTGGCCGTATATGGTGACTATTTAATTTTCTCAAAAGAAAATGAAGATAGAATAATGTTAAACATTGGCGGGATTGCAAACTTTACCTATTTACCAAGAACCTTAAATGCAAATGAGGTTTTCTCTACAGATGTTGGCCCAGGGAATACCTTGATGGATCAAGTTATGCAGAAGCATTATCAAAAATTTTATGATAAAGATGCAGAAATTGCGCTACAAGGAAAGTTAAACGATGATTTACTTAAAGCTTTATTAAACTGTGATTTTTTTGACCTTGGTTTTCCTAAAACAACTGGGCCCGAATTATTTAATTTGCCTTACTTAGAAAAAGCTCAAAAACAATCAGCTACACAAAATATTACTAACGAAGACGTTATGAATACCTTATGCCACTTTTCGGCTATAGTAATCGCAAAATCTATTGAGAAATGCTTTCCTGAAAATGCTAATACCCACATATATATGAGTGGAGGTGGCATGCACAACCCACTGTTAGTTTCGCTATTAAAAGATAAATTGCCATTCGCAAGCTTTTACACCACTGCAGATTTAGGCATTAGCCCAGATGCAAAAGAAGCCGTACTCTTTGCAATTTTGGCAAATGAAACGGTAGCTAGCAGCGATAATTATTTTGGAAATCGGGAAGATGTTCCTTCTGTTTGCATGGGGAAAATTTGCTTGCCGGAGTAGGCTTTTAATTAAAGTAAATTCTTTTTTAATGAAATTATTTAGCAATGAGAAACCTATTTTTTGTTGTCAAGATCAATAGGGTTATCCACTACAGGAGCCGATTTATCGCTGATTAACCTTTGCGTTGGATAAGCAAAATCTGACTTATTACCCATTACAATCTCCATAATCTTAAAATTAATTTCTTGCTTTATGGCTAAAAAATCATTGTAAGCCGTAATCGAAACAAAATAAATTACTTCTATATTTAACGAAGAAGCGCCAAAACCTTCAAAATAAGCATTTCCATCTTCACTGGTATCTTCGTGATCGTGAATAAATGTCTTTATTTCCTGCACAATTTTTTTGATGGTATCCGCATCGGTTTCGTAAGTAATTCCAAAAGCGAATTTTACCCTTCTAAAATTCCGCAGGCTCATGTTTTCCAAAACGCCATCAATCATGCCTTTATTCGGGATAGTGGCCATTGTTTTCTCTGTTGTACGAATTAAGGTGCTCCTAAAACCAACTTTCTCCACGGTGCCTTCTACGCCATCAACCTTAACCAAATCGCCAACTACAAACGGTTTATCTAAAAAGATAGTAAAAGAACCCAACAGGTTTTCTAAACTTTCTTTAGCAGCAAGCGCAATGGCTATACCGCCGATTCCTAAACCAGTTATGAGTGTTAAAACATTAATTTCGAATACGAAACCCAATAATGTAAAAAAGCCGATAAAAATGACAAGTGTTTTAAAAAGTTCTTTTAAAAAAGGTACAAGCTGATCATCTGATTTACTTTCTGTTAGCGATGCTTTATACATCAAGACATGGGCTACAAAATCTGTTATTCTTAATATGATCCAAAAAATAGATAGAATAATAAGAAACAAAAAAATCCGATCAATACAATCGCCCAAGCTTACGGGAATGGCTTCTTTAACTTTGCCAACTAGTTTTGTGTAATGAAACACTGTAACCTCTAAAGGATGCTTAAGCTGATTAATTGCACTGTACAAGGTAGAGAATAATATAAAAACCTCTATCGGTTTAAGCAATAAGGAAACAAAAGTTACATCGTGCGACTGCTTTGAAAAACCTTTAAAAAGTTTAAAAAGTAATTTACTTAATAACTTTGAAACAATTTTTTTAAATAGCAACCCCAAAATGAGGATTGTGCCGAAGAGAAAATAGGCCTTAACGGTATTTCCCCAAAAAATTTGATCGAAAAAAATTGAATCTAACATAGTGGTAAAGGTATAAACAAAAAAACCTCCACGACAAAGTCGTGAAGGTTATATCTTATCGTAAGGGATATTATTTTCTCAAAGATTTGATACGAGCTGCTTTACCAGTTAAAGCACGTAGATAGAACAACTTTGCTCTACGAACTTTACCATAACTGTTTACATCAACTTTATCAATGTTTGGAGAATTTACAGGGAAGATACGCTCTACACCAATACCATTACTCATTTTACGAACAGTGAATGTTTCGTTTGCACCAGCACTGTTGCGTTGTATTACAACACCTTGGTAAATTTGAATACGCTCCTTATTACCTTCGCGAATTTTATAGTGAACGCTCACTGTATCCCCAGACTTGAACGCAGGAAAATCTTTTTTCGCGATGGCCTGCTCTTCAACAAATTTTACTAAATCCATGATTTTAAGCTATTAAATCGATATTTCATCCCGTGAAAATCGGATTGCAATATTAGGGATTATTTTTGATAAATAAAAACCTATTTTAATTTTTTCCACATTCTTTTAGAAATTAACATTTTGGTAGGTAACTGAACTTCATTTCAACGTTTTAAGGGCGTGATTAAAAGTTATAGGACAAACCCTTAAAATATAAAGCGCTGTATCGCCTTTCGGTTGTAAAAGCGGTGGCTTTTTTGTTAAAATCTTTTTATTAATTATAGAAGTGATATTTAATTGAAAGGGTGCTCATTTATCCGAGCGCGCTTTTACAATTTCCGAAGCAAATTGCGCATTGCAAAACGACGCCAACTATTTTAAATGTGGGTTTTGCGTGAGGGATTGAAAGGGTTTAGTACCGGTTTTTCTCCGGTACCGAAGCGAAGCGTAGCCCGATAAAGCCCGACCCTTGCGAAGCTTGGGGCACGCCCAAATAATTCTTAAAAATTCTTTTGGCATTCGTTTAATAGATTTGAATTTTCAGAGATGATATTAATCTAGGAGATCTGGACGGCGCTTTTGTGTGCGTTCGAAAGCTTGCTCGTGCCTCCACTCATTTATTTTGGCTTCGTGCCCACTAAGTAAAACGTCGGGCACTTTATGTCCACGCCAATCGGCCGGTCGGGTAAAAACAGGCGCATCTAAAAGTTCGCCCTGAAAGCTATCCGATAGTGCAGAAGTTTCGTCATTCAATACGCCGGGTATTAACCGCACTACGGCATCCACCACAATGGCTGCGGGCAATTCTCCGCCACTTAATACATAATCGCCAACAGATATTTCGCGGGTTACAAAAATATCGCGTATGCGCTGATCAATCCCTTTATAATGCCCACACAAAATGATAATATTCTTTTTAATGGATAACTCGTTCGCCGTACTTTGATTTAGCGTTACACCATCCGGACTCATAAAAATAATCTCATCATAAGTTCTTTCTGCTTGAAGCTTTTCTATACAGGCTGCAAAGGGCTCAATGCTCATCACCATTCCACTTCCACCTCCGTACTGATAGTCATCTACACTTTTTTGTTTATTCGTAGCGTAATCACGAAGGTTATGAACTACAATTTCTGCAATGCCTTTTTTTTGTGCTCGTTGCAAAATAGAGTGTGCAAAAGGACTTTCTAACAAAGCGGGTAAAACGGTTATGATATCGAAACGCATGGTGCAAAGGTAGCTAGAAGTTGTAAGTTATAGGTTATAAGTTTTATGTTAGCATCATTTATAAACTTAATCTCCTTCTTCCAGCTCAAATATTTCTTGCACTGATACACCGAAAACTTTGGCCATTTTCAGTGAAAGTACAGTTGAGGGTACATATTTTCCAGACTCGATAGTATTGATAAATTTACTAAAGCGTTAATTTTAATAAACTATACTTGCTTTCAAAACATTGTCCTCAAAACTCCAATTAGAACCAATTTATTGGTTCAGTAGTGTTAAATACAATTTTTGTTTTAGGCATCATTTCGATAATACTAGCCTTTTCGTTTTCAGAAATTGTACCAAAAAGATAAAGTTTATCGATTCTCACTTTTGTAAGTTTGTCGGGAATTTTGATAATACTTCTAAATCGGATTACTAAAACTCTAAAATAGTTTTGGTTAAAAACTTCGTCCGGTATTTCATCAACATTTTTAAGCTCTAGAACTTTGCCGTAGTCTGCCAAAGCATTATTTAAATGGCTTTCTTCTTTTAATTTGAGAAGTTTTGCCATCTCCTTATCGAAAGCTATTTGATCTAAATCAGTGCGTAAATTTTTTAAATAGGATTTTGCTTGTGCCGTATCCCGATTGAGCTTCTGCTTAGCCACGTTATTAACTGCCCAGCCCAATTCTGGTTTTAGGCCAAAATCAGTAGCGTTCTGCGTGCAACCAATAAAGCCACCCCAAAACTCCATTTTATACGCTTGTTTTGATGTCAATTCTTCTAAAATGAAAGGTACTTTTACAATTTCTGATGCTAAGGAACTTGAAGTTACAATCTCTCCTAATTGGCGTTGATTGCCCTTATTATCAAACGGGAAAAATTTTGTGATCCAGCCGTTGATATGATCAAAAGGTCCGTATGGCGCATCTTCTGTCCGAAATTTAACAGTATTTTTCCAAAAGGTTTTATCTATTTTCCCTTTTTTTGCTTCAATTAGTTTATCCAAAATCGGCAATAGCTCTTTCGTCCACCATGCTAATTTGTATTGACTAAGGTATTCTGTTTTCGTTCTTAATTTTTGCCAATCTTTTAAAGTGCCTTCTAAAGTTACATACGGCAGTCCACAACCAATATAAGTTACTTTGTAATCGAAGTAATTTTTAAACGCCTCCATCACAGTAATTTGACTCACAATTTTGCTAACTGGAGTTGTTGTAGAGAAATCACATATTAAAATATCATTCAGTTTTTTGCCACTATACTTTTCAATTTGTTGGTTAAAATCAGGAAAAACCTTCTCCCAATCTGATGAATTATTACCTAATGCAATATTGTATTTATCGCCATCTACAATCAATTCTTTTTTGCCATCAAAACCAACTAATTTTTCTCTAAGTTCCTCACTATGGTTTGCTACATTTCTGGCAAAGCCTTGGCTAATTAATACCCAAAACATATCGGGCGAAAAGGTGAACGGGCGGTGGTTTTGGTAAGCATTAACTAAACCGTTTAAAAATGGATGTTCATTAAATGCGACTAAACTATCGGGCATGGCCGATGCGCCTTCTAAACCTAAATTATATTGCTTGTAAATTTCTTTACTGTCAATTTGTGAAAGTAAACTTTTAGGCTTCGTTAGCTTTTCTATTTGAACAATTGTATTTTCTTGACCAGTTGCAGTAAAGTAAAACCCCACAAAGAAATTGAATAATAGAAATGATTTTATGTAGATGTTATATTTCATATCGAAGCAGACGTTAAAAATCAGTACTTCAAAAGTGCAAATAATTTTTTATTGTTCAAGATATACATCCAACAAGCCTTCAGGCAAATCGAGTGTTAAAATTTTTCCTTCATCGTCTATCTCTACAATAAAATCTTCGTTTAAAGGGAAAAGAATTTCCGTGTCTTTGTACATCACAGTGGCTACAAATTGTTGCGGATATTCGTGCACTTCTAAAATTTCGCCAAGCTCGCCTAAGGTTTCATCAATAGCTAAAAAACCTTTCAAATCGGTATAGAAGAATTCATCGGCGTCGCGTTCTGGCTTTTTAGCAAGTGGCAAATAGAGTTTCTTTTTTAACAAAGGTTGTGCTTTATCAATATGATCTAAGTCATCGAAATAAAAATAACCTGTTTTATTTGGGTGCAATTTCGAAGAAGCGACAAAATAAGGCACCAATTTGCCATTCATGTCGGCAAAAACAACGTCGAATACAATTTTCTCGTAATCATCAATTTCGAAAAATACCTGAATTTCTCCCTTTAAACCTTTGGTTTTTGTAGCGTAACCTATGTAAAATGCTTCTTCGTGTTTCATAACCCCAAACCCCTAAAGGGGCTTTTTAATATCATCGTCACCCTGAATTTAGTTCAGGGTCTTTATAGCGAGAAAGATGCTGAAATAAATTCAGCATGACGAATAGTAAATACAAATACTCTTTTAAATAAAAATAGCGTTCCGAAATTCGGAACGCTATTTTCTGCTCAAAATAAAATGAATTATTCTGCGCCTTCTTCTTTAGTAGCTTCTGCTGCAGGAGTTTCTTCAGTTGCTTCAGCTTCAACAGCTGGTGCTTCTTCCGTAACTTCTTCTTCAACAACTTCTTCTGCAACTGGTGCATTTTTAGCTGCGATTGCCGATGCTCTGTCTTCTTTTTTCTTAGCCTCTGCCGCTAATGCTGTTTTACGAGCATCTGCTTTAGTAGTAGCCAAACCTTCTGATTTACCAGAGATTTTACCAGCTTTAGCATCTAACCAAGCTGTAAATTTCTCGTCAGCTTGTTCTTGAGTTAAAGCACCTTTTTTAACACCACCTTCTAAGTGTTTTTTGTACAAAATACCTTTGTAAGATAGGATAGCGCGAGCTGTATCAGTTGGTTGTGCACCACTGTTTACCCATGCTAAAGTTTTTTCGAAGTTAATTTCGATGGTTGCAGGATTGGTGTTTGGGTTGTAAGAACCTAAACGCTCAATAAATTTACCGTCACGTGGAGCGCGAGAATCTGCTACCACTACGTGATAAAAAGGTTTTCCCTTTTTACCGAATCTTTGCAATCTGATTTTAGTTGCCATTTTCTTTTGTATTTATGTATTCAACATAGTTCCCGGAGCTTCATGCTGCGGGGATGCAAAGTTAACTAAATAACTGTAAATTAAAAACATAGTTTAATTTCTTTGTTTTAAGGATATTTGCAGAAATATTTTAAGCTACATTATGGAAAGAATTGCGATTGATATGGACGAAGTGATTGCCGATGTAATCCCCAAATTTATTAGCTTATACAACCGAGATTTTGGTACACCCTTAGATTTAGTAATAGATTCAGGGAACGAAGTTTTCAAAAACGTACCCGAAGATGTTAACCAAAAGTGGCTCGAATATATCAATGAAGTAGGTTTTTTTCGGGATTTAGCCGTAATTCCGGACAGCCAACGGGTGATAAAAGCATTGCAAGAAAAATATGATGTTTATATCGTATCCGCAGCCATGGAATTTCGAAATTCGTTGGTGGATAAGTACGATTGGCTTGCCGAGCATTTCCCTTTTATAAATTGGCAACATATTGTTTTTTGCGGTGATAAAATTATTGAGGCAGATTATTTAATAGATGACCGAATTAAAAACTTCCAAAATTTTAAAGGTAGGCCACTACTATACACTTCGCCACATAACCTTTTAGTAACCGATTATGAAAGGGTTAATAGTTGGGAAGAAATTGCAGGTTTGTTGTTATAGAATTTTGAAATACAAACATTAAGAAGTTAAGGTAATTAAGAAATATGATCTTAATGTATCCTTATTTCTAAATCTAATAAAAAAGGTTTCCCGGCAATGCTCAAAATAACGGAGTTATTATCGCATAATGTTGAAATAGAAATATTAAGAAGTTAAGGTAATTAAGAAATATGATCTTAATGTATCCTTAATTCCTTAATGGTTTCTAAATCTAATAAAAAAGGTTTCCCGGCAACGCTCGAAATAACGGAGTTGTTATCGTAAAATGTTGAAATAGAAACATTAAGAAGTTAAAGTAATTAAGAAATATGATCTTAATGTATCCTTAATTCCTTAATGGTTTCAAGCTCATTTATGAATTTAAAGGCGTTGCAATCGAACTAACGGAGTTGTTATCGTAAAATGTTGAAATAGAAACATTAAGAAGTTAAGATAATTAAGAAATATGATCTTAATGTATCCTTATTTCCTTAATGGTTTCCAGCTCATTTATGAATTTAAAAGCGTTGCAATCGAACTAACGGAGTTGTTATCGTAAAATGTTGAAATAGGAACATTAAGAAGTTAAGGAAATATGATCTTAATCTATCCTTAATTCCTTAATGGTTTCTAAATCTAATAAAAAAGGTTTCCCGGCAATGCTCGAAATAATGGAGTTATTATCGCATAATGTTGAAATAGAAACATTAAGAAGTTAAGGAAATAAGGAAATATGATGTTAATGTATCCTTAATTCCTTAATGGTTCTAAATCTAAGAAAAGGCTTCCTCGCAACAACGATCTATCGCTTAAAAACTGAACTCTCCAACTAAATTTCCCTTTTTATTATCGGCATATAACGGTAGAACAATCACTTTTCGTTGCTCTTTACCTGTACCGTAACGCGTATAGATCTCAGCGGTTACGGTTGTTGGGCCACTAATCGTAAACTGACTATCGCCAAAATAATTTACCTCAATTTTATAGCTTCCTTTTATTGCTTTTTTTACCATAAACTGCTCCGGACCATAGCCTGACGTAAAATCGTTACTAATTCTGCCGCCAATTTGAGTTTTCGGATTGCTGTAAAAACATTTTTCCCCATTTGGATCGGTTACCCATAAATCAATATCCGTATCATTTTTATTCCAATTTAGCACAACACGAACATCAACAGGGAACACTAAAATCAATTTTTTATCAATTCCGCTTGTATTCAGTTTTTTACCGTGTTGGGCAATTAAGTTGTTAATTTCAGAAATAATAATCTCCTCAATACCTTGATCTCGGTTCGCAATCTGCGCATTATAACTCTGCGTTAAAACTTTATATAAATTATCCAATGCTTTTTGATATAGACCATCATCGGCTAAAGCCAAAGCATAATCGCGGTAACTTTGTGCATCCATTGGGCGCCATTGCAAAATCTTTTGCGTGATAAAAATTTCCGCTTTGTAATTGCCTGTTTGCTTAAGCTTATAGGCTAATGTTTTAAATAAGTCAGTATTTTCCAAATCCAAATCAGCAATATTGCTTAATATCGTTAAGGCTTTTACGCTGTCTTTTTGCTGGTAAAACCAATTGGCCACATCGAAATAAAACATGGGCGTAGTAATGTAATTCGGCCTAATTTTTAAGTAAGCTTGGTACGCACTATCGGTTTTACCAACAAGGTTCTTCATATAATCCTTGTCGCTTTTAAACTCCGCAGTTACAATTCTGGGTTGATTGTCTTCTTTAAATTGACTAACACTAGATCGTTTTTGAGCTCGTTGTGCATTACCGATAACAACCGATTCGGCAAGCATTTTACGATCTGAATTTGCGCCACTAAGTTCCAGTCGATTCTCTTGAATTGATTTATCATTCCTAGAGACTGGCGGAGGTGGCGGAGCAGAAACCATATCAGCTTGCGCATCTGCAACAGGAGTACTCATAATTTCTTCTACTACTGGTGTGGGGTAGCCACCTTTTTTAATTTTTGGCTTCACTAAGCTAAAATCAGTATTCCACCAGGTTTTTAATTCTGTGGTTTTGGCAAATGCAGCGCTAAGCAAATTGGCTTTACGTTCCATCATTTCTTTTCCTCTCTGTTTAAGGGCAATATCATAAGCCGACCTTAATTCTGCTGGTGGTGCAATATCGTACCGTAAATAATCATCAAGATTTTCTAAAACAATTAAACTTGTGTTTCTGGTTACCAAACCAAATTGCTTACTTAAAACGCTAATATCATCTTTATTGGTTTCGTATTGAATATCCATTTCAGCAATCTTTTTTTGCGCCCAAACCCTACTAATATCTATACTTGTAAGTGTATGTTCTGTTGCATTTAACCTAATTGGCTGTTCGGTTACCACCGTATTTCCATATCCAAACTGCAAAATAAAATCAGTGTTTAAACCATTTAAAATCCCTGCTAACGAAAATTGCCCATTTATATTTACATGCATTGATGGGTAAGTTTGGCGTACATCTGGACCATTTTTGATGCCCAAAAATTGTAAGTTAATTTTACTCAACCTTTTAAAAGCATCGGCTGTAGAAATGGCATTTAAATTAATAAATTGGCCACCTGTTTTTAACGAAATATATTTTAACGTACTATAATCAGCTTTAAGTGAAGAATTTATGCAATGAATAGGTTTAGTTAACGCAACTGTATTTTTGCCGAAGGTTGATAATCCATCGCTAAAAAATAAATACTCATCAGCACTAAAATCTCTACTTGTTAATGCACTAAAATTTGTTCCGCCATCATAAGTAATACCATTTAATTTTTGCTTTAAAATTTCCCAATTTCCATTTTTAATTTCGAAGGTTCCGGCAATTTTAAAACCATTGTTAAGCAACCCCAATTGTATGGTTAAATTTTGTTTCTGTTGGATGATTAAGTCTAAAAGCGCCAGTTCTTTTTTAACATCTCGTTGCAAACCACTTAAAGAAGAATCCCATATTAAGCCCATTTTATTGCTCCATTTTCTTGGCATGCTTTGTACTTTAGGGAAAACGTTAACCAAAAAATAATATCCTGTTGATGCTTTTTGCATTTGTACCTCTGGCAAACTGCTTTTTTTAGGCAAATCAATATTTAAGCCATTTTTAGGTTGATAATTGGTTTTATGGATTTCGGCAACGTAAGTATTTCCTGTTGCTTTAAAAATGAAACTTCCATCGGGTTGCTCGCTCAACTCAGGCTTTAAAACACTTTCAAATACAGTAGTTTTAAGGCTAAAATCTTCTATAGGCTGACTGTATGCCAAAGGTAAGTGATACCTTAAAGCATCAGCATTGCCAAAATTTAATTCTTCTTCATAACCGATTATAACTGTCCTACTTCCTTTGGCAGGTAACGGATAAATTCTAGTCCGAAAATTATTTCCTTCTACTTTTTCAAGTAATCCTGGGTCAACACGCCTACGCTCAATGCTTTCAAAAACTTCAGTTGCTTTCGCTTTTTCTACGGGCACAGCTTCGCGCATTTTACCGTTAATATCTAAAGCATAACGGCTAACACTCACGCCTTCTGGCATCGGGAAAGTTAACTCGCCTTCTAATATTCTATCGCTACTATTGTAAAAGGTCATAGTCATCACGGTAGTCGCAATGTTTCCAGTAATCTGAACATCAATGTCCAGCTTTTTTAATTTTACAGTTTCTTTATTATCATTTGCACCGTTTACCTTAAGTACAGGCATTTGGGCATATACAGAAACCGAGCATAAAAATATGGCGATGGTGGTTAGAATTTTATATCGAATCATAACAATGGTTTTTAATATGGATGCAAAAAATTGTGGTTTTGCATAAATTTATTTTCTTAACCTGTTAAATGGAAAACTTATTGGAATAGAAAAAACTTCATTTCGTTAGATCAGCACATAATAAATGGCTGTGTTTCAAACAAAAAACGCAACTTTATTTTTTAACTGCATGTAACATTTTACCTATATCGGCCTCTAAATTTAAAAATCAGATTATCATGTTAATAACCACCACACCTTCTGTAGAAGGAAAAAAAATAACGAAATATATCGGTTTAGTAACCGGAGAAACGATTATTGGCGCTAATATTTTTAAAGATTTATTTGCAGGAATTAGAGATATTGTTGGTGGCAGGTCTGGCTCTTACGAACGGGTTTTACGCGAAGGAAAAGATATTGCCATTAGTGAAATGCAACAATATGCAGCAGCGATGGGTGCGAATGCAATTGTTGGCGTAGATTTAGATTACGAAACGGTTGGAACAGGTGGCAGTATGCTTATGGTAACCGCATGTGGAACCGCAGTTGTAATTGAGGATATTTGAGTTTTCTAAAGATTATCAATCTAAATTAAAACTTAGGTCAGATTTGTACTTGTGATAATACTTTCTATTCAACAGATGAGTTAAATGAAGCGATTCAAAATTCAGTTTCGATTTATCAATTAAGAAAATTAAGGTATCAGATAAAAATATTCATAAGAACTGAACAGATCTTATAAAGACCATCTTTAGTTTTTAGGGATGAATTAATCAATAATCCATCCCTAAAAAAATCTAAAATGATAATATATCAATGAGTTTTAACCAAGTTGAACTCACTTTTTCAGCATCAATGTGCTTTGTTGCATGATCAAAAGGTGTAAATACAATTTCTCTATTTATTTGCCCCACCATTGCGCCACGCTCTCCATTTAGCAAACCTTCTACAGCAGCAACTCCAAAACGGCTTGCCAAAACTCTATCCATACAAGTTGGTTTTCCGCCTCTTTGAATGTGACCTAAAACAGAAACTTTTGTATCGTATTGAGGATATTTTTTCTGTAAAACTTCGGCAACTGCAAATGCGCCACCAGCTTCATCTCCTTCGGCTATAACGATAATTTTCGATGATTTATCCTGACGACTGTGATCTAATTTATGTAGAATATCATCAACATCCATATTTGCCTCCGGTATCATAATGGCTTCAGCACCAACGCCAATTCCACTTCGAAGCGCTATTAGGCCAGAATCTCTACCCATCACTTCTACCACAAATAACCGATCGTGAGATTCTGCCGTATCTCTAATTTTATCAACAGCATCAACTACAGTATTTAACGCAGAATCGTAACCGATTGTAAAATCTGTACCTTCTAAATCGTTATCAATTGTACCAGGCAAGCCAATTATCGGAAAATCGTATTCTTTTGAAAACACACTTGCTCCCCTAAAAGTTCCATCACCGCCAATTACCACCAAAGCATCTACATGGTTTGCTTTTAAGTTATCGTAAGCCTTTTTTCTACCTTCTACCGTGTTAAATGCTTCACTCCGTGCAGTTTTTAAAATTGTACCACCGCGCTGTATAATATTCGCAACCGACTTGCGATCCATATTTACAAAATCGTTGTTAATTAAACCTTCATAACCACGGATAAATCCGGTTACTTCAACTTCGTGATAAATGCCTGCTCTAACAACTGCTCTAATCGCTGCGTTCATGCCTGGTGAATCCCCACCAGAGGTTAAAACGCCAATATTTTTAATCTTATTCATTTTTTTACTTCTTGGCAAATTCCGATAATCCCTTATCTAAATATTGCAAATATTTTTCTATGTTAAATTCTACACCAATCGGAGGAGAAACAAGCTCATTCCCTTTAGTATCCAAAAGTACATAATACGGCTGTGAAATGGTATTAAATTTTTCTGCCTGAAGATGTTTGAACTTTTTACCAATCGTATTTACCCTAGTGGATAACACTTTAGAGTCAAATTGCTCCGCATCAGGTAAGTCTGTTTTATCATCTGTGTAAAGAGAAACAACGATATAATCTTCTTTTAATTTTTTCAAAACCCGGGGATCCGACCAAACTCTCGCTTCCATTTCTCGACAGTTAACACAACCGTGGCCAGTAAAATCCAAAAACAAAGGCTTATTTACTTGTTTAGCATAAGCTAAAGCTTCTTCGTAATCGAAAAAACCATCAATATTATGTGGTATATGCAAAAACTCTGCGTACTTTCTTTTAGCGTGACTTGGTGCAGTTTGGGTATTTGCACCACTTTCTTGCCCGATAACAAAATCTTGTGTAGATAATGGCGGTACCAAAGCGCTAACTGCTTTTAGCGGTGCGCCCCATAAGCCCGGCACCAAATAAATTGCGAATACGAATACACCCGTTGCAATAAACAGTCTCGGCACAGAAACGTAAGGCAAATCACTATCGTGAGAAAATTTGATCTTCCCTAGCAAATAAACACCCAGTATAACTGCTAAAGCAATCCAAATGGCTAAAAAAACTTCGCGATCTAAAATCCCCCAATGGTATGCTAAATCTGCTGTTGAAAGAAACTTTAACGCCAAACCAAGTTCTAAAAATCCAAGAAAAACTTTGATCGAATTTAACCAACCTCCAGATTTTGGTAAACCTGTCATTAAGCTTGGGAAAATTGCGAACATGGTAAATATAAAAGCTAAGGACAAAGAAAACCCAAACATCACCACTACAGGCGTAAGTAAATCGGTATTTATGGCTACCAAAGATGTGCCGATAAGCGGCCCTGTACACGAAAATGAAACTACAGCCAATGTTGCGGCCATAAAAAATATTCCACTCAAACCTTTCGAATCTGATTTTGCATCTAATTTGTTTACCAATGAACTTGGCAACGTAATTTCAAATGCTCCTAAGAAAGAAATTCCGAAAACAATCAATATAAGAAATATGAAAATATTAAAAAACCCATCGGTCGAGATTTCATTTAATGCGCTGGCGCCCCAAACAAGTGTAATAATTACGCCTAAGCCTACGTAAATTATGATAATTGATAAGCCGTAAATAATAGCACTTCTAATTCCCTTTGCTTTACTTTCTGCCCGTTTGGTAAAAAAACCAACAGTTAAAGGCACCATTGGAAATATACATGGAAGGAAGAATGCGGCTATTCCTGCCAACAATCCTAAACCAAAAGTTACCCATAGCGACTGTTTCGGGCCATCATTTGCTTTTTTAGTTACGCTGGAAACAACCTTTTTACCTACTGTATCTTTTTTTAAATCAGTAGCAACTGTACTGTTTGCAACACTATCGGCGGCAGAACCCACTTCGGTAAATGTTAAATCGTCGGGTACTGTGGCCACTGTATCTTGAGTTTTCGCTGCAAAACTATTTACACAAGGTAGTGTAGTAAACAGCGACACAAACAACAATAGCAATAAAACCTTTTTCATCCTTTATATTTTAAGTGGCAAAATTAACAATAAAATATAAACGATTAATTTATACCATGTTAATACGCCGAATTTTACTTTAAACAGAAACAGCCATCCTAAAAAAAGAATGGCTGTTTGAAGCTTAATTAAATAATATTTATTTAACTGGGATACTAAATGCAACCTCATCTGGAGGTAAACATTGTTTATCGTTACAAACCATAAATTCTACACTACCTTTAACCGTTGTAACACCTTTTTTAAGCTTTATTTTTTGTTGAAATATCACTTGTTTCTCAAAGTAGTTTACGTTAATTTTAAAACTATCTTCGTATTTAACCATCGGCTTAGGTTCCATTACCTTACCAACCAATGTATAATCTTTTGATGGTGCAAATGTAAAGGTAGTTTTTACTGGGCCACCATCTGGCGTGTGTTGAGAATAAATATGCCATCCATTATCAATGGTAGCTTTGATATACAGGATTGCATCTGTACCGGTTTTTTTTGCTACATAAGCAAGTTTTACAGGTTTTTGAATTTGTGCAAAGGTTGATGTAGCAACAAAAACGACCATGGCCAATAATAATGTGATTTTTTTCATTTTATGTGTGGTGTAAAAATTCAATTTCTTTAAATACATACGATGAAGAACCCGAAGAGGTTTTTAAAACCAACCTTCCGTCTTCCTCAACTTTGGTTATTATACCTTCAAAAACCAATCCATCTTTTTTATATAATGCAGGTATTTGGTAGTTATAAAGTCTTTTTAAGTAATCATTTTGTAAAACCTCATAGTTGCCAGCTTTTAGCATAAGGTAAAACTTCTCCACAAAAACGCAGAGTTTGTTCAAAACGTATAACAATTCAGTTGGTTTTTGCAGAATTTGATGTACTGAGATTGTCCTTTCATTTATTGCAGCCGAGAATTTTAGTTGGTTTATGTTTAATCCGATACCAACCACTGATGATTTTATGGACGTTCCTGTCAGTGTATTTTCTATAAGTATGCCACCTATTTTTTTATTGGTATAGTAAATATCATTCGGCCATTTAATAGCAACATTTTCGGGCAGAAAGTGCGCAAGGGTTTCGCTAACTGCTAAGCTTATGGCCATATTTAAATAGAACTGCTTATTTATTGGTAAAAAAAACGGCCTAAAGTAAAAGCTCACACTAAGGTTTTTACCGTCTTCTGTTTCCCAAACATTCTGTTGCTGGCCTCTACCTGCAAATTGATTGTCTGCCATAATAACAGTTCCTTCTGGTAATGGCTCGGATTTTGAAGCTAAATTCTTTAAAAAATTATTAGTAGAATCAACTTCGTTTAATTTGATAAAATTTTGACCAACAAATAGTGTCGAAAATGTGTTATTTTGCAAGTGTTGAATTTATTACATTAATCTTCCAAAAATATAGCATTTTAATGGCAAAAAAGAAAATAATAGCACTCTCTACATATCTATCCGAATTGGTTGTAGAAGGCATTCAAGAAAAAAAGGGTGAAGATATTGTACGTTTAGATCTTCGCAACATCCACAGCTCCGTAGCCGACTTCTTTATTGTATGTAGCGCAAATTCTAGCACGCAGGTAAAAGCGATTGCAGATAGTATAGAAGATGTAATTTATAAAAACACACAAGCTGACCCAAGGCATAAAGAAGGTTTTGAAAATGCCGACTGGATAATTTTAGACTATTTTGATGTAGTTGTACATATTTTTAAAACCGAAAAACGCCATTTTTATGGCATTGAAGAATTATGGGGCGATGCTGAAACGACTAGCTTTCAGAGCGCATAACCCATAAAAATTACCCACTTGAATAAGAAAAATGACCGAGAATCAAGATACAACCGAGAAAAAAACAGGGAAGAAATTACCAAACTTCCCAAAGAAACCTCAAAAGCCAAAATTTAATATCTTTTGGGTTTATGCAGTGATAATACTGGCTCTTATTGGCGCACAGTTTTTGTTCACAAACGATAGCAGTAAACAAGTAGATTACAGAACTTTTGAAACAAAAATGCTTTTAACAGGCGATGTTTCTAAGTTAGTTGCATACAAATCAGACGATTTGGTAAAAGTTGAGGTTTACATCAAAGCTGACTCGCTAACGAGCAAAAAATTATACGATGCTTATAAAAGCAAAAGTGTTTACGGCCAAGGCGGAGGACCAACTGTGTTTTTTACAGCAGGTACATTTGATGGACTTGATAAGCAACTTGCTGATTCTCAAAAAGACTTAGCACCTACGCAAACGAAGGTTTTAGCAGAAAAAGATACCCGCAGCAATCCATTTTTAAGTATGTTGGGTAGCTTTCTTCTTCCTATTTTACTACTAGTTGGTTTTTGGGTATTTATGATGCGCAGAATGGGTGGTGGAGCAGGTGGTGGTGGTCAAATCTTCAGCATTGGCAAATCAAAAGCTACTCTTTTTGATAAGGAAAGCCAGGTTAACATTACATTTAATGATGTTGCAGGTTTAGAAGAAGCAAAAACTGAGGTAATGGAAATTGTAGATTTCCTTAAAAACCCTTCAAAATATACCGATTTGGGCGGTAAAATTCCTAAAGGTGCTTTGCTTGTAGGTTCTCCGGGTACTGGTAAAACATTATTGGCGAAAGCTGTTGCAGGCGAGGCACAAGTTCCATTCTTCTCTTTATCAGGATCTGATTTCGTAGAGATGTTTGTGGGCGTTGGTGCATCGAGAGTGCGCGATTTATTTAAGCAAGCGAAAGACAAATCACCTTGTATCATTTTTATTGATGAAATTGATGCAATTGGTCGAGCTCGTGGTAAAAACGGTGTAATGGGCGGTAATGATGAAAGAGAAAATACATTAAACCAATTATTGGTTGAAATGGATGGTTTCGGTACCAATACCCACGTAATTATTTTAGCCGCAACCAACCGTGCAGATGTTTTAGATAAAGCTTTATTAAGAGCTGGCCGTTTCGACAGACAGATTTATGTTGATTTACCAGATGTTATCGAGCGCAAGCAAATTTTCGAAGTGCACATTATTCCACTTAAAAAATCAGAAGAATTAGATACCGAATTTTTAGCGAAACAAACACCAGGTTTCTCTGGTGCAGATATTGCAAATGTTTGTAACGAAGCCGCTTTAATTGCAGCACGTAAAAACAAAAAAGCGGTTGATAAGCAAGACTTTTTAGATGCTGTAGATCGTATTGTTGGTGGTTTAGAGAAGAAAAACAAAATTATTACCACTGAAGAGAAGAAAGCAATTGCTTTCCACGAGGCAGGGCACGCAACCGTAAGTTGGTTGCTAGAACATGCAGCACCTTTAGTTAAGGTTACAATCGTTCCCCGCGGACAAAGTTTAGGTGCAGCTTGGTATTTGCCAGAAGAACGTTTGATTGTTCGGCCACACCAAATGCTTGATGAAATGTGCGCTACCATGGGCGGACGTGCAGCAGAGAAAGTAATGTTTGATACAATTTCTACTGGTGCTTTAAGCGATTTAGAGAAAGTAAACAAACAGGCTAGAGCGATGGTTACCATTTATGGCTTGAACGAAAAATTAGGTAACATTACTTATTACGATTCATCTGGCCAAAACGAGTACAACTTCTCGAAACCTTACTCAGAAGATACCGCTTTAACAATTGATAGAGAAATTTCTAGTCTGATAGAAGGACAATACCAAAGAGCAATTAATTTATTACAAGAGAATAAAGATAAGTTAATTCAGTTGGCAGAAATTTTAATTGAGAAAGAAGTGCTATTTAAAGATGATTTAGAGCATATTTTCGGTAAACGTTTATTTGGAGCAGATAGCGAAAGCTCAAACCCTGGCAATATTGCCCCGGTTGAAGCTTAGATTGTGAGATTTAAAGCGTAAATAAATAAGATCTATTATTACATTTGCTACCCTAATGGTAAATTAGGGTAGCTTTTTTTTTATAAATGAAAGATAATACGACAGCAAGAGAACAAATACTGAAAAAGATAAGGAAAGCATTATTAGAGAAACGCGAAAATCCTTATCCTAATTTGGAGGACAGTGCGCTTTACAAAAAAAATACTGAGGAGCTTGAGGTATTATTTGCCGAACAGTTGACTGCCATTTCAGGTAATTTTATCTTTTGCGAAAATGGAATCGATTTTATTGAAAACATTTTAGAACTGGCCGAAAAATTTAATTGGCGAAAAATTTATTGCTGGGAGCCCGAACTTCAAAAACTTTTATCGCATTACGAATTCCCTTTTTATCAAACCGATAAAGATTTTGAAGAAGCAGAGGTTGGCATCACACTTTGTGAGGCGTTAATCGCTAGAAACGGAAGTGTTTTAGTAACCAACCAAAGTGCCGCTGGTCGTAGGTTGAGTATATTTCCACATCATCATATTGTTATCGCCCGCACTGGTCAACTGGTGTTAGATTTAAAAGATGGTTTTCAATTGCTAAAAAACAAATACGGCAATCAAATCCCATCCATGATTAGCACCATTACTGGCCCAAGTAGAACAGCAGATATTGAAAAAACTTTAGTTTTGGGTGCCCATGGCCCAAAAGAATTATTTGTGTTTTTGGTTGATGATTTTAGTTGATGGTCTTTATTTGTCATCGTAATGACCCCAAAATGAAAGAATTAAGACGATTACATTCTTTTCTTGAATTCTGTAAACGAGTAGGTGTTTTTAAGTAATTCTTCTAGACCAAGTTGATACATGATAATATTTTAACTTTTCGGGTTTTCCCGTTCCAAAAGTTGGATGCGCTCTTAACTCATTTATAAGCTGTCAATTTTAGTATAATAATCGTTATTTTTATCAATTTCAAAATGAACTTTCAATTCGTGCAGTAATGATTTTAACAAAGATTTTTGTTCTTAATTTTTAGATTTATTTGAAACTTTGCTTTTTAAAATCGTTAAAAACAAGCATGGAAATCAAAATTCGATCGATGATTAGAACAATTACCGCTAAAGCTGAAAGGCATATATTGAAAAGACTTTTGTATTGGTAGCATATTGTTCAAATGGGTTTTTTCTATTTTTGGTTAATGATTAGCTATTATACTGAGCGTAAAAATCCCCATTTCTAATTAAAAATTTTTATTTTCGATTAAATTATAATATTTTTATACCAAATACCATTTTGGTATATAGTATTAACGGGTAAAAGCAACATGATCAACACCATTATTTCTGGTACAGGAAGTTATATTCCTGAGCGTATTATCTCTGGTAATGAATTTCTTAATTCTACTTTTTATGAGAATGGAAACAAAATCGAAAAAGAAAATTCGGAAATTGTACAGAAATTTTCGGAGATAACAGAAATTGTAGAAAGACGCTACGCAGATGATGGTGAATTAAATAACCAAATTGGTGCAAAAGCTGCTGAGCGTGCTATTGAAAATGCAGGCATTGATAAAGAAACTTTAGATTATATTATATTCTGCCATAATTTTGGCGATGTCCATCCGGGAAGTAACCGAATTGATATTTTGCCTTCTCTAGCTTCAAAAGTTAAGCAACAATTGGGCATTGCAAATCCAGATTGCGTTGCTTATGATATTATATTTGGTTGCCCGGGTTGGGTACAAGGGTCTATACAGGCCGATTACTATATTAAAAGTGGAGATGCCAAACGAGTGTTGGTGATTGGCGCCGAGACACTTTCTCGCATGGTTGATCCACACGATAGAGACAGTATGATTTTTGCCGACGGTGCAGGAGCGGTAATTTTCGAGGCCGAAGAAAGTAACGAAAAAAGAGGCATAATTTCCCATAAAACAGAAACGCATGCATTAAACCATGGCAATTTATTGATTATGGGCAAAGGTGCAAATCCAGAAGAAGCAAACGACAACTCTTACCTAAAAATGAACGGCCGCAAACTTTACGAATTTGCTGTAATTCAAGTGCCTCAAGTAATTAAAAAAGCAATTGATAAGGCTGGCTTAAGTGCTGAGGATATAGATATTGTATTTGTTCACCAAGCCAATGGCAAAATGGATACCGCAATAATGAAACGCCTGTTTAAACTTTATAACATAGATACGATACCTGATAATTTAGTACCAATGACGATTTCTTGGTTGGGAAATAGTTCTGTAGCCACTATACCTACTTTATTGGATTTGGTACTAAAGCATCAAGTTAAAGATTATAGCGTAAAAAAAGGCGATGTGGCTGTATTTGCATCAGTTGGTGCGGGAATGCACATTAACGCATTTATTTATAGATTCTAGTTTGCTATTCGTTTCAATGCGGCTTTAGCCTGAGTTTCTATACTGCTTTCATATTCATGGTTTTTCATGTTTATGGCGGTGTTATATGATGATTTTGCTTTGATAAAATCTTTCTTTTTCTCATAAACTTTACCCATTTGTAAAGCAGCATTTGCAGCGAAGTAATATTTTAAATTTCTGCCAATGTTTATCGCATTTTGATAATAGGTTAGGGATTGATTGTCTTTTCCCAAATCATCGTAAATTCTGCCCAATCGATAGTTAAATTCCGTTTTATCCTTATCGGTGGCAAAATCCTCATTGGTTTTATCTGCTAAAAAACTCAATGCCTTTGTTAAATAACCCCCGTCAAACAGCAACCTAGCTTTTAGCAATTCTACGTTTGGCATCGGGCTTAAAGCTTCATTTTGTGCCTGCTTATCTTTCTCTTGATAAAGAAAACCATTGCTTACGGCCTTTTCTGCAAATTTTTTATAATTTAATTTATCCCCCTTTAAAAGCGAAACCCAAGCTAAATGCATATAAGTATCTTTAATATGATCTACGCCTTTAGTCGTTTTTAAAAAGTTCTCAAAATAGATTACGGCGTTTAAATCCAACTTATTTAAGTGCGCCACACCCTCCAAATAATCCAGATATGGAAAATTTACATAAATTGCGCCTACAGGTTTATGCTTAAAAATTGCCATTGCATTATCTGTGTGCGCATATTTAATCGAAACATAACCTTGTAAATAGGTTTTTAATAAACTGCTATCGTTCATTCGCGCGGTATAATGCATGGTTTTGGTATAAGCCGAGGCACTATGGGCCACATCAATTAAAACATAGCTGTAATAAAAAGCAACTTCTTCGTAAAAGGGCTCATAAGTAGTTTCGGCAATGCTTCCAGCAAGTTTATCTAGCATGGCTAATCCAACTTCGGTATCACCTTTTATCCCAAAAGTAGCTAATGTACTTTTTAAAGCTCCATCAGGTAAACTTCCCAAAACGGCATTTATTAAGCCCAAGCCTTTATAGCTTAACGGGAAAGATGGAAAATTTTTTACGTTTTCTGCCAATAAGCTGTTGGCCTTCCTAATCTCCATAGCGGCATTAAAATATTCGCCATACCTACCATGTATTAAAGCCCACTGTAAGTTTATTTCTGCTTGCGCATACAAGTAATAGGGAGAGGTTTTATCATCGGCACTGATGATATTTAGTCGGACTGATTTATTCGCCTTTAAGCGATCGAACTCAGCTTTACTATCCGAAGTAAGCAACGTAAAATAATCGATGTAATTTTCTAGTAAAGGAATTATAGAATTATTGGGTCTGAGTTTTTTTTCGGTAGAAAGGTAAGCCCTAGCATTGCCTAGTTTAAGCTCAAAAATATTTTTATATGCATTTAAACAATTGGCATTAAAATCAAAATTGGCAAAAGAGGATAGTGGAACAAACAAAAAAATTGCAAAAAGCAGAAATAAATAGCGCAGGGATTTTAGCATTTAAAGCAGTAGATTTTTGAAAGTAGAAGCAAATATCTGCATTAACTTAGATTTTAAAAAGTTAATTTATGTGATGGTTTGTAAAATTTTACAAGTCGTTTAAAGCCCTGCATTTGGAGGAGGGTGATTGCAAATGCTTCCAAGCTGGAGCTACCATTGATGTTGCTGGTTAACTAACATTTGTACAGCGCTTTATACAATTGTATATGTCCGCTTGGCTAAGCCTAAGTAATGAATCCCCGTTCACCTTAAACCCGGCCTAATAAATTTTTGGGAATCCACTGTCCGAGCCAAACCACTAACTTTAATACAAAAATTTTCAGCCGGAAATTTTTGTTTCTTTTTGTTGTCAAAAAGAAAAAGCCCGCCCGGCCAGGGCAGAAAGAGTTCACATCATTTTTTTGATTTACTCCTTAACATAATGACGATGCCGTTGGGTTGAACAAAAAAAACGGCCTTGTTTTTGTAAACAAAGCCGTTAATATATTTTTAGTTTAAATTAAGCTTCAGCAACTTCTACAGTTAAGGCTTCATCAACCAAAATACGTCCGCAATGCTCGCAAACAATAATTTTTTTACGCTGACGGATATCTAACTGACGTTGAGGTGGAATTTGATTGAAACATCCTGAGCACGAATCGCGATCGATTGTTACAACCGCTAACCCGTTTACAGAGTTTTTGCGTAAACGTTTGTAAGCTACTAATAAACGTGCATCGATTGTTGGCTCAGCTTTATCGGCTTTCTTTTGTAAATCTTTTTCTTCTTTTTCTGTTTCAGAAGTAATTACATCCAATTCGCCTTTTTTAACTTCTAAATCTTTCTTTCTGCTTTCCAATTGAAGTTTAGTTGCTTCGTAGATTTCTGTTTTAGAAGTAATTTCGAAACCATGTTCTTTAATCTTCTTTTCAGCAACTTGAATATCTAAACCTTGAATCTCAATTTCTTTAGTTAAAGCATCGTATTCACGATTATTTTTAACCTCTTTTAATTGCGTATCGTATCTTTTAATTGCTGCCTGAGAATCTTTGATCGTATTCTTTCTTGTAACGATAGAATCTTCAAGATCGTCAAGTTCACCTTTAATTTTAGAAATTCTGGTTTCTAAACCCAAAACATCATCTTCTAAATCGGCAACTTCCATTGGCAATTCACCTCTTACCTGGCGAATTTTATCAATTTTTGTGTGGATATTTTGTAATTCGTATAAAGCTTTTAGCTTTTGTTCTACGGTTTGTTCCATTAAAACAAGTAATTTATGGGGTTTGTATTTTGCTCCGTTAAACGGATTGCAAAGTTAGTAAATTTTTTCTGAATAATTTCAACCAATAAATTCGAGGTAAATTGTTCAGTCTCAAAGTGTCCGATGTCGGCAATTATAATTTTATGTTCCGCATCAAAAAATTCGTGGTATTTAAAATCTCCGGTAATAAAAACATCAGCACCTGCTGCAATTGCATCTTTTAACAAAAAACTCCCTGAGCCACCGCAAACGGCCACCTTTTTAATACGCTTGCCAATAATTTCGGTATGCCTAACTACTTTAGCTTGCATTCTATCTTTAACTAAATGCAGAAAATCATAAGCATCCATATCGTATTCTAACCAGCCAACCATGCCAGAGCCCACTAACTGATGCTTATTCTCTAACTTATAAATATCATACGCAATTTCTTCATAAGGATGGTTTTCGAACAAAGCCACCAAAATTTTACGCTCTGTCTGTGTCGGATAAATTACCTCAATCCTAACTTCGGGCTCTTTATGCCGAACGCCTATTTCGCCAACAAATGGATCGGCATTTTCATTTCCTTTAAAAGTACCAAAGCCATCGGCGTTAAAACTTGCATCGCTATAATTGCCAATATTTCCTGCGCCTGCATAAAACAATGCCGAGCGCAATTGCTCAGCTTGTGCCTGCGGACAAAAAGTAACGAGTTTTTTTAATAATCCCGCTTTTGGCGAAAGTACTTTTGTGCCTGTTAAACCTAATCGTTCACAAATACGAGCATTAACACCGGTATCAATCGCATCTAAATTGGTATGAATGGCATATAAAGCAATATTATTTTTAATGGCTTTAAGCACAACTCTCTCCACGTAATTTTTACCATTCAGTTTTTTTAAGCCTTTAAAAACAATTGGGTGATGGGTGATAATTAAATTACATCCCGTAGCAATGGCTTCATCAACTATTTTCTCTATACAATCTAATGCTACCAAAGCAGCATGCACTTCCATATTTGGGTCGCCAACAATTAACCCAGCATTATCATAATCCTCTTGATAATTTAGAGGCGCAACAGTTTCTAAGTAGTTTGTTATTTCTGATAATCTCATTTTATAAAGATAGAAATTTTGAGGTTTTTGTTTGAAATGAAGATGAAAAACTTCTGCGAATTAATTCTTGAGATGAATAAACAATATTAGTTAGTTGATAACCACCCCCAGCCCCTCCTTAAAAAAGGAGCGAGTTGAAAGCGTAAAAAATCGAGCGTATTAAAAACCAGCTAAAGCCATAAAATAACAAACCCAATTTTAATACGCCCAAAATTCCCAAGGGGATACAAATAACAAAACAGAAAGTCCGCAAACCCGTTTTTTATTCGGGTGCGGACTTAATCTTGGTGCTTGGCTTTTTAATAGTGGGTGGCAGAACTAAGTCAAAATAAATCTGACTTTCATCTCCTAAAATTTATTATCAACTGGAGTTGTTGGAGCCGGTTGCTGAAAACCGCCCATCCTTACCATTTGCAAACTTTCGAAAGCCATTTTCTGGTTGTGTTGAAAAGCTAAGTCTTTATGATTGACAATATCTACAATAGAGCCAATAAAACATAAACCCCAAGTTAATAGGTATAGAATACCCATCCCTATCTGTCCGATAATAAATCTTTGTAAGCCTGGCAAAACCAATAATCCGATCAAACAAAAAATTAACATATCTGATGGATTTTTTCTTCGGCCACTGTAAAACATCAGGAAATTGCGCATTTGTTGCTCATTTAAACCAGTTGTTGCTTGTTGTAAGTACGAGAATTCTTCTGGCGTTATACCTGGTAAAGCCATTAAAGGTGATTGATAGTTATCCATAATATTTTAAATATGTGTTTTTAATTTTCTAATTTCTATTTTCTTTGTAAGTACGTAAATTCTATGCAACAATATTAACAACGCCGGTATCCCGAACCAATGTTGCCTAAAACTTTGTTCAAATTCCCCATGAAAAATATAGGTAATTGAACGCCCTAAGCCACAACCTGGGCACCAACGTTCGAAACCCAAATTTGCAATGGGACAAAGTGTAAAATGATGTTCGTGCGCATTCGCAGTTGCCAATAATACCAAAGCCGTTATCCAGAATAGCAATTCTAATGGCAAGCTTTTAAAGTATTTCATGTTTATCAATTTATATGGTTTAGAGGCTGATGATGGGGTTATGTTACACAAACTGCAGTTAATTCGACAAACAGCGCATATTATTCGACGAAGTTGTTTATTTCATCAAAGAACCAATCACATCTAAAGTAAAATTTTAAAATTCCAGTATCCAAAAAAATCAAAAATAGTTAAAAAAACCTTTACACCAATTTGAGGTTTATTATAAAAGATAAGTTTAAATTTGCACCTTGAATATTCGAGATTTAGTTAATAGATACAAAACCAACGATAGCGTAATCGAATTTACCAAAGCGTTGAATGCCAGTAAAAACCCTAAAATACAACTAAAGGGTTTAGTAGGTTCTGCGGATGCACTTGTTGCACTCTCATCGTACTTTTTATTGCACAAACCTTTGCTTTTCGTACTTCCAGATCGAGAAGAGGCCTCATATTTTCAATCTGATTTGGAAAGTGTATTGGATAAAGAAGTTTTATTATTTCCATCATCTTACCGCAAATCTTTTGATTTTACACAAGTAGATACGGCAAATGTGTTAGCTAGGGCGGAAGTTTTAAACGAGCTTAACCATGATTCGGAATATGGAAAAATTGTAGTTTCTTATCCCGAAGCCATTGCCGAAAAAGTGATTGATCGCTCTGCTTTAGAAAAAAACACGTTAGAAATAGGTTTAGGCGCTAAACTCGGCATCGAATTTATTAATGAGTTTTTAATTGATTACGATTTTGATCGTCGGGATTTTGTTTACGAACCTGGGCAGTTTTCAATTCGGGGCGGCATTGTAGATATTTTCTCGTTTTCTTCGGATTTACCTTATCGGATTGAATTTTTTGGCGATGTGGTAGAAAGCATCCGCAGCTTTGAAATTGATAGTCAGCTTTCTGTTACCGATTTAAAATCACTCACCATTGTACCTAATGTACAGGCTAAATTTTTAACTGAAAGCAACATTAGTATTTTGGATTACATTGATCAAGATACCCAACTTTGGTTTAAGGATGTTGAATTTACTTTAGATATTGTTAAGGCAGGCTACAAAAAAGCATCCGAACTTTGGAAAGCTTTATCATTGGCCGATAAAACGCAAAACCCCGATTGGATTGATCCAAAATTTGCATTTTCAGACGAGAAGCTACTTGGCGATCATTTACAAGATTTCCCTATTATAGAATTTGGCAAACAGTTTTTTTATAAAACCGATTATCGTTTCGATTTTGAAACCAAACCGCAGCCATCATTTAATAAAGATTTTAACCTGCTCATCCACAATCTAAAAGAGAATGAAAAGGCAGGAATTATCAATTTTATTTTTACCGATTCGCCTAAGCAAATTGAGCGTTTATATGCTATTTTAGATGATATTGATAAAACTGCAAAGTTTACACCCATCAATAATATGCTTCGCGAAGGTTTTATTGATGCCAACATTCAAACTGCTTTTTACACCGATCATCAAATTTTTGATCGTTACTACAAATACAAACTTAAAAAAGGTTACCAAAAAAGTCAGGCGATTACGCTTAAAGATCTGCGCGAATTAAAAGCTGGAGATTATGTTACCCACATCGATCATGGTATTGGCAAATATGCCGGATTAGAAAAGGTGGAGGTTAACGGTAAAACCCAAGAAATGATTCGTTTGGTTTATGCCGATAACGATTTGTTGTATGTAAACATTAACTCGCTTAACCGCATTGCAAAATACAGTGGGAAAGAAAGCGGTGTGCCAAAAATGAATAAATTGGGCACCGATGCTTGGGATAAGCTAAAAAAAACCACTAAAAAAAAAGTTAAAGATATTGCCCGAGATTTAATTAGGCTTTATGCTTTGCGTAAAGCACAAGAAGGAACGGCTTTTTCTCCGGATGGTTATTTACAAACCGAATTAGAAGCATCTTTTATTTATGAAGATACACCCGATCAATTAAAAGCTACCCAAGATGTGAAAAAGGATATGGAATCTCCATACCCGATGGATCGATTGGTTTGTGGCGATGTTGGTTTTGGCAAAACAGAAATTGCAGTTCGTGCGGCATTTAAAGCCGTTGCTGAGGGTAAACAAGCCGCTATTTTGGTGCCTACCACTATCTTAGCTTTACAACATTTTAAAACTTTTTCGGCACGTTTAAAAGATTTTCCGGTTACGGTTGATTATATAAATCGATTTAAAACCAGCAAGCAAATTAAAGAAACTTTAGCCGAAGCCGCTTTAGGTAAGGTAGATATTTTAATCGGAACCCATCGTTTACTCAGTAAAGATGTAAAATTTAAAGATCTGGGCATCATGATTATTGATGAGGAACAGAAATTTGGCGTAGCCGCAAAAGAACGATTAAAAGCCGTTAGGATTAATGTTGATACCTTAACGCTTACCGCAACGCCAATTCCTCGTACTTTACATTTTTCTTTAATGGGCGCTCGAGATTTATCTATTATTAGTACGCCACCACCAAATAGGCAACCTGTAAATACCGAATTACATGTTTTTAACGATAAGTTGATACAAGAAGCTGTACAATTTGAATTGGATAGAGGCGGACAGGTTTTCTTTGTACACAATCGCGTTAATGATTTAATGCAATTGGGCGGGTTAATTAAAAAATTAGTGCCAAAAGCGAGGATTGGTATTGCACACGGACAACTAGATGGCGATGCACTGGAAGACGTGATGATGGATTTTATTAACGGCGAAAAAGATGTTTTAGTGGCAACAACTATTATAGAGGCGGGTTTGGATATTCCGAATGCCAACACGATAATTATAAACCATGCGCACATGTTTGGACTGAGCGATTTGCACCAAATGCGTGGTCGCGTAGGCCGAAGCAACAAAAAAGCTTTCTGTTATTTACTTTCGCCACCTTTATCTACTTTAACTTCCGAAGCTAGAAAACGTTTAAGTGCCATTGAAGAATTTTCTGATTTGGGTAGCGGTTTTAATGTTGCGATGCGAGATTTAGACATCCGCGGTAGCGGAAATTTATTGGGAGCAGAACAGAGCGGCTTTATCGCCGAAATTGGTTTCGAAATGTACCATAAAATTTTAGATGAAGCCATTCAAGAACTTAAAGAGGCAGAATTTAAAGGTTTATTCGAAAATGAACCTGCTCGTAGTTTTGTAGGTTTTACGCAAGTTGATACCGATTTGGAACTCTACATCCCCGACGCTTACATTACCAATATCACCGAGCGCTATAATTTATACACCGAACTTTCTAAGCTCAACAACGAAACCGAATTGGCTATTTTTGAAAAGCATTTAGCTGATCGTTTCGGACCCGTTCCGCCACAGGTAAAAACGATGTTAAGTGTGGTACGGTTACAATGGTTGGGCAAAAAATTAGGCTTCGAGAAAATCAGCTTTAAGAAAAATAGCTTAAGAGGATATTTTTTAAGTGATAAACAATCGAAATATTTCGATTCGGATACGTTCACCAAAATATTAACTTTTGCGCAAAATCATCCACGGATGTGTAATTTAAAAGAAGTGAAAAATACCTTGAGAATTGCTTTCGATAACGTAACAACCGTTGAAGAGGCGATCCAAACTTTAGAACTTATCGACTAAAAAACACGAATTCAGTCAGTCAACTGACTGAATTAACGTTAATTCATTCAGTTGATTGACTGAATTAACTATTTTTGTTATATTTGTGCGCTATGGAAGATCAAATACCTAGATATTTAAGTTCTGTTATAAAAAGCAAAATTGGCAAAAATAAGGTTATCCTGCTTTTTGGAACTCGCCGTGCTGGTAAAACTTGGTTTATCGAGAACATCCTCCGAGAAACAACAATTGAACATTTATTTTTAAATGGCGAAGATCAAGATGTGCAGGCATTACTTGCCTCGCGTACCGCTGCAAACTATAAAAGAATTTTAGGCGAAGCGAAGCTTTTAGTAATTGATGAAGCGCAAGTTATACCAGAAATTGGAAAAATTTTAAAGCTTCTGATTGATTCTTTTAAAGATTTAACCATCATTGCAAGTGGATCATCAGCTTTCGATCTATCTAACCAAACAGGTGAACCATTAACGGGAAGAAGTTTAACTTATTATCTTTATCCAATAGCACAACTAGAGTTAACTACTATCGAAAATGGCTTACAAACTGCCCAAAACCTCGAAGAGCGATTAATCTTTGGGTCTTATCCGGAGCTTTTCCAGTTAAATACAATTGCCGAAAAAACAACATATTTAACAGAATTGGTAAAGTCATACTTGCTAAAAGATATTTTGATGTATGAAAATATTCAAAATAGCACCAAACTTTTCGATTTGCTAAAATTAATTGCGTTGCAGGTTGGGTCAGAAGTTTCTATCGATGAACTTTCTCGCAATTTAGGACTTAGTAAAAACACTGTTGATCGATATTTGGATTTACTTTCAAAGGTATTTATCATTTATAAAGTAGGCGGATATAGTAATAACTTACGCAAGGAAATTACTAAATCTTCTAAATGGTATTTTTATGATAATGGTATCCGTAATGCGATAATAAATGATTTTAGACTTTTAGCACTTCGCAACGATCATGGTATTTTATGGGAAAATTATTGCTTTAGCGAACGTATAAAAAAGACAAGCTACCAAGAAGAAAACACAAGAAATTACTTTTGGAGAACATACGACCAACAAGAAATTGATTTTATTGAAGTTAAAGACGAACAGATTAATGCGGTAGATTTTAAGTTGGCAAACCAGAAAAAGAAAATCCCCGGTTTTTTCGCCAAAAATTACCCTAATGCAAACTTCACAATTGTAAACAAAGAAAACTATTTAGATTTTATAAGTTAATGCTAGACCCAACCTTACTGCTCGATTTAGTTAAAATGCAAATGCCTTACGGAAAGTACAAAGGCTATTTAATTTGCAACATACCCGAAAGTTACTTGCTTTGGTATAAAGATAAAGGTTTCCCGAAGGGAAAATTAGGCGATTTAATGGCTACGATGTTCGAAATTAGAGTTAATGGATTGGAATATTTGTTAACGCCATTGAAAAATCAAAATAAATAATTAATTCCAATTATCATATCAAAACCAACTCTTCGCTCAATTCATTAAAACTTCATAATACTGCCTTTATTTTGCCATCGATAAGATTTTAAAACATCTTTAAAATCCGTTCGTCTAAAATTAGCAGTTAATGAGAAAATTAATACTCCTAAGCGCAGTAAGTTTGCTTTTGTATCAGACAGGTTGTAGCTCAAAAAAGGAAGAAAAAGAAGAATCAACAAATTACACCGCAACTTCTCCCCTAAAAATAGACACATCTTTTAACAAAGATTATGTTGCTGAAATAAAATCAGTTCGAAATATCGAATTACGGGCGCAGGAAAAGGGCTATCTCCAAAATATTTATGTTGATGAAGGGCAAACTGTAAAAGCCGGACAATTGCTGTTTAGGATTATGCCGAAAATGTTTCAAGCAGAGCTGTTAAAAGCACAAGCAGAATCAAAATCTGCAGAAATTGAACTTCAAAACACAAAATTATTATCCGATAAAAATGTAGTTTCTAAAAACGAATTTTTTATGGCTAAAGCAAAATTAGACGCTGCAAATGCAGAAACTTCTTTAGCCAAAATGCACCTCGCACTAACTGAAATCAAAGCGCCCTTCAGCGGAAAAATTAATCGAATTCCACTTAAAATTGGGAGTTTGGTTGATGAAGGGGCGTTGCTAACTTCCCTATCCGATAACAGCGAAATGTTTGCCTATTTCAACGTTTCTGAACCCGAATATTTGAATTATGCCAGTGCTGTAAAAGAGAAAGGCAAACAACAAGTAAGTTTATTAATGGCAAACAACGAACTTTTATCTGCTAAAGGTACTGTTGAAACCGTAGAAAGTGAATTTAACAACGAAACAGGAAACATCGCTTTTCGAGCTCGATTTAACAACCCCAACGGTTTACTTAAAAACGGAGAAACGGGTAAAGTAGAAATGTTGGTTCCGCTAAAAAATGCATTAGTTGTACCCCAAAAAGCAACTTACGAAATACAGGATAAAACCTACGTTTTTATAATTGATAAAAACAATAAAGTAAACGCCCGAGAAATTACCATCGCAAACGAAATTCCAGATTTATATGTAATTGGTGCTGGACTAAAAGCCGATGATAAAATTTTATTAGACGGGGTGCAGAAAGTAAAAGAAGGCGATCAAATCAAATTCAAATATCTTGATCCTAAAGGCGTAATTAACGGTTTGAAATTACACGCAGAATAACATTACCACTAAAATTTATGTTCAGTAAATTCATCCAACGGCCGGTACTTTCTATAGTTATATCGCTTATAATTGTTTTTTTAGGTGCTTTGGCCATTACTGGTTTGCCAGTAACGCAGTTTCCATCCATCTCGCCACCAAAAGTAAATATTACCGCAGAGTATCCTGGTGCAAATAACGAACTGCTAATTAAATCGGTTATTATTCCTTTAGAGCGTGCGCTAAACGGCGTACCGGGAATGAAATATATTGCTTCAGATGCTGGAAATGATGGCGAAGCAAGTATTCAAGTGGTATTTAATTTAGGTACCGATCCCAACCAAGCATCATTTAATGTTCAAAATCGCGTTGCAGCTGTAACCAATAAATTGCCCCCGCTCGTAATAAGAGAAGGTGTAAAAATTACCAGAGAAGAGTCTAACATGCTGATGTATATTAACTTATACAGTAAAGACCCTAAAATGAACGAAAGTTTTCTGTATAACTATGCAGATATAAACTTGCTGTCGGAGCTGAAACGCGTAGATGGTGTTGGCTTCGCCGATATTTTAGGCGATCGTGATTATGCCATGCGCATTTGGCTTAAACCTGATCGGATGCAGGCTTACAAAATTTCTGCCGATGAAGTGATGAAAGCGCTTGACGAGCAAAGTTTAGAAGCTTCGCCGGGCAAAACAGGCGAAAGTTCTGGCAGGCGTTCTCAAGCTTTTGAGTATGTTTTAAAATACTCAGGCAGGTTTACAACTAAAGAGCAATATGGAAATATCGTTTTACGTGCTAATCCCGATGGGGAAATGTTGCGCTTAAAAGATGTGGCCGATGTCGATTTTAGTAGTTCTGCTTACAATTTATACTCCAGCTTAAACGGCAAATCTTCCGCAGCAATTGTATTAAAGCAATCGTACGGTAGTAATGCAAGCCAAGTTATTAAGGATGTTAAGGCAAAAATGGCCGAGATTAAAGCCTCGTCTTTTCCAAAAGGTTTAGATTACGAAATCAGTTACGATGTGTCTAAATTTTTAGATGCTTCCATAGAAAAAGTACTGCACACTTTAATAGAAGCTTTCATTTTGGTGGGTTTGGTGGTTTACCTGTTCTTAGGCGATTGGCGTTCTACCTTAATTCCCATCATTGCAGTACCCGTATCGCTTATTGGTACATTTATATTTATGCAGTTTTTTGGCATATCCCTAAATCTAATTACGCTATTTGCCTTAGTTTTAGCCATTGGGGTAGTGGTTGATAATGCCATTGTGGTAATAGAAGCGGTGCATTATAAAATGGAAACCAAGAAACTTTCAGCTTTAAAAGCAACGCAAGAAGCCATGAAAGAAATTAGTGGTGCAATCATCGCCATTACTTTTGTTATGGCGTCGGTTTTTATTCCAGTTGCTTTTATGTCGGGGCCGGTTGGTATTTTTTACCGTCAATTCTCCATTACAATGGCTACAGCCATCATCCTTTCGGGTTTAGTTGCACTAACCTTAACACCTGCATTATGTGCTATGATGTTAAAGAGTAATCACGGTAAAGCAAAAAAGAAATCGGTAATTGATCGGGTTTTAGATGGCTTTAACAATTGGTTTGGCAGGCTTACCGGTAGTTATACCAAGCTTTTAAACAAAGTGGTAAGTCGTAGGTTATTAACTTTTGGCGCATTAATTGCTTTTTGTATCGGGATATTTTTTTTAAACAATTCCGTTCCATCGGGCTTTATCCCTAATGAAGACCAAGGCATGGTTTACGCCATTATCCAAACTCCTGCGGGCTCTACTTTAGAACGTACAAACGAGGTTGCTAAAAGGCTTCAGGTTTTGGCTAAAGATATTGAAGGTGTGAAATCAATTTCATCTTTGGCGGGTTACGAAATTCTTACCGAAGGAACAGGCTCAAATGCCGGAACTTGTTTAATTAACTTAAAAGATTGGAGCGACCGCAAAAACTCATCGCTTGATGTAATTAATGAACTCGAAAAAAAGGCTAAAGAAATTCCGGGCGCTACGATCGAGTTTTTCCAACCTCCGGCAGTTCCGGGTTATGGCGCAGCTGGCGGATTTGAATTGCGATTATTGGATAAAGCCGGCAGTGGCGATTACAAAAAAATGGAAACGGTAAGTAATGATTTTGTTCGCGAGCTTAATAAGCAAAAAGAATTATCATCTGTATTTAGCTTCTACAGCGCCAGTTTTCCTCAATATATGCTAAATATCGATAACGACCTTGCCCAACAAAAAGGCGTTACTATTGATAATGCAATGAGTACTTTATCCACATTTGTGGGAAGTGATTACGAAACCAGCTTTATAAAGTACGATCGCCAATATAAAGTAATGGTGCAGGCTTTGCCAGAATATAGGGCGCTTCCATCTGATATTTTAAAACTATCTGTTAAAAACAGCAGAGATGAAATGGTTCCTTTTTCTGCATTTATGAAAATGGATAAAGTGTATGGTTTATCGGAAATTACGCGGCACAACATGTCAAATTCATCCGAAATTAGTGGTCAATCTGCTTTGGGTTATAGTTCTGGCGAAGCAATTAAAACCATTACAGAAGTAGCACAAAAAACGCTACCAAGAGGTTTCGGAATTGATTGGGCAGGTATTTCGAAAGATGAAGTATCGAGAGGAAATGAGGCAATTTATATCTTCTTAATTTGCTTGGGCTTTGTTTATCTTATTTTGGCTGCACAATATGAAAGTTTTGTATTGCCTTTGGTAGTAATTTTATCATTACCTGCTGGTATTTTCGGCACATACATTTTTCTTAAAGTTTTAGGCTTAGAAAACAACATTTATGCACAGGCCGCAATGGTTATGCTTATTGGTTTGCTAGGCAAAAACGCGGTGCTAATTGTAGAGTTTGCGGCACAGCGGCACAGCCAAGGTGTATCAGTTTTTAATGCGGCAATAGAATCGGCGGTGCTTAGGTTCAGGCCAATTTTAATGACTTCTTTTGCTTTTATAGCAGGCTTAATCCCTTTAATGATTGCCACCGGACCCGGAAAAATAGGCAACCGAACAATTGGTACAGCTGCCACAGGCGGTATGCTCTTCGGAACCATATTTGGCGTAATTATTATCCCGGGGTTATACTTCATTTTTGGCACCATTTCCGCAAAGCGAAAACTTATAAATATTGAGGATGAAAATCCATTATCCGAAGAAATTGAGCACAATGTTTAAAATAAATCAATATAAAAGCTTAGGCTTAATTTTAATTGCCGTGGGTTATTCGGCATGCAAACTACCGCAGTTGGAGCAACGCAATGCGCAAAAAAATGTTCCTTTTAGTTTTACTGCTTCCAAAGATAGTGCAAACGTAGCCAATATTAAATGGCGTCAATTTTTTAACGATGAGGATTTAGCGAACTTGATTGATACTGCTTTGAAAAACAATCAAGACTTAAACATTACTTTAAAAGATATCGAGATTGCCAAAAACGACATAAAAGCCAAAAAAGGAGATCTTTTGCCAACAGTTGGTTATCATGCAGGTGCAGGTTTTGATAAAGTTGGCTTATACACCAGCCAAGGTGCGGGCGATGCAAGTACAGATATTACACCGGGAAGCAGTGTGCCTGAAATTTTGCCCGATTATCAAGTTGGTTTAACTGCCAATTGGGAAGTTGATGTTTGGCATAAACTCAGAAACGCAAAAAAATCGGCATATTACCACTATTTGTCATCGATTGAGGGCAAGAATTTTGTAGTTACAAACTTAGTTGCCGAAGTGGCCAATTCTTATTACGAGCTTTTGGCTTTAGATAATCAGTTTACAATCATTAAGAAAAATATTGTTTTACAAAACGATGCTTTAAACTTAATGAAGATTCAAAAACAGGCCTCGCGAGTAACCGAGTTGGCTGTTAGAAAATTTCAGGCAGAGGTATATAATTCTGAAAGTTTAAAGTATAATATTCAGCAAAGTATTAGCGAACAAGAGAATAAAATTAATTTTTTGTTGGGCAGATATCCCCAACCGATTAAAAGAAATGGCGACAGATTTATGGATTTAGTTCCAACTGTTATTAAAGCAGGTTTGCCAGCCCAATTATTAGCAAACCGACCAGATATTAAGCAAGCAGAATTAGATTTAGCTTCAGCAAAGCTCGATGTTAGCATTGCAAAAGCACAGTTTTATCCATCGTTAAATATTTCTGCAACGTTGGGCTACCAAGCGTTTAATCCGAGCTATTTAATTCGCACGCCCGAATCTCTATTGTACTCGTTAGCAGGTGATTTAGCCGGACCACTCATCAACAAAAACGCAATTAAAGCAAGTTACCTTACCGCAAATGCAAAACAAATTCAAGCAGTTTATAATTACGAAAAAACCATTTTAAATGGATATATGGAAACTGCTAACCAACTTTCTAATATTGATAATTTAGAGAAAAGCTATATTTTAAAACAAAAACAGGTGCTCGCATTAACGCAATCAGTAGATATTTCTAACGATTTATTTCGTTCTGCTAGGGCCGATTACTTTGAGGTTTTAATGACCCAGCGCGATGCTTTGGAAGCGAAGTTAGATTTGATCGACACCAAAAAGCAACAATTAAATGCTGTTGTTAATATTTATAGCGCCTTAGGTGGTGGCTGGAATTAAAACTGAAAAACGATCGAAGTTGCTGATTTTTGAAACCACTTCGATCGTTGTATTTTAATTTTATATTTCGTGAACAAAAGTTGATAATTTTGCTAAATCACCGTTCCAAGAACGCAACTTAATTCAATCCTTTAAAAGGATAATTAAATTTCACAGCCATTTTCATCACAAATGGCATCATTACTTTTATTTAATGAAGTAAGCGTTGTTTTAGGCTGTACTTCTTTCCATTCGGTAAAACTTTGTGTTAGCGCCTCAACAAACGCTTGCACAGGTTGCGCACCCGAAACGCCAAACTTTCTATCCATTACAAAATAGGGCACACCCCGAATACCCAAATTCTGGCTTTCATAAACGTCGTATCGAACGGCTTCAGCAAATTCATCGCTGTTTAAAACTTGTGCTGCCTCAACTTTATCTAAGCCAATTTCTACTGCCAAATCTATCAAAACACTTGTTTCACCTATGTTTTTACTATTTACAAAATGTGCTTCGAATAGCGTTTCTTCTGCCAAATCTTGAAGATTGTGTTTTGCCGCTAAATGAATCAATCGGTGCGCATTAAAAGTATTTGCAGGAATATTGGTATCGAAGTTAATGGTTAAGCCCGCTTGTTTAGCCATGTCGGCTACCTGCGCGCCCATTTGCTTTGCCTGCTCAATTGGCATCCCTTTACTTCTCGAAAGGTATTCGTACACTGTTTCGTTATTCGTGTTATGATATTCTGGATTTAGCTGATAGCTTTTCCAATCCACCTCAATTTCATCCTTAAAAGGTAATTTTTCGAGTGCTTTCTCAAAATGACGTTTGCCTATATAACAAAACGGACACATTACATCCGACCAGATTTCTACTTTCATAACGTAAAATTAGAATCATTTCTGCTAAACATAGTTTGTGCAACGTAAAGATTATCACAATCCCTTATAAAAAAAATCTTTATTGTAGCCAATATTCAGCTAAAAGTATTGCTTTAATTTTGAAGCTTAGGCGCAAGAAATACCTTGAGTAAGAACGATTCGACTAGATAAAAATACTACAATTGACCACGAACGAGGAATTATCGAAAATTGACGGGGAATCCGCAAGCAAATTTTAATTCAAAATTAAATACAAATATGCATAAACTACGGGAGCAGCCAATAATAAACCATCAAAACGATCTAATAAACCACCATGTCCTGGCAATAAATTGCCACTATCTTTAGTGTTTAAACTCCTTTTTAGCATCGATTCTACCAAATCGCCCAGCGTACCAAAACTAGCAATTAAAACAGCCATACCAACCCAAACCCACATTTGGTTTTCGGTAAAAATATACGATAAACCCACTGCAACTAAAACGCTTGTAAACATTCCTCCAAAAAAACCTTCCCAACTTTTTTTAGGCGAATGGCGCTCGAATAGTTTTCGTTTGCCAAATTTAACGCCAAAAAGATAGGCGCCTGTATCGTTCGCCCAAAGCATTAAGAAAAAAGAAAGTGGCAGATGAAAATTGTAGTTATTCCAATCTTTTAAAAAACCTAAGCCATGAAAAAATACAAATGGCACGGTAACATAAAATAAACCTACAAAAGTGTAAGATATGTTGGCAAATGGAATTTTGTTCTTTTTATAAAGTTCAGTTACAAAAACCGAAAATATTAGTGGTACACAAAGCAACAGATACTTCACATCGTACTTAAAATAATGCAAACCCGCAGCCATTAAAAAAATTATCGCCGCAGCTACCAAACCAATGTTTCTATGTGGCCTAATACCCGAGTTTTTTATCAATTTATAAAACTCAAAGAGCGCCAACATGCTTAAAATCAAATAAAATGCTGTAAAAACATATTTACCCAGCATCATTGATCCCAACATAACAATGGTAAAAAAGAAGGCGGTTATGGCTCTGGTTTTCATTTAAGGTTTTGGGTTTGTACTGAGGTCGATGCTAAGGATGAGGTTGAGACAGAGGTCTTATTAATCTATTTGGTTTTGCACAATATATTCTATCGCCTTATCAAAATCTGATTTATTGACTAAAACAGTCACCTCGCCAAAATTGTAGGCGGCAAGTTGCTTGTTTATTGTTACAGCAGGAATACCCGCTTCTGTTAATCCTTGTTTTAATACTTCGGCAGCAAAAGCATCGCCTGTTGTATATACTTTAATCCAATTTTCGCTCACGTTGTATGGTATCTTTAAAAATTTTAAACAAAGCTATGGTAATTATCGCACTAATTAAGTACCCATACCACGGAAAACCGATAGGATCATCGGCTTTATTTAACGGTATGTTGTGCATTTGCATATATAAAGCGGCGCAAACTGCATAACCGTTGTTAATAAAGTGCCCCAATATTGCATACCACAAGTTGCCACTATAATAGTACAAATAACCAAACCCTGCGCCTAAAAGCATACGTGGTAAAAAGCCATAAAACTGAACATGAATGGCGCTAAAAACAATCGCCGTAATCCATATTGCTACATGCGGATTGCCGAAAGTTTTATAAGCAATTCTCTGTAAACCACCTCTAAAAAATAGTTCTTCGCCTATAGCCGGCAATACTGCAATCATCGTTAAATTAATAACAAAATCCCAATTATTGCGTACCGTTAACAACTGTATAGTCATTTTCATGGCCTCTGCTTCTTTGGCCTTCATCCACTGCTCTACACCTCTTAAAAACTCGGGCAATACCATTTTCTGGTTTATTGTAACCGACCATTCCATAAAAGGCATACTTACCATCATTATAATAAAAACCAACAACAAAGGCATGTACTTTGGTTTTAAAAGGCCGAATAAAGTTGAAGGATTTTGCTTTTGAGTAATCGCCAAAAAAATAGGTGGAACAATAAAAATACCAATTGAGCTAGCCATTTGAAATATTTTTAAGGCGAAATTATATTGCGGGTCGCCACTTGTAATTAGGCCAAAATTACTCAAAATGCTTGTGCCGTAAATGATTACAATTATTAAAACTGCAATGGCAGAAAACACTAAAAGGCCCACAAATGCGTAAGCCAAAAGTAAAAGTAGTTGATAGAATGGATGGATTTCACCCGGTTTTGGTGTTACAGAATTCATTATTTGTACCTTTGTAGATATTATTAATTGTTGAAGATAGAAAATGTCTGTAAAGATAGGAAATATAGATTTAGGTGAGTTCCCGTTATTGCTTGCCCCAATGGAAGATGTGAGCGATCCACCTTTCCGTTTTGTGTGCAAACAAGGCGGTGCAGATTTGATGTACACCGAATTTATATCTTCAGAAGGATTAATCCGCGATGCTGCAAAAAGCCGTAAGAAACTAGATATTTTCGAATACGAGAGGCCAATTGGAATTCAAATTTTTGGCAGTGATATTGAGAGTATGCGCGAAGCAACTGAAATTGCTACCCTTGCTGGGCCAGATTTAATGGATATTAACTACGGTTGCCCCGTTAAAAATGTAGCTTGTAGAGGTGCTGGTTCTGCTTTACTGCAAGATATTGATAAAATGGTAAAAATGACAGAGGCTGTTGTAAAAGCAACGCATTTGCCAGTTACCGTTAAAACCCGTTTAGGCTGGGATGACAATACCAAAAACGTTGAAGAAGTTGCCGAACGGCTGCAGGATATCGGTATTCAAGCATTAACTATTCACGGGCGCACTAGAGCACAGCTATACAAAGGCGAAGCCGATTGGACATTAATACGAGAAATTAAGCGTAACCCGCGTGTTAAAATTCCAATTTTTGGCAATGGCGATGTAGATAGTGTGGTAAAAGCTGCCAACTGGCGTTTAGAATATGAAGTTGATGGAATTATGATCGGCAGAGCGGCCATTGGCTACCCTTGGATTTTTAGAGAAGTAAAGCACTTTTTTAAAACTGGTGAGGTTTTGCCTGGGCCAACTTTGCAAGAAAGGATTACCGCCTGCAGTACACATTTAGAAAAATCGATAGAGTGGAAGGGGCATAAAACTGGAATTTTTGAAATGCGCCGCCATTATTCAAATTATTTTAAAGGCTTGCCAGATTTTAAACCCTTCAGGATGCGTTTGGTATCAGAACCTGATGTAGAAAATATTTATGAAATTTTAGAAGAAGTAGCATTCAAGTTTTCAAATTATGATCCCGCTACAGTAATGGCTTAATTTTTAAATTGCCTATTTTACAACCAAAGGTTGTTAGCATTACGGTCCTATCGATCGAGCAAAAATTGAGCAAATCAACATTATTCTCTATGCAAGTAAGTAGTGTTATCTTGGAGTCAAAATACTGATTTTGTCGGCTGAATAATGTAAATAATGACCAAACTCACATAAATGGTTTTTTCCTTTTCTTAAATTTGCTCAATGATTTTTTTAAATCAAGAAACACAAAATTATAATGTTAAAAAAATCATTTCTAATTAATCATTAATAAATATATTATGAAAAACAATTTTAAAATTTTAGCATTGGCAACTGTATTTGTTGTTTCATTAAGCGCATGCGGTGGTGATGAGACCAAAGAGTCTACTACTACAACTACCACAACAGAAGCACCAAAGGTTGAAAACACTGCCCCAGAACCAGTAGCCGTTAATACATTCGAAGTTGAGGCTAACGACCAAATGCAGTTTAGTAAAAATGAATTAAAAGCTGTTGCAGGTAAAGAAATTACTTTAACATTGAAAAATGTAGGTAAAACAGAAAAAAGCGTAATGGGCCACAACTTTGTTGTTTTGAAAGAAGGTACTGATATTGCAGCTTTTGCAACTAAAGCATCGAGCGCCAAAGAAACAGATTTTATTCCTGCTTCCGAAGCATCGAAAATTGTTGCGCATACTAAACTTTTGGGGCCTGGCGAATCAGACACCATAAAGTTTACTTTGGCTAAAGGCACTTACGATTACATTTGTTCTTTCCCTGGCCACTACGCGTTAATGAAAGGTAAAATAATAGTAGAATAAGCAACAACGCTTTTTACGCTAGTTTATAATTTAAACCCTGCACGCTTTAATGTTGTGCAGGGTTTTTTGTTTTAGTCAAAAAAATGCTGCCAGCATAAATGGCAGGTTGAATGGTTAAAAGCTTAATAAAATCGAAATGGCTTGATTTTTGAAATAGTTTTTGTACTTTCAAATTTAAACATGGTAACAGCAATTACAGAAGGAATAAAAGTTTCGGTAGAAACCGTTTATCAGCCAGAATATTCAAATCCGGCTAATGAGCATTTCATGTTCGCCTACCGGGTAGAAATTTCAAATCTTACCGATTATTCCATCCAATTATTAAGAAGACAGTGGTTTATTTTCGATTCGAACAATACCACACGCGAAGTGGAGGGAGAAGGTGTTGTTGGATTACAGCCCGTTCTTGAACCTGGAGAAAGTCATGTATATGTTTCGGGTTGCAATTTAAAAAGCGACATTGGCAGTATGCGTGGCAATTATACCGTTCAAAATTTAATTCAGGACCTTACTTTTAAGGTAGAGATTCCCGAATTTCAATTAGTAGTGCCCTATAAACTCAATTAGCAATCATTTACCTTTATTTGTTATTTGATGTAAATCATCTTTTAACCAATCTTGCATCATATTTTCATTTCAAACAAACTCTTAATTTTATTTTTCAAGGGTTTTAAGATTGGTAAGTATGATAAACGAATGTTTACTGGAACAAACAGGCGCGAAAAGAGTATTTTTAGAGAAGAATCAAATTATCTTTAAAGAAGGAGAAACTGCTCGATATTATTATCAGATTGTAACTGGCGCCGTTAAAATGAACAATTTTAATGATGAAGGGAAAGAATTTATACAAGGTATTTTTGTTGATGGAAATAGTTTCGGCGAACCTCCGCTATTAATTAACGATAACTATCCTGCTAACGCCGCCGCCCTTATTCCAACAACTGTATTACAACTTACTAAAGAGAGATTCTTAAATCTTTTGTTCCAAAACCCAAAAGTACATCTCGATCTTACCACCACCTTAGCAAAGCGTTTGTACTTTAAAACGATAATGGCCTCAGAAATTTCATCTCAAGATCCCGAACATCGAATTATTAAACTCATAGATCATTTCAAACTAAAAATTAGTAAAGTTCCACAAGATTTAATGTACAAAGTAGATATTACACGCCAACAAATAGCCGATTTAACAGGATTGAGGGTAGAAACGGTCATTAGAGCAATTAAATCGCTAGAAAAAAAAGGAGAAATTACCATTAAAGACCATAAAGTTTTTAGGTAAGATTATTAGGTCTAAACCTATAACCGTAAAAAATGCTATTCTCAATCGATGATTGAAACCAAGCGGTGTTTAAAAACCTTTTCACAGCAAATAAAAGCAACATACAATTCTAAATCGTACGCCCGTTAATTGGCGATTTTATCTGCAAAATCAACATTTTTCTTAAGCTTAATAAACTTATAAGCGATAAGAAACAAACCCGAACCTATTAAAATTGCTGAAAGAAATAACCATTTTGGCGCATAAGGTATAGCTTGTTTATTTAGCACTTCCAACCCTTGACTCATTAATATAACTTCTTGAAAAATAACAGCGAAAACCAAAATCCATACCCCAAATTTATTTAGGCTTAAGTTGCTTCGCCTTAAAACTTCATTAATATAGCCGAGGATAAAGAATGAAATTACCCCCAAAAAAGACAGGTGCAAATAGCCAATTACAATGGGCCTAAAGCTAAAAGCAAACTGCGCTAAGTAAGGAAAAACAGAAAGCGATTGCAACACAATTTTCAATATTAATGCAAAGCCAGATAAGCTCCATAAAAACTTAGTAAGTGGCGAAATGGATATTTTTATAGCGATTATTTCTCGGACAAGTTTTACAATATAATAAATCATAAAAAGTTGAATAACCCCCGAAATGGCAGCCAGCCAATACATATAAACCGGAATTTTTAACCACATAATCGATAAAAAATAACTAGGTGCTACAGTAATAGCCAACAACAAATAAATCCGCTTGTTAAAAATTAATGCAGGCAACGAATTTGTATTTTTTAGGTAAGAAAAGAACAAGCCCAAACACACAAATAAAAACCATCCATTATATTGAAAATGAAGGAAAAAGTAAATTGCAGCAAAGTAAAGGTCTTGATTTGTGATATGCTTTGCCATTAAATACGCCAAGCTAAACGCGCCAATTGAAGAAATCCCCCAAATAATTAAAGCAGTTTTGAACCAAATATGTACGGCAAATGTATCTTTTACTTGCTTCAAATCTTTCCAATAACTGTAAATAAAAGTATATGATACAAATATAGAAAGCGTAGAAAATGTGATGGAAAATAATGCATAACCCTGTATTATAAAAGCGATGAGCATGCCGTACGCGGTTATGGTGTTGGCAATGAGTATCCATTTATATTTTTTAAAATTAATTTTTACATCGCTTTTTATCAAATAGTTAACCATTAATGCCATAAGCGATAATGAAACCCAACCCACAAAAGCAAAATGAGAATGGCCATGCAGTAAGTATTTTTGATTGATAAATGGCAACGAAAAATTTATTTTATATCGAAGTAGAATACCCGCCAAAGCAACAAGTAAAAAATTTATTAGGGCTATTTTAACCCAAGCATTCGTATTAAAATTTACTGGTTTCATGTAGAAGGAAAATAGTGATTATTAGATTTAATAAAATAAGTAATTAAATTGTAATTTTTTTATGATTGAAGTCATAAATTCAAAATGTTTAATGATTTACTTTTATATCAAAATCAAAAACGTATTTAGATCATGAAAAAACTTTTTATTATTGGCGTATTCGCATTGTTTGTATATGCCTGCGGAAACGAGAAAAAAGAAACCACAGATGATGCAGCTCCGGTAGAAGATGCGCAAAAAAAAGCTGATCCTTCGTACGATACCAATCGTGGAGAAGGTAAGTTCAAAGATGTTAAGTTAGCTGACAAATTAGATAATGCAATGGCTTTAAGAGGCGAGAAAATTGCAGATTTAAAATGCCTTTCGTGCCATAAATTAACAGATGAGAAATTAGTTGGACCAGGCTGGAAAGGTGCAACAACCAGACACAAGCCAGAGTGGATTATGAACTTCGTAACCAATACGGATGTGATGATCGACAAAGACCCGAAAGCTCAAGCCATGTTAGAAATTTGTATGGTGCGTATGCCAAATCAAAATCTTGATGATGCTGCAGCTAGAGACGTACTGGAGTTCTTGAGAAAAAATGACGGTGTAAAATAAATACCTCATTTATATCATATAGTTACCGTTACTCACCATTTATTAAACACCAATTTTATGAAAAAAATTCTATACTCAATTAGTGTAGTGGCATCTGCTATGCTCGTTTTTGGCCTTCAAGGTTGTAAACCCAAAAACGCAGGAGATGCAACCGGAGCCGATGCGGCCAGCAAAGTTTATGTTGCGCCAGGCAAATATGACGAGTTATATAACTTCGTTTCGGGTGGCTTTAGCGGTCAAGTAAGCGTTTACGGAATCCCTTCCGGTAGGTTATTGCGAGTTATTCCAGTTTTTTCGGTAGATCCAGAAAAAGGTTGGGGCTACAGTGAAGAAACTAAACCAATGTTAAATACCTCTAGCGGACAAATTCCTTGGGGCGATCAACATCACTTAGATTTATCGCAAACAAACGGCGAGATAGATGGCAGATGGTTATTTGCAAACGAAAACAATACACCAAGAATAGCACGTATCGATCTTAAAACTTTCCGTACTTCAGAAATTATAGAAATTCCAAATAGTGCAGGAAATCACTCTTCGCCATTTATAACAGAAAATACAGAGTATGTTGTTGCAGGTACTCGTTTTAGTGTACCAATGGATTACGAAAACGGAGATGTTCCAATAGATTCTTATAAAAAGAATTTTAAAGGTACACTTAGTTTTGTTAGTGTTGCGCCAAAAGATGGAGAGATGAAGCTTGCTTTCCAGCTGTTATTACCAGGTATGGATTTCGATTTAAGCCATAGTGGTAAAGGCCCAAGTAGTGGCTGGTTTTTCTTTAGCTGTTATAATTCTGAACAGGCACATACATTATTAGAAGTAAATGCATCTAAAAGAGATAAAGATTATGTTCTTGCCGTAAACTGGAAAAAAGCAGAAGAATACTTTAAAGCTGGAAAAGGTAAAAAAGTTAAAGTTAACTACGCTCATAATAAATACAATGAGGCTACCCATACTGCTAGCTCAACAATGATTACAGAAACAACAGTAATCGATGTTAAAGATTTCCCTGATTTGGTTTATATGATTCCTTGTCCAAAATCTCCTCACGGTTGTGATGTTGACCCAACAGGACAATACATTGTTGGTAGTGGAAAATTAGCAGCGTTGATTCCTGTATTCTCATTTGCAAAAATTCAAGATGCTATAAAAAATAAAACTTTTGATGGTACTTATGGTGGCATACCAGTTATAAAATATGAAGCCGCTTTATATGGTGAAGTTAAAAAACCAGGTTTAGGACCATTGCATACAGAATTTGATGGAAAAGGAAATGCATATACTACTTTCTTTATTTCTTCTGAAATTGTAAAATGGAGTTTAAAAGATCTTAAGGTTTTAGATAGACATCCTACATACTACTCTCCAGGTCACTTATGTATTCCAGGTGGCGATACTAGAAAACCTTATGGTAAATATTTAATCGCTTATAATAAAATTACTAAAGATAGATTTTTGCCTACCGGACCAGAATTGGCTCAAAGTGCGCAATTATTTGATATTAGCGGCGATAAAATGAAGCTTTTATTGGATTATCCTACCATAGGAGAACCCCATTATGCACAAGCAGTTCCTGCTGAGTTAATTGCTAAAAATTCTCAAAAAATATACAAATTAGAGGATAACAAAAATCCGTATGCAGCACTAGGAGAGAAACAGACTAAAGTAGAAAGAAAAGGAAACGAAGTGCACGTTAATATGACAGCCATGCGCTCTCACCTTTCTCCTGATAATATCGAAGGCATAAAACTTGGCGATGTGGTTTATTTCCACGTAACCAACTTAGAGCAAGATTGGGATGTACCGCATGGTTTTGCAATAAAAGGCAATAAAAATGCCGAATTGTTAATTATGCCAGGCGAAACTACTACGCTAAAATGGGTGCCAGAAAAAGTGGGCATATTTCCAATGTATTGTACCGATTTTTGTAGTGCTTTACATCAAGAAATGCAAGGCTATATTAGAGTAAGTGCAAAAGGATCAACTGTTCCGCTTTCTTTTAGCTTGGGTAAAAACTCAGAAGCAGCAGAGAGTATCATTGCAAAAAAATAAAAAAATATTTAGATGTTCAAAAGGTTAACGCTTTTGAACATCTATTTTATTGAGGCCTCTCACCTTAATTTTCAATCTTATAATCTCTATAAGATTCGTTAGCAAAAATTCAAAAAAATGAAAAAAAATAAGCTAACAAATCCAGTTAAAGCGCTGGTAATTGGTTGCGGTTTAGCACTAATTATTGTCCTATTTGTACCTTTATGGCAAATAGAATTGGCTGCTCCCCAGTATCCCGAAGGATTAATCCTTAAAATGTATCCAAACAAATTAGCAGGAAATGTTGATATTATAAATGGCTTAAACCATTATATTGGCATGAAAACCTTGCACACTGCAGATTTTATAGAGTTTACATTATTACCTTACATTATTGGTTTCTTTGCTGCTTTCTGTTTGGTGGTAGGTTTAGGCTTCAAATCTTTCAGAAGTTTAATCGCCGTTTTTGCATTATTTGTACTCTTCGGCATTATTTCAATGATTGATTTTTGGAGATGGGAATATCAATATGGCCATGATTTAAATCCAGATGCGGCAATAAATGTACCCGGGATGACCTACCAACCGCCATTAATTGGGTACAAGCAACTGCTAAACTTTGGCGCATATTCTATTCCTGATATTGGTGGATGGATTTTTATTGCCGTTGGCGCAACTTTACTTACGGCTATTGTTATTCAATATAAAAAACAAAAAAATGCAACATTATAAAAAAGTCTCAAAATCTTTAACGCTCGTTTGCCTGTTCTTACTTTTCATTCTATCATCGTGTAAAACAAAACCGCAACCAATTAAACTTGGAGATAGTTGTTCTTTTTGTAAAATGGGCGTTGCTGATGAAAGATTTGGAGCAGAATTAATTACCCAAAAAGGTAAGGCTTTTAAATTTGATGATGTGCATTGCCTAATCGAGTTTGTTAAAGGCAATACGGTTCCAAAAGATCAAATAAAAACAATTCTTTTTGTGGATTTTGAAGCGCCACATGAGTTTATCGAATCTGAAAATTCCTTCCTGCTAAAAAGTGATAGTTTAAGAAGCCCAATGGGAAGCAACATTTCTGCATACAAAAGCGAAGCCAAACTTAAAGAAAACCAAACAAAAGTTGGAGGCGAAGAAGTTAAATGGTCAAGCTTGGATAAGTAAATAGATAAATGAAAAAACTTTTTCCTATTTTAATTTTTGCAATTTTCTTTGGATTATCAACCCAAGCCAAAACCTATTTTGTTGGTAAAGGGAGGGAAATTACTAAAATTCAAAAAGCTATCGACTTAGCAAAGAACGGTGATACCATTATGGTAGATGCTGGATTATACAAAGAAAAAAACATCATCATTCAAAAATCCATTACGCTTATCGGCATTAATCACCCTGTTTTAGATGGCGAAAATAAATATGCTATTATTACAATTAAAGCGAATAACGCTAAAGTAGAAGGTTTTAAAATACAGCACACAGGCCGATCGGAAATTACAGAATTAGGCGCAATAATGATTTATGACAGCTATAAAGTGAGTGCTGTTAATAATATTTTAGATGATAACAACTTTGGCATTTTTGTACAAAACAGTAAAAGTTGCACCATAAAAAACAACAGCATAACGGCTTACGGTAAAAATGAATTACAAAGCGGTAACGGTATTCATTGTTGGCATTCTGATAGCCTGATTATTGTTGGCAACAAAATAAAAGGACACAGAGATGGACTTTACTTCGAGTTTGTAAAAAACACCTTGGTTTGGCGCAATATAAGCACCGAAAATGTGAGATATGGTATCCATTTTATGTTTTCGAACCACAATACCTACATTGGCAATATTTTCGAAAAAAACGAAGCTGGTGTTGCAGTAATGTACAGCGCCAACATTAATATGTACAACAATTATTTCTTAGATAATTGGGGAGATGCAACTTATGGTATTTTATTGAAAGACATTAGAGATAGTAACATTTCTGGAAATAATTTTACTAAAAATACCATAGGTTTATATATGGAAGCATGTAGCAGAATAAATCTCTACAAAAATATTTTTAAAAATAACGGTTGGGCAGTTAAAATTCAAGCCAGTTGTGAAGATAACGATTTTACAAAAAATAATTTTATCGGCAATACTTTTGATATCGGTACAAATGGTTCTTTAGTGCTTAATACCTTTACCGGAAATTATTGGGATAAGTATGAAGGTTACGATTTGAACAAAGATAATGTGGGCGATGTGCCTTACCACCCGGTAAGTATGTATGCAATGATTATCGACAGCAACCCTGCTGCATTAATGCTTTTTAGAAGCTTAATTGTAACTTTATTAGATAAAACCGAGAAACTATTGCCCGGTGTTACACCAGAAAATTTAAAGGACAACAAACCTGTAATGAGGCCACTTCCATTATGATTGAAGCAAAAAACATAACAAAAACTTTTGGCAAGTTAAAAGCCTTAGATAATATATCCTTATCATTTGATAAAGGCCAGTGCATTGCATTATTGGGTCCAAATGGCTGTGGGAAAACCACTTTAATTAAAACCATTTTGGGCATGGTGGTGCCAAATAGTGGCGAAATTTTATTTGATGGTAAACCCATTGCCAAGGAATGGCTATACCGCAACCAAATTGGTTACATGCCACAAATAGGACGCTACCCCGAAAATATGACCATTGCCAATATTTTTGACATGATGAAAGACATCCGAAAAGAAAGCGCAAAACAATTGGATGAAGATTTGATTGAAAGTTTTAACCTCAATAGTATGATGAATAAAAAAATGCACACCCTTTCTGGCGGAACCAGGCAAAAGGTAAGTGCAGCGCTCGCTTTTTTATTTAATCCTGATGTTTTAATATTGGATGAACCGACGGCAGGTTTAGACCCACTTTCATCAGAAAAGCTAAAAGAGAAAATTATAATAGAAAAAGAGAAAGGAAAATTAGTGCTTATAACATCGCACGTTTTAAGTGAGTTAGATGAATTGATTACTCAAGTTTTTTACATGCAAGATGGAAAAATTTTATTTTATAAAAATCTATCGGAGTTAAAAAACGAAACCGGCGAAGAAAAATTAACAAAAGCAATTTCAAAAATTATGATGGCCTACTAACCACAATTATTGCTAGTAAGCCAGTTAAAAAATAGAAAATGAAAAAAGTACTAAAATATGTAATTCTAGATATTGTTCAAAACAAAACCGTTTTGATTTATACGTTATTACTCGCCATTATTTCGTTCAGTGTTTTCAGTTTAGAAAGTAATAGCAGCAAAGGTTTGCTTAGCTTGTTAAACATTATTTTAATCATTGTACCATTAATTTGTATCGTTTTTTCTACCATTTATATTTACAATAGTGCAGAGTTTATCGAATTGTTGCTCAGTCAACCACTTAAAAGAAAAGCCATTTGGTTAAGTATTTTCGGTGGATTAGCAGTTTCGTTGGCATTGGCGTTTTTAATTGGCGTAGGCATTCCAATTTTAATTTACCAGCCCAATGGAACGGGTTTTATGATGATTGCCGCAGGACTCTTTTTAACGGTGGTTTTTGTAAGTATAGCATTGCTATCAGCAAGTTTTACCAGAGATAAAGCTAAAGGAATTGGTTTATCTGTGTTTATATGGCTTTATTCGTCTTTAATTTTTGATGCTGTTGTTCTTTTTCTACTGTTCCAATTTCAAGATTATCCGTTAGAGCGTGTAATGGTTATCCTTAGCTTTTTAAACCCTATTGATTTAAGTCGCATACAGATGCTTTTACAAATAGATATTTCTGCATTAATGGGTTATACAGGCGCTATTTTTAGAGAATTTTTTGGAAACAATACTGGTATTGCAATGTCATTTTTGGGCTTAACCGGTTGGATTGCAATTCCGCTGTTTATCTCGTTAAGAAAATTTGAGAAAAAAGACCTTTAATTTTAATCTCTACTTCTGCTAAATAACATAGAGGCATAGTAAAGTAAATTTGCTAAAGCGCCAACAGCGGCTACTACATAAGTCATTGCGGCCCACCAAAGTGCATCTTTAGCTTGTAAATTTTCTTCTTGCGTTTGCATTACGCTGTTATTGTTTTTTAACCATGCTAAAGCGCGATTACTTGCATCAAACTCTACAGGCAGTGTAATAATGCTAAATATGGTAATTAAAGCAAGGCCAACAACACCAATTGCCAACACAATAGGATTTCCGGTAAAACCGATAAGCACTACGCCAATAATTAAAACCCACTGCAATAGGTTAGAAGAAATACTTACAACTGGCACCATACTGCTTCTAAGTTGCAACCAATGGTAAGATTTTGCATGTTGTACAGCGTGGCCACATTCGTGTGCAGCAACAGCAGCAGCAGCTACACTTCGGCTGTAAAATACATCAGTACTTAAATTAACGGTTTTATCACTCGGGTTGTAATGATCGCTTAATTGTCCTTCTGTATTCATTACTTTAACGTCGTAAATGCCATTATCATGTAGCATTCTTTCTGCTACTTCCTTACCCGATAAGCCTGAACTGAGTTGCATTTCTGCGTATTTAGAAAACTTATTTCTAAAACGCCATTGTACAAACATGCTCAATATCAATATCGGGATGATCAAAATTAAATAAACACCCATTTTTTTTATCTCTCTCTTATATTTTCGATAATTAACTATACAAAAAGCGTTCCCATAATATTTACTAAATTTACTTTATGAAATTAGCTTTGTCATATTGGGAAACAACCACTTTTTTTAGCTATGATATTATTGTGGTAGGTAGTGGAATTGTTGGTTTAAACACGGCCATCTCTCTAAAAAAATCAAATTCAAAATTAAAAATTTGCATCTTAGAAAGTGGTTTTTTACCTTCTGGTGCAAGCACTAAAAATGCGGGTTTTGCTTGTTTTGGAAGCATTTCTGAGTTGATTGAACAAGAAAAACTAGCTGGTGAGGATGGGTTATCAACATTGGTAAAAAAGAGGTGGCTAGGGTTAAATAAATTAAGAAGTATTTTAGGTGATGAACAGATTGATTATCAATGTTTGGGCGGCTACGAATTGTTTAAAGAAAATGAACATTTATTTGCACAGGAATGTGTATCCAAAATTGAACATTTCAATCAATTAATTGGAGATATTGTTGGCGAAAATGCTTTTAAACTAGCCGGTGAGAAAATAAATACATTTGGTTTTAAAGGCATTGGTACTTTAATAGATAATAAATACGAGGCACAAATTGACACCGGAAAAATGATGTTTGCCTTAATACAGTATGCGCAACAATTGGGCATTATCATTTTTAACAATTGTAAAGTAAATAAAATTGGTCAAGAGGTGGACCGCATTTCGGTGCATACCGAAGTTGGTCAATTTAAATGTAAAAAAATTGCTTTGGCAACTAATGCATTCATTAAACATTTGATTCCTGATTTAGAGATAGCGCCAGGTCGTGGGCAGGTTTTAGTTACTAAACCGATCAAAAATTTACAGATAAACGGTACTTTTCATTACGATAAAGGGTACTATTATTTTAGAAACATAAATGACAGGTTATTACTTGGTGGTGGGCGAAATTTAGATTTCGAAACTGAAAATACACCACACTTCGGCGAAACCGATAAAATACAAAACGCTTTAGAAAATTTATTGCATGAAATAATTTTACCTAACGTAGATTTCGAAATTGACCAACGCTGGAGCGGAATTATGGCCTTCGGAAAATCGTTAGCACCTTTAATTAAACAAGCAAAACCAAATATTTTTTATGCCACTCGTTGTAATGGTATGGGTGTTGCAATTGGTGCTCAAACTGGAGAAGATTTGGCAAATTTAGTTCTGGAAAGTTTGTAGTTCGCTAAGTATCTGCCGAAACAAATTATTTTTGTTCGCTTACAAAATTAACTTTTACCTACATTTTAATAAATATTTTATCAGTATGGAAATTGCAGGCATTGTTTTGCTCATCGTTATTTTAATTGTTTTAGTGCTTGTGTTTCTAAAAAATACACAAACAACCGCTAATGTAATTTCTACAGAAAATTTTGAGAATTTGAAAATAGCGAATGAGAATTTGAAAATCTCTTTAGCGAAAGCAGATGAACGTGTTTTGGGCTTATCAACAGAAAAAGAAAACATAACCGCACTTTTAAAGCAAGAGCAACAGCGTTTAATTGTTGAATTACAAGGTGAACGCGATCGGTTAGCGGATGCAAATAGAGAATTGGAAAGTACACGCTCCTTTTATATGGCCGAAAAAGAAAAATTGATCGAACAAAAAGCCAGTTTAGCGCAAAACCAAGAAAAATTTAATAAAGATTTTGAGTTAATTGCCAATAAGATTTTGGAAGAGAAATCGACAAAATTTGTTGAACAAAATAGAACCAATTTAGATTTAATTTTAAATCCGTTAAAAGAAAACATTAAAGCTTTTGAAGAAAAAGTAGAAAAGGTTTATAAAGCAGAGTCTGATGAACGCAACATTTTAAAAGGTGTAATTTCTGAACTTCAAATTCAAAGTAAACTGATACAAGAAGATGCAAATAATTTAACTAAGGCGCTTAAAGGCGACAACAAAAAGCAAGGGAATTGGGGAGAAGTGATTTTAGAAAAAGTATTGGAGCGCTCTGGTTTGGTTCGCGATCAGGAGTACAGAATACAAGCTTCTCACACTTCTGCTGAAGGAAATCGTTATCAGCCAGATGTGGTGATTGATTTACCAGAAAACAAACATCTTGTAATAGATGCTAAGGTGAGTTTAATAGCTTATGAGCGATCTGTATCTGCGGATACAGATGAAGAGCGAGAAGGCTACGTAAAACAGCATTTAACCTCCATAAAAAATCATATCCAAGAGTTAGGTTCAAAAAATTATCAAGATTTGTATAAAATCAATTCCCCTGATTTCGTTTTACTATTCGTTCCCATAGAATCATCATTTAGTATTGCGGTGCAAAAAGATGCCGAACTTTTTAATTTCGCTTGGGATAGGAAGGTGGTTATTGTAAGTCCGTCAACGCTGTTGGCTACATTACGTACCATTGCCAGCATTTGGAAACAAGAAAGGCAAAACCGTAATGTTATGGAAATTGCCCGATTAAGCGGTAGCATGTACGATAAATTTGTTGGTTTTATTGCTGATATGGAAAACATTGGAAAACACATTAAAAATGGGCAAGATGCTTACGATAAAGCATTAAATAAATTGTCAGAAGGATCTGGAAATTTGATGAATACGTCAGAAAAAATTAAAAAATTGGGGGCTAAGACAACGAAACAGATTGATATTAAGTATTTGGAGGAAGGGGAGTAATACAAAAAATAGTCTTCTCGAGAAGGCTTTTTCATCCGAAGAAGCATCGTAGGAGTACCTTTTTAACAAATTATTTAGAAAGATTGCTTCGTCGTTCCTCCTCGCAAAGATTGTTATGACTAATACAAGTTTTAAGCAACTAATTTATAATTTTCTTTATAAGGCGATTTGCTTTTGATTACTGCTGCTACCCTTAGCACTATTTTGTTTCTTATTGCATTTAAAATGCTCATATTGTGTTTACCTTCATCTTGCTTTCTGTTATAATAATTTTTGAATTCTAAATTATGCTGTATCACAGATAATGCACACAGGTGCAATAATCTTTTAAGTTCTTTGTTCGCCATTCTGTGCACCCTGGTCTTACCTTTTATGCTTATTCCACTGCTGTGTTCAAAAGGCGCTACACCGGCATAACAGGCCAGCTCTTTTCCTGTAGGGCAACCTGCGAAGTTTGCGGTACAGCCAATGAGATAAACAGCGGTAACGTGTCCTATTCCGGGTATGCTCACCAGTAGGTCGTAACTCTGCCTGAAGGCTTCGTTGTTGGCAATGATTTTCCTTATCTGCGCTTCAATGCTGTCAATAGATTTTGCTATACCATCGGTGGCAGCCTTTAGGGATTTCTCGATCAGTTTCTGATGTGGTTTATCGTTCACGCTGCCCAGCTCTTTTACCGAGGTCTTTATTGCCGAGAGCTGCTTGAGCAGTTTTGTCCTGGCGGATACAAAATCTTTAAGCTGCAGTAGTTCAGCATCTAAAGCTGGTGTGGCCTTTAATGCATCGGCTTCCTTAAAAGCATAATTACATAAACGCAGACTGTCTATCTTATCGTTCTTTCCCCTTGCAATACCAAAGCTCCATTTAATGTGGGCCGCGTTGCCAATGTGTATGGGAAGGTTTTTTTTACTGCAGAAAGCCCATATCAGACGGTGGTAGATCCCCGTGTTTTCTATCACAACAAGAGACTGCCCGTTCATCAGCACTCCGTGGCCCTTGAGCCACTTTTCAAATAACTTTATACCTGGGGAGGTATTCTCAAATCTCATGGTTTCGATCCCCTGCTTCTGGTAGTTTTTTACAGTCAAAAGGGAAACGTCGAAGTATGGTTTTGAAACATCAATACCAATAAAAAATTTTGAAATGTCGATCATCATCTTTTTTTTTACTTTTGTAAGGTTACCTAAGTTTTACCCCATCGATCCAAGTCCTTAATAATGGGTAATGCCCTAATTGTTATCTGGTCACAAAGGGAAAAAACAGTAGCGGATTATATCTTTGCATAGGTATAAAAACCTTGACGACACTGTTAATGAGCCGCTACTGTTTTAGGTAATCTTTTCAATAAATTATTAAAGGCTAAAATAAAAGTAAAAGCTTAGTTATCCTTGAATAATATACAAACACAAATCTAAAGGACGAAACGTCGTATTGTCCTCGTTTGTAACGAGGATACATGAGATACACATTTTTAATGTGTCTAATTGTTTAGGCGATAAAATCGCCATTTTCGTCCATCCTCGTTACAAACGAGGACGATTTGATTTAATAATTCTTCCTCAAAAAATTTATTCGAACTACTTAAGCATCGCATTGTCCTCGTTTGTAACCAGGATTAATGAAATACACAATTTTAATGTGTGTAATTTAAACCGATAAAATGACCATCCTCGTTACAAACGTGTATAATTGGTTACTTTATCATAATTCCGCGCAAAGACTAATTAAAAATAGCTAATACCTAGTTTCCAAAAGCGTTCCAGCCTTGCGCTTTTAACTCATGTATACAATCCTTTTTAAAAACAACTATTCTTCAATAAGTTGCTTCAATTTTTCTTTACTTGGCAAAACTGTTGAATATTTGCTTGCAAAAATTTGTTCGTTATTTTCTGGTAATGTGTATTCTACAACGGCTTCACTTTTATCCTGACAAAGTATTATTCCGATGGTTTTATTTTCATCGACTAGCCTAACTTCTCGATCATAATAATTTACGTACATCTGCATTTGGCCAATATCTTGATGTTTCAATTCACCTATTTTTAAATCAATTAAAACAAAACACTTTAAAATTCTATTGTAAAAAACTAAGTCAATTTTAAAGTGTTTTTCATCAAAAGATATTCTATTTTGCCTTGCAACAAACGTAAAACCAGTTCCTAACTCTAAAAGGAAATGCTCCAATTTATCAATTAGCTTTTGCTCCAATTCATTTTCTGAGTAGGTAATTTCATCAGGCAACCCTAAAAATTCTAAAATATATGGGTCTTTAATAACATCTTTTGGCTTCTCTAAAATTTGTCCTTTTGTAGAAAGTTCTAAAATTTCTTCTTTATTTCTACTCAATGCCAATCTAGTGTACAAAGCTGTATCAAATTGTCTTTGTAATTCTCTTAAGCTCCAATTATTTTTAGATGATTCTATTTCATAGAAATTTCTTTCTTTTTCATCATCAATTCTCATCAACTTTAAATAGTGAGACCAACTCAATTTGAATTCGTCAGACAGTGTCTGACGTTTCGAAAAGTTCATATAAAAACTTCTCATTTGTTTTATATTTGTTTCAGAAAAACCTTTTCCAAAGTCTTGAGTAAGTTTTTTCGAAAGTATTGATAACAGCTGTTTCCCATAACCGGCCCTTTCTTTACCACTTTGCTCTTCCTCAACAATCATCCTACCAATCTCAAAATACGTTGAAACCATAGTTTGGTTAACCGTACTGATAATTTTATTACGTGAATTATTCAGTAAAACTGAAATTCTTACAACAAAATTTTGATGTGATAAATCGTTGTTCATAAGCTATTATTTACCAAAAGCGTTCCAACCTTGTGCTTTTAACTCGTGTACATTATTCGATTTTGAAACCATTTTGCATCCCGAATTTTTATCGGTTACATGGCCAATCACCGTAATATCAACATCGTGTTTAAGCTTTTTGTAATCCTCCTGGCTTATCGTAAACAACAATTCGTAATCCTCGCCACCACTTAATGCACAAACTGTAGGGTCAATGCCTAATTCGCGTGCAGTTTCATACGTCATCGGATCTAGCGGAATTTTTTCTTCATAAATTGTTATTCCTTTATCACTTTCAGTTGCCAAGTGTAAAATTTCTGAAGCCAATCCGTCAGAAATATCAATCATAGATGTTGGTTTTATACCTAAATCCTCCAAAAGCGCAACAATATCCATTCTGGCTTCTGGTTTCAATTGCCGTTCGATAATGTAATCTTTACCCTCTAAATCAGGCTGAATATTAGGATTCTCTAAATAAATTAATTTCTCTCTCTCCAAAATTTGAAGGCCTACATAAGCGCCACCCAAATCGCCCGAAACACAAAGCAAATCATTTTCCTGTGCACCGTTTCTATAGGTAACTTTATCCGCATCAGCGTAACCAATACTCGTAATACTAATAACTAAACCTTGCTTGCTCGAAGACGTATCACCACCAATTAAATCTATATTAAATTTGTTACAAGCCAGTTCAATTCCTTTATAAATTTCTTCAACAGCTTCTAACGGAAATTTACTCGATAAACCCAACGAAACCGTAATTTGACTGGCTTTACCATTCATGGCGTAAATATCGCTTAAGTTAACTTGTACCGCTTTATAGCCCAAATGCATTAAGGGCACATACGATAAATCGAAATGAATACCTTCTAACAATAAATCGGTTGATACCAAAATTTGTTTGCCTTTTGCATCTAAAACAGCTGCATCATCGCCAACACCTTTAACCGAAAAATCGTTTCTAATTTTAAAGTTATTAGTTAAGTGTTTAATCAATCCAAACTCTCCTAATTCGTTTATATCTGTGCGTTCTTTATTTTCAAACATATTTTTTTCAGTTAATAGGTAAGTTTAAATTTTAACCAATACCGTATTTAATTTCAATTCTTTATTACAAATAAATTTAATTTATAAGCCCAACGTTGCAGAAATATCCAACATTCTTTGTATCGGCTTACGTGCCAAAGTAATAATATCTGCTGGTACAGTTACTTTTGGTAGCCCATTTTTTAAACATAAATACAATTTTTCTAAAGTATTTCTTTTCATGTAAGGGCAATCGTTACAAGCACAACTATTATTAGGCGGTGCCGGAATAAATGTTTTTGTAGGATTTGCTTTTTCCATCTGGTGGATAATTCCACTTTCGGTAGCTACAATAAATTCTGTTGCAGAATTGTTGATGGTATATTTTAAAAGTCCGGTAGTAGATCCAATATAATCTGCCATTTTTAAAACTACTTCTTCACACTCGGGGTGGGCAATAAATTTAGCATTTGGGTGTCGTTCTTTTAATTTCGTTATCTTTTCTTTAGAAAAAATTTCATGTACCATACAAGCACCATTCCAAAGCACTAAATCTCTACCGGTTTTTTTTGCAACCCATGCACCCAAATTACGATCAGGACCAAAAATTATTTTTTGATCCTTTGGCAAACTCTCCACAATTTGAACAGCGTTGGTAGAAGTACAAACAATATCGCTCATCGCTTTTAATTCAGCTGTGCAATTTACGTAGGTAATTACCAAATGATCAGGATACTTCTCCTTAAATTTTTTAAACAAATGTGGCGGACAACTATCTGCTAACGAACAACCAGCCTTCACATCGGGTAATAAAACGGTTTTATTAGGCGATAAAATCTTTGCGGTTTCGGCCATAAAATGTACGCCAGCAAAAACAATTACCTCAGCATCTGTCTTCGCTGCTTCTTGCGATAAGCCTAAACTATCGCCAATATAATCTGCTATATCCTGAATATCAGGCTCTTGATAGTAGTGAGCCAAAATAATTGCATTCTTCTCTTTTTTTAGTTTTTCAATTTCAGCAAATAGATCCAATGTTGGGTCAATTTTCTCATCTACAAAACCTTTTTTGTTAATTTCGTCTAAGATATCGATGTTCATTTTATTTTTCCTTTTCTGAATTTTGTCGTTGGTCAAAGATAAAGCTTTCCACGTCTCAATAAATAATAAGTATTTTAATTTATATAAATCTTGTTTGTTTATTAGTGTGTTAGTAATGTTGGCAAGTAATATTTAAAAGCTCTTTTATGTAAGTTGTTAATAGTTTACTAACATTTAGATTACATTTTAATTACATAATGGCGTTGATTAACAGTACTATCTAAAAATGGTATATATTTTATCAATAGCGTAATGTTAATTGTTTATTTAAAGCAAAAAGTTAACTACTTCTGTAAAGATGCTTAAAAATTGGTGAAAAGATTGTGGCAAATTGTCTTTTTAGCTTAGCTTTAAACATTCTAATTTATTTGTTAGCATAATATAGACATAGAGTTAACACTTTTGTTTTATTTGTTAACATAGTGGATAATCTTAATTATTTTGATGATGAGAAATGTAGATTTTTTGGTAATAGGTTCAGGTATAGCGGGTTTAAGTTTTGCACTTAAGGCAGCAAAGTTTGGTAAAGTTTTAATTGTTACAAAATCTAATGAAGACGAATCTAACACTAAATATGCCCAAGGTGGTGTTGCAGTTGTTGTGGATAAGGGTGATTCTTTTGAAAAACATATTGATGATACTTTGATTGCTGGAGATGGTTTATGTGATAAAAAAATTGTTGAGATAGTGGTTAAAGAAGGGCCACAGCGCATACAAGAGATAATTGACTATGGTATAAATTTCGATAAAGACAATGCCGGTTTTTACGATTTAGCTAAAGAAGGCGGACATTCTGAGCACCGGGTTTTGCACTATAAGGACATCACTGGTTATGAAATAGAACGTGTTTTGTTAAAGGAAATTCACGAAAATCCTAACATAGAGATATTAACACACTACTTTGCGTTAGAGTTAATTACCCAGCATCATCTTGGTGAGTTTGTTGATAAACGTACTAAAGATATTAACTGTTATGGTGTATATGCCTTTAATACAGAGCGTAACGATGTGGAAAAGATTTTGGCTAAGGTAACGGTTATGGCCGCTGGTGGTGCCGGTCATGTATATTCTGCTACTACAAATCCTGTTATTGCAACTGGTGATGGCATGGCAATGGTTTACCGCGCAAAAGGAAAAGTTAGAAATATGGAGTTTATTCAGTTTCATCCAACGGCTTTATACCATCCTGGAGAGTATCCATCGTTTCTAATTTCTGAAGCAGTTAGGGGTTTTGGTGGTGTACTGCGGCGTAAAAATGGAGAAGAATTTATGCAAGAATATGACGAGAGGAGATCGTTGGCACCTAGAGATATTGTGGCTCGTGCGGTGGATAATGAGATGAAAAAATCTGGAGATGATTTTGTGTATTTAGATATTACCATGCGTAAGAAGGCCGATATTTTAAAGCATTTTCCGAATATTTACGCTAAATGTTTATCTATCGGGTTGGATATGACCAAAGATTATATTCCTGTTACACCAGCATCACATTATATGTGTGGCGGTGTTTTGGTTGATGAATATGGACGATCATCAATAAAAAATTTGTATGCTTGTGGCGAATGTTCATCAACAGGTTTACATGGTGCTAACCGTTTGGCTTCCAATTCATTATTAGAAGCGACAGTTTTTGCACATAGAATTTTTCAGGATGCTATGGAGAATTTTAAAGACAATGTAATTCCGGAGCATATTCCAGAGTGGGATTCGCATGGTGTAATGCAGACCGATGAAGATGTTTTAGTTACGCACAATTTAAGAGAGTTACAAAAAGTAATGGGCGATTATGTTGGTATTGTGCGTTCTGATTTTAGGTTGGAAAGGGCCTATCGACGGTTATTTCTAATTTATCAAGAAACTGAAGAATTTTATAAGAAAAATCAAGTTTCGGTAAAGCTTTGCGAATTAAGAAATGTAATCCAAACTGCTTATTTGGTTATAAAATCGGCCATGCAACGTAAAGAAAGTAGGGGACTACATTATACTACTGATTACCCAAATCATTCAAAAGAGTTGTCAGACACGGTGCTTTAACCCCTAAATCCCCTGAAGGGGACTTTGCCTGTCTGTCGTAAAAATCACTTTTTAATCGGTAGTTTTCTAAATACTAACTATTATATACTAACTATTAAAGGATGCCATTAATACTTCCAGTTAAAGATAAATACCCAGTAATTGGGAAAGATAATTTTATTGCAGAGAATGCTACAATCGTTGGTGATGTGACTATTGGTAACAACTGCTCGGTTTGGTTTAATGCGGTAATTAGAGGCGATGTAAATGCAATTACCATTGGCAGTGAAACCAATATTCAAGATGGTGCCGTAATTCATGCTACTTACTTAAAAGCAAGTACACACATCGGTAATCGGGTATCAGTTGGGCATAACGCAATTGTACATGGTTGCGTGGTTAAAGATAACGTGCTTATTGGAATGGGTGCAATTGTGATGGACGATGCAGTGGTGGAGGAGTTTTGTATTATAGCCGCCGGATCGGTTATTTTAGAGCGGACGATTTGTGAATCGGGATATTTGTATGCTGGCACACCTGCTAAAAAAATAAAGCCCATTACAGATGAGCAAAGGGCTTTATTGGTTCGTTTACCAGATAATTACATCATGTATTCGAGCTGGTTTGAATAATTTATATTAATTGTTTGATCTTCTTGGCGGTTGCGACATTCGATCTGGTGCATTTCTCAATCCATTAGGAGGATTTCCTATTGTATTTGGTGCGTTATTATTGTTATTATTGTTATTATTGATGTTGTTGGGTTGTGTTCGTGGAGTAGTTGGCTTTGGTTGAACAGGAAGTGGGGTTAACGGAATTATTAATTTATCTTCCCTCTCCCAATTTGCTTTTAAATCTACATCTGCTGGTAAATACCAAATCTTTTCTGGCTGAAGACCCAAAGCAACATTTCCAGTATCCCAAATTTTGTTTTTATTTTCATCGTAAATAACCCTAATAGCATATTTTCCTGCCGGATAATTGACATACTTTATGGGTGTATTTTTTGTGATAGCTGTCGATTTTAAAACTTCTTTCTTCTCATTCATCAATTCAACAATATAACTTTTTGTAGTATCTGGTACCTCAGCATTCATGGTAATGGTACCAAAATTATCTGTCGATTCTAATTTTAAAACGATGGTAAAGTCTTTATTTTTTGCATCAAATATTGTAGTAAATGTGCCCTCACCAAATTTAATGTTATAATCCTTTTTCTGTTTCCAGGGATATTTTAAGTAATATTTTAGAAAATTTACGCTGTCCTTTATCATTTCGAAGTTTGTTCGTCTTACAGAGTCTTCTAGTAATATTACTTTTGATGGGTCAACTGCAGTAATTGGAAGAGGTAATGATAATGTAAGTGTTTTATAAGGACTAAGCTTACCACTTGTTAAATTATCTGTTATGGTGATTACACGCTTGTAAGTGTCTTTTTTTTCTCTACTGAAACTAGTCGTTTGTAAAATTTTACCTTGATCTAAAACGTTAACTTTAATAGAATCAAAACTTAAATCATCTAAATAAACGTGCGCAGAATCGTTATTTTTTGAGAACGATACTTTCTTATTTTCATCTAAGTTTTTAAAATCGGATATGGTAATACTAGGATTTTTTAGTTGCTGATTAAAAGTTAACAATATTGATCCATCATCCAGCAATTTTTTATCTTTAATTCTAAACTCAGGGGCTAACTCCTTAAAAATTTCTAAGTTGATATTATCCACGCTTTTTTCCAATACCAATGGTTTTTTTATAAATCCAATTTCATCGCTTAGTTGTTGATAGATTTTATCACCGCCATTTACTTCTTTCAGCGCATATATTTTATATTTTCCTTTTCGCAAGTTGTTTATTTGATAGTGGCCAGCACTATCTGTAAGGGTATAAATCGAAGCCCTTTTTTTACCAAATAGTGAATCCCTTTCTAATGGTAAGATAAATACAGTAATATCTTTCTCATACTCGCCTGTTGATGAATTGCTAACATTACCAGATATACTAAGCGAATCTAACTCTGGTCCGGTGGAAAATACGTAACTGAGATTTTTTACAATATTTCCTTCATTTACATCTATAATGGCTTTACCAAAATTCATGGTATAAGTTGTGTTTTTTTCGAGCGAATCTTGAATCGTTATCTCTAACTTTTTTTGACGTACTTTTAAAACCGGTGGTTTTTCTTGGTCAGGTGAAATTGTAAATTCTTTAAACTCGTTCGACAGTTTAAAATATTCATCAAATTCTATTAAAATCTTTTTGGCCTTAAAGTTAACACTCAAATTTTTTGGTGTCATACTAATTATTTTAGGTGCAGTTGTGTCTCTTGGCCCGCCTTGGGGACTTTGGATACTTGCACAGCCTAAACTGCATAATATAATGCAAATTGATACATAATTTATGTATCTGAAATAGTATGATTTAAAATTTGCCATGTTTTAAGCGTTTTAACGCATTGTTATATTTTTTGGATTACGGATATTTAATTTTTTTTTTAATACAATACAAAGCATCTCTTTTTTTTTGTTTAGTTTGAAGCTAAAATATTGATAATCAGCTACTTATTAATATAAACCATTAAAACAGATATATCCGATGGTGAAACGCCTGAAATGCGAGAAGCTTGACCTAAAGTACGTGGTTTAATTTTAAATAGTTTTTCTCTTGCCTCTTTTGAAATGGAAACAATTTTGTTGTAATCAAAATCTGGGTTAATTTCTTTGTCTTCCATCTTCAACATTTTAGCAACAATTTCATTTTCCTTTTCGAAGTAGCTTTCATATTTTATTTTAATCTCAGCTTGTTCTATTGTTTCGTTATCTAAATCTTTTGTAGCGGCGGCAAGCGGTAGGCTCACTTTTATTAAATCCTGTAAGCCAACATGTGGTCGTGCAATTAAACTATTAATTTTTACATTTTGATTTAGTGCACTCGAACCCAAGCTTTCTAACATTGGGTTTGCATCTGCCATTTCTATACCTTGGCTTTTTGTAAATTTAACTAAAGCGTCTGACGCAGTGATTTTTTTATTTACTTTTTCTAAACGCTCATCGCTTATCAAGCCCAATTGGTGGCCAATAGGAGAGAGACGAATATCTGCATTATCTTGTCTTAATAATAGGCGGTGCTCTGCTCGCGATGTAAACATTCTATAAGGCTCATCGGTACCCTTGGTAACTAAATCGTCAATTAACACACCGATATAACTATCCGATCTTTTCATAATGAGTTCATGCTTCTCGTTAATTTTTTGGTGGGCATTTATACCAGCCATGAAACCTTGGCATGCGGCTTCTTCATAACCTGTGGTACCGTTAATCTGTCCGGCTAGAAAAAGATTACTAATATTTTTTGTTTCTAAAGTTAGCGACAATTGGGTAGGCGGAAAAAAGTCATACTCAATTGCATAACCCGGTCTAAACATTTTTGCTTGTTCAAATCCTGGAATTAATCTCAACGCTTTTAACTGAATATCTTCTGGCAATGAAGTTGAAAAACCGTTAACATAAATTTCGCACGTGTTCCAACCTTCAGGTTCTACAAATATTTGATGTCTATCTCGTTCTGCAAATCTGTTAATTTTATCTTCAATTGATGGGCAATAACGTGGGCCTAAACCTTTAATTCTACCGGTAAACATTGGCGATTTTTCAAAACCTTCTTTCAAAGTTTCGTGTACTTCGCTATTTGTATAGGTAATCCAGCAACATCTTTTATCTGTCGAAACTTCAGTATCGGTATAAGAAAACTTACCAGGATTTTCATCTCCCCACTGTTCTTCCATTTTAGAATAATCCAAACTTCGGCCATCAACACGGGGAGGGGTGCCAGTTTTCATCCGTCCAGATTCCATACCAAGTTCAACAAGTTGTTCTGTAATTCCTGTTGATGCTCGTTCTGCAGTCCTGCCTCCGCCAAACTTTTTCTCGCCAATATGCATTACGCCGTTTAAAAATGTGCCGTTAGTCAGTACTACAGCCTTGCTTTCTATTTCAATACCGAATGCTGTTTTAACGCCATAAACCACATTGTCTTTTACTAGTAAACCCACAACACTATCTTGCCACATATCAACGTTTGGCGTTCTTTCCAAAGCCAGTCGCCATTCTTCAGCGAAACGCATTCTGTCTATTTGTGCCCGAGGGCTCCACATCGCAGGGCCTTTAGATAGATTGAGCATTCTAAACTGAATAGTGGATTTATCAGATATAATACCTGAGTAGCCACCCATTGCATCTACTTCCCGCACAATTTGGCCTTTAGCTACGCCACCCATTGCAGGGTTACAGCTCATTTGGGCGATGGTGCCCATGTTCATTGTAATTAGTAAAACAGATGATCCTAAGTTGGCGGCGGCTGCTGCGGCTTCACAGCCTGCGTGTCCTGCACCAACAACAATCAAATCGTATTTTGAAAACATTTTGTTATTTTAGTTTAATGTTCCACGTGGAACATCTTGTTTTTTATTAAAATATGAAGCTATAATTTTATCAATGTTTCACGTGAAACATTGATTTAGTTCTAAAATTTTGAATAACACAGGGACAATACGCTAGAGTTTATCTTATGTTCCACGTGAAACATATTTATGTTGTCATTGCGAGGCACGAAGCAATCTTTCTAGTTAAGCAGTTCTTCGCACCAGATATTCGATTACTCCGAAAGTTCTAACCACCGCATCGTGTGTTCATCCAGTATCACTTTCAATTTCTCAATCTCCAATGAAATTTCTTGAATCTTTACATAGTCTGAAGTGTCTATTTTAGTTATTGCAGAGGATAGTTCTGTAATCTTTGCTTCGGTTTGCTCCATTAATTGTTCACTATCGTCCAACTCTTTTTGTTCTTTAAAACTGAGTTTTTTAGTTGCTTTTATCGGCGTTGTCTCAGCTGTTTGAGTAGGCGCTTTTTTAGTTTCAACTTTAGTTTTGGGTTGGTCTAAACTTAAACGATACTCAGAATAGTTTCCATTGTAAATTTTAACAACGCCTTCACCCTCCATAATAAATAGCTGATCGCTCATTTTATCCAACAAATATCTGTCGTGAGAAACCAACATTAGGACGCCAGGAAAGTTTTCTAAAAACTCTTCTAATACATTTAAAGTGTCAATATCTAAATCGTTTGTAGGCTCATCCAAGATCAGAAAATTTGGATTTTGCATTAAAACCTTCATTAAATTTAAACGCTTCTTTTCTCCACCACTTAATTTTTCTACCATGCCATGTTGTTTCTTTGGCGGAAACAAAAATAAGGTAAGTAGGGCAGAAGCGGTAATTACAGAACCATCTGCCATTTTAATATATTCGGCATCTGATTTTACAATATCAATAACGCGCTCTTTTGGATCGAAGGTTAAACCACCTTGCTTGTAATAACCAAAAACTGTGGTATCTCCTGTGTCAACCTTTCCACCGTCAGGTTTTAATTGACTAGTAATAATATTTAATAGTGTAGATTTTCCTGTTCCATTCTTACCGGCTAAACCAATCCTATCACCCTTTTTGAAAGTATAACTGAAATCACTTATAATCGGACGGTTGTCAAAACTTTGTTTTACATGTTCAATCTCAATAATCTTTCCACCTTGGCGAGACATCTTCATTTGAAGCGTAACACTTTGATTGTCAGCCTTTTTCTTCGATTTTTCTTCTAAATCGTAAAAAGCTGTGATTCTTGCATTAGATTTAGTTCCACGAGCTTGTGGCATGCGTCTCATCCACTCTAATTCTTTCTTTAATAGCTGTTGGTTCTTATGTAAAACCGTGGCATCGAGCGCATCTCTTTCCGATTTCTTTTCTAAATAGTAAGCATAATTTCCATTGTAGTTAAAAATCTTACCTCGATCTAATTCCACGATCGTATTACAGACGTTATCTAAAAAGTATCTATCGTGCGTAACTAAAAGAATGGTTTTTTGCCCGGTAGTTAACAGTTTTTCTAACCATTCAATGGTATCGATATCCAAATGGTTGGTTGGCTCATCTAAAACCAAAATCTCAGGGTCTTCAATTAAAAGTTTAGCTAGTGCCAAACGTTTCTTTTGTCCACCCGAAAGGGTATCTATTTTTTGCTGAAGATGAGTAATGCCCATTCTGTTTAAAATGGTTTTAATTTCGTGCTCATATTCCCAAGCATTGTGCTCGCTTAATTCTTCATATAAACGATTAAGGGCTTTTTCATCAGGATTGGGGTCTTCAATCAACTCTTCATATTCCTTGATGAGCTGTTGTTGCTTATTCTCTAAAGAAAAAATAAAATCGCTAATAGAATAACCATCGTTGAATGTGGGTTCTTGATCTAAAAATCCGATTTTAACGGCTTTGTTTTTTACTATTTTACCTTCTAGTGGTGGAAATTTTTCGGCGAGTAATTTTAATAAGGTACTCTTGCCCGCGCCATTAATACCCACCAACGCAACGCGCTGTCCGGAGTTAATACCTAAGGTTAAATTTTTAAATAGCCATTCATCATGGTAACCATGACCCAATCCTTCTGCCGCAATTAATGTGCTCAATTTATGTGTATTTCAGATTTATAAAAGAAAATTATCGCAAAAGTAAGTATAAATTATTGTGGAAGTGAATATCACTAAATTAAAGGCAATGATATGGAGAGGAATAGGACATTATATTGATTTAAATCGGTTACCATAGCGCGTTAAGTGGAAACAATAAAGCAACATGAAGACTCGCTCTTATGTTGCTTTGTTATTATTATTAACTAAACTAAAACTGGGTTTTAAATTCAATTATAAGATGAATTCGATTGGAAAATGTTACAGCAACTAAGCTATTTCTTTTAATAACGCTAAATATTCGTCTTCTTTAGCTGTCATTAGCGTTTTTGCTGCTTTTCCCTTATCCTTATAGCCTAATAAATGTAATACGCCATGTATTATAATGCGACAAACTTCGTCAAAATTGTTGGTTTTAAACGTTTGCGCATTTTCTTTAACCCGTTCAATACTGATGAAAATGTCACTTACGATAAGTTTTTCAACCTCAGAGTTATCAAAAGTGATAATGTCGGTATAGGTATCGTGATTTAGGTATTGTTGGTTAATGCCCAGTAAATACTCATCGCTACAGAAAATAAAATTAAGCTCACCAAGTTTAAAGCCTTCTTTTTCGATTGCCATTTTAAGCCATTTTTTTACTTTTAGCTTTTGAGGTAAATTGTATTTAACCGATTCGGTAAAGAAAGAAATTGCTGGCATGTCGATATGATTTATGCCTGCAAACTTATGAAATAAATTTAGTGGTTATTTGGTAAGACGACAAAAAATAGATTCCTCCTAAGGCGGAATGGCAGATCTAGATTGGATAATAGTAGGTTTTGCCATCTAGTGCATAGCGAAGGATCTTTGTTAGTGGGTTATTTGGCTAAAAGGATTTCTACTCCAAAGGAATCCATTTAGAACGAAGTCGGATCCGATAGTTATCGGATGACAAGTTTTGATGCAGTAATGATGGTCGTTTTAATTAAAACCTCGGGTGCTCTGTGAAAATCTCTGTTATCTCTGTGGTTATAAACGTAGCCAAAATAGATTTCTCCGAAGTTGGAATGACAGACCTCGATGGAGGAATGACAGATCTAAAAAAGGTCGGCTTATTTCTGCAAATTCAACCCCTTCAAATACTCAGCTATTTTATTTTTATAATAATAATTTAAGTTGGGCGGTAATTTTTGTAAAATATCATTCCCATTTTGAAACTGCTTCTTATAAGCATCAATCATTTTTTTATACGATGGCGGAAATTCTGTTGCGGCTTTACTTTCTCTCTTAGCATCTTCATCTTGCTCGCGTTCTGCTTTTTCGGCTTCTAATAATTTGGTCAATAAGTCTTTCTGGCGGTTCATGGTTTCTTGTTGCAATTTCTTGTTCACCAAATCACTTTCCGTTTGCTTCATCTCTTTAATGGCCTCATTTAAATTACCCATTTTTCCCGAGCCGTCTTTATTGTCTTCACGGTTAATTTTTTCTAAAGCCTGGCGGATCATTTGCTGTTGCTGTGCCATTTTACCAAACGCTTTGCTCATTTCAGCTTTGCCAACCGTACCTTGATTTTGTCCTGGTTTTTGCATTTGCTCCTTAGCTTTTTGCATATTTTTGTTTAGTTGCTCTTGCATTTGCGAAAGCTCTTTCATGCCCTGCTTTTTCTTGCCTTTGCCCCCTTTCGCATTTTTTTGTGCGTTTTGCAATTGATTCAATGCCTCGCTTAACATCAACGTTAAGTTGTTTATCGATGTCATGGTAACTTGTTGGTACCGGTTGGCTTCGGCTGTTCTCCTATCGCTCAACTTTTCCAAACTCTTGTCCAAATTGAAGTTGATTTTATTCATCTCCTCATTCACGGTAGATTCTATTTGTGGCACTCTTTTGCTTAACGAATATAAGCTATCGGCAATAGTTTTTAAGTTATCTTTAATTGTACGCTGTTTTTGTACGCTTGTGGTGTAGGCCGGATCAACCGAATTCATTTTTTTTAGCGCGAGCATTACCTTTTCCTGCTCAAAAGAAGTGTTTAGTAAGTTTTCTAATAAACGGCGAAGTTCTTTGGCATTTATGTTATTCTCCGTTTCCTCGCCTTGCTGTTGCGATTCTCTCATTTTTTTAGAAACTTTGCTCATTTCCTCACTTGCGCTTTGCTGTTTATCGCTAGCTTTCTGCGAATCGTTTTTATCTAAAGCATCTTTAGCATCTTGTTGGTCTTTCTGAATCTCTTTTGTTTCTTTTTCAGGGTTTTCGAAAGAGTTGGGGCGATCAAGAGATTGATTTTTTTCGTCTAATTTTTTTAAATCTTCTTTTAAATCGTTCATTTCTTTAGTTAGCGCATCTTGCTTTTCTTTAAGGGATTTACTATCATTTTGCTTGTTTTTCGATTGTTCGGCGAGCTCTTTTTGTTTTTTGGCAAGTTCATCTAATCTATCAATGTTATTTTGCAGGTTTTGATCAAACTCCAACTGCTTATACAACTCCAAAATTCTATCCAATTCGTTTTTAAGCGTTTTATTATCCAACTGCATTTTCGAAAGCTCGTCTTGCGTTTGGTCTTTATTTCGCTCATTCATTAATTGCTGTAACTTTTCTAAAAGTTGTTTCGTTTTTTCATCAAGCACATTATCGAAAAGTTCTTTAATTTGCTTTTGTTTTTCTAACAATTCTTCAGGTTGTTCTTGATTTTCTTGTTGCTGTTCGCTATTTTTTTCGTTAAGTGCTTTTATATCTTTTACCGCTTCTTCTAATTGCTTTTGCTTATCCAACAATTCTTCAATCTGCTTTTTATCTTCAAAAGAAATCTGCTTTTTGTCGATTAAATTTTCAGCAACCTTTTTGCTATCTTTTTCAATATTTGATGCCAATTTTATAGCCGATTGTATTTTTTGTTTCAGTACTTGATTATTAGCATTTATTTGATCAGCACTTTCTTTCTTACTGGCTTGTTTAAATGTTTTTATAGTCGAGCGCGTAATTTTTGATCCATTAACGCCATCATTATCGGCCACTTCAAAATAATATTCAATTTCTTGACCAGGTTTTATATCTACGGTTTTTAAATTCCAGAAATAGAAGAAAGAATTAGCGGTTAATTTGCTATTAATAGAAATATTTTTGGCTATAGTGGAAATTATTTTGTTGTTCTCTTTAATGTTGTATTTGAAACTCAATCTACTAAAACCATAATCATCGGTTATTTGCCCAGTAAAATAGAGCGCTTTGGTGCTGATGGAGTCTGGTTTCTCTTCAATAGCAATACCCGGAGGTTGATCTTTAATAACTGTGATTTGATGTGTTAAAGAATCTTTTACTAAAATGTATTGGTTTTTAGGCGTAATGCTATATTTCGCATTGTTTTTTATTAGCGTACTAAACGAAGATTCATCATTTTCTACATTTAACAAGTGTGAAATGTTGTTGAGTACGAAAATGAGCGCATTACTTTTTGCTGTTTTTAAATTCCAAGTTACCTTTGTGCCTTCGGGGATTAACATATCGCCAGCATTAGCGATGGTTTCTGCTTTTTTGCCTAAATAAGAGGGATAAATCAGTGAAACTGTGGCGCTCAATAACTCCGGGCGAGGTTTAACATTTATAGTAAACACAGAAGAACTAAAACCGCCACCTTTAAAAATCAGTTTTTTATCACCCTGTATATTTTTTAAAGTATAATTAAATTGGCTGATATTCAATTTTTCCAGTTTGTAAGTATTCTTGCCATCTTCCACATAAACTTCGGCCGGAAATTCATTACCCAATAGTTTGAGGTTTATAGTAAAATCATCACCCTGTGTAATGGTTAAGTTTTTATTTAAAAGCGAGAAGTTAAACGGCGCTTGTGGTGCAATGTATTCATCATATTTGATAAAACTTTTTGTACCTTCTTTTAAAATTGCTGGTGCAATTAGCGCAACCAATAATATTATTGTTAAAGGGATGAGGAGGTATTTTAAATATTTGCGGTTGTCTTTTATGCTAACAGCATTGTAAAAAGGGAACGGTTTTAAATCTAAAATTTTTTGATCGATGCTGGCTAAAATTAACTGATTGTGTTCTGAATTGCTTTTTGCTAAATGATGTAACTGTAAAGTATTTAGCAACTTATCTTTAATATTAGCAAAATGATTTCCGATAATTATGGAAGCCTCTTCGTAAGAAAGATGCTTGGATAATTTGGTAAGCGCGAGTATAGGCCGTAAAAGAAAAACCGCGAAAGCTGTTAAAGATATGGCTACAAAGAAATAAAAAGTAATGGTTTTGAATGTAGCAGACGGATTGAAATAGAAGAAACTTAAAAAAATACTAGTATAAAGCGCTAATAATAAAGTAGATACATAAATTGCTCCGCGCAATATTTTATTTAAATAAAATTTACGGATGAACTCATTTATTTTTTCGAGTAATTCTTTATAATTATCGCTCGCCATAGCTGTAAAAATAAAGATATATAAGTTTAATTTAAAAAGGGTAATTTGTAAAATTCAATTGTATGATAAAAGGTGTTTTTTTAAATGAATGCGCAACTTAAATGTAATTAAAGATTTTGCTTGCCATGATATGTAATATTTTAAATGTTTAAATGGAATAACAACAAAGTCATCGCGCATCGTGGTGCATGGAAACTACACAAAGTCCCTCAAAACTCAATTGCCGCACTTAAACAAGCGATAAAATTAGGTTGCTATGGTTCTGAGTTTGATGTATGGATGACCGAAGATGGCATTTTGGTGGTAAACCACGATCCTGATTTTTTAGGTGTGGACATCGAAACTTCTAGCTATGCTCAGGTTTTAGCAAAATCGCATCCTAACGGAGAAAAAATTGCCACTTTAGAAAGTTACTTGTTAGAAGGAATGAAACAGTTTAGTACAAAACTGATTTTAGAAATTAAACCCTCTCAAATAAATGCAGCACGCACTTTAGCAGTAGCTGAAAGATGTGTTGAGTTGGTGGTTAAACTTGGTGCTTCGGCATGGGTAGAATTTATTAGCTTTGATTATGAGGTTTGCAAAATGTTGATTAAACTGTTAACCAACGCTAATGTGGCTTACCTAAACGGCGATGTTTCTGCAGTAAAACTGAAACAAGATAAAATTACCGGGGCCGATTATAATTTAGAAATTTTTAAAAAAGACCCAAAATTTAATGTAGAGGCACATAAATTAGGGCTAACCACAAACGTGTGGACGGTAGATAAACTGAGCGATATTCGATTTTTTTTAAACGAGAATGTAGATTTCATAACCACAAACGAACCAGAGTTGGTGCTAAAAGAAAGCAAAAAGCGGTTAAATCATTTAGATTAACCGCTTTTTGTTAAATAATGTCTGTATATAATTAAATGCCTCCAAATTGAGGTTTTATCATTGTTTTTCGCACATCGCTAGCGTTAACGATTGGAGCGATATCTCTGGCTTGTCCGGCATGCAGTCTTTTGGTTTTTTCTACCAAAAAGATAAAGTCCCGAAATTTCGGGATTAAAACGCCCAAATACTATTTTTAAATAACTCGAATTATCTTACTGAAGAGCTATTTATTTTACTTTAATAAATAGATTACACCATAAATTAAAGCTGCCAGTGTTGCCGATACCGGGATGGTTAAAACCCAAGCCCATATCAGGCTAATGGTAACGCCCCAACGCACCGCCGAAACACTTTTAACTAAGCCCACACCAACAATAGAACCTGTAATGGTATGCGTTGTAGAAACTGGAATACCAAAATGTTCGGTTATGCCCAATGTTACCGCACCTGCAGATTCTGCCGCCACACCTTCTAAAGCATTTACTTTGGTAATTTTGGTGCCCATTGTTTTAACAATTTTCCAGCCACCACTCATGGTTCCTAATGATATTGCCGAGTAACAGGCAATAGGAACCCAAGCCGGCATGGCTTCGAAATTTGGAATAACTTTAGATGCGATTAAAGCCGTAGCGATAATACCCATTACTTTTTGTGCATCGTTACCGCCATGGAAAAAACTTAGCGCTGCTGATGATAGCAATTGCAAACGTTTAAACCATTTCTCGGCAGTTGCGGGCTTTGCGTTTTTGCAAATATTAATAATAATTAATGTTATGATTACAGAAATAACCATCCCAATTACAGGCGCTAAAACAATAAAAGCAACGATTTTTATTACGTAGCCCATATTTACAGCATCTAAAGCACTTGCGCCAGTAATCATTGCATGTGTCATTCCTGCGCCAGCAAAACCACCAATTAACGTATGCGATGAACTTGACGGAATGCCGTACCACCAGGTAAACAAATTCCATATAATGGCCGCAATAAGACCTGCTAAAATTACTTCTAACGTAATGTAGTTTTCAATTACAGTTTTTGCAACCGTATTGGCCACTTTATGATCTGTAAAGTAAAAATATGCAGCAAAGTTAAAAAGAGCTGCCCACAAAACAGCCTGAAAAGGCGTGAGCACTTTTGTTGATACTACCGTTGCAATTGAGTTTGCGGCATCGTGAAAGCCGTTTATATAATCAAAAACAATTGCCAGTATAATTACAACAATTAGTAATGTACTTACCATTTTTTGTTTTATTAAGCGTTTTTAACCAAAATAGTTTCAAGCACATTCGCAACATCTTCGCATTTGTCGGTTGCTTTTTCTATGGTTTGTAAAACTTCTTTATGTTTAATTAATTCAATCGCATTGGTTTCATACTCAAATAATCGCGCAACAGCCAAAGTGAATACATAATCGGCTTGGTTTTCGCCACTGTTTATTCGAATACATGCATCAGCAATTACACGGATATTTTTGAAACTGCGTAATTCTTTAATTGCTTTATCAATATCGATACACATTTCTACCAATAATTCTGCTATTTTAACAACAGGCTCGCTAATGGTGTCCATATTGTACATCTGCATTTTATTGGCTGTACTATAAATATAATCGGCAACGTCATCCACTGCAGATGCGAGTTGATGTATATCTTCCCGATCAAACGGTGTAATAAAAGTTTTGCTCAATTCTAAGAAAATCGAATGGGTTATATCATCGCCCACGTGCTCAAGGCGTTCAATTTCTTTAAAAATTACTTTTCTTTTTTCTACGTCGGCCGTACTTACCATTTCTAATAAAGTATTGGCAATTTTTAAAGCATTGCTTCCGGCCTGCTCAAACAAAGGATGAAACTTTTTATCCTGTGGGGTAAAGAACTTAAAAACGTTGTTCATGTTTTATATTATAAGATGTTGCAAAGCTACACGCCCAATGTTAACTTAATGTTAACTTATAAATTATTATTAGATATTATTTTGCCCAATGGTGGTACCTTAAACTTATAATCGTTTGTTTTACAGTTTTCTGACTTTCAATGGCTTAAGAGAATCGTTTTATTTTTTTTTGAAAACTGAAGGTAATATGCTTTTCGGTAACATCGGCCCCGCTTTCCTTACTGCCGAAATTTACGATAAATATCTTAACGGCATTCATCCAATCGGGTTTAAAAACTTAAGGTTGTGCTTAAAACGTAGGTTGTGTTTACCCAAAAGAAGCCAAGTTTTTAAAACTTGACTTTTTTCTCAACGTATTCTTTAATATCGTAACGGTTAATAAAACCATTACCCTGCTTTTTGGAGGGTAAAAGCGAAGGTTGTGCCTATTCCAGGCGTACTTCGTACAGATATTGTTTGTTCGTGGGCTTCTAAAATATGCTTCACAATGGCCAAACCTAAGCCTGTTCCGCCAACTTCGCGGGCACGGTGACTATCAATACGGTAGAACCGTTCAAAAAGTCTAGGCAGGTGTTTTTCTTCAATTCCTATCCCACTATCGGTCACTTCAATTAGAAACTGATCATGCAATTCGAAAATTTTAATTGCAGTATCTCCATTTTCGACACTATATTTTATGCTGTTTACGATTAAATTAATCATCACTTGCCTAATTTTCTCTCTATCTGCAAAAACCATAGTCGGTGCAGTATATTTATCCTTAAAAAATAATTTATTGCTTTTTATTTGTGCGCTATCTTCTAAGCTTTCCATCACATCTTTAGCCAAAACAACAAAATCAAATTTTTGATAGTTTATTGGCGATTCGCCAGATTCTAGTTTAGAAATAGCATCTAAATCATTAATTAAATAACTTAAACGCTCTACATTTTTACCTGCTTTTTTCAAAAAAATCAGCGCTTGGTCTGGGTCGTCTATTAAACAATCTTGTAAAGTTTCTATATAACCTTGAATGGCAAACAAAGGTGTTTTAAACTCGTGCGATACATTTGACAGAAATTCCTTTCTAAATTGTTCTTGTTTTTTTAAAAGGTCTATTTCTTTTTTCTTAGCGCCGGCCCATTCCATTACTTCATGTTCTACATCGTTAATCGGGTCCGGACTAACATATTCGCCTAGTGCATCTTTTAAATCTTTACCCAGTTTTAAATTATGGATGAGCTTGTAAATAAGCTTAATTTTTGTATAAATGTATTTCTCTATTAAATAATAGAAAACCAAAAAACTGCTCAGAAATGAAACGCCAAAAGATATAGCTAAAAAATACCAGCTGTGTTGGAAGTAAAAATTTACCATTCCGATAGAAAGCGCCACAGCCAAAGCGGTAAATAAAACAAGCACACTTAATTTCATGTTGCAATTTAAGGGTTTTATGTTAACTGAGTGTTAAGCTTCGTAGACTGATGGAATTAAATTTGGCATTATCGTCATGCTCAGCTCGACTGGGCATCCTAATGCTTTAGCAGGAAGCTATTTCGTAGCCTTTCCATAGCATTACGATTCCCGTTTTCACGGGAATGACGGTTTCGCAAAATATTATTCTGCGAATGAAATTCCAAAATTGATTATGAGACAGCCTCTTTGCAATAATTTAGCGATTTAATTTAAGCGGTCAGCTCATTATCTAAATGTTCGGTAACTTTCGATATAATATTATCTATTGTGTTACTCAAAACGGTTATATACGAGCCTTTTTGCGCATTCTTTATCGCTTCTTCTAAACAATCGCTACCTTTATTGTTTATGATTATTTCTTTATTGGGATCTACCTCGTGGATTCCCTTAATCAATAAATCAATTAATTCTTGCTGCGTTCTGCCACGAAGATATTTTTCTTGGCAAATGTAAATCTTATCAAACATTTGCGCTGCAATACGTGCAGTTTCAATAATGTCATCATCTCTCCTATCGCCAGTGCCAGAAATTATACCAACCTGCTCCGTAGCGTCTAAACTTTGCAAATAAGCTTTTACACCGTTAAATCCATCAGGATTGTGCGCAAAATCTACCAGGATTTTAAAATCTTTAAATTTAAAAATATTCATTCTTCCGGGCGTGTGCGCTGCAGATGGGATAAAAGTTTCTAATGCCAATTTTATATCCTCTGGTTTATAGCCCCACAAATAGGTAGCTAAAGTTGCTGCCAAAACATTCTGAATCATAAAGTTTACCGCACCGCCAAAAGTTAATGGCACTTGGGTAACTTTATCAACACGCAGTTTCCAATCGCCTGTTTTAATCGTGATAAAGCCGTTTTCGTAAATGGCTGCAATTCCGCCCTTTTTGCAATGTTCTTTAATGATAGGATTATTCTCATCCATACTAAAATAAGCAACATTACACCTTGCTTCTCTTCCTATTTTTACGCAATAGCCGTTGTCAGCATTTAAAACTGCCCAGCCTTTTCGTCTTACGGCACCAATAACTACCGCTTTTACCCTAGTTAAATCATCTAAATTGTGAATATCAGATATACCCAAATGATCTTCCTGAATGTTGGTTATTACACCAATATCGCAGGCGTTAAATCCCAATCCCGATCGTAAAATACCGCCACGTGCAGTTTCTAATACAGCAAATTCAACCGTTGGGTCTTTTAAAAGGAATTCTGCACTAATCGGGCCCGTTGTATCGCCCTGCATTAACATGGTGTTGTGCACGTAAATACCATCCGATGTGGTAAAACCTACACGCTTACCATTACTGCGAATAATATGTGCAATTAAACGAGTGGTGGTTGTTTTTCCATTCGTTCCGGTTACTGCAATAATCGGTATTTGCGATAATTTTCCTTGTGGATAAAGCATATCAATAACCGGAGCGGCAACATTACGAGGCAATCCGCCACTTGGCGCCAAGTGCATTCTAAAACCCGGGGCGGCATTAACTTCTAAAACTACGCCACCATTTTCTCTCAATGGTTGGGTTAAGTTAACGGCCATAATGTCTATACCGCAAATATCTAAGCCTATTACCCGCGAAATTCTTTCACAAATAAAAATGTTTTGTGGGTGAACGAGGTCAGTTACATCTAACGATGTGCCACCTGTACTTAAATTTGCGGTCGATTTTAAATATACAACCTCTCCTTTTTGTGGAATTGTTGCTAGTGTATATTCTTTTTTAGCAAGCAAATCCAAAGTATCTCTATCTACAGCAATTTCGGTTAAAACATTTTCGTGTCCATAACCTCGTCTTGGGTCTTCATTTTCTGTATCAATCAACTCCTGTATGGTGTGAATGCCATTGCCAAGTACATGCGCAGGATCTCTTTGTGCCGCTGCAACAACTTTATGGTCGATAACCAATACTCTAAAATCAAAACCTGTAATAAATTTTTCAATGATAACCCTGCGCGAATAGGTTTTGGCATAATCGAAAGCGGCTTTGGCATCTTCCATCGTTTTCACATTGATGGTTGCACCCTTGCCGTGATTTCCATCCAAAGGTTTAAATACCAATGGAAAGCCTACTTTATTAACTGAATTTTCCAACTCCTTGGGATCAGAAATTGTAACGCCAGAAGCTACAGGAATCGCCGCTTCAGTTAGCAATCGCTTAGTTTCTTCTTTATTACTGGCAATATCTACCGCAATACTGCTTGTTTTTTCGGTCATGGTGGCCCTAAAACGGACTTGGTTTTTACCATAACCCAATTGTACCAACGAGCTTTTATTTAATCTTATCCATGGGATATTTCGAGAAACGGCTTCTTCTACAATCGACCCCGTACTTGGACCGAGTGCTTCTAGCTCTCTAATCTCTCTCATTCTCCGAATGTCGTGTTCAAGATCATATTCCTCGCCATTAATTAGTGCTTCGGCAATTTTAACTGATGCTTCGGCTGCATAAACGCCAACCTTTTCTTCTAAATAACTAAATACAACATTGTAAATGCCATCTGTTTTGGTTTGTCGGGTTCTACCAAAACCTGTTTCCATACCAGCCAAAGTTTGTATTTCTAAAGCGATATGTTCAATAACATGGCCCATCCAAGTGCCTTCTTTTACCCTCGAAAAAAATCCACCTTCAACTCCTTTAGAACAACGGTGCGTAAACATGCTCGGAATAAGTTTCTCAAGTCGTTCTCCAAAACCATCAATTAGATTGGTTGGCCTTTGCTCAAGTTCCTCTAAATCCAAACGCATTTGGATTAATTTTTTGCGACTGATAGACCAAATATTTGGTCCTCTTAAAATTTGGATGTTGGATATTTTCATGTGTATAGTTTCGGTTGATTTAAATAATAATTATGCGGTAGCATTGCTATTAAAGCGCTATTTAGGCTAATAAATTAAGATTGTAAATTATAAATTTATTTCGAAATTTAATGATGCAATTAATTTTATCAGCAAATATTTATTAATAACACAAAAATCGTGTAATTGATTGGTAATCCGCATAATTATTTGATCATAAACTGCCATCCGAAATGTATTAAGGTGTATTACAAAATTGAGGCGCAAAAAAATATTCGTTGGGGCGTTTCAACTGCTTCAATTATCCGATGATTGTTAGCTAATGTGGATAAATTGGAGAATATTCACAAATAAAGTCGTGTTTTTTAGTATATCGTGATATATTTGAATTTTTCGGATGCAAATAAGATATATATAAATGGTTCCAAAAGGTAAACTAATCATAATAGGTGGTGCAATAAATACGGGCAGTTTTGCTGAAACGCAATTCGGGTTACCTGAGAATATGAACTTTTTCGAACGTGGAATTTTAAAACGGATTACTACCGAATCCACTAAAGGCATCGAATCCAGGTTTGAAATTATTACCACAGCTTCTTTAATGCCCGAAAAGGTTGGCGAAGAATACATTAAAGCTTACGCACAACTAGACGTTCATAATGTTGGTGTTTTAAATATTGCAAATAGAGAGGCTGCAAACGCACCAGAAAATTGTGATCGGATTAAAGCTGCCGATGTAATTATTTTTACAGGAGGCGATCAACTGCGCTTATCATCCATATTTGGAGGCACTGCTATCCATCAAATTTTATTAAGTAAATACAAAGATGAACCCGTAGTAATTGCAGGTACATCAGCAGGTGCTGCGGCGAGTTCGAAAAATATGATTTACCAAGGCAGTAGCAAAGACGCCTTACTTAAAGGTGAAGTTAAAATAACTGGCGGTTTAGGATTTATTGATGATGTTATTGTGGATACACATTTTGTACAGCGCGGTAGAATTGGACGCTTACTTTATGCTGCAGCAAGTAACCCGGGTATTTTAGGCATTGGTTTAGGTGAAGATACAGGCCTTTTTATATCCGAAGGGCATATTATGGAAGCAATAGGTTCTGGAATGGTTATTTTGGTTGATGGCAGACACATGGCAGATACAAATTTAACAGATGTTGAAATGGGCCAACCCGTATCGATAAAAAATATGATTGTGCACGTAATGTGCGATGGTGATGTGTATGATTTAGCCGATCACAGTTTAAATATTCATCATCCAAAAGTAGTTGCGATAGATTAATTTAGTTTGCAGTAAATTGTTTTCAGTTTTAATAGATTGATACTCGATACTAATATCTTGATACTCATAACTCAAAAATGAAATTAATTATACACGGTGGTTTTTTTAGTGAATCTTCCACCAACCAAGAGACGAAAAAAGCCAAGCAAAATTCGCTTTCAGCAATTGTAGCTAAAGGTTACGCATTTTTAAAAACCCATACGGCACTCGAAACGGTTGTTTATACGGTGGCGCTTTTAGAAGATGATGAATTGTTTAATGCGGGCATTGGCTCGCAAATTCAAAGCGATGGCAAGGTAAGACTTAGCGCCTCATTAATGGATGGGAAAACAGAAAAATTTAGTGGGGTTATTAATATCGAAGACATTAAAAATCCGATACAAATTTCAGCTTCACTTTTGGATTACGATGATCGTGTTTTAAGTGGGGAAGGCGCGCAACAGTTTGCCAGAGCTCATGGAGCAGCCTTTTTTAATCCAATTACCGAACAACGACAAAAAGAATACGAAGCCAAACTTAATCAGCAGCATAACTTAGGTACCGTTGGTTGTGTTGCTTTAGATGGTAATGGAGATTTAGCAGCTGGAACATCTACAGGCGGTAAAGGTTTTGAAATTCCTTGTCGCGTAAGTGATTCGGCAACCGTAGCCGGAAACTATGCTAATAAATTTGCAGGCATCTCTTGTACCGGCGTTGGTGAAGACATTGTAAGCGGTGCTTTGGCCGCTAAAATTGTAACTAGAGTTACCGATGGTTTTACACTTAAAGATGCTAGCGATAAATCATTTGCCGAACTTAAAGCTTTTGATGGTTTTGCGGGTATTGTAGGTATTTCGGCGAAGGGAGAAATTTACCATTGCGATTCTCATCCATATATGGTTTGGGCGTCTTTTGATGAAGAATTAGCGGTTTTTGAATAGTTATCCATCGATTATTATCAAAACCAAAACGATAAATTTTAGTAAAAGCAATAAAAAAAACCCCAATTAGATTTTAGGTCTAATCGGGGTTTTAATTTATTTAAAATACGATTATTTCGAACCGCTATTTACGACAACTCTGCCAGATTGTTGGATAAAATCGGCCATTACATGTAATGATTCATTTTCTATAAAATCAAAATCATCTTGTTTAACAACTTTTTCTCCCTTTTTAATGGCAGGCAAACCACGTAAAGCCCTCAATTGATTTTGTTTAACCAAAGTCTTTGCTTCTTGCGCATCGCGTTCTGCTTTCAACTTCGTTTCGTTTAAAGTAACTGAAACTTCATTACTGCGTTTTTTAACATCAGCAATTTCTTCATTTAAGTATTTAAAGTCTAGTGAATTGGCAATTCTTTGCTCACTTGATTTTTTTAATTCAGCTTTAATTGGTTTAATATCAGCCACTAATTTAAAGTTAGAACTCGGAATAACATCATAAGGCAAAGCCGATTTTTCTGTATCTTCTCCAATTTTATCCATTGGGTAAAGTGATGGGAAAACCACATCTGGTGTAACGCCTTTATGTTGTGTACTGGTACCGGCAACACGGTAAAATTTAGCCATTGTTAAATTTATTTGGCCAAGGTTTAGATCATCTGTACTGGCTGCAGAAGGTGAAGTACGAACGGTGGTCGCTTTGTTCTTATTAATTAAGTTGGCAATACTTCTTAATACACCAGGATTAATAATTTTATTCAAATCGATTGAAGATTGAACCGTTCCTTTACCGTAGGTTTGGCTGCCCATAATTATACCACGACCGTAATCTTGTATGGCACCAGCAAAAATTTCAGATGCAGAAGCACTCAAGCGGTCAACCATCACTCCGAATGGTCCATCCCAAGAAACACCTTCATTTTCATCTTCATCAACCTCAATTTTACCTTGTAAATTTCTAACCTGCACAACCGGTCCTTGATCAATAAATAAACCTGTTAATGAAATGGCTTCAAGTAACGATCCGCCACCATTTCCACGTAAATCCATCACAATTGCATCTACTTTGTTAATATTTTTTAAGGTATCTATTAAAAGTCTAACATCTCTTGTGGTACTTTTATAGTTTTTATCTCCAGCATTTGCTGCTTTAAAATCGGCGTAGAAAGCAGGTAGTTTTATAATTCCTATTTTAAATGTTTTGCCATTTTCTTCAATGGTTTTTACTTCTTTTTTAGCAGATTGGTCTTGCAAAATGATTTTTTCTCTAATCAAATCGACAATTACAGGTTTAGAAGACATTTCTTTGCCAACTGGTATTATTTTTAAACGCACTTTGGTGTTCTTTGGGCCTTTAATCTTCGAAACCGTAGCGTCTAATCTCCAGCCAACAATATCTACAAATTCTCCATCACCTTGTGCAACTGCAATAATTCTATCGCCAGAATTTAATAATTTACTCTTAAAAGCTGGTCCGCCGGGGATAATTTCGCCTACCTTAACCACTTCATTCTCTAGCTGTAACCGTGCGCCAATACCCTCAAACGAACGAGACATATCTTCATTAAAAGCGGTTGCGTTACTTGGATTAAAGTAGTTTGTATGTGGGTCAATTGATTCTGTAAATGCATCCATCAAAATTTGAAATACATCTTGATTATTTGATTTAGAAGTTTGCGATTTAAGGTTTTGATAGCGCTTTGTTAACGTTTCTACATTTTTCGCCTGGTTGGTACCAGCTAAATTTAAATTAATCAACTCATATTTAACTCTCTTTCCCCAAGTATCATCTAAAGCGGCAATACTTGTAGCCCAAGGTAATTTTTCACGATCGTAAACGAAGGTATCGTTCTGATTAAAATCAAATTTCTTCTTCACTTGATTTAGCGAATATTCGAAATATTCGTTAAGCCTCTTTGCATATACATTGTAAATGTAAAAAGGCGCGCTTAAATCGCCATTCTTAAAATCATCGTCAAGTGTATATCTAAACTTTTCAAAATCTTTAATATCCGAAGCCAAAAAGTAATTTTTTCCTTGATCTAAGGCTTTTATATAATTATCCAAAACGATAGAAGAAATCGAATCGTTAACTTTAATTTTTTTGTAATTGTAGCTTTCGATAAGGTTTACAACTTCCTTAATTACAATTTTCTGTTGTTCATCGGGCATTATATTTTTAACCCCTTCCACAACAATTTGCGGTTTTGGTGTTGCGTGGCAGGCTAAAACTGCTCCTGTAAAAATTGTAAAAAATATATTCTTTAACATTTCTTTAAATAATTTAAAATCCATTTTTATAATTAACAAACTGCTGTAATAATGCTATCTAATAAACAAAAAAAAGAGACAGCATTACAGTCCCTTTAAAACCTACCAAATCTAGCTAAAAGCTTTTTAGCAAACAATTTCTAAAAAGCTAACGTAAACTAATATTATTTGTTTTAAAAGGTTTTTATCAAAATTTTACAGTAGGTAAACTTCTGCAAGTTTTCGATTGATTGGTAGGGCAAAAAAAAGGCTTAGGTTTTCCATCGTAATTCATTTTTTTAAATTGATAAACCATTAAAATTTCTCGGCTCGATTGTGAGATGTAGAAAATTGTTATTGGTTTAATTGATGAATCAAATTTTAGAAAAACTATAGCATTGCACAATAACCAATTGTAGGTATTTTTTAGTACGCGCCAACCTTATACTATTTTATGTTCGTAGGCATATTTAAGTAAACCAACAAGGCTTTGGGTACATGTTTTTCTAAAAATATTTTTCCGATGCGTTTCTACAGTTCGCTCGCTGATAAAAAGTTTATCGGCAATTTGCTTGTTGCTTAATTCTTGTTCTATTAAACGGATAATTTCTATTTCTCTGTTTGTTAAACAGCAAGTGCCCGTCACTGGGTGGCCTTTCATCAGCTCTTGAGTTACTTCTTCGCTAAAATAGGTATGTCCCTCTAAAATGCGGCGCAATGCTTCCAACAGTCCTTGTTTTCCTGTGTTTTTAAGAATGTATCCTGATATTCCAGCATCAATCATCTCTTTGATTACTTGATAATCGCCAAACATGGATAAAGCCAATATTTTAATTGAAGGAAATTGTTTTTTTACCACGCGGGTAAGCTCAACGCCAGACATTTCGGGCATATTAATATCCGTTAATAAAATATCAACAGGTGTGGTTTCCAAAAGCTTAATTACATCCAAAGGCTGATTACTACAGCCTACAACCTGATATTGGTCTTCATTATTTAATAGAGATTTGAGTCCATCAACAATCATTTGGTGGTCATCAACAATAAATAATTTGGTTTGAGGGTTAATCATTCGTCTAATTTACAAAGGAATATGGATAGCAACAAGTGTTCCGGCGCCTGGTTGCGAAGAAAAATCGACTGTTCCTTTTAAATATGCTACTCTACTCATCATATTTTTTAAGCCTAAGCCGTTAAAATTTAACGTTTTGTTGGTATCAAATCCGTCGCCGTTGTCTTCGATCATTACGTTTATACCTTCTTCATCTTTAGTTAATTGTATATCTAAACTGTTGGCATTTGCATGTTTAATAACATTGTTAACCGATTCTTGAATCACCCTGTACAAAACCGTTTCTATGTTTTGATCTAATCGTTGTTGAAGGCCGAAAGTTTCGAGATTTACTTTGAGTTTGCGGGCATCTATTTTAGAGATAAAATCTCTAACGGCTGCAGTTAAGCCCGATTTTAAAAGTACGTTCGGTGCCATTTGATGCGCAATTACCCTAACCTCTTTGCAACTTTCATCTACCAAATCTAACGTTTTATCAAACATCATTTCACCGTCTTTATTCTTGAAGTCAATATCTTCAACAATAGCAGATAAATTCATCTTCACGGTAGAAAACATTTGCCCCAATCCATCATGTAATTCTGAAGAAATTCTTTTTCTTTCGTTTTCCTCGGCAATTAAAACTGCCTGTGTAGCCAAATCCTGTTGTTTAATTACCTCTTTTTGCAAACGGGTTTCTTGCATTAGCTTATACCGATTATAAAACAAAAACCCTATAACTAAAGCTAAAAGAAAGGCGCCTGCAATTATGGTTATTGTTGTATTTCTTTTAATGAGCTGTAGCTTCTGTACTTGGTTTTCTGAGTTTAGTAATTTTATTTTTTGCTCTTTTTTTTCAGTTTCGTAAGCGATTTGTAATTCGCTAATTTTATCAGTATTCTGCTTACTGTAAATACTGTCTTTCATCAACATACTCTTTTTGTAAGCGTTTAACGAGCCAATATAATCTTGTTTGTTTTCATAAACTGTCGATAAAATATTGTAAGCTTCTCTCAAGTAATCTTTCGCATTTAACTCATTAAAATAACCAATACTTTTCTTCAGGTATTTTTCGGCTTCGGGAAAATTGTTAAGCTTTGAATAACATAACCCTATATTCTTATAGCAAGAAGCTTCGCCAAGTTTATCTTTCATAAAAACTCTAAACTGAAGAGATTCTTGGTAAAATTTCATCGCCTTGGTATAATCTCCTTTTTCGTAAAAAATTTGGCCTAAGCTATTATATAATGTAGCAAGTTCACTTTTGCTGTTCGATGCCTTGCTCAATGCAATGGCTAAATTTGCATATTTTAAAGCTTCATCAAAGTTTTTGGCTTCGAAATAGTATTGCAACATACCAGAATAGGCATTGGCTAATGTAGAAGGCGAATTATTTTTTTTGCTCAGTGTGATGGCACGCTCGAAATAACTTTTAGAAAGGGCGTTTTTTCTAAAGTTTCGATAAATGTTACCGATGTTAACTAAAACAATGGCTTCTTTAACTTCGTCTCCTGTTTCTTCATAAATTTTAAGTGCTTTAGTCATATACAAAATTGCCTCATCGTAGCGGCCTTGTTGCTTGTATATAACCGCAATATTGGATAGTGAACCTACTGCTTTGGCTTTTAAGCCTAGCTTATCTCTAATTTGATAAGAAATTTTATAATTTGCTAAGGCTTCTGTAAACTTATTTACGCGTGTGTATGCATTTCCAATATCGCTATGCGCAAGCGCAATTGCCTCTTGATTATTCAATTTTTTGGCCAGCTTTAATTCTTCATTACCAAAAAAAAGTGCCTTATCAAAATTTATAAAACCGTAACCCCAAGATAAATCGCCATACGCAATTATTTTAATAGAGTCTGGTTTAGAAGATTTAACGATTATTTCTAAACTATCGAGTTTTTTTTGATTTTGGGCATAACTAAAATTCCATGCTAAAAGCATTAAAGTTAAACACAAAAAGGATTTAACACTTAGTTTCATTTTGAGAGAGATTTTGTTTAGAATTACGGTAACTCAATTTTAAATGTTATTTCTTCAGTGCGGTTGTTCTTGCATCGATAAGGCTCCGGGCATCGCTAACTTGGCCTGCATACTGTGTGCTTTTTATTGATCTGGCTAAAAATTCCACTCTGTTTAAATCGCGTTTTGCCAAAGTAAAATCTCTTTTTTTAATTTTAACGCTTACAATACCCAAAATAGATTCGATGTAAGAATTGTTGTTGTTTAACCTTTGCGCTAAAATGCCTTGTTGACTATAAAACCATAAAGATTGAGTGGTTTTATTCATAGCTAAATATACTTTTCCCAATCGTGAATAGGTATCCATTACGCCAACTCTGTTACTAAGTTTCGAATAGCTTTTAAGCGCAACGTTTAGTAAAATCTGTTCTGCATCTATAAACCTGCCCAATTGATAATGCATTTGACTCATTTTGGTAACACATTGCGCATATCTATTTAAATTTCTAACAACATTATATTCAAAAGCTGCTTTACCAAATAAAGTTAATGCGGTGTTAAAATCGCCCTTGTGTTCGGCTTCTTCGGCATTTTCATAAAAAGTATTGCCATCTTCTAAATCATAATTAGAGATGGCAATATTTATAGATTTGTTGTTAGTCTGATTGTATAAAATATCAGCACTATAGCAATTTTGAGCACTTAAAGTTAACGTTGATGAGAGGCCAATTAGCGCCAGTAAAAATTTGGTCATGTAGCAAAAATAATACTTTATAATTAATACACGGTATAAACACAACACACTCAACTATTTATTATTTACGAGGCTCGTTTTGTTTTGGCATTTGCATCGACATCATTTCCTTCAAGGTTTTATTCATTCCCTCGGTACTTCCATCTAAGAAGATAACGTTTCCGTTTCCGTTTTCGGCAAAATGCTTAATAGATTCTGTCCACATGGTGAATAAAATTACCGAAATATCCAAATTGGCATCTTCCATTTCCTGTGCAGCTTTTGTCATACCATGAGCAACTTCCGCACGGAAAAGCGCGATACCTTGTCCGCGTAATTGCGCAGCCTCACGTTCGGCAGTTGCGGCAATTTTAATCGCATTACCATCAGCCTCTGCTGCTTTAGTTTTAGTAATTAATAAAGCTTGTCCTTCATTTTCTGCTGCGGCTTTTAAGTTGTTTGATGCCACCACACGGCTCATCGAACGCATAATCTCCTCATCAAAAGTAATATCGTTTAATTGAAGATCTTGCAAATGGTAACCCCATCCATCAAGCACTTGGTCAATCTGTTCTTTTACGTGTAGCACAATCTCATTCCGTTGCGCCAAAACATTTGCCTGTTTTTGTGTAGCCACATAAGCTCTAATAGATCCTTCAATTGTTCTAATTAAAGCCTGCATTAAGTTGGTGGCATCCACAAATTTAAAGGCCACATTTTTAATGGTTTCTTCATCTTGGTTAACTACCGAATAAAGTAGCATGGCTTTAAAATAAACATTTGCCTGATCTTGCGTTACGGCCTGAAAAGACAGCTCAACAGATCGGTTTTGAATAGATATGCGCGAATAAATCTGCTCAATTAAAGGAATTTTGAAATTCAGCCCAGGTCTTAACTGGCGTTGATATTTCCCGAAAACAGTAATAACGGCAATTGTGCCTTGTTTTACCGTAACAAATGAGCTTAAAAGGATTATAACTCCAAAAAAGATCAGTACATAAATAACGTATTGCATAATGTAATTTTTTTATGAAGTTATAAAAAATTCACACAAACTACACTAAGCATTGTGTAGCTTTATTTTTTTCAAAACAATTACTGATGATAAAATCTAAATTTTTAATAGCAGGCACCGCAATTTTACTCATGGCCTCCTGCCAAAACAACAAAAAAGAAAACGAAAAGAAAAGTGCTTTTCTCGACCCAAGTACTATGGATACTACGGTTAAACCAGGGGATAACTTTTTCTTATACGCAAATGGTAAGTGGTTTAAAAATGCAGTTATACCTAAAACAGAAAAAGGCTGGGGCTCTTTTTACACTTTGTATAATGATAACCTTAAAAATTTGCATTCCATTTTAGAAAATGCGGCTAAAAGTAAAGCCGCTAAAGGAAGTATGGCGCAAAAAGTTGGCGATTTTTACAGTAGCGGAATGGACACCCTTGCAATTGAAAAATTGGGAGATACGCCTATTAAACCTGTTTTGGCTAAAATTGATGCGATCAAGAACGAGCAAGATTTGATTAATTTTGTTGCTGATGGCTTTAAAGAAGGTCATGGCGACTTACTTTCTTTTGATGTGGGTGCAGATGATAAAATAAGCACAAAAAATGCACTTTCATTTTCTCAAGGTGGTTTAACCCTGCCCGATATGAGTTATTATTTAGATAAAGATGATAAAGCCAAGAAAATAAGAGCATCTTATATAGATTACATAAAAAAACTGTTCACGCTAACGGGCGATTCTTTAAACGCATCAAAATATGCCGCAGATATTTTGAAGTTAGAAACTACAATTGCGCAATCGCATTCTACACCGGTAGAACTTCGTGATCCGCAAAAAAATTATAATAAAATGAGTGTCGCCGATTTTCAGAAGCTGATGCCAAATATAAATTTAACAAATGTTTTTGCTAAAGGTGGCCTTAAAACGGATACGGTTATTGTTCGCCAACCAAAATATTATCAATCGTTAAGCAGTTTAATTAAAAGCCAACCGATTGATATTTGGAAAGAGAAACTAAAATTTGATGTGTTAAACGATGAGGCAGGCGCATTAACAAAAGGCTTTAGATTGGCAAAGTTCGATTTTTTTGGTAAGGTATTAAGTGGCCAACTGGTACAAACCGAGCGTTGGAAAACAATTGTTAACAATGCAGACAATAGCCTGGGCGATTTAGTTGGACAACTTTACACCGAAAAATATTTTACACCAGAAGCAAAAAAGCGCATGTTAACTTTGGTTGATAACCTGCAAAAGGTTTATGCCGAACGAATTCAGAAATTAGATTGGATGAGCGCTGCAACTAAGACAAAAGCGTTGGAAAAGTTAAATGCTTTTGTTAAAAAAATCGGTTATACCGATAAATGGAAAAAGTACGATGATGTAGAAATTTCTAAAGATGATTATTATGGCAATTTGCAATCTGCAAAAAAGCACGAGTATAAAGAGATGATCGATAAACTTGGTAAGCCAGTAGATAAGACAGAATGGGGTATGACACCGCCAACAGTAAATGCGTACTACAATCCTTCATACAACGAAATAGTTTTCCCTGCGGGAATTTTGCAGTTTCCCTTCTTTGATTTTGATGCCGATGATGCCATTAATTATGGTGCGATAGGCGCGGTAATTGGCCACGAAATGACGCATGGTTTCGACGATCAAGGCCGCCAGTATGATGCAACAGGTAATTTAAAAGAATGGTGGACGAAAGCTGATGCAGATAAATTTAAATCGAAAGCCGATAAAGTAGTTGCACTTTACAATAAATTTACGCTATTGGATAATCAACATGTAAACGGCTCGCTTACTTTGGGCGAAAATTTAGCAGATATTGGCGGTATAAACATTGCTTACGATGCTTTTAAACTTACAGAACAAGGTAAAGGCGATAAAAAAATCGATGGTTTAACGCCCGATCAGCGTTTCTTTTTAAGCTTCGCCCAGGTTTGGAGGATGAAAACCCGCGATGAAACAATGCGTGTTCGTTTAAAAACCGATCCACATAGTCCAGAAATGTTTAGGGTAAATGGTTCTGTTTATAATATGGAAGCATTTTATAAAGCATTTAATATACCCACTACGGCAAAAATGTATTTAGCACCAGCCGATAGATTAGGCGTTTGGTAGTAGAAAAGTATAATTGTTTAAAAACCCATTTCGTTAATTTGAAATGGGTTTTTTTATGCACACTGAAACAAAATGATAGCAATTTTGTATTTAAGTTACAAATTTATCATCATGAACGTAAAACGCACCTTCGGCACAATTTTAACAGTATTAGGAATAATTGGGATAATTTACGCTGGCTACGGATTTATAAGCCATAATAACGATACACGAGCACTAATAGTTGCGAGTATAATTGGTATAATATTTTTTGTATCGGGAATTGGCTTGGTAAAAAACACAAAAGACGAGGTATAAAACGCTAAGTTTCCAAAATCTTACGACTGGATATATAAGGCATCATAGCTTTGCATTGCCATATTATTAGCTTTTATCGAGTCAATCAAGCTTTTTAAATCTCAGGATTAAAATAACGATTACTGTTATTGTGAGGTAACAAATCCCTAATAACCAGTTATTTATATCTATATTTAAATATATTTAAAGATAGAATGATGATGAATAGAATGGCAATACAAACTAATATCAGTAGTGCCTTAACAAGGCTGTTTTCCATATAACTATTGTTTCCTGATATAAAAATGCGTTATTTTTTCTTGTGTCTGATTGATGCATATTGGCCTACTGCTACAAAAAACATTGCTAAAATAATAATGCCACCAGAGATTAAATTTTTTGGATTTTCAATAATGTAATAGGTAGCGGCTAACATTAGCAAAATTGCACATATTCCAATAATGTAATGTATTAATAATCCTTTCATCTGTTAGTCGATTACGGTAATTCTATTGTTTTCAAATTTTAATTTGTTGCCTTTAAAATCTTGGTCGGTTAGGGTTTTCATTCTTTTAAAAGCACCAAAATTCTTATCCAGCGTTAAGCGACTGATTTTTTCTTGCTTAATAGAGACTACATCAGCGTATAAAAAATCACCTTTGGCATTTATTTTAAGTTGTAGCAATGGCGCGATACTGTTATTTCCTTTTAAGCTGAACATTCCATAGGTGCAAAAATTACCTAAGCTGTAGGCGATGAATTTATTTTTATATACCTCAACGGCACGCGTTACATGTGGGCCGTGGCCCAAAACTACATCTGCGCCAGCATCAATAACTGCATGGGCAAAGGCGTAAACATTGCCTCTATTCTCTCTAAAAAATATTTCATTTTTCCTGGTTACATGTTCAAACCTTGCGCCTTCGCCACCACCATGAAAAGATACAATTACAATATCAGCCAATTTTTTTAACCTTTCTACCAAAGCTTTTGCGCTGTCAATTTTATTGATAGAAACTGTATTTTCGTTTGGTGCAAAAGCACAAAATGCATACCTAACGCTGTCTTTTTCGAAAATTTCAAATTGTTTATTCGTTTGGCCGGCGTAATGAATTTTTAATGAATCTAAAATTTTGGCAGTATTTTTTCTGCCCAAGGCATCAAAATCGCCAACATGGTTATTGGCAATACTTAAAACATTAAAACCAGCTTTTTTGTAAATTCCTGCATAGCGCTCTGGCATTCTAAAGGCATAACAACTACCCGGATTTAAACCATTGCATTTGCTAGAGTTGCCTGAGTTTAAAAAGCACCCTTCTAAATTACCAAAAACAATATCGCCCTTTAACAAACTATCAACAGCTTGGAAACTTTTTACAGCATCATCTGGTGGAAGATTTGATTTTGATGGAAATGCGGAGCCAAGCATAATATCTCCAACAGCGGTTATCGAAATCGTATCCTTAATTTTTCTAACCTGAACAGTATCTTGTTTTTTTTGATTTGCAATAACCACAGGCTTACTTTGGCAACTCATTAAAAAATAAGCGCCTCCAGATATTAAAACTAAAAAACTAATAAAATTCTTCATTGGTGGTCATAAAAAAATCCTCCAAAATTGCTTTCGGAGGATATAAAATATTGTCTTTGATGATTGTCCCTTAATCTTTTATCTAAACTATTCTACTGTAAAATCTTTTTTGTACGATTCTAATATTCTTCCGCCTTTATAAAAAAAGCGACTGTAATAAGGTTCGTTCAAATTGCTGATTACAACACCTCTAGAGCTAGATGCGTGTGCAAACCTATTATCGCCTAAATAAATGCCAATATGAGAAATGCTTTTGCTTTTAATTTTGAAGAAAACTAGGTCTCCTTCTTTCAACTCATCTTTAGAAACAGGATCAACCATGCTAAAAATATCTCTTGAATTTCTTAATATAGTAGTGTTGAAAACTTTATCGTAAATCGCTTTCGTAAACGCCGAACAATCTATTCCTTTTTTTGTTGTACCACCAAAACGATAAGGTGTTCCAATCCATTCGTACACGAATTTGTATAGTTTTAGGTTAGAAGTTGCATCAACCGCAACGCCCATAACTTGAGAAAAATATTGCGAAGCTAAGTTATCGGGGTCATTTAATTCTTTACCAGATTCTTTTGTTTTTGTTTGTGCAAAGGCACAAGAGAGCGTGCATACAGCTATTAAGAATGAAAACAAAATTTTTTTAATCATGTTATACAGTTATGTTTGGTTTAATTCACTTCAACACTAACGTACACCATACATGGCATATTGTTGGTTACAAAAGTATTAATTATGTCAAGGTTATCCAAATGTTAATTAATTAAAATGTAAAGTTATTAACATTTACGACTTTTGTTGAGTTATTTTCAGCTAGTTAGCCATATTTATTTTTGCACAATTCTCACTTTCGCTGCTTTAAATCCCTAATTTTTTAATTAGGTAAATAGGTGCTATGGCAAAATATTATTCTACGTTAAATTTGATTGCATAACGCAAAAAGCTGTAAAGTTTGGCGTTTGTAAAACAAATCAAATATAAAAACCGCATATTTAAAACAATTGTATTGAGCAAAAAATTAGCATTAAATGAAATAGATGCTAATTTACCTAATGATTTTACATTTAAAAGTGCCAAAAATTGTAATAAAAAAATTAGATTTGCTTTCGCAAAAAAACAAATACCATAAAATGAGTGCAGTAGAAATAAATAAAGATACTTGGTTAAAATGGTTTGAATCGATGTTGCTTATGCGCAAATTCGAAGAAAAGACAGGCCAGTTATACGGTCAACAAAAAATTCGTGGCTTTTGTCACTTATATATCGGACAGGAAGCTGTGGTTGCAGGTGCATTATCTGCTATGCAAAAAGGCGATTCGATGATTACAACTTATCGCGATCATGCACATGCATTGGCTTTGGGCGTAAGCGCCGATAGTATTATGGCAGAAATGTATGGTAAAGCAACCGGTTGCTCAAAAGGTAAAGGTGGCTCTATGCACATGTTTAGCAAAGAACATAACTTTTATGGTGGCCACGCAATTGTTGGCGGTCAAATTCCATTAGGTGCGGGTGTTGCTTTTGCAGAAAAATATAAAGGAACAGATAATGTTAACATTTGTTACATGGGCGATGGTGCAGTACGCCAGGGTGCTTTAAACGAAACTTTTAACATGGCCATGTTGTGGAAGTTGCCTGTAATTTTTGTTTGTGAAAACAACGGTTACGCAATGGGTACATCGGTAGAGCGTACCACTAACATGACTGATATATACAAAATTGGTTTAGGTTTTGATATGCCTTGCGCACCTGTTGATGGTATGGATCCTGTTGCCGTTCATAATGCGATGGATGAAGCGATTCAACGTGCTCGTAAAGGTGATGGACCAACTTTCTTAGAAATGAGAACTTACCGTTACCGCGGTCATTCAATGTCTGATCCTGCAAAATATCGTACAAAAGAAGAATTAGAAGATTATAAAGCCAAAGATCCTGTTGATCTTGCGAGAGAAACCATCCTTAAAGAAAAGTATGCAGATCAAGCTTGGATAGAAGAAGTAGAAGCTAAAGTTAAGGGCATTGTAGATCATGCTGTTAAGTTTGCAGAAGAATCGCCATGGCCTGATCCATCAGAATTGTATAAAGATGTGTACAAAACGGATAACTATCCATTTGTAATGGACTAATTTTTTAAAAAAAGATTTCAATTAATTGATATAATGGCTGAAGTAATTAAAATGCCCAAAATGAGCGACACCATGACCGAAGGGGTTTTGGCGAAGTGGCACAAAAAAGTGGGAGATAAAGTAAAAAGCGGAGATGTTTTAGCAGAAGTAGAAACTGATAAAGCAACAATGGACATGGAATCTTATTGGGATGGTACGCTTTTATACATAGGTGTAGAAGAAGGCACATCAGTTCCAGTTGATGCAGTAATGGCCGTTATAGGTAAGGAAGGTGAAGATTATAAAGCCGCTCTGGAAGCCGAAAGCGGAAATTCTAAAGCGGAAAGCGAAAAAGCTGAAAGTCCGCAGGCCGAAAGTGCTAAAGTTGACGAGGCTCCTGCGCAAGTTGGTGGTTTAAGTGAAGAGGAATTAATAGCCAAAGGAATTACCGTAATTCGTATGCCTTTGCTAAGCGATACCATGACGGAAGGCGTAATTGCCGAATGGCATAAAAAAGTTGGCGATAAAGTTAAGGATGATGATGTTTTGGCTGATGTAGAAACCGATAAGGCAACTATGGAAGTTATGGGTTATGCAACTGGTACTTTATTACATATTGGTGTAGAAAAAGGCGCTGCGGCAAAAGTTAACGGTATTATCGCTATTGTTGGTCCAGAAGGAACTGATGTGAGTGGTATTTTAGCGGGTGGAGCTCAAAGCTCAAACCTGCCTGCCGGACAGGCAGGGCCGAAAGCTGAAAGCTCAAATTCTGATAGTGAACAAAAAGCACAAGCTTCGGCATCTCCAGAAATTGAGACCGCAAGAACCACATCTTGTGGCCCTGTTGATGCAGGAACCGATAATGATAGTCGTATAAAAGCTTCTCCTTTGGCAAAGAAAATTGCTAAAGATAAAGGGATTGATTTATCTCAAGTTTCTGGCAGCGCCGAAGGCGGCAGAATTATTAAAAAAGATATAGAGAATTATAAGGCAGCACCTCAAGCTGAAAGTGGAATGCCTAAAGCAGAAAGCGCACCACAGAAAGCTCAAGTTGTCGCTCCAGTTATTCCTACTTTTGTTGGTGAAGTTAAATTTACCGAAGCGCCAGTTTCGCAAATGCGTAAAATTATTGCGAAACGTTTAGCCGAAAGTTTATTTACAGCGCCACATTTTTACTTAACTGTAAGTATTGATATGGATAACGCAATGGCTGCACGTACTGCGATTAATACCGTTGCACCAGTAAAGGTTTCATTCAACGATATCGTAATTAAAGCAGTTGCAGTGGCCTTGAAAAAACATCCAGCAGTTAATTCATCGTGGGGTGGCGATAAAATTCGTTTCAACGAACACACCAATATTGGTGTAGCTATGGCGGTTGAAGATGGTTTATTGGTGCCAGTTGTTCGTTTTGCCGATGGTAAATCACTATCTCACATTTCTGCTGAAGTGAAAGATTTTGGTGCTAAAGCAAAGGCAAAAAAGCTTCAACCCGCAGATTGGGAAGGTTCAACTTTTACGGTTTCTAACTTAGGTATGTTCGGTATCGATGAATTTACATCAATTATAAATTCCCCTGACGGCGCAATTTTATCTGTAGGTGCAATACAAGCTGTACCGGTAGTTAAAAATGGTGCTGTTGTACCGGGTAATGTAATGAAATTGACTTTAGGTTGCGATCACCGTGTGGTAGATGGATCAACAGGAGCACAGTTTTTACAAACTTTAAAAGGGTTATTAGAAGAACCAATTAGGTTATTAGCGTAGCATAAATCGTCATTCCGAGGGAAGCAAAGCGACGAGGAATCTTTTTAGGAGATTCTTCGCTATGCTCAGAATGACAAAACCATAAATATTCTAAAGCCATTCTTGAAAAAGAATGGCTTTTTTATTTTAGAAAAGCCAATTGCTACAACTATCATTGTTCGTCCCGCTTTCGTTTATAGTCCTCATTTCGTTTCGCTACGCTTTCACTCATTCCGGGCTAATCACTCAATCGGGTTTAGAAATTAAATACAGTACATAAAACTTAATTTTAAAACCAACGGGGGTCAAAAATTAAAAAATTGACCCACGTTTTTACAATGTGGACAAAAAAGGGATAAATTGACTTATGTCAAGTATTTATATCTAATCAAAAGGCACTCCTTAAAGTTCAAATTTTTTGTTGTGTTGAATATTTATATCTTGCAGTACATAAACAAGTTATAATTCATGAAACAACTGCAAACTATTCAGCAAGTTCATAAAATGTTTGATACAGCGGGTAGCAGTCCATTATTGGTAACTTGTAATGATTTGAATGACTGGGTTTGCAAATATGACAAACACCCTAATTATCTCTTTAATGAACTGGTTGCTGCAGAGTTCGGGAAATTATGGGGTATTAATATTCCTGAAACATCATTAATCACTGTAAACAAGCAACATATCCCATTTGAAAAGTATAAAACTTTACAACCGAACTTTTTTGATAAACAATGTTTTGGTTCTTCGCATTTGAAGAATACAAAAGATTTAGATTTAACAGTTATACCCTTATTTAAGGATAAGAATTTTCGAAATAAAATTACCGATAAGTCAGGTTTTCTGAGAATTGCTCTATTTGATATGTGGTTAGCCAATGAAGATAGAAATTACAACAATAATAATCTATTATTACATTATGCAAAAGACAACAGCTTATCCTTTTATGCAATAGATCATGTTGCCATTTTTAATTCTAGCTTTTTAAATTATGGAATACAATCTTTAACTGAGGATGATAGTATTCTAAATACCGAACTAGCTAAACTATTATTTGCCCACGATAGGAAATTAGGTGAAACAGTAGATAAGCTAGTTGAAAATTTTTACCTTTACACCAAAGAATGTGAGGCGAAGTTAGATAATATATTTGCCTTAGTGCCAAACTCTTGGGCTGTAGATGCTGTTAATATAAAAGCAAAAATGAAACGATACTTGTTTCCTGATGCTTGGAAAAATCAATGTGAAGATAACTTTAGAGCACTTATACATTCTTTAATACTAACCTAAAATGAAAACTTTATTTTCAATATTATATGTTCCAATTAGTACTACGCTTGATGAGCGAGTAAGTATTGGACTAATTATGTTTAATGGCGAGCAACATTTTTTTAAGTATTCTGCGCTAAAACTTCAAGCGATTAAAGGTTTATTAGATAGCGAAAGTAACACGATTCTAAAAACCTACTTAAAAACATTAGAAAAAGAAATAAATAGTAGTTCGGGTACTGCAGACGAGCTTTTTGATGTGGAAATTAGTGCAAAAGCAAATTGGATAAACACTTCTTATATATCTTATTTATCTAAATACTCCAATAACTTAATTCAATTTTCTGAAGCTAAAACGATAGAAATTCCACTAAATTCTACGAATTTTAAAAAGGTTTTTGAAAAGTATATCTTCCAGTATAATGAAGTTACTGAAGTAGATGAAAGCATTAGTGTGTATCAGAAAGTTAAAGCTAAACTTTATCCTAACATAGTTGGTAAAGTAAATGTAGATAAAACAGTTACACCCAACGATTTTAAAAACTTAATTGCGCCTTTCGAAGTTAATTTTATCGGTTTAAATGGTGTACCAGTTGCAGGACAGGCAATTGATTTTGAGAAGCAACACTTTTATTTAGAGAATGACATCAGTAGATTTATCGCGTTAACAAATGCTTTAGAATTAGATGAAAAAAGAGATGGAAAATATTTTGTATTAGGCAGAGAACCGAAAGTGAATCATAATCAAAGAAATCATTTAATGTGGGAACAGATAAGAGATTCTGATTTTTTAGAATTTGTTGATATTGATGAAGTTGGCATAGTTGAAGATTACATTAATAAAAACAATGTTGCCCCATTTTTTAATTAATACTTTTAAGAAATAATAATTTAAGGCTTTCAAATTTTTGGAAGCTTTTTTTATGCCCTTAAAAAACTATATTTACAACAAAACAAATAAATTATAGATTAAACTTAAAAAAGACATATAAAATAAGCGTTTAGCGAAAATTCCTGTATCTGAAAGGTCGAAAATTTCAAATCCCACAGGAGAGTTTAGTTAACGTTCACGCTAAAAGCGTGGGCGTTGCTCTACTTTGTGGGATAGGTATTCGACCACCTCAGAAACAAGTAAAAGCGACTAACCCACGCTTTTTTTGTGGCTTTTGATTTTTCCCAATCAAACGATGAAATTATATACAGCGCTCGAAAATGTCTTAAAAAAAGAACCCAATTTTGTAACGGATAACAACGAAATAAAAAAATGGGTAGTAATCAGTAAAGCGCAAAACTTTGATGCTGAACTTATTGGGCTACTTCTTGATGACCCAATTTTAAAAGAAAAATTCTTCATTCCCATTAAGGAAGCATTGGTTTTCAACCAATCGCTATTTATTCAATTTCTGGAGCAAAAAAGCTATCTTAATGATAGCTACACCGCTTATAAGAACAAGGTTGGCTTAAACATTGATGGTAAATTTTTAAAGCAAAGGAACGAAGTGGCATTAGTTTGGCCGTTTAAAGATTGTGTTTTAGAAGGTGGGCAAAGTAGAGAAGAAGATAAACGAGAAGAAATTTTTTTCAATGAAATATTAGCACAAGATGAAATTAATCAATTATTAGAACCAAAGGTTTTTACCAATGCAAAGCGTTATTCCGTTAAGGGCGAAAAACCTTTAAATCATTTTAATAGAAATGCTGAAGGTACAATTACCGACAATTTGATTATTAAAGGGAATAATCTTTTGGCTTTGCACACTTTAAAAGAAGAATTTGCTGGTAAGGTAAAGCTAATTTATATTGATCCGCCATATAACACTGGTAATGACGGCTTTAAATATAACGACAGCTTTAATCATTCTTCATGGCTTACGTTCATGAAGAATAGACTAGAAATTGCCAAACAACTTTTGTCGCAACATGGCAGTATTTTTATTCAAATAGATGACTTTGAATCTGCTTATTTAAAGATACTAATGGACGAAGTTTTTGGAAGAGAAAATTTTAGAAATCAAATTACTTGGAAAAGAAGAGGCGGAAGTGCAAACCCAATAAACAGATTAAACAATGTTGTTGAATATATTATTTGGTATTCAAACACAAATAATTTTCATTTTCATGCTCCTTTCACAATCGATGATGAAAACACAAAAAAATACATTAGAGAAAGGTTTAATAATATTGATGAAAATGGGCGAAAGTTTATGAAATCTCCATTACAAAGCCCGAACCCACGGCCAAACTTAACGTATGATTACAAAGGATATAAAACACCGAAAAATGGCTACTCCATTTCGATAGAAAAAATGAAAGAATGGGATGAACAAAATAAACTTTGGTTTCCTGAAGATAAAAAGCAGAATATAAATCGAAAAGTCTATTTGGATGAATATCAAGGACAACCTATTTCAAGTCTTTGGACTGACATTAGTGTTATAAATCCAATGAGCAAGGAAAGATCAGAATTTGAAAACGGACAAAAACCAGAGGCACTATTAAAAAGAATAGTAAAAATGTGTTCGAACGAAAAAGATATTATTTTAGATTTTCACATCGGTAGTGGAACAACAGTCGCGACATGTCATAAACTGAATCGTCAATATATTGGTATTGAGCAAATGAATTATATAGAAACCATCGCAGTTGAACGTTTGACAAAGGTGGTTTTAGGAGAACAAGATGGTATTTCAAAATCAGTTAATTGGCAAGGAGGAGGCGAATTCGTTTATCTCGAACTCAAAAAATATAACCAAACATTTATTGAGCAAATTGAAGAAGCGAAAAACAGTCCATCACTTTTAAAAATTTGGGAAGAGATGAAAGCCAAATCCTTCTTGAATTATAATATTGATATTCAAAAACAAGATGCGCATATAGAAGATTTTAAGGCACTCACTCTTCAGGAGCAAAAACAGCAATTGGTTGAGCTTTTGGATAAAAATCAGCTGTACGTAAATCTCTCTTCAATTAATGATAAAGATTTTTCAGTTACACCTGAAGAGAAAAAGGTGACTAAAGATTTTTATCAAATAAAAAATTAGCATGACATTCTTATACGATAGTTTTGATACGCTTACTAAATTTGGAGCCATACCCGACCAACGTTTTGCTACGATAGAAGATAATTTATCGCCGAAATTTCCGATACGTGAATATCAATTAAAATCTTTTGCGAGGTTTAATTATTTCTTAAACTCGTCTTTTGATGATAAGCAAGACAAACCCTTCCATTTGCTTTATAATATGGCAACTGGAAGTGGCAAAACCCTGGTTATGGCAGGGTTAATGCTTTATTTGTATGAAAACGGCTATCGTAATTTTCTATTTTTTGTTAATTCAAATAACATCATCAAAAAAACTAAAGACAATTTTATAAATCAGCAAGCGTCAAAATACTTGTTTAATGATAAAATTGTTATTGATGGTAAAGAAGTATATGTTAAAGAAACGGATACTTTTGAAAGTGCTGATGATCGGAATATAAACATCAAGTTTACAACCATACAGCAATTGCATATCGACTTAAATAACACCAAGGAAAACAGTGTTACTTATGAAGATTTCGCAGACAAAAAAATAGTACTTATTGCTGATGAAGCGCATCATTTAAACTCAGCTACCAAAAATAAAGGAACTTTATTTGGCAGTTGGGAAGGAACGGCATTGGAAATTCTAAATCAGAATACTGAAAATATTTTATTGGAATTTACTGCTACTTTAGATTATGAGACAAAAGAAGTAAGTGCTAAATATCAAAAAAAGGTAATTTATAAATATGATTTGGCTCAATTTAGAATAGATAAATATTCTAAGGAAATAAATTTAATTCGTTCTCACTACGATGAACAAGGGCGCATTATGCAAGCCTTGATTTTAAATTTGTACCGACAGGAATTAGCTACACAGCACAATATAAATCTAAAACCTGTTATCCTTTTTAAAGCAAAAAAGACGATAAAAGAGTCAGAACAGAATAAATTAAATTTTCATAATCTTATTGATTTATTATCGAGTGAATTGGTTGACGAGATTAGAAATAGTGCAACAATTCCAATCATTCAAAAAGCTTTTAATTTCTTTGATTTAGAAAAGATTTCGGCTAGCGAAATCGCTAAGCGTTTAAAATCAAATTTTCGATTTGAAAACTGTATTAGCGCAAATAGCGATGATGAAGCTGAGAAAAACCAATTGTTATTAAACACACTTGAGGATGAAAATAATCCCATTAGAGCAGTTTTTGCAGTTCATAAGCTTAACGAAGGTTGGGATGTATTAAATCTATTTGACATTGTTCGTTTGTATGAAGGTCAGAATACTGGTGGTACAAACACTACGGTTGGTGCAGCAACACTATCAGAAGCACAATTAATTGGGCGAGGAGCAAGATATTTCCCTTTTGCTTTAGAAGAAGGGCAAGACAAGTTTACACGAAAATATGATGATGATTTAAGCAATGACTTAAATGTTTTAGAGGAACTTTATTATCATACAAAAGAAGATAGTAGATATATTTCTGAATTGAAAAAAGCACTTATTGATTCTGGTATTTACGAAGATGATGAAAAACTTGAAACAAAGCAGCTGACTTTAAAACTCGGGTTTAAACAAACAGACTTTTACAAATACGGTCAAGTGGTTTATAACAAGAAGATTGAGAAAAGCTACAATAATGTAAAATCGTTTGCTGATATGGGAATTTATAAAAAGAATTTTGCGTATCAACTCTCATCAGGCTTTGGAAAAATGACAAGCGCTTTTTTTGAAATGGAAGTACAATATGAAGCAGAAACACAACATCAAAAAGCGATAAAACTTTCAGAAATACCGTTCCATATTAAACGTTTTGCATTAGCTCAAAATCCATTCTTTTATTTTGATAAATTACAGAAATGCTTTCCAAATGTTAATTCTTTATCCAATTTTATTTTATGCAAAGACTATTTAAATGATTTGGAAATCAATTTTAACGGTTCTGCGAAAAGATTAGAAAACGTAAGTAACAAAGATTATTTAAATGCAGTTCAAGGTCTGTTACAAGCAATAGAATTTGAAATAAAATCAAATTTGACAGAATTTGAGGGCTCTGATTACACCAAAGAGTACATTCACAAAGTATTTAAGGATAAAGAGATTAAGGTATATAAAGATAGTGAACGTGCAGATGGACAAGAATCTTTAATTCTTAATGAGCCATGGTATGTTTATAATGCAAATTATGGCACAAGTGAGGAGAAAGCATTTGTTAAAATGTTTGCGAAACGTTTTGAGGGTTTAAATCAAAAATTTAAAAATATTTATCTGATTAGGAATGAAAGAGAAGTTAAAATTATAGATAAATTTGGTCGTGCATTTGAGCCAGACTTTATTCTGTTTTGTAAACAAAAAGATGGAGACGAATTAACCTATCAAGTGTTTATCGAACCTAAAGGGTTACATTTATCTTTATTTGATGCATGGAAAGAGGATTTCCTCATAAAGATTAGAGATCAAAACCGAATTATACAAATAGATACCGATAAATATAAAATCACAGGTGTTTCATTTTATAATAGCGCTCATGAAACCGAATTTGAAAAACATTTAACAAACGCTTTAGCAAATTAATTTAGAAGCCATCCAATTCAGATGGCTTTTTTCCATTTAAATCCCCTAACAATTCATCATCCAAAATATGTATTTTTGATTACACCTAAATCAAAATAAAATGAAAAAGACACTGCTTTTTGCAGGTTGTTTCGCCACAATTTTGGCTTGTAAACAAAAAGGCACATCAAATAATGTCGCCGAAAACAAAGCATTTTCCGCCATGTGCGAAAACTACTATCAAGATGGATTGAAAATGGATCCGATAAGCGCCACTTTTATTGGCGATGAAAGATACAACGATCTTTTACCTAATGATGGTTCGCAAGAATTTATAAAAAAATACAAAGCTTACAACGAAAATTATTTAGACAGTTTAAAAAAATACGACAGGAAAAGTTTAAACCATAACGATCAATTATCTTTCGATGTTTTAAAAGATAAACTCGACATGAACATTGAAGGTTTGAAATATCATTCGGAGTATTTGCCTTTTAATCAAATGTTTGCGTTGCCACTTACCATCGGGCAACTGGGGTCGGGCACAAGTGCGCAACCATTTAAAACGGTAAAAAATTACGAAGATTGGCTGAAGCGTATGAGCGCTTTTTCTGTTTGGGCAGATACGGCCATTGGCAATTTCAAAAAAGGTGCTGCGGTGGGCATTGTGCTCCCTAAAGCATTGGTTGTAAAAATGATTCCTCAGATGGAAAGTATGGTTGTAACTACGCCAGAAAAGAGTTTGTTTTATGATCCTGTTAAGTTAATGCCAGCAAGTTTTTCTGCAGCCGAGAAACAGAAGATTACTTCCGAATACAGCAATGCGATTACAAATGTGATTATTCCGACTTATAAAAAATTGGGCGATTACCTTAAAAATGAATACTTGCTAAAGGCGAGAACCACTTCAGGCTGGTCGGCAATGCCGGGCGGTGCCGATTGGTATGCATATTTAGTTAGGCAACAAACCACCACCAATAAAACGCCCGAAGAGGTTTACCAAACTGGGTTAAAAGAAGTGGCACGAATTAAAGGCATAATGAACAGCGTAAAAAATTCGGTTGGCTTTAAAGGAGATTTAAAGGCTTTTTTCGAGTATATGAAAACGGATAAGAAATTTATGCCGTATAAAAATCCGAAAGAGATTTTGGATGCTTTTGAAAACATCCATCAACGCATGATTCCGAACCTGAAAAAAATGTTTGATCATGTGCCAAAAACACCTTTCGAAATCCGCCAGACTGAAGCTTTCAGAGCCGCTTCGGCAAGTGCAGAATATAACCAAGGTTCGGCAGATGGTAAACGCCCAGGTATTTTCTATGTGCCGATTTTAGATGCGACTAAATTTAATATTACATCGGGAATGGAATCTCTTTTCTTACACGAAGCTATTCCGGGGCATCATTACCAAATTTCGCTAACGCAAGAAAATACTTCGTTACCAAACTTCCGTAGGTTTGGTATGCACAATGCTTATGTAGAAGGCTGGGCGTTATATTGCGAATCGTTAGGTAAAGAATTGGGTTTATATCAAGACCCTTATCAATATATGGGTGCTTTGGGCGATGAAATGCATAGAGCTGTAAGGTTGGTTGTTGATGTTGCAATCCACACCAAAAATATGACTAGAGAAGAGGCCATAAAATATATGACAGATAACGAAGCGATTAGTACCGAGGGTGCAACTGCAGAGATTGAGCGTTATATGGGTATTCCTGCACAAGCTTTGGGTTACAAAACTGGTGCAATGAAAATTAGAGAATTGAGAACGAAATATGAGAAACAATTAGGCGCTAAGTTTAAACTTGCTGAATTTCACAATGAAGTTTTGAAAGATGGTTCGTTACCGCTTTCTGTTTTCGAAACTAAAATGGATAATTGGGCTGCAAGTGTAATATAATTTTTGACAATCGTCATCCGATAGCTATCGGATGACGATAATATTTTGCTTTTTTAAACCTGCTTCTCCGTTAAATATTTCCAGTACCTTTTTGGTACATGTTGGATATGAAGTTTAGTGTTCTTTCTGGCTTCGATATTTGCACTTTTAAAATAGGCTTTCCATAAAATAGCATAAAGGGCTTCTTTTTCATCCATAATAATTTCAGAAAGCTTTTCATTATTGGCCTGCTCGCTAAAATTTATGGTTATTTCTTCAACGGTATTTAAATTATAATGCAGTCCGTATTTACGTTTAGTATCGTAAATTATCCATTGCTGATCCGCATATCTGTTTTTAAAGTGGTTAGATATTAACGGCAATACATTAAAATCGGGATCGATCGTTGCATAAAAAATTCCGTCTAGCGTTTTTTGAAATCGAATAAAAGCTTCCATTCTATGCTTTTCCCTTTCTACACTTTTTGCAAATTTAGAAAGCGCAATAATATGTGCATTGCCGTAATTATTTTCTGCGCCTTTTTTGTTTTGAAATATGTAGATAGCGAAATCTAAAAGATGTTGATAAGCTTCGGGAATTTCGGATAAATAGGTACAATAAAACGTTCTAAGCCAATTTTTATTAATTTTTTCTTTTAAACCTTTCCAAACTCGGTCTGCTTTTTCTTGATCGGTTATAATTTGTAAACTTTCATCAAAAGCCGAGGGTTGGTAAAGTCTCTGCTCAATTAAAGTGATATAATTTTGTTTCCTTTCGAAACATTCGAACACAGCTGTTAATAGCCCTGATAGTGAAGCATCGAATGTGTAAATCATTTATCGGATAATACGTTGTTTGAAGTTATTTATTTTGTTGAATGAGAATTTCATTAAAATAAAATGAGCTGATTGCTATCTGTTTTTAAATATTTACTGTCACTTTCTGCCAAAATAAAAGCTTTTATCTGTGTGCCTTGATAATCTTTAATTTGCTGTGGAGAATCGGCGCATATTATAAAATGCTTAGCTCGGTTATAAGCAATACCAATTTTCTTTAACTGATCTACCCTTAATTTACCAAATTTGCGCGCCTGTACAATTTTTTTAGCCGAGCCTACACCAACACCAGGAATTCTCAATATCATTGCGTAGTCGGCTTTATTAACATCAATAGGGAAATGTTGCATGTTTCTAATTGCCCAACTTAACTTTGGATCAATATCTACATCTAAATTTGGATTGGCATCATTTAAAATTTCTTGTACTTTAAATCCATAAAACCGCATTAACCAATCTGTTTGGTACAATCTATTTTCTCGAAGTAGGGGAGGTTGCGTGCCCAAAACTGGCATTCGTGTATCATTACTAATGGGTACATAACCCGAATAGTAAACTCTTTTTAACGCAAAGTTTTTGTAAAAAGCATTCGCTGTGTACATTATTTCCTTATCCGTTTCGGGAGTAGCGCCGATAACCATTTGCGTACTTTGGCCTGCGGGCACAAATTTAGGTACATGCTTAATCAATTTTTTATCTGCCGAAAATTGTGCTATATTTTGTTGGATAAAACTTAGCGGCTTTATTACATCGGCATGATTTTTTTCAGGTGCTAATAATTTCAACCCAGCTTCTGTAGGCATTTCTAAATTAATGCTCATTCTATCGGCGTACAGTCCGGCTTCTTTGATCAGTTCGTCGCTAGCGCCCGGAATAGTTTTTAAATGAATATAGCCGTTAAAGTTGTGCTCTAACCGTAGTTTTTTAACCACGAGTAGCAACCTTTCCATAGTAAAATCAGCATTTTTAAAAATGCCAGAACTTAGGAATAAACCTTCTATATAATTTCTTCTATAAAAGTTCATGGTCAATTCCACCACTTCATCAACCGTAAAAGCCGCCCTTTGCACATCGTTACTTTTCCGCGATACGCAAAAAAGGCAGTCGAAAATACAATGGTTGGTTAATAAAATTTTCAATAGCGAAACACATCGCCCATCTTCAGTATAAGTATGGCAAATGCCCGAAGAATGGCTATCGCCCAAACCTTTATTGGTGTTTTTTCTATTTCCTCCGCTTGAGGAACAAGAAACATCATACTTCGCCGCATCGGCTAAAATGTTGAGTTTTTCGAGAATTCGGTTGTGCATAGAAACAGTTTACTAACAAATATAGTAATTAAACTAAAATAATTAGTAAAATGTTTTAAGTTTAAACAAAAAAAGCTTCCTTTTCGAGGAAGCTTTTCAAACTAGAATATAGTTCTTTATTTTTTTGAAGTATCGGTACCTGCTGGTGGTGTTACTGGTGCAGTTGCGCCAGCACCGCCCAAGTTAAGTGGCGCTTGGTTAGGTGTTTTATCTAATTGCTCTTGAATTTTAGAACTTCCAGCTGCATCATGATTACCAGTTTTGCCAATAGTGGTAATTGATAATGTTAACACCACAATTAAAGCGATAAGTACCCACGATCCTTTTTCTAAAACATCTCCAGTACGTTGCACACCAAACATGTTACTACTTGCAGAACCAGCAGCTAAACCGCCACCTTTTGGGTTTTGAACTAAAACAAATAGGCCTAAAGCCACACAAGCAATAACTAATAATATAATTAAAAAGGTTACCATGGTATAATATTTTTATAATTTCTTTTCTATAGATTGGATAAGGTCGGCAAAGTAACGGCTTTTTTCCGGATATTTCAAACTTAATTTTTTATAAGTATCTATTGCCTTGTGGTAAAGCATTTGCTCGATGTAAATTTTAGCTAAAGTTTCTGATACCAAATCATAATGATCCTCTGCGCTCTTCTTAGCCTTGTTTTCATTATCAATTTGCTCTGGCTTCGGGGGCTTAATAATTGGGTCTTCTTTTAAAAATTTGTCAATAATCCCTGCACCTTTAGCATCCTTAATTTCTGCTGTTGGATATTCTGCCAAATGATCCGCAACCTCAAAAGGGGTTTGTATATGAAAAATATGCTCGATATATTGTTGTTGAAACTCTTTATTTGCCGTAGCGCTCTGCTGATTTACAACCTGGTTTTTTGGTTGCGCATAAGGCTGAAATATTTGTTCGTGCTCTTTTCTGGTTTTTGCCAGCCACCATAAAAACGTATAAGGCAATTTATCATCGTCATATTTAGAAATATAATTTATTTCTGGTTCATCAGGAACAACGGTTTCAATCTCTGGCGCTTCGGGTACTGTTTGATTGGGGATTTGTTCAAACGAAATCAATTCTTCCTCAGGCATATTCTGACTTGAAGTTTCTTCCTCGTGAGAAATATCCATTAAGTGACGATCAATTCCGGGTAAATTATGGGGTGTTTCAATCTCGACTGCCGTCAGCATTTCTGGTGTAGAAAGATTTTCATCTTCTTTTGCTTCTTCAAACAGATCTGAATCGTCTATTAAAGCTTCATTTTTAGCATCAATAAGTTCGATTTGATCTTTTTTATTTTCTACACTTTTAGCATTGATGATATTGAAAAGCGCATTTGAGTTTGAGAATAGTGCTGCAGTGGTCAAAAAATCCTCATCGGCCTTTGCCAATAACGCACGAAACGGTTGCGAATACGGATATTTCGAAATCATTTCCTTTAAAATGGAAGCATGCGCTGGCAACACCTTTTCGGGGTGTTTTAATAAATCTGCCAGAAGCTGTTGATTTTCCATTTACAAGGGTTTGGCGCTAAGTTAAAAAATGTATGTGTGTTTTCTAAATTTATTACCATTGGGCAAAAGCTTCATTGAAAATATCTTCAGTAAGCTGTTTATTTATATTTTCGATTGCGGTTGGCAAAAGAGATTGAATGGTAGCGCCATTTAAAGGAAAATCATAATATCTGCTAAAGCTTTTATCAAAACTGCTTTTAACTTTTAAAGTATTATTAAATTTTACGTTAACGGTAATGGTTAAACGGTTTGCACCAGCGGTTGGGTTGCTATTAGCTTGAAGTGCAATTGGTCTAATTTCATAGCCAGTAATGTTGCCAGAAAATATGGCTTGTCCATCGGTTTGTGTAATACTTAACCTAGTTTGGTTCCGTATTCGTGTTTTAATCGCCTCGGTAAACTGCTGGCTTAAAGTAGGAATAACTAGAGGCGCATTATTTTCGAAAAAGCGCACGGTTACGGTTTTCATTTCTGATGGAATTGATGCGCCACCGAACGAATATGCGCACGAGCTTAACGCCAAGCAAACAAATAAGCCAAATAAGTTAATTTTCCTTTTAAAGTGCATCATTTTATTCCTTTTAACAATTATAAACTTAATTCCTTAATTTTCCGATAGAGGGTACGTTCGGAGATGCCCAATTCTTGTGCAGCAAATTTGCGCTTTCCCTTATGTTTTTTAAGCGCTTTCTTTATCAAATCAGATTCCTTATCAATTAACGATAACGATTCTTCCACTTCTTCTACATCCTGGGCAAAATAATCGTTATTGCTACTGTTGTTAGAATTGGGTTGTTGAATGGTAAACGCGTGCTCATGGCCGGCGGGCAGTTCCACATCGCGGTATAATTGATTAATGTACTGAGGATTATCGGCCAAAACGGATGCCGTATTGCCGCCGTGTTGGATAATTTCTGCAACTAATTTCTTCAGCTCCACCATGTCCTTTTTCATATCAAACAAAACTTTGTACAAAATATCTCTTTCTGTAAAATCTTCTTTTGATTGTGAATTGATGGTCATGGGCAAATTACTGCCTGTTTCATTCGGAATATAACCCAATAAAGCTTGTCCGGTTACATTTCTGTCTTTTTCTAAAACACAAATTTGTTCCGCTATATTTTTAAGTTGGCGAACATTTCCTGGCCAGCTGTAATTGGTTAAAATTTGAACTGCATCTGGTTCTAACTGAATGCCCGGACTGCGGTATTTGTCGCTAAAATCGGCAGAAAATTTCCTAAATAAAAGAAAAACATCTTCCTTTCGCTCGTGCAAAGCAGGTATGCGCAACGGTACTGTGTTTAATCTATAATACAAATCTTCGCGAAATTTCCCGTTTTTAACGCGGTTATATACATCCACATTGGTGGCAGCGATAATTCTTACATCTGTTTTTTGTACTTTGGATGAACCAACACGTAAATATTCGCCACTTTCTAAAATCCTTAATAAACGCGCTTGAGTTCCTAACGGCAATTCTGCAACTTCATCTAAAAAAATTGTACCACTGTTTGCTACTTCGAAATAACCTTTTCGTGCCTCATGCGCACCAGTAAAAGATCCTTTTTCGTGACCGAATAATTCTGAATCTATTGTACCCTCGGGAATGGCGCCACAATTTACAGCAATAAAAGCACCGTGTTTACGAACGCTCATTTGATGAATAATATGTGAGAACACTTCCTTGCCGCTACCACTTTCGCCAGTAATTAAAACCGACATATCAGTTGGCGCAACTTGGCTTGCAATATCTATCGCCCGGTTAAGTAAAGGCGAATTGCCAATAATCCCGAAGCGCTGTTTAATATTTTGTGTATCCATACTTTAGATTTGAGTAATTAGATTTGAGATTTGAGACCTTAAGCCTTAAACCCTCTACCTTCCACCTTTCTTATACTATCTTTCCAATAAGCGTAGCTGATGTACATTTTTCTATCAATACATCTGCGTAGTCTCCGGGTTTTACACCATCAACAATTGGGAAAATTGCCATTGCACCGCTATCTCCTCTTCCACAATAATCTTGATCGGATTTTTTTGAAGTGCCCTCTATCAAAACGTGAATTGTTTTACCAACCCATTCTTGTAAACGCATTAAAGAGTGCGATTGTTGTTTGGCTAAAATTTCAGCTAAACGGCGCTTTTTAACTTCTTCAGGTACATCATCTGCCAGTTTACGTGCAGCTAAAGTTCCTGGTCGTTCTGAATACGTAAAATTATAGGCAAAATCGTACACCACATAATCCAACATGCTTAACGTATCTTTATGCTCTTCTTCTGTTTCGCCACAAAAACCAGCAATAATATCTGTCGAAATTGCACAACCCGGAATAATTTTCTTAATTGCATCAATGCGATTAATATACCACTCTCTGGTATAGGTGCGGTTCATCAATTCTAAAATGCGCGTATTTCCTGATTGTACCGGTAAATGAATGTAATTACAAATGTTATCGTACTTCGCAATGGTATGTAAAACCTCGTCGGTAATATCTTTTGGGTGCGAAGTAGAAAAACGAACCCTTAAAGCAGGATTAACCAAAGCAGTTAATTCTAAAAGTTGTGCAAAATTTACAGTTTCAACAGCACCTTTAGCACCAAGGTTTGCCACAGCGGCGCCCTCATTTCGTGTTGCAGGCCAATCGGTTCTGTTTACCATGGCATCAAGCAGTGCATCACCAGTTAAGGTGTTCAAAGCATCGGCTTCATCTGTTTTTGTAGCAACATTTTCTGATGTAGAAGATTGCCAAAAGTATGAATCTACATTTTGCCCTAATAGCGTAACCTCTCTGTAACCCGCTTCGAATAACGATTTTGCTTCTGCAACGATAGAGTGCGCATCTCTGCTGCGTTCTCTACCTCGCGTAAAAGGCACCACACAGAAAGAGCACATGTTATTGCAACCTCTTGTAATAGAAATAAAGGCTGTTATGCCATTACTATTTAAACGAACCGGACTAATATCGGCATAAGTTTCTTCGCGTGATAATAAAACATTTACAGCTTTATGTCCACTTTCTACCTGCTCAATTAAATTGGGTAAATCGCGGTACGCATCGGGCCCAACCACAACATCAACCAAGCGTTCTTCTTCTAAAAATTTCGACTTTAAACGCTCTGCCATGCAACCCAAAACACCAACAATTAATTTTGGGTTTCTGCGTTTTTCAACTCCAAATTGTGATAATCGGTTTCTAACACGGGTTTCTGCATTTTCGCGGATGGAGCAGGTATTAATAAAGATAACATCTGCTTCGTGGTAATCTCCAGTGGTTTCAAATCCTTTTTCAGAAAGAATGGAAGCTACAATTTCGCTATCGGCAAAATTCATAGCGCAACCGTAACTCTCTATATATAATTTACGCGCATCGCTTTTTAAAGGCGCTTCTAAAATTAGCGCCTCTCCCTGCCTCGCTTCATCGTGTGTTTTATCCTGTACTGGCAAATCAATCATTTTATAAAAACATTTTTGGACTGCAAAAATACACAATTAAAATTAGAAATGACAGTTTGACAGGTTTTGTGATAATGTTTACAAAACGATTATTTTTATTTGGTAAATGCACATTAAAATTTATCGTTTATTAAATAAAGCGTATAAATTACCATTTTTTTGCGCCCAGCGTTGTTTACACGTTATAAGCATCGCCCTTTCTACCGCAGTGGACAAATCTTTTAGGCACGAACAAAGATTTCTTCTTTGATACAAAGGAAATGATATCCTCAAAAAAAAAGCTTAAAAACATTAAGAAGTTAAGGTAATTAAGAACCGATGGCTTAATGTTTCTTAATACCTTAATGTTTCAGAATAGTTAAAGATTGTTTAGTGATACAAAGGAAATGATATCCTCAAAAAAAGATAAAAACATTAAGAAGTTAAGATAATTAAGAACCGATGGCTTAATGTTTCTTAATGCCTTAATGTTTCAAAGTAGTTAAAGATTGTTTAGTGATACAAGGGAAATGATAAACTTCAAAAAAGCTTAAAAACATTAAGAAGTTAAGGCTTGAATGAAAACCTTTTTACTAAAAATATTGTTCTACACTGATAAACAATAAATTATGGCTGTTAGCAAGAAAAAAAGGATTTGGATTTGGGTGGGTGGAATTTTTGGTACTATAATCATAATTTTAGGAATTGCAGCGCTCATCATCAGCGCCAAGTGGAAACCGTTGCTTTCAGAAAAAATTAAAGAAGGTGTTTACAATGCCTCTCATCATTTATATAAAATAGATTTTAAAGCAGTTAATCTTAACTTAGTTACGGGTAGTTTGGCCTTACACGATGTTACGCTAATGCCCGATTCGGCAGTTTACGATAGTTTGAAGGTGAAACATTTAGCGCCAGCAAATCTTTTCGAAATTAAGCTTAAAAAGTTGCAAATTAGTAGCGTTGGAATAATTACCGCATACTTTAAAAAGCGCGTAGAAGTGGGTGCAATTATTTTAGATAATCCATCAATTAACGTTATTTTTAGTAAAGTGCCAAAGAAGATAGATACTGTTAAAGTAGAAAAAACACTTTATCAACAAATTTCGCAATCGTTAAAATCTATCCATGTAAAAACTTTAAAAATTGTGGATGCCGATTTCGATTACATTAATAAGAGCACCGCTAACCGAACGGTAAATTCGATAAAACACCTGGATATTACGGTTAGAGATTTTCTTTTAGATTCTCTTTCTCAATACGATACAACCAGATTTTTTTACACCAAAGATGTTTCATTTCAAATTGCAGGCTATTCTTCATTAACAAAAGATAAAATGTACCGTATGAAAGTGGATACCATTAGTGGTTCTGCCTCATCAAAACATATTATTATAAAAGAGCTTAAATTAATCCCGTTATATCCTGAACTTACATTTGCCCGAAAATATAAAACGCAAAAAGATAGATACGATTTATCATTTAGCAAAATAGAATTTAACGGTGTTGATTTTTTAGGGTTGAGTACCGATCAAACCATCCACGCAAAGGCGTTAAAAATTGGACCTGCAAAAGTTGCCGTTTTTATGAGCAGAGAATCTCCGGCACCCAAAATTGATAAAGGAATGAATTATCCGCACTTGGCGTTAAAGCGATTGGATATAGAAACCATTATTGATACGCTTAAACTAAGTAATGTAGATTTAAAATATAGCGAATACAATCCTGCAAGTAAAAAAATTGGAACCATTGATTTTAAAGATTTAAGCGGGCATATTTATAATGTAACTAATGATAGTTTGAGGTTAACCAAAAATCATCATGCAGTTGCCGAATTGAATACGAAGCTTATGGGTTTAAGTAAAATGAACCTTAAAATTGATTTTAACCTTACCGATAAAAACGGTGCTTTTACGTATAGCGGAAGCATGAATAATTTCGATATGAAGAATCTTAATCCTTTATCCAAAGCTTTAGGTTTAGTTGAAATTGAAAGCGGACAGATACAGCACATAGATTTTAAAGCGAACGGAAATCAACGTACTGCAACAGGATCAATGAATATGCTGTACTCGAATTTGAAAATTAAATTACTATCGGATAATATTGATGGAGAAGGAACAAAGAAGAAAGGCTTTTTATCTTTTCTGGCAAATACGCTTTTGGTTAAAAATGATAATCCAACAAAAGGGGATCCGCCTAGAACGGCAACGATGAGTAACACGAGGATTAATTCTGCTTCTTTTTTTAATTTAATGTGGAAGACTGTTTTTGTAGGCATTAAAGATATTGTAGGTGTAAGTATAGTGCCGAACAAAAGTCCGGTTAAGCAACAAAAAGTAATTGCTAATAAAATTAAGGAGCAAAAACGCACAGATAAAGAAAGGGCAAAAAAAGATAAAAATTAGCTTTGTGTTGCCAACAAAAATGTTTTAATAAATGTAACTTGGTAAAAAATATTATGCCTTTTTTGCATGCCAAAGAAAAACAGCAATCTACTTAGAATTTTAAAATGGTTATTTGGGGGGGCTGTATTTGTTTTGATGGTTTTAATCGCCTTCGCCTCGTACCTAAACTTTAAATATAAGCCCATATTAACTGCCGAAATTAAAACGCTTGTTTATAAATCGACCGATAGTTTGTACAAGATCGATTTTACAAATGTGACTATAAATGTAGTTACGGGCAATGCATCTTTAAAAAATGTAACAATAATTGCCGATTCAAACAGGTACAAAGAATTAATTACTTTAAAAAGAGCGCCCAATAATTTATATACAGTATCGCTAAAGAAGCTGTTAATTAAGCGTTTTCATCCTTTAGCATTTCTAAAAGATAAGGCATTAACCATCGATTATTTAATTTTCGATCGGCCGGAGTTGCTTATGGTTAACAAGCAGTTTGATTTTAATGAGAACAAACCTCCTCGACCTGTAAAATCTCCTTACGATTTTATTTCGAACACGCTGAACAAATTTAGTATAGAAAATATCGAATTTAGGGGTGCGAGTTTTAAATACATCAACAACAATGTAGCAAAGCTTAAGGTTTTTTCGGTGGCAAACTTAAATATTGCGCTAAATGATTTGCTTATCGATTCTACTTCTGCAAAAGATCCAAACCGTTTTTATTTAATAAAAGATATAAATCTTAATTTGAATGATTACAGCTATACCACGCCAGATAAGTTGTATAAAATAAAACTGAATCAGTTGGAGTTTAAAGCTTCTACCGGCGAATTAACAATCAAAAAATTCGGCTTGGTGCCACAGTACGATGAAATGGTTTTTGGAAAAAAAGTTGGTCACAATGTAGATCGGTTCAACATAGAAATGAACAATATTGCTTTGGATGGAATTGATTTGCCACTATACATTAAAAAACAACATTTAGTTGCACAAAAAATGTCAGTTTATAACGGTAGGGTTTCGGTTTTTAATGATAATAGTGTTCCTAAATCTACTACCCAAACCCAGTTAAATCATTTTCCCCACGAATTGCTTCAAAGCGTCGATTTGCCGATAGAGATTAAGAATATCCTATTAAAAAATATCGATGTTGTCTATTCTGTTTACAGCAATAGAAGTAAATTAAAGGGAGAAATAACTTTTGAACACACCGCAGGCAATATCTCTAATTTTACCAATTTGCCTGTTGCTAAGGCTAAAGATTCTATTATGAAAGCCAGTTTTGTAACCTATTTAATGGGGCAAGGTAAATTGGATATCGATTTTAATTTTAACTTAACTGCAAAAGATGGCGATTTTGCATACAAAGGTAAATTGCATAATACCAACGCGCGGGTGATAAACCGAATTACGAAGCCATTGGGTTTAGTACAAATTAATAAAGGAAATGTAGATCAATTGGCGTTTGATTTTAAGGCAAATCATCGTAAATCGGTTGGTAAGGTAGATTTTAAATATTACGATTTATCCATCGCACTGATGCGCACAGATGTTGAACAAGGGCGTTTAGTTAAACGTGGCTTATTTTCTTTTTTAGCAAATGCGCTAATGATTAACTCAGAAAACCCCAACACTGCAGGGAAATTTGTATCGGCTGATGTGGTTTATGACCGTCCTGAAAATACCACGTTTTTTAATTTAATATGGCGCAGTTTATTACAGGGCATAAAGTACAGTATTGGCATTACGGAAGAAAAAACCAATAAAATGGACTTCAGCATTGCTAAATTTAAAGCCATTAAAATTAGTAGAGAAGAGCGAAAGGCAAATAGAAAAGCCCGCAGACTACAAAGGCACAAAGAAAGCCAGGGTGAACGCTTTTAAAAATTTTGGCAAAAGCCAGCAATATTTTTAATATAAATTGGAGGGTAACTCATAGCCCTTGGTTTCAGCTCATTAAAAATTTTGGCAAAAGCCAGCAATATTTTTAATATAAATTGGAGGGTAACTCATAGCCCTTGGTTTCAGCTCATTAAAACTTTTGGCTAAAGCCAGTAATATTTTTAATATAAATTGGATGGTAACTCATAGCCCTTGGCTTCAGCTTTTTAAACAGTTTGGCTAAAGCCAGTAATATTTTTAATATAAATTGGATGGTAACTCATAGTCCTTGGCTTCAGCTTTTTAAATAGTTTGGCAAAAGCCAGCAATATTTTTAATATAAATTGGAGGGTAACTCATAGCTCTTGGCTTCAGCCAAGGGATTATATCGAATATGAACGAGGCTTTAGCCAAAAAATTTAACGACACACCAAAATAGGAGACTTTTAAAAGCGTTTGCCCTGAAATGAAACCACCGACAACAGAATTAAATAATAATTTTAATATATTTATGCTCTCAAACTAAAAAACAACAACTATGATTATTGCCCTCATTATTATCGGTTTGGTTTTAATTTTTGGAATAACGTTTTACAACGGACTCATTCGTAAAAAAAACCAAGTTACCAATGCTTTTTCTGCGATAGATGTAATGCTAAAAAAGCGGTTCGATTTAATTCCAAACCTTGTTGAGGTGGTAAAGCAGTACACAAACTACGAGCAAAGTACATTAACTAAAATTGTAGAATTACGTGCAAAAGCCACATCTGGCAATGTAAGTGATGCCGAAAAAGCTTCGTTAGATGCGCAGTTGAGCACGAGCGTTAAAGGCTTAATGGTAAATGTAGAGAACTATCCAGATTTAAAAGCGAACACAAATTTTTTAAATTTGCAAAGCACGTGGACGGACAGCGAAGAACAAATTGCCGCTGCACGCAGAACTTATAATGCTTCGATAACGGATTATAACAACGCAATTATGATGTTCCCCGGTAGTTTATTTGCAGGGATGTTAAACTATTACCCAATGTCGGTTTTAGAAACTGCTGAGGCAGAACGTAAAAATGTGAGTGCTAAAGATCTTTTTAACAATTAATGCCTACTGATTTTTTAGGCGATGCAACCATACAAGCTGTATTGGCCAAACTCGAAATTGATCGTAAAAAAATAGCAAAGCGCCAAACCACAGGGTACATTTTGGTGGGTGTAGGAATTGTTATAGGTTGCATCTTTTCATTCATTTTTGGTATCCCCGTTTTTGGTGTTATTGCAGGTATAATTTCGGCTTCGGTTGGCGGTTATTTTCTTTATAATACTGGGAGTGATTTAAGTGCGTATAGAAATTCTTTTAAGATAGATGTAATAGGTCATTGTTTAAAATCTTTAGATCAAAGCTTGTGTATTACGCCTGATAAAGGTATTTATGAAAATGAGTTTACAGAATCTCAACTTTTTACAACCAGTCCAGATCGGTATAGCACCGAAGATTTAGTAATTGGCAAAGTAGATAAAACGGCCTTCTATTTTGCCGAAATACACGCCGAATATAAAACTGAAACATCGACAAAAAATGGCACTAAAACCGAGTGGCATGATATTTTTAAAGGGATTATTTTTACCGCTGATTTTAATAAAAACTTCAAAAGTTTTACCGTAGTAAGGCCAAGAGATTTTGGCAATGCATTTGGCGCATGGTTCTCAAAAAACCTGTTTTCGATAACTAGTAAGGATATAATAAATTTAGAAAATGTAGATTTTGAAAAGGCTTTTGTTACTTATGGTATGGACCAAGTTGAGGCGCGTTATATTTTAACGCCCGCCATGATGGAGAGAATTTTAACGCTGAACAAACAATCTAAATTAAACATTTCTTTATCTTTTATAAACTCGAAGCTTTATATTGCTTTTCCTTTAGATCGGAATTGTTTCGAAGCACCAATTTTTAGCACTTTGTTAAATCCTAATTTAATTAATGAGGACATTAACACGATTAAATTTATGTTTGATGTTATAAAAGAGCTTGATTTGAATACTCGAATTTGGGGACGAAATTAATATCTGACTAACTTACGTGCTTTTTTACAATTTCTTCTAAAGCATCAATATCAAATGGTTTAGCCAAATAACTATTTGCGCCAGCTTGTTCTGCCAAAGCGGATATATCATTATTGGCCGAGAAATAGATTACTGGAATGTGCTGTAAATCGAGGTTTCTTTTTAATGCTTTAGTAGCTTCAATACCACCTAAATCTGGCAACCAATTGTCCATAAAAATAACATCAGGCATAAATGAAAGTACCTGTTCTTCTATGTTGTTAGAACTTTCTGAAGTTTTAATCTCGTAGCCCGCATCTTCTAAAATGTAGGTGCATAAGTCTAAAATATCTTTATTGTCATCAAAAACAAATACCTTTTTGGTACTATCTGCCATAATTATTAGCGCTTAACCAGATTAATCATAATTTCAAGCTATAAATTTATGTTATTGTTTTTACACTTTACATAAATTGTTGATAAAACTAGCCATTTCCCACGCATTTAAAATATAATCTGCCTTTAAGTTTGATTTTACTTGCTGCGGCATAAACGGCATTATTGCAGTATCCGGGTTTTGGATAACCAATTTGCCCTTAAATCTTTTAACCGTTCTCATGCCGTCAAGTCCGTCAGCGTTTGATCCTGATAATAAAATGCAGTACAAACTATCTTTGTAAACGTCGGCGGCGGATTGAAAAGTAACATCAATAGATGGTCTTGAATAATTAATTTTTTCTGAATAATCTAAAGAAAATGATTGGTTTTCTTCTATTAACAGATGATAATCCGCAGGTGCGATATAAACATATCCAGCTTTAATAGGTTGCTTTTCTTCAGCTTCCATTACATTTAGTTGCGTTCGGTTTTGCAAAAGATCGGTCAATAAAGATTCGCCTCCTGGTTTTCTATGAATTACAATAATAATAGGGAAGGGTAAGTTTTTATCCAATTTTGGAAAAATTTCTAAAAGTACGTCTAAACTTCCGGCCGAGCCACCAATAACCACGGCACTACAGCCCTGTGTAATTACAGTTTCCGCCATATTTTTTCTGTTTTAACTCGCTTATAGTCTTTAATTTTTGGCCAAAAATCTAAACTTTCTTTACTTCCTAACGCTAAGTAACCTAATTTTTCGATGCTGTTATCAAATAAATTAAACACTTTGTGTTGTAAATCTTTGTCAAAATAAATCAACACATTTCGGCACATAATAAGTTGAAACTCGTTAAACGAATGATCGGAAACAAGGTTATGAGTAGAAAAAATCATTTTGCTCGTTAATGCCTGATCAAACTTTGCCAATGAGTAGTTTGCAATATAATAATTAGAAAAATCGTTTGTGCCTTCTGCCTGAAGATAATTTTCTGAATATTGTTTTAGGTGATTTAGGGAGAATAAACCTTTTTTTGCCTTTTCTAACACTGCTGGATTAATATCGGTGGCGTAAATGAGCGATTTATGCAACAGATTAAGTTCTTTTAATACAATGGCCAACGAGAAGGCTTCTTCGCCTGTAGAACAGCCAGCAACCCAAATTCTAATAAATGGGTAAGTGCCTAAAGTGGGTAAAACATCGTTTCTTAAAGCGCGGTAAAAAGACGGATCGCGAAACATTTCAGTCACGTTTACAGTAATTTCTTCTAAAAACCGCTTAAAATACTGCTTATCATTTTTTATAGTGTATCTAAATTCGGCAAAACTTACAAATTTATCTAACGAAAATAATCGGGTAATTCTACGTTTGATCGAAGCGTGAGAATACTCTAAAAAATCATATCCATACACCTCTAAAATATCATTTAGTATAATTTGGATCTGTTCATTATCTATCGTTTCGTTAAACACTTGCCGTTTTCAATTTTGCTATGTGCACTAGTAAATCATCAATATTAATTGGCTTCGAAACATAGCCCATTGCGCCGGCGTTTAAACAGCGTTCTTTGTCGCCAACCATTGCCTGCGCGGTTACCGCAATAACTGGGATATTCTGCATTTTGCTAGATTTTTTCATGGTGGCAATTGCTTGGTAGCCGTCCATATCTGGCATCATCATATCCATTAAAACTACTGCAATGCCCTCATTATTTTCGATAATTGCAAAACCTTCTTTAGCGCTTATGGCGGATAAACATTCGAAACCTTTTGATTTTAGAACAGCTTTTAGCGCAAAAATGTTTCGATTATCATCATCAATTAAAAGGATTATATTTTTCTGCATAAAATGATGAAATTAAGAATTATAGTGATTTTCATATAACCAAACGCGAAGAAGGGAAATAAGCTGATCCATATCTACTGGCTTACTAATATAATCTGATGCGCCGGCAGATATACATTTTTCTCGATCGCCCATCATGGCTTTTGCCGTTACCGCCAATATTGGCAAATTTCTATACTTTATGTTTTGGCGAATGGCTGAAGTGGTTTCATAACCATCAAGTTCGGGCATCATCATGTCCATCAAAACAACATCTACATGGTTGTTTTCTTCTAATAATTTTAACGCTTCTTTGCCGTCAATTGCTGGTAAAACTTTCATTTGGTGCTGTTCTAATACTTTAGTAAGCGAGAAAATATTGCGTACATCATCATCTGCAACTAATACAGTTTTACCTTTTAACACGTCTTGCAACTCCGAAAATTTCTTTGGAATTTTTGTTTTATCGTTATTTTTTTCTTCTACCAAATGAAGAAATAAGCCGGCTTCATCTAAAATTCGCTGGTACGAATGTGCCGTTTTAATTACAATAGAATCTGCATATTGTTTAATTCTATTTTCTTCGCCTTTTGATAAATTTTTGCCCGTAAAAACGATGATCGGAAGATTTTCTAGACCGGGTGTTTTTTTAACTACATCAAGGGTTTCGTAGGCATGTTTATCTGGAATGCCCATATCTAAAATTACGCAATTTACCTCCGATTTGTGTAAAGCGGTAATACTATCATTTACCTGGTTTACAATTTGCGTTTGAATGTTAAAATTGCTTAAAAAGTAGCTCAACGCTTTGGCATGTTGTTCATTTTCTTCTATAATAAGCACTTTTTTAGGATTTCTGCTTAACGCATGCTCCAATTTCTCGAAAATTTCGTGCATGTGCTCGAAAGCGAAAGGCTTGTTTATAAAATCTACCGCACCTTTAAGCAAACTTTCTTTTTTTACCGATAACGAAGACATAATGTGCACCGGAATAGGTCTGGTTGCAGGGTTCGCTTTAAGCTCTTCCATCACTTCCCATCCATCTTTTATCGGCAATTGTATATCAAGTAAAATAGCCAAAGGATTGTATTGTTTAGCCATTTCTAAACCAACATCGCCACGCACGGCCACTAAGCCTTTGTAATTTCGTTTTCTTGTAAAATTTAATAGCGTTTTTGCAAATGGCGTATCATCTTCAATAATTAAAATAACTTTATCATCAGCAGAAATATTGTCACGGTCATCTTCAATTTCTTGCGGGATGTGCGTTACCGTTAGGTTTGGCGCTTTAACAACCGGACTTATTTCCAATGGTTTAACCCACGGATCTATAAACTCAATGTTTTTTTGCTTATCAATGGGGAGAATGAGGGTAAAAACACTGCCTTCGCCTTCTTTGCTGCTTAAATCTATATAACCGCCCAAAAGTTTCGCCAACTCCCTACTAATGGATAAACCTAAACCCGTTCCACCATATTTACGCCTGGTAGATCCATCTGCTTGTTGAAAAGCTTCGAATACCATGGCTTGTTTATCTGGAGCAATGCCAACACCTGTGTCAGCAACTTGAAACACCATTGCATTGAGTTTCTCATCCTTTTTTATATTTAACTTTATCGAGCCTTTTGAGGTAAACTTAATGGCATTGGAAAGCAAATTTTTTAGTATTTGTTCCAGTCGCATTTTGTCTGTGTGCAAAAATGCGGGCGAATCTTCAGTTTTATCTATTACAAGTTGTAAACCTTTATCTTTTGCAACGGGATTAAAAAGGCCTTTCATGCCGTTTATCACTTCATCAATAGCGATGTTGGCTTTATCTAATTCCATTTTGCCGGCTTCAATTTTAGATAAATCTAAAATTTCATCAATTAAACTGAGTAAACCTTGGCCAGAGCTTTGAATAACCGATGCATATTCTTGATGCTCACTATTCATCTCTTCATTTTCGGCCATTAAACGCGATAGAAGTAAAATGGAATTAAGTGGCGTGCGTAGTTCGTGACTCATGTTGGCCAAAAATTCAGACTTATATCGTGTACTTAATTCTAAAGCATTTGCTTTTTGTTGAATTTCGATATTTCGCTCTTCAATAAGTTCATTTTTCTCCTCAAGCAAGCCTGTTCTCTCTTCTAACTCTTGGTTGCTTTGCAAAAGTTCTTCTTGTTGTACCCTAAGTTCTTCTTCTGATGCCTGAAGTTTTTGACTTTGTGCTTCTAGTTCGGCATTCATACCTTCTAGTTCGTTGTGCTGCACTTGTAACTCTTCTGATTGTGCTTGCGTTTCTTCTAATAATTGTTGAAGTTTTAAGCGGTTTTGTGCAGCCAATAATGCCGTGCCAATCTCTGGTGTAACCGTTTTAATATAATTTAATTGTAAGGCAGTATATTTTGTAATCGTTCCCAATTCTATACAACCAATGGTTATCGCATTGCGTATAATTGGAATAACTAAAATTTGCGCTGGTTTAATTTGCCCGGTTGCGTAGGTAATGGTTAACTCACTTTGTGGCACATTATCTAAAAGAATTTCTTTACCCGATTTTACGGCTTGGCCAATTAATCCCTGCCCAATTTCTAAAATTTCGGGTAACGAGCCTTGCAACGCAAATTGCCCTTTTAGGTGCAGGTATCCATCATCTTTAAATAAATATAGCGCACCAACCTGGCTATTTGTATAGCTGGCTAAAAACTCAATAATATCATCGGCCAAATTATAAACATCCTTTTCGGCTAACATTTTGATGTTTAAATTGGCAATACCAGTTTGTAGCCATTCGTTCTCCGATAAGCGATCGAAAGATCTTGTTAAAGATTCGGCCATTAAGTTTAGCGAACTTGACAACTCACCCAAATTATCGGCATCTTGGTTTTGCAATCTGGCGCTGTAATCTCCTTTAGAAACTTTGGATGCAATTTCTTTAATGGAAACGATTCTTTTTTCAGTCTCAATAGTGTTTAGTTCTAATTCTCTTTGCAATTTTGTGCGGTCGTCAAAATCTAACGAAACCTTTCTATAAAAAAACAGCGTGATAATTATGGCTAATAAGGCCGCCAACACAATGAGGATGGGCGTATAATTGGTAAGCTTGTTAAGTTCTAAATTTCTGATTTCTAAGAGCCTTCGTTCCTCTTTAATTATTTTAGCAATACATGCCCGTGCCGAATCCATGTAAGTTTTCCCCTGTAGCAACACAGTTTCATCTACTTTGCCCCCTAGAGATTTAATTTCTATAGTTGATTTTATAATATTGAAGCGTTTATTTAAAATTCCTTTCAAATCTGCAATATTTTTTTGTTGAACGGCGTTATTTTGGGCTTTTTTACTCAACTCGTCTAACAATGCCATCGCTTTTTCACTTGCACCGTTATAAGGTTCTAAAAAAACTTTGTTTCCAGTTAGCAGGTATCCTCTTTGGCCGGTTTCTGCATCCTTTAAATACGAAATGATAGATTCTGTATTAATAAGTACATTACCGCTCTGTTTTACCAAATCGGTGCTTTTTATTAAGTTTTGAATGCTGATGTAAGATGCAAGCGAGCTCACAAAAAGGATGAGGAGCGACAAGCCAAGGCCGAGCAACAGATTACTTTTAAGAGTTGTTTTCATGTAATCGAAATAAAATATTATGAATTGATTTCTTTAAGCGGTATGGTGAAATAAAATTCTGAGCCTTCGTTTAACGCGCTGTTTATACCTATTTTGCCATTGTGACGTGCAATAATTTCTGAGCAAATAAATAGCCCAATACCCAAACCATTAAAGTGATTGCTGTTTTCTTCTACACGGTAAAATTTTTCGAAAATCTTTTCTTGTTGTGCTAGTGAAACGCCAATACCGAAATCTTTTACGCCTACATAAAGTTGATCGTTGGTTATTTTAATATTTACGATAACTTCATTAGTGCCAGGTGCATATTTTATGGCATTAGTGATGAAATTTATAACAACTTGTTCTAAACGCATTTCGTCGCCAAAAACGTTTTCGTTAGTTGTACCTTTTTTAATAATCTTAAAATCTGGATTGGCTTGTTGGAGCATTTCAACGGCATTGTCAACCATGCTATTGGCACAAAAATCTTGCATATTAAACTTCAGCTTGCCACTTTCTATTTTGGAAATGTCTAGCAAATCGACGATTAAGCTATTTAGTTTTTCAATCTGAATACCGGCTTTTGCGAGGTGACTTTTGGCTTTTTCTTTGTCTTCTTTATCAATGCTTCGTTGCAAAAGTTGAATATATCCCTTTACGCTTGTTAAAGGCGTTTTAAGTTCGTGGCTAGCAATGCTGATGAATTCATCTTTTTTATGTTCCGCCTGCTTTCTAAACTCTATTTCTTCTAAAAGCTTTTCTTGTACTTCGTTAAGCTTACGGTTTTGCTCATAAATACGGTAAAATGTCTTTATTTTTAAGAGTAAAACATTAATATCTACGGGTTTGGTAATGTAATCTAAACCACCTGATTGATAGCCTTTTGTAATGAATTTTAACTCCGTATTTACTGCTGATAAAAATATAATTGCGGTATCCTTTGCTTTGCTAAAACCAGAAATGGCTTCGGCAACTTCAAAGCCATCCATATCTGGCATTTGAACATCGAGTATAATGAGGACGTAGTTGTTTTTTAAAACTTTTTTGAGCGCTTTTTCTCCCGAAGATGCGGTATCAACTTCAAAATTATGAGCTTGAAGTACTTTTTGTAAAGAAATTAAATTTTCGGGCCTGTCGTCAACTATAAGGATCATTTGAAAAAAATAAAGGCTGCAATAATAGCACTTAATGATTTATTATTATGCTAACAGTATACTACAGCGAAGTTTTAAAAATGTTTTAGTTTTTATTATTTACTGTTATTGAAGGTATCTCCTTGACTAACATCGCCGGTATCAAAGCCTTTTTTAAACCAATACATACGTTGTGCAGATGTGCCGTGAGTGAAAGAATCTGGCGTAACCTCTCCTGTTGCCTGTTTTTGTAATTTATCATCCCCAATCGCATTTGCTGCGGTTAAGGCTTCTTGCAAGTCAGTGTCATCTAATTTAATATTATTCATTTTTTGAGCATTATGTGCCCAAAGGCCGGCAAAGAAATCGGCTTGCAACTCTAATTTTACCGACAGCTTATTATACTCTGTTTCGCTCATCGTTCTACGAGCTTTATCCAGTTTAGCTGAAATACCCAATAAATTTTGAACATGGTGACCAACCTCATGAGCAAGGACATAAGCCTGAGCAAAATCACCAGCAGCGCCAAAACGATTTTTTAATTCATCATAAAATGATAAATCGATATAAACTTTGTGGTCACCTGGACAATAAAAAGGCCCTACATCAGAACTTGCGTTACCGCATGCTGTCTGTACGCCTTCTCTAAATAGCCGAAGCGTTGGTTTTTCATATTCTCTACCTAAGCTTTTAAATTCCTTCTCCCAAACCTCATCAGTCGAATTCAAAATTTTAGCCATTTGGATCCCCGCTGAATCAGTTGGTACTCCACGATTGATTTGAACGCTTTGATTAGATGGAATTTGGCCAGCTAAGCCCGTTAGGTCCTTACCAAAGAATAAGCCTAGAATTACTATAACGAGACCTACGCCTCCACCCAGAACCGCTTTTCCACCACCTTTGCTTCCTCTACTGTCCTCAATATTTTCGCTACCCTTACCGAATATTTGCATTTATTATATTTTAAAAACGATTACGGAAATTTAGATTCTTTCAGGTTGATACCAACTAAAAAGAGTGTTGTTCATTTCGCGTCCTGGTCTCATATCTTGTACATTTCTTGACCCTAAACCATTCCATTTCATACCCCCCATGATTTTTCTTTGCTCTTCAATTGAAAGGACTTTAACCCCTTCAATTGTTTTAATTGTCTTTTTCATAACTTATGTTTTTAGTGAAAATTATAAATGCAATGTACATAAAAAATAAATATGTTATATTTTCAAAAAAATAATTTTCCAGTTTAGCAATTCAATTATAAGTTAGGCGTTAATCGCTTCAACTGCTCTTGCAATTCTCAACTTTGTTTCTTCAACACCTAGTAAAACAGCGATGTCGAACACACCCGGACCAAACTTTCCGCCAACCAACATCACTCTAAAAGGCAACATCAATTCGCCGGGTTTAAATCCTTTTTCTTCAGCTAAGCTTTTAAAACTAGCTTCAGCTTCTGTAGTATTTTCTAATGTTAAATTAGATGCATAATCAGTAAAGAAATTAGCTTTTTCTGCAGTCCATTTTGGCTTTACCGCATTCAAATCATATTCTTTTGGTGCCGTAAAAAAGTAACTGCTTTGTGCAATAAAATCAGGTAATAGTGTACATCTATCTTTAATTAAACCGATAACAGTTGTTAAAAATTCATCATTTTTAACTGCAACACCTGCTTTTTCTAATTCGCTTTTAACTGCTAATTGCAAACTGCCAACTGCGGATAGTTTTATCCATTCTTGATTGTACCATTTGGCTTTTTCAAAATCGAACTTTGCACCAGCTTTACTTATTCTTTCTAACGAAAATTTTTCTTCTAGTTCTGCAAGGGTAAATATCTCTTGCTCCGTACCATCATTCCAGCCCAATAACGCCAACATGTTTATAAAAGCCTCAGGCAAAAAACCTAATTCTTTAAAGCCTTTGGTAACGTCGCCAGTTTTTGGGTCATTCCAATTCATTGCATAAACAGGAAAGCCTAAACGGTCGCCATCGCGTTTACTCAATTTTCCATTGCCATCGGGTTTTAAAATTAACGGTAAATGCGCCCATTGAGGCATATCACTTTCCCAGCCTAAATATTTCCAAAGTAAAACATGAATTGGCGCCGATGGCAACCACTCTTCGCCTCTAAATGCATGGCTAATTTCCATTGCTTTATCATCAACCACAACTGCCAAATGATACGTGGGCATACCATCAGCTTTTAGCAGAACTTTATCATCTATTTGAGCAGTTTCAAAACTAACATCGCCACGAATTAAATCGTTAAAATGAACATTTTCATTTTCTGGTACTTTAATACGGATTACGTGAGGCGTTTTCGCATTCAACAAATCTTCAACTTCACTAACTGTTAACGTTAATGAGTTGCGCATGTGCATACGTGTGGTTTGTCCGTATTGAAAATTTGGAATTTCTTTCCGTTTTGTATCTAATTCTTCAGGTGTATCAAACGCATAATATGCATAGCCATCATTAATCAATTGCTCAGCAAATTTTCTGTAGCTGGGTTTGCGCTCACTTTGGCGGTAAGGTCCGTATTGGCCGGGTTGGTTCGGACTTTCATCTGGCGAGATGCCACACCAAGCCAAACAATTTACAATATATTCTTCGGCGCCTGCTACAAATCGGGTTTGATCGGTATCTTCTACCCGAAGGATGAAAGTGCCATTATTTTTTTTAGCAAATAAATAATTAAACAAAGCGGTACGCACACCACCTAAATGCAAGCCACCAGTTGGGCTTGGTGCAAATCTAACTCTAACTTTTTTATCCATAATTAACCTGTTAAGCCTCAAATTTTCCAGCATATTTTATTTTTATGCGGTTTGGCTTTTTGTACGATGATGCAAAGATATGTTTTTCATCTGTTTATATTAATTTCATCGGTGAGGAAGCGATTAGGAAATTAAAAAATATTGACTTTATAAAAAGGATAATGGTTTTATGATTTTTTCGTTTTGTTATTGTAATTTGCCACCGAAGCATGAATCCTTACGAAAAGAAGCGCCGTTGGAAAATTTTCCTCCTTGTATTTGCCATCTTAATTGGTATTGCATCTGTTTTTTATACAAATTCGTTCGTAAAAAAAATGGAACGGGAAGAAGCAAATCAATTTCAGTTGTGGGTAAAAGTTCAGGAGCGCTCTATGCTTTTGATGGATAATGATACCTATAAAGACATCATAGAGATCATCAGAAAAAACACCAAAATAAATTCGATTGTTGTAAATGGCGATGGTACAATTTTATCTTGGAATGGTTTAGACAGCACAAAAACGCTCTACCCTGGCAACGATAAACTGGTTTACGATAGCTTGTATTTCGTAAAGCAGTTGCGCGAAATGAAGGCGCAACACAAGCCAGAAGCGATGACTATTTTCGGTCAGCAGAAACTTGCTTATTACAAAGATTCGCTTATTCTTACACAGTTTAGGTATTTTCCTTATATCCAAATGGGTGTAATTTTCTTGTTTTTATTAATTGCTTACGGTGCTTTCAGTGCATCGCGTAGGGCAGAACAAGATCACGTTTGGGTAGGTTTAGCAAAGGAAACTGCCCATCAGTTGGGTACGCCAATTTCATCACTCATGGCTTGGACAGAACTCATGAAATCGAAATTTGATGCAGAAGATGATCCATTAATTGCAGAAATGGAGAATGATATTAAGCGTTTAGAGATTATCACCGATAGGTTTTCGAAAATCGGCTCCAAACCTATTCTGGAAGATCATGTGGTGTACATTGTTGTTAGCGATTTTATTCGGTATTTTAAAGTAAGAACATCTGATAAGGTAAAGTTTAGCATTACTGGCGATGAGCAGGTTAGGGCATTGATTAACGTGCCTCTTTTTGATTGGGTAATTGAAAATTTATTTAAAAATGCTGCTAACGCGATAGAAAATGAAGGTAGTATCTCGATAAATATTATTGAGAATTTAGCTAAAGAACAAGTAATTATAGATGTTACGGATAGTGGAAAAGGCATACCGAGATCTAAATTCGATGCTGTTTTTCAGCCAGGTTACACCACCAGAAAACGGGGTTGGGGTTTAGGTTTATCGCTAACCAAAAGGATTGTAGAAAATTACCATAACGGAGAAATTTTTGTGAAAGATAGTGAGTTGGGAAAAGGTACTACATTTAGAATTATATTAAAAAGCAGTTTAACGTATGAAGCGACCACAGGCTAACGAATATCCTATTTGGGCTGAAAATTATATTAGCAAAGTTAATGGCGATGTTTTTGAGTTGTTAAATGAGCAAAAACAAGCAGTTAAAGTGCTGTTTGAAAAAAATACCGACCAACAAAATTATGCTTACGCAACAGGGAAATGGACGCTAAAAGAAATGTTAGGACATATTATAGATACCGAGCGTATTTTAGTTTATCGGTTAACAAGTTTTGCGAGGAATGAAAAGCAACAACTTCCAGGCTTTGATGAAGATGAATACGTAAATAATGCACGCTTTGCAACGCGAGATTTAAGCGATTTAACCGCTGAATTTGTGGCGCTGAGAAATGCAAATTTCTATCTTTTTAAATCGTTAAGTGAAGAAGAGTTGGATAGAAGTGGTGTTGCTTCTGGTAGAGAAATAAGTGTGCGTGCAATATTGTTTGTAATTGCAGGGCACATTCAGCATCATTTACAAATCTTAAAAGAACGTTATCATGTGGTTTAAAACTTTTACGGTAGAAGAGCTTAATAGCAGGCCTAAAAATCATATTGGGGCAATTCTCGATATTAAATTTACAGAAATAGGCGAAGACTTTATTTCGGCAACTATGCCCGTTGATGAGCGTACACACCAACCTGCAGGTATTTTACATGGAGGTGCATCGGTCGTTTTAGCCGAAACCTTAGGTAGCATTGCTTCTTACATGTGTATCGATCCTGATAAATTTATTGCCGTAGGTTTAGAGGTAAATGCAAACCATTTAAGGCCGGTAAAAAGTGGCTTAGTTACTGGAACTTGTACAGCACTGCATCGCGGTGCAAAAACCCATGTTTGGGAAATAAAGATGTACAACGATAAAGGTAAAATGAACTGCATAAGCCGACTTACCGTAGCGGTGATTCCAAAACCTTTATAATTTTCTTTTCGGTGTACATTTATTTCATGGCTGCTAATAAATATGAAGTATTTTTTACAAACATTATAACTTATGAATTGGATTATTTTAATTATAGCAGGGCTTTTTGAGGTTGGCTTTACCACTTGCTTAAAACTCTCGAACAATTTTAGTAACGTTAAATGGAGTATTGGTTTCTTTATTTGCATTACTTTAAGTTTTATGCTCTTAAATAAAGCATCGCAAACTTTGCCAATGGGCACAGCCTACGCAGTATGGACAGGTATTGGCGCTGTTGGGACTGTTTTAATCGGAATATTTTATTTTAATGAGCCTGCTACTTTTTGGCGTATCTTTTTTATCTGCACTTTAATTGGTTCTATTGCAGGGTTAAAGTTTTTTGCATCGAGTTGAGATCTTCCGTAGTCATGGGATGAATCCTTTAGCGCTTGATAGGATTTATCCGATGACTATTAGGCATGCATAGGCGATTTGCACTTTAGCGTTAGTAACTTTTAGGTGCAAAAAATTATGGTGACGTGGAATAGTTCTAGTAAAGTTACTAACTCTGACAGGCGATTTGTCCATTAGCGTTAGTAACTTTTAGGTGCAAAATTAGGTTTAGTAACTTTTAAACGCACAATTTTTCTAAACGCTAGCCAAAATAAAAAGGGTTGCTGTCTTTCGATAGCAACCCTTTTCTTAAATATGATTTGTAATTAAATTACTTTCACATTAACGGCGTTTAAGCCTTTTTTACCGTTAGCAACTTCGTACTGAACTTTGTCGTTTTCACGGATTTCGTCGATAAGACCTGTTGAATGTACAAAAATTTCTGCATCGCCATTAGCTGGAACGATGAAACCAAAACCTTTAGTTACATTGAAGAATTTTACTGTGCCTTCTTGCATTGTATTAAATATTATAAATTAAGTATGCAAGGTAGGTTTATTATTTTAAAATCAAAATAATTTTTAACAATTTTTTAACGTTTATCTAAATGTAAACTACTTAAATATAAGGGGTTAAAAAGTCTTTCCAACCAAAGTTAGGGTAATCTCGCTATTGTGTGGTATTCCTAAGGTTTCGCCCGGTATAATTTTGAAACGGTTTTTAAGGTAATAATCGCACAGGGCTTGGATTACTTTTCGTTTCGAATCTACATCTTCTGGCATCACACCATATACATTTTTAACTTTTCCATTGCCATTTGGGTCAACTACCAAAGAAAACTGATGTGCAAAATCTTTGTAGGCCTTGTTAATTACAATTTTATATTGCGGGAACATATAATCGTAAGCTGCAGTGCGCTGAATTAATTTATTTACGGTGCTTATTTTTTCTACTGATGCAAATTTAGTTGTTGGCATAAATTGAACAGGAATGCGACCCGCATAAGCGCTATCTGGATTTTTGTTCACCTCTTCAGATCTTTTTCTAATAAAAATAGTATCTGCTTTTGTAGGTTTTTGTAATGTTGATGCTTCTTTTTTAAGTGTATTTTTAATGTAGTTTTGGGCATAAAAAGTCATGTTAACATCCGATCGGATATCTTTTGCGATAACTTTTGCATCTACCTGTACACGCTGTAAAACCAAACTATCTTTACTAATGTGCTTTACCTTAAACCATTCTTCGGCAAAATTGTAAACATTGCCGTGGTCGTAATGTAAATGAAAACCTTGCATTATTTTTTTCTGCGGACTGTAAGCTAAGATCGAATCTTCGGCAACAATTTCGACAATCCACGAGGGTTCTTGCATAAAACCATCTCTATTAAATGATAATCCATCACTAAATCTTCGTTTCACTTCTTCGTAACGAATACCTTTAACAGGCAAAAAATTAAAATCTCTTAATGTAGGATCGCTTGTTTTGGTGCCACAAGAGGCTATAATACAACAAAAAGCAAGGCCGAAAAATAGGTTCTTTATCATAATCATGGCACGCAAAAACTAAAATTTTTGCTAAAATAATTATTTCTTGTTACTAAAATCATGTTAGCGCGTTTAGAATAGACTTTCCTAACCTCAACTCTTTATCATTTGGAAAACTATTCGGGTTATTTTTCATCTCCGATAAGAGCATGTTTTTGAAATCATCAACCCGAAAATTAACATTTATATTCGCTTTTCGAGGCGTACAACCTTATATAGATATTCGCTATCTCTATAAATTTGGAAAACAATCGTTCTATTTTCTTTTGATTTAAATAAGAGATCAATATCATTAAAGGTGTAGTCATTTATAGATTTAAAATTGATTTTCACAATTTCATCTCCAACTTGTAGCCCTTGCTTCTGCGCGGGAGAATCCTCATCAACTTCGCCAACAATTATTTTGGAATTTGTTTCTTGATCTAGGTAAACCACCATACCTAGCATATTGTGCTCGAATGGGGTTTTAAAGTAAATATTTGGTTTAATGTACATAAAGCCCTGCCTGTAATTAAACTGAATATTAAAGCGCCTTAAAATTTCTGCGCCAACATTTCCGTTTCGTTTGTTATCAATTTTATTTGCGATAGATGCATAATTGGGAAATCCGGCAACAACATCATCGAAAGAATATTTGCCCAATTGCAACTTTTTAATTCTGGCAATGTAACCAGAAATTTGACCACTTAAACTTAAACCTAAATTTGAAACTATCTTTTTCTGCGGAAGTGGAAAAGCTTGGTCATTTAAAGTTTCTAAAGATAGGGCATGGCTTGCTCCAGTATCGATCAAGAACTTTGCGTTTATCTCACTCCCGTCTGCTAATTGAATGGTTGTTTCGATATAAGGTTTTAAATTATCGATGCTTATTGGCACTTTATCGCCTCTAAATTTCACTTTAGCTTTTTCGCTATAAAACTTTATAACATTCTCGCTATATCTAACATCAACAATAAAGCTGTTAAAAAAGCTATATCCCACTAGGCCGTAAATTTTTAAACCTAAGTAGCCAGATAAATTAAATAAGTCTTTTTTTAGTATGGCTGCGGGAATATTATCCATACTTGCTTTCCCTATTTTCACACTTAATATTTGCGAAATATACGCTTGAACGTCTTCTCCGCCAAGGCCCATTACTTTAATTTTCCGCATATTATTAAAATCAACGGTATCAATAATAGTTGGATCAGTAATAATCATCGGTCCAACGCCTGTGTCTAAAATAAAATCATAGGGGCCTTTTCCGTTTATAAAGACGGGGATAATAATTAAGTTTTTAATTAGTTTGAAATGAATAGATTGTTTTTTCTTATGGCCAGTAAAGGCAAAATCTTGTGCATTGCCTGTTGAGCTAGAAAATAGAATTATTGCCACCCAAATGCTTATTTGGCGCAATAATAAAATAATTACATTCTTACATCCAACTAACATTCAATTAAATTTAATAAATTAGTTCGTAATACCGTTTATAATCGTCGAACATGTTTTGTAAAATCATTTTTAAGTTGCCCGTTTTAGCGTTACCTTCTCTTTGTTTGCTATTTGGATGCGCTACAAATAAAATGATTGCAAAAAAGGTCGATAAACAATTTAAGCAATCTACTGTAATAAGGCATTATATGGTTGGTTTTGCATTGTACGATTTACAGGAAAAGAAAATGCTGTACCAAAGAAATGCTGATCAGTATTTTACACCAGCTTCTAATACCAAACTCTACACTTTTTACGCTGCTTTAAAAATGCTGCCCGAAAATATGCCGGCCTTAAAATATGTAGAAAGAAATGATTCGTTAATTTTTTGGGGAACTGGCGATCCTTCATTTTTACACAGCACTATAAAAAGTAAAAAGGCTTATAATTTTTTAGGCGAAAGCAAAAAGAAGCTCTTTTTTGCAGGTGGACGATACAGTGGAAATGCTTTAGGAAATGGTTGGTCTTGGGATGATTACAACGATTATTATCAACCAGAAATCACAGAATTTCCGATAGCCGATAACATGGTGACTGCAAAATTTGCGGGTGTGGGTAAAATTACCATCGAACCCAAAATGTTTAGGCCGCTTTTTGAGTTAGATTCGAACAAAACCACAGGAGATTTTTACGTCATTAGAAATCTTACAAACAATCATTTTACCTATAATAATGTTAATCCGCAACCAAATTATAAGCAACAAATTCCATACAAAACTAGTTTGGAAACTACCGTGGCTGTTTTAGCAGATACGCTCCATCAACCGGTAAAGTTAATAAGCTTGAAAATGCCAAAGGATGTTAAAATTTTTTACGGCGAGAAGCGCGATACGGTTTTAAAACACATGTTGTTGCCGAGCGATAATTTCATTGCCGAACAGTTGTTATTGGTTTGTGGTAACCAAATAAATGATACGTTGAATACTGAAGTTGCCATAAAATATATGCTGAAAAACTATATGTCGTTCCTTCCCGATCCGCCAAGGTGGGTTGATGGATCGGGTTTATCAAGAAAAAATTTATTTACACCTAGAGACATGATTTCCATTTTGGATAGTATCTATCACGAAGTAAAGAATAAAGAAAAGCTTTTTAGTTTCTTGCCTGCCGGAGGAAAATCCGGAACGCTTAAAAATGCTTACCCAAAAACAGATAACCCATTTGTTTTTGGTAAAACAGGCACACTTTCTGGCGTGCATAATCAAAGCGGATATGTGCTTACAAAAAAAGGCAAAATTTACATTTATTCATTCATGAACAATAACTTTGTTCAACCTACGGCTACAATAAAAACTGAAATGGTTAGGATTGTAACTTACATTCACGATAATTTTTAAAAAAATTCATTTTATGTTTTTAGTGGTGTTTGTTGTAAAATCGTTTGCGCAAAAACAGTTGATTTTTAAATCTAAAAAAATGTTTAGTGTGGCGCTCTTTAACAAACCTAACGCCTATAACTTGTAGAAAGGAATATCCATTAAATCGTAAGCTTGCCAATCGATAAAATCGTAATGCCACCATTCGTTATGTAATACTTTTAAACCATACTTGGCCATTATTTTAATTAGATAATCGCGATTTGCTTTAATCTCGGGGGTTAAATTGTCAAAATCTGCCGCAGCTTCTTTTGCAAAACTATCATAAGGTGTCGGCATGATAAGTTCTTTGCCTGTTTTAAGGTTGATTATAGTTAAATCCAAGGCACAACCTCTATTGTGTTTAGAACCTTTTGCGGGGTTTGCCACGAAATTTTTATTACTGGCTTTTTTGTAAAAAGTTACAGTTATTTGGTAAGGGCGATAACCATCGAATATTTTTAAGCCCAAACCTTGGTGTTTAAGTTCTGCCTGTATTTTTTTTAAGGCATCTACTACAGGTTTTCGTGCAAAAGCCCGCGCCTGCTTGTACATTACCTGTTGCATAAAATTATGCTTCGTGGCGTATCTTATGTCGAGTTTTATAGTGGGAATTGCTTTTTTAATTTCGACCAACTCATTATTTGGATTAGATTTTACAGCAGCTAGGTATTGATTAAAATCACTAACCACGACTAACTTTTTCGGTATCGCTGTTTTGTTTTGTGCTGTTGCAGATACGGAGAGGAAGAGAAAAAATATTATAGAATGTAATTTCATAAAATTATACTTAAGCTTCCGTTATTGCGAGGGACGAAGTAAATCTCTCTTGCGAAATAGATTGATTCTTGCCTCGCAATGAGGACTTATATAGTTTATTGACTCGAAACGACCAATAATTCTAGATCTTTAAATGGTAAATTGAACATGTCGGCTAAATCTTTGTTGGTAACATTGCCTTGATAAATGTATAAAGCTTCCCTAATCCCTGGGGTGTTCCAAACCATGTTCATCAACCCACCATATTCTCCAATAGCGAGTAAAATTGGCGCAAAAATATTTGTTAACGCATACGATGCTGTTCGCGGAACCCTTGATGCGATATTTGGCACGCAATAATGTATAACATCGTATTTTCTAAAAACAGGGTTGGTGTGGTTGGTCACTTCTGAAGTTTCAAAACAACCGCCTTGGTCTATACTTACATCAATAACTACCGAGTGTGGCTTCATTTTACTAACGGTTTCTTCCATTACCACACAAGGGCTTCTGCCATGAGTTGCCCTAATTGCTCCAATAACTACATCGCAAGTAACAATCGCTTTGTTTAACACAATTGGTTGCATTACGGATGTAAATACTCTGCTATTGCCTAAATTATTTTGCAAACGACGCAAACGATAGATGGAGCTATCAAAAACTTTAACTTCGGCACCTAATGCCAATGCCGTTCTGGCCGCATATTCTCCAACAGTTCCTGCGCCTAAAATTACAATTTCGGTTGGAGGCACGCCTGTAAAACCGCCCAGCATTAAACCTTTGCCACCCGTAACATTACTTAAGTATTCTGCTGCAATTAATATAGATGTAGAGCCCACAATCTCGCTCATTGCCCTAACAACGCTAAGTATGTTTCCCTCATCTCTTAAATGTTCGAAACATAGCGCATTTATTTTTTTGTGGATAAGTGCTTTTAAATATTCAGCTTTTAATGTGCCAGTTTGTAATGACGAAATTAAGGTTTGCCCTTTGTGCATCATCGCAATTTCATCAAGCATTGGTGGCGCAATTTTTACCAATACATCGCAATCAAAAACTTCTTTTTTATCGTAAGCAATTTTTGCACCCTGTTCGGCATATTCTCGATCAGAGAAATTTGCAGCAATGCCTGCACCACTTTCTAAAACCACTTGATGGCCGTTATTTACTAAAAGCGCAACGGATAAAGGTGTTAAAGCAATTCTATTTTCTTGAAAAGAGATCTCTTTTGGAATCCCAATTTGGAGGTTAAACTTTTTGTTTTTGGTTTCGAGTGTTGCTTCTTGAGTTTGCATTAAGCCTTGGCGGGCAATATCGGCCATTCCGTCGCGTAATCCTGTAGCCATGATTTTGATTAAAAGTTTTTATTGGTTTATAGTTTTATGAAGATAGGTAAAATCTGTAAAAGTTTGATAACTAAATTTTTGCGAAGTTGAACAACCTACTATTTTCGTCATCAATAGTAATTTCTACCTTAATATAATGCTCTGGCAGAATTTCTTCCACCCTTTCTGGCCATTCGATCAGCAAAGTTCCGCCACTATAAAAGTAATCTTCATAGCCTAAATCATAAGCCTCTTCTATATGTTTAATTCGATAAAAATCGAAATGAAAAACCGACCCATTCGTCCCAATATATTCGTTCACAATTGAATATGTCGGACTAGAAACCACATCAGTTACTCCAAGCGCAGCACAAAAACATTTAATAAACGTAGTTTTCCCAGCGCCCATTTCCCCATTAAAAATAAAGGTTTTTTCATCCCCAGCAAAATGCAGAAGTTGTTGGGCAACGTTTGGTAAATCTGTAATTTTGTTAACTTCTATTTTCATTATTCTACTCCCTTCATGGGCTCGGAGTTTCACTATCTTTTTGGTTTTTGCTTTTTCTCCCTTTCGGGGATTAGACTTTTCCTCCTTGCCATGGTTTTTGGCTTATCCTCTCTTTATGGTTTTTGCCGCTTTCCCTGCCTTTAAATTTTTGGTTTTCGCTGTTTAGTTTCGCCTCCTTTTATTGCTTTTGCCTCTTTTCGTCCCTTAAAGGTTTTGGTTTTTTCCCTCCTTTTGTGTCTGCCGCTTTCCCTCCCCTTTAGGGGTTGGGGGTTATTTCGACGAATACGTTATTACAGGAATAATCATTTCTTCTAATGAAATACCACCATGCTGAAACGTATCATTATAATAGTTCACAAACTGATTATAGTTGTTCGGGTAAACAAAATAACTGTCTTCTTTTGCAAAAATATAACTGCTGCTGATGTTTATTTTAGGCAACATGGCATCTTGAGGGTTTTTAATTGCGAAAACTTCTTTCGCGTTAAAATTTAAATTTCTGCCCTGCTTATAACGCAAATTAGTGTTAGTACTCTTATCTCCAACTACTTTAACCGGTTTTTTTACGCGAATTGTACCATGATCGGTAGTAATAATTACTTTGACTTTTTGCTGAGAAATCTTTTTTAACAACTCGAATAATGGCGAGTGTTCAAACCATGATAAAGTTAACGAGCGATAAGCGGCATCGTCATTTGCAAGCTCGCGAATCATTTGCATATCCGTACGTGCATGGCTCAACATATCAACAAAGTTGAAAACAATCGCATTAAAATCGTTTTTTAATAAATTGTTAGCCTGTTCTAGCAAATCTTTTCCTTGATCGAAAGTTAATATTTTATGATAACTGAATTTACATTCTTTACGCAAGTTACGTTTAATGTTATCGGCTAAAAATGCTTCTTCGTGTAGGTTTTTACCACCTTCATCATCATCATTTTGCCATAACGAAGGGAAACGTTTTTCCATCTCTAAAGGCATTAAGCCAGCAAAAATCGAATTACGGGCATATTGAGTTGCCGTTGGTAAAATACTGGTGTACATATCTTCCTCCTCCAAACGGAAATACTCGGTAATCAACGGATTGATCATTTTCCATTGATCGTAACGCAAGTTATCAATCAAGATAAAAAATACTGGCGTTGTTTCATTAATCAGCGGAAAGGCTTTCTTTTTTAATAACTCGTTAGATAGAAGTGGCGATTTGTCTTTGTTTTTTATCCAATCGATATAATTGTCTTCTATAAATTTCGAAAACTGCGTATTGGCTTCTTGCTTCTGCATGGTTAAAATCTCATGCATTTGTGGGTCATCTAGCTGACCAAGCTCCAATTCCCAAAAAACTATTTTCTTGTAGAAATCAATCCACTCGCTATAACTTAATTTGTCGTTTAAAATCATGCCCAAACGCCTAAAATCTTGTTGGTAAGCCATTGATGTTTTTGCGCTAACCAATCTTTTGTTATCTACAAATTTCTTAATCGTTAGTAAAACCTGTTTTGGATTTACCGGCTTAATTAAGTAATCATCAATTTTGCTTCCAATGGCATCTTCCATTAAGTTTTCCTCTTCGCTTTTGGTAATAAGCACTACCGGAATATCTGGATTAAGGTTTTTCATGGCCGATAAGGTCTCAATTCCGGTTAGCCCGGGCATGTTTTCATCTAAAAAAACAAGATCGAAATGTTCTTTCCCGAAAGCTTCTAGTGCATCGTTACCGTTGGTAAAAGTGGTAACATTATATCCTTTATCGTTGAGAAGTAAAATATGAGGTTTTAATAAGTCGATTTCATCATCGGCCCATAAAATTTTGGTTTCTTGCATGGTAATTGTAAAAATACGTAAATATTGCCGTTATATATTTGCAGACAATCTGATCGATCAATAAAAATAGCAATTTTTGTACCGTATCTATCTATTTAACTATTTTTAACGCTTGAATAAGAAGAAAATAATAAACGACCCAGTTTACGGGTTCATCAGCATTCCGTCAGAATTGGTTTACGATGTAATTTCGCATCCATATTTTCAGCGTTTGCGCTACATTAAGCAACTTGGGATGACACATTTGGTTTATCCCGGCGCACTGCATACCCGTTTTCACCACGCATTGGGTGCTATGCACTTAATGAGTTTAGCAATCGCACTTTTAAAAAGTAAAGGAAATATAATTACCGAAGAGGAAGAAGTAGCCGCAATATTAGCCATTTTGCTACACGATATTGGTCATGGTCCATTTTCTCATGCGTTAGAACATTCGCTGGTTACAGGGATTAGGCACGAAGATATTTCAGCAAAGCTGATGCATGAGTTGAACGTTCATTTTAACGGCCGTTTAACGCTCGCGATTGAAGTTTTTAATGGAACCTACCCTAAAAAATTTCTTCATCAATTAATCTCTGGTCAGTTAGATTTAGACCGCATGGACTACCTGAATAGAGATAGTTTTTTTACTGGCGTAAGTGAAGGTGTGATTAGTTTCGACAGAATCATAAAAATGTTTAATGTTTTTGATGATGACTTAGTAATCGAAGAAAAGGGAATTTATTCTGTAGAGAAATTTTTAATTGCCCGTAGGTTAATGTATTGGCAGGTTTATTTGCATAAAACGGTGGTATCTGCCGAGATGCTTTTGGTGAGGATTTTAGAACGCGCAAAAGAATTATCGATTAATGGAACTGATTTATTTGCACCTCCATCACTAAATTACTTTTTAAAAAATAATATTACAGGCGCCGAATTTTTTAATTCCCACCTTAATTTACAGCATTTTACGAATTTAGATGATCAAGATATTTACGCAGCTTTAAAAGTATGGGTAACAAATGATGATAAAATCTTATCTACGCTTTGTAAGATGTTAACATCAAGAAATTTATACAAAGTAGAAATGACCAACGAAATGGCTAGTGAAGATAGAATTATGTTCTTGCGCAGTGCTGCGATTGATTTGTTAAAGGTATCGCCCGAAGAGAGCAGATATTTTGTTTTTACGGATACTTTAAGAAATAGAGCTTATGATGCGGGAACGGGAAATATTAAAATTTTAATGAAAAATAACGATATTGTTGATATCGCAAAGGCTTCGGATTTATCTAATTTAGAATCTTTGCAAAAAACAGTTCAAAAATACATTCTCTGTTATCCTAGGGGCATTTAAATATTTTTAGTAAAAAAATTAACTTCTACTCTAATTTTAAGTCTTATTATTGTATAATTTATATACTTATTAACCCAAACAGGTTTTTTTGTTCATATCAAATTAACATTTACCTTTGTACGATGCAATTTACTGCCAAGCAGATCAGCGAGTTTTTAAACGGTTCCATTGATGGAAATCCGGACGTAGCCGTAACAGAACTCTCTAAAATAGAAGATGGTAAGGAAGGATCTTTGTCTTTTCTTTCTAATCCTAAGTATGAAAACTTTTTGTATTCAACCCAAGCTTCGGTGGTTATTGTATCAAAAAATTTTAAGGCCAGTCAAGCTTACACCAGTACTTTAATACGAGTAGAAAATCCTTACAGTTCCTTTACGGTTCTGTTGGATAAATATAATGAAGCTTTAAACGCTCAAAATGCAAAACGTGAGGTGGATAAACTTGCCTTTGTTCATCCTACCGCTAAAATAGGAAACAACGTTTTTATTGGTGCCTTTGCATATATTGCTGAGCACGTTGAAATTGGTGATGGATGTAATATTGAGCCACAAACTTTTATCGGCGCAAATACTAAAATAGGTAGGGAATGCTCGTTTTTTCCTGGCGTGAAAATTTACCACAACTGTATTATTGGCAACCGCGTAATTATACATGCTAATACCGTAATTGGCAGCGATGGTTTCGGTTTTGCACCTCAAAAAGATGGTACTTACAACAAAATACCCCAAATAGGTAATGTTATTGTTGAAGATGATGTAGAAATTGGGGCAAATACAACTGTTGATAGAGCCACAATGGGATCTACCATTATTAAAAAAGGTGCTAAAATAGATAACCTTATTCAAATTGCACATAACGTAGAAATTGGCGAAAATACAGTTGTAGCCGCACAGTCGGGTATTTCTGGCAGTACTAAAGTAGGTGCGAGCAGCGTTATTGGTGGACAAGTTGGTATTGCTGGCCATTTAACATTGGCAAAAGGTACACAAATTGGCGCACAAGCGGGTTTAAATTTTAATACAACCGAAGAAAACAAACAATGGCATGGTAGCCCTGCCCAACCGCTAAGAAATTGGATGCGCGCTTCTGTAATTTTTAAACACCTGCCCGACATCGAAAAAAGAATTAATTTATTAGAAGAAGATATTAAAAGACTTTCCTCAAGTTTGGAAGAGAATACCAATAATGATAATGAACGTTAGACAAAAAACGATTAAAAAAGAAGCTTCAGTATCTGGTGTTGGCTTACATACTGGTGCAAACGTTACCCTTACTTTTTGCCCTGCACCCGAGAACTATGGCTTTAAATTTCAAAGAATAGATTTAGAGGGGCATCCGATAATTGATGCAGACGCAGATAATGTAACCGATACTTCGAGAGGAACAACAATTACGCAAAATGGTGCAAGTGTAAGTACAATTGAGCATGTTATGGCTTCGTTAATCGGGATGGATTTAGATAACGTCTTGATTAAAGTTAACGGTCCTGAAGCACCAATTATGGATGGCAGTTCCATTCAATTTATCGATATTTTGGAAGAAGTTGGTAACGTTGAGCAAGATACTGATCGCGAATATTTTACAATCCCGCATAACATCACCTACACCGAGCCTGATCGAGGTGTGGAGATTGTAGCAATGCCTTTAGATGATTATCGTTTTACCTGTATGATTGATTATAATTCGCCTGTTTTGGGCAGTCAACATGCTGGTATTTCTACAATAGCCGAATTTAAAAAAGAAATTGCTTCCTGCAGAACATTTTGCTTTCTGCATGAATTAGAATATCAATTACAACATAATTTAATTAAAGGTGGCGATTTAAATAATGCCATTGTTATTGTTGATAAAGCTGTTACGCAAGAAGAGCTTGATCATTTAGCGAAATTGTTTAACCGGAAAGATATTGATGTAGCGCCTCAGGGTATTTTAAACAACATGGAGTTGCGCTACCAAAATGAGCCGGCCAGACACAAACTGTTGGATATGATTGGCGATTTGGCTTTGGTTGGCATGCATTTAAAGGGACATATTATGGCTGCCCGCCCTGGCCATGCAGCTAACGTTGCATTTGCTAAAAAAATTAAGGCTGCTATTAAGAGAGAAAAAAACAAAAAAACACAGAAAGTTTACGATCCAAGTGCACCACCGCTTTACGATGTGATGCAGATTATGGAAATATTACCACACCGTCAGCCTTTTTTGTTTGTAGATAAAATATTAGAACTTTCGAAAAACCACGTGGTTGGCGTGAAAAACGTAACCATGAATGAGGAGTTTTTTAAAGGTCATTTTCCTGGTTCGCCGGTTATGCCGGGCGTAATACAAGTTGAAGCCATGGCACAGGTAGGCGGAATTTTAGTGCTCAGCACCGTTCCCGATCCTAGTAATTATTTAACCTATTTCTTAAAAATCGATAATGTTCGTTTTAGAGCGCAAGTATTGCCAGGCGATACCATTGTTTTCCGTTGCGATTTGTTAGAGCCAATAAGAAGAGGTATTGCCCAGATGAAAGGTGTGGGTATGGTAGGAGAAAAAGTAGTAGTAGAGGCTGAAATGATGGCTCAAATTGCTAAAGTTAAACAAACAGAACCAAACGCATCATGATACAACCATTAGCATACATACATCCCCAAGCCATTATAGCCGAAAACGTAGTGATTGAACCTTTTGTAGTTATTCATAAGGATGTGGTAATTGGCGAAGGAACTTGGATCGGTTCAAATGTAACCATTATGGATGGTGCGAGAATTGGCAAAAACTGTCGGATTTTTCCTGGAGCAGTAATCTCGGGCGAACCACAAGATTTAAAATTTGCAGGCGAAGTAACTACGGCAGAAATAGGCGATAATACAACCATTAGAGAATGTGTAACTATTAATCGTGGTACAAAAGATAAGTGGAAAACAACAATTGGGAAAAACTGCTTAATACAAGCTTACACACACATTGCGCATGATTGTGAAGTGGGTGATAACTGTATTTTTTCTAATAGTACAACACTAGCTGGCCATATTACAATTGGCAATAATGTTGTATTGGCAGGCTTAGTTGCTATCCACCAGTTTGTAAAAGTAGGTTCGTATGCATTTGTAACTGGAGGTTCGTTGGTGCGCAAAGATGTACCGCCTTATGTTAAAGCAGCACGGGAGCCACTTTCCTACGCTGGAATTAACTCAGTTGGTTTACGTAGAAAAGGATTTACTAACGAACAAATTGATGAAATTCAAGAAATTTACCGTGTACTTTTCGTTAAGCACAACAATGTAACCAAAGCATTGGATATGATAGAAGCAGAATTTAAGCCAACTGAAATTAGAGATGAGATTGTAGATTTTATCAGAAACTCTAATCGTGGCGTAATGAAGGGTTTTGGGATGGGCAGTTAGGGTTGAGGCTGAGGCTGAGGACAAGGTTGAGGCTAAGGTTGAGATTGAGGTTGAGGCTAAGGTTGAGGCTAAGGTTGATGACAAGGTTGAGGCTAATGGTTTTCATAACTCAACACTCATATCTCATCACTCATCACTTCCATTACGGCTAATGGTTTTCATAACTCATAACTCAACACTCAAAACTCATATCTCATCACTCCAAAATAAAAAATGAAGATAAGCTTAAACAATATCGGTAGGCGTTTTAATAAGGAGTGGATTTTTAAGCACATTTCTAAAGAGTTTGTTTCAGGAAATAGTTATGCAATACTTGGCGCAAATGGATCTGGTAAATCAACACTGATAAGCATTTTAACGGGTAGCCTTACACCGTCTGAAGGCGAAATCACCTATTCAGATACCGCTAATATACCAGTAGAAAGTATTTATCAACACATCAGTTTAGCGGCTCCTTATTTGGAGTTAATCGAAACGTTTACTTTAAAAGAAATGGTAAACTTTCATTTTAAGTTTAAAAGATTTGCGTACGGCGTTGATGCTAAAAACCTAATTTCCATATTAGGTTTGGGTAAATCTGCGCACAAAGAAATTAAATATTTCTCATCTGGCATGAAACAACGCACAAAGCTTGCTTTAGCCTTTTGTTCAGATACACAAATTCTATTTTTAGATGAACCCACGAGTAATTTAGACGTTCAAGGTATAAAATGGTACCAAGAATTAGTGGCGGATTTTACTAAAGATAGGTTAACGATAATTGGTTCTAATCAAATTCAAGAATATGAATTTTGCAACCAAACCATTCAAATGTCTGATTACAAGTAGATTATTACTTTTTAATTTTTCTGAGCAATCACCTTTTTGTCATCAAAATGTCTTAAATAATTAAAAATAAATATTTATTGTTTTTAATAAAAATTAATTATACCTTTGCGCCACCAAAAAGAGAAATATTTTACTTCTTTAAATGGTAACAAAAGATATTAATACCTGTAAAGGTTTTACATAAAAATTTTTCATAGTTTAGTTTTGAGGTTTAGGTTGATTTTGCCTTCGGAGTGGTTCCCGAAGGCATTGCTTTTTAAGGTAGTATCCTACTAACTGTGTAAGTCGAAAAGTTATTCTGAAAAATTTTGGGCCCTCAAGGCCAAACAAAAATTTTTCGGCAATAACTTTTATACATTTAAACCATATACACAGTTATGATCAAC
>NZ_SJCY01000020.1 GCF_004354365.1 Pedobacter changchengzhani
AGACCTCCAATTATCTAATATTGGCTCGTTTCTAAAGTCAGTTAAAGCCTATCATCTCTAACAAAGTTTTGTTACCATTTCAAAGAACTTTTATATCTTGTACCCTTGGTAACGCAGGACACACAACGGCACATAACAGCAAATTTGTTCAAAAATGGCTGACGGTGGTTTAACTCAGGTTTTTCGTTAATTATCTAGTCCAGTGCGGTACGACAATGGTTCTGCATGTAATGCCATTTCTGCACAAATTTTCAAACCGTTATGCAATCATTTGCCCGAAACTTTCAATCGGGATACGGGCAAACGTCGCATAACAAGCGGTTTGTAAAAAAAATTAAAACCCACCGCCTGTGGGTGCTACTTATCAAGTGTTCTAAACCAAATAAGAAATTCTTTCAAAGGCTTGGTATTTGCCTCTAAATAGATTTTAATTGCTCTTCCATTTACTTCATCTTCTTTTGTAAATTCAACATCTTTTGCCTTCACATACTTTACTGCGTTTGGGTCGCCACCATCATGGTTGTTATAACTCATTCTGTTTTATTTTTTAGTTTAAAATTCTTTGACCCGACTTCTTTTTAATTTTCTTCACAAACCGCCGTAACGTTACCTGTAATTTAAAATGACGAATCCAATTGACCTAAAAGTATTTAAAATCTACCTTCCCGACGGAGACAGAAATTCATTTTACATTTTTGGCGACCTGAAAATTATTTTAGGAAAAAAGCATCAATCTGACTGTATAAAAGAAATAAGAAAATCAATTAAAGAATTGAACTTAAAACCTCAACCAACTTTTAATTATTCTGACAATCATAGTGGTATACAATCAAAAAATATCGAAACAATAATTTTAATAATTAAAAAAATAAAAGAATTATCAGTTGACGAAAGCCTTTCATTTTTACATGAAGAAGAAATGAAAGAGTTGAATCAAAGGTTATTGAATTGGGAAATTCCTAAAAGACAAAAATGGAAATTAGGTGACATTTTTTCTATCACTTTAAGAGACAATTCATTTGCTTTTGGACAAATTATCGGTAAAACTCCGACAATTTGCATTTTTAAACAGAAGAGCAAAGGTCTTAACATAAGTTCATTAGATAAAGTAGATATTTTAACTATACTTCACATCACACCGAACGGGTTTAATAATTGGACTTACAAAATAATTTCTAATCAAAAACTTTTATCAGACAAAGATTTTGGACCAACTGGCTCAGACAGAATAAGAATAGGACACCAATCTTATACAAGCGAAATTATTCAGACAGTTTGTGATTATCATTGGTTTGGCATCTCTAAATGGGAAAATCCAGAAGAAATTGAAGAACTAATCTTATAAAATAAACTACAGGTAACAGCAAATTTGTTCAAAAATGGCTGACAGTGGTTTACGTTAATTCATCAGTTATTTACTAAGTTTGGTACTGGCTGACAATGGAACTGCTATTAATGCCATTTATGCACAAATTTCCAAACCGTTAGCAGTAATGCTGGCAGACGACCCGACAAAAGAAACTAACAAGAAATAACATAGCAAAATGGGAATGATTTTAATTTATGGTTTGATTGTTTTGATTGTTTTTTCAGGCATCGCAATTGGACTGTTTATATACTCAAGAAAGAAAAAATCAAAAGTTGGACTGACTATTTCTATAGTTATGATTGTATTAGTTGTCTTGACTTTATTGACTAATACCATTGACGAATTTAGTATCTCAAAAAAGGACATTCTTTTAGACTTGAAACATATCGACATTGAACTAAAAGACGATTTTAAAATAACTAATAACAACGTGACAGGAATGCCAGAAAGAATACAGGAAACAGAAATACAAATTAGCAAAAAAGACAAAGACAGAATTATAAATGAAATTAGCAATTCACCGAACTTTAAATCATTTGCTAATGAAAGTGAACTAAGCAACGACACAGACACCGAACAATTTGGGACAAGTGGAAAAATATTTAATTTCAAATACCCTGAATTTTATTCACGAGAAACCTATACAAAAATTGACAGCTTTCCAACAAGGTTATTCTTATCAATCTATGACAATAGTAACACAATTAAATATCAAAGAATTGAAGACTAAAAGCACTACTGCTAACAGCAAATTTGTTCAAAAATGGCTGACGGTGGTTTACGTTAATTCATCAGTTATTTACTAAGTTTGGTACTGGCTGACAATGGAACTGCTATTAATGCCATTTATGCACAAATTTCCAAAACGTTAGCTATAATACAAAGACCGACTATAATGACAACAACCAATTCAGAAAATAAAAATACAATACATCATGAATATGGAAACTTTCTTATTGAATTTGAAAAGTTAGTTTTATCAATCAGAATCAACATAATGATTTTATTCAGTTCCAATGGACTTAAAGAAAGAAAGTATCTTAGAATTGTCTTACAGGACCAAACAGCGTATCCATTAAATAATAAACTTAGAAGTCTCTACGGAGTTTATTACGAAAATAGTCCGGAAAAACTTAAACTTATTGAAAAACTTTTTATTTACACTAATAGCTTAATTGAAAAGAGGAATTTCATTGTACACGGAAGCACTTTTGTTGTCGACCATGAAAGTTCTGACTTATTGAAAGACAAAATTGGCAAATTTGGTGTTGAATCGGAGGAAGAGAATTTAACTGTTGAAAGTTTATCTAATCTCACTTCAAAAATAAAAATTGCAAAAGACAAATTTGAATATTTAACACTTTGCTTATTCGAACCAGATAGAGATTTAAACAAATGTTTCAGCGAAGAAAAATTAAAAATGATAAAACTATAATGTACTATAGCTAACAGCAAATTTGTTCAAAAATGGCTGACGGTGGTTCAACTCAGGTTTTTCGTTAATTATTTAGTTTTGTGCGGTACGACATCGGTTTTGCAAGCAATGCCATTTCTGCGCAAATTTTCAAAACGTTACCAACCATTAAACAAACGGTACAGCTTTTCAAATTGTTCAGCGGTAAATATTACACCTCCGGGATAAGGAGAATGCGAAAACCTAATCTCTTTTTCTGTTACAATTAACTCATCCCAACTTCGCCACTTCTTTTTAACGCAAACCCCATCTATTGAAGTTTCTTCGCACTTATCAGTAAGCATTTCACTATGCCCTAAGTAGTCGATAAGTGCTTCTAATTTTGCATTCTGCATTGTGCAAAAATTAACGGCTGGTAACATATAATTTGTAACATTTTCGGAACTGCTTTCTAAATTTTTCATCGGTTAATTTTGGTTTTTACAATTAATTAAATTCATTCGGTTAACGTCAAACGATTACAAATTATCAGCCGTTATGCCCAATTTTAAGACGACCCAAAACGACATCGAATTGACAAAAGAACTTTACATATTTAGTGGACTTGGAGCAGACGAAAGAGTTTTTCAAAGACTTGACTTTTCAGCCTTCAAGACAACTTTTATAAAATGGATTGTTCCAAATAACAATGAAACAATTGAAAATTATGCAACTCGACTTCTTGACCAAATCATAACAGCTAAACCAACTTTAATTGGACTTTCATTCGGTGGAATAATGGCAGTTGAAGTTGCTAAACAAATTGACACTGAAAAAGTAATTTTAATAGCTTCTGCAAAGACAAAAAAAGAAATACCATTTTACTACCGTTTGGCTGGACAAATTAGAATTCATAAACTTTTACCGACCAAGGTTTTGAAAAGCTCGAACTTTATGACGAACTGGTTTTTTGGAGCGACTTCAAAATTCGACAAGCAACTTTTAAAACAAATCCTAATTGACACCGATCCAATTTTTTTGAAATGGGCAATTGAACAAATAGTATTATGGAGAAACCGAATTCAGTTAAATAACATATTTCACATTCACGGAACAAATGACAAAATTTTACCTTTAGCTTTTGTGAATTGTAACCAAGAAATTAAAAACGGTGGACACTTAATGACTTTGAATAAATCGGATGAATTAAACGAAATAATCAAACTTCAACTATAAAACAAAACTGGGCATAACAGCAAATTTGTGCAAAAATGGCTGACAGTGGTTTACGTTAATTCATCAGTTATTTACTAAGTTTGGTACTGGCTGACAATGGAACTGCAATTAATGCCATTTATGCACAAATTTCCAAAACGTTATAGCCAATACTACCCGACTAAATCGACTAAAATTACAACTTTGAATTTGTTGTCTAAACAGTTAACTTTGTATCGTGAATAATGACAGACAGGTAATTGCTTATAAGAATTATTTTCTCGACTTCTATGAAGACCAAAACGACAAAGTTCAGGCAAAAATCGAATGGATTTTGAATTTGATAAAAGTTACTCCAAAAGTTCCCGAAAAGTTTTTTAAACATATGCAAGGAACAAAAGGACTTTATGAAATTCGTGTGGAAGTTGGAAGTAATATTTATCGCATATTTTCATTTTTCGACAAGGGAAATCTTGTAGTTCTTGGAAACGGTTTTCAAAAGAAAAGTCAAAAAACACCAAAACAGGAAATTGAAAAGGCACTTAAAATAATGGAGGAATATCAAAATGACATCTAAAAAGAATATTACGACACTTGACGAAATCCTTGACAAGAAATATGGCGAAAAAGGCAATCCGAAACGTGAAGAATGGGAACAACAATTTGAAGCTTTCCGACTTGGTGCTTTACTTGAAGAAGCCCGAACAAAATTGGGAATGACACAAGAGCAACTTGCTGAAAAATGTGGAACTAACAAATCTTATATTTCAAGAATTGAAAATGACGCTTCCGACATTAGACTTTCTACCTTGATGAAAATAATACAAAAGGGTTTGGCCGGACATTTAAAACTAACTCTGCAAGTTTAATAAAAAGAAGTACTGGCTATAACAGCAAATTTGTGCAAAAATGGCTGACGGTGGTTTACGTCAATTCATCAGTTATTTATTTAATTTAGTGCGGTGCGACAATGGTTCTGCAAGCAATGCCATTTATGCACAAATTAGCAAAACGTTATAGCCAATACTTCCCGACAAAGTTCAATAAATTACAATTTTGAATTTGTTGTCTAAATAGTTAACTTTGTTTTGTGAATAACGACAGACAGGTAATTGCTTATAAGAATTATTTTCTCGACTTCTACGAAGAACAAACAGACAAAGTTCAGGCGAAAATCGAATGGACTTTAAACCTAATAAAAGTTACCCCAAAAGTTCCCGAAAAGTTTTTCAAACATATGCAGGGAACTAAAGGACTTTATGAAATCCGAGTAGAGGTTGGAAGTAATATTTACCGTATATTTTCATTTTTCGACAAAGGAAATTTGGTGGTTCTCGGAAATGGTTTTCAGAAGAAAAGCCAAAAGACACCGAAACAGGAAATTGAAAAGGCACTTAAAATAATGGAGGAATATCAAAATGACATCTAAAAAGAATATTACGACACTTGAGGAAATCCTCGACAAGAAATATGGTGAAAAAGGAAATCCGAAACGTGAAGAATGGGAACAGCAATTTGAAGCTTTTCGACTTGGTGCTTTACTTGAAGAAGCCCGAACAAAATTAGGAATGACACAAGAGCAACTTGCTGAAAAATGTGGGACCAACAAATCCTATATTTCCAGAATTGAAAATGACGCTTCCGACATCAGACTTTCTACTTTAATGAAAATCATCCAGAAAGGTTTAGGCGGACATTTAAAACTGACCCTTCAAGTTTAAAAATCGTACTGGCTATAACAGCAAATTTGTTCAAAAATGGCTGACAATGGTTTACGTTAATTCATCAGTTATTTACTAAGTTTGGTACTGGCTGACAATGGAACTGCTATCAATGCCATTTATGCACAAATTTCCAAAACGTTACCCGCAAGGCTATGACGACAAAGACTAATAACAACAATATGACAATAAAAATTCAAGATATTGCACCTTTGTTGGCTGACCATTTTGTGGACATTGAAAGTGACGCAATGACTTTTGATGAGAACAATAAATTGGTTGCTGATAATGCACAACGACTTGGACTTTATCACAAATATTTAGGACTGCTTCACGACAGTTGGTTTATAAAGACAAATATCACTGCTGACAAATTCTCAATTACGCTCAACGACTTTACAACTCACGTTTTTTCAGACGTAATCGTTGACAAGAAAAAATTAAAAATTGACCACGACAAACTCGTTTTTCCAATTCAGCTTGACTTTGAAACAACGAACTTGACATTCAACACAGTGGACGAGGAAGGCAATATTAAAAGCATTGAACCGACAACAATCAACGAATATCTTTATGAGCAAATTATCTCAATTGACAAGGAGAAAATAGAAATTGGATTGGTTGTTTGGAAAGACGGAATTGACGATGAGCAAGGACAGCACATTTTGATTTTATTGAATGTGAAAAATATAACTCTAACTGAATTGCAAGGCAACGCTTGGAAAGAAATATTTGGTAACACTTACGACAACTATTACAAGTATTTTAAAACACAACTTGACACTGGACGATATTTATCAGACCAATCAATTTGCTACGAATTATATGACGAATATGAAGGACAAATTAATAGCTGAGAGAAGAAGCCCAGCTGGTAACAGGCGTTTGGCAAAAGTGGCGGTTCAGTGCTCCGCAGACATATTTGTGGTTAATCAAAGTTTGGTTCTCCGCATTAACATTTGTGGTGAAAATCGCCACCTTCGCCAAGCGCCAAAACGTTAGCAGAAATAGTTATACCAATCCTGCAAAGAATGGAATTTGACCTTCGCATTTACCTAATTCAAATTCGTAAGTTGGAAAGTTTTTATCAATCAAATTCATTAATTCAGCAAAATCATTTGTGTTATTTGTCCTCTTAACATCATTTATAATACTAACAGCATTTGAAAACCAATCGGGGTTTACCTCTTTTAATTTTCGCATCGCACTAGGTAATTGGTGCGTCATGAAATTTGCGTCAAAGATGAAATTTAGCATTTCGTAAACATCTCCAATTTCAGTTGATAATCTTCCGTCGCCTATGCTAAAGAATTGTTTAAGTGATACTTTCATTGTTTTATCTAATTTACCCACTACTTCTGCTAACAGTGGTTTTGGTTCAAGCTCTGTAACTTGCTTTTTAATTTGGTCTTCCATAATATTTAAGTTTGTGTAAGTAAATTTATTTGTGGGTTAATATCGCTCGAACCCAAAGCCACCGCCGTTACAGGTAATGCTAAGAACGACCGAAGTGCTAGATTAAAGTTTTCTGACATTTGCACATTGTTATCTAATTAGCTAACTTTGTTCTGTGCAAGAAAAATTCATACGGGAAATATTTTATTACAAGGATTACTATCTCGACTTCTTTGAGACACTAAAACTAGAAGTTAAGAAGAAAATGAACTGGACGTTACAGCTCATTTCTACCATCGACCGGGTTCCGAAGAAATATTTTGACCATATGACGGGTTCATCAGGAATCTTTGAAATCCGCGTAGAAGTGGGTTCTGACATTTTCAGGGTTTTTTCATTTTTCGACAAAGGGAAATTGATAATTCTTTTGAACGGGTTTCTGAAGAAAACTCAAAAGACTCCAAAAAATGAATTGGAACTTGCAGAATTACTTAAAAAACAATATTTCGATGAAAAAGACAAATAATAATCTGACTTCCTTTGCCGACCATTTGGACGAACAGTATGGAAAAGCAGGAACAAACGCCAGAGAAGCTTATGAAGAAGGTTTTGAAGCTTTTAAATTAGGTGTTATGATTCAAGGACTTCGTAAAGAACAAGGTTTGACACAGGAACAATTGGCCGAAAAATGTGGAACTACAAAGACTTACATTTCTAGAATTGAAAACAACGCAAGCGACATCCGACTTTCGACTTTAATGAGAATTGTTCGTGAAGGCTTGGGCGGACATCTTAGACTTAGCGTAGGTATTTAAAAGTGGCAAACAGCACTACCTGTAACAGCAAATTTGTGCAAAAATGGCTGACGGTGGTTTACGTTAATTCATCAGTTATTTACTAAGTTTGGTACTGGCTGACAATGGAACTGCAATTAATGCCATTTATGCACAAATTTCCAAAACGTTACAGGTAATGCTAACGAACGAAACTGCAACCAACAAAACAACTGACATTAAATGCAAATAGACTTCATTGGACACGGACTTAACACGAACAACAAATTAAATGTTGGCGACCAGTTAGCGACTTCCTTTGGTAGTTCACACTTTGACAGTTTTATTGGTTTTGTTGCCTTTGCTGCAATTTCAGGCGTAAACAAATTATTGCCTTCATTATTGACAGCTCAAAAAAAATATAAGAAACTTATTTTTTTTGTTGGCGTTGACAACAAAGGGACATCTAAAGAAGCACTTGAATTGCTTTTAGAAAAAAATATTGAAACTTATATTTATCACAAGGACGCAGAACAAATAACATATCATCCAAAACTTTTTCTTTTTGAAGGTGGCAGACACACAAGAGTAATTATTGGTTCATCTAACCTCACATATTCTGGCTTTTTAAACAACATTGAAGCATCAATACAGCTTGACTTCAAAACAGGAACAGACAAGCAAGGAAACAAACTTTTGAAAGAAGTAAAAAATTATTTCGCAAACCTCATTGACCTTACTGACAAAAACGTTTTCAAACTTGACAAAGACCTAATTGAAAAATATGATAACGAAGGACTTTTGTATTCTCAAATAAGAACAGGAAAAGGCTCAACAGAAGAACAACCAAATGACGGTGAAAACCAGCTGGAAAAATCAGTTACTGTTCCATTTTATACAAACGACTTTGGTGATGGACAAGAACCAACTGAACGGTCAATTTATGAAAAGAAAGTTAATGTAACGGCTAAGGATTATGAAGTATTTCCACTTTTTCTTGAGCGTTATAAAATTTATAAAAGAGATGTAAGAACTTCTGGAGTTGTTTACAAAGACACCAAAGTTCCAGAAGAAATGGAGTTGTTAGTTTGGTATCAAAGAATGAAAGAACTTATTAAACACAGCGTTTTACCAGATGACCTTGCAATGCAGCTTATCGATGCAGAATTTCCAATTGAAAACGGATGGATAAATACTCAAAGAATGTGGTGGGATGTGAAATTCCAAAAGCTATTGGATTTTAAAGAAAAAGAGCAAAAGCATTTAGACTATACATATGTTTTACAAACAAAAATTCTTGATAGCCCGTATTTAGAATTAGGAAGATGGATTGCTCAACAAAAACAGAGAAGAAAAGGGCAAAACGGTTCTGCTTGGACAGATTACGAAGAAGAAAAAATGCAGTCCATAAATTATATGTGGGACGTTCCAGACTTTGGCGAGTATGCCAATAAACCGAAAGATGATGAGTGGACAGACAGATTGGTAGAACTTGAAGAATATTATAGTAATAAAAACAACTATAAATCAATCCCCCACCAAAAATATAAATTAGGAAAATGGTTAAACGACCAAATTACATTAAAGCTTAACCGCGACAGAGGGAATGTCAAAAAGATTTTACACCCAATAAGAGAAGTGATGCTCGGCGATTTATTATTGAAAAATGGTGTTGAATGGAAATGGCAAGAACAAAAAGAAAGAGAAGCAATAATTAATGGATTAGCGAAATGGAAAAAGTGGAAAGAATGGCAAAAAACAGTTTTAGGATTACAACTTACAGAAGAACAAAAAATATATAATAAAATAAGTCAAGATTGGGTTTCGCAAACAAGATACAAGACCAAAAAATGGGAAGCTTGGAAAATAGATTTGTTAGTTAAAGCAGGTTTTCCAATTCCCAATAAGGAAAATATTAGCAAAGAACAATAGAAGGGCAGCATATAACAGCAAATTTGTGTAAAAATGGCTGACGGTAGCTCACGTTAATTCATCAGTTATTTACTTAATTTAGTGTGGTACGACAAGGGTTCTTCAAGCAATGCCATTTCTGCACAAATTTTCAAAACGTTATGCCTAATTTTAAAAGACGACACGACTTATGATGAAAATATATTCCAAATACAAAATCCTTGGTGGCTTTGGACTTTTAGTTGGACTCAACTTGTTAATTGGATTTTGTGCATTTAAATTAATGACAGCATCTAATTTAAGCTATGACAAAGTTGACTTCATTAACGAACAAAAAGTAGTGATAGTGTATTCAATAATTATAGGAATTTTTCTGTTATTTCTGACCTTGTTTGCGACACAATGCAGATATATTATTGCAGACAATGATGGGATTTTATTTGTAAATCCAATAATCCCATTTTTTAGAACTCATAAACTATGGACAGACTTTGATTTTTATATTGTTGTTGACGAAAATTCAAGAGGAGGTAGTCACGAAGCTGTTTGGCTTATCAAGAATGAAAAAGTTAGATGTCGCTTTTCAAGTTTTTACTATACAAATTACGATAAACTGAAAGAACAAATTAGAACTGAAGGAAAAAGAAAGAGATATTATGGACCATTCGCTCAGTTATTCGGACTACTTGGTTTCATGAGAATAAAAATCGAGTAGGTAAAGGGGAATTTCACCCCTAAACCTCTCACAGAACCGTACGTGATACTCTCGCATCATACGGCTCTTCATAATTCAAGTCTTTTAAGGTCTGAAGCCTTCGTAATGCCAATGTTCGAAGAGATTTGGATAGTCTTTTGATAATTTTTGTAGGTATTTATAACCTACATACCAAGGTTTCTTCCTAAATCGATGGTATTTGTTGCGTATCCATTTGGTTAAGCGTGTATGCAGAACTCGAAAAAGTTTGCGCATTTCGCTCATTCGGAATTTGCCATAGTAATTTATCCAACCTCGGATTTTGAGCTTCAACAGTTCCGCAATTTTATTTAACGGGAATTGAACCCAACGATGAAAATTCATCTTATTGAGTTCTTTGGCTATCCTACTCCTACTCTTTTGGCTCATGGCGGGTGAAAAACCTAATCTGATTTTCCCTCGCTCTTTGATAATTCTTGGCTTAAAGGTGTAGCCCAAAAAGTCGAACTTTTGATACCTTACTTTGAAGGGGGGTTGACGTTTTTGATTATTGCGACAATAAACGATTTTCGACTTCTCTTGGTTTAATTCCAATTTACAGTCTCTCAATCGTTGTTTTATCTTTTCTA
>NZ_SJCY01000021.1 GCF_004354365.1 Pedobacter changchengzhani
ATCGTCAGCAAATGATGGTGTTTTTATCAATTTCATAACACTAAAATAATCATTAACCAGCTAGTAATCAAATAATTATAAAATTATTTATACACATTTTGAAGAAATCTGCCTTGCAACGGTCTTATTCGGGGAATTTCACTGTTGTAGAACAAGATCGTTTTAGCACTAGGCAAATTATCTTGATTATTTTGGGTGGGTTATTTTGGTTGATTAGTATTTATTTTGGGCTTCATAGTTTAAAGGGTAACACTGTTAATTGAATCTAGTATTTTAAAAGTTTCCACGGAATACAGGGAAGTAAATAGAGAAGATTAGTTGTTTTTCAAAGTTTATTTCTTGCCACGGAAACACAGAATACACGGAGAGAAAGATAGAAGATTAGTTCTTTTTAAAAGTTTATTTATTGCCACGGAAACACAGAAACCACGGAGGGAAAGATAGAAGATTAGTTCCTATTCAAAGTGTATTTATTGCCACGGAAACACAGAATACACGGAGAGAAAGATAGAAGATTAGTTCCTATTCAAAGTTTATTTCTTGCCACGGAAACACGGAATACACGGAAGTAAATAGAGAAGATTAGTTCCTATGCAAAGTGTATTTATTACCACGGAAACACAGAATACACAGAAGGAAAGATCGAAGATTAGTTCTTTTTCAAAGTGTATTAGTTGCCACGGAAACACAGAAAGCACGGAAGTAAAGATAGAAGAAATCATTAGTTCCTATTCAAAGTGTATTTATTGCCGCGGAAACACAGAATACACGGAAGGAAAGATAGAAGAAATCATTAGTTCCTATTCAAAGTCAATTTATTGCCGCGGAAACACAGAAAACACGGAAGTAAAGATAGAAGAAATCATTAGTTCCTATTCAAAGTGTATTTATTGCCGCGGAAACACAGAATACACGGAAGGAAAGATCGAAGATTAGTTCTTTTCCAAAGTGTATTTATTGCCACGGAAACACAGAAAGCACGGAAGTAAAGATAGAAGAAATCATAAGTTGCTATTCAAAGTGTATTTATTGCCACAGAAACACAGAAAACATGGAAGGAAAGATGGAAGAAATCATTAGTTCCTATTCAAAGTTTATTTCTTGCCACGGAAACACGGAATACACGGAAGTAAATAGAGAAGATTAGTTCCTATTCAAAGTGTATTTATTGTCACGGAAATAAAGAAAACACGGAAATAAAGATAGAACAGAAAATGGCTAAAATCCCGAAGTGCAGAAATTATTACTTAAATAGTAAAGTTTTAATTCTCTAGGTATTTCTACACATTTAAACTTTACTTTTGCATAAAAAACATTGAAAAAATCGCTAACATTTTTATTTGCACTCTTTCCTATTTTCGCATTTGCACAGGTTGCAAAAACAGACAGCATTAAACTTGATGAAGTTACTGTAAAGGGCTATTACAATACGCAATCGCTATTGCGATCGGTTGCTTCGGTGAGTTTAATTGATAGCACTGAAATCAGAAATCAACCGAACTCATCTTTGGTTAGCTTAATGAATACTGTGCCGGGTGTGAGAATGGAAGAACGTTCGCCAGGCAGTTACCGCGTATCGTTGCGTGGTAGTTTATTGCGTTCGCCGTTTGGAATTAGAAATATTAAGATTTATTTCGATGATTTTCCACTTACCGATGCTGGGGGAAATTCATATCTCAATTCGTTAGATTTTGTTGCGTTAGCATCTGTAGAGGTTTATAAAGGTCCGGAGGCAAATATTTATGGTGCGAACACCGGTGGCGCAGTATTAATTAAATCTACAAAGTTACAGAACAATCAAATCAACGGTTCTATCTCTGGCGGATCGTTTGGCTTATTTCATCAAACTGCAAGCTTAACCAAGGTTTTTAAAAATTATAGGTTTAACGTAACCGAAGGTTATCAAACGAGTGATGGCTATCGGGATAATAGCGCAATGAACCGCAAATACCTTCAAACTACGCAACAACTAGACTATAATAAAAAAGGTTCAGTAAAATTTTTGGCATTTTACAGCGATTTGGCTTACCAAACACCAGGTGGATTAACTGCGCTGCAACTGTCGCAAAACCCAAGAACCGCCAGACCAGCAACACCTACCCTACCCGGCGCCATTACACAGCAAGCTGGTATTTATAATAAAACGCTATTTGCTGGGCTATCTAACAATTATCAATTGGGGAAAGATTTTAAGCATATAATAGCGGTTTACACGTCATACACTGATTTTAGAAATCCATTTATCACCAATTACGAAAAACGTTATGAAAGTAATTTAGGGCTAAGAACTTTTTTGGCTTACAGTCATGCATTCAGCATGCTTAATTTAAGTGCTCAAATTGGAGCTGAAACTGCGGAAAATAATAGTAGGATAAAAAATTTCGATAATAATGCTGGCGAACCTGCAAAATTACAGGCTTCTGACTATTTAAAGGCGGCACAAAGCTTCGGATTTTTGCGCCTAAATTTAGATTTCAACAGGAAGCTGAATGTAGAACTGGCGAGTAGTTTAAATTTATACCGATACGGTTATGAGCGCTTTTTTCCGACCACTTTACAAAAGAAGACTAAAAATTTTAATGCGGAATTGATGCCGAAAATTGCACTTTCTTACCTAGTTAGAAACGATCTCGCTATCCGTGGTTCTATTAGTAAAGGTTATTCGCCACCTACAATTGCCGAAGTAAGGGCATCAGACAACAACATTAATACCAATTTGCAAGCAGAGTTTGGCTGGAATTATGAGATTGGATTGCGGTATAAATCTCGAGATAACCGCCTATATTTTAATACAAATGTTTTCCAATTTAATTTACAGGATGCTATTGTAAGGAAGTTGAACCAAAACGAAACGGAGTATTTTGAAAATACTGGTGCCACTAACCAAAAAGGAATTGAGCTTGAAGGAAAATTTTGGGTTGTAAAAGATGCGAATGGTTTTATAAAGGATTTGAAGGGGAACAGTAGCTACGCGCTTAGTAAATTCAAATTTGGAGATTTTCCGGTTGGTAAAATTAATTACAGTGGCAACAAATTAACCGGCGTACCTGAGCATGTTTTTATAAATAGTTTGGAGTTTTTATTTCAAAAAAATATTTATTTTTTCGCACAGCATAACCACACATCGGCCATACCTGTTAATGATGCGAACACCGTTACCGCTAAAAAATACGATTTAGTAGATTTAAAAATTGGAAAAAGAGATTTCAAAATTGGCAAAACTAAATTCGAGCTTTATTTTGGGATGAATAATGTGCTGAATGAAAAATACAGTTTGGGAAATGATTTAAACGCAGTTGCTGGCAGGTATTTTAACGCCGCAGCGAGTAGAAATTTTTATACGGGGATTTTGGTGGGGGGATGAGGATGAGGTTGAGGCTGAGGCTGAGACCGAGGCTGAGGTTGAGGTTGAGACTGGGATCGAGACCGAGGTTGAGACTGAGAACGAGGTTGAGGCTGAGATTGAGGTTGAGGCTGAGGTTGAGAACGAGGTTGAGGTTGAGGTTGAGGATGAGACTGAGGCTGAGGATGAGAACGAGGATGAGGTTGAGACCGAGGCTGAGGTTGAGACTGAGACCGAGGCTGAATAATTTACACGTAACCTTTGCAAGCATAGGCTACGTGTAAAATTTATATGTCTAAATATCGCTCTTTATTAGTTAGCCAAATCAATTTCTTTAATGGCAACTTCATTCACTACAATATCGGTTGTGAAACGCTTGGTGCCGTCTTTGGCTTCGTAGCTTCCTGTTTGTAGCCTACCTTCGATGGTAAGGCGGGTTCCTTTTTTAATTTGTTCTAAAGCTAAATCCGCCTTGGCATTCCAAAAGGTTAGCGTAAACCACTGCGTTTTTTTAACTTCTTCGCCCGAACTATTTTTATAATACTCGTTTACGGCTAAATTAACTCTAGCCAATTTTTGATTTCCTGATAAGTTTTTCACTTCAGCATCTGCACCTGCAAAACCGCTTAATACTACTTTGTTGATTGCACTTTCCATAACGTTTAATTTTTAAGTTTCTAATTAGTTAACGAACAGTAATCGCCATGACTACCGACAGAACAAAGGTGCAAATGAGTGAATACATTAGTCGTATGTTAAACATTTATAACCGATTATAAACGGATAAATACGCCTGCCTGCCGGACAGGCAGGGATAAAACTACTTTTAAGGCCATAGCGCACTATTTCTTTTATTTTATTAATATTTTTTGTAGGTTTAAATAATCATCCCATAAATTAAACTCAATTAATTATGGATCGTTTCTGTTTAGACTGCAATGGCTTGCTTAAGGGCAGGTCTGACAAAAAATTCTGCGATGACCAATGTCGCAGTAATTACAACAACCGCTTAAAGGCTGATGACCATAGCTTTTTAAAGCAGGTGAACGGAATTTTGAAAAAGAACCGTGCTATTTTAATGCAGAAAAATCCGGATGGCAAAACTAAAGTTAAGCGGGAGGTTTTGCTTAGAAAAGGTTTCGATTTTAATTTTCATACTCATTTACATGCTACACAAAAGGGTACTACCTATTTTTTTTGCTATGAATACGGTTATCTTCAGTTAGAAAATGACGAAGTTTTATTGGTAAAACGGGAGGAGAAATGACGAAGATGGGAAAGTCTGAGGTCGGAAGACTGAAGTTTGGGTGGAAAATAGTCGGATAAGTCGGAAAGTCGGGAAAGTCCGAGGTCGGAAGTCCGAAGACTGAAGTTTGAGAGGAGAAAAAACGGAAAAGTCGGCAAGTCGGGAAAGTCCGAAGTCCGAACTCCTGCAATTGAAAATATTTTTTTGTTTTTAGTTGATGACGGAATGAATTATGATCACCCTGCCTATAGTACTCGGGATAAAAGAACAAAGGGCAAATATTAAAGCTATTTATTGCGTAATAGAAGCCCCTTTCTGGGTTTGGAGGGATTAAGGTTTTGCAGTAAAATTTAAATCGTTTTTCGGTCTTTGTTGCTAATTGGCAGACTAATAGAAATTGGAAAATGCACACCATTAAATACAAAAAATGTGGAAAAGCAAAAAATAGTTTGGGAAGCGAAGCTGATTAAGCATGCTGGCTTTGATAGAATTGCCGTTTATTTTGAAAAAGATCAGGATTTAATTAATCGCATTAAAAAATTAGTTGGCGTAAAATGGAGCGCAAGTTTAAAGGCTTGGCATTTGCCAGATACGAAAGCATACAGAAAACGATTTCTGATTCCTGAAAAAATTATTGGAGAAAACACCCTAAATAAAATACATGCTATTAATAGGCAAGCTTATCAAAATTATATTGACACTCTTTATCTGAAAGCTTACAGTTTGAGCACCATAAAGACTTATACCGTGGAGTTTGCGCAGTTGTTAATACTTTTAAATGACGATGACGTAAATTTATTAGATTTAGCAAAGCTTAAGCGTTACCTTTTATACTGCATCCAAACGGTTAAATTAAGTGAAAACCAAGTTCATATTAGAATAAATGCTATTAAATTTTATTTTGAGAAAGTACTTAAACAGCCTTCAATTGTGTTAGAGATACCAAGACCGAAGAAGCCCAGCCTTTTGCCGAAGGTTATCGCTGTAGAGGATATTGGTAAAATGATTAAGAAAACTAGCAACCTAAAGCACAAAATTATATTGATGTTAGCGTACGGAATGGGATTAAGGGTTAGTGAAATTATTGGGATTGAAATAACTGATATTGATAGCAAAAGGATGCAGGTACTTATAAGGGATGCTAAAGGAAAAAAGGATAGATATGTAAATTTGCCGGCTTCAGTTTTACCAGCTTTAAGGATTTATTATAAGGAATACACACCTAAACAGTATTTATTTGAGGGGCAATTTGGTGGCCAATACAGTGTGCGCAGTGCACAGCAAGTTTTTAAACGAAGTTTAAAAAATGCAAATATCAATAAAGATGTCGGCATCCACAGCTTGAGACATTCTTTCGCCACCCATTTATTGGAACAGGGCACTGATATTAGTTACATCCAAAAACTTTTAGGCCATAACAACATTAAAACCACTTTAATTTATGCGAAAGTAAGTATTAAGGACTTAAAGAAAATTGAAAGTCCGTTGGATAAAATTGAGTGGGATAAATAGCGTTTTTTGAGTAGTCTTTTAGTAAAAGACTACTCAAAAAACGCTATTAAAAAAAATTAAAAACCATGATTTAAGAGCGAATATAGGATATTTGAGGATAAAAAAAATATTTTATAAATTGGTTGTATTGCGTATATTTACGAGTTGGCAGTAATTTTAGCGCAGATAGAGAATAAAATGTAATAAAAAATTAATCAAACTTGAAAATATTTAATTCATGAATATGGAAAGCATTAGAGAATATTTAGGAGAAAACTTCATAAATCAGGAAATGGTTATGGAATGGTTGAGCGAACTAATGGTGCCATATTTAAATGCTTTTGGTTTCATAGCTTACGGAAATAATAAAAAATTTAAGTTAGAAACTAAGGATTACAAACAAGTGATTACTCTATATTTCAATAACTATCAATGGGTCGCTTACGTACCACATTTTAGATTTTCATTTACTGATAAAAATTTAGAAAAAGATTTTAAATTAAAATGGACTAAAGCTGGTTTTGAATATAAAAGTTCAGAAACTTTTTGGTGTGAAGCATTTTTTCATAATGATAATCCAAATGATCTTTCATTAGAATTAGGACCCTATCAAGCTATTGACAATAAAGAAAAAGCTATTTTTACTTTTGAAAAATTTAAATTTTTTTTTGAAAAATACGCTAACAATTCACTTGAAGAGTTTAAATCGCCAAGTTCTTATATTGATTATGTAAACTTAAAAACATTTCTAAACCCTACTTCAAGAGAAAATATCCAAAAGCAGTGGAAATGGTGTATAATGTCTTTAGAAGCAGAACAATTTAAGAGATATGTTTATTATAATAAATATCATAAAGAAGTACTTCAAGAAGTTAAAAATGAATATTATGAAAAATTTAAAATTAATAATTGGATATTAACAGAAGAACGTAGGAATGAGCATGAATTATTATTTTTAAAAATGACTACATAAAATTTTATAAAAAATGAAATAATATACATCTAAAAAAATATTAGGATTATTTAAATTATAATGTTAATCCTGACTTTTTATGAAAATGTAAAAAAACTACTGCCAACAGCCGTTTGGCGAGATTGGGGTTTTAGTGGAATTAACGTTTTTTTCACTACATTTACGTTAAGCCGAAAATACTCGGTTTCAATAGTCCCCAACCTCGCCAAGCGCCAAGACGTTATATGCCATTTTGCACAGACTTAACAGAAAGTAATCCTACGAAGTAGTTATGAAAGAGAATTTAATGAAATGGATTAATAATATTCAGCAACAAGATGGTGTTCCTCCTAAAGATGTTATTGCGTTCAATTTTGGAATATATGAAGATGAAAAAGGTTACCGAATGTATTTGGTTGGCAGTTTTGAATATGATGAAAATGATGACGATTGGGCAATTATTGAACTGCCAACAAAGATGCATAGATATTTAAGTCTTCCTAAAGAACTTGAATTACAAACTTGGGAAGAAGTTTTAGAATATTGTGCAAATGAATTGAAAGAATTAGAAAAAGAAGGAAAATTAAACATTCCTTTATTTGAAAATGTAGTTGCAATAACTATTGGATTTGATGATGGAGATTTAATTAGAATAAGATAAAAAAACGGCATATAACAGCAAATTTGCACAAAAATGGCGGACGGTGGTTCAACTCGGGCTTTTCGTTAATTATTTAGTTTTGTGCGGTACGACAATGGTTCTGCAAGCAATGCCATTTCTGCGCAAATTTTCAAAACGTTATATGCCATTTTGCACAGACTTAACAGAAAGTAATCCTACGAAGTAGTTATGAAAGAGAATTTAATGAAATGGATTAATAATATTCAGCAACAAGATGGTGTTCCTCCTAAAGATGTTATTGCGTTCAATTTTGGAATATATGAAGATGAAAAAGGTTACCGAATGTATTTGGTTGGCAGTTTTGAATATGATGAAAATGATGACGATTGGGCAATTATTGAACTGCCAACAAAGATGCATAGATATTTAAGTCTTCCTAAAGAACTTGAATTACAAACTTGGGAAGAAGTTTTAGAATATTGTGCAAATGAATTGAAAGAATTAGAAAAAGAAGGAAAATTAAACATTCCTTTATTTGAAAATGTAGTTGCAATAACTATTGGATTTGATGATGGAGATTTAATTAGAATAAGATAAAAAAACGGCATATAACAGCAAATTTGCACAAAAATGGCGGACGGTGGTTCAACTCGGGCTTTTCGTTAATTATTTAGTTTTGTGCGGTACGACAATGGTTCTGCAAGCAATGCCATTTCTGCGCAAATTTTCAAAACGTTGTGCGTCATTTTAACGAACCATCGAAACCAAATGGAAAGACCAAACCTTGACAATAATATATCCCTAACAGACTTTAAAGAATTTTACTGGCTTAAAGAAGAATTGGTAGAATTTTGTAAACAAACAGGAATTTCTACAAGTGGAAGTAAAGTAGAACTAAATAACAAAATTCAGCACTATTTTTTGACAGGGAAAGTTGTTTCTAACTCAAAAACAACGAAGACTATATTATCAAATTTTGATTGGAATAACGAACCGCTGAATTTAATGACTATTATTACTGACAGTTACAAAAATTCAGAAAATGTCAGGACTTTTTTTATCGAACAAATAGGCTCTAACTTTTCATTCAATGTAAAGTTTATGAAATGGATGAAAGAAAACTCAGGCAAAAATTTAAAAGATGCCGTCGAGCATTGGAAACAATTGAAAGAAATTAGAAAAGACAAAAACTTTAAATCTGAAATAGAACCCCAATTTGAATATAATAGATATATGAGAGCGTTTTTATCTGACAATCCGAATTTATCAAGTAAGGACGCCATGAAATTTTGGAACTTAAAAAGAGCAAAACGTGGAACAAACGAATATGAAAGAACAGACCTTGAATTGAAATAAAAACGAACGCACAACAGCAAATTTGTTCAAAAATGGCTGACGGTGGTTTACGTTAATTCATCAGTTATTTATTTAAAATAGTGCGGTACGACAATGGTTCTGCAAGTAATGCCATTTCTGCACAAATTAGCAAACCGTTATAAGGCATTTTAACTCGACAAATCGCAGAAAAAATCTAAATCAAATGTTTCACTTTAGGTAAACTTTATTTATCTTTACTTCGTGGGACAAAATCAAAAACATAGAAAAATCGTCTTTTTTAAGAATTACTTTCAAGACTTTTTCAACAAACAGTCTAAAAAGGTAAAAGCCAAGATTGTTTGGACTTTTGATTTGGTCGAAGATTTACAAAGAGTTCCTGAAACATATTTAAAGCATTTAGAAAACACTAATGGGCTTTATGAAATCAGGGTTCAAACAGGAAATGATATTTTTCGCATTTTTTGTTTTTTCGACAAAGGACAATTAGTTATTCTGGCTCATGGCTTTCAAAAGAAAACTCAGAAAACACCAAAGAAAGAAATCGAACAGGCACTTAAGATAAAAGCTGAATATGAAAACACAAAATAATGACTTGATGACTCTTGAAGAGTTTAAAGAAAAAAATTATGGTAAACGTGGAACGACCGAACGTGACGAACTTGAAGCTGGCTATGAAAATTTTAAAATTGGCGTTTTAATCCATGACACAAGAATTGAAATGGGAATGACACAAGAACAACTTGCAGAAAAAGTTGGAACGACCAAATCTTATATTTCTAAAATTGAGAATGACATAAAAGAGGCTCGCATTTCTACACTTCAGAAAATCGTTAAACTTGGTTTTGGTGGACAATTAGAACTTTCTATAAAGCTTTAGAAAAAGAAAAACGCCTTATAACAGCAAATTTGCACAAAAATGGCTGACGGTGGTTCAACTCAGGCTTTTCGTTAATTATTTAGTTAATTGCGGTGCGACAGAGTTTCTGCAAGCAATGCCATTTCTGCGCAAATTTTCAAAACGTTATGTGCCATTCTACAAAACCGCAAACTGAAAGAAACAATTAAAAACTAAAATTTATGTTTATTGAAAATTGGAAAGACACTGCATTTGGAACTGACTACGGAAATGACTTTAAAGATTTTTTAGAAGAAATATCAAAAGAAAAATTAACATTGAAAGACGTTTTCGTAGCCTGTGATTTAGAAAAATATTTTGAAAATCCTAACTTATTAAATCAAAAAACTGATAATAATGTAAAACTTGAAAATCCAGATTTCGAACAATTTGTGCATTACGAAGATGCAATTATCGCGTTGACTGCAATTATTGCCGAAAGTGAATTAAATGGAAATGCTGACTTGACAAATTCATACGGTACTAAAATTTTGACTTTTGAAATAACAAGTGAAGAATTAACAACACTAAAAAAATCTTTAACTTACATTTACGACAATCCTGACAAATTTGTTTTGTTTGAAATGCTTGACGAAGATGGAATAACAGAAACACTTTCCGACATTTCAGAAATAATTGAACAACTAAATAACTGCATTGAGAAAAAATAATGCATTTAATTAGAATGAATAAAAAAATCGAGTAGGTAAAGGGGAATTTCACCCCTAAACCTCTCACAGAACCGTACGTGATACTCTCGCATCATACGGCTCTTCATAATTCAAGTCTTTTAAGGTCTGAAGCCTTCGTAATGCCAATG
>NZ_SJCY01000022.1 GCF_004354365.1 Pedobacter changchengzhani
AGTCTTCTTTTTTTTGTATTGTCTGTCAGTCACTGACTTTAAAATTCAGCTGGTCACTCTGTACTTGAATGCGTACTTCGTTATACCCGCTGCGCTACTTGACATCTCTTTTAAGAACTTGGCGACCCGGTGAGCCTCACGGCCGGTCTATATATATCTTCAGGTATCAGTCTGGTAAAGTCTTGTTCGTCTCTACTTTGTTTCTTCCCGTTTCAATCTTGTTTTGTTCGCTCCGGTGACATCCGCCACACCAGCGTTTTTGTTTTTGTTTCCCATCCCTTTCGGTTGGGAGTGCAAAGGTAGAAAAATTTTTGTTATTTAAAAGAAAAAAATTTTATTTTTTTCTTTTATTTTTCTTCAGCTTTTCACTTCTTTCCGTTCCTTCCGGACAGGGTTGCAAAGGTAGCAGTTATTTTCACAACTACTAATTTTATTTTGAAATAATTTAAAGCTTTCTCTCCACTCCCCCATATCCGTTTTCTGTGCTCCAATTAATCAAAATCCAACTTTTCAACTTTCTGCCCTTCCTCCGAAGCGGGATGCAAAAGTAGAAAAATTATCCGTACATGCAAACAGTCATGGGCATTATTTTGGAACAAAGGCGCTAAAGCGCTGTAAAACAAAAAGAAAAAATTTATCGGCCATCGTGCGGGGTGGATGTTGATGCCACAGGCTGGGCATGAAAGGGTGGAATGTTGTGGCAGGTTTTAGCGGAGATGTGGTCATAAAAAGCAGTTAGACCGTTTTTGATTATTGTTTGACCCAAAAATATGTGTTGATTATTTAACCATTAAGGAATTAAGAAAGTTAAGGTGGATCATTTGGTTGTGAAGTTGATTATTGTTTAGCCTAAGAAATAGGCGTTGACTGTTTAACCATTAAGGAATTAAGAATGTTAAGACGGATCATTTTCGTTGTGAAGTTGATCACTGTTTAGCCTAAACAAGCGTTGATTATTTAACCATTAAGGAATTAAGAATGTTAAAATGGATCATTTGGTTGTGAAGTTGATTACTGTATAACCTAAATAATCGTTGATTATTTAACCATTAAGGAATTAAGAAAGTTAAGATGGATCATTTGGTTGTGAAGTTGATTATTGTTTAGCCTAAGAAATAGGCGTTGATTGTTTAACCATTAAGGAATTAAGAAAGTTAAGATGGATCATTTTGTTGTGAAGTTGGTATATGACAATGGTGAAAAAAGATTAACATAACTTCAGATTAGATTACTTAGTGCTTGCTTTGTGTACTTAGCGTCAATCTCATTTAGATAAGCTATCGGATATTCTAGGGTTTTTTCCATGTGAAGAAAATGCTGGGAAAACTGCGTTTTTTGTACTTGCCGTTGTTTTTAAACCCGATCGCAACGGAAAACCCGCAAGGCGAGGAACGAGCACGTGGATTTGAAGTGAAGAGCGGGACTGCTGGAATGGAAAAGCACAGAACCGAACGTTTTCAAAAAACCAATTAATATTGACTCGTTATAATTTAGCCACGTAAGGCCACAGAAATTGAAAAAGTAATTAGATGGATTGCCTCGGGAGGATCGCATTTAAAATTGTTTTACATAAATCCCATAAAACATCTAAATAAGTGTGATTGACATTAACACATACACATTAAAAAATAATTATTCTATCTATTGATACTCATATAATACTGCCTCTCCAGAATTTTTATTGTATGTTTTAATTAGATAATCTCCATCATAAATGTAATCTGTACCATCTTCAAGAATTAACTTATCAAAATAATAACCTAAAGAAAATTCTAATCCATGCATGGAGGTGTAGGGGCTTGGTTTGTCAGAAAATTTTATTTTCCTTTGCCAAAATGAAACATTACCAATAAAGTATTCAAAACTACATGGTAATTGATTACTTCCAACATACTGGTATTCAACTCTTGAATCAAAATTTGCTACGGTTATCAAACGTCCGATATTATCGTACTTGAAACTTGTTGAATTGGTACTATTGTTTACAATGCTAAAAATCTTCGTTATTCGCCCAGTATTATCGTACACAAAATTTGTTTCAATTAAATTGGTAGTATTTACGCCGGAATAAGGATTACCTGAATAAAGAACTTGTTCTTTCAGTATTTTTGTTATTCTGTTATTGATATCATATTCGATTCCTTTACTCGTTATATTTGGCACACTATAATAAATTAACTTACTAAAATCTTGATTATATCCGACTTCTAACGAAGTACGTTGAACAAAAGCAACATCTGACGGTGAAGGTGCAAGGCCTACTGAAACTTTTACCAAATGTTTTTCAACCACTTTTGTTGGTACATTCTTTTTACAAGAGAACAGGAAGATCGATAAGAGAAGATAGAGCGTTATTTTTTTCATTGTTTTAAAATTTCTCGAAAATAAGGATAAGCTTTGGCTTTTAATAGCATTTAAAATATTTATTATTGAATTTGCAATTAAATAGATGTGACTTTTAAATTAGGTAGATTGTTTCAGCACGCTCTGCCCCGCCCTGTCAAAGGTGGAAAAAATTGAAAAAAACTTTATTATATAGATTGCTTCGGCTCGCTCTAATTCAGCGTAGCAATTCCAAAAATAAGTAAACTACATGGATTGCTTCGGCTCGCTTTAGCCAGGCCTCAAAACGATGAAGAAATTGAAAAAACTTAACTATATAGATTGCTTCGGCTCGCTTTAGCCCGGCCTTGCAATGACGGGGAAATTGGAAAAACTACCAAAAAAATAAGGTTCTGAACTTTACGTCCAGAACCTTACCTATATTACTCGCTATTCAAAGTCCGCTTTAGGGCCTGCCTGCCGGACAGGCAGGGATATAGGGGTTAACCAGAACAACTAATGCAGCCTTCTTCCATTGAGCAAACTGGCCCATCTACAATTTCTTCTGCAACTTGATCTGCTGTCATATTTGCTGGAATTACGGCTTCAATGGCTTTTCCGCCTTGATTTTCTACTGTAAACTTAACCGCTTGCGATGCTGCTTGCGTACGTAAATAATACATTCCTGTTTTCAAACCTTTCTCCCATGCATAAAAATGCATTGAAGTTAACTTTGAAGTATTTGGTGCATTGATAAACAAGTTTAACGATTGCGACTGACAGATATAAGCACCACGATCGGCCGCCATATCGATGATGTTACGCATTTTAATTTCCCAAACCGTTTTGTATAATTCTTTAATATAATCTGGAATTGTATCAATTGCCTGTACCGAACCATTTGCCAATATGATTTTATTTTTCATATCGTTGTTCCATAAACCAAGGGCAACCAAATCTTTCAATAAATGTTTGTTTACCACTACAAACTCACCACTTAATACACGACGGGTATAAATGTTAGAAGTATATGGTTCGAAACATTCGTTGTTACCTAAAATTTGCGATGTTGATGCAGTTGGCATTGGCGCAACTAATAATGAATTGTACACACCATCTTTAACTACTTTTTTACGCAACACTTCCCAATCCCAACGGCCACTATCTGGCGTTACATTCCACATATCGAATTGGAATATTCCTTTTGATAGCGGAGAACCTTTGAATGTTTGGTAAGGACCGTTTTTAACAGCTAAATCGTGAGAAGCCGTCATTGAAGCGAAATAAATCGTTTCAAAAATTTCTTTATTTAATCGTTTTGCTTCATCACTTTCGAAAGGCAAGCGCAATAAAATAAACGCATCGGCCAAACCTTGTACACCTAAACCAACTGGACGGTGACGCATGTTTGAGTTTTCGGCTTCTATAACTGGATAATAGTTATGATCGATGATTTTATTTAAGTTAACTGTAGCTTGATAAGTTACATCGTATAATTTTTGATGATCGAAAGCGCCATTGATTACAAAACGAGGCAGTGCTAACGAAGCCAAATTACAAACGGCAACTTCATCTTTAGACGTGTACTCGATAATCTCCGTACACAGGTTAGAACTCTTAATCGTTCCTAAATTCTGCTGATTAGACTTGCTGTTTGCAGCATCCTTAAACAACATATATGGCGTACCGGTTTCAATTTGAGAATCTAAAATGGCAAACCAAAGCTCTTGTGCTTTAATGGTTTTTCTGCCACGGCCTTCTGCCTCGTATTTTGTGTACAAAGTCTCGAATTCAGCGCCAAAACAATCTGCTAAACCTGGTGCTTCATGCGGACAAAACAACGTCCATTCGCCATTATCCTTTACACGTTGCATAAACAAATCGTTTATCCAAAGGGCATAAAACAAATCGCGAGCACGCATTTCTTCTTTACCGTGGTTTTTACGAAGATCTAAAAATTCAAAAACGTCGGCATGCCAAGGCTCTAAATAAATTGCAAAAGCTCCTTTACGCTTGCCCCCACCCTGATCTACGTAACGGGCTGTATCGTTAAAAACACGCAACATTGGAATAATACCGTTACTTGTACCGTTTGTACCCCCAATATATGAACCTGTTGCACGGATATTGTGAATGCTTAAACCAATACCTCCAGCACTTTGCGAAATTTTCGCCGTTTGCTTTAAAGTATCGTAAATACCTTCAATACTATCATCTTGCATGGCCAGCAAGAAACATGATGACATTTGAGGTTTTGGCGTAGCTGCATTGAACAAAGTTGGCGTAGCATGGGTAAACCAACGCTCGCTCATTAAATTATAGGTCTGTATTGCACTTTCGATATCTTCTTTGTGGATACCGACAGATACACGCATAAACAAATGCTGAGGACGCTCAACAATTTGTCCGTTTACTTTTAAAAGGTAAGATTTCTCTAACGTTTTAAAGCCAAAATAATCGAAACCAAAATCGCGATCGTATATGATTGTGCTATCTAAAATATCTTTGTTTTTTTCGATGATTTCCATCACATCATCGGCAATAAGTGGTGCTGCTTTTTGTGCTTTCGGATCAAAATACTCATGTAGCATCTTCATCGTACCTGAAAATGACTTTGTGGTATTTTTATGTAAGTTAGAAACCGCAATACGCGAAGCCAACAAAGCATAATCGGGATGTTTTGTAGTTAAAGAAGCAGCAGTTTCGGCAGCTAAGTTATCCAGTTCTGATGTAGTTACGCCATCATACAAACCTTCAATAACCTTTTTGGCTACATCAATTGGATCAACCAACTCTGCATTTAAACTGTAACAAAGTTTTTGAATCCGAGCTGTAATTTTGTCGAATTGCACTGCCTCTTTACGGCCATCTCTTTTTAGTACGAACATATTTTTTATTTTAGTATCGAGTAGAAAGTATCAGGATCTTCTCGCTTTTTAGTATCAAGTATTTAGTATCAGGTAGCAAGACATTAAACCTTCTACCTTTTATTATCCAGTATTTATCAGGCATCAAGACCTTCCGCCTTCCACCTTTTAACCCTCTAGCTTAAAAGTCTTCATCTAAAGAAAAAGCTAATTTATTATTATCGCCAGAGGTTAAAACACCACTTTTTTGATAATCTCCGACACGTTTTTCGAAGAAATTGGTTTTGCCTTGCAGGGAAATCATTTCCATAAAATCGAAAGGGTTAGTTGCATTGTAAATTTTACTATAACCCAATTCTTGCAACCATCTATCGGCCACAAATTCGATGTATTGGCTCATTAATTTAGCATTCATGCCGATTAATGCAACTGGCAATGCTTCGGTAATAAATTCTTTTTCAATTTCTACTGCATCGCTGATGATTCCGTGCACCTGCTCTTCGCTTAATTTATTGCTCAGCATGCTGTATAACAAGCAAGCAAACTCACAGTGCGAACCTTCATCACGAGAAATCAATTCGTTGCTAAAAGTTAACCCTGGCATTAAACCACGTTTTTTTAACCAAAATATCGAACAGAAACTTCCGCTGAAGAAAATACCTTCAACCGCAGCAAAAGCTACCAACCGTTCTGCAAAAGAACCGTTATCTATCCAACGGAGTGCCCATTCTGCTTTTCTTTTTACAGCGGGAACCGTGTCAATTGCATGGAACAAACGATCTTTTTCGTCAGGATCTTTAATATACGTATCAATTAATAGTGCGTAAGTTTCTGCATGGATGTTTTCCATCATAATTTGGAAACCATAGAAACAACGTGCTTCTGGCAATTGTACCTCACTCATAAAGTTAACAGCCAAATTTTCATTTACGATACCATCACTAGCCGAAAAGAAAGCAAGGATGTGAGAAATAAAATGTCGCTCGCCATCGTTTAAATTATCCCAGTGTTTTTGGTCGTCAGAAAGATCAATTTCTTCTGCTGTCCAGAAACTAGCTTCAGATTTTTTATACATTTCCCATATTGCCGGATATTTGATTGGCAATAACACAAATCTGTCTTTATTCTCTTGTAGTAATAATTCCTGTTCCATATTCTGATGTATTTAAATGTCAATTTAAAACAAGCAGACAAAGTACGACATCCATCAAGTTTATATGATGATTGATTGTGTATTTTATCAAACGCTGTTTTTGCAAGTTTCAACTATTGCTTGTTTACAAATTAATAGAGTTTAGCTAGGGAGAATTTAATTATCAATCAGGAGATTGACTTTATAAATGACTAAAAACTAAGCTTTTATATTTGTACCTAAAGCCAAAAAGTTAAAGAACTTTGTATTAACAAATATATAGAATGAAGGCCTTTTACAGAATCAAAGTTGTTAACATCGGATTAGATTTGGTGCTGAAAACCAATAAATAAATCTAATATTGGAGCAAAAAAAATGCTAAGACTTTCTTTTTAAGGCTTTAGCAAATCGTAAATAGTGTTAATAACTAAATTTTTAGACTGTTAACAGCCGTGTTTTTGGCAGATTTAAAGCTATTCGAGTACGTAGCTTAACTTCACTTTTGCAATGCCTTTTTTGAAGATACCAATTTGTTTTGCCGCACTTTCGGATAGGTCGATAGCCAATCTTTTCACAAACGGACCTCTATCATTTACTTTAACAACTACTGATTTTCCGTTATCCGGATTGGTAACTGTTACTTCGGTTCCAAAAGGTAATGTTCTGTGGGCAGCGGTTAATTTTTTCGCCCGATATTTGGCGCCACTTGTGGTACGTCTGCCTTCGAATTTTGGGTGGTAATAGGTTGCTAAAACGGTTTTTCTGATCGAATCTGGTTCGCTATGCTCAATGGCATTTTGTGCGCTAACGTTTAAAAAAAACAAACAGAAACTTAACAATATCAGATACTTCATACTAAAAAAATTATTTATCGAGCGCGCAAATATAGGCATTTACTTTATTACCAATATTTTGAGAGGAAATCATAAAAATTTTAGCCGTAAAAAAGGCGTACAACTTTCGCTGCACGCCATCATATAAACCAAAAAATTAAATTTATTTCTTATCAGGAACAAAGTTTAACGATATAGAATTTACGCAGTGGCGAGTATCTTTAGCAGTGAACTGTTCGCCTGTAAAAACGTGTCCTAAATGTGCGCCACAGTTTGCGCAAACAATCTCGGTACGAGAGCCGTCCGCATCTACATGACGCTTTACTGCACCTTTAATTTCATCATCAAACGATGGCCAGCCACAATGTGCATCAAATTTACTGTCTGACCGGTAAAGTGCTGCACCGCAACGCTTGCAGGTATAAGTTCCTTTTTCGTTATTGTGTTCGTATTTACCTGTCCCAGGCGCTTCAGTTCCTTTATTCACGATTACACGTGTTTCTTCTGCTGTTAATTTATTCCAATTCATTTTCTTTTTTGCTATAATTTGATCTGTAGTTTCTTGTTGCTTTGTTTCCTTTGTTTGTTTTTGCGCACAAGCACTAAAACTTGTTGTAAACACAACAGCTGATATTAAAATCAGTTTATTCAAAATCGTTTTCATAATACAATATACGGGATAGATTTTAGTTTGGTTTGCGAGTTTAAATTAATTTATTGGTTTTACAAAGCGATGATAAATAGTTGGGACTATCTTTTGCGCGTGAAGCAGGGAATGTCGGAGCTTTAGTTGGATGTAGTTGAAAACAAAAGAGATATTTTTGCCACGGAAACGCAGAAAACACGGAACGTCAGGGTTTAGTTGGATGTAGTTGAAAACAAATGAGGTATTTTGCCACGGAAATACAGAAAACACGGAACATCAGCGTTTTAGTTGGATGTAGTTGCAAAAGAGTTATTTTGCCACGGAAACACAGAAAACACGGAACGTCAGGGTTTAGTTGGATGTAGTTGCAAAAGAGTTATTTTGCCACGGAAACACAGAAAACACGGAACGTCAGGGTTTAGTTGGATGTAGTTGCAAAAGAGTTATTTTGCGACGGAAACGCAGAAAACTCGGGGCGTCAGCGTTTTAGTTGGATGTAGTTGAAAACAAAAGAGATATTTTTGCCACGGAAATACAGAAAACACGGAACGTTAGCGTTTTAGTTGGATGTAGTTGAAAACAAAAGAGATATTTTTGCCACCGAAACACAGAAAACACGGAACGTCAGGGTTTAGTTGGATGTAGTTGAAAACAAAAGAGATATTTTTGCCACGGAAACGCAGAAAACGCGGAACGTCAGGAGTTTTAGTTGGATGTAGTTGCAAAAGAGTTATTTTGCCACGCAAACACAGAAAACACGGAACATCAGCTTTTTAGTTGGATGTAGTTGAAAAGAGTTATTTTGCCACGGAAACACAGAAAACACGGAGCGTCAGGAGTTTTAGTTGGATGTAGTTGAAAACAAAAGAGATATTTTACCACGCAAACACGGAACGTCAGCGTTTTAGTTGGATGTAGTTGCAAAAGAGGTATTTTGCCACGGAAACACAGAAAACACGGAACGTCAGGGTTTAGTTGGATGTAGTTGCAAAAGAGTTATTTTGCCACGGAAACACAGAAAACACGGAACGTTAGCGTTTTAGTTAGATGTAGTTGAAAACAAAAGAGATATTTTTGCCACGGAAATACAGAAAATTTATCTTTCAACCATGATAGGGAGTGTAACTTGAACTGTGTCATTATCTAAATTAATGCTTCTCAGGAGCTACTGTTTTCTTTCAGTATTCGCTCACCAAATTTAATATAAAGTTGTGAAAATGCCAAGCCCCAATTATGGATCGG
>NZ_SJCY01000023.1 GCF_004354365.1 Pedobacter changchengzhani
TGGCAAAAAGTTCAATTCCCCTTATCTCAAATGTCTCGTTCGTGCCATCTCCGTTGGGCGTGAAAAGGTTGGGAACGAGTAGCGTTGAGGCAGAGACCGAAATCTTGGTGTAAAATCCGCCGTTGGCGCTCATATCGGCCGAAAGAACGATATTGTTCCGTGTGTGGATGCCTGTAGCTGGGTTTGTGCCCTTTAGGATATCATATTTATTTGGGGAAACGTAGCGGGATATTGCAGCATTTGCATCTTTAAACAGCGAACCGTTCGTATTTGCATTGTGCTGAAGCACCATGTTTACATTGAGTGCCGAGTTTGAATAAATGTGCCAGATCCTGTCCATGCCAAGCTGTGTGTTTGAAACGGGCTTGTTTGCCGCTGCAAAATCCTGAACGCTCACATAAACTCTTCCTGCTTGGGAAGGTGTGATGGTTGCTGGTGTATAATCACCTTCGGCTATACCTACAGGGAATACAAAATTATCACTACCTGCATAATCCTTAATTACATGGCCGGTTATGCTGTTGCCGGTCACCACCATTCTATCTTTACTGAAACTGTTTATAGTACCTGCGCCGTTAAAACTTAAATCGTTGCCATTTAGTATAATATCGCCTCCATTAACCATCATGTTTAGCTTGTTACCAATATTTAAACCTGCCGATTGTGAACCAGTTGGGTTAACTGTACCATATCCAGGATCGTTTAAGTTGGCCAAAATGATGTTGCTGCTGTTGCTGTGGTCGATCATCAAATTGATGAAATTACTGTTGTTACCATCGATAGTGGTCTGCCCTGCGCCCATTGTTGGATAAACAGGGTTGCTGCCTGGGTTGTAGATCACAATTTTACCACTTCCGTTAAAGGTGGCACCGGGAGCAATCCATACGTTCTTTCCGTAGATTTCCAATACACCATCAACTGTCCAGTTGGCATTGGGACCAAAGTAGGCGCTCTCTGAAAACACCTGTGTGGTGGTGCCCAGTGCCACCGTATTGGTGCTGTTATCCGTAGTGGAACTGCCAGCACCTGTTTGGGCAATAGCGCCTATTGGCAAAACCAATACCGATAAGCAAATTAATTTATGTAAATATTTTTTCATTGTATTCCTTTTTTATTCCCAAAACCCAAAGGGGCTTTTTTTATTCGTTTTTCGTTGTTCGTAACTTTTCTCTTTTTCTTTTGGTCTTTCGGACTCATTATTATCAATTCAACTTATAACTTAAATTTAACGTTCTCCTGCCGGAGGGGCGTCTTACTTTTTTCTTGATAAAAAAGTAACAAAAACCGAGCATTTTTGCGAGCTCATGAAGGCCAATAACAACATATATGCTACTGAATAAATCAAGGCTTGCATCCATTTGGGTAAAAACTCGCCAAGCTGTTTTTACCGATGCTTCGAGACCTCCCCACCACGTTAAAAAACCCGCCCTCGGCTGCGAAGCCTCTTAGGAACTGCTAACACAAAAAATTGTGCAACCAGCTTTAGCGTTTTTTCCTCTAAATGCATGCTAGGCCGTCCCCCACCATGATGGTCACGCCAGGCTTTTATCCCCAAAACCCAAAGGGGCTTTTTTTATTCGTTTTTCGTTGTTCGTTGTTCGTTTTCCGTAACTTCTCTCGAATCTTCTCGAATCAACACTCATCACTCATCACTCATCACTCATCACTCATCACTCAACACTCATCACTAAATTACGGTTTCCAAAAAGACCAAACTGTGCCATTAAAAACTGCCAATTGCCTACTTGTCGTATCATATACCATTGTGCCTGCTGTTGGGTTTTTAAGGTTTAAGTACGGACTTGCTACTTTTGGCAAAACCATTGCTTTATCATTATCGGCTAAAACTAAAATACCTGGTGTAGTATCTGAAGGGTTTACGCCAATAACGGCTTTTTTAGTTATATCTTCTGTTAAACCAGCTTGTGTTGAAACACTTGTAGCATTTGCTGTGCCCGTAATATCAACACTTAAATCAACCCAAGCGCCAGATTTACGGTATTTAACTTTATGATCGGTAAGATCAAAGATAAAAGTACCATCTACTGCCCCGGTAACAGCAGCCGCAGAAGTAACCCATGGCAATACCAAACCTTTATAACCATTGGTTGCATCGCTAACGCCAAACTCTAAGGATACCGATGTATTTGTAACGCTAGTTTTACCAACGGCAACTTGTGCCTTAGCAAAAGTTGCGGTAAAAAGAACAATGGATAAATAGCATATTATAGTTTTCATATTTTTAAAACCTTTAAGTTTAATTAATTTAATTGGTTGGGCAAGTTTGTGTAGTTAAACAATACCAAGCGAAAGTTGTCCCACCATCAACCGAAGTATATAGTTTTAAACAATTATTGGTAGTATCATACACCATCATGCCTTCTACAAAATTAGCTGGTGCAATACCTACTGGGTTTCCACTTACATTAAACGTTACCCTATTAATTACAAAACCTTTTGTTTTGGCCTCTAAAATAGTCCATGCGCTTTGCTTATCCGTAATTAAAGTATTGTACTGTGCGCCTGTTCTAGCTAAACTGGTTATCCCTTGTAATGAAGTGTAGGTGTTGGCATCTGTAACAACTGGTTTGTAACAAAAACAATCAGTGATAGTAACCACAACTTTAGTAGTTGGGCTGTAACATCCTCCTACAGCATCATAATAAGCCACATAATAAGTACCTGCACCTGCAGCAGTTACCGCAGTACCTGATAATTTGTTAGCATCTGATGCTATTGGACCACTGTGGAAGGTACGCGTGGTGCTACCCGGTTGGTTAGTTGGGCTCCCAAATTCTGGCGCAGTATTTAAATTTACCGTTGTAATAGGGCAACTATTAGTAACGTTGATGGTACATGTTGAAATGGCAACAACAACAATAGATGCGGGGCTTTGACAGCCTGTAGCAGTATCTACATAAGCAGTATAGTAGGTAGCAGAAGCGCCCACAGGTACTGTTGCATCATATTCCATTGTTAAAGCAGCATCTTTATACCATTTTTGCGTCGAACCAGAAGGCGGCGTACCAGATGTATGCGTTCTTAAATCTACCGATGTACCTGGGCAGGTGTTTGTAGCCACTACCAATTTTGAAGCAGGGCTGTAACAATCTTTACTTGTGGAATAATAGCTCACGTAATATACACCTGCGGGTGCAGCTGCAACTTGTGCTGGTGTAAGCAAAGTACCACCCATTTGAGGTGAGTTATCTTTGAACCATCTGATACTTAAATCTGCATTTGGCGGACTTATTGCAGGTGTGTGGGTATTCAAATTTACAGTGGCTTGTGCACCAACATTGAGTGCAAAACCAAGGCAAACTAAACCAAGCACCAATAATTGTACCAGTAGCTTTCTTATATATTGATTCATGGTATTTTTATTAATATTAATATTTTTTTGTGGTACATTATTAAAATGCTGGAGCTGATGCACCCGCTTTGCAATTCACAGTAAGGTTAAAAGTTTGCGTATTGGTAGCACAGGAAGCACCCGTAAACTGTATAGCATAACTAGTAAGACCTTGTACCGCAGTAGGCGTACCAGATATAGTGTAAACACCAGTTCCAGTGTTTAAAACACCCGTAATACCAGCTGGAAACGCTGGTGCGACAGATACACCAGTAGCGGTCGTACTATAAGTAACATTTGTAATAGTTGTACCCGCATTTACCGTTTGAGTGGCTGTACCTGCTGCGGACGTTAAGGCAGAACAAGGAAGAGCAGTTACAGCATTAGGACCGACATATACACCCCAAGCTCCTGAATAATTTCCAGCCCATTTAAATGCAATTGGTAGTGTTGGTCCTGTTGCTGTAAACGTATAAGTAAATTTTTCCCAATTATTCACACCTGCACCTCCCGTAAAAGGGATATTCCGATAAAGAGTATTATAATCTGGATGAATTAAAGTCAATGTCAAATCCCTATTCACGTCGGTTGACGCTGTTTGAAGATCAGCGGCAAAAAAAGTAAATATGTAGGTAGTACCAGCAGTCAATCCTGAAATAGTCGTAGTAGCTTTCTCTACATTAAGACCTGTGACAAAAAATTGTTGGCCAGCTGGAACATTACTTAAAGCTGGGGTCCATGGCAAAAAAACGCCTGGACTTACTGGATAACCATTTGCATTGCTCATATCAGTAGAACCAGACACCCATCCAACAGGAGCACAATTTATACATGGCGGCGTTCCTGTATTAAGATCTGGAACATTGGTAGAACCTACAGTTTGCGCCTCTACCTGCTGCATCCCCGCTGCAAAGAAAAGCAGTACTGCGAATGCTAACTTGATAGCCTTGTTTTTATATATAGAAAATTGTTTTCTCATTTTTTTATATTTTTTTCAAATATTAAAGGTATTTCTTTTGGCACTAGTTTGTTGGTGGTGCTACTGTACCTGCTGGGCAAGGTGGCGCACAATTTACTGTAACCGTACCGCCATTTTGTACCGGACATTCTGCAGTCTTGCAATAAATAGTATAAGTACCGTTTGCTACATTATTGAAAGTAGGACTAGTTTGAAAATTGGTTCCATCTATAGAATATAGGTAAGGAAATGATGCCCCACCAGAGGAATTACCGATGGGAGTATTAAAAACAATGGTACCAATACCAGTACCTGTACAACCTGCTGTAGCAGTTATATTATTTTTGGGAAGTCCTGGATATAAAACTTCTCTTACTGCCCATGCAAAGATATTAACTATAAATTTATCTTGAGCGGTACTTACAGCATTACCAGATGACACAGCACCACTAATATTTGTAAGATAATCACCATCTGCAAAAATTAGATCGCGGGTAGGTGCATCAAAAATAAAAGTTGATTTACCGTTATTATCTCGTGCTGTCACTGTTGAAAAACAATCGGGTGTAAAAATTCCTTGTGCACTACCTGCTTGATCAACACCCACTACAGTTCCGAAAGGGCCAGAAAATGCCTGTATAGTTGTTGCATCTGCTGCTGTGGGTTTTGTAGGCCCTACATATCCGGCATTAACAGTAGGATATCCGTAGGCAGTAGATAGTGGGTTATAACCAGTTTGAGGTTGCTCTGCCACTATAACCACCTTACCCGCCTGCAAAGTCCAGGTACGGATTGCAGTAATTTCAGCAGGTGTTAAATTACTAGTAGTGCCAGTAAACCCAATAAAAAGAACATCATAAGATGCCAAACTTGTTGCGTTAATGCTTCCAATGGTAGCAAAATCTTGAGTAATAGTGATCGGATTAGAGACCGTGCCGCCTGTTCCAAAATTGGCAGGATTTTCTAATTTTAACTTTGTATCAGACATGTACTGGCCACCAAAAGTATAGCCATCATTCCATCGTGAATTAGCAACACTTCCTATCTTTATGGTTCGTGTAGTATATTGTGCCTGTACCTGCTGCATACCTGCCACAAAAAAAAGCAGTGCTGCGAATGCTAACTTTGTAGCATTGTTCTTAAGAATAGAAAAGTGTTTTTTCATTTTGTTTCATTTTTTGCCCTTTAATTGTGGTAGCCTGCGGTTTTGTTTTTAAGCAAAATACCCCAAAGAGCGGTTAAAACGTTATGTAGTTAGATGCCCATTGGTAAACTTGCCGCATCCGTTAAAATATTTATTGTTAATTACTTCATTGTTAAAATCAACTTTACCGTAAACATTGCAGTAACTAATTAACTTAATTTCAATTTGGCTGGTTGAATAATCAAACAGCCTATTTACAAACTTATTTTTTTACAAGCCCCCTCAATTTCTGCACTGCGTTACTTCTAAAAAATAGTTTCTGCAGGTGAAGCTATATTGAAATGGACAAATTCTTCATTTGTAAAATTACGATAAATAAAAAAGGAACGATCATTTAATATTTTGCCTAAACTGGTATTGATAAAATCAAAGCCTTTATTGTTTTCCTTTTTAGTCATGCTTTTTAATTCGCCCATGTTAATTTTTTTAAGGCATAAAACACTTTCACAAAAACTAAAGATATTAAAACTAATTGTTTTATGTGATCTGGATTAATTCTTTTATTTGAAGTGAGTGTTTAGAACATGATTTAAAGTTATATCATGTTGCATCATAATTAAAACATGATGCAACATGATATTTTATTGTGTTGACTATCTTTTAAGATAATCTTTTAAGCTTATGGGTTTACATATTCAACAATCACGTCGTAAGTAGCTGCTGGGTGTAAAATTGTCATTGCACCTGCTGTACCTAAAACTAACACTCTAGTCGTTGCATCATAAGTAATAATGTTAGTACTGATTGAGTTTGAAACTCTTTCTATTAACCTAACGCTTAACAATTTTGCACCTGTTGGGATGGCAGCTGGAAGGGTTACCAGATTAGTTGGACTAGCTAAAGTTACTTCGCCCACAATTTCATAAACTGGTTTATCAGCTCCTTTTACTTTCCATCTTTTTAAGGTGTTTTGAACAGCTACATCACTGTAAACAGGATAAACTTTTCTCACTGTACCATCTGCTTCGACTGTCATAATTCCATCTACTTTTGTAAGTTGAGCATCTGTTGTTTGCGCTACTAAGCCTGCAATTGCAAGTGTTTTTGTCGCATCAGCGGTTATCGTAGTAGGCTCAACTAACGTACCTCCTAAATAAACTGCTTTGGTTGTTGCATCAATATGAGTACCGTTATTGGCCGTTGCTACTAACCCAGACAAATCTACTGTTTTAGCTACACCAGCACGTTCAATTTCAAGTGTTAACACTTTAGCCGCACTTAAACTGAAGTCGGTAATTTGTTGCTTATCCGTATCTACAACTGTATTTGTAACTACATAAGGACTTGCGGTAGTACCTGCGCCTGTAACTGAGATTCCAGTACCAGCAGTTGTTGCACCGCCTAAACCATCTGCTCCGTTAGCTCCAGTTGCTCCAGTTTGCCCTTGTGGACCTGCTGCTCCATTATCACCTTTATCACCTTTTGCGCCAGTGGCACCGGTTGCGCCTTTGATGTTGCCTGTTGGCGTTCCCCAAGTTCCGCCTGTTTTTGTATAAACATCGCCTGTGGTCGTGTTAACATAAGTATCACCGTCTTTACCGTTTGCATCTGATGGTGCTGTTGTTCCGCTCGTTATTGATTTACCATCAGTTCCGTTTGTTCCGTTTGTTCCAGAATCACCTTTTGCGCCTTTGATATTTCCTGTTGGTGTGCCCCAAGTTCCGCCTGTTTTTGTATAAACATCGCCTGTGGTCGTGTTAACATAAGTATCACCGTCTTTACCGTTTGCATCTGATGGTGCTGTTGTTCCGCTCGTTATTGATTTACCATCAGTTCCGT
>NZ_SJCY01000024.1 GCF_004354365.1 Pedobacter changchengzhani
TCGTACCTGAATCACCTTTTGCTCCTTTGATGTTACCTGTTACACCCCATGTTCCGCCTGTTTTTGTATAAACATCACCTGTGGTCGTATTAACATAAGTATCACCGTCATTACCTAGACCAGTTGCCGGAGCTCCTGTTCCGCTCGTTACAGATTTACCATCTGCTCCGTTCGCACCTTTATCACCTTTCGGTCCGTCGATCTTGGTATAAGTCTGTGTTGTTGGATTATAAACATAAGTACCGCTGTCGTTCGTTACAATCGTAACGCCCAAACCAGGTGCGCCAGGTGTGCCCGATCCCGGTATGCCCGGTGTGCCACTTGTACCAGGCAAAGCTGCTACTCCTACTACGCCTGCATCGCCTTTATCACCTTTCGGTCCGTCGATCTTGGTATAAATCTGTGTTGTTGGATTATAAACATAAGTACCGCTGTCGTTCGTTACAATCGTAACGCCCAAACCAGGTGCGCCAGGTGTGCCCGATCCCGGTATGCCCGGTGTGCCACTTGTACCAGGTAAACCTTGTACGCCTACTACGCCTGCATCGCCTTTATCACCTTTCGGTCCGTCGATCTTGGTATAAGTCTGTGTGGTTGGATTATAAACATAAGTACCGCTGTCGTTCGTTACAATCGTAACGCCCAAACCAGGTGCGCCAGGTGTGCCCGATCCCGGTATGCCAGGTGTGCCATTTGTACCGGGTAAACCCTGTACGCCTACTACGCCCGCTTCACCTTTATCACCTTTCGGTCCGTCGATCTTAGTATAAGTCTGTGTTGTTGGATTATAAACATAAGTACCGCTGTCGTTCGTTACAATCGTAACGCCCAAACCAGGTGCACCAGGTGTGCCCGATCCCGGGATGCCAGGTGTGCCATTTGTACCGGGTAAACCCTGTACGCCTACTACGCCTGCTTCACCTTTATCGCCTTTGTCACCTTTCGGTCCGTCGATCTTAGTATAAGTCTGTGTTGTTGGATTGTAAACATAAGTACCACTATCATTTGTTACAATAGTAACGCCTGCTCCAGGTGCACCAGGTGTGCCCGATCCCGGGATGCCAGGTGTGCCATTTGTACCGGGTAAACCCTGTACGCCTACTACGCCCGCTTCACCTTTATCACCTTTCGGTCCGTCGATCTTAGTATAAGTCTGTGTTGTTGGATTGTAAACATAAGTACCGCTATCATTTGTTACAATAGTAACGCCTGCTCCAGGTGCACCAGGTGTGCCCGATCCCGGGATGCCAGGTGTGCCGTTTGTACCGGGTAAACCCTGTACGCCTACTACGCCTGCTTCACCTTTATCGCCTTTGTCACCTTTTGGTCCGTCAATCTTAGTATAAGTCTGTGTTGTTGGATTGTAAACATAAGTACCACTATCGTTTGTTACAATAGTAACGCCTGCTCCAGGTGCACCAGGTGTGCCCGATCCCGGGATGCCAGGTGTGCCATTTGTACCGGGTAAACCCTGTACGCCTACTACGCCTGCTTCACCTTTATCGCCTTTCGGTCCGTCTATCTTAGTATAAGTCTGTGTTGTTGGATTGTAAACATAAGTACCACTATCGTTTGTTACAATAGTAACGCCTGCTCCAGGTGCACCAGGTGTGCCCGATCCCGGGATGCCAGGTGTGCCATTTGTACCGGGTAAACCCTGTACACCTACTACGCCTGCCTCACCTTTATCGCCTTTTGGTCCGTCAATCTTAGTATAAGTCTGTGTTGTTGGATTATAAACATAAGTACCACTGTCGTTTGTTACAATAGTAACGCCTGCTCCAGGTGCACCAGGTGTGCCCGATCCCGGTATGCCAGGTGTGCCATTTGTACCGGGTAAACCCTGTACGCCTACTACGCCTGCTTCACCTTTATCGCCTTTGTCACCTTTTGGTCCGTCGATCTTGGTATAAGTCTGTGTTGTTGGATTATAAACATAAGTACCACTGTCGTTTGTTACAATAGTAACGCCAGCGCCAGGTGCACCAGGTGTGCCTGATCCAGGGATGCCAGGTGTGCCATTTGTACCGGGTAAACCCTGTACGCCTACTACGCCTGCTTCACCTTTATCGCCTTTTGGTCCGTCGATCTTAGTATAAGTCTGTGTATTTGGATTATAAACATAAGTACCACTGTCGTTTGTTACAATAGTAACGCCTGCTCCAGGTGCACCAGGTGTGCCTGATCCAGGGATGCCAGGTGTGCCGTTTGTACCGGGCAAAGCTGCTACCCCTACTACGCCCGCATCGCCTTTAGCTCCGCGTAAATCACCAGTAGATTTTGAAGTACCATCAGTATAAACTAACTTAATAATCCCTGTTGCTGGATCATAAGACGAACTTGCTATTCCGTTTCCAGCTAACCCATTCAATCCAGCTGTACCAGTTTCTCCTTTGGCTCCAGTAGCACCAATAGGGCCTCTAATGTTTCCTACTGGCAATCCCCATGAATTGTTAACGTTAGTATAAAGGTCACCATTTACAGTATTGATATACGTATCACCCGGCTTACCCCCGCTTGGCTCTCCTGATCCGATCGATAAAGATTTACCATCAAGTCCTGCTGCACCCTGTGAATACTTAAACCATCTTGTACCATCATTATAATAGATGCCCGGTGTAACGTCACCAACAGTGGCAGTATTATAAACCATAATACCAGCAACGTGCGCAGTTAACGGAGCTGGATTTGTTGTCAGCTTTAAAGGTACTCTAGGAAAAAGAATACCTTTATTTACACTTTCTAGTTCCAGTATGGCATCTTTGTTTGGCAAGTTTGCGCCGCCAACCGTTCCATCTTTCACTTTTTGCTGCGCGAGAGCAGCCGTTAAGCTCATAGAAAGAGATAAAACAAGGAGTAATTTTTTTGTCATTTCTTTAGTAGTTAATTTTTCCCATTATTAAATAATGGCTTGTAAGGACTTTAATTTTAAGTATTCTGCTTTTGCGACAGAACTATTTATGATGAATAATTGTGAAAAAAATAATTTTCGGAGTCTTTGGTAGAATTGGGATGTTTCATTCGTTTGGAATAATAGTTAATTTTAAGGGTTGGTGTAATAATTTTATTACTAATGCGTTATTCAAAAACCGTTCCAATCATAATCACATTCATTTGTAGTTGTTATAATACGTATTCAACCTTAAATTGGGTGATAACTTGAGTAGTCTGATGCCCAAAGCGGGAAATCTTTCAATAAAAGATTGGGGAATTTAATGCACGCTATGGCTTATTTGCAACAAAGACAATAAATATATTAGATTTTCCCTGAACGTGAGCGCTCATTTAGGGCACAATAAATTTATTAACTTGGCATTAGTATAAAAATTGGATTTGTTTAGCGTAGAATTGTTCAAACCGAACAATAACTAAAAAAAGCCATTCTCAAAAAAATTGAGAATGGCCGAGCATTATTTGTTTAGTTTATTATCTTATTTACTGCTTCACAATTTTGAATTCAGTTCTTCTGTTCAGTTGGAAATCGGCTTCTGAGCATTTAACACCGTTTGTGCATCTGTTTACCGGCATACTTTCGCCATAACCTTTTGCAGTGATCCTGTTCTTGCTTATCCCCTTATCAATAATATATTGAACCGCAGAATTTGCTCTTTTTTGTGATAGCCACTGATTGTACTGATCGTTACCTCTACTGTCAGTATGCGAGCCAAGCTCGATCAAGATCGTAGGGTTGTCTGTCAGCACCATAACAAGCTTGTCAAGTTCCTCAGCAGCATCCGGTCTGATGTTTGATTTATCGAAATCGTAATAAATATTCTCTATCTTGATCACTTTGTTGATCACGATCGAATCCAGAAAAAGGTCTCTTGTCAATGTTGAAGATGAAACCAATCCTCTGGTAGTCAACGATGCAACATCGTTCAGATAATTGTCCCTACTCCCCAATAGCGTATAGTCAGATGATTCATCAAGACCGAACTCAAACTTGCCGTCTGCCTGGGTAACTGCTTTAAGCTGTGTGCCCTTCAAGTTTTTCAGCGTAACAAGGGTATTTCCAAGCGGTGCTTTCGAAACCTTGTTGAATGCGGTGCCAATAAGCTTGAACACGATGACCTCACTATCCACAAAACTGTATATATCGTCCTGTCCTGCACCGTTGTTCCTATTTGATGAAAAATAACCTGTTTTTGGCGCATAAGAGGTAAAGGCAAAATCATCCTTCGGCGAATTTGTAGGATAGCCCAAGTTCTTTGGAACTGACATGATGCTTCCATTTGACTTACTGCTGAAAATATCTAATCCACCCATACCAACCCTGCCGTCGCTACTGAAATAAAAAGTATCATCAATACCTTTGAAAGGATTACGTTCATTTCCATCTGTGTTTAAACTTTCCATATTTATTGGAGTTCCCCAGTCACCTGCATCAGTTTTCAGACTTGCATAAATATCGGTACCGCCTTTTCCGCCTGGCATGTTCGAAGCAAAGTACAGTGTTTTCCCGTCACTGCTTATGAACGGATCGCCTACAGAATATTCGTTAACTTTGTTGTACGCAAAGGGAACAGCTTCGCCCCAATTGCCCGAAGTGTCTTTTTTACTACTGAAAATCTCCACGTTAACCGTGGCAAGCTTGCTTTTTAATATGCTGTTCTTCGAAAAACTCAGCTCATCGTCGATCTTGGTCAGCGTAAAGTACATCTCTTTTCCATCTGCTGTAAAGCTGGCCGCACCAACGTGGTAATTCGTGCCCGTGTTTAACGGAAAAAGCTTTACACTATCGGTACCCTTCTTCATGTACAGGTGGAGGTAACCGTTTCCCGTAGAACCGTATATGTTTCTATTTGGCTTCTTCGATCCGTCGAACTTTAAAAAAGGTCTTCCCCCCGTAGCTGATTTTCCAATGGAATCTTTCCTGTCGGATGTGAACACCATTTCATCCATATATTTTACACTCCCCCAATCAGACTGTGCCGAGTTGAGTCCCTTCTCATTGGTTATCGCAACCTTTGTCGGTGACCTCATCCACAGTACTGCCGAATCGCAGGACGAAAGTATGATGTTCTGCTTTTTGAGCGAAAATTCCTTGTCGAGGGAAAAGTATTTTAAAAACTGTGACTTCGCCTCTGCATATTTTGAATTGTTCTGGAGTGCCAGCGCATAGCTGTAAATATTCACCGGAGCACTCTTTGGCATCTCAACCACTTTGGCATACCAGCTTTCTGCCTGCTGGTAATTGTTCATCAGCGAATAGCAGACCGCCAGCTGCTCTGCGGCGTGCAGTGTCGGGTTCTTTTTATATGCCACCTCGTACAGGTCAACTGCTTTCGCATAGTTGAAAAGTTCGAACTGCACATCAGCTTCTTTTAGCACATACTGCGCACTGGCAGGCCTGCCCATCAGTGCAAATAACCCGAACATAAAAAATGCTAGTAGATTTCTTTTCATTTTATAGTATTTAAACGGTCTGTAACATTAATTTTTCAGACCAAATATAATCATCTTTAATTACAGTTTCCCTAAAAAACCCGTGGCGTAAGCATTCTTACATTGCCTTTGTTGAAGAAATAGCCCAACGAGATTTCGTGGGTAGATCCACTGTAGCCCTGGAGCGCGCCTATAGAGAAGTCATAGGCATAGCCCACCCTCAGGTTCGGCGTAGGAAAGAACTGAACTGCGGCAACCGCTGAGTTCAGGTTGCTCAGGTCTTTCTGCAGGTATGACTTGGTGTAGATCTTTACACCGGTGCGGTAAGAGGCACCTACCCAAAATTTCTCCGCGAAGATAACAAATGCATTCAGGTCCAGACTTGTAGGACCGCCCCTGTCGTCTTTTAACAGAAAAGAGGGCTTGAGCAGTACATCATAAGAAAGTGGCACAAGCACGCCAGCGGTTAAATAATAGTGCGGTTTTGGCTGTGGGATAAAAGCATTCTTGCTGATGTCGAGGTATTGCGAAATGAGGTTATCTGCACTCAGCCCTGCATAAAAATTATTATCAGAATAGTAAACGCCCACGCGGGCATCGGGTATGATTGTGCTCTGAAGACCGAGTGGCTGGTTCACCTCAAAATCATTGGGATTAAGGAGTGCGCCATCTATCCCGAGCTGGATTGCGCCAACGCCGAGCCCAAAGGCCAAGCGGGAACTGCCGTCCTCGTTCATCGAAATTCGGTAAGCGTAGTTTCCGTACACCGACTGGTTGCGCTGTGCACCCAAACGGTCGCTCGAAACCTGCAGTGCCAAACCTACATTGCCGTCGTTCGCAATCGCATCGACCGCAAGGCTCATCGTTTTAGGGGCACCTGTTATGCCCGTCCACTGTGTGCGGTAGAAGGCGTGTACGTTCAATTGCTCCTTATAACCTGCGTAAGCGGGGTTGATATAAATGCCATTGAACATATATTGGCTGAACTGTGCATCCTGCTGTGCTTTTGCAAAGCTGAACACGGACATAAAGCCGATTATGAAGAATATTTTTTTCATTGTCTTATTTTTTTGCTCTGATCAGTTACTGGACTGTTACTTCTTAAATGCCCTGATCAACGTGATGTAACCTTTGAATATCTGCCATTCAGAATTATCGCTCTCTTTTACCTTTAAAAGATAATAGTAAGTGCCTTCGTTCAGGCCTTCTCCTGTCCATGTGTTATCGTAATTTGAAGATTTGTAAACCTCATTGCCCCAGCGGTTAACGATCACCAGTTCGTTCTTGGCAAAAAGTTCAATTCCCCTTATCTCAAATGTCTCGTTCGTGCCATCTCCGTTGGGCGTGAAAAGGTTGGGAACGAGTAGCGTTGAGGCAGAGACCGAAATCTTGGTGTAAAATCCGCCGTTGGC
>NZ_SJCY01000025.1 GCF_004354365.1 Pedobacter changchengzhani
AAAATGGACAATGCCGATCAGAAACTGGGGAATCGTCCTAAACCAATTTATGATTATATTTGACCAAAGACTTAAAATATAAAACCTAACGTGACTTTTCAACTTACACACTTAAAGGGATAGTGTCCTTTTTAAGGGCTTTTTACAGATCAAAAACTTGTCCTTTCTCTGGTATAGCGACATTATAATTTTCATCCGTTAATGCACTTGCTAAACTAAGCAAGCTTTTTTCTTCACCATGTACTAAAAACACTTTCTTTTTTGCATTGGCTTGTTTTGCAACAGTTACTAAATCATCATGGTCGCCATGTCCGCTTAATAAATCCGTTTGCCTAATGGTTGCATACACCATCATTTCTCTATCTTTAATCCTCACAATTGATTCTCCACGGAGCAGTTTATTGCCTAATGTGCCCTTTGCACAGTAACCAATAAATAAAATGGTGCAGTAATAATTTTGTATGTTATAATATAAATGGTCTTGAATTCTGCCACCTTCGAGCATTCCTGCAGATGAAATGATAATGCATGGATCTAAATAATTAGATACATCTTTGCTTTCTTTCGTGGTGTGCACGTATGCTAAATGTTCAAATTCAAATTCATCACCCATGGTTTTATAAAAATCTTTTGCTTCTTGGTTCACCAAGTTGTGGTGCTTTCGGTAAACATCGGTGGCCTTTAACGCCATTGGGCTATCCACAAAAATTTGAATAGGTGGTAAAAGTTTCTTGTTAAAAATTTGGTTTAGTGCAAAAACTAAAGATTGCGTTCTACCTATACTAAAAGCTGGAATAATTAATCTACCAGGTGTTTTAACACAGGCTTCGGTAATTTCTTTAACCAATCGTTCTTCCAAAGTTTGATCTTTTGTGTGGTAACGACCGCCATAAGTTGCCTCGCAAACTAAGTAATCTACTTGTGGTAAAGGTTCTGGCTTAACCAAAACAGGATAATTCTCTCTACCAATATCGCCAGAGAAGGCTATTTTCTTTTCCTCGCCATGCTCATTGATAGTTAAAATTGCAGCTGCGGCACCGAGTAAGTGGCCAACTGGAATAAATGTTAAGCTTATATCGCCGTTGATGCGAAATGGCTTGTTAAAGGCAATGCTTACGAACCTATCGATTGTATCCATAACGTGTTTGTGTAGATATAACGGTTTAGGGCCACTAAAATTTCCTCTTTTTGTTCGTGGTTTCCTACTTTGCTTCCGTAAAAAAAGCTCTACAGAATCGAATAATAAAATGGATGTCAAATCGGCCGTTGGCGCCGTACATAAAATCTGCCCTTCAAAACCTAATCGTACCAAAGTGGGTAGGTTTCCAGAGTGATCGATGTGTGCATGGGTAAGAATTACTAAATTTATACTCGATGGATCAAATGGGAAAACTTCGTTATCTTCTTGATAGGTTTCTTTCTCGTAGTCTAAGCCACAGTCTATCAGTATTTTATAATGGTCAATTTCTAACAAGTGCATACTGCCCGTTACTTGCTGCGCAGCGCCCCAAAACGTTAACTTCATCTTCTTTATCTTTTGTTAGTTATTTGGTGTAAAATAATATAATCGAATGAGATTTTTACGCACTAAAAGTAATTTTTTAATTTTTTTGTTGATGCAACTGATGAAATTTAAAATAAAACAATACCAATTTGTATAACGCTACACAAAGTGATTGCTTTGCTTCAAAATTTTCTACCTGCACATTTTTGTACATTGTGTTTAATGAATATTTATCTTTACAAAAAATATAATTATGCAAGAGCCCTTTGATATCGAGGTTGGAGAAACCCATTACGCAGTCTTCCCCGAAGGAAATGATACCTATACCATTTTTAAGGATGGAAAAGAATATGTGCAGGTGTTAAAAGATACCGCTTCAATTTGGTTAAAGATGGATGAGAAAACGGAACTTCCTATTTTTGATGAAGATAAAGAAGTAAATGAAATTGGTAAAGCTATTGAAGCGTACGTGCCAGAAGTAGAGGAAGAAGATGATGAGCAAGCTAATTTAAACTGACTATGCTAGATCCATTTTACATGAAGGTAAACGGTACTATTTACGAAGTTGTACCCGAAGAAGGCGATACGTTTACCATTTTTAAAGGTGCTACAGAGTACTGCCAAGTTTTGCGCAACAGCAACAAAAAGTGGATGCGCATTGATTATAAAACCGACCTTCCTATTTTAGAAGAGAACAAAGAGGTTGAAGATATTGGGCGGTTGATAGACAGGGCTTTGGCCAAAGGATAGGTTAGTAGATTTATTTACAAGTCAGCGAGCTTCGTTGCCCAATCTTCGTTCATCTCATCAAGCGTTAATAGTTTTTTCCAATTAAGTTTTTTCCAAGTGGTTTTAGGTTTATCTGCTTTTTCATCAAACATATTACCGCCATAAGTTGAGCTTATTTTTTGCGTAGAAAAATTAATACTTGTGGCTGATTTTTCGCCTGACGATCTACTGTATCCGCTTTGATCAAAACCGATTAGCTGAAATTTGTTATTTTGGTAGCGAAAAGTATAATCAACACTGCTAACTTCATACGAACCACAACTAAGCCAATATTGATAACTTAAAACTAAGGCGCCGCGCAAAATGTCTACAGCTTTAGTTTCCTGCAATGGGTCGGTAAGGCATGTAGTTACGGTATCATTTTCTGTTGGGATAAATTTTTGATTCTGAGCAATAAGTTGGTAACCACTTTTTTGTTTTAAAAGGATTAATAAAATTCGTGGATTTACATTTAATTTATCTCCACCCATGCCATCATTTTTGATGATATTTTTTGGATTTGTATTTTCGATGATGAGCGCTTCATCCACTAAATTATCCTTATTCAAATCTCCATGCGCTTGGTAAATCATTTTCCAACCTTTTGGGATGAAAGCATTAGTATTGGTACCAGTATTCGCAATATTTGGATGATTTGTTTGCGCAGTTAAGTTGAAAGCACTTATCGTTAGCAATAGAATTAAAATATTTTTCATAATTGGGTTGCTATGCGCTTAACAATATATAAGTGAATATATGGTTTGATGCATTGAGTTTTAATTTTTTTTTACAGCTAGAATTATTTGAAAGTTTTGCTCATGATGAAGGATTTAGTAAGTTAGTTTAACCCGCCCAACCATCTCTATCTAAGCTTCTATAATTGATAGATTCTGCTAAATGTTCTAACTCCACATCTTCGCTTTCGTCTAAATCGGCAATTGTTCTGGCTACTTTTAAAATACGATCGTAAGCCCGCGCCGAAAGTCCTAAACGCTCCATTGCCGATTTTAGCAAGTTTGTTCCCGCCTCGGTAATGTGGCAAACTTTGCGTACCATTTTCGGACTCATCTGTGCATTACAATGTAAATCTTCTTTACCTTCAAATCGTTTTTCTTGAATTTCTCTAGCCTTAATCACTCTTGCCCTAATGTTTTCACTTTTTTCCGTTTCACGGGATGAAGCCAACTCCGAAAAGTTAACAGGCGTAACTTCTACATGTAAGTCAATTCTATCTAACAAAGGACCAGATATTTTACTTAGGTATTTTTGAACCACGCCGGGCGCACAAACACATTCTTTTTCTGGATGGTTATAAAAACCGCAGGGACAAGGATTCATCGAAGCCACCAACATAAAACTTGCTGGATATTCGACAGAGAATCTTGCTCTAGCAATGGCCACTTTTCGATCTTCTAGCGGTTGGCGCATTACCTCCAAAACCGTTCGCTTAAACTCTGGTAGTTCATCCAAAAATAAAACGCCATTATGTGCTAAAGATATTTCTCCGGGTTGCGGGTTCATGCCACCGCCTACCAAAGCTACATCAGAAATAGTATGGTGCGGCGAACGGTACGGCCGAACGGTCATTAATGCATCAGCTGCAGAAAGTTTGCCTGCAACCGAATGGATTTTAGTTGTTTCTAACGCTTCGTATAAATTAAGCGGGGGCAAAATAGTTGGTAAACGCTTTGCAAGCATAGTTTTACCTGCACCAGGAGGGCCAATTAATATTACATTATGCCCGCCGGCGGCTGCAATTTCTAATGCTCGTTTTATATTTTCTTGGCCTTTAACATCAGCAAAATCGTGCTCATAATTGCCAATGTTTTTTAAAAACTCTTCTTTTGTATTTATTTTTACCTGTTCTAATTCTTCCTTTTTATTAAAAAACCTAATCACTTGAGCCAAATTTTCTACGCCGTAGGCAATTAAGCCATCTACAATGGCAGCCTCTCTAACATTTTGTTTTGGTAAAATAAAACCTTTAAAACCTTCTTTTTGTGCTTGTATGGCAATTGGTAGTGCGCCTTTTATGGGCTGTATTGCGCCATCTAAACTCAACTCGCCCATTATAAAGTAATTTTCTAGCTCTTCAGACGGAATTTGCCCTGATGCAGCCAAGATTCCAACGGCAATTGGTAAATCATAGGCAGAGCCCTCTTTCCTAATATCTGCTGGCGCAAGGTTTACCACTATTTTTTGTCTTGGCATTCTAAAACCAGCAACATTAATTGCACTTTCTACGCGTTGTAAACTTTCTTTTACGGCATTATCTGGCAAGCCAACCATAAAATATTTGTTGCCTCCACTAATGCTTACTTCGATTGTTATGGTAAGCGCATCGACGCCAAAAACAGCACTTCCGTAGGTTTTTACCAGCATAACTGATTTTTAATATTTTAAAGGGATGTTATGTTATTCGGGGATGAATAATTTGTTTTATGCTAATGTATGAAAATTAGTTGATGCCTTTACACCAATAATTTGCCACGAAATGCGTTGGCCGAATAGTAACATTATACGCCATTGTGGTAGGTGAAAACGATTTGCGAGAAAATAGATTCGGGCTTTCGAGCGTTACACCATTTTTCGGGTCAACCGTAAAAGCTGGGGAGAACTAAAAAAACATTAACTTTCGGCATACTAAATCATAAGACTATTACACATAATTTTATAGAGAACGTATTTCCATCAGAGCTGATGGAATACTTTGATGTTTCGGGTTTTCAGGAGCTATGCTCTGTAAAGGATAAGTTGGAGTATTGGCTGATAGATTTCGAGGAAAAGAACGAGTTGCCCAATGGATTTTCACACTTGGAATATGAATCGAAAGGTTTTATAGGGCGTAAACTGATACAGGATTTTCCCATTCGTGGTAAAGGGGTTTATCTACGGATTAAAAAGCGGAGGTGGCGTCATAAAAAGAGTGGCAAAACAATTCAAAATGACTTT
>NZ_SJCY01000026.1 GCF_004354365.1 Pedobacter changchengzhani
TTTAAGATTTGGCACCGACCTACTCTCCCACATGTTACTGCAGTACCATCGGCTCTGGCGGGCTTAACTTCTCTGTTCGGAATGGGAAGAGGTGGACACCGCCGATATAGGCACCTAAATATTTTATAAAGGTATAAGGTGGAGGGTATAAAGGTATAAGGTTTTCACCCTAAGCCTTCGACCTTTCAGCCTTTAACCTTAAACATTATTGAAAGAAGTTAAGTTTTGAAGAACAAACAACAGTATGTTGCTTTTGAAAGCTTCGGATGATTAGTACTACTCGACTGTGGTGTCGCCACCTTTACATCTGTAGCCTATCAACGTAGTAGTCTTCTACGGTCCTATATGGAATTCTCATCTCGTGGCTAGTTTCGCACTTAGATGCTTTCAGCGCTTATCTATTCCCAGCGTAGCTACTCTGCAATGCCCCTGGCGGAACAACAGATTCACTAGAGGCTGGTCCAACCCGGTCCTCTCGTACTAAGGTCAGCCCCACTCAAAATTCCTACGCCCACAACAGATAGGGACCGAACTGTCTCGCGACGTTCTGAACCCAGCTCGCGTGCCACTTTAATCGGCGAACAGCCGAACCCTTGGGACCTTCTCCAGCCCCAGGATGTGACGAGCCGACATCGAGGTGCCAAACCTCCCCGTCGATATGAGCTCTTGGGGGAGATCAGCCTGTTATCCCCAGCGTACCTTTTATCCTTTGAGCGATGGCCCTTCCATGCAGAACCACCGGATCACTATATCCGTCTTTCGACCCTGATCGACCTGTATGTCTCACAGTCAAGCAAGCTTATGCTATTGCACTCCGCGTACGGTTACCAAGCGTACTGAGCTTACCTTTGAAAGCCTCCGTTACCTTTTTGGAGGCGACCACCCCAGTCAAACTACCCATCAAACAATGTCTCCCGAATAGTCGGGATTAGACACCGAACACAGAAAGGGTGGTATTTCAACGTTGGCTCCACGACGCCTAGCGACGCCGCTTCAAAGCCTCCCACCTATCCTACACATCCTGTGACCAATGTCAATGTTAAACTATAGTGAAGGTGCATGGGGTCTTTCCGTCCCGTTGCGGGTACCCGGCGTCTTCACCGGGACCACAATTTCACCGAGCTCATGGCTGAGACAGCGCCCAGATCGTTACACCATTCGTGCAGGTCGGAACTTACCCGACAAGGAATTTCGCTACCTTAGGACCGTTATAGTTACGGCCGCCGTTTACTGGGGCTTCGATTCAATGCTTCTCCGTGAGGATGACATCCCCTCTTAACCTTCCAGCACCGGGCAGGTGTCAGGCCTTATACTTCATCTTTCGATTTTGCAAAGCCATGTGTTTTTGTTAAACAGTCGCCTGGGCCTTTTCACTGCGGCTGACATTGCTGCCAGCGCCCCTTCTCCCGAAGTTACAGGGCCATTTTGCCGAGTTCCTTAGCCATGATTCACTCGAGCACCTTAGAATCCTCTTCCCGGATACCTGTGTCGGTTTGCGGTACGGGTTTTTATAACCTGGAGCTTAGCGGTTTTTCTTGGAAGTCTGATTACCTGCGCTATCCGCTCAGCCGGAGCCTCGCGGTACTATCGACTTTCAGCTAGACCGGCGGATTTGCCTACCGGTCCAATACCTACTGTCTTCAACGGTCTATTCCGTCAGACCGCGGCAGTGTCACTACTCCGTCCCCACATCGCAGTTATAAAAAGTACTGGAATATTAACCAGTTGTCCATCGAATTTCCCCTTCGGGTTCTCCTTAGGTCCCGACTGACCCTGATCCGATTAGCGTTGATCAGGAAACCTTATCCTTTCGGTGGGCGGGTTTCTCTCCCGCCTTATCGTTACTTATGCCTACATTTGCTTTTCTATACGCTCCAGCACCCATTACCAGATACCTTCGCTGCATATAGAATGCTCCCCTACCGATATATTTCAATCCCATAGCTTCGGTGATACACTTAATGCCCGTTTATTATCCATGCCCGACCGCTCGACTAGTGAGCTGTTACGCACTCTTTAAATGAATGGCTGCTTCCAAGCCAACATCCTAGCTGTCTGTGCAGTCGGACCTCGTTAGTTCAACTTAGCGTACACTTGGGGACCTTAGCTGATGGTCTGGGTTCTTTCCCTCTCGGCGCGTGACCTTAGCACCCCGCGCCTCACTGCCGGCCATATTATATAGCATTCGGAGTTTGTCTGGATTTGGTAGGATTTGACTCCCCCGCACCCAATCAGTAGCTCTACCTCTATATAACTCAATGCCGACGCTGTTCCTAAAAACATTTCGGGGAGTACGAGCTATTTCCCAGTTTGATTAGCCTTTCACCCCTACCCACAGATCATCCGGAAACTTTTCAACGTTTATCGGTTCGGTCCTCCAGTACGTGTTACCGCACCTTCAACCTGTCCATGGGTAGATCACAAGGTTTCGCGTCTACCTCCTCTGACTGTACGCCCTGTTCAGACTCGCTTTCGCTTCGGATCCGTGTCTTAAACACTTAACCTTGCCAGAGAAGAGTAACTCGTAGGCTCATTATGCAAAAGGCACGCCGTCACGCCACCTGGACGCTCCGACCGCTTGTAAGTACACGGTTTCAGGTTCTATTTCACTCCCCTGTTCGGGGTTCTTTTCACCTTTCCCTCACGGTACTGGTTCACTATCGGTCTCTCAGGAGTATTTAGCCTTACCGGATGGTGCCGGCAGATTCCCACAAGGCGTCTCCGACCTCGCGGTACTCAGGATACTGCTAAGCTAGCATTCTATACGTGTACCGGGCTATCACCGTGTACCGCTGGGCTTCCCATCCCATTCCACTTCTGTTTGCTAATGCCATATTGCAGTCCTACAACCCCCACTTTGCCGTAACAAAGTAGGTTTGGGCTCTTTCCCGTTCGCTCGCCACTACTTAGGAAATCATTATTATTTTCTCTTCCTCTGCTTACTTAGATGTTTCAGTTCGGCAGGTTTGCTCTATATTAGTGACATGTCTTCAACATGCCGGGTTGCCCCATTCGGAAATCCCCGGATCAATTCATATTTGCAGATCCCCGGAGCTTATCGCAGCTTATCACGTCCTTCATCGCCTCTGAGAGCCAAGGCATCCCCCGTGTACTCTTTATTACTTTCTTCTACCTGTACGCCTTTTGCGCCGTACGGTATGCTTTTTTTGCTCTTGTTATGATGTCTCATACTCTCCCACGAATAAATTCATGGGTTAGTGAGCACAAACACAACAGTCGCCTATTGTTGTTTGCTCTTCTTTTTTAACTTCTTCCAATATGTCAAAGAACTTTATTAAGGTTGAAGGTGGAGGGTATAAAGGTAGAGGGTTTCATGTGCCCTAACCTAAGCCTCGTTTCAGCCTTATTAGTAAAAAAATGCGGTCTCGAACCGTTTCATATCCATGATATGTGCCCCGTGGCGTTTTCTTCTTTCTTAATCTTTATGTCAATGTAGCCTACCGATCCCGGTAGTATTTTTTTTGTTTTTTAAAAGCGTTCTGCTTT